>NZ_JAMYWC010000010.1:0-104857 GCF_024158925.1 Ralstonia chuxiongensis | reverse complement strand
CACTCAGTCCACCGCCAATCGCCAACCACCCAATCGACCGCAAACCCGCTCCAACCTTGCTTCTCCACCACCAAACTCCACCGCCTCAACCTGCGTTTCGGCGCTGTGTTTTGCAGCGAGGGGCGAATACTAATGTGCGGATGCACAGCTGGCAAGCTCTTTTTGTGAGGCACCCGCAAAAATCTTGCTAGTTACCTGCCCACTACGCGATGTGGCCACACGGTATGGCGGGGTTGAGAGGCCGCCGAACGCCTCACCAGGCCTGCGCGCGACGCAGATGGGCAGGCCATTAGTTCCGGAACGCCCTTCTTACTTATAGAGAAGCCATTGACATCAGTGCTTGACCGGCGCCTTGCACAGCCCCTGGTTGTAGAGAATCGCCTTGCTGGTTGATGCGTAGTTGTCAGCGTCGCACGGCGGCAGGAACAGTGATGCGTCCTTCTGTGCTTTGACGGCAGTCGTCTCAGACAGCACAGCCAGACACTGGGCGTTGTCACCGCGATGGTATTCAGTTACGGCAAGATCACTGCGGACCTTGTCGCGCTCAATCCAATCCATGAAGGGGGCGCAATCGGAGAGCAGCGAACGCAGCGTTGTGCGGGCTGCATCGTAATCCTTGGCGGCATATTGCTTGTGGGCCTGGCCGATGCGGGCCTGGCGCTGGCGGTCTGTGCAGGCGGCCGGGGCACGGCGGTAGTCACCATCAAACATAGCGCGCATGCCGCAGAAATCTCGGCAGGCCTCGGCGGTAGCTGAGGAATCGAGCTTGAGCGCGTCCTTGTTGCCCGACACGGCGATGTGGCATTTGCCCTCATCCGTGTCGACCCCAACGCGGCCGCGGAATGTGCCTTCAATCGCGCACGTGTGGCAGTTGCCGCCGATGGTGGTGATACTGAAGCTGCCGCCCTTGACCGTCATCGTGCCGCTCGCGCTGCCACCCAGGATGTAGACGTACTCGCCCGGCTCGACGGCGGGGCCGGCCGCCATGGCGCACGCGCTAGCCAACCAGCCTGCAATCATCAACGCGCGCTGCGTCCAAATTCCAAATGCCATGGTGTTTGCTCCAGATCCATGGAGGCGAATGCCTCCTGCAAGCGCGCCGTTCTGCGGGAGGCTGGGTATATCGGCACCCAACAGCCCCAACGACCGACGCCGTAACGCTGTCAGATATGAAATAGCGCCAGCACTGCCACGACACCACCGACAGCGCCAACACCGTACGAAAGCACCTGCATCCAGCGCCGGCGCGAGAGCAATGTAATGGCTGCCAGCGCGATCGACACCTGAATGGCGACCACCGCTTGCGCCCACCGGTGATGATGGTGCACGGCAAGCTCACTGGCGTCATCGGCCTCTTTTGCCAGACGCTCCTGGTCTTCAGCCTGACGGCGAATGTCTTCTTTCTCGGCGGCGTAGCGCTGGGCTTCGCGCTTGGCGGCGGCCTGATCGGTGCCGGGCAACTGGGCGGTCAACTCGGCAATGGCCTGCTTCTGGCCTTTGGCCTGATAGTAGGCCCAGCGATTGGCAGCCTCGGTCTTATGGATGGCAGCTTCGTTCTTGGCGAGTAGCGCGGCGTTTTGCGTGGCGCCGCCTTGGTAACCGAAGACGGCGCCGGCTGTCGAAAGAATCGCCGTCATGACGGCGATACGCCCGGCAAAGCTGTCGGCGTGGCCGCTTTCTGCCGCATGCTCGAGCGCGTGGTCATGCGCGCCGTGCACGTGAAATCCTTCTGACATGGTTGCTCCCCTTCTAGTCTTGTATCGTCGGTCGCCCATCAGGCGCGGGCCTCACAATGCATGGCCTTGCGCGGAAAGGCAACGCCATGCGGTGCGCATCCAACGTTGCAGATGCAGCCTCCTGACGCTGACGCGCAGGGAGTAAGCGCGGCAATCGCAAATCATTTATACGCTGAGCAATTGCGCCGTTGAATACACGAAACCGGTCCGTATAATCGCGTAGCAATGCGAATCAGAGCCAATATTCCTTTGGTAATCGCATTGTTAATAAAACAAAACAATACTGCGAGTCAGATCCATGGATGCGTCCCAAAAGCCTTTAGCGCCACTGCCTGAAGAGGAACACCACCCCGCCATCGTCCGCGTGGCCGACGCGACGATCCGCGATGCCAATGCACTGCTGCATGCCAACGGCGGCCTGAAGTTCGGCCGGGGCATGATCGGCACCATCCTGGCGTTGGTGCTGAGCTTTCTGTGCCTGCTGGGCGTACTGGCGTTTCACTTTCCCCAGTATCTGACGACGCCCGAATTGCGGCGCGCGTATTCAGTGGATGTGATTCGGCAGATTCTGTTTGTCTCTCTGCTGATCTCGGGCGGGTTATCGCTGGCGAATATCGTGCTGGATAACCGCCGTCGCCTGAACGGCTTGGCGTTCCTGTTTGTGGTGGTTGCCGTTGCGCTGGGCGGCTCGCGCGTGCCGGTTGGCGATTTTCCGGATCACACGCCGTACATCGGCATGGATTGGTTCATTCTCGACCTGCTCGGCTCGACGGCGATTTTCGTGCTGCTTGAGAAGCTATTCCCGCTCTACAAGAAGCAGCCGGTGTTCCGGGCGGAATGGCAGACCGATATGGCGCACTTTGCGGTGAACCACTTCATCGTGGGGCTAGTGCTGCTGGTGGTGAACTTCGTGATCCACCGCGTGTTCGGATGGATGGTGCATGCGGACTTCCAGCAAATGGTGCAGCACATCTGGTTCATTCCACAGTTGTTGCTGTGCATGCTGGTTGCCGACCTGATGGAGTACGTGACACACCGCGCGTATCACGAGGTGCCGTTCCTCTGGCGCTTCCATGCCGTGCATCACAGCGTGAAGACAATGGACTGGCTGGCGGGCTCGCGTCAGCACATTCTTGAATTGATCGTCACGCGAGTGGCAGTGCTGGGACCGCTGTTCGTGCTGGGATTCGACAAAGCCGTGGTCGATGTCTACATCATCATCGTGGGCTTCCAGGCGGTGTTCAATCACGCCAATGTGCATTTGCCGTGGGGGCCGTTGAAGTACATCTTCGTGACGCCGGATTTCCATCACTGGCACCACTCGTCGGAAGACGAAGCGATCGACAAGAACTACGCCGCGCACTTCGCCTTCATCGATTACCTGTTCGGTACCGCAGTCAAATCGAAAAAGGCCTTCCCGGAGAAGTACGGCGTAGTAGGTGACTACATGCCCGACGGCTTCGTCAACCAGCAGCGCTTTCCGTTCCGACGTCAGCAGAACTGAGTCGAAGGTTTTTCATCATGCCGCTCACCGCCGCTGCTCAGCACCTCATCGCCCGGCTCGGTCTCGAACCGCACCCGGAAGGCGGCTTCTATCGCGAAACCTATCGCAGTGAGGAACGCGTCCAGCGAGGCGTCCCGCCCGTCGAACGTGCGGCTGCCACCGCCATCTATTACCTCTTGGCGGATGATGCATATTCCGCCTGGCATCGGATCCAGTCGGACGAGTTGTGGCACTTCCATGCGGGGGACTCACTCAATGTGCATGTGTTGGAGGACGACGGTACGGTGAGCACGCATCGTCTGGGCAATGCGCCCGACGACGCGATGGCGGTGTACCAGGCGGTGGTTCCGGCAGGCTGCTGGTTTGCGGCCGAGCGCGTGCCGGGTGAACATGGCTATGCGCTGGTCGGCTGCACCGTCGCGCCGGGGTTCGAGTTCAGCGAGTTCGAACTGGCCGACGATGGCGCGCTGCTGGCAAAGTATTCGGCACATGGCGATCTCATCCGAAAGTTGCTGCCCAAGCCTGCGGTACGTTAGTCAGCACCACACCACGCTTTCATAGCCGACCGTGCGGCGGTAGACGCTGACACCCCGCCACGTGCTGTACTCCATGTACGCGCATGTCAGGACGACGATCCAGTTGGCTGCTGCGGTGGCTGTGGTGGACATATCCCCTCCCATCTCGGCGTGCCCGATAGCTGTCTTATTTCTTATCGGCACGTTTTCAGTCTAGGAGAGGGGTCTCCAAAACCATTGCACGAGCAATGACGCTTCTCGGCCCTTATTTCCGGATCTCATCTCCGTATGGGCATCGCGCGTCGCAAACGCCCGCCGGCCGCGGCTCTAATGCATCTTGGAGCGCACAGCATGACGGCGCCGGCTAGTCTTCATCAGTGCGTCGATCTACGCTTGTGAGACGCGCTGCGGCGTGACGCACGCTCCCCCATCCCCATCGAAGAACATCATGGCTACCATCGGATTCATTGGTCTTGGCATCATGGGCGCTCACATGGCCCGCAACCTGCTCAAGGGCGACCACACCTTGATCGTCAGCGGCAAGCATTCTGTGCCGGAAGATCTGCGTTCGCGCACCACGGTTGTCGCCAGCTCAACGGCGGTGGCGCAAGCCGCGGACATCGTTATCGCCATGGTGCCGGACACACCGGACGTAGCCGATGTGCTGTTTGGCGAAGAGGGTGTTGCGCAGGGCTTGGCTGCAGGCAAGCTCTTCATCGACATGAGTTCGATCTCGCCGATTGAAACGCAGGCCTTTGCAAAGCGCGTTGAAGCGCTGGGCGCCGATTACCTCGATGCGCCCGTTTCAGGCGGTGAAGTCGGTGCACGCGATGCGACACTCACGATCATGGTTGGCGGCAAAGCAGCCGCGTTCGAGCGTGCCAAACCGCTGTTCGCCTTGATGGGCAAGAACATCACGCACGTGGGTGACTCCGGTGCTGGTCAGACCTGCAAGGTGGCCAACCAGATCATCGTGGCATTGACCATCGAGGCGGTAGGCGAAGCGCTGCTGTTCGCCTCCAAGGCCGGGGCCGATCCGGCACGTGTGCGCGAGGCGTTGATGGGGGGCTTTGCCTCCTCGCGCATTCTCGAAGTACATGGCGAACGCATGATCAAGCGGACGTTTGATCCGGGCTTTCGCATCGAGCTGCACCAGAAAGATCTGAACCTCGCGTTGGAAGGCGCTCGCAAGCTTGGCATCGCCCTGCCGAACACCGCCGCTGCACAGCAGCTTTTCAATGTGTGCGCCGCCAATGGTGGCAAGGCATGGGACCACTCGGCCATGGTGCGCGCGCTGGAACTAATGGCGAATCACACCATCGCCTGAAGCAAAACGGGGGGGCGTGCCCAGGTGAGCGCAACCCACCCGTTTTTGCGACCGTCGACAGCCTCGGCTTACAGCTCAAGTTGCTCCAGCACTTTCCCCTTGGTTTCGATGCCGAGGAAGTAGATGGTGATCGCGGCCAGTATAGGGACCAGGGCCAGCAGTAAGAACGCATTGCTGACATTGCCCGAGCCGATGGTCGAACCGATCAGCATTGGCGAAAAGATGGCCGCAATCTTCAGCCACGCGCCGCCCATGCCGCAACCGATCGCGCGGATGTTGGTCGGGTACAGCTCCGGCGTATAGACATATGCGGTGATGAAACCGCACGCCATCAACCCCAGCGCCAACGAGCACAACCCCGCCACCACATACAGCGACTGCTCGTGCAGCAGCCCGGCCAGCGCCAGCGAGACACCGCACAGTACGAACGACACCACCATCACCGGCTTGCGGCCCACCTTGTCGACGATCATCGCGCAGACCAACGAGCCGATCACACCCAGCACTGAAGCGAGCGCCGCCAGGTTGAGCGCCAGTTGCAGCGGTGCGTGATAGATCGTCTTGTAGACCGTCGGCAGCCATGTCGACAGACCATACTGGATGAAACCGCACGTCGCCCACAGCATGGCCACGACCACGGTGCGCTTGATGTACACGGGGCCGAACAGATCGCGCATACCGCGCTTCGGGTGGCGATGCGACATCTGCTCGAATGCCGAGGTATCGCCCAGCGGAGGCAACGGTTCCTTCGATTTGGCTTCAAAGCGAGCCTGCGCTGCGTCCGCCTCGGCCATCCGGCCATTGGTCGCCAGCCAGCGCGGGGACTCCGGCACGGCCTTGGGCAGCGTGAAGAACAGCACCAGCGGAATGCCGCCGAGGAAGTACATCACCTCCCAGCCGAAATGCGGTACCAGCCATGCGCCCAGCGCGTTGGACACCAGCAGACCAATCGGAAACACCACCTCATAGAGCAGCACGAAGCGCCCGCGGCCATGTGCGCGCGTGACTTCGTTGATGTATGTGGCCGCCACGGGCAGTTCGCCTCCCAGGCCCACGCCCTGCACGATACGCAGTGCCGCAAATAAGGCAAAGCTGGGCGCCAAGCCGCACAGGAGGCTCATCAAGCCGATAATGCCTGCGCTATAGCCGATCATGCGCACGCGACCGAACCGCTCGGCAAGCATGGGGAACACCAGCGCACCGATCAACTGACCGATGCCGGGCGCGCCAATCACAAAAGCAATCTGCGCAGGGCTCAGATGCCATTGCGCAATCAGCAGCGGCAGCGTAGCCGCGATGACGATCACGTCAAAACCATCGAAGAACGTCGCAAGCCCGATCAGCAGACGCGCGCGCACGTGCATGCCGTTGCTCTTGAGCCGCTCGATGCGGGCAACGATCTTGCCCAGGCTCATCGCGCCCAACGGCCCATCGTGGTCAATTCCGTTGTCAATCAAAACACCTGGCTTCATGTGAAGCTCCTTCCGGAGGAAGTTGATGCGCCACTGGGTCGCTGCCCAGCGGCGCGCGTTGGGTCAGGACGTCAGAACGAGTGATGCACGCCGGTGCTGACAACGAGCTGGTTGCGCTGCGCCGCCACACCGACGCCGTTGATGGCAGCGGACTTCGCATCGCCAGCGGCGCGCTGGTAGGTACCCTGAACGTACACCTGCGTGCGCTTGGAGAACGCATACACGTTGCCCAGGCTGAACTGGTTCCAGCGGGCACCCTCGTACTTGCTGAAGGTATAGCCCACATTGAGCGTGTTGGCGGCGCTGTAATGCCACGCGGTGCCGAGGTCGACGTTCTGCGCGCGGGCATTGGCACCGCCCAGCGTGATGCGCGTTTGCGTGTAGACGGCGTTGATCTGGACCGGCAGGCTGCTGAACTGATACAGCGCGCCGGTACCAAACGACTTGACCGAACTCATCGGCGTCATCACGCCCGGCACCAGCGTCGTGCCCAGCGTGTTCGTGATTCCCAGGCGGCCCGCGATGTCCAGCGCGCGGTCATTCGATGCCGTGTAAGCCGCAGCCGCACGGAAACCGCCGTTGGTGTAGTACGCACCCAGGCTGTAGCTGCGGCTCTTCGACGGCGAACCCGGTACCTCGCCAAAACCATACATGCCGCCCAGCTGCAGCCCGCCGAAGATCGGCGATACGTAGCGCACAGCGTTGTCGATCTGGAACTGGTTGGCCAGGTTGTCGAAGTTGCCCGGATGGAACAGGTAGAAGTTGGTGAGCTGGAAGCCGTTACTCAGGCGGCCGAGGTAATCGAACATGAAGTCCGCCTGGTGGCCGAGTTGGATGTTGCCCAGGCGATCGTTGGTGAGGCCCACCCACGCCGCCCGGTTGAACAGCTTTCCGGCGACCACGCTGTTGCCGGTGTCACCCAGAAAACCCGACTCCAGCTGGAAGATGGCCTGCGTACCACCGCCCAGATCTTCCGAGCCGCGCAGGCCGAAGCGGTCCGGCTGCATGGTGCCGGGGTCCATGCGCAAGGCCGAGCCGCTGGCGGCGCCGCTCTTGAGGCTATTGATGTAGGCCACGCCTTCATCAATGCTGCCGTACAGCGTCACGTTGCTCTGGGCCGCCGCCGTGCCAGCCAGGCTCATCGCCGCAATGGCGAACAAGGTTGTCTTCATTTGCTGTTTCCTCCACTGGACAAGGTGTCCGCCCCGCCAGTTGTTATCGCCGTCTTGGTGGACGAGCTGGTTGTGGTTCTTGCTTTGTTTCGTATGCGAAACGTCGTTTAAAAGAAAAACAGGGCGCAAAAAAAGAGGGCGCGGCTGGTCAGGCCGGCGCCTAAACCATCCTGCGCTTACAGATCAATCACCAGGCGCTTGCCCTTGCAGCCGGATACGCAAACCATCATCGTTTGGTTCGACGCACGCTCGCTCTTGGAGAGCACGCTGTCACGGTGGTCGGGCTCGCCTTCCAGCACGCGCGTTTCGCACGAGCCGCACACGCCTTCCTTGCAGCTATGTTCCACCTCGACGCCAATCTCGAGCAGCGCGTCGAGCAGCGACTTGCCTGCCGGTACGCACAGTTCAGCGCCGTTGCGCGCGAGCTTGACTTGGTACTCCCCTTCCTGCACCGACTCCACACCGGGATCTGCCGCAAAGCGTTCGATATGGACGTTGGTATAGCCGAGTGCTTCACAAGCGGCCTCGAAAGCCCGCAGCATCGGCCCGGGGCCGCAACAATAGAAATGCGTATCGGCCGGATGTCCATCGAGCAGCGCTTTCAGGTCGGGCGGGCCGCCTGCTTCCGCATCCAAGTGGAAGCGCACCGCATCGCCATGCGTGGCCAACTCTTCGGCAAAGGCAGCTTCGGCACGCGAGCGCGCGCAGTACAGCATCGAGAACGTCTTGCCTTGCTCGGCCAGACGGCGCGCCATGCAGACGATGGGCGTCACCCCAATGCCACCCGCGACCAGCACCGTGCGGGGCGCGGTTTCGTCCAGCTCGAAGTGATTGCGCGGGCCGCCGATCTTGAGCGTCGAGCCCACGCGCAACTGCTCGTGCACATAGCGCGAGCCGCCGCGGCTGTTGCGGTCGAGCAGCACGCCGACCACGTAGCGGTCACGCACCTCCGGCGCACCGCATAGCGAATAGCTGCGAACCAGCCCGTTGCCAAGATGCAGTTCGATATGCGCACCGGGTGCGTACTCGGGCAAGGTCTTGCCGTCGACATCGCGCAGCTCCACGCTCACGATGCCTTGGGCTTCGTAGCGCATGGCATGCACGCGCAGGTTGAGGGGGGAATTCATAGCACTTCTCTCTGCAACGTTTCAGCGCTTTTCCGTCAGGAACTTGCCTTCCGGGCCGACGACGTTTTTCTGCCGACGTGTGTTGCCGTCAATGCCACCGTCAATGGCCCATTCGGCAAACACGGTCGGACCGGGTTCGAAATCGCGCGGCTGCCAGTCCGCGTCGAGCTGGTCTTCATCGGCGTAATACTCGATCAGGCCGCCGGCAGGGTTCTTGAAGTACCAGAAGTACGCCGACGAAATCGGATGACGTCCCGGGCCCAGTTGCGTGTCCCATCCACAGCGCGACACATGCATGCCACCGCCGAACACTTCATGGATGTCGCGCACGGTAAAAGCGACGTGGTTGAGCCCGCTCTTGGCCTGCGGCGTTTGCAGCAGGAACAGGTCATGGTGACCGCCTTCCGGCTCGCAGCGCAGGAACGCGCCCCGACCCGGATAGTGGTCGGACGGTACAAAGCCGAGCTTGTCGATATAGAAGCGCTCGGTGGCCGCCACGTCCTTCACGAAGAAGACCACGTGACCCACTTCAATGGGCGTGGCACGTTCGTAGATCGGGCTGGGTTGATTGCGGCGCGGTTTGTCCGTCCACGTGTTCATCTCAGCGCATTGCACGTCGATATCGCGCTTGGTGGTCAATTGCGCACGCACTGCCAGGCCGTTCGGGTCGGTGCAACCAACGCGGCCGTCGGCGTGGACATAGCCTGGCTGATCGGCCAGCTTGTCGACCAGGCGGTCGAGCACTGCTTGCGAATCGGCGCCCCAGATCACTTCGCGCAGCGTCGGGCCGGCTTCCATGGCGGGGGGCAGCGAGGCATCGTCGGTGCGCTTGACGCGCACGCGGCAGCCGTTGAGCGTTTCGAACAGCAGGCCGCTGGCGTCTTCCGATTGCAGGGCTAGGCCCCAATCCAGGAAAAACTGTTTGCAGACGGCGAGGTCGTCGGCACCGTAGACGATTTCGTCGATGCCTCGAATCGTGTTCATCTTCATCTCCTGTGGTCCGGGCGGTTGCTTCGAGCTTCAGTTGGCGTTGGCCCAGGCCAGCGGTTGTTCGTTCAGGCCCCAGTAGAGGCTCTTCTGCTCCATGTACTGCAGGATGCCGAGGCGGCCCTTCTCGCGGCCCAGGCCACTGTCGCGCCAGCCGCCAAACGGCGTCGAAATCGAGAACTGCTTGTACGTGTTGATCCACACGTTGCCGGCCTGCACCGCGCGGCCGATCCGCCACGCGCGCTTGTAATCGCGCGTCCAGATGCCGGCGGCCAGCGCGTACACGCTGTCGTTGGCTTGTTCGATGAGTTCGTCTTCATCGTCGAACGGCATGGCAACGAGCACGGGGCCGAAGATCTCTTCCTGGCAAATGCGTGCGCTGTTGGTAAGGCCTTCGATGATGGTCGGCGTGTAGAAGTAGCCCGATTCACAGCCGGAGATCTCCGGGCGCAAGCCGCCCGTGCGCAGATGGCCGCCCTCTTGCACGCCCATCGCCACGTACGACTCAATCGTCTCGCGATGGCGATCGGTGATCAGCGGGCCCATCTGCGTGGATTCATCGGCCGGATTGCCGACACGCAGGCGTGCTGCGGCAGCGGCCAGGCGATCCATGAACGGCTCGTATAGCGAACGCGCCACAAAGAGGCGCGAACCAGCGATGCATGACTCGCCCGACGAGCTGAAAATGCCGTACAGCACGCCATTGACCGCGTGGTCGAGATCAGCATCCTCAAACACCATCGTCGGCGACTTGCCGCCGAGTTCGAGCGACACCGGCATCATCTTGTCGGCTGCAATGTGCGCGATATGGCGGCCGGTGTTCGTGCCGCCCGTGAATGACACGCGACGCACCAGCGGATGCTTCGTGATCGCATCGCCAATGACGGAGCCCTTGCCGGGCAGCACGCTGATCATGCCCTTGGGCACGCCCGCCTCTTCGCAAATGGCGGCGAGTTCCAGCGCCATCAGCGGCGTGACTTCGGCCGGTTTGACGACGACGGCGTTGCCTGCAGCCAGCGCGGGCGCCATCTTTTGCGCTTCGCTGGCAATTGGCGAATTCCATGGCGTGATGGCCGCCACCACGCCCATGGGCTCATGCACGCTCATCGTCAGGCAATCGCCACGCGCAGGCGTGAGCGATTCCTCCAGCGTCTCGCATGCGGCACCGAAGAACTGGAACGTGGCCGCAGCGCTTGCCACCAGGGCTCGCGTCTCGTTGATCGGCTTACCGTTGTCCAGGCGCTGGCGTTGGGCCAGCGCTTCGCTGCGCGAGCGGATCAGCTCGGCTACGCGGTACAGAACCACGGCGCGCTCGTGTGGCTTGCGCTGCGCCCAGCCGCTGGAGAGGAAGGCGCGGTAGGCACCAGCCACAGCCTCTTCCACATCGGCGACGCTGGCAGCGTTGAGTTCAGCCACCACCTCGCCCGTGGCCGGATAGCGCGTGACATAGCGCTCGCCAGTGCCAAGGCGCCATTCGCCTGCGATGCAGATGGGCAGCAAGGACGTTGCGGTTGCGTTAAGGGTAGAGACAGTCATGGCGCAATGGCCTCGCTTAAATCGAAACGGCGTGCGCGCGGTTGCCCAGCGCACGCACCACGCTGAACACCGTCAGCGCAGAAGTCTTGGGGTTGGCCGCGAGCGGCTTGCCGCGCATCGTCAGCTCGAAGCCGCCAAAGGCGCCGCGAGCCTCAACGTGATGGATGTTCTCGTCCACCGTCGGATCGGCCAGCAGCTTGACGTGCGTGTGCTCCAGCCCCAAGCCCGCCAACGACAACGTGGCAGCCACGTTGGCATTCTTCGGGAACAGGCGTGCAGCTTCGCGGGCGTTGCCTTCGAAGATCACGGTCGGCTCGCGCAGCGCGTCGAGGTCAAACTGCTGCTCGGCCGGCGTGTCCTTCCAGGCGCGCGGCGGCTTGCGGCCGGTGTAGGTCACGGCATCCAGCCCGCCGACACGCGCGGCGGCCAGTGCATCGATAGCGCCAATGGCGCCCGACAGCAACTGCACCTGCGCGTTGCCACGCCGTGCCGCTGCCTCCAGCCGTTCGGCCACACCCGGTTCGGACAGCGCGCCCACCGATACCACCAGGCAATCAATGCCCTGCTCCAACGCCGGCAACACATGCTCTTCCAGCGCGTCGTGGCCAGCGCATTCGACCAGCAGATCAGGATGCGCGTCGGCCGACAGATGCGTCGTGACACGCGCATTCGGCGCGAACGGTGCGATGGCCTCGCGCGCCTTGTCCATCGCGTGCTCGGGCACGATCACGGCGTCAAAGCAGACATCCGGATCGCTCTTGAGCAATTCCAGAACGCCCTGCCCGATCGCTCCGCACCCGACCATCGATACATGCAGCATGTCCGGCTCCTTGAATTGGCTCGATCGCAGGTTCACGCCACCACCGTCGTACGCTCGGCGGCGCGTTCGCCCTGGCCATCCTTGGCCTGCTGATTGACGGGCGGGCCTGCAAAGATGGTCTTGAAGCTGCCAATGGAGAGCATGTCGATCTCCATCAGGAACGGCCCTTCGCCGCTGGTGGCTTCGGTCAACGCGCTGCCCACGTCGGCCAGATCCGATACGCGGCGATGGCGCAACTGCAGCGACTGCGCGAGTGTCGCGTAGTCCGGCGTGTGCAGATCCACGTAGTGGCGGCGGCCGCCGTACTGCGCGTCCTGGATGTTCTTGATGACGCCATAGCCCTTGTCGTTCATCAGCACGATGACGAGGTTGGCGCGCTCCTGCACAGCGGTCGCCAGCTCACCCAGGTTCAGGATGAAGCCGCCATCACCGGCCAGACAGAACGTGGTCTTGCCCGATCCAGTGGCTGCCGAACCGATGGCCGCGCCAATGCCCATGGCCAGACCTTGGCCGATGCCGCCACCCAGCGCATGCACGCCAGCACGCGAATCAAAAATACGCAGCTGACGATTGCCCCACGTGCTGTTCGACACGGTCACATCGCGCACCCAGTTGAACTCGCGGCCAACTGCGGCTTGCAACGCATCCACCAGCTTTGCGTACGGCCCGAGGCCATCGATCAAGCCGCGCACCGCCGTCTCGTGTGCGGCGCGCAGGTCGGCGGCGAATGCCGCATCGATCTGCATCTTCTTTTCCAGTCGATCCGCCAGGCCTTCCAGCGCGAGGGCCGAATCGCCGCACACGAAATAGTCGCTGGCGTAGCAACGGCCTTCTGCCGACGCATCTGCATCAATGCGGTACAGCGGACGCGGCAGCTTCAGTTCGTACTTGAGCGTTTCGTTGCCGCGCAGGCGCGAGCCAACCACGACCATTGCGTCGCACGTCTGGTAGAACGCTTCGACCGGCTTGTGCAGGTTGAACGCGCCCAGCGAGCGAGGATCATCCTCTGGCACGATGCCGCGGCCCTGCGTGCTAGTAACCACGCCAAAGCCCAGATCCATCAGGCGCTTGACCTGCTTCGCAGCGTGGCGGGCGCCACCGCCCAGCCACAGCATCGGACGGCGTGCGCGCGACAGGCGCTCAGCGAGTTCGTCCAGCGCGTGGGCCGACGGCACATGCTGCGGCACCTGCAGCGGGCGCAGATCGTCCGGCATCGGGATCAGCGCGGCTTGAATATCGATGGGAATCTCCACGCTCACCGGGCCGGCCGGGGCCGTGAGCGCGGTCTGCACAGCCAGCTTCATCGTGCTGATGGCGGTGTCGGCACTGCGCACGCGGAAGGCCGCCTTGGAAACGGCTTTGAGCATCGTGAGCTGGTCCGGCGCTTCGTGGATGTACGCGAGGCTTTGATCCAGGTACGGCGTTTCGATCTGGCCCGTGATGTGCAGCAACGGCGTGCCTGCGGTCAGTGCTTCAACCATGGCACCTGCCGCATTGCCGGCAGCAGTACCTGTGCTGGTCAGGCAAACGCCCAGGCTGCCTGTAGTACGGGCATAGGCGTCGGCCATGTTGGCGCCGCCGGCTTCACCGCGCGCCATGATGAAGCGGATCTTGCCGCGCTCACCCATCGCATCGAGGATAGGCATGTTGTGGATCGAGATGACGCCAAAGGCCGCCTTGACCTCGCAGGCCTCCAGGAAAGCCGCAATCGCGTGGCCCACCGTGACCAGTTGTGGTTCCTGTTGTTGTCTATTAAGCATGACGGGAGTGTCCTCCGGAGATATCGATGTGGCTGCCCGTGGTGTACGAAGACAACGGCGAGGCAAGGAACAGAATGGCGCGGGCTGCTTCTTCCGGCAGGCCCAGACGTCCAAGGGGAATATGTTTTTGTGCGGCCAGGCGGCGCGTCCAAGCGGCCCAGTCGAGATGGCGATCTTCTTCGGGGCGTGCCTCGAAGCGGCGGCGCCATTGGCCGGACTCCACCAGCCCGATCAGGATGCCGTTGACGCGCACGCCCTTCGGTGCAAATTCAGTCGCCATCGAGCGCACCAGGTTGAGCACACCCGCACGCGCGGCCGAGGTAGCCACCATATGCGGCTCGGGCTGCTGCGCCAGCAGCGAATTCACGCAGACGATCGCGCCGTGCTCCGAGCGCTCCAGTTGCGGCATGAAAGCGCGCGTGGGATGAATCACGGAGAAGAACTTGAGATGCAGCTCCTGCGTCCACGCGGCATCGTCGGTATCGGCAAACGTCGAGACGCGGCCCTGGCCGGCGTTGTTGACCAGCATGTCGACGGGGCCGAGCGCCTGCTCCACGGCACCGGCAAACGCAGCCGTCTGAGCGGCGTCGAGCACGTCGCACGTTGCGGCAAACAGCCTGGCGTTGGGGAAGCGGCTGCGCAGGCCTTTTTCGGCTTGCGCAAGACGTTCGGCGTTGCGGCCGCACAGCGCCACGGCGGCGCCGGCTTCCAGCAGCAGTTCAACGGTGGCCAGGCCGATGCCGGAGGAGCCTCCGGTCACGACAGCGGTCTTGCCGGTCAGATCGATCATCGGCATGGTCATTCCCGGAACAGGTTGACGACCTTGCCGCTGACGGGGCGGTAGTCCAGCAGGTAAGACAGCTCGCCAGCAGCGGCGCGCACCTTGTCGATCATCAGATCGAGTTGTGCGGGCTCAATGCGCGGCGACGGAATGGTCGTGCCGAGCGCCGCCACCACCTTGCCTGCGCGGTCCAGCACCGGCGCAGCAATCGTCGAGATGTTCGCTTCGAAGAAGCCTTCCTGCAGCACGTAGCCGTGTTCGCGGTCGCGCTGGACCATCTCGAACAGCTCTTCCACCGTGCGCGGCGTGTTGGCGGAGAACACCTCCAGCTGGGGCTCCGGATAAAGCTGACGCAATTCCGCCAGCGACAGGTCTGCCAGCAGCACACGACCCAGCACCGTGGCATGTGCCGGCAGGCGCGTGCCCACATTCACCGAGCTGGTGAACGGCGTGGGAGCGACCGACTTCGCCACGTAGACGATCGAGCGGCCATCTCGCACGACGAGGTTGCACGGATAGTGAATGTCGTCGCGCAGGCGATCAAGCAGCGGACGGCCCAACTCGGTCAATTCCAGCGAGGCGAGATACTCAAAGCCCAGGCGCAGCACCGCCATGCCGAGACGGAAATCGCGACCGCCGTCCACGCGCTCGATGAAGCCCATCACTTCGAGCGTCGTCAGCAGGCGAAATACCGTCGAACGCGGCACCTTCAGCCGGCGTGCCAGCTCCGGCGCCGAAAGGACGCGGTCTTTGTGGCTAAATTCGCACAGGAGGCGCAGGCCGCGTTCGAGGCCCGGCACGATGTACTTCTCCTGCACGTCTTCTGGAATGAGGTCGTTGCTCATACGTCTTGGCGCTTAGGCGTTTTGAGATTGGGAGAGAACGGCTTGTTCGACCAAGCCTGCGACAGCGTCAGGCGCATCGATATAGGAGGCGTGCCCCGCAGACGGCACAAGTGCAAACGGCAGACCAAACGTCTTGGCCAGCGCTTCGCAGCCCTGCGGCGGCGTGATGCCATCCACATCGCCACAAGCGACTTGTGCCGGCGTCGATGCGGGGCGCTTGCTCAGATAGGCGCTGATGTCGTCGCCGCTGAGCATCGCCACGGCCTGGCGGTAACCGCCATCGTTGAGGCGCTTCATGTTCCAGCGCACCCAGGCGCGCTCTTCGTCGGTGGCATTCGGGCGCAGCAGGTGCGCGTGGCGCGACTCCGCCATGCCGTCGATGCCGAGCTGGTCCAGCGTTGCAAGACGCTGCGCTTGCACGGCCAGCGACTTGTCTTCCTGCCCCGGCTGGCCGTAGCCCTGCGCGGGGTTCAGCAGCAGCAGGTGCTTCGGCTGCATCGTCGTTGGCGCGTCGGCCACATACGCTGATGCCATCAACGCACCCAACGAATGACCCACGATCACATCGGGTGTCGCATGCAGCGCAGCCAGCCATGCCCGCAACTGCACCGCATAGTCGGCGGCGCGCGGCGTGGCCTGTTCAAGCAGCGTGGAATTGCCGTAGCCCGGTGCATCCCATGCCAGCACGCGCATGGTTTGCGAAAGAACCTGGGCACAAGGCAGCCATGACGCGGCGCTGGAGCTGATGCCGTGCAACAGCACCACCACCGGCCCGCTCTCGCCCCATTGCCGATAGCCGATGCGATCGCCGCGCACATTGATCGCGACGGTGTGTTCGGCGAAGTCGCCGCCCAGCGCGGCAAGCGCGTCGGCAACACGGAACGGATGGGAGGACATGACAGCCTGCACGCTCATGGCATCAACGCTTGATCTTGGCGAGCGGATGCTCGGGCGGGTACGTCGGCGTGATCGGTTTCTTGGCACCCAGCATCACGCACATCAGCGCATCTTCATCGCCGATGTTGATTTCTTCGCGGTACACGCCGGGCGGCACCGAAACGAGGTCGCGATCGGTGAGGATGGTCTCGTAGCGTTCGCCGTCCTTCTCCAGCACAAGCTTGAGCTTGCCGCGAATGACGAAGAACACCTCCTCCACATCGGTGTGGAGGTGCGACGGCCCCTCGTGACCGGCCGGAATGACCATGGTCGAAAACGTGAAGTGCTCCGCCGGCACGGTGTTGGTGTCGGCCGCCACGCCCGTGCCGCCCGTGCCGAGGTAGCGCATTTGCGCACGGCGGTATTTCGGGTCGTAGTCGGCCTGGAACTTGAGGGCATCCCAGTCGTAGCGGCGGGTGGAGAAACGCGCCACGCGGCTGTTCATCCAGTCCTCAAACGACGCGCCTTCCGGGCGGTCCCACGTGCGTTGCACTTGCTGTTGTTCGGAGAGATCGCTCATCGAATACCTCTTCTGAATGGAGTGTGGATGCATTACTGCATGACAAAACCGCCGTTGACGGCCAGCGTCTGGCCCGTCACGAATCGGGAAAGATCGGACAGCGCGAACAGCACAGCGCCGCACACGTCGTCGGGCACCTGATCGCGCGAGATCGCGCGTTGGTCGCGGTACAGGGCATGGCGGTGTGCCGGCACGTATTCGGTGGCTTCTACCAGCGTCAGACCCGGCGCGATGGCGTTGACGGTGATACCGTCGGCGCCGCATTCGCGCGCCAATGACTTGGTCATGCCGATGACAGCGCTCTTGCTGGCCACGTAAGCCAACAGATTCGGCGCGCCCCACAGCGGTGTGTCCGACGACAAGTTGACGATCGCGCCTCGGCCCGATGCCTTGAGTGCAGGCAGGCAGGCTGTCGTCATCAGCCACGTGCCGCGCACGTTGACGTTCATCACGCGATCCCAGGTGTCAACGTCGATCGACGATGCGTCGCGCCCGCCCGAGTTGGTGATGGCCGCGTTGTTGACGAGACCATCGAGCCCGCCCAGAGCTTGCACAGCTGCCGCAGCGCACGCCTGAATGGAAGCCGGATCGCCAAGATCAAGCACAAATCCATGTGCGTCGAAGCCCGCCGCACGCAGTGCTGTGGCCTCTTCCTGCACGCGCTCGCCAAGAATGTCGGCCAGGGCAACCGCGCCACCGGCTCCGGCAATCGCCTTGGCAAACGCCAGACCCAGTCCGCGCGCAGCGCCCGTGACGAGCACCTTGCGGCCAGCCAGCAGCCCGGCAGTTGGATGGCGCTCAGGCATGTTGGGCTTCCGTGGGAACGGGCTTGAGCATGGCGACCGGCGTATCGGCCAATTCGGCGGCAGCGCGGCGTGCCAGCACGCGGCGGATACGCGTGATGCCAATGTCGTGCTGGTATAGCGTCTCGTGATCGCGCGCCTCGGGGGCCATCGATTCAAGCACCACGCGGTCCTGCTCCAGCACATCCCAGTGCAGACCTTCCAGGCGGTTGCGATACAGGAAGCGCCACACGTCGCGCTGCCAGCCCTGCACGTGGCGCGTGCGCCAGAAGTAGACGATGCAGTGTTCTTCATCCACCGGCGTCACGATGCCGATGATGGTGAACGGGCCTCCAGGGCCAACCTTCGGTTGATACGGAATCGACAGGCGCAGCCACATCGTGCCGGTCTCGCCAAACTCCGTCCAATCGAAGTTCACGCCGCGCTGGCCGGTTTTCTGGAACATGATCCCGTGATCGGTTTCCACCACTTCCATCACGGCCTTCTTCTCGCCGCTGGCCATCGAGTGCGACACGGCGTGCAGGTATGCACCGTGCATCGGGTCCATGACGTTGTCGATGGCATAGCGGTAGTTGACGTTCCAATGCGCGAAGCAGAGGAAGTGGCTGTGCTCGTCGCTGGTCAGCTCTTCAGGCAAGCGCAGCGTGCCGACAGCGTCGTCGAACTCGGACGGAGCCTTGTCGCCAAACCACAGGAAGATGGCGCCGGCACGTTCCTGCACCGGATAGCTGCGCACGCAGGTCTTGCCTTCCATGGGGCACGCATCAACGGCGGGCACGCTCGTCACCGTACCCCGGCCGTTCACCTCAACGCCGTGGTACCAGCAAGCCACGTGGTCGCCCAGGTTCCAGCCCATCGACAGGCGCGCGCCGCGGTGCGGGCAGCGGTCTTCCAGCGCATGCACCTGGCCAGCGGTATCACGCCACAGCACGATGTTCTGACTCAGGCGCGTAATGCCGACCGGCGCATTCTTCACATTCCACGACGCCGCCACCGGATACCAGTAGTTGCGCAGACCGGTGTTGATGCGCGCTTCCTTCTGCGCTTCCTTGTTGCCTTCCATTGCTTGCCTCTTCTGATGGGGTTGAGCCGGGCGCCTCTGCGGGCGATGCGGCGTCGAATCGTGTTGGAGCCAGCCCGGCTCAGGCGCCCAGGCGGCGCATCTCGGCCAGGAACGTGTCTTCCGTCCAGGTCTCGCCGCCGGCGGCATTGCGCGGGCCGCGCTCGTTCAGTACGGCCACGATGTCGGCCGGCGTTTGTGCGCCACCCAGGAATGCCGCTTCCAGCGAATCGGCCAACTGGTTCTCATAGGCTGTCGGCTCAGTCGCGCGCGTTTGCCACACCAGATTGGCGACGTGACCCGGGCGCTCGACACGGCCCTTGCCAGCGACGTTGTTCGGAGAAATCGGCTCCCACGGAGCGAGGTCTGGGTTGTATTGCGGTTGCATTTCTGTCGACTCCATCACGTTTCGCTTGTTTTACCTATGAAACGTCTGTTAATATCTGGAACACAGGTGCAACTATAGACCGCGTCTTCGAAATCGCAGATGCGGGATTACCCTATGGTTTTAAAAAGGAAAGCCAGCGTCACACGCTGGTCAGACAGCCAACCAAAAGCCTGGGGCGCCCTTCAGCGCAGGCGCGCTAACAGACGTCGGCCTGCATCGACAACCGAGCGCCCCCCGGTCATCTGGTAGCGCACGATCATCCCCTCCACGCACAGCAGCGCTTCTTCGGCGATGGCCTTCGGGCGCGGATAGCCGAGACGCTTCGCCAACTCCGCCAGATAAGCCGCCAGCTCGGCCTTATGCAAAACGGCCTTTTCCACCAACTGCGCATCACCGGTTTCCGTACCGGATTCGGCAACGAGGTTGATGAACGCGCAACCTCGATACGTTTCGGTGTCGAACCAGGTGGCCAACACGTCCGCCAGCACGTCGAGGTCAGCACGCCTGGCAAGGCGCGCTTCCGTCGCCTCACGAAACCACGCCATCCACCGTTCGTGCCGTGCATCCAGGAAGGCCGCGATCAAATCGCTCTTTGACGGGAAATGCCGGTACAGCGACATCTTCGCCACACCAGACTCGGCGATGATTCGGTCGATGCCGGTGGCACGAAAACCTTCCTGCAGGAACAGCCGCTCGGCGGTTTCCATGATGCGATCGCGGGCGGAGAGGGTTTCGGCAGTCTTGGCCATGTTGATGAACGTGAAGGCAATGTTTCAGTATGGCCTTGACAGACAGACCTGTCTACTCAATGATGTAGACAGACCTGTCTCATAAAACCGTGACTTCCGTTTTTCCCACCACTCCTGATGAATGCCGCCCTGCTCGAGCGGCGCTCTCGCCGCTGCCGCTGTGGCGCCTGCGGCTGGCCACGACTTATATCGAAGAGAATCTCAGCCGCCCGGTGCGGCTGGAAGACGTTGCACGGGCGACGGGCCTTACGCGCATGCACTTTGCTGCTCAGTTCCGCGCCGCTACGGGCGTGCGCCCGCACGCGTATCTTTTGCATCGGCGCATCGAGCGCGCCAAGGTCTTGCTGACGCGAATAGATGCCTCGGTGGTTGAGATCGCGCTGGAGGTTGGCTTTCAGAGCCAGGCGCATTTCTCGACGGTATTCAAGCGGCTCGCGGGCGATAGCCCGTCGACCTGGCGACGACGCGCGCTAGATCAACTGCATGGCTGAATGCAAAGCGCCCGGCCGAAACCGGGCGGTTTTCTTTAATCAATCAGCGTCACAAACCCAGCGCAGACAACCCGGGGTGATCATCCGGGCGACGCCCAAGCGGCCAGAAGAACTTGCGCTCATCCGCCTTGATCGGCAGGTCATTGATGCAGGCATAACGGCGCTGCATCACGCCGTGTGCGTCGAATTCCCAATTCTCATTGCCGTATGAGCGGAACCAGTTGCCGGAATCATCGTGCCACTCATACGCAAAGCGCACGGCGATGCGGTTGCCGCCAAACGCCCAAAGTTCCTTGATCAGCCGGTAGTCGAGTTCCTTGCGCCACTTGCGCGTGAGGAACTCGACAATCTGTTCGCGCCCATTGACGAACTCGGCGCGGTTGCGCCACTGGCTATCCGGCGTGTAGGCGAGCGCGACGCGCCCTGGGTTGCGGCTGTTCCAGCCGTCTTCGGCCAGACGCACCTTTTCGGTGGCAGATTCGAGGGTGAACGGCGGAACCGGCGGGCGGATCTCATTGGCAGACATCGGCAACTCCTTTGCAGTGGCAATAGTGGAGGCTGCCGCGCTGACGACGCAGCAGCACGCCCTCACTCTGCCCGACCGACTGCCACGCCGATACCAGGAATGCACGGGGTCTTTCGTGAACGCACGATTCCCGCACCGCAGGCCTACAGAAATTTGCGATAAACAACGAAGCCGGATTTCTCAGCCACGGTGTCGTAAAGCTTCATCGCCGTGGTGTTTGTTTCGTGGGTCTGCCAATAGACGCGCGGCAAGCCCGCCTCTGCGGCGCGGCCATAGACCGCCTTGATGAGCGCACGACCGACGCCCTGCCCGCGTGCAGCTTCGGCGGTGAAAAGGTCTTGCAGATAGCAGTTCATCTGCACCTGCGTGGTACTGCGGTGGAATAGGAAATGCACGATGCCGAGCAATGCGCCCTCCCGCTCGGCAACCATGGCATAGACCGGCTCGGCCTCATCGAAAAAACGCTGCCATGTGGTCTGCGTGACGATGTCGGGCAAGGCTGTTTTTCCCGTGCGACCGTAAAAGGCGTTGTAGCCATCCCAGAGGGGTTTCCAGACAGTGAAGTCGTCTTGGTGGATGGGACGAATCAGGAGGTCGGAAGGTGCGGGCATGGTTGGCTGAATGGGTGGCAACGCTCGCGCATTCTGCCAGCCGGGCGCCATGCGTGCAGCCGGCTTTCCTACCGTTTGGCTTAGCTTGTGCTTCCGTGCCCCCTCCCCGGCTGCCATGTGGCGCGACGCCAGCAGCGCGTGTGCAGCGCCCCGACCCTAGGGATTGTCCGGAGACAAGTCGTTGCTGGAAGAAAGTTTGCCGAAAGCCTCGACCCACTAAAGTGCGCTCCATGGTCCGGTCACGACCCGGTATCGGGCAGTGCGATCTCCACGCACATCAGCGTCACCACGATAAGGGTCGGATGTTGTACCAGCCATATCGCCGGACCCAACGGGATGTCAGTCCGGCGTCCGTTTCAATCGGTCTTTCCTGCTGTCAACCTTGCGGCCCACCGTCCTCCCGGTGGGCTGTTTTCTTTTCAGGGTTGCACGGGACTGGGCAACACCAGACGCTGCGTCAGCCGCTGCACCGTCGGCGCGGCAATCAGCACGATGGTGAAGGCAGCCGGCCAGGCCAGCACGAAGGCATGCGCCCAGCGGGCGAGAAAGTCAGGGCTGATACCGGCGTTGATCCAGCCGATCCAGCCCGTCATCAACAACGACATCAGGCCGGACATCAGCCAGGCAAAAATGACACGAAGACGTGTGGGAGTGGAAACGGGCATCGACATGGCGGTTCTCCTTGCAAGCCATCAAATGTGATTGACGGTATGCTAGACAACCGCGTTTCAAGAAACTATAGACGTTTATTGAAACTTAAATTCCGAAAATGGAATCATGCTCGACGACTTGGCTCTCTTTGTTTCCATCGTGGACCACGGCAGCCTGCAAGCCGCCGCCCGTCACGCCAGCCTGCCGCCCGCCACGCTGACACGGCGTCTGCAGAAGCTCGAGACAGCGCTGGGTTGCCAGCTTCTGCTGCGCAGCGCCCGCAGCCTGAAACCGACGCCGGAAGGCCAGCTTTACTATGAGCAATGCCGCCCGCTGCTGACCGCGCTTGCGCAAACCACGGCCACGCTCGACGACGACCTCAACCAGGTGAAGGGCACCCTGCGCGTGCTTGCGCCATTGAACCTATCGCGCGGGCTGCTCGCACCCGCGTATGCCAGCTTCATGGCGACGTGGCCGGAGATCCGCCTGGAGTTGTCGCTCAGCAACCGCAATGAAGACGTGTGGCGGCATGGCGCCGATCTTGCCATCCGCGTCGGCCAGCAGGACGACCCGAAGCTGCGGCAGCGCCGGCTGGGCGTCATTGGGATGGTGCTGGTGGCGTCGCCCGCCTATGTGGCCGAGCATGGCGCGCCGACACATCCAGATGAACTGCAGCAGCATCGGTTGTTGGTGTCGTCGCCACTCTCGGCATGGCGCTTCACCTCACCCGATGGCGCGGAAACCATCGAAATGCAGCCTCAAGGTCGCTGCGACCTGAACGACATCGAATTGGGCGTGACGCTGGCGGAAACGGGCCTTGGCCTGCTGTACTGTCCACGCACGCTCTGCCATCAGGCGCTGGAGGCAGGCCGGCTGGTGCGCCTGCTGCCGGAATGGCGCACACCGCAACGCCCCATCTACGCGGTGTGGCCGCAGCAGCAGTTGCCACGCAAGGTGCGTACGTTGCTGGAGCATCTGGCGGCCTTCGCCGCGGCCACTCCATTGCTGCAGACGGACGCCGCGCCGAGTGCTTCACACGCTGCTTGAAACGGGTAAAAACACGCGTTGTAGCGTCGCCTGTTCACCCCGTAGGCTGCAGAGATTCCACCCGCCATTTTCACTGGAGACCCGATGCACAGCAGCCACGTGGTGCGCTCCGGCAATATTCGCTTGCATGCCCGCATGACACAGCCCGCCGACGGTTCCGCGCGGCACCGCCCCGCCGTGGTTCTCGTGCATGGCTATCCGGACGACAGCTCTGTCTGGCACGGCGTGCGCGATACCCTGGCGCGCGATCGCCGCGTGCTCACCTTCGACGTGCGCGGTGCCGGGCTGTCGGACGCCCCCGCAGATACCACCGGTTACCGCATCCCCCAATTTGTCGACGACCTTGCCGCCGTGGCCGATGCGCTGCTGCCCGGCGAGCGCTTCCATCTGGTCGGGCACGACTGGGGCTCCATCCATAGCTGGGAATCGGTAACGACCGACCGGCTGCGCGGGCGCATCGCGTCGTACACGTCGATCTCAGGCCCATGCCTGGACCACGTCGGCCACTGGATGCGCACGCAGCTCGATGCCGGCACATGGACGGCCAAGCGCGAGGTATGGAAGCAGCGGCTGCAGTCGTGGTACGTGGGTTATTTCCACCTGCCGCTGGTGCCCGAATGGTCGTGGCGGCTATGGGTGGCGCGCGCCTGGCCGTGGTGGCTGCACAAGACGGAAGGCATTCGCATCGAGGCCCAGCGGCCGACGCTTGTGCGCGATGCCTGCAACGGCGTGCGCATGTATCGTGCAAATTTTCGGGACCGCCTCGCCCGCCCGCAGGCGCGTGCGCCGCATGCGCCCGTGCAACTGATCGTGCCAACGCGAGATCGCTACGTCAGCCCCGCCGTTACGCGCGCTGTAGAGGCCTGGGTGCCGCACTACTGGCGCCACGAGGTCGACGCCGGCCACTGGCTGCCCTTGCGTCGCCCCGACTGGGTTGCGGACTGCATCCGCCGCTTTGCCGACTATGTCGAATCCGGCCACGAGCCCGCCGAATTGCGGCAGGCCCGCGTGGCCGGCACGCTGGCAACGATCTGACGCAACTAGAGCATTGCGCCCAACGCAAACGTTGACGTGCGTGTAACACACTGTAATCATCGTCCGCCACAACGCTGACGGCGCGCCATGACCTGGCGCCCGGACGGCTCGAGCCGCCGCTTCGCGCAAACCGCGTGGCCGGCCATCGATACAAGAAACAGGGACAAGACAATGAAAAGCAAGGTCGTGGTGTACGGCCCGCTCTACGGGAAGTGGTACGCAATCCTGGTCAACGACGGTGTGGCCGCCGAATCCAACCAGTTTGGCTCGTACGAAGCCGCCATGGGCTTCGCTTCACGCCGATACCCGGAGCTTGAGCAGGAGCGGCAGCCTTACGCACGAGGCCGCGAAGAAAGCGAAAGCGGAAGCGACAGCCGGGAAGCAGCGCCGATCTGACCGCGCCGGGCGGCATTGACGCCGCCCTTGCTGACCACGGCGTTAGCGGCCTGCCCCGCAAAAGCGGCCGGCAATCCATTCGAACACGCTGCCTTCGCGCAGCGAGCGGCTTTGCGCCTCGTCGCCGTAGTGGATCTGGTAAAGCGGCTTGCCGCTGGCATTGCGCGCGCGATACAGCGTTTGCGCAATCACCGTGTAGCTGTGTCGCGCGCAATCGAGCACCACCTGCTTGACCGATGAGCGGATCGGCTGCCCATCGGCCGTTTTGATCGTGAAGTCTGGCAGCACGTTGCGCAGCAGCCGGAAGTGCACGGTATGCGAGTCGGCATCCGCCTCAGCGCTTGGCTCTGGCTTGACCGATTGCCGGTCGATATACGAAACGATGCCGTTGATGCTCTCGAACCGGCGCCAGCGGGAATCGGTGCTGGCCGATTCAGGCACGGGTGCCGCACCGCCCGTCACGGCTTGCGCGGACGCTGTCGGCACAGCCGCCGACGCAGACACGGTTTGTGCGGATACGGGCATCGCTGCCCACTGTGCGGCAACCAGAGCGGTCGCCGCGATGGCGCTTTGCCAGCGCCAGCCTCCTGTTTTCATGGGATATCTCGCCTTGCTACAAAAACTTAGCGGGCGATTCTACCGCGATGGCGCTACCGCTTACATCACATCTGGCCAACGGGCTCGGCAATGTCCACACCGGCAAAGCGCAGATACAGCGTGCGCAGTGCCTGCGTGAGCGGGCCCGGCTGGCCGTTGCCGATCTGCACGCCGTCGATGGACACCACCGGCATCACGAACGTCGACGCGCTCGTGTAGAACGCTTCGGCGGCTTGCTGGGCTTCGGCCACGGTGAAGGTGCGTTCCTCCAGCGTCAGGCCGTGTTCGCGCGCCAGCGCCAGGATCGACACGCGCGTGATGCCCGGCAGCACGGCGTTCGACAGCGGACGCGTAATCAATCGCTTATCTGCGGTGATGATGAATGCGGTCGACGACGCGCCTTCGGTCACGCGGTCGCCATCGGTCATCCAGGCTTCGTGCGCGCCGGCGCGGGCGGCGATCTGCTTGGCCATCACCTGCGGCAACAGGCCCACGCTTTTGATGTCGCAACGCTTCCAGCGCAGGTCGGGCACCGTCACCACGGTTGCGCCCTTCTTCGCCAGCGGGCTGTCGACGATGGACTTGACCTGCGTGAACGCCACGGCCGTCGGCGTGATGTCTGCCGGGATGCCGAAATCGCGCTCGGCCACGCCGCGCGTGACCTGCATGTAGACCACGCCCTCCTCCAGCCCGTTGCGTGCCACCAGCTCTTCGCACACGTGCGTCCATTCGGCGGCTGTGTACGGGTTGTCGATGCCGATCTCGGACAGCGAGCGGGTCAGGCGGGCGAGGTGCGCGTCGTTGTCGACGAGCTTGCCGCGCGCCACGGCGGTCACTTCATAAATGCCATCGGCAAAGGTGAAGCCACGATCCATGACGGAGACGGTGGCTTCGGCGGCTGGCACGTATTGGCCGTTCAGGAAGATGATTCGGGACATGCTGGGAGAAGGAATTCAGGCGCGGGCGGGACTGCCCTGCCAACGAATCTACAGGATACGTTCGCCATGCCGCGAATACCGATGTGCGCTCACGTTATGCGAAAACAGCATGATGGGCGGGACACGTCCGGTAAACTCTGCCGTTTTTCGGCCCATCGCGCGCCCATGTCCGAACTCGCCATCCGCCCGATCGTTGCAGACGACCTGCCCGGCATCCTGGCCGTACAGCAGGCGTGCTACGGCGACGGGTTTCTGGAACCGGGCGATGCGCTCGCCAGCCGCTGGGCGCGCAGCCCGGCCATGTGCCTGGTCGCACTGCGTGGTTCCGAAGTGGTCGGGTACCTGCTCTCGCATGCGTGGCACGCATGGACGCCGCCCAAATTGCACGTACCGCTGCCCGACACGGATGCTGCCGATGTTCTCTGGTTCGTGCACGACATGGCCATCGCACCCGGGGGCCGCGGCCAGCGTTTGGGCGAGCGGCTTTACGCCATGGCATGCACCAGCGCCCAGTCACAAGGCCTGGGCCGATCCCGGCTGGTGGCGGTGCAAGGCGCGGATGGCTTCTGGCGCCGCCTTGGTTATCAATCCATCGACATGGATAGTGCAGCGGCGGCAACCCTGCGCGCCATCTACGGAGAAGACGCCAAATTGATGGAACGCACATTGCCGTGAGCGGCCACCGCGTCACTCCGTTACAATTTGCAACATCCGTATATCTTCTGTAAGACTGCGCGCGCCCCGTTCAACTACAGTGCGACGTCTTGAGGAATTCCCACATGCATAAGAACTTCGCGCTGTTCGTGCTGGCAACCGCTGCGGCGCTGTCGTCGCAGGCGGCTCTGGCCCGCGTCAATGTCGATATTGGAATCGGCGTGCCTGTCGCACCCGTTTATGTCGAACCGGCGCCGGTCTATGCCCCCGCTCCCGTGTACGCACCGCCCCCGCCGCCGGCCTACTACGCGCCGCAGCCGGTCATCGTTGCGCCTGGCTACTACGACGATGGCCGCGGCCGCGAATGGCAGGAACGCCAATGGCGCGAGCAACGCTGGCGTGAGCGTGAATGGCGCAGGCACCATCGTCACGACGACGACGATTGATCCCGCACACGGCCGCGCTCAGGCGGCCTTCTTCGCCAGTCCCAGGTAGGTTTCGATCACGCGCGGGTTGACGGCCAACTCCTGCGCCGGGCCTTCGAGCGTCATGTCGCCCGTTTCCAGCACGTAACCGTAGTCGGCCACCTGCAGCGCGGCGCGTGCGTTCTGCTCGATCAGCAACGTTGCCACGCCGGTTTTGCGCAGGTCGCTGATGATGTGGAAGATTTCTTTGACGATGAGCGGTGCGAGGCCAAGGCTCGGCTCATCCAGCATCAGCAACTGGGGCTTGGCCATCAACGCGCGGCCCACCGCAAGCATCTGGCGCTCGCCGCCGGAGAGCGTGCCGGCTTCCTGCACACGACGCTCTTTCAGGCGCGGGAACAGGTCGTACACCACTTCCATCTGGTCTAGATAGTTGCGCTCGCCCGCCCGCTTGCGCCGGTAAGCGCCAAGCACGAGGTTGTCTTCCACGCTCATGGTGGCAAACAGCTCGCGCTTTTCCGGCACAAGGCACATGCCACGTGCCACGCGCTTTTCCACCGGCAGACCGGTCAGGTTGTGCCCGAGGTACGAGACCACGCCACTGGCCGAACCGGTGGTCGGCAGCGCACCCATGATGGCGCCGAGCATCGTCGATTTGCCCGCGCCGTTCGGGCCGATGACGGTCACGATCTGGCCCGCTCCCACCTTCAGGTTGGCGCCATGCAGCGCCTCCACCTTGCCGTAGCGGACGTGCAAGTCCTTCACTTCCAGGATGACAGACATGCGCGTTCTCCTTATTCCACGCCGCCCAGGTAGGCTTCCAGCACGGCCGGGTTCTGCTGCACTTCCTGCGGCAGCCCTTCGGCGATCTTGGTGCCGAATTCCATGACGACCAGCCGATCAGTGAGATTCATGACGAAGTCCATGTCGTGCTCAACCAGCAGCACGCTCATACCTTCGGCTTTCAGCTTGGTAAGCAGCGCAGCCAGCGCTTGCTTTTCCTTGTAGCGCAGGCCCGCGGCGGGCTCGTCCAACAGCAGCAGCGCCGGATCGCAGCACAGCGCACGGGCGATTTCGAGAATGCGTTGCTGGCCGAGCGCCAGGCTGCCGGCTTCCTGATACATGCAATCGGCCAAGCCCACGCGTTCCAGTTGGCGGCGCGCTTCAAACAGCAGCTTCTGCTCTTCAGCCTGGTTCATGCGCACCACGCTGGCGAGCACGCCACCCTGCGCTGCGAAGTCGCCGCGCAGGTGGGCGCCAAGCGCTACGTTTTCCAAGACGGTCATGCCCGAGAGCAATTGCACATGCTGGAAGGTACGGCCGATGCCGCGTTTGACGATCTCACGCGAAGGCATACCGTTGATGTGCTCGCCACGGTAGAGCACCTCACCACGCGTGACCGGCAGCACGCCTGTCACGAGGTTGAAGGTGGTCGACTTACCCGCGCCATTGGGGCCGATCAGGCCGATGATCTCGCCGGCTTTCACCTGGAAGCTGACGTCGTTCACGGCAACAAGGCCGCCAAACTCCTTGCGTGCGGAGCGTACGTCGAGGATCAGCTCGCCAGCATGCGGCTTCTCGCGCTGCTTCAGCGCCGGCGCTTCGTCGGGTGCACGCGCCGTCGGTGCCGAGGGAAACAGCTTGCGGATGAACGGCCATACGCCGTCACGCGCGTACTGCAGCAACAGCACCAGCAGAACGCCGAACACGATGATCTCGAAGTTGCCGTTGGTGCCCAGCAGCTTCGGCAGAATGCTTTGCAGGCTGTCTTTCAGGATGGTCAGCAAACCCGCGCCGAGCACCGCGCCCCACACGTGGCCCACGCCACCGACCACCGCCATGAACAGGTATTCGATACCGTAGTTCAGGCCGAACGGCGTCGGGTTCACCGCGCGTTGCAGATGCGCATAGAGGAAGCCTGAAATGCACGCCAGCACCGCCGCAAACACGAAGATCACCACCTTCATCCACGCCGTGTTCACGCCCATGGCTTCGGCCATTGTGCCGCCGCCCTTGAGCGCGCGGATAGCACGGCCCGGGCGCGAATTCAGCAGGTTCTGCACGGCCAGCACAGCCACAACAACGACGGCCCAGATCAGGTAGAACATCTCGCGCCCGGTCTGCAACGATTTACCGAGCACGTTCAACACAGGAATGCCGTTCAGCCCGTCGTACTTGCCGAGGAATTCGAGATTGCCGAACAGGAAGAACAGCGACAGCCCCCACGCAATCGTCGCCAGCGGCAGGTAGTGGCCCGACATGCGCATCGTGATCAGGCCGATCACATATGCACTGACCACCGTGATCACCAGCCCGGCCAGCAAGCCGATCCACGGCGACACGCCATACTGCGTCGTCAGATACGCGGTGCTATATGCACCGAGGCCAACGAACGCCGCTTGCCCGAACGAGGTCAGGCCGCCCACCCCGGTCAGCAGCACCAGCCCCAGCGCGACAAGGCTATAGAGCCCGATGTAGTTCAGCAGCGTGATCCAGAATTCGGGCGTGGGCACGATGGGGATCAACGCGAGCACAACCACAAACAAGGCGGTCAGCACGCGGTTGCGAGAAAGCCAGCTGCGCTGCGTAGGGCCTTCGGAAGATTTAGTCAGCGTGTTCATCGGCTTATTCCTCTTCCTCGACATGCTTGGTGGTGAGCGATCGCCACAGCAGCACGGGAATGATGAGCGTGAACACGATCACCTCCTTGAACGCCGACGCCCAGAACGACGAATACGACTCCAACAGCCCAACGAGCAGCGCGCCCAGCGCAGCCACCGGATAGCTCACGAGCCCACCCACGATCGCGCCCACAAACCCCTTCAGGCCGATCAGGAAGCCGGACTCGTAGTAGACCGTAGTGAGCGGAGCAATCAGGATGCCGCACAGCGCGCCCAACGCCGCCGCCAGCGTGAAAGCCAGACGCCCCGCCTGCGTGGTCCCGATGCCGACCAGCCGCGCACCCAGCCGGTTCACTGCCGTCGCACGCAGCGCCTTGCCCGACACTGTGCGGCCAAAGTAGAAGTACAGTGCCACGATCATCAGCACCGATACAGCCACCACCCACAGGCTCTGGCCTGACACGGTGAGCGAGCCCAGATCAAAGCGCGCATCGGAAAACGCATCCGTGCGCGAGCCTTCCGCGCCAAACATCACGAGGCCGAGGCCCACCATCGCGAAGTGCACGCCCACCGAAACGATCAGCAGCACCAGCGTGCTGGCTTCGGCCAATGGCTCGTAGGCCAGGCGGTAGATCATGGGGCCCATGGGAATGACGATCAGCAGTGTCAACGCGACCTGCGCAAGCATGGGCAACGTCATCGGTGCAAGCATGCTGGCGGCGATGTACACCGCAATCGGAAAGACCAAGTATTTGACCGCATAGATGGCGCCTGTGCGCAGCGCATGCAGGCGCAGTTCGGGTTGCAGCAGCGTGCGGCCCATCTCGACGAGGAACGTCAGCACACCCAGCGCAACCAGCATGCTGGCCGACAGCGGCGCCTTGTTGGCCTGGATGGCCGCCAGCGTGAGCGCGCCATACGCGACGAATTCGCCCTGCGGGATGAAGATCACGCGCGTGACGGAAAACACCAGCACGAGCGCCAGTGCCAGCAGCGCGTAGATCGCGCCCGATGTCACGCCGTCTTGCGCCAGGATGGCGGCAATCGACAAGTCCATGAAGCTCCTCGTTCTTGTAATCGTGGAGTTCGCGCCGGATGTGAACCGGGCGAGGGGGCGCCACGAGTTACGAGATAGTAAATTTCTTACGACAGGATGAAATTGGCGACAACCCTAACGCGTCGCCCTGCTCCGCCGGTTGCTGGCCTTGGCGGGGCTGACCGCGGGCGCCTGCAGCATGGCAGACAGGCGCATCACGAACGTGCGCAGCGTGTGCTCCAGCTCGCCCCCGCGCTGCGCGTGAAACAGCGGTTGCAGGTTCAGCGCGATCAGCACCAGCACAAGCTGCCCGCGCGCTCCGAACACCGGCAGCGACAGGGCATTCACGCCCGGCAGCAGACTACCCGTGACCCACGATGCGCCTTCGGTCCGGACGTCTTCACACAGACGGTAGTAATCGGTTAGCGAACGCGGCAGGCCCGGCAGGTCGTCGCTGGCACGCTCGTGCAGCTCGCGCTCAACGAGCGGCAGCGTCTGCTCCATCGGTTGATAGGCGCCAAACAGGCGGCCAGTGGCTGAATTAAGCATCGGCAAGACGTCGCCAATGCGCAGGTTCACGCCAGGCGCACCACCGGCCTTCTCCCAATGCACAACGGTCGGGCCACGATCGCTCCAGACGGCAATGCCGATGGTGTGGCCGGTCTGGTCGCGCAGGCCGGCCAGCAACGGCCGCGTGCGGACGATGGCGTCGGAGCGGTTGAGGCTGGCCAGACCCAGGCGCAGCGCAAACGGCCCGAGTTCGTAGCGGCCGGTCAGCGGGTCTTGCGACACGGCGCCCACGCGCTGCAGGCTCACCAGATAACGATGCGCCTTGGACGGATGCATACCCGCCGTGCGTGCCAAATCGCCGAGCGCCATCGCCCGCATGGCACGCGTCAGCGCCACCAGTAATTGAGCGCCGACCTCAATGGATTGGATGCCCGAACGGTCACGGTTTGCGCGCGCGTCTTCAACATCGCCATCGGGTGGCAGGTCGTCTTCGACTTCCGGAGTCTCCATGTCTTGGGGGCGCATTGGCTGAGGCTGAGCCGACAAAGTGCTCCGAGCGTAGCACGCAGCTTCGCCTCGACGGCCAGTTTTTGATTTTTATGCATTGTAGAAACAATGCTTCTAATCATAATTCACGTATACCCTAGGCGCATCCCCAGACCCTGCGGTCTATGATTGCCAGCATTCGGTATGGCTTGGTATTAGCACGCCCCAACCCAGGTTTTCCGGACCCTGCACGTTGAAAAACAATTCCCCCAACCGTAATCAACTACACCAGGAGTGACAGAATGGCCAAAGCCTTCGCCTCGCAAGCCGACCTCGAGGCCAAACAAGTCACCTTCACCCAGCTCTCCCCCAACGCTTACGCCTATACCGCCGAGGGCGACCCGAACTCGGGCGTCATCATCGGCGACGACTCGGTGCTGATCGTCGACACCACCGCCACGCCAGCGATGGCGCAAGACCTGATCGCACGCATCCGCGCCATCACCGACAAGCCGATCAAGCACGTGGTGCTGTCGCACTATCACGCCGTGCGCGTGCTCGGCGCATCAGCCTACTTTGCAGAAGGCGCGCAGAACATCATTGCCAGCCGCGGCACGTACGAGATGATTGTCGAGCGCGGTGAAGCCGATATGAAGTCGGAAATCGAACGCTTCCCGCGCCTGTTTGCCGGGGTGGAAACCGTGCCGGGCCTGACGTGGCCGACGCTGGTGTTCGAGCGCGAGCTGACACTGTTCCTGGGCAAGTTGGAAGTGAAGATCCTGCACCTCGGCCCCGGCCACACGAAGGGCGACACGGTGGTGTGGATTCCCTCACAGAAAGTGCTCTTCTCCGGCGATCTCGTCGAATACGACGCCGCTTGCTACTGCGGTGACGCCCAACTCGAAGAATGGCCCGCCACGCTGGATGCACTGCGCGCGCTCGGCGCCGACAAGCTCGTGCCCGGTCGCGGCCCGGCGCTGCTCAATCCAGCCGAAGTCAACAAGGGACTCGCCTATACGCGCGATTTCGTGTCTACCCTGCTCCAGCGCGGCAAGGAAGCCGTCGCGCACAAGATGGACCTGAAAGCCGCCATGGCGCACACCCGCGCAGCCATGGATCCGAAGTTCGGCAGCGTCTTCATCTACGAGCACTGCCTGCCGTTTGACGTGACGCGCGCCTTTGATGAGGCCAGCGGCATCAAGCACCCGCGCATCTGGACCGCCGAGCGCGACAAGGAAATGTGGGCCGCCCTGCAAGGCTGAACATGAACCCCGACTTCCAGAACCGCGCCTTCGCGTATAGGCCGTGCGCCGAACAACAACCCGGCGCGGCAACTGAGGCTCGCCCCGTCGTTATCGTCGGCGCAGGGCCGGTGGGTTTGGCCACGGCCATCGATCTGGCGCAGCAGGGCGTGGCCGTGGTCGTTGTCGACGACGATTGCACGCTGTCCAACGGCTCGCGCGCGATCTGCTTCTCCAAGCGTTCATTGGAAATTTTCGATCGTCTCGGCTGCGGCGACTGCATGGTCGACAAAGGCGTGAGCTGGAACGTCGGCAAGGTCTACCTGAAGAACGAACTGCTCTACAGCTTTGACTTGCTGCCCGAAACTGGACATCGGCGGCCGGCCTTCATCAACCTGCAGCAGTACTACGTGGAAGGCTTTCTTGTTCAACGCGCGCAAGCCTTGCCGAACATCGAGTTGCGCTGGAAGAACAAGGTGACGGGCCTCTCACAGGATGCGGATGGTGTAACGCTCACCATCGAGACGCCCGACGGCACTTACGAGCAGCGCGCGCAATACGTGGTCGCCGCCGATGGCTCGCGCAGCCCGGTACGCCACATGATGGGACTCGAAGCCCGGGGCCAGACATTCAGAGACCGCTTCCTGATCGCCGACGTGCGCATGGATGCGCCCTTCCCCAGCGAACGCTGGTTCTGGTTTGATCCACCGTTCCACCCGAATCAATCGGTACTGCTGCACCATCAGCCCGACAACGTCTGGCGCATCGACTTCCAGCTCGGCTGGGACGCCGACCCCGTAGCCGAGAAGCAACCTGAGCGCGTCATCCCGCGCGTACGCGCGCTGCTGGGGGAAGGCGTCGACTTCGAGCTGGAATGGGTCAGCGTCTATACGTTCTCGTGCGAACGCATGGACCGCTTCCGCCACGGCCGCGTGCTCTTCGTCGGCGATGCGGCGCATCGTGTGTCGCCGTTCGGCGCGCGCGGTGCCAACAGCGGCTTGCAGGATGCCGAGAACCTCGCGTGGAAGTTGCGCATGGTGCTTGCCGGCGATGCGCCCGACGCGCTGCTCGACACCTACGCGAGCGAGCGCGAGTTCGCCGCCGACGACAACATCCGTCACTCCACCCGCTCGACCGACTTCATCACGCCCAAGAGCGCAGTCAGCCGGCTTTTTCGCGATGCCACGCTGCGCTTGGCCAAGCACTATCCGTTTGCGCGAACGCTGGTCAACAGCGGGCGGCTGTCGGTGCCGACGGTGCTGGAAGGCTCTGCATTGCAGACAGAAGATGAAGCGCCCTTCGCCTGCGCGCTCGTACCCGGCGCTGTCGCACTCGACGCACCGGTGCGCAATGCCGATGGCCGCGCCGATTGGCTGCTCAGTCATCTGCACGGCGGCTTCATGGCGCTGCGTTTCTGCGGTGCCGGAGAACACGTCGATGCGCTGCCGCTGCCTACGCTGGCAATCTTCCCAGTTGGTGGCATGGGCACGGTCTCTGCCAACGTGACCGCGCTGGAAGACATCGACGGCCTGGTCGCGCAACGCTATGACGCACGCCCCGGCACGACTTACCTGATCCGCCCCGATCAGCACGTCTGTGCACGCTGGCGGGCGCTTGAGCCTGCCAAGCTGGCCGCTGCGTTGCTTCGTGCCACCGGGCAAACTGCGCCTGCGGCAACGCCGCACGCCACTGTCTCCGCCTGAGCTGAATACCGACCGCCATGCCGCTGAACACGCAACCCAATCTGCCGCGCCCCGATGATTTTTACGAAGCGCTGATCGACGCGCATCGCAACCTGGACGACGAGCACAGCGCGATGCTCAATGCACAGCTCATCCTGCTGCTCGCAAACCATATCGGCGACATGGCGGTATTGCGTGAAGCGCTGGCGGCGGCGCGACTTGCATTGCCGGCGGCAACAGCAACCTGAGCGCCATCGCGTTTCAACAATCCAACACTTACGCTTGATCGTACTTGCGACTGCGCAAAGTGCGGTGCTAGTATCCGCCCCGCTTACCGATCAACCATTTTGCATAGGAGGAAAAAACATCATGCGTCACCTTGCTTTCCCCTTTGCAGGCCCTTGCCTGGGTTGATCGAACCTCTCGCGCTGTAGTTCACAGCGTCTTCGCATTGCCCCGGCCTTCGGCCTGCCACATCAGATTTTTTTTCAGACCTGATATGGATATTTCATGGGCAATTGCATCTTGCATTTGTTCGACGGCGTCTCCCTGATCGCCTCGGACGACACCTGGATCGAAGGCGACGCGATCCGACAACTTCAAACCACCAAAGCACTCGACGGCATGCGCCATGTGGCCGGCATGCCTGATCTGCATCCCGGTCGCGGTTACCCCGTTGGCGCAGCGTTTTTCTCAGTCGGCCGGTTGTATCCGGCATTGATCGGCAACGACATCGGCTGCGGCATGACGCTGTGGGCCACCGATCTCGATGCCAACAAGACCAGCCTGGACAAGCTGGAAAAGCGTCTTGGCAACATCGATGCGCCACTCGACGAAAGCTGGAGCGAGCGTGTCGCCGCATTGGCACCGGCTGGCACCGACTTCGATGCAGCGCTTGGCACCATCGGCGGCGGCAACCACTTTGCTGAGCTACAGCGCGTCGACGAGATTTACGACGCAGAGGAACTGCCGCTGGACCCACGCCAGCTTCTGCTGCTGGTGCACAGCGGCTCGCGAGGGCTCGGCCAGGCCATCCTCGAGGAGCAGGTGCGCACGTATGGCCACGCCGGGCTCGCACAGGACGATGCGGTGTGCGCCGCCTATCTGGCGCGCCACGACACGGCGCTGTACTTTGCCAAGGCCAACCGCGAACTCATCGCGCGCCGCATGCTCGACCGCCTGCACGCGCAGGGCAAAGCGCTGCTCGACGTGCACCACAACTTTGTCGCGCCGGCCACGATATTCGGTGAGCGCGGCTGGTTGCACCGCAAGGGCGCAACGCCATCGGATGCCGGCGTGGTCGTCATCCCAGGCTCGCGTGGGGACTACAGCTACCTCGTCGCGCCACGCCCGAGCGAGCACGGCTTGTTCTCACTCGCCCACGGCGCGGGCCGCAAGTGGATGCGCAGCGAGTGCAAGGATCGCCTCATCCGCCGCTTCACGCCAGCGCAGCTCAATCGCACCAAGCTTGGCGGCCATGTCATCTGCGAAGACAAACGGTTGATCTACGAAGAAGCGCCCGAGGCCTACAAGCCGATCGAGAGCGTCATCGCGCCGCTGGTGGACGCCGGCCTGGTCAAGGTGCTCGCGCGCCTGCGCCCGGTGTTGACGTACAAGACGCGTGGGGAGTGCTGCTGATGGTGTTACTGCAACTCTCTTCCGCCCAAGGCCCGGCCGAATGCGAGCTGGCTGTGGTGAAAGCGCTCGCGCGGCTGCAACGCGAAGCTGCAGCCGCCGGCGTCCAACTCGAACTGCTGGAACAGGAGGATGGGGAGCGCGCCGGCACGCTGCGCTCCGCCTTGATCAGCCTGGAAGGCGACTCCGAGAACGCCGTGGCTCGAGCATGGGAAGGCACGATCCAGTGGACATGCCCGAGCCCGTATCGGCCACGGCACGCGCGCAAGAACTGGTTCTTGGGAGTGGCGCGCTGTGCCGCGCCGTCAGAAACGCTACCCAGCGAGATCCGCTTCGAGACCACGCGTTCGTCAGGACCCGGCGGGCAGCATGTCAACAAGACGGAATCGGCCGTGCGGGCCACGCATATCGCCACGGGCATCAGCGTGAAGGTGCAGACCGAGCGCAGCCAGCACGCCAACAAGCGGCTGGCCGTGCTGCTACTCGCACACAAGCTGGCGGACGATGACGCGGCAGCCGATGCAACACGGCGTGCGCAACGGCGCGCGCTCCATCATCATGTGGAGCGCGGCAACCCGCACCGCGTGTTCAAAGGCGAACGATTTGAGCCGACAGACTAGCGTCCGGCCTGCCGCGCTCCGGCAAGCTGGCCACGCCGGTACTCACCTTGCCGCTCCAGCATCCAGCCTGGGTATTCGGCTGGGAGTTTGCTCAGTTCATCGAGCTGCGCCAGCTCTTCCGCCGTCAGTTCAACCTTGGTGGCCGCGATGTTGTCGTCGAGCTGCTCAATCTTCTTGGCACCGACGATCACGGTGGTCACTGCGCGCTGATGCAGCAGCCACGCAAGCGCAATCTGCGCAACCGACACGCTGCGCGCATTGGCCATGACGCGCATGGCATCCACGCACGTGTAGGCACGTGCACGGTCCACTGGCGGAAAGTCGAACTTGTTGCGGCGGCTGTCGTGTTCGCCGTGCTGCTCGCGCGTGTATTTGCCGCTGAGCAGGCCGCCGGCCAGCGGGCTCCAGACCATCAGGCCCAGGCCTTCGCTTTTGAGCATCGGCACCAGTTCGCGCTCAAGATCACGTCCGGCGATGGTGTAGTACGCCTGCAAGCTTTCGAAGCGTGCGCAGCCGAGCCGCTCGGCAATCCCCAACGCCTTGACGATCTGCCACGCTGCCCAATTCGACACGCCCACATAGCGCACATGGCCATGCTGGACGAGCGTGTCGAGCGCACGCACGGTTTCTTCAATGGGCGTGGCGGGGTCGAAACCATGGATCTGATAAAGATCGATATGGTCGAGCTGCATGCGTTTCAGGCTCGCCTTGATGCCGTCCATGATGTGCAAGCGTGAGGCGCCGCGTGCGTTCATGCTTTCGCCGGTCTGGCCGAACACCTTGGTGGCGACGACCACGCTGTCGCGCGACACCTTCAGGTTCTTGAGCGCCTGCCCTGTCATCTGTTCAGCGACACCGTTGGCGTACACATCAGCCGTATCGATGAAATTGATGCCGGCGTCGAGCGCGCGCCCGATCAGGCGCTCGGCATCGGCTTGCTGCAAATCGCCGATGTGCTGCCAGATGCCGTCGTTGCCGCCGAAGGTCATCGTGCCGAGGCACAACTCAGAAACGAACAGGCCGGTCCGGCCCAGTTGGTTGTAACGCATGTGATCGACTCCAATACGGTGGAAATGGAATGCTGAGCGCACAGGCTCAGATGCGGGAAACAACGCAGAGGATAGGACGGACCGGCTGATCCTGCAGAGCGCTCAGTCGGATGCAGGGTGATGGCCCAGGCGCGAAGAGATGGCCGCGCCAGCCTGCTGCAGCAGCGCGACGTAGTGCGCTTTCGTATCGGCGCCGCAACGCATGGTCGGGAACGAGATCGACAGCCCCGCAATCACGCGGTCAAAACGATCGAACACCGGCACGGCAATACACAGCAGCCCGTCTTCCTGCTCTTCGTTGTCTTCGCCAAAACCTTGCTGGCGTACGCGCGGCAGGATGCTCAGCACGGCCTCGGCAGAGGCAAGCGTCTTCTGCGTGGATTTCTTGAACTCCACCTTCGACAGCACCTCGCGTGCCTCTTCCGGCGGCATGTACGCCAGCAGCACCTTACCGATGGCCGTGCTGTGCAGCGGATTGCGGCGGCCGATGCGCGACTGCATGCGCAAGCCGTAATCGGCGTCGATCTTGTGGATGTAGATAATGGCGTCTTCGTCAAAGGCGCCCAGGTGGACAGCCTCGCGCGTGAGCTGACCGATGCGCCGCATCTCGGTGTCGGCCTCGCGGACGAGGTCGACATTCTCCAGCGCCTTGGCGCCAAGCTCGAACAGGCGGATGGTCAGCCGATATCGATCGGTGTCGCCTTCCTGCGCCACATAACCGAGGCTTTTGAGCGACTGCAGGAAACGGTGCACGGTCGTCTTTGACATGCCCAGCCGCTGCGACAGTTCACTGGGGCCGACGGCGCCAAGCTCGCCCATCGCGGCCAGGATGGTGAACACCTTGTCGACCGCCGAGACCGATTCGGCCTTATCGGCACCGGTATCAACGGGTTCGTTGGCGGACAGGGCTTCCGGCTTGCGTTGCCGGGGCGTGGCTTTCATCTCTCGTGGTTCCGTGATTTCAAAATCTGGAGAGAGCATAACCGGTCTCATACTGCGTTCCATCAATCCACCTGCCGACTTTGCCTATCGCGCCAGCCACCCGCCATCGACCGCGAGCGTGTGGCCGTGCACGTAATCCGATGCCGCCGAAGCGAGAAACACCACCGCGCCTGCAAGGTCGTCCGGCACGCCCCAGCGCCCGGCCGGAATACGCGCGAGAATCTCTTCGCTGCGTTGCCGGTCTTCGCGCAGCTGCGCTGTGTTGTCGGTTTCCATGTAACCGGGCGCGATGGCGTTGACGTTGATGCCGCGGCCAGCCCATTCATTGGCCAGCAGCCGGGTGAGCCCGAGCACACCGCTCTTCGATGCCGTATACGACGGCACGCGAATGCCGCCCTGAAACGACAGCATCGACGCCACGTTGATGATCTTTCCGCGGCCACCTTGCCCCACGAACTGCCGTGCCACCGCCTGCGAGAGAAAGAACACGCCCTTGAGGTTGACGTCGATTACCGCATCCCAATCGGCTTCGGAAAATTCCAGCGCGTCGCAGCGGCGGATGATGCCCGCGTTGTTGACCAGGATGTCGACACGGCCGAAGGTGTCCATCGCGGCATCGACGATGCTGTCGATCGGCCCCAGCGAAGACAGATCGGCTCGCACGTCAACAAACCGACGGCCGACCGCTTCCACGCGTGCGGCGGTCCCTGCCGGGTCCGAACGGTTGGCGCCCACGATGTCGCAACCCGCCGCGGCTAGCGCCATCGCCATGCCCGCGCCCAACCCAGCGTTGCTGCCGGTGACGATGGCCACCTTGCCGGTCAGGTCGAACAGGCTTGCGCTCTGGAGATAGGGATTCTCGAGCCGCATGGTGTCAGCGCAGGTCGGCAATGGCGATGTGGTCCATGTCGTGGAACACCTGGTTCTCGCCGACCATGCCCCAGATGAAGGTGTACGCCTGCGTGCCCACGCCCGAGTGGATCGACCAGCTTGGCGAGATCACGGCCTGCTCGTTGTGGACGAGGATGTGGCGGGTCTCCTGCGGCTCGCCGAGCATGTGGAACACGGCGGCGTTGTCCGGCAGGTTGAAATAGAAATAGACCTCCATGCGGCGCTCGTGCGTGTGGCACGGCATGGTGTTCCACAGGCTGCCGGGCTCGAGCTTGGTCATGCCCATCGAGAGCTGGCAGGTGGGCAGCACGTCCGGCACGATGAACTTGTAGATCGTTCGCCGGTTGCTGGTGGCCGGATCGCCGAGCGTTTCGGGCGACGCCTGCGCCAGTGTGATCGTGCGCGTCGGATAGGCCGTATGGGCCGGCGCGCAGTTGATGTAGAACTTGGCGGGCCTGGCAGCATCGTCGCTGCCGAAGACGACGTTCTGGCCGCCCTGGCCGATGTAGATCGCCTCTTCATTGCCGACGGCGTGACGTGTGCCATCCACCTCCACCCAGCCCGGACCGCCAATGTTGATCGCGCCCAGCTCGCGGCGCTCCAGCAGATGGCTCACGCCCATCGACTTGGCGAGCGATGCCGGCACCTCCACCGGCCGCGTTGCCGGCCACGCTCCGCCCACGATGATCCGGTCGATATGGCTGTACGTGAGCTTGAGCGCATCGCGCTCGAACACCTGTTCAACCAGGAACTGGCGGCGCAGCCCAGCCGTGTCGAGGGTTTTTGCGTGTTCGCTGTGGATTCCTTGCCGCACTTCCATGCCATTTCTCCGTGGGATACACCGGCATCCGCATGCGCTGCCGGCTATTCTGGGTTGGATTGAAGCACAAAAAACAAAAATACGGAACGTCGATCCATATTTTTGATGCCGGGCCAATATCGAGTGGAATAGCGCCGCACCGCACACATTTGCGCCTTCGGGTAAACGATAAATCAGCCATAGCTAAAAACATGGAACATCGTTCCATATCATCCGCTATAGTCACCCCCATGATGTTGGACCCCAACCAACCGAGCCCACAGAGGCTCACGGAGGAGACGTGAAGATCAAGAAGGCGATTGACCGCATTCCGGGCGGGCTGATGCTCGTGCCGCTGCTGCTGGGCGCATGCGCGCATACGTTCGCACCCGATGCCGGGAAGTACTTCGGCTCGTTCACCAATGGCCTGATCACCGGCACGGTGCCGATCCTCGCGGTGTGGTTTTTCTGCATGGGCGCGACCATCGACTTACATGCCACCGGCGTGGTGCTGCGCAAGTCGGGCACCCTGCTCGTCACGAAGATTGCCGTGGCGTGGCTGGCAACGCTGGTGGCTGCACAGTTCATTCCGGACGAGGGCATCAAGACCGGCATCCTTGCCGGACTGTCGGTACTGGCGATCACCACGTCGATGGACATGACCAACGGCGGGCTCTACGCCGCCGTCATGCAGCAGTACGGCACCAAGGAAGAAGCGGGTGCGTTCGTGCTGATGTCGATCGAATCCGGACCGCTGGTCAGCATGTTCATTTTGGGTGCAACGGGCATTGCCGTGTTTGAGCCACGGCTGTTCGTGGGCGCGGTGCTGCCCTTCCTGATCGGCTTTACGCTGGGCAATCTCGACAGCGAACTGCGCGAGCTGTTCGGCCGCTGCGTGCATCCGCTCATTCCGTTCTTCGGCTTTGCGCTGGGCAACGGCATCGACCTGCACGTGATTGCCAAGAGCGGCCTCCCGGGCCTGCTACTCGGCCTCACGGTGATCATCATCACCGGCGTGCCGCTCATCCTCTCCGACAAATTCATCGCGGGCGGCAATGGCGCCGCTGGGCTGGCGGCATCGTCCACGGCCGGCGCGGCGGTCGCAAACCCGGCCATCATCGGCGAGATGATTCCCAGGTTCAAACCCATGGTGCCGGCCGCAACCGCGCTGGTGGCCACGGCCTGCCTGGTCACGGCGATTCTCGTGCCGATCCTGACCGCCATGTGGGTGCGGCGCGTGGGCCGTGCGGCGCCATTACCCGAGCCGGAAACCCCGAGCCTGCCGCCGCAGGCTGCGCACCGCGAAGCCCATTTCTGACCGCGCCCGCGATGCACCGCACACCAGACCAGAGAGAAGATTGCCCATGCCGTTGCACACGTTTGTCCGCCGCATTGCGAGCGTTGCCATGACCGCCGCACTCGCGGCCGGCAGCGCCCTCGCCCATGCCACCACCGATGCCGATACGGTTGCGCAGGCCGTGGAGCACATGCGCGTCGCCATGGTTGCCAGCGACGGCGCCACGCTCACCAAGCTGATCGAAAACGATCTGACCTACGGCCACTCGTCGGGCAAGCTGGAAGACCACGCAGCCTTTCTCAAGGCGCTGGACGGCACAAATTCATTCAAGTCGATTGCGCTGACCAACCAGACCGTGCAGGTCAACGGCGACAACGCGTGGGTGCGCCACGTGTTCGACTCCGTCAACAACCTGCCCGACGGCAAGACCAGCACCGCGCATATCGGCGTGCTGCAGGTGTGGAAGAAGCATCCGGACGGCTGGCGCCTGTTTGCGCGCCAGGCTTATCTGCTTCCGAAGCAATGAGCGGCGCTGCTTTTCCCGGGCGCCTGGCGGGCAAGACCGCGCTCGTGACGGCCGCTGCGCAAGGCATCGGCCGCGCCTGCGCCGAGCGCTTCGCCCGCGAGGGTGCCCGCGTGATCGCTACCGATCTGCGCATCGACGCGTTGAACGATATGCCGTTCGACGTCCGCCGCCTCGACGTGCGCGACACCCAGCAGGTGAATGCCCTTGCCGCCGAGCTTGGCGGCATCGACATCCTCTTCAACTGCGCAGGCTTCGTACACGCCGGCTCGGTGCTGGAGTGCGATGAGGATGCGTGGGATTTCTCGTTCGACCTCAACGTCAAGTCGATGTACCGGACCATCCGCGCGTTTCTGCCGGCCATGCTGGAACGCGGTGGCGGCAGTGTCATCAACATGTCGTCCGCCGCGTCGAGCATCAAGGGCGTGCCGAACCGCTTTGTGTATGGCGCATCAAAGGCCGCGGTGATCGGACTGACCAAGGCCGTGGCAGCAGACTTTGTGGCGCGTGGCGTCCGCTGCAACGCCATCTGCCCGGGCACGGTGGTGTCGCCTTCGCTCTCGCAGCGCATCGACGAACAAGCCCGCGTGCAGGGCAAACCACGCGCGGAAGTCGAAGCTGCGTTTGTCGCACGCCAGCCGATGGGGCGCCTCGGGCAGCCGGAAGAAATTGCCGCGCTGGCCGCCTATCTGGCTTCCGACGAAGCCGCCTTTACGACAGGCCAGGCCCACCTCATCGACGGCGGCTGGTCAAATTGATACCTTGATGCCTTTCCCCCAACCGATTTGAGCTTTTCATGAAACTGCTGCGCTTCGGCCCCCACGGCCAAGAGAAACCAGGCCTGCTCGATGCCACCGGCACCCTCCGCGATCTGTCGGGCATCGTCGACGACATTGCCGGTAACGTGCTGTCGGACACATTCCTCGCCAAGCTGCGCGACGTGGACGCCACCACGCTGCCGGCAGTCAGCGGGCAACCCCGCATTGGCCCGTGCGTCGGGCGCGTCGGCAAGTTTGTCTGCATCGGGCTGAACTACGCCGACCATGCCGCGGAATCCGGCCTGCCGGTTCCGGCCGAGCCGGTCGTCTTCAACAAGTGGACCAGCGCCATCTGCGGCCCGAACGACGACATCGAGATCCCGCGCGGCTCCGTCAAGACCGACTGGGAGGTTGAACTGGGCGTGGTGATCGGCAAAGCCGCCAAGTACGTCGACGAAGCCAACGCGCTCGACTACGTGGCGGGCTACTGCATCGTCAACGACGTTTCCGAGCGCGAATGGCAGATCGAGCGCGGCGGCCAGTGGGACAAGGGCAAGGGCTTCGACACGTTCGGCCCGCTTGGCCCGTGGCTGGTCACGCGTGACGAGGTGCCCGACCCCCAGGCGCTGGACCTCTGGCTGGAAGTGGACGGCCATCGCTATCAGAACGGCAATACGCGCACGATGGTGTTTGGCGTCGCGCAACTGGTGGCGTATCTGAGCCGCTGCATGAGCCTGCAGCCGGGCGATGTCATCTCGACGGGCACGCCGCCGGGCGTGGGGCTGGGCATCAAACCCAACCCGGTCTATCTCAAGCCGGGGCAGACCATGCGATTGGGCATTGCCGGCCTGGGCGAACAATTGCAGCGCACGGTCTCGGCAGACTGAGGCCTAGCCTTCCAACTCTGCAAAGCGCTGCGCGACCACGTTGCGCAGCCACTGGTTGCCGGCGTCCTGATGAAAGCGCCGGTGCCAGAACACATTGGTCTGCAGTGCCGGTAGCTTAAGCGGCGGCGCCGCGAACTCCAGCCCGAATGGCGGCGCCGCGCGTTCGGCCAGCTTGCGCGGCACCGTCACCACCAGGTCGGTCGTGCTGACGATGTACGGCACCGCCACGAAGTGCGGCACGGAAAAACGCGCCGATTGCGTGATCCCCGCCTTGTCCAGTAACGGCCCGATGGCGTTGTAGGGGCTGGCCGAACTCGCCACCACCAGATGCGACGCGGCGCGAAAGCGCTCCAGCGTGAGCTTGCCCTCCGACAGCGCATGGCCGCGCCGGAACATCGTCACGTAATCCTGCTGAAACAGGCGGCGCTGAAAGATGCTATCGCCGGAAAGATCATCGAACGCGCCGATGGCGAGGTCGACGACGCCTGCCTCCATCTCCGCCTTCATGTCGAAGCCGCCGGCCCGCTTGGTGTCGATGCGCACGCCGGGCGCCTGCTCGGCACACAGCTGCGCCAGCACCGGCATGAAATACACCTCGCCGACGTCGCTCATGGCAATGGTGAAGGTGCGCGTGGAGGTGGCCGCTTCAAAGTGCGTGCGCTGGCCGAAGGCGCGTTGCAGCGTGTCGAGCGCCGTGGCAACCGGTTCGGCCAGTTGCTCGGCAAGTGCGGTCGGCATCATGCCGCGCGGCGTGCGCACGAAGAGCTCGTCGTCAAAGGTCTGACGCAGGCGCGACAGCGCGTTGCTCACCGCCGGCTGCGACAAGCCAAGCCGCTCGGCCACGATGGAAATGCGCTTTTCGCGCAGGATTTCCTGAAACAGCACCAGCAGGTTCAGGTCGACATCCCGCAGATTCAGCATGGCGGCGCCTCGACATTCACAAAATCAATAGCACGCATTCTCGCATTGATATTACAAATTTTCATCCAATCCGGACAATACGCGCATACCAAAAATCCAGAACAGAGCGGCAACGCCGCCACCGGAGACCACCATGCGCCCTGCCCCCGCCGCTCATGAAACGCCATCCACGCCCATCGACCTCGCCCGCCTGATCGACCAGGGCAAGGTTGGCGGCTTCCAGATCCTGTTGCTCGCCATCTGCGGGCTGTGCCTGATCATCGACGGCTTTGACGTGCAGGCCATGGGTTATGTGGCACCGGCCATCATCAAGGATTGGGGGATCACCAAGGCAAGCCTCGGGCCGGTATTTGGCGCGGGGCTGTTCGGCATGCTGGTCGGCTCGCTGGTGTTTGGCGTGCTGGGCGACCGCTTCGGGCGGCGGCCGGTGCTGATCGTCGCCACGTTCTTCTTTGCGGCCTGCATGCTGGCCACCACGCAGGTGGCAACGGTGGAGGCGCTACTCGTCTTGCGCTTCATCACAGGCCTGGGCCTGGGTTGCATCATGCCCAACGCGATGGCGCTGGCCGGTGAGTTCAGCCCCGCGCGCTCTCGCGTGACGTGGATGATGCTGGTGTCATGCGGCTTCACCGTAGGTGCCGCACTTGGCGGCTTTGTGAGCGCGGCGCTGCTCTCACGCTTTGGGTGGCATGCGGTGTTCCTGGTGGGCGGTCTGGTGCCGCTCGCCATTGGCGTGATGATGGTGCTGTGGCTGCCTGAATCCTTGCAATACCTCGTGCTCAAGGGCGATCCGCAGACGCGCCATCAACGTCTGGCTCGCTGGTTGAGCAAGCTTGATCCGCAACTGCAGGTGAACGCGCAGACGCAATTCGCGGTGCCCGAAGCGCCCGCACGCGGCAGGCCGGTCTCGGCGCTGTTCACCGAAGGCCGCGCCAAAGTCACGCTCGTGCTGTGGGTCATCAACTTCATGAACCTGATCGACCTGTATTTCCTGTCGAACTGGCTTCCGACGCTGATTCGCGATGCGGGATATCCGACGGATACCGCTGTGCTGGTAGCCACCGCGCTGCAGGTGGGCGGCGTGATCGGCACGCTCACGCTGGGCCGGCTGATCGATCGTCTGGGCTTTGTGCGCGTGCTGGCCGTGTGCTTCGTGATCGCCTGCGTCAACGTCGGGCTGATCGGCCATGTGGCGGCAGCGCTGCCCATGCTGGTGGCGGTGGTGTTCGTGGCCGGCTTCTGCATCGTCGGCGGGCAGCCTGCGGTCAATGCGCTGGCCGCCACGTATTACCCCACCACGCTGCGCGCGACCGGCATCGGCTGGAGCCTTGGCGTGGGCCGCATCGGCTCCGTCATCGGCCCGGTGATCGGCGGGCAGCTGATTGCCATGCAATGGAGCAGCCCGGCGTTGTTCTCGGCCGCGGCGGTGCCGGCGCTGGTGTCGTTCGGCATGGTGCTGGTGCTTACGCTGGCCGCCAGTGGCGCGGACGCCGCACGCTTTGCCTCAGGTCGCACAACCGGCAAGCCCGCCTGATGGCTCGGTAACGACTACGCTTTCCCTGAAGACGCTCCTGACTTTTTCTCCAAGGACTTCACCATGAACATGCTCGCCCCGACGGCCAAGAACGCATTCACCCCCGCGTCGCTGGACCGGCCCGCTTACCAAAGCGGCTTCGGCAACGAGTTCGCCACCGAAGCGCTGCCCGGCGCGCTGCCCCACGGCCAGAACTCGCCGCAGAAGGCGCCGTATGGCCTGTATGCGGAACAGATCTCCGGCACGGCATTCACCGCCCCGCGTGCGCACAACCGCCGCTCGTGGCTGTATCGCATTCGCCCGGGTGCCGTGCACCTGCCGTTCGAAGCCATGGCGCAAGGCCGCTTCCACAGCAACTTCAACGAGGTACCGCCCTCGCCCAACCAGTTGCGCTGGGATCCGCTGCCCGCACCAGCGGCCAGCACCGATTTCATCGACGGCATCGTCACCTTCGCCGGCAACGGCGGGCCGGACGCGCAAACCGGCTGCGGCATCCACCTGTACGCCGCCAACGCGTCGATGACCGACCGCTTCTTCTACAACGCCGACGGCGAACTGCTGATCGTCCCGCAGCAAGGCCGCCTGCGCCTGCTGACGGAGATGGGCGTGGTCGACGTGGAGCCGCTGGAGATTGCCGTCATCCCGCGCGGCGTGCGCTTCCGCGTCGAGTTGCCCGAAGGTGACGCGCGCGGCTACATCTGCGAGAACTTCGGCGCGATGTTCCGCCTGCCGGACCTCGGCGTAATCGGCTCGAACGGCCTGGCCAACCCGCGCGACTTCCTCACGCCGCACGCCTGGTACGAAGACCGCGAGGGCAGCTTTGAACTCGTCGCAAAATTCCAGGGCAGCCTGTGGACCGCGAAGATCGGCCACTCGCCGCTAGACGTCGTAGCCTGGCACGGCAATCTCGCGCCGTACAAGTACGACCTGCGCCTGTTCAACACCATTGGCTCGATCAGCTACGACCATCCGGACCCGTCGATCTTCCTGGTGCTGCAAAGCCCCTCCGACACGCCGGGCGTAGACACGATCGATTTCGTGATCTTCCCGCCGCGCTGGCTGGCCGCCGAAAACACGTTCCGCCCACCCTGGTTCCACCGCAACGTCGCGAGCGAATTCATGGGCCTAATCCAAGGCGTGTACGACGCCAAGGCAGAGGGTTTCGTGCCGGGCGGCGCCAGCCTGCACAACTGCATGAGCGGCCACGGCCCCGACGCCGACACGTTCGAGAAAGCCAGCAACGGCGACACCACCAAGCCGCACAAGGTAGACGCAACGATGGCCTTCATGTTCGAGACGCCGGCGGTCATTCGCCCAACGCGCTTCGCGGCGGAATCGGCACAGTTGCAAGCCAAATACTTCGAATGCTGGCAGGGCCTGAAGAAGCATTTCGACCCGAGCAAGCGTTAACCAAATCAACCTGACGCCAAGGCAAGCGCCGCGAAGGTTTGGCTGTTGATGCCCTAGATGGCGCCTTGAATTTCTGTTGCGGGGAGGAAAAAGAAGGGAGGCCTGTCTGAGCGCAGCGAGTTTGCCTCCCTTCCCTCCCTGCGACATAAATTCAAGGGGAAGTCGCCATCTCGGGCGCGCCTTTCTTTGCTTACTTTCTTTGGCAAGACAAAGAAAGTGAGTCGACCCCGGCAGGGGACGAAACGCGGGATGCACCACCAACGTCAAGCAATAACCGACTCACCAAACAAACCATCGCCCCCACCATGACCACCCGACAACTAAGCTGGCTCGAATCCGCCAACACCCCCGACACCCACTTCCCGCTGGAAAACCTGCCCTTCGGCATCTTCTCCACGAAGGAAAACCCCTCGCCACGCGCGGGCGTTGCGCTGGGCGATCAAGTCATCGATCTTGGCGTGCTGGATGACGCCGGGCTGCTGCCCGCATCCACACGCGGCACGTTCCGCACCGGCAAGCTCAACAGTTTCATCGCGCTGGGCAAGCCCGTATGGGCGGAAACGCGCAAGAAGCTGCAAACGCTGTTCAGCGTGGCCGACACCCACGTGCGCGACAACGCCACCCTGCACGCCCGGGCGCTCGTGCCGCAAGCACATGCCGTGATGCACCTGCCCATCGACATCCCGGGCTATACCGATTTCTATTCGTCTCGCGAGCACGCCACCAACGTCGGCCGCATGTTCCGTGATCCCGAAAACGCGCTGCTGCCAAACTGGCTGGAAATCCCGATCGGCTACAACGGCCGCGCAAGCTCCGTGGTGGTGAGCGGCACACCGCTGCACCGCCCGATGGGCCAGATCAAGCTGCCCGATCAGCCGCGCCCGATCTTCTCGGCCTGCCGCAAACTGGACTACGAACTGGAGATGGCCTTTGTGGTCGGTAAGCCCAGCGCGCTCGGTGAGCCGGTTTCCGTCGACGCGGCACCGGACCACATGTTCGGCGTCGTCCTCCTCAACGACTGGAGCGCGCGCGACATTCAGCAATGGGAATACGTGCCGCTCGGCCCGTTCAACTCGAAGGGCTTCGGCACATCGATCTCGCCGTGGATCGTGACGATGGACGCGCTCGAGCCGTTCCGCGTGGCCAACCCGGCCCAATCGCCCGAGCCGCTGGAATACCTGCGCCAGAGCCATCCCAACGCTTACGACATCGCCCTCGAAACCGCACTGCGCCCCCACGGCGGCGAGCGCACCACCATCGCCCGCACAAACTTCCGCGCGATGTACTGGACGATGGCGCAACAGCTTGCACACCACACCGTATCCGGCTGCAACGTGCGCGTGGGGGATCTGATGGGCTCCGGCACCATCAGCGGCACGACACCGGATTCCTACGGCAGCCTGCTGGAGCTGACCGTCAACGGCAAGCAGCCGCTTGACCTCGGCAAGGGCACCACGCGTGCGTTCCTGGAAGACGGCGATGAAGTCATCATGACTGGCTGGTGCCAGGGCGATGGCTATCGCGTGGGCTTTGGGGAAGTACGCGGCGAGATCCTGCCGGCGCGCAGCGCGAAGTAACGCAGTGCGGAGCGACGGATCAGCAGTCCGTCGCTCCGCCTTATTCCGTCTTGGCAGCAGCGCAAGCCAGCATCGCGTCGCTGATCACACGCTCGCCGCTGGCCCTGAGCGCCTCGCCGGCGCCCACGATATCTCGCGTTTCCTTGTTCTGGCCCAGCTTGAGTTTGCCTTCAATGCGCGTGATCTCGATCTCGATGCCAACGATCATCTTGAGCAACGCGTCGGTGTAGTCGGCTGGAGCGTCAGACATCTTCCACGGCGTGGGTTGCGATGCCTCGTGTGTGCGTGTCAGGCGTGCCACCACGCCGCGTACAAAACGCTCGTCGTCACGCACGGTGATACGGCCATGCGCATGCGCGACGCGGTAGTTCCATGTCGGCACCTGCCGGTGGGCTTCGTGCTTGCTCGGATACCACGTTGGCGAAATGTACGCATCACCCGCGCGGAAGATCACGAGTACCTCGTCGCCATTCGCCACGTCTTTCCAGACCGGATTGGCGCGTGCCACGTGGGCATGCAACGCACCAAACTTGCCCTCTTCCGGCAGCAGCAAGAACGGAATGTGGTTTGCGTCCAGCCCATGCTCGCCATGCGTGACGAGCGTCCCGAACGGGTTCTGCGCGATCAGGGCGTGCAGCGCTTCGGGGCGCGATTCTTCAAAGTGGGCGGGAACGTACATGGCAACTCCGGCAGCAACCCTGCAATCGAACAGGAAAGCGCCCATTCTGGACTAGAACGTGGCTCCAAAACAGAGCCACATTCCAGCAGATTGCTAGAGCCAGCCTAGTCGCGCAGCAAGTTCTTGGCGATGATGAGCTGCTGGATCTGCGTGGTGCCCTCGTACAGACGCAGCAGGCGCACATCGCGATAGAAGCGCTCGGCCTTGTATTCGGCGATGTAGCCGGCGCCGCCGTGAATCTGCACCGCGCGATCTGCCACGCGGCCGACCATCTCGGTACAGAACATCTTGGTACACGAGGCCAGCATGCTGACTTCGTGATCCTGTTTGCCGACGAGCTTGGCGTCGTACCGGCGCGCGCAGTCGCGCACCATCGACATGCCGGCGTAAAGCTCCGCCTGGCTGTCGGCCAGCATGGCCTGGATCAACTGGAAGTCTGCGATGGGCTGACCGAACTGCTTGCGCTCCTTGGCATAGGCAACTGCATCGGTCATCAGCCGGTGCGCCATGCCGCATGCCAGCGCCGAGATATGCAGGCGGCCGCGGTCCAGCACCTTCATCGCCGTCTTGAAGCCCTGCCCCGCCACGCCGCCAATGATGTTGGCTGCCGGCACGCGCACGTTATCGAGCATCACATCGCACGTCTTGGTGCCGCGCTGCCCCATCTTCTTGTCTGGCCTGCCGAGCGTGATGCCCGGCGTATCGGCCGGCACGATGAAAGCGGAGATGCCGCCCGCGCCTTCGCCACCCGTGCGCGCCATCAGCGTGAATGCCCCGGCGCGCGGCGCGTTGGTGATGAAACGCTTGGTCCCGTTGATGACGTAGTGATCGCCGTCCAGCGTGGCGCGCGTCTGCAGCGATGCGGCATCCGACCCGGCATTCGGCTCCGTGAGTGCAAACGAGATGATCAGCTCGCCGCTGGCAATGCCCGGCAGGTAATTGGCCTTTTGCGCATCGGTGCCGTCCATCAGGATGCCCTGCGAGCCGATGCCAACGTTGGTGCCGAACACCGAGCGAAAAGCCAGCGCCGTGTGCCCGAGGTCGTACGCCACCTCGCATTCCTGCGCCATCGCCAAGCCAATCCCGCCGTGCTCTTCCGGAATCGACAGGCCGAAGAGACCCATCTCCTTCATGTCGGCAACGATGTCGGCGGGCACGTCATCCTCTTCCTCGAGAATGTTTTCCGCCGGCACGAGCCGTTCCTGGATAAAGCGCTGCACCGATTGCTGCAGCAGGCCGAAGGATTCGTCGTCGAGCGCCATGTCACCTGCTCCTGAGGGATATTCCCGAGGGATGTTACCGGGTTGGCATGTTTTGACAATCCGCACCCACATCAACAGAATGTCGAATTCAGTTCACCAATCTGGCGAGCCGCCATGGATCTCAACGCGCTCAAGCTGTTCGTGGAAATCGTCGATGCGGGCAACCTGTCGGCGGCGGCGCGCCGGCTGCAGACCACACGCTCCAACGTGAGCCACCGGCTGAAGGCGTTCGAGCGCGCGCTGGGCGTGCAACTGCTCCGTCGGACCACGCGCCGCGTAGAACCCACCGAGGTGGGCGCCGGCATCTATGAACATGGCCGCAGCATCCTGCGCGAAATGGCCGCCGCCGATGCGCTCGTCTCTTCGCTGGGCAAGTCGCTGCAAGGCAGCGTGCGGCTGTCGGTGCCGACGGGGCTGGGGCACCTGCTGGTGTCGCCGCTGCTGGTGGCGTTCAAGCGCGCGTATCCCGACATCCGTCTTGATGTGCGGTTCGACAACCGCGTGTCCGACCTGATTGGCGAAGATGTGGATGTGGCGCTGCGCATTGTCTCGAACCCGCCGGAATCACTCGTCGCCACGCTACTCGATGAAGTCGACTGGGTACTGTGCGCGGCGCCGGATTACCTGGCCGCGCATGGCATGCCGAAAACACTCGACGCGCTGGCAGAGCACACCATCGTCAGCGCGCCGGCCGTCGGGCAGCCGCTGCGGCTATCGGCGCAACTGGGCGATGAGCGGACGCTCGTGACACTCGACCCAGGCGTCTCGTCCGACAACTATCTGTTCCTGCAGGCCGCCGTGCGTTCGGGCAATGGCCTGGGGATCCTGCCCTATTACGCCGCTGCCGATGATTTGCGCGAAGGCCACGTCAAACGCGTGCTGTCCGGGTATCGGTTCAGCGTGTTTGGTAGCCGCCTTTACATGCTGGCGATGCCAAGCCGGTATCGGACGCTGGCCACGCGGCATTTGTTGGACTTTCTCAAAGAGGGGCTGCAAGGCAAGCTGCCGCGCCTGCCCCAGAAGGAACGCGCCTGATTACGCTTCCAGCGGCATCAGCCCCGGCAACTGCGCAAAGCAGATCGACTTGGCTGTCTCGATAAAGTCCTGCGCAAACGGCGCCTGTGCGTAGTCGCGTGTCATGGCGGCGTAGAGATCGCTCCACAAGCCTTCCTTGCCGACACGCTTGGCCACCACGTATTCGTAATCGATGTAGTTCTTGATGCCCCAGCTGGGCAGGGCGGCAAGCCCGCGGCGGCTGGCAACAAGCTGCAGCACGGCGATGGTCAGTTCTGCTGTGCGGCGGTTGAACGCGACCCCGGCCGGTGTCAGGACCTGTCGGATCAGGTCGATGCGCTCTTCTGGCACGGGGTAGGTGATCAGCGTCTGGTCCGTAAAGTCCTTCGCGTCCAGCCACTTCTTGTTGCGCAGCGCATGGTCGATCGGCAGCACGGCGAGGATCTCGAAGCGAAACAGCGGCGCGAACACCACGCCGCGCCGCATCTTGGCGTCGGAGCCGATGATGACGTCGGCACGGCCATCCTTGAGCAGCGCGAGCGGATCGGTATGGAAGCCCGACACAAGATCCATCTCGACTTCGGGCCAGCGCTGGCGGAAAGCGTCCATCACAGGCATCAGCCAGTCAAAGCAGGTGTGGCATTCGAGCGCGATGCGCAGCGTACCGGCCGCGCGGCCCTTGATGCGCTCAAGATCGCGCTCGGCGGTCTGGATGTCGGCGACGACCTTTTGCGCGAGTTCAAGCATGCGCTCGCCCGCTTCGGTCAATTCCACCGTCTGGCCCTTGCGGCGCACGACGGCCAGCCCGTAATGCGACTCCAGCGCGCGCAACTGGTGCGACAGCGCCGATTGCGTCAGGTGCAGCCGCTCGGCGGCGCGCGAGACGGAGCCGCCATCGGCCAGGGCGATCAGAGTGCGTAGGTGGCGGATTTCGAGCATGTTCGTGCGGCTTCCAAGGTATGAATACGATTCAACTTTATCGAAAATAATATCATTTGATTCATGACGGAGGGTCGTCGATCATCGCAGGACTGAAAAACGAATCGCCTCTCCTGCGACCACCATGACGACCATCCATACCCTCGGCTACCCGCGCATCGGCGCGCAACGCGAACTGAAGTTCGCCCTCGAATCGTTCTGGAAGGGCGCCTCTTCCGAAGAGGACCTGCGCGCCACCGGCCGCGCTCTGCGCGAGCGCCACTGGACGGCACAGCGCGATGCCGGCCTCGATTTTGTGACCGTGGGTGATTTCGCCTGGTACGACCAGGTGCTGCAGACGGCCGCGCTGCTCGGCGTCATTCCCACGCGCTATGGCTTTGACGCCGCACAACTGACGCTGGCGCAATCGTTCGTGCTCGCGCGCGGCAATGCCGACCACGCCGCCATGGAAATGACGAAGTGGTTCGACACCAATTACCACTACCTCGTGCCCGAACTCACGCCGGACCTGCACTTTGGCCCCGGCACCGAATGGCTGTTCGATGAAGTGCGCGAAGCGCAGGCCGCTGGGCACCGCGTGAAGGTCGTGCTGGTGGGGCCGGTCACGTTCCTGCATCTGGCCAAGGCGCGCAACGGCTTGATCGACAAGCTCGCGCTGCTGCCGCAAATTCTGCAGGCCTACACGGCTGTGCTCCAGCGCCTGGCCGCGCTGAATGTGGAATGGGTGCAGATTGACGAACCTGCGCTGGTGCTGGATCTGCCGCAAGCCTGGGTAGATGCATTCAGCCCCGCTTACCAGGCGCTGGCCGCCGCCAAGGGCCCGAAGCTGCTGCTTGCGACGTACTTTGAAGCCGCTTCCCACCACGCAGCCGTGATCAAATCGCTGCCGGTCGATGGCGTGCACCTGGATCTCGTGCGTGCACCGGAACAGCTTGGCGCCTTCGCGCCGTGGCCTGCAGACAAGGTCCTCTCCATTGGTGTGGTGGATGGCCGCAACATCTGGCGCTCGGATCTCGCACGCGTGCTGGAACGCGTGGCGCCGCTGGCCCAAGCCTTTGGCGATCGCCTGTGGGTGGCGCCGAGCTGCTCGCTGCTGCATGTGCCGGTGGATCTGTCTGCCGAAACCAAGCTCGACGACGAACTCAAGGGCTGGCTGGCCTTCGCGCGCCAGAAGCTGGATGAGCTGGCGATCCTCAAGCTTGCACTGGTCGAAGGCCCGTCTGTCGTGCAGAAGGCGCTTGATGAGAACCGCGCCGCCATCGCCTCACGTACCGAATCGCGTCGCGTGCACAACGCAGGCGTCAAGAAGCGCGTGGCCGCGATCCGCGCAGAAGATGCCGACCGCGCCGCGCCCTACGCTGCCCGCGCTGAAGCGCAGCAAGCCCGCCTGAACCTGCCGCTGCTGCCGACCACCACCATCGGCTCGTTCCCGCAAACGGCCGAGATTCGCCAGGCACGCGCACAGCACAAGCGCGGCGAACTGCCCGCGTTGGATTACCTGCAACGCATGCGCGCCGAAATTACCGATGTCGTGCGTCGCCAGGAAGCCCTGGGCCTCGACATGCTCGTGCACGGCGAAGCCGAGCGCAACGACATGGTCGAATACTTCGGCGAGCTGCTGTGGGGCTACGCCTTCACCGCCAACGGCTGGGTGCAGAGCTACGGCTCGCGCTGCGTGAAGCCGCCGGTCATCTACGGCGACGTGTACCGCCCCGAAGCGATGACGGTTGAATGGTCCAAGTACGCGCAGAGCCTGACCGCCAAGCCGATGAAGGGCATGCTGACCGGCCCCGTGACGATGCTGCAATGGTCTTTCGTGCGCGACGACCAGCCGCGCGAGCAGACCGCACTGCAGATCGCCTTGGCCCTGCGTGACGAAGTGTGCGACCTGGAAGCCGCCGGCATTGCCGCCATCCAGATCGACGAGCCGGCTTTCCGCGAAGGACTGCCGCTGCGCGCGTCTGACGTGCCGGGCTACCTCGAATGGGCGGCGCGCGCGTTCCGTGTGTCGGCCTCCGGTGTGCGCAACGACACGCAGATCCACACGCACATGTGCTATTCGGAGTTCAACGACATCCTTCCGGCTATTGCGTCGATGGATGCTGACGTGATCACCATCGAGACGTCGCGCTCGAACATGGAACTGCTCGACGCGTTTGGCGAGTTTGCGTACCCGAACGAAATCGGCCCGGGCGTATACGACATCCATTCGCCGCGCGTGCCGCGTGTGGAAGAGATGGAAGCGCTGCTCGACAAGGCCGCGCAGGTCGTGCCGGTGCAACGCCTGTGGGTGAATCCCGACTGCGGCCTCAAGACCCGCGGATGGCCGGAAGTGGAAGCGGCATTGCAAGGCATGGTGGAAGCCACGCGCCGCCTGCGTGCAAAGCATGCGAATACGCAGCATGCTGGCAGCAAGGCCACGCAGGATGAAGGTGCGACGGCTTAAACCTCAGTAGCGTCAAAGAAAAAACGCCAACCATTTTGTTTCAGGTTGGCGTTTTTTTCCTCAGGCTGAGGTGTCCATTCCTCCGTGCCGCCCAGCGCCACCCACAAATCGCGCTGCGCCTTCCACCCCTTCGGCAAAGACCATCGGCGTACCTCGCGCTCCTTCCTGCTGCAACGCTGCCGCCAACGGCAAATCCCACTGTGCGTACGCCGACGCCCGATCGGCCAGCATGCATTGCTGCGGAAACGCGGCGATGTCTCGGGCAAGCTTCTGCGCCGCGGCCAGCGACTCGCCGGGGCCGACCACGCGATTGGCAAGCCCCATGGCGAGCGCCTCGTCAGCGGGCACAGCACGGCCGGTCAGGATCATGTCCAGCGCGCGACCCATGCCAATGATGCGCGGCAAGCGCACCGTACCACCGTCGATGAGCGGCACACCCCAGCGGCGGCAAAACACGCCGAACACGGCGTCGCGCTCCATCACGCGCAGGTCTGCCAGCAACGCAAGTTCCAGCCCGCCCGCCACGGCATAGCCGCTCACTGCAGCAATGAGCGGCTTGGATAGCGCCATGCGCGACGGGCCCATCGGGCCGGGCATGCCGCCATAGGGATCGAGATGATTGCGTCGTGAAGGATCGCCCACGGCCGTCAGATCGGCGCCGGCACAGAAGTGGCCACCGCTGCCGCCCAGCACGGCAATGCGTAGCGCGCCATCGGCTTCGAAACGCTCGAACGCGTTGAGCAGCGCCGCAGCAGTCGGCCCGTCCACCGCATTGCGGCATTCGGGCCGATTGAGCAGGATGGTGCAGACCGGGCCATCGGTCTGGAACAGCACGGCATCGGGCATGGGCGGTCTCCACAGCGCGGTACGTTGACAGACCGCCCGATGCTACACCTAGCGCGGGCCGTGCTCCGACGCAGCTTCCGCCCCGTGCCCGTGGTGGCGCACACCACGGAACTTGCGCAGCGTCCACTCCTTGAAGTCATCCACCTTTTCGAACACCACCGGCACCACCAGCAGGCTCAGCAGCGTGGAAGTGAGCAGGCCGCCGATCACCGCCACCGCCATCGGCGCGCGGAAACCCGCATCGCCCTCTAGGCCAAGCGCCATCGGCACCATGCCGGCCGTCATGGCCACCGTGGTCATGACGATGGGGCGGGCGCGCTTGTGGCAGGCATCGATGATGGCCTCGGTGCGAGACATGCCGAGATCGCGCCGCGCAACGATGGCGTATTCGACCAGCAGGATCGAGTTCTTGGTCACGATGCCCATCAGCATCAGCAAGCCGATCAACGCCGGCAGCGACAAGCTGAAGCCAAACAACGCCAAGAGCCCAAACGCCCCGCCCACCGACAGCGGCAGCGCCGCCAGAATCGTCACCGGCTGCGTGAAGTCGTGGAAGAGCAGCACCAGCACCGCATACACGCACAGCACCCCCGCAAACATGGCGAGGAAGAAGCTGCTAAACAGCTCCTGCATGCCCTCCACGTCGCCCGAGGCAATGCGGCGAACGCCTTGCGGCAAGTTCTTGATGGACGGCAGCGCCTCCACCGCCATGTTCGTATCGCCCAGCGCCCGCCCCTCCAGCCCCACGCTGATGGTGACGTTGCGGCTGCGGTCATAGCGGTCAATCTGGGCGGGGCCGCTGCCGATGGAAATATCGGCGATGTTCTCCAGCGGCACCGCGCCGTTGCGGCCCGGCACGCGCAACTGGCGGATCGTGTCGATCTGGTTGCGCGCCTTCGGATCAAGTTCAACGCGGATGTACACCTGTCGCTCGGGCAGGTTGAGCTTCGGCAGGTTGACGTCGTAGTCTCCGGCGGTGGCCACGCGCACGGCCTGGCCGATGGCGGCGGCCGTCACCCCTTGCTGCGCAGCGCGTGCAAAGTCCGGGCGGATGACAATTTCGGGCCGCAGCAAACTTGCGGACGAGGTCACCGCACCCAGCCCCGACACGGTACGAAGATCGCGCATCACATCGCGTGCGGCCTGCTGAAGCGTGGCGGGGTCGTCGCCGGTCAGTACCACCTGGAGTTGCTCCCCAGAGCCCACCGCGCCGAACGAGATCCGCACGCCCGGCACGCCTTCGAGCATTTCGCGCAACTGGCGTTGGACGTCCTGCTGCTTGATGTGCCGATCGTGCCGGCCGGTGAGCGAGATCGTGAGCGTGCCGTTGCGCACCTCTCCGCCGCTGGAGCCCGGCACACCGGCCATCACGCCCGAGCCGATGGCCGTATAGACGTGCCGGACTTCCTTGTGCTGCATCACGATCTTGCGCACGCGCTCGGTGTTGTCGCGCGTCTGGGCGATCGTGCTGCCGGGCGGGCTTTCCACCGTCATCTGGAGTTGCGCCCAATCTTCGGGCGGCAGAAATGTCGCCGGAATCAGCCCGATGATGGCGACCGACACGACGAAGAACGCCGCCGCCATGCCGCCCGTTTTCCAGGGGTGCACGAGACACCAGCGTGCCGCCTGCAGGTAGCGCGTCATGATCCAGCCGTCGCGGTTGGGCTCATCCTGCGGCTTGAGCATGTAGGCGGCCATCATGGGCGTGAGCAGCCGCGCCACCAGCAGCGAGGCCAGCACCGCCAGCGAAGCGGTCCAGCCGAACTGCTTGAAGAACTTGCCCGAGATGCCGCCCATGAAAGCCGTGGGCAGGAACACCGCCACCAGCGTGAGCGACGTCGCAACCACGGCCAGGCCGATCTCCTGCGCCGCTTCCATGGCCGCCTCCAGCGGCTTCTTGCCATCGCGCAGGTGGCGCACGATGTTCTCCACCTCCACGATGGCATCGTCGACGAGAATCCCGACCACAAGCGTGAGCGCCAGCAGCGTGATCCCGTTGAGCGTGAAATCGAGCAGCTGCATGGCCGCGAACGTCGGGATGATCGACAGCGGCAACGCCACGGCTGACACAAACGTAGCCCGCCAATCGCGCAGGAACAGCCACACCACAATCACCGCCAGGATGGCGCCCTCGTACAGCGCGTGCATCGACGCCGTGTATGCATCCGACACCGGCTTGACCATGTTGTAGACCTCGGTCACATGCACGTTGGGCCGTTCGGCCTGCAGCGCAGCCAGCGCTTCGCGCACGCCCTTGGCCACCGAGATTTCGCTTGCGCCGCGTGAACGGAACACCTGGAAGCTCACGACCGGTTTGCCGTCGAACAGCGCCATCTGGCGTGGCTCGGCCGCCGTGTCGCGCACGTCTGCAACATCTGCAAGGCGAATGCGCCGTCCGTCCGACAACGGGATGTCCATCTGCGCCAGCTCGCGCGCGCTCTTTACGGTGCCCAGGGTGCGCACCGCCTGCTCCTGCCCGCCAACGTTGCCGCGCCCACCTGGCGCTTCCTGCTGCATGCCGCGCACTTGCGCGCTGATGTCTGCCGCCGAGACGTTCAGCGCCTGCAGGCGCACCGGGTCGAGCTGCACGCGCACTTCGCGGTCCACACCGCCCTGGCGCGTCACCTTGGCCACGCCATGCACCGACAGCAACCGCTTGTTGACCGTGTTGTCGACAAACCAGGAGAGGTCCTCCGCGTCCATGTCGGTCGCTTCCACGGCGTACGTCAGCACGGGCATGCTCGCGAACGTCACGCGGGAGATGACCGGCTCCTGCACGTCGGACGGCAATTGCGCGCGGATGCGGCTGACCGCATCGCGCACGTCGTTTACGGCTTCCTGCACATCCTTCTCAAGCTGGAACTCGACCATCGTGGTCGAGCTGCCGTCGTTGATGGTGGACGTGATGTGCTTGATCGCGCCGATGCTCGCAATGCTGTCTTCGATCTTGCGCGTGACTTCGGTTTCCATCTGCGTGGGCGTGGCGCCGGGCAGGCTGGCCGTCACGGATACGGCAGGAAAATCGATGTCCGGAAAGTTCTGGATCGACAGCATCTTGAACGACACCAGCCCCGCCACCGTGATCAGGATGAACAGCAGGATCGACGGGATCGGCTTGCGGATCGCCCAGGCAGAAAAGTTCATGACTTGGCTCCGGCTGAGGGCGCCGACGCGGCGGGCGCGGCGGCTGCACCGGGGGCGGCCACACGCACCACATCGCCATCGCTCAGGAAGGCCGCGCCGGCAGCGACCACGCCGTCATTCGCGCCGATGCCCTGCACGATTTCGACTTGCCCTTCCTGGCGGCGGCCAACCGTCACCTTGGTCTGGCGCACGCGGCCTTGCTGGCCGATCACCATCACGTAGTCGTAGCCATCGCGCGAGAACACGGCGGTCTCCGGCAATGTCGCGGCCGGCGCATCGCCCAGCAGCACATCGCCCGAGAGATACATGCCCGCCTTTACGCCCGAGGCTGCAGCTTCCGGCGGCAGGTCGACATAGACGAGACCATTGCGCGTGTTGGCGTCGACGGTGGGGGCGATCTGGCGCACGCGGCCGTTCACCACGCCGCCATCCATGCGGCGAAGGCGCGCGGCCTGGCCGGGCTGAATGCGAGGCAGGACGTCGCCGTGCATTTCGGCGCGCCATTCCAGGCGGTTCTTGCGGATGAGTTTGAAAAGCTCGGTGCCGGAAGACACCACGGCGCCCACGGTGGCGGTGCGCGCGCTGATGACGCCGTCGTCCGGCGCGACCACACGCGTGTAGCGCAAGCGCAATTGCTGGCTCTCGAACTGCGCGCGTGCTGCGGCCAGCTTGGCAGCAGCGGTCTTGGCCTGCGTGTCGTACTGGATCAGATCCTGTTGGCTGATCGCTCCGCTCTTGTCGAGTTCGTGCGCACGGTGGGCCTCACCGGCAGCTTGCGCGGCCGAGGCCTCGGCTTCGGCCAGGCTGGCGCGTTGCGCAGCCACATCGGCGCGCACGGTTTCATCCGACAAGCGCGCAAGCAGTTGCCCTTGCTTGACCACATCGCCCACGTTGACGAGCACTTCTGCCAGCTTCAGCCCGTTCACTTCGGCGCCGATGCTGGCTTCCTGCCACGGCTGCACGGCACCGCTGGCCGTGGCGGCGCGGGGCCACACGTGCTGCGCCAGATGCGCAACGTTGACGGCAAGCGCCGGCTTGGCAGGCGGCTGCTCCTTGTTCTTGCTCTCCGCAGATTTGCCGCACGCCGCCAGCGCGCCGGCCAGCATCACGGCCAGCGCGGCCATCCAAACTCGTTGTCCTGTCATGAAGCGCTTCCGGTATGCGCGCGGCCCTGTGCGGTCGGCGCAGTGGTCTTGTTATCGGGATAAGCGTTGGGCGCATCGTCGCGCCAGCCGCCGCCGACGGCCTTGTACAGCGCCACCCAGGCCTGCGCGCGTTCAAGCTTCACGGCCGCCAGAGACTGCGAAGCCTGCAATGCCGTACGCCGCACGTCTTCCAACTGCAGCAGGCTGCCCGCGCCCAGACGATAGCGGGCGTTGGCCGCTTCCAGCACCTTTGCGTATTGGGCGTCGGCCATCGTGGCTGCGTCGACGCGGCGGTCGGAAGCGTCCAGGCGCACCAGCGCATCTTCCACTTCCTGCACCGCCTGGCGCACCTTGCTGCGATAGCTGGCCAGCGCCTGGTCGTAACGGGCGCGCGCTGTTTCCACGCGCGCCGCACCCGAGCCGCCGTCAAAGATGGGCAACGACACCGACGGCCCGAAAGACCAGGACTTGGTCGTCAACGATTGCCCGCCAAGGCGGTAAGAATTGATGCCGATGGACCCCGCCAGCGTGATCGACGGCAATCGGCTCGCGACCGCCACACCGATATCAGCGCTTGCTCCCGCCACCGCGCGCTCGGCCGACGACACATCCGGCCGTTGCGACAGCACCTGCGCCGGCACATCGGGCACGCCGACATCGGGCGGTGCCGGAATCTGCGCGCTGGCCTTGGACAGCAGGCCGTTCAGCGCATCGTGGTCAATGCCGGTGAGCGTGACGAGCTTATCGATGCCCTGCGCACATTGCGCACGCTGGCCTTCCAGCGCATTGACGGCATCGCCCACCGTGGCTTGCGCTTGCGCAAAATCGGCCGGCGCGACAAAGCCCGCGCGGAACTTGCGTTCGGTCAGTTGCAGCGTTTCCTGCCGGGACGACAGTGTTGCCGCGCCAATGTCGACCAGCGCCTCACACTCGCGTTGCTGCAAGTAGGCATTGGCCACCTCGGCGGCGAGCGAAACGCGCGCGTCGTGCCAATCGGCTTCACTGGCGGTCAGACGCGCATCGGCGCCTTCCAGGCTGCGGCGTTTGCCGCCGAAGAGATCGATCTCCCACGACGCATCGGCCTGCGCCGCCAAGGTGGTGATCGTGCCCAGGCCCAGCGTGGGGCTCAGCGCACCGGCAGACAGCCCGCCCGCGCCACCGGCGAACTGGCTGCCGCCAAACCCGCCCTGCCGCGTGGCAGAGCCGGTGCCTTTCAGTTGCGGAAGCAGCCCCGCCTGGCTGGTTGAAACGCTCGCACGCGCCTCACGCACGCGGCCGACAGCCTGCGCGATCGTCGGGCTGGTCGCGTCCGCCTGCTCCACCAGTTGGGTCAGCACTGGGTCGTGAAACTGCTCCCACCAGTGCGCCAGCGCCATGCGGCTGCCGTGGTGCGGCAGCGTGGCGTGCCAAGCTTGCGGGGCTTCGGTGCCGCTCAGGGGCGGCGTGTGGTATTCGGGCCCGACCGCGCAGCCGGCCAGCACCAGAGCCAGCATCAGCGGAGCGAATCGGGCACGACCGCCGGGCGCGCGGCTAACGGCGTGTCGACCTGTCTTCATGGGAAGTGTCCTTCGGGAACGCAGCTGGGATTATGCCCAGTCAAGCGCCTGCAAGACACCTGCCCCGCTATGGTGCTCAGCCAACCCTCGGCAAGCGGTCAGGCGATGCTCAGAACCATGCGCACATCGGCATCGACGCGTGGCGTCAGATATAGCCCAGCAGCACAAGAATGACCACGATCACCACGATCAGCCCGAGCCCGCCCGTGGGCCCGTAGCCCCAACCTCGGCTGTACGGCCACGACGGCAGCGCGCCGATCAACAGCAAGATGAGAACGATGATGAGAATGGTGCTCAACATGATGCCTCCTGTTTCTGTGTTGGTATGCCGCCGTTCCGTCGTGGCGCAGCGGCTTACCCGGCATCTAGCACGCCCCGTTCCCGTGCTGGCTCTATCTACGGTTTTCCTGAATGCCTGGCGGTTAATTGCGAATTTGTAGAAACGGCGGATGTCCCGTGTGCCAGTTCTTACGTCAGGCGGAAGACTTGGGCGAAGACAACGTCTTTGCGCGACCACCACGCGTGGCAAGCCAGCACAGGATCGACCCTGCAACCACCATCGACGCGCCCTTCCAGAACGCGAACGACAGCGGGGCATGCAACAACGAAGCGGCCAAGGCAGCGGAAAACACGGGGATGAAATACGACGCGGTCGCCAACACCGTGACGTTGCCGTGCAAGATGCCGACGTTCCAGGCCGCGTAGCCGAAGCCCATTGCTGATGCCGCCAACGCAAGGTAGACCAGCGCCGACACGCTGAAATGCATCGCCCCGCCGCCCGTGGCGAAAAACTTGATCCACAGGGCCAGCGCCGTCAGGATGAAGAACAGCGTTGCACCGTTCTTGCCCTCGGCGATCCGGCTTGTGACCGTGCAATACGCCGCCCAGATCACCGCGCCCGTGAACGCCAGTCCATAACTGAGCGGGTTGTCCTTGACGTTCTCGGCCATGCCGCCGATATCGAGCCCTTGATCACCGCCAAGCACGAAGCAAATGCCGAGGATGGAAATAAGGACACCCGGCACGATCAGAGCATTCGCCCGCTGTTTGTTGAAGGCAATGGCCGACAGCATCGTGAACGTCGGCCACAGGTAATTGACCATCCCGACTTCGATCGCCTGCCGCCCGCTGTTGGCGTAGCCGATCGACAGCGAGAGGCACAGCTCGTACGACACGAACAACAGGCTGCCCCACACCAGATAGCGCCGCGGAAAGGTCTTCAAATTATTGAAGCCAACGGTAAATACCAACAGCACCGACGCGACGGTATAGATCATGGCAGCGCCACCCACGGCCCCCAGATGCTGGCTCACGCCCCGGATCAACCCGACGATCGAACTCCACAACAGCACCGCGATGAGCCCGATGAGGGTTGCCCTACTTTTGCTTTGCTTAACGCTTGCCTGCACTGACATGTCCGCCTGAAGAAAACCGTTTGCTCACGCCCGGCCAAACGCTGCCGGCAAAGGCGTGCAGTTTACCGGCCGTACCGCCCGACCGCCTGATTGGCGCATCGCGGTTTACTGAAGTGGCTTCGCTATAAGATGCAGACCATGAAAAATCGAGGTTTGCCATGACGTCTTTTGCAATCGAAACGCCGGTCTCCGTGGGCTGGATCGGCGCAGGGCGGCTGGCGCGGGCATTGGCCACTCGGGCCCATGGTGCGGGCGTACGCACCGTGGCGGTTGCCAACCGCTCAAGCGCACCCGCCGCGTGGCTCGCGCAAACCACAGGCGCCAAGGCGGTCGACCCGCAAGGCGTGGCGGATACCGCCGACTGGGTGTTCGTGACCGTGCCGGATGACGCCATCCCGGGCGTGGTCGACAACGTACGCTGGCGGCCCGGCCAACTCGTCATCCATTGCAGCGGCGCCGGCGAGCGCGACTTGCTGGACGGCGCCCGCCGGTGCGGCGCGGATACCGCCAGCTTTCATCCGCTGTTTCTGTTTGCCGGCTTGCCCGACGATGCCGAACGTCTGGGCGGCGCGTCCATCGCCATTGATGCTGATGCGCCGCACGACGCGGCGCTCGCCAGCTTTGCACTGCGGCTCGGCTGCACGCCGTTGAAAGTGCGTGCCGGGCAACGTGCTCTGTATCACGCCGGTGCCAATTACGCCGCCAGCTTCCTGCTGTGCGCACTCCACGAAGCCGCCACGTTGTGGGAGGCCGCAGGCATCGACCGTGATGCCGCTGTGGCCGCCATGTGGCCGCTGGTGGACGGCACGCTGGCTGCGGCACGCGCCCGCGGCCTGGCTGGGGCACTGGCAGGCCCGGTCTCGCGCGGAGACGGCGGCGTCATCGACAAACACCTGCAAGCGCTCGATGCATTGGGCGCCGATCACGCCGCGCTGTACACCGCACTCACACGGCGTGCGCTGGCATTGGCAGCCGAACGCGGCGCGCCTTCCGCAGACGTGCTGGCCGACCTCGCTGCGCGACTCAACACCGCTTAATAGCGTCGTCGGCATCATTGGCATTGGACTGCGCGCATGCACCAATCGGGCGCGCAGCCTACAATCGGCAGCTTGCTTGCATGCCCGTTCTGCCATGTCCCAACGTCCACACACATCGCCATCTCCTGCTGCGCATGACGCTGCAGACCGCCCGTCGTCTGGCGCGCTGATCCTGCTCGTTGTCGGGCTGGTGCTGGTGGGCGTGAACCTGCGGCCCGCGCTGTCGAGCCTGTCGCCGGTGTTGAAACAAGTGACAGCCGGCACCGGGCTGTCGGGCGCCACGGCAGGGTTGCTGACGACGCTGCCCGTGCTGTGCCTGGGCCTGTTTGCGCCTGCGGCGGCGATGTTGGCTCGGCGTTTTGGTGCAGAACGCGCCGTGGGCGGCTTGCTCATTGCGCTGGCGGTTGGCATTGCGTTGCGCAGCGCAGGCGGCGTTGCACCGTTGTTCATCGGGACGCTGGCAGCGGGCGCCTGCATTGGCGTCACGGGCATTCTGTTGCCGGGCATCGTCAAGCGGGATTTCGGCCGCCAGGCTGACCTGATGACCGGCGTCTACACCATGGCGCTGTGCTTCGGTGCCGCGGTGGCAGCCGGGGCAAGCGCGCCGCTTTCGGCATGGCTGGGCGGCTGGCAGCCCGCGCTGGCATTCTGGGCCCTGCCCGCGCTGCTGGCCTTCGTCGGCTGGTGGCCGCATATGCGGCATGCGCACGGCAAGGGCGCAGCCACTCGGCTTCAGCGCGTGTCACTGTGGAACAAGCCGATCGCCTGGCAGGTGACGCTCTACATGGGGCTGCAATCGTCGCTGGCGTATTGCGTGTTCGGCTGGCTGCCCGTGATCCTGCAAGACCGCGGGCTATCTGCCGTGCAATCGGGCGTGGTGGTGGCGGTGTCGATTCTTGTGCAGCTCATCACCGCGCTGGGCGGACCATTCGTGGCGCGGCTCGGGCGCGATCAGCGCCCCGCCGTGTTCCTGATGATGCTGATGTGCTGGGCCGGCCTGATGGGCTGCCTGTATGCGCCGCTGTCGACGCTGTGGTGGTGGGCGGTGTTGCTGGGGCTTGGCCAGGGCGGCAACTTCAGCGTGGCGCTATCGCTGATCGTGCTGCGCTCGGCCGATACGCGCGTGGCGGCAAGCCTGTCGGCCATGACGCAGGGCATTGGCTACACCATGGCTGCCGCGGGGCCGTATCTCATGGGGGTGCTGCACGATCTGACCGGCAGCTGGGCCGTGATGGGCTGGCTGTTCAGCGCAATTGCGCTAGCCTCGCTCGTGGCGGGGTCGCTCGCCGGGCGCAACCGCACGCTGCACGCCGGCGAGTAATTCATTGACTGCAAGGCTTTATTCAAGCCTTGTGCTTCAACGTCCAGTTGGCCAGCGCCTGCATCTGCTCGGTGATCAGGCCAGCGATGCGCTCGTCGGTGAGATCGCCATCAGCAGAGAAGCCGCCAGCAAACGCGTTGGCAAACACTTCCGGCTTGTTCAGCGGATGCAGGTCCAGATACACGCACACCTGACGCAGGTGGTACTGCGCGCGCGACGTGCCCATGCCGCCGCCCGCACCCAGGATCGCGACGGGCTTGCCTGCCAGCAGCGCGTTGTTGGGCTCGCGCGAGGCCCAGTCCAGAATGTTCTTCAGCGCCGGCGCCAGCGAGTAGTTGTATTCAGGGCAGGCCAGCACCAGCGCATCGGCGCGCCCGATCTGTTCGAGCACGCGCACCACCGAAGCAGGCTTGTCCGTGATGTCGGCGTTATAGAACGGAATATCCGTCAGGTCGGCCACGTCCATTTCAACGCCGGCGGGAAGGCGGGCGGACGCCGCACGGAGCAGGCCCTGGTTGGTGGATTTGCGGCGCAGGCTGCCGGCAATGCCGAGAAAATTCAGCGACATGAAGAACGACTCCGTCAATGTTGGGACTGGCGAGAATAACGGACATTCGCCGGATCAAGAAGAGGTCACCGCCTGGGCAGCATGTGCCTGCCGGCGATACCACACGCCATACACCACCAACAGCGCGACCATGAACGGCACGCCGCACAGCAGTGTCATCCGGAACTCGGGCGTGAAGTAGGTGGTAACCAGCGCCGCCGCCATCAGCCCCGCACCCGCCAACGACGTCACCGGGAACCCCCACATGCGAAACGCCAACACCTGGCCGCGGTGCTGGCGGCGGAAGAACAGGTGCGTGATGAAGATCATCAGCCACGTCAGCATCGCGCCGAACATCGACACCGACATCATCAGCAGGAAGGCGCTGTCCGGGTACATCGCGTTGAGCACGGTGGCCACCGCAATACCAACTGCCGAAAGCAGCAAGGCCCCCGTCGGCACACCGCTTGCATTCAGGCGGCCGAGCGCCTTGGGTGCATAACCAGCGCGCGACAGGCTGAACATCATTCGCGTGGTGATGTAGAGCTGGCTATTCATGGCCGACAGCGCGGCCACCAGGATCACGAAGTTGAAGACGCCGGCAGCGCCAGGCACGGATGTCGCGGCCATCACTTTCACGAACGGGCTTTCGTTGGCACCGGCCTCCGTCCACGGCACGATGGCAAGCATCAGCGCAAGCGTCAGCAGATAGAACACGACGAGCCGGATCATCGTAGCCCGGAAGGCGCTCGTGATGGCCTTGTGCGGATCGCGCGCCTCGCCGGCGGCCACGGCAATCATCTCGATGCTCAGGTAGCTAAAGATTGACACGATCACGGCCACCCACGTGCCCCACGCTCCCTTCGGAAAAAAGCCTCCCTGCACCCGGTAATTCGCCAGGCCAATGCCTGAAGCTGCCGGCGCGCTGAACACCACGTACGCCCCCAGCAGGATGAAACCGACGATGGCCGCGATCTTCAACATCGAGAACACGTACTCGACTGCGCCGAACATCTTCACGCTGACCACATTGACGCCGATGAGCGCCGCCGAAAAGCCCACGATCCAATACCAGCCGGGCACCGCGGGAAACCAGTACTTCATGTACACAGCGATGGCCGTCACCTCCGCGCCTACCGCCAGCACGATCGAAGACCAGTACGCATAGCGCACCAGAAACCCGGCCCACGGCGCGATGTAGTGCTCGGCATAGGCGCCGAACGAACCGGAGGTCGGATGGGCGACCGTCATTTCGGCCAGGCAGCCCATGAGCAGCAAGGCAATCAGCGCGCCGATCGCGTAGCTCACCAGAACGGCGGGCCCGGCAAACCCGATGGCGAAACCGCTGCCCAGGAACAGGCCCGTGCCAATCGCACCACCAATGGCAATCATCGACAGCTGACCGGTGGACAGGCCTCGGTGCAGCCCCTTTTCCCGCTCGACGATCGCGTCGAATCCATGTTGTTGCTTCACGGCGTGTCTCCTTGCTGCGGCCGGCGCCACACCAGCGCGGCCGCTTGTTTGTCGTTGGATTGCCGGGGTGCCTGGGGCTCAGGTCACCGACTTGCGCGCGAGGAATTCTGGTGCGTTCCACGCGCAGGTCGCGATGATGTCCTTGAGCGCGGCGATGGTGTCCCAGATATCGACGTAGCGGACATAGAGCGGCGCGAAGCCGAAGCGCAGAATGTCGGGCGCCCGGAAGTCGCCGATCACGTTGCGGGCGATGAGCGCCTGCATGATGGCGTAGCCAGCTTCGTGCGTGAGCGAAACCTGGCTGCCACGCTGATCGGCATCACGCGGCGACGCCAGCCCGCAGCCGAGGCCAACGAGTTCCTGATCGGCCAGCGTGATGAACAGGTTGCCCAGCGCAACGCTCTTCGCGCGCAGCGTGTCGAGATCCACGCCATCGAATACCTCGAGCGCGCTTTCCAGCGCAATCACGCCGAGCTGCGGGGCGGTGCCCGTCAGCATGCGGTCGATGGCAGGATGTGGTGCGTAATCGTGCGTGAACTCAAACGGCTTGGCATGGCCATGCCAGCCCGTCAGCGGTTGGCGAATTGCCGCCAGATGGCGCGACGCAACAAACACGAACGCCGGTGCGCCGGGGCCACCATTCAGATACTTGTAGCCGCAGCCAACGGCAAAATCTGCCCCGCACGCGTTCAGGTGCACGGGCATGGCACCAGCCGTATGGCACAAGTCCCAGACGATCAACGCGCCGACTTCATGTGCCCGGCGGGTGACGGCTTCCATGTCATAACGTTTGCCGGTCTTGTAGTTCACGTGCGTGAGCGACACGATGGCTACGGTCTCGTCGATGGCGCCCAGCACGTCGTCCGGATCGACACAGCGAAGCTCGCAACCGGTCATCTCAGCCACGCTGCTCGCGATGTACACGTCGGTCGGGAAGTTCGTGCGCTCGGCCAGGATCACCCGGCGCCCCGGCTGCATGCGGGTGGCAGCCACGAGCACCTTGAACAGGTTCACCGACGTGGAGTCGGCCACGATCACCTCGCCCTGCCCTGCACCGATCAGCTTGGCGATCTTGTCGCCGGTGCGCTGCGGTGCGGGGTACCAGTCGGCGTCGTTCCACGAACGGATCAGGCCATGGGCCCACTCGTGCTCCAGCGCCTGTTTCATGCGTGCCGGCACATGGGCCGGCATGGCACCCAGCGAGTTGCCGTCGAGGTAAATCGTGTCCGCGGGCAGGTTGAAGCGCGTGCGGCAATGGGCCAGCGTATCGGCGGCATCCAATGCGGCGCACGCGTCCCAAGTGATCGTCAAAGTCATGGTGTCTTGCTGTGTATTGAAAGGAGCGTGGTGCGGCCGTTCTGGATCAGGCTGCATCGGGCAAATCGAAGAAGCGCGCGGCATTGCCGCCCAGGATCTTGGCCTTGGCGGCGTCGCTCAGGTCTGCATGGTTGGCCACGAGGTCGCCAATCTTTTGTTCACCCAGCGGGAACGGGTAGTCGGAGCCAAGCAAGACGCGGTCTTCGCCCATGGTGTCGACAAGCAGGCTCAAGGCACGCGGGTCGAATACCGCGCTGTCCACGTGGAAGCGGTCGAGATACGAGGCGGGAGGATTCGGGCAGTCTTCACGCACGATGTCGCGCTGCTCCCATGCGTTCTGCACGCGTCCGAGCAGGAACGCGAAGCTGCCGCCGCCGTGCGCGAAGCACAGCTTGAGCGACTTGGGAATCCGCTCGAACGCGCCGGAAAGGATGAGCGAAACCATACTCAGTTGCGTCTCTGCCGGCATGGCAACCAGCCACGGCAGCATCCATCTCTTCATGCGGCCGTCGGTCATCATGTCCCACGGATGCACGAGCACGGGAATGCCGTCGTCAGCGCAGTGCGTAAGGAACGTGACGAGGTGGGCGTCGTCCAGATCGCGCGGCCCCAGGTGATTGCCGATCTGCACGCCGTGATGGCCTGAGCGGTGCGCGCGCGTCGCCTCGCAGCATGCCAGGTCGATGTCTTGCAGCGGCACCTGCGCGAGTGCCTTGAGGCGCTTCGGCGCATACGCGCAAAGTTCGAGCGCACGGTCATTCATGCGCATGGCCCAATCATGTGTGGTGGCGCCGTCGTAGCCGTAGCCAAACATCACGGGCGTGGCACAAACCAACTGCACGTCCACGCCGAGCGCGTCCATCTCTTCGATGCGCTTGGCGGGGTCCCACAGCGCGCGGTAAACGGGGCGAAAGGCGCGGTCGCCCGCCATGATCATGCCGCGTTCGCCGCCGGCATCAGTGCGCAGCCACGGGGCTGTCTCTGCATCAAGCCGCGCTGCCTCCTCCCGTGTGACAGGCGGGAAGAAGTGCGAATGCATGTCGATTCGAAGTGTCATCGTCGATTGCGATTTCTTTATTGCGTGTGATGAGGCGCCAGAGCGTCAGGCTGCCTTGCCCGGGTGGATATGGCCGCATTGCTGGCAACGGCGTTTGTCTTCAGAGGCGTAGAACGCTTCGAACAGCGGCGGAAGATCACGCACAATGCTCTTGAGCTGCACCTCGACGCGGTGCACGAGATGCCCACACGCATCGCAGTACCACTCGAAACCATCCAACGCGCCTGCCGGACGCTGCCGCTCGATGACCAGGCAGACGCTGCCCGCCTCCGGCCGTTGCGGCGAGTGCCGTACGTGCGGGGGCAGCAGAAAGATGTCGCCTTCCTTCAAGTCGAGGCGCTCACGTTTGCCGTCAATCCAGAGGTTCAGGTACGCATTGCCGCGCATCTGATAGAAAAACTCTTCGAACGGATCGTCGTGATAATCCGTGCGGTGGTTCGGCCCACCCACGACCGTCACGATGAAATCGCTGTCCTGCCACACCTGCTGATTGCCGACAGGCGGCTTGAGGAGGTGCTCGTGTTCATCGATCCATCGCTGGAAGTTGAACGGCTTTCCATACGTCAACATGTCTCGCTCCTTGCGGCCTGGCGTTGTCGTTATCGTTGTTCGCGGTGCTGCCTGCGTTATCGCTTGGGCGCGTACGCAATCGCCTTCATCTCGATCACCAGATGCGGATGCGGCAACTGGTGTACCGCCACCGTCGTACGCGTCGGGCCGGTCTCGTCAAAGTACTCGCCATACACCGCGTTGTAGCCGGCGAAGTCGTTCATATTGACCAGGAAGGAAGTGATCTCGACCAGGTTCGACAGGTCTGCGCCTTCGCTGCGCAGGATGTCCCGGATGTTTTCGATCACGACACGGGTCTGTTCGCGAATGTCGAGTTCGGTCGTGCCCAAAGCGTCGGCGGAGGCACCTGCAATCGTGTTGTCCGGACGGCGCGAGCTGGTGCCCGAGACGAACAGGAAATCGCCCGCGCGCGTAATGTGCGGGAAACGGCCACGCGGCTTGGCCTTGCCATCAACGAGGCGTCCTTGCGGATTGGTTTCAGTGGTCATAGCAATCTGGCGCGCTGTTGGCGCTCAATAGGTCATGGCTCAATAGGTCGTGAATTCCGTGGTGCCCAGTGCGCTGACCACGCACTGCACGTGCGCGCCGCGCGGCAGCGCGTGTGCGGCAGTCGCCGCGCCGGCCATGATGAGCGAGCCGGACGGCAGCACAAGGCCGCTCTGCGAGACGAGACGCGATGCCTGCACGACAGAGCGCAGCGGGTCACCCAGAATGGCCGCAGTGGAGCCAACCTGCACGGCATGTCCATCCACACGCATGAGGACGCCCGCATTACGCAGCGTGTCAAAGCGACGGGACCACGGTCCAATAACGAGCCCCGCAGACGAGCAGTTGTCGGCCACCACGTCTTCCAGCGTGAACTTGAAGTTGCGGTAGCGCGAATCGATGATCTCCATGGCAGGCGCCACGGCTTCCAGATAGCTCGCGGCTTCCAGCAGCGTGAGCGGTCGGTCAATCTCTCGGCTGGTCAGGAAGCACACTTCCGGCTCCACACGCGGGTGAATGAAGCGATCCAGCGATACCCGCCCGCCGTCTTCTTCAAGCATGCTGTCGGTCAGCCAGCCCCAGATCAGGCTATCGACGCCCATCTGCACCATCTTGGCCCGGCTGGTAAAGCCCAGCTTGACGCCCACCATGCTTTCACCGCGATGGATGCGGCGCTCGATCGACGCTCGCTGGATTTCGTAAGCTTCGTCCAGCGAAAAGCCCGCGTCGTCGGTCGACTGCGCAATGGGCTCTGCATAGCGCGCTGCGTCGTCAATACGTGCGGCAATGGCGTTGAGATCGGTCATGCGGCCTCCTTGCCCGGCAACTTCAGCGCGGACTCGCGTGCTTTCAGCATGTCGAGCGCTACGTCGACGATCATGTCTTCCTGACCGCCCACCATGCGGCGGCGGCCCAACTCGACCATGATGTCGAACGCAGACAACCCGTACTTGGCCGCTGCTGTTTCGGTATGGCGCAGGAAGCTCGAATACACACCGGCGTAGCCCAGCGCCAGCGTTTCGCGATCGACGCGCACGGGTCGCTCCTGCAGCGGCCGCACGATATCTTCTGCCGCGTCGATCAGCTTCTTCACGTCACAACCGTGGTGCAAGCCCATGCGGTCAACTGCAGCAATGAAGACTTCCAGCGGCGCGTTGCCGGCGCCCGCGCCCATGCCCGTTAGCGAGGCGTCCACGCGGTCACATCCGTGTTCCAGCGCAACGATGGAGTTCGCCACACCCAGCGAGAGGTTGTGGTGCGCATGCATGCCCGTTTGCGTCGCGGGGTCCAATACTGCTTTTAGTGCGTCGAAGCGCTCGGCCACATCGCGCATGCTGAGCGCGCCGCCAGAATCCACCACATAGACGCATTGCGCGCCGTAGCTTTCCATCAACTTCGCCTGCACGCTCAGCGCTTGCGGGGAGGTCATGTGCGACATCATCAGGAAGCCGACGGTATCCATGCCGAGCGAGCGGGCGTACTCGATGTGCTGCCTGGAGATGTCCGCCTCGGTGCAGTGGGTGGCGATGCGCACGACACGTGCACCGGCATCGTAGGCGGCGCGCAAGTCATGGACGGTGCCGATGCCGGGCAGCAGCAACGTCGCCACGCGGGCACGTTTGACGGTGCCGGCAACGGCGGCGATCCACTCCAGATCCGTGTGTGCGCCAAAGCCGTAGTTGAAGCTCGAACCCGACAATCCGTCGCCGTGCGCAACTTCGATGCTGTCGACACCCGCCTCATCCAGCGCCCGGGCAATGGCAACCGCCTGCTCGAGCGAATACTGATGGCGAATCGCGTGCATGCCGTCGCGCAGCGTCACGTCCGAGACGTAGATTTTCTTGGCGTCGGTCTTGGTAATCGTGGTCATGGCCGATCCTCCGTCAGGCTGCTGCGCGGCTTGCCGCGATCTGCTCGGCAGCAGCCAGCGCTGCCGAGGTCATGATGTCCAGGTTGCCCGCGTACGACGGCAGGTAATGCGCGGCGCCTTCCACCTCTAGGAAGACGCTCACCTTCAACCCTGCGCGGCGGTCATTCGCATGCAGTGCCAGCGGACTGTCAGCGGTGTAGCGGTCAAACTGGACAGCCTGTTTGAGCCGATAGCCCGGTACGTAGCTGGCGACAGCCGCCACCATGGCTTCGATCGAGTCTGCAATGGCGACGGTGTCTGCATCTTTGTCGGTGAGGCAATAGACGGTGTCGCGCATCATCAACGGCGGCTCGGCAGGGTTCAGCACGATGATGGCCTTGCCACGCGCCGCGCCGCCCACGGTTTCGATGGCCTTCGAAGTCGTCTCCGTGAACTCGTCGATGTTGGCGCGCGTACCGGGGCCGGCAGAACGGCTCGCGATGGAAGCAACAATCTCCGCATAGTGCACAGGAGCAACCCGCGAGACCGCAGCCACGATGGGAATCGTTGCCTGGCCGCCGCAGGTCACCATGTTCACATTGGGCGCTTCGACATGCTCGAACAGGTTCACCACTGGCACGACGAAAGGTCCGATGGCTGCGGGCGTCAAGTCGATCACCTGAACGCCATGCTGGCGCAGCACCTTTGCGTGGTGGGCGTGCGCGCTGGCGGAGGTCGCGTCAAACGCGATCCGGATATCGCCAAAGTTGGGCATCGCGACCAGCCCGTCGATGCCGCCCGAGGTGTTGGGCACGCCAAGTCGAGTGGCGCGGGCCAGCCCGTCGGAATTGGGGTCGATGCCGACCATCGCGCCCATCTCCAGATGCTGGGCGTTGCGCAGCACCTTGATCATTAAATCGGTACCGATATTGCCGGAGCCAATGATGGCGACAGCTTGCTTGGATTTGCCCTTCATTGCGCGGGATCCGGTTGGGTGGAAAAACAAGCGCTCACACTGCCGAGGCCTTCGATATGTGCGGTAAAGACGTCGCCTGGGATGACAGCCGCCATCGGCCCGAGTGCACCTGTGAGCACGATGTCGCCGGCCCGAAGCGGCGCGTTCACACGGGTCATGGTGTTGGCCAGCCAGAGCGCAGCGTGCAGCGGGTTACCGAGGCATGCTGCCCCGGCGCCTACGCTCACCTGATCGCCGCGACGCTCTATCACCATGCCGCATTGGATGGCGTCAAACGCATCAAGCTTGACCGGACGGTTGCCGAGTACAAACAAGCCACTGGACGCGTTGTCGGCCACCGTGTCGGTCAGGCGGATGTCCCAGTTGGCGATACGGCTGCCGACGATCTCAATGGCGGGCAGCGCGTAGGCCGTCGCGCGAATCAGGTCGGCAATGGTGTGGCGCTCGTGCGGCAGATCGTGCTCCAGCACCAGCGCGATCTCGGCTTCCACCTTCGGTTGCAGCGTGCGAGACAAGGCAATCTCTTCGCCATCGGCAATCGCCATGTCGTCGAACAGCATGCCGAAGTCGGGTTGATCGACGCCCAGTTGAGCCTGCACCGCCTTGGACGTCAGTCCAATCTTGCGGCCGACCAACCGCCGGCCACTGGCAAGCTTGCGCTCCGTGTTGACGCGCTGCACGGCATACGCCGCCTCCAGCGGATCGCCGCCAAGCGCGGCAATCGCGTCACGCACGGGCGCGCGTGGTGTGCGGTCCTGCTCGGCTTGCCACAGTTGATGCGCCAACGCGACGGCCGCGTTCATATCGATGGTGCTCATGCGACCCTCACGCAGACGTTGGTCAACTCGGAATAGAAATCGAGCGAATGCCGCCCGCCCTCACGGCCAATGCCGGAGAGCTTTGCGCCACCGAACGGCGTACGCAGGTCGCGCACGAACCAAGCGTTTATCCACACGATGCCCGTTTCGATCTGCTTGGCAACGCGATGGCCGCGTGCGAGCTGCGTGGTCCAGATGCTGGCGGCCAGGCCATAGGCGCTGTCATTCACGCGGCGGATCACCTCGTCCTCCGCGTCAAACGGGGCGATGTGGCACACCGGCCCGAAGATTTCCTCTTTCACGCAGCGCGCCGTGTCTGGCAGCCCGGTCCAGATGGTCGGCTGGACAAAGGCTCCGTCGTCTCGGGCGTCGCCAAACTGCGGTACACCTCCGCCGGTGACGACTGTCGCGCCCTCTTCCACGGCCAAGCGGAAGTAGGACAGCACCTTTTCCCGATGGCCGCGCGAGATGAGCGGCCCCATGGTGGTGGCCGGGTCGTCCGGTGCGCCGACACACAGCTGCTCTGTGCGTTCTTTCAGCGCTGCAACAAAGCGATCGAAGATCGGTCGCTCAACATACACACGCTCGCTGCACAGGCACACCTGCCCGGCATTGGTGAAGCTCGATTTGACGACGCCCTCCACCGCGGCGTCGAAATCCGCATCGGCAAACACCACTGCGGCGTTCTTGCCGCCCAGCTCGAACGAGATCTCTTTCACACCGTCGGCGACGGTCTTCATGATGGCGCTGCCGGTGCGCGATTCACCCGTGAAGGTGATGGCGCTGATGTCCGGATGTCGCGTGAGGAACTCCCCTGCGGCGTTCGGGCCATGACCGTGGATCAGGTTGAACACGCCAGGCGGCAAGCCCACATCGTGCATGACCTCCGCCAGTAGCGTGGCTGAACCCGGCGTCTCTTCCGACGGCTTGGCGACAACGCAGTTGCCCATGGCCAGCGCAGGCGCGACCTTCCACGTAAAGAGGAGCAGCGGCAGGTTCCACGGCGAGATGATGCCGATCACGCCCAGCGGCTTGCGTCGCACGTAGTTGATGTACTCGCTGCCGTCGGGCGTATGCGTCTCGAAGAACTCGCTGTTGGCCGTGCGAATCAGGTCGGCAAACGTGCGGAAGTTGGCGATGCCGCGTGCCACGTCAAGCGTGCGGGCCTGCGTAAGCGGACGGCCGGTGTCGGCCACTTCAGCGGCAACAAAGTCTTCGAAGCGTGCCTGGATGCCGTCGGCAATGCGGTTCAACCAATCTGCGCGCTGGGCGGGGGTGGTGTCGCGCCAGCCCGAGAGTTGAGCGGCGCGTGCCGCGCGCACGGCCCGGTCAACGGCAGCTGCATCGGCCTCGCATACCTGTGCGACCAGCGTGCCGTCGACAGGGCTGACATCGGCAAACGTGGTGGCGCTTGCCACGAACTCACCATCGATGTAGTGCCGTAAAAGCCGCGGTGCGCGCGCGGCGTCAGCCGGTTCCTGGTTCACAACGTCTCCTGCTCTTGTTGAAGTGTTGGCAGGAGTCTAGGGACGCGCGGCGAAGAAGAACAATGAAACATTCGGCGCTGAGTATCCCAAACCGGAATACCAGCGCACGCCTTGTCCCGCTTGGCTTTCAGGAAAATATGCCGACGCCGGGTGTGGTGGCTTGCGCGGCTTCCCGCAGACATTCGATAAAGACCCCGCACGCTGCGCTCTGCTCCTTGTTTGAGCGCACCGAGAATCCCACGGTGCCAAACGCGGCCGTTTCCGGCAGGTCAAGAATGCGCACCAACCCTGCATCGGCAAACTGCCGGGCCGCCACGCGCGGCATCAGCGCAATGCGCGGCGTCTCCAGCAGCAGGCCGATGTTGGTCAACAGCGAGAGCGACTCGACGATATCGGTCGGCAGCGGCAGCCCTGCTGAGCGGAACAGGTGCTCCGCCGCCAGCCGCGCCGGGGAGTCCGGGGTCGGCAGAATCCAGGGCGAACCCGCCAGCTCCGACAGATGCGCCACGCGCTCCGGCAAAGCGCCATAGCCCTTGCCCACCACCACGCACAGCGATTCATCGAACAGCCCTTCGTGCGTCAACGGAAACGCACTGGCGATCGGCAGCTCCCGCTCGGGCAAGCGGCCAACGACGATGTCCAGATCGCCTGTCGCTAAAGCTGGAAACAGATGCGCCGTCGTCCCTTCGCGCACGGTAACGAGCACGTTGGGCGTGCGCGCCTTCACCATGGCAATGGCACGCGGCAGCAGCCGCGCTGATGCCGAGATCAACGTACCGACGATCACATGTCCGCTGGTGCCGAGCCGGAAGTCATTCAGTTCGTCGGTCATATAGCGCAACTCGGCCATGAGCGACTTCACGCGCCGGCCGAGCATGAGCCCCAGCTCCGTTGGCACGACACCGCGGTTGGAGCGCGAGAACAGCGCGCCGTCAAAGCACGATTCCAATTCGTGAATGACCTTCGTCACGGCGGGCTGCGTCAGCCGCATCTCGTTGGCGGCACGCACGACCGAGCGCGTCTCCAGCACGCGCTCGAAGATCATCAGTTGATTCAATTTCAGCCTGCGGATCAGAGAGATCTCGCTGAGCGGATTGGCTTGCATATCTGTTGTCATTCAAGGCGGGCGATGCACGATCGTAGCAGTCGCCCGCCCGTTCAGAACCCACGCTCAGGTCAGAACACGCCCATCATGCGAGACAGTTCCGAGACGTATTCGCCGTAGCGGGGGTCGCGCTTGATCTCGTCCGGTTGCCGTGGGCGGGGCAAGTCGATCTTCACATCGTGCTGCACGCGGCCGGGGCGTGGCGACATCACCAGCACGCGGTCGGACAGGAACACCGCCTCGTGGATGCTGTGCGTGACCAGAAGCACCGTCAGCGTGCTCTGTTGCCAGATGCGCAGCAACTCAACGTTGAGCTTGTCGCGCGTGAGGGCATCCAACGCGCCGAATGGCTCATCCATCAGCATCACACGTGGCTCAAGCAGCAGAATCTGTCCGATGGCCGCACGCTGACGCATGCCACCCGACAGCTCGTGCGGGTAGCGATCAACAAACTGCGTGAGTCCCAGCGTATCGAGCAGGCCCGGCAGACGCGCCTCGGTCTTCACGCTTGGGAGGTTGCGCAGCTTGGCGCCCAGGCGGATGTTGTCGCCCACCGTGAGCCACGGCAGCATGTTGCTGGTCTGGAAGACCACACCGATCTCTGGGACTGGCGCTGCAATCGACTTGCCGTCGACACGGATCTCACCCGCATCACAAGGCACCAGCCCCGCTACCATGCGCAGCAGCGTGCTCTTGCCGCAACCGCTAGGCCCCAGGATGGAGACGAACTCGCGCTGCCGCACCTGCATCGAGATGTCCTCAAGCGCATTGAACGCTGCGGCACCGCCGCGCGCGGCAAAGCGCTTACCGACGTTGTCGACATCGATCATCACGCGGGCCATCAGGTCCTGCGCTGCGGGGTGGGCAGCGGCGATCACTGCGGTTTCGCGCGGCACGGCGCGCGACAGATTGACGATTGCCATCAGACCGTGACTCCTCTCCACCAGACAGCACGCGAAACCCAATCGACGGCGGCGTAGAACACCATCGCCAGCGCCGTGACCATCAGAATGGCCGCAAAGCACAGCGGCGTTTGCGCATTCGACGTTGCGAACACGATCAGATGCCCCAGCCCAGCTTCCGAACCAATGAACTCGCCCACGATGGCGCCGATCACCGCCAGCGGCATGGCGATCTTCAGGCCGTCCATCAGCGCCGGCATGGCGGCAGGCAGACGCAAGTGCCAGAACGTGCGCGAAGCTGAGGCGCCCAGCGCGCGGAAGTGCTCGTCCAGGTTCTGCGGCACGCCCGCCAGGCCGCCCATCGTGGCGACCACGATCGGGAAAAACGCAAACAGCACCGCTGCGGCCAGCTTGGAGGTAAACCCATAGCCAAACCAGACGATCAACAGCGGCGCCAGCGCGATCTTCGGCATGCTCTGCAAAGCCGTCACGAGTGGAAACAGCGTGCGCCGGGCGATGGCCGAGGTGCTGGCCAGCAGCCCCAGCCCGAGCCCACTCACCAGCGCGAGCATGAAGCCCGCAAACACTTCGCCCGCAGTAGTAATGGAGTCGCTCAGCAACTGCGCGCGCATCTCCCAACCGGCCGAAAGCACGGACGACAACGATGGCCACACATACTCGGGCGCGCCGCTCCAGCGCACGCCAAATTCCCACACCAGCCCGACGACGATCCAGAACGCGGCGGTTTCCAGCGCGCGCCTCATGACTTGTCTCCGGGGGCATCCTTGTCGGCAGATTCGCCCTTGGGTGCCGCTGCGCCCGCCTTCTGCGCCACGAGGTGCGGGGGCGGCGGCACGACAAAGCGCTCGAAGCGGTACTGGTCGAACGACTCGATGCTGCGCTCCCACACCTGGGCTTGGCGCGGGTCGCGTTCGCCAATCTGTTCCATGTTGCAGTAGACCTCGACGTTGTTGCCGTCCGGGTCTTTGAAGACGAGGAAATAGTTGTCACCCGGGCCGTGGCGGCCGATGCCACGCACGATCTCCACGCCGTGCTCCTGCAGCACCTTGACGGAGCGCTCCATCTCTTCAACGCTGTCGATCAGGTAGGAGAAGTGCTCCAGCCCGGGGCGCGAGTAGCGCGGCAGGTCGTTGAAGTCGGGCGAATCCTTCGGCAGCTGGGACAGCGCCAGGTCATGGTGGTCAGCGCCAGCGCGCAGGAAGACCATCTGATCGCCAATCCAGTCCGACACCTTCAGGCCCAGGACTTCCGTATAGAACTTGGCCGAGCGCTGGATGTCCCGCACCATCAAAACCATGTGTCCGAGCCGCTTGGGACGCAAGCTGTTCATATGTCTCACTCCAATGTGCCCGTACGTGGCGGGCGGGTTGGGCAGTAGCCCCGAATTCAGTAGCCGCTCATTCAACGAAGCGGTTGGTGTACAGATCAGCTGGCTTGACCTTGCCGCCCAGGTCAAACGCACGCGACAGGAAATCGACGGTCCCGTTGATGCGTTCGGGGCGCAGCCAGCCGATCTTGTGCTTGCCTGGTTCGTCCGAGATCAGGCTGTTGGTTTCGGCAATCTGCTGCTGCAGGATGGCGCGATCGAGCAGCGGCTGCTGCGCGACGATCGCATCCACCGCAGCCTTGGGCTGGTCGCGCATGAACGCGTAGCCGCGGTACGTCGCTTCAACAAAGCGCTTGACCACATCCGGATGCTGCGCGATGTAGCGGTCGGTCGTGACAATACCGCTGCCCATCATGTCGAGGCCGAAGTCGCGGTAGAACACTTTGCCCAGCTTTTGCCCCGCGCGCTGCGCAAACGCCTGTTGCACAGCCAGGCTGGCGCCCTCCCAGCATTCAGACAGATCGATACGCTTTTGCAGCAGCGCCGTGTTGATCACCGCCGGATCCAGCCGCACCAGCTTGATGGCGTCGGGCGCCATGCCGTTCTGCTTCAGCCACGCCGGCACGATGTTCTGCACCGCCGATGCCCCGCCCCCGCCCAGCGTCATGCCGGCCAGATCCTTGAGCGAGGTCACCTTGAAGCCAGGCCGCTCCACGTAGCACATGGCACCCGGCCAGCGCGTGTTGACTGCGCCCACCATCACCGTGTGGCCACCGTGGGCACGGTTCAGGGTCACGCTCACGGGGTCGCCGTAACCGAACTCGAACAGCCCCGCGTCGACCTCGTTCACGGTGCGCTGGCCGCCATAGCCACGCATGACTGTCACGTCCAGGCCGGCCTCCTTGTAGTAACCCTTGGCCTGCGCAACCAGGATGCCGCCCGTGCTGCCCTGCGGCAGCCACGCCAGATTGACGCGCACGGCATCTGCCGCATGCGCTGCCGACAACATCCCTGCCCCCAGGCCTGCCGCGCACACGAGCCCGCGCGCCAGGGCACTCAACCGTTCCAGCATGTCTCCTCCGTCAAGATGGGTGTGACCGGACTGTGATCCGTGCGCGAAGTGCGTTATCCCTGCACCAGCGGATTCTCGATCGAACCGATCCCGTCGATGGACGCCACCATCACGTCGCCGGGCTTCAGGTAGATGCCGCGGCCCATGCCAACGCCCGTCGGCGTGCCGGTGGCAATTACATCGCCGGGCTGCAGCGTCAGGATCGACGACAGGTAGTGGATCTGCTCGGCCACGCTGAAGATCATCTCCGACGTGTTGCCGTCCTGCATGGTCTCGCCGTTGACCGTCAGCCGCATGCGCAGGTTCTGCGGCTCGGCAATACACGAACGGGGCACCAGCCATGGCCCCAGCGGCCCGAAGGTATCGAAACTCTTGCCGCGAAACCAGTCGTGTTTGAACGGATAGTCCGTTCGGCGGTTCAGATCGCGCGCGCTCACGTCGTTCAGCACGGTGTAGCCGGCCACGTAATCCAGCGCATCTTCAATGGCGATCTGGCGGCCGGGCTTGCCGATCACCACGGCCAGCTCCACCTCCCAGTCGACCCGTTCCGCCTGCGGCGGGATGCGCACCTCGGCCAGCGTCGGCACCACGCTGGTCTCGGCCTTCATGAACATGTAGGGCGTGCTTTCCCCGCGCGGGGCCAGCTCGGTGCCCATCTCGCGGGCATGCTCGTAATAGTTGGAGGCAGCGGCAAAGATGCGGCGCGGCGTGAACGGCACGCGCAGGCGGTAGCCGATGAGCGGCTTGGCGGCGATGGTGCCCTCGGCAATGGCGCGCGCCGCCGCCTCGAACTGCTGCACCGCAGCTGCGCCACTCTGGTCCCAGTCCCGGACGAGGGCATCGACGTCGATGGGCGTTGTGTCTCCCGTGGCCTCCTTCAACACGGTCTGCATGTCATACAGCGCGTCGCCCACGCTCAATCCAGCAGCAACGCGGCCATTCATTTCATAGCTTGCAATCCCGAAACTGATCACTTGTGTCCCCACTGTCGTGATGAGTGAATTTGTTTTGTATACATATACCAATCCATGTATTCAACATGTAACTAGCGTATACTCCCATTCCAGAAAAACCGGCGGACCATGGGGTTCTCCCGAGGCCAGCCGGCATTGCTGATACAGCGTGCGATGCATCGCATCGGGTTGCCCTGGGGGGCGGCTGGCGCATAATGCGACGCACGTCTGCGTAGACCACCGTTGCGCCCAACCCCACCGCTGACACGATGACGACGCTCTCTTCCAAAATCTATCGACTGCTGTGCGACGAGATCATCGACGGCACGCTTGAGCCAGGTCAGAAGCTCGAAGAAGCGGCGCTGGCCGAGCGCTTCAATGCGTCGCGCACGCCTATCCGCGAGGCTCTGCGTGAGCTGGCCGTCCGTGGGCTGGTCGAACTCACGCCGCGCAAGGGCGTGGTGGTGGCGCAATTCAGCATCGAAGAGCTGGCCGACATGCTCGAAGCCATGTGCGAGCTGGAAGCCCTGTGCTGCCGCCTGAGCGCGCAACGCATGAGCGTGGTGGAGAAGAAGCAGCTCGAAGTGCTCGAGAGCGACATGAACGAGGCCATCGCGCACGGCGACGAAGCGCTCTACTTCGAGCTCAATCGTGAGTTCCACGAGCTGATCTGCAAGGGCGCGCAGAGCAAATCGCTGGCGTCGATCATTGCGGTGCAGCGCCAGCGGCTGGCTGGTTTCCGGGCGGCGCAACCGGCATCGCCCACACGTTTTGAAGCCGCCACCGACGAGCACCGCGAGATCGTCTCCGCCATCCTCAGCGCCGATCCGGAGCGCGCCTACAACGCGATGCGCGACCACACCGCACGCCTGTCGATCGTCGTGCTCGGTCGCCTGAAGAAGCAGCACCGCAACCGCGCGAACGCCTGAGTCCTCATCCAAAACATTCATGCCGCCACCTGCTCGACCGGCGGCATCGAGAACCCCTGCGCATCGAGCTGCGCCAGCAGCGCCCCCGCCTGCACTGCACTGAACGCCGTCAAGGGCGGGCGCACAACGCTCCAGCCTTCGTGTTGCATGTGATGGGCCACCACGGCCTTTAGCGCCGGGATCATCGGCAGCGCCTGCACGATGGTGCGCAAGGCCGTCACCTTCGCTTCCCAGGTCGCTTGCTCTTCAGCCGTCGTAGCGGCAAGCAGGCGGGCAATCGCATGCGGCTGCAGGTTGGCCGTGGCAGAGATGCAACCGGCCGCGCCCAGCGGCAGCGCCTTGCAGAGCAGCGCTTCGGACGCTGGAAACACGGCAAATCCGGGAAAGCGCTTGAGCATCGCCTCGGTATTCGCCCAATCACCTGAGCTGTCCTTGATGCCGACCACGGTGTTCGGATAAGCCGCAACCAACCGCTCAATCAGCGCATGCGAAATCGGCACGCCCGTGAACTGCGGGATGTGATACAGCAGCACGCGCAAAGCGTCCGAGCCAACGGCCTGAATGACCTCGGAGTAATACGCGAACAGGCCGTCGTCGCTTACGCCCTGGTAGTAGAACGGCGGCAGCATCAGCACACCGGCGCAATGACCAGTCACGGCATGACGCGTCAACTCGATCGCTTCGGTCAATGCGCAGGCGCCCGTGCCCGGCAGCAGTTGCGCCGGGTCGATGTCGGCGGCAAACACAGCGTCGAGCATGGCGCGGCGCTCGGCCAGGCTCAGGGAATTCGCCTCGCTATTGGTGCCGAACACCGCCAGGCCCGCGCCCTGCCCGACAAGCCAGCGGCAAAACGCGACAAAGCGCGGTGTGTCGACGCCAAGGTCGGAGCGAAACGGCGTGACGACGGGCACGAACACGCGTGGCTTGCCAAATGCGGACATGCAGATCTCCTAAAGGGATGAACGAAGCGGAACGGCAACCGTCAGGCACGAAAGAAATCGAGCATCGCGTTGCCGAGCAACGTCTCGCCGGAATCGAAATGCGCGACCACCGAGGTGTGGTTGTGCCGGAGCATCTGCACGAAGCGCGGTGCCTGCACGGGGCGGCCCATAAGTTGGCGTGCCTGGGCTACGCGCTCGAAGAACGCCGCCCCATAGGCATCGAGATACGGGTTCTCGAATTCGGCCACGACCACCATCAGCGGCACGTCGATGTGGTGTGCATGGGTGAGCGGGGAGCGCTGTGCGTACAGCGAGGTGTCATCCCCGAAATACGCGCGTACGCCGGCGGCGTTCGGGTTGTCGGGTAATACGTCGGCGGCCACGCGGGCGCTGATCAGCACCGCGCCTGCCACGGGCGTTGTGCGCCGCACGGCCAATGCCGGATCGGCAAGATACGTGGCGACATGCGCGCCACCGGCCGAGTGGCCTACCAGAAACACCCGCTCCGAACTGCCGCCGAGTTCTGCGGCATGCGTGCGCACCCAGTCCAGCGCAGCGGCCACGTCCTCCGCCCCGGCGGGGTAAGGCGCGTCTGGCGCCAACCGGTATTCCACGTTGACGGCCACGCACCCTTGCCGCGCAAACCAGCGCGATACGTTGTCGTAAATCAGCCCATTGAAGCTCTTGCTGCCGCGCAGGAACGCACCGCCGTGCACGAACACCACCACATCGGCGTGGCCAGCCAAACGCGTTGCGGTATGAACAAACACATCGAGACGCTGCCGCTCATGCGGGCCGTACGGCACATCACGCCGGAGTTCACATCCATCGGCCGCGTCATTGGCGGCGGCGGCCACCAGCGGCGTGTATGCGTTGATCACCAGATCGCGATGCGCATTGATGTCGCGCCCCCAAACCGCGCCAATCTGCGCGAAGCGGTGCCGCAGCTCGGCGCAAAGATTTCCCAGCGGTTCCTGCAAAACCTGCATCCACAGCCTCCTGCATAGCACCCGAAAACAAGGTTCGGGACAAAGCGCACTGGCGCCAACCACCATCGGGTGGTGACTGGAAGCTATTCTGGTATATAAATTCATCTTTGTGTATACACAACATGTAAGTAGTATACCTAGTGAAGAGCGCGGTGAACTTAAGTCACAGTCGTGCCACTTTCCATCCCGGCGCACGCCGCCAAGCTTTGAGGACGTTCATGGACAAACTCCGCCATATCGCGCTTTCGGTTGAAGACCCAGAAGCCGCTGCCCAGTTCTTTGAGAAGGCCTTCGGTATGCGCCGCGCCGGCAACGCCATGCGCGGCATCTACATGACGGACGGCACGATGAACGTCGCGCTGCTCAACTTCAAGGACGAGACCGTGCCTGGCTACGCCGGCTTGAAAGACGTGCGCGGCGTGATCCACTTCGGCATGTGGGTCGACAGCGTGGAAGACACCGCCGCGCGCGTAGTCGCGGCAGGCGGCACCTACTTGACGGGCCGCCATGAAAAGAACCCGAACGTGTTCTACGAGGTGAAGTACCGCATGCCGGACGGCACGGTCTTCGACATCACGGAAAACGGCTGGAAAGGCGCGACAAAGGAAGTGGCGCCCACGCAGTCGTGAGCACCCTGGTGCCGCCCACGGTGCTTGCGTTGATTGCGTTGCCGGAATCGACAGTCGATGCGCTGCGCAGCCAGTACGCGCTGCACTACTGCCCAGACGGTATGGCGCCTGATGTGCCGTGTGCTGACACGATCCGGGCCGTTGTCACCAATGGCTCGACGGGGTTGTCTGGTGCCCACATGGCACAGTTGCCTGCGTTGGAAATCGTCTGCGCTTTCGGCGCGGGCTACGAGACCGTTGATGTGGAGGCCGCCGCGCGGCGCGGCATTGTCGTGACGCATGCACCGGGCACCAATGCAGAAACGGTTGCCGATCACGCCTTCGGCATGTTGCTGGCATTGGCGCGCGGCTATGCGCCGCTCACCGCTGCCGTGCAGCACGGGCGGTGGCAGCAGTCGCGCCAGGCTCGGCCTACGTTGACGGGAGCCTCGCTCGGCATTGTCGGAATGGGCCGCGTCGGCCGGTTGATTGCCGCTCGCGCGCAGGGCTTTGCGATGAAGGTCGGCTATCACGGCCGCCGCGCGCAAGCCGACGCGCCGGGCCGCTATTACGCCAGCCCCGCCGCTTTGGCCGCCGCGAGCGATTTCCTGGTCATCGCGTGCAATGGCGGACCCGAGACACGGCATCTGATCAATCGCTCGGTCCTGCAGGCGCTCGGCAGCTCGGGCTATGTCGTCAACGTATCGCGCGGCTCGGTGCTCGACACGCGGGCGCTGCTCGATGCGCTGGATGCGGGCGAGATTGCCGGCGCGGGGCTCGACGTCATCGAGAACGAGCCCGAGGTGCCGGCCGAGCTGTTCCGCCATCGCGATGTCCTGATCACGCCGCACATGGCGGGACGTTCGCCTGCGTCTTGGTTGGCACAGCGGGATGCGCTGCTCGCCAGCTTGTCGCAGCACTTCGCGCGCAAGCGCGTGCAACTGGCGGTGCCCACCGCCTGACCCCGCAGCGCGGCCAGCGCAAGTTGCGCCGCGCCTCCCTGCCCACTCCCAAACTTCTGGGGGATCTTCATGCACGTTCGCTCGTTGCCGGCGCTGGCCCTTTGCGTGGCCGGCCTGTCGGTCTCTCACTGCGCCTGGGCGCAGACCTCTGTCACGCTGTACGGCCTGGTTGGACTCGACATGGCGAGTTCCAAACGCAGCGGGGGCCCACCCGCAACGCTCATGCAGCAAGCCCCCGGCTTGACCGCGCCCTACTGGGGCATCAAGACTGCCGAAGACCTGGGCGGTGGCACCCGCGCCATCGCCGTCCTGGAGAGCTTTTTCCAGCCTGACACCGGCGGCATGGGCCGCACGTCGGCCGACCCGTTCTGGGGCCGCAACAGTTACGTCGGTCTGGAAGGCAGATTCGGCAAGCTGACCTTCGGGCGGCACACCAATCTGATGTATCTCGGTGAGCAAACCCTCAACCCATTCCAGGCGTCGATCCTGTTCTCGCCGCTGGTGATGCAAACGTTCGTCGCCTCATATGGCGGCGCCATCGCAGGCGACACAGTCTGGAACGACGGCATCCAGTACAGCAGCCCCAACCTGAATGGCCTCAAGGCCACAGCCGTGTATGCCTTGGGCGGAAAACCCGGCGCGCCGGGCATCTACAACACTGCTGCATCGCTGCACTACACGTCGGGGGCGTTCACCGCCGTCGCGACCGTGCAACGCAACCGGATCGTTGCAGGAGCCGCCGCTCCAAGCCAGGACGCCTACCTGGCCGGTGCCGCCTACGACTTCACCTGGTTGAAGCTGTACGGCGCCATCCAGGGCACGCGCACAAACGCCACGGACATCGGTTCGCATACCTATGAGGTCGGTGCTTCCGTGCCGCTGACCGCGCAGTTGTCGCTGTTGGGCGAATGGGCAAACACACGCCGCACGGCGCCGCGCGGCGTAGCCACCACGCGCAACACGGCGGCAGCGGGACTCGACTATGCCTTCTCCAAGCGCACCGATGTCTATGCCGTCAGCGTCTACGACCGGCAAAGCGGCGGCGCAACGGCCATGACCTACGCCCTCGGCATCCGGCATCTGTTCTGACGCGCACTGGCTATCCGGGTCTACCCGCTATAACCAAATCAGCGTTTTGTATAAAAAAATAAAGCTCTAAATCCAAATGATTCTCTACGTATAATTTTTTCTGTCTGTGTATACACGAACGCATCAGCACAGACAGGAAGGGCCTTAGAGCCGGCTACGCAAGCGACGAGCAGACGAAACGATCTGCCGCTACGCAAGCCGCCCTCCCTGCAGCAAACACACAAAAACTCGGAGACCCAATGAAAAGGAACCTTATCGCCGCCGGCGCCCTGCTGTGCGTGTGCGCCACCGCGCAGGCAGACTCGCGCGTCTGGCTGTCCGGCTACGTCGATCTGAACATCTCGCACCTGATTTCTTCGGGCAACGGCACCACCACGCGCATGTCGAGTGGGGGCTTGAACAACTCGCGCTTCAACATCAGCGGGGTTGAGGATCTGGGGGACGGCAACCGGGCCGTGTTCACGATCGAGCCGATGTTCTCGGCCGATGACGGCAAGCAGGCGACTCAGTTTCGCCAATCCTTTGTGGGTCTGAAGAGCGACAAACTGGGCGAGATCACGCTCGGCCGCCAGTTCACACCGTCGTACTGGATTGCCGGCTATGCCGACCCCAGCTGGGCGGCTGATTTCAGCATGGTCAACAACATGGAGTTCTTCTACGCGTCGTACCGCGTAGACAACGCCATCCAGTACAAGACGCCAAGCTTCTTTGGTTTCACGGGCCGCGCGATGTACGCCACGGGCCTGGAAGACACCACGCGGGCCGGACGCTTCCTGAGTACAAGCCTGGAATACCGCAGCGGCCCCCTGTTCCTGGGTGCGGTGAGCGAGCTGCAGTACACGCGCGACATCTTCAACAGCAGCCGCATCAACTCGTCGCGCGACAACTATTTCTCTGCCGTCTACAAGATCGGCGGCTTCGAGCCCACGGCCATCTTCCACACGTACAACGGCTATTACGCCTACCCGCCATACGTTGCATTCAACTCGCGCGGGTGGGACGCACAGCTCGGGGCGCGCTGGAACATCGACGGCCGCAGCCGCGTCTACGCAAGCGCCGTCTACCGTCACGATGACAACAACACGAAGGTCTCCAACGCCGTGGGCTTCGTGGCCGGCTACATCTACGGGCTATCCAAGCGGACCGACCTGTATGCAACCGTCGCGCACATCAAGCTGAAGAACAACGTGTCGGTCCCGTATCCGGTGACGTGGCAGGCCTACCCGAACGCGGGCCAGAGTCCCACCGGCTTCCAGATCGGCATCCGCCACGCATTCTGATCCGTCTTCATTCCAAGGAGAAACCCCATGCTTCGATCGCGATATCCGCGTCTGAAAACAGCCCTGACACAGGGCGCGACGCTCGCGTTCATTCTGGCCACGGCATCATCGCAAGTGATAGCGTCCGGCCCCGCGCCTACGGCTGAGGCAGCACCCAGCCAGGCACCGGCCGCTGCGCCTTCGGGCACACCCGGCACGCCCAACGTGAAAGACCCATACCTGGCCGGCTGGTTGCGCCTGACGCCTGACCGCAAGCCTGCCTCGCTCAAGGCGGGTGTCGACTACGGCATGGACCCGGCCACCGGTAAGTTCATCTGGCCGAAGGCCACGCCGGAAGTGCATGAAGGCAAGCGCTTCCCTGGCGAGATGACCTCGTGGGACAAGAAGAGCTACGCCAAGAACGTCAAGGTGCTGGCGTTCTATCCGGGTGTCGGCTCGCCCTTTCATGCGTGGAACAACATCCTCGACTTTCAGGGCAAGCGTTACCTGTACATCCACGACCGCGACTACCTGCGCATCATGGACGTGACCGATCCGGCCAACGGCAAGGTCGTATTTTCCAAGGGCGGCGTGTGGGGTCCGAAGGGTTCGAGCGAGAAGTACGATCCGAACACCGTGCAGGACTACCTGGGCGGCGCCACCATCGCGTGGAGCAAGAAGCTCGGCAAGCCGGTGCTCGTCGCTTCGTTCGAGATCGGCCGCTATGGCCTCATGACCGAAAAGATCGATCAGCCCGACAAAGTGGCCGCACAGCGCAGCTACAACTCGCTCAAGGGCTTCAAGGTATTCGAGATGGACGGGCCGCTGCCTGACCAATGGAAGCTGATCGCGACCCGGACGACCGACTACCAGCATCCCAACGCGCCAATCGGCCAGCAGCAAGGCTCCGGCTCGCTGGACGCGCCTGAATACTATGGCGGCAAATACATGATCCTGTCGTCCGCGCCGGATGACAGCTATGCGCTGACGGAGTATCCGAACTATCTGTACTCGCCGGGCTACCAGGTGTGGGACATGTCTGACCCGGCCGATCCGAAGTTCGTCTCGCAAATTGCGGTGCCAGGCCAGATTCTCGGCAATCCTGAACACGAACAGGCTTATCTGATGAACCCGCGCGCGGGCAACCGCACGTCATGGATGGGTTCGCGCAACCCGATCTTCCTGCCCAAGCCACTGGAAGCGGGCGGCAAGATCGGATTTGGCGCGATGGGCGGCCTCGGGTTGTATTCATTCGATCTGTCCGACCCGGCCAATCCGAAGATGCTCAGCAACGTGAACACACCGCCAAGCTTTGCCGGCACGGAGTACGACAACGCCGACGTAAGCCAGTACGCGCGCACGGGCTATGTGTTCACCAACGGCTATCCAATGAACCGCGATTGCTATGAACCGTACAAAGACATCTTCGTGGTCGATGCACGCGACCCGAAGCACCTGAAGATCGCGACCAAGCTGCCCGAGCCCGAGATTCCGCAGGGTGCGCCATTCACGAGCTTCTGCCAGCGCGGAGGCAACTACGGCCCGAAGCGTGCCAATGCCATCGGCCAGCCTGGCGGCTGGAAACAAGGCATCGTTCCGTACTCGTTCTACAACGCGGGCGTGCAGATCTATGACGTGAAAGACCCGGCACATCCGTCCATCGCGGGCTATTTCATCCCCGCGCTTGCGGATCAGACACAGCTCCCTTCGTACACGCTGGGCAAGGGTGTGTTCGCGATCTACACCGAGTACGACCGCAACATCATCTGGGCCTTTACGGAGGATGGTGCCTACGCGCTGTCGACGCCGTTGCTGGGCGAGCCTGTGATGGGCGCACCTGCCAAGCCCTGGCCGCATCGCTAGTCAGTCTTTCGCACCGGGCGCCCGCCTGCACAGGCTTGCAGCGGGCGCCTGCATCTACCAAATGCAGAATCCATGACGTTGATGAAATCGGCAGTGCTCTCCATGTTTGCGGCGTTGTTCGGCATGCTGGTTGTGCCCGGGCACGCCGCGCCTTCTTCCAGCGAAGAGACGTGCCGTGCGTGCCACACGATGGACACGACCAAGATCGGGCCGCCCTTCCGCTCGATTGCCGAGCGCTACAAGGACGATCCTGATGCGATTGCCAAACTGAAGAACAGCATGCTCAAAGGCAGCAGCGGCAAATGGGGCGCCGGCACCATGCCGTCGAACGCGATCACGCCGGAAGAGGCCGGCCGGTTCGCGCGTTGGATCATGCAGCTCAAGCCGGTTGCCGCCAGGTAGTTGGTAGCTAGACCTTCCCGGCGCGAAAGCACCCGGCCTCGTGGTCATCGACCATGCCGGTGGCCTGCATGAAGGCGTAGCAGATGGTCGGGCCGACGAACTTGAAGCCGCGCTTGACCAGCGCCTTGCTCATCTCCTTGGACGCATCAGTTGCGGCGGGTGCGTCGCGGTAGCTGTCCCAGCGGTTGACGATGGTCTGGCCATCGACAAACGCCCACAGGAATGCGTCGAGCGAACCCATTTCTTCCTGAAGTTCCAGCACCTTGCGCGCGTTGATGACGGCGCCTTCCACCTTGGCGCGATTGCGCACGATGCCCGGATCAGCGAGCAGCTTTTCGATGCGTGCCGGCGTGAAGCGCGCCACGCGTGCGGCATCAAACCCCTCGAACACTTCCTGGTAGCGCGCCCGCTTGCGCAGGATGGTCTGCCACGATAACCCGGCCTGCGCACCCTCCAGGATCAACATCTCGTAGAGGTGACGATCATCGTGCGAGGGCACGCCCCATTCGGTGTCGTGGTACGCGATCATCTGCGGGTCTTCGCCCGCCCAGCAGCAGCGCGCCATGTGTTGTCTCCTAGATCCAGCCCGATTTGCGCAGCTTGCGATACAGCCACACGCAAGCCGTGGCCGTGCACGCCAGCACGATGGGATACCCCGCCGGATGCTCCAGCTCCGGCATGCCTTTGAAGTTCATGCCGTAGTTGCTGAACACCACGGTCGGAATTGCCAGAATAGCGCCCCACCCGGCCAGGCGCTTCACGATGTCGTTCTGTGTGACGGACACCAGCGCCACGTTCACGGAGATCGCCGTGGTCAGCATTTCACGAATCACGTCGAGCGCACCCACCGCGCGGTGCGCATGGTCGGCAATATCGCGAAAATACGCGCGCAGCTCTTTGGGCACCACGTCTTCATGCAGTCGCACGAGTTGGCCGGCAATGTCTTCCACTGGCAACGCCGCGTTGCGCAGCCGCAGAAGCTGGCGTTTGAGCGTATAGAGCCGCTCGATGGCCGCGCGATCGAACGTGTCGCCAAAGATCTGGCTTTCGATCTGCTCGAACTCTTCCTGCAGGCGTTCGAGCACGGGCTGATAGTTGTCGACCACAAAGTCCATCACCGCGTACAACGCAAACGGTGCGCCCTTGGCAAGCAGTTGCGGCGTACGCTCGCAGCGCTCGCGCACCGGCGAATACGAGGCCGACGGCCCGTGCCGCACAGAAACGAGAAAATCCCTGCCGACAAACAGGTGCGTCTCACCAAAGACGACGTTGCCGTTTTCCATTTGCGCGGTGTTCAGCACGATGAAGAGCACGTCGCCGTACAGCTCGAGCTTGGGCCGCTGGTGCGCATTGCGCGCATCTTCAATGGCAAGATCGTGCAGGCCGAATTCCTCCTGCACGCGGTCGAGCATGGCGTTGTCCGGCTCATGCAGACCCAGCCAGACGAACGAGCCCGGTGTGTGCAGCACATCGCTGATGGCCTCGACGGAAAGGTCACGCTCGCGCTTGCCGTTACGGTACAGCGCGCTGTTGATCACCATGGACATGGTTGTCTCCGGAACGCATTCAGCGCGCATTAGCGGTCTGCGGGCTGATCTGCGGTCTTGATATCGGATGCAGTGGAGGCCGCAGCGGCCAGCGCCGGCACTTCGGCCAGGCGGGTTTCGATTTGCGCCAGCGCTTCGGATAGCGCGTGGACGAGATCATCCGGCAGCCCATCGAGCGTGGCATTGATGAAGGCGATGCGGCGGGGCATGCATTCGAGCACGATGGCCAGGCCGGCGTCTGACAGCGACACGTTGGTCAGGCGGTTGTCGCGCGCATCGGTTGTGCGTTCAATCCAGCCGAGCTGCTCGAGCACCTTGAGCTGGCGGGTGAGCGCGCCGGGGTCCATCTGCAGGCGCTCGGCGAGCTGCTTCTGGGCCATGCCGCCGCCGGTGTTGTCGTGCAGCGCCAGCAGGATGCGCCAGCGCGGCATTGGCTGGCCGACATGCGCCTCGAAGGCGGCCATGAACGCACGATAGGTGCGGCCGAACTGGTGCATGACGGCGAAGCGTTCGCGTTCAGAGGTCATCGATCAGGGCTGAGATTGCTGGGGAACCGCGCATCCTAACCGCTCCGGCGTGTCTCGCCTATTCCGTGTGTTGCACAGGCTCGACATGGTGCAGCACCACGGGCGGCACGCGGCGCACATACCAAAGGCCAATCAGCGCCACCACCGTCGCCACAATCAGCCCAATATGAATGGCACTGACCAGCACATGTCGCGCAGCTTCGAGCAGCGCCGCACCATCGTGGCCGGCAGCATGCAACTGCGAGAGCAACGCGGCTTGCGAATCATGATCGATGAGAATTTCGGGATCGGCAAGCTGGCGCAGCCATTGCATCGCTTTGTCTGCGCTTAGCGCATTGGCAACGCCCGAGGCATAACGCTCGCTCACCAGTGTGCCAACCAGCGCCGTGCCCACCATGCCGCCCACCATGCGCAGCGATTGGAGCAGCGCCGTGGCAATGCCCAGATGCGCGCGGCCGGCTGTCTGCTGAGCAAACACGGTCAGATTGGGCAACACGAACCCGAGGCCGAGACCGGCCAGCAGCATCAGCAACGTCAGCACTGTATGCGGCATGCCCTTGGACGACACCGACATGCCGGCCACCGCTACGGTCAGCAGCGCAAAGCCCGCATACAGCATGGCGTTGGGATTGGGAATGCGCGTGACGATGCGCCCGTTGATGATGCTGCCCAACGTGATGCACACCACCAGCGGCGTAATCACAAGGCCGGCCTCCTGAGGCGACATGCCAAACCCGCCCTGGAACAGCAACGGCGCATAGAACAGCACCGCAAACATCGAGAAGCCCGACAGCAACGCCAGCATGAACAGCGCGGCCAGCGCAGGATTGCGCAGCATGTCGAACGGCAATAGCGGCTGCTCTGCACGCTGCTCCCACCACCACAGCGCCACGAACGCCGCGGCCGACAGCACCAGCCAACCGAATAGCGGCAACGACAGGCCATGCCGCGGCAGCCATTCCACGAACAACTGCAGCGCACCAAGCGCCACCGTGATCAGCACCGCGCCCTGCCAGTCCAGCCGGATACGCCCGGTGTGCACGTTCTGGCGCAGATGCGGCAGGAAGCGCCAGGCAAACCACAGCCCCAGCACGCCGAACGGAATGTTCACGTAAAACACCGACCGCCAGCCGAACGCCTGCGTCATCCAGCCGCCCAGCGTCGGGCCGATGGCGTTGGCAATACCGAACGACGCGCTCAGCATCACCTGCCAACGCAAACGTACACGCGCATCGGGAAAGAGATCGGGAATGCACGCGTAAGCCGTGCCGACCAGCATGCCGCCACCAATGCCCTGCAGCGCCCGCGACCACACCAGGAACGTCATGCTGCCCGCCATCCCGCACATGACCGAGGCCAATGTGAACACCACGATGGAGGCAATCACAAACGGCTTGCGCCCGTAGAAGTCTCCCAGGCGGCCAAAAATCGGCACCGTCACCACTGATGTCAGCAGGTACGACGTCGCCACCCAGGCATACAGCTCAAAGCCTTTGAGTTCCGCCACCACCGTAGGCAGCGCCGTGCCGACGACGGTTTGGTCGAAGGCGACCAGAACAACGACAAAGCAGATGCCGATCATCGCCAAGAGCGATTCCTTGAACGGCAGGACCTGGGTACGGGAGTGCGGGAGCGCGGTGTGGACGGCCATGGCGGCGGGGAGGAATACAAATGATGCATCAACGATTGATGCGTCAACTAACAGTGTAATGGAATCGTGCCGTGTTTGCTGGTGACGGTGATCGGGAAAAATAAAGTCTGTCGAGGTGCTTTGACGGGCACACGAGCCAGCTGCTGCGTTCTCTGGCTAAGCGGGTGCAGCCCGAAGCGGCGCAACATCAGCCTGCGCAGGATGCACGCAAGGAATCAGCTGCCTTGCTGGGCTTTACGGCCCATCATCAGCGCGCATGGCGGGTTTTTCATCCCGAAGAGCTTCGGCATCTCGCTGGAGCTGACGGGTTCGGTCAACACTGCGCTGCACTGCTGCATCGCCGCCTACATGCGGTGCGTGCTGGTGACGTAGGCAATCTATGCTCGACGCAACGCGCCGCAGCCTTGCTAAGCCACTGAGGAACCCGGCGAGCCGTTGCTGCCGACATGCTCGTGGGCAGTGCTGGCAGGCTGTGCGGCCACGTAGCGACCGGGCCGATGGTTCAACGCAATGCTGAGGTTGAGCGCGACCGCCCCGACCAGCGAGGCCGCAAGTGCCATCGGGCTGACCACGACCAGCGAGGCCAACACGATGCCCACATCCACCGCCATCTGCAGTTTGCCAGCGCGAATGCCGTACTTGTCCTGCAGATACAGCGCGACGATGTTGACGCCGCCCAAGCTGGCCTGGTGCCGAAACAGGACGATAAAGCCCACGCCCATCAACGTGCCGCCAATGACACCCGCATACAGCGGATTGAGCGATCCCAGCTGTACGAAATGCGCGTGCACCTCGCTCAGCCACGACACCAGCGCCACTGCACAAAACGTCTTGAGCGTGAAGCGCCATCCCATGTGCCGCACCGCCAGGTAATAGAACGGCAGATTGATGGTGAAGAACACCACGCCAAAGGGCAGCGATGTGGCGTAGTGAATCAGGAAGGCCACGCCGGCCGTCCCGCCTGACAGCAGACCGCCCTGCTTGAACAGTGTGATGCCGAGCGACACGAACAGCGTACCGGTAACGATGGCGAGCACATCCTCAAGCAGGCTATGCCGGGTAACGCTTGGGACATTGTCGGGAGCATTCATGGGGGGCTCCTTACGGATACCGTGGACACGGCGCCGACTATGCCGCTGGTACGTCCGTCGGTTCTTTGATCCAAGCCAACCGTGCGTGAATCAGCCTAACCCCGCGATGCAGACGTTGTGTACTCGCCGCAGCCGTTCGGCGTCGTGCCAGTCAGAACCCGCCCAGAAGTTGAACGCGTCCGACAGCAACCGGCGATGGCCTGGATCGCCACACGGCTTAACAAGCTTTCCATCCATGTGCGGCAACCCCATACCACTGCAGTTTTGAGGCTCTGTCCGGCGTCTGCCTAGACCGGCTGAGACAGCAATCGCTCGAGCGCTTCAAGCCTATGTCTGCGTATTGTGGTGATGGCGTAGAAGCGTTCCTGCAATTGCGTAGACTGCCCTACGGTCACCAGGATTCCAGCTCGCAACTCATCTTGAACGACAACTTCAGGCAACACAGCCAACCAGCCGCTGTCACGTGCAATCAGACGCAGCATGGCCATGTCGTCTATCTCCGCCCGCAATCGGGGGACCACACCCATTGACGCGCACAGAGCGTCGAACTGCGTTCTAAGCGCGTGGCGCGGCCCAGGTAACGCAATCTCAAGCCCATCAAGATCTTCTGGGATGTGCAGAGTTCGGCCTTTCCAGACTGCTGCTGGCCCTACCAGGGAAATGGATTGGCTACCGAGATACTGACAGTGGAGAGGGCGATCCGGATTGGTGGGCACGCTTTCATTGGCGAGCACCACGTCAAGTTGGTGCTCGACCAGCCGGCCGAGCAAGTCTTCGAGAACCCCGGATTCGAGAGTGAGTAGCACTTCGGGGTCGGCCAAGAGCGGCTTGATCCAGTTCTCCTGATAGTTTCTTGAGAGGGTCGCCACACTTCCAACGCGAAGTCGCGTCATTCCCTCGCTTCGGCCAACCAATCTTCCGAGCATCTCCTGGCCGAGTCCGAAAATGTCTTCAGCGTAGGACAGCACGACCTGGCCGGTCTCGGTCAGCACCAGGCTGCGTCCTTCCCGGCTGAATAGGGCATCGCCAAGTCTTTCTTCCAACTGGCGGATCTGAGCGGAAAGCGCCGACTGGGAGGTGTGCAGCTCACGGGCGGCGCGCGTGAGGTGTCCTAACTTGGCCACGCGCCAAAAGTAGAACAAGTGATGGAAGTTAAGCTGCTCTAGCCTGATCATTCTGATTTATATATCAAATCGTTCTGATCATTGAATTTTACAGAATGATTTCCAGAGGAGAAGATGCGGGCACACGAATTTTCGCCAGCGCTTCCCATGGACATCGTTCACGTTCTTACGGCTGTTTCGACACTCCTGCCGGCAGGTTTGATGGGGGTGGCCGCCCTCCTTCCTCGGTCCGCCCGCGCGAGTACGCCGACACTTTGGCACGGCTTTATCGCGCTGTCGGCGATCTCCTTGTGTGCTGCCATATTCTCTTTGGCGTGGGCGACTTGGAGTTCCGGCGAGCCTCTTGGCAACTCCGTCCTCTCGCCTTGGCTGCACCTGTCCCTGATCGGCGGTTGGATGGCCGTGCTTGTCCAACTGCTGGGCACCTGCATCGGCGCGTTCTCTGCGCGGTACCTGCAAGGCGAGCAAGGGCAACGCAGCTATCTCGGCGCGCTTGCCGGGGTGTTGGCATCTGTGCACCTGCTGCTGCTCGCAGACCATTGGGTGGTGTTGATCGCGGCCTGGGCGACGATCGGCGTCGCGTTGCAGCGTTTGCTGTGCTTTTATCCCGACCGACCATTCGCAATGCTTGCCGCGCACAAAAAGCGCTTGGCAGACCGGTTGGCAGATGTCTTCCTGGTTACGGCAGCAGCGATTGCCTGGCACGAGGTGGGCAGCGGTTCTCTGTCGCAGTTATGGCTTCACATTGCGCGCGAAGGGATATCCGCCAGCCTTCAGGTCAGCGCGGTCTGCGTCGCCGTCAGTGTGATCTTGAGAACAGCTTTGCTGCCCGTGCACGGATGGCTCATCCAGGTCATGGAGGCTCCGACGCCCGTATCGGCGTTGCTGCATGCGGGTGTAGTGAACCTGGGCGGCTATGTGCTGATCCGATTTGCCCCTCTGCTCAGCCCGAGCGCGCCGGCTCGCTGGCTGCTGATCACGGTCGGGCTGACCACGGCGGTCATGGGCGGGTTGATCATGCTTACCCGGATCAGCATTAAGGTCCGGCTGGCCTGGTCCACGGTGGCGCAGATGGGGTTCATGGTGATGGAGTGTGGATTGGGCCTGTACACACTGGCAGCGCTTCACCTCCTCGGCCATTCGCTTTACAAGGCGCACGCATTTCTCTCCGCGTCCTCGGTGGTCGATCGGCTTCGCGTGGAACAGCTCCTTGGCCATGAAAAGCGCTCTCGCTTGAGTTTGTACGCAGCCCCCGCCATCGCAATCGGCATCGTCGTCCTTCTTCATGCGCTGGTGGATCAGGTTCCCTGGCCCTGGTGGTGGAGCGGCATTCTGGCGCTTGCATGGGCGCCAATGCTCTGGCTGCCATCCGTCAAGGAGGGCTCCACCACTGCAATGCTGCTGGCCCGACTTGTCGCAAGCCTGATCAGTATTGCGGGTCTCATGGGCGCAGCAATCGTCCTCCACCTCTTGCCAACTGGCATAGCGGACCACGCCGACACAGGTGGCGGCATTGCAGCGTTGCTCGGTATGGCTGCCATGCATTGCGTCTTGGTGGCGTTGCAGACATCTCCCCACGCTTTGGCTTCTCTGCGCCGTGCCTGTTATGCGGGCCTTTACTTGGATGAGTTCTACACCCGTCTGGCGTTGCGCTCCTGGCCGACCAAATGGACGCCAAGTCGCTCGGATGTCTTCCCACTCGCAGTAGCCCGGGCCGCCAAGGCGAATGCAAACCAGTAAATGCTGCTCAAAGAGGTTCACATGAACAACGGTATTGCCTCCTCCACCAATCCCGGCCCGACGTCGGAACATAACGCAGCCTGCGTCAACCTTGAAGCCGAAAAGTACACGGACGCTGCGCGGCTGGAGCAGATGGAAGCCGCCTGCAAACAAGCATGCGCAGCGATCGCGCCGGCATGGCCGTTAGATCGGGCTATTGCAGTCAATCCTCATTGGGGCCGGGTGAGCATGCCTGTTCGCCAGGTGGCAGCTCGGATGGCAGTGCTTGGGGGCATCCAGGTGTTTCCCAGACGCCCAAGCCTGCGCCAAGCATGGCAATCTGGCCGCATCACCAAAGACGACGTCGAATATGCGCTTGCGGCCTTGCCCGCCGCCAACGTGTCCGGTCTGACGGCTTCGCAATGTCTGAATGCCATCAACACCGATTGGTCAGCGCCACGTTTGCCGTTGCTGATCGACATACTTGACACCGATCCATTGCGCCATACGAGGCTTTCTTGGCGCGAGGCCATCACGCACCAGGTTAGCCAAAGTTGCGCCGCTTACTTCGACGAGAATCAGTCGGACTGGGCAATCCAGAAAAACGATGGGCTGTATGCCTTCTGGCGCGACACGTTGCGGCACGATCGCGGCATTGGCTTGCTGATGGGCATTCCGCATCTTGATCAGCATCTGGCGGAGTTGCCGCCTACGTTCCGGGACGCGGAGCACTGGGCGCTGGAGCAATTGGATCTGCCCAGCGATGTCTGGCCAGATTATCTGGAAGCCGTATTGCTCACGGTGAATGGCTGGGCATCTTGGTGCGCCTACCTTGGGTGGCAAGCCCATCAGAGCGGAAAGGAAGATCCAAACCTGCGTGAGTTGCTAGCCATCCGGCTTGCCTGGGGCGCCGTTCTGCAGAAGTGTCATGACGACTACAGCACGAAGACCGCCATTTCAACCCTTCGCAATGCCTGGCGCCGCGCAGCTTCAACGCTTGCAGAGGCCGAGGACGCTTTGCTGATCGACGAGGTTTGGCAGTACGCCCTGGAAGCCGGGTACCAGCGCCAGCTAGCGCATCGTGTAGGAGCGTCCTGCGTGTCGCCTGAGCCCTCCGAGATTGAAGTACAAGCAGCGTTTTGCATTGACGTCCGCAGCGAACCCTTGCGGCGTTCTTTGGAGGCCGTCTGGCCGGCGGTCCAGACGGTGGGCTTTGCGGGATTCTTCGGCATACCCATCGCCTACACGCCGCTCGGAACAGGGGCACGGCGCCCGCAACTACCCGGCTTACTGTCGCCCTCGATGGAGGTGACAGACAGTGTCCACCTCAATACAGGCCAAGACGGACCCTCTGCTGACGGTACGGTCACACGCGCACGGCGCACCCGTCTCGGGGTTGCCGCACAGTTGAATCAATCCAGTCGCTGGCCCAGCGGTGCGTTCTCGTTTGTCGAGATTGCAGGCGTGGGCTACGCCGGCGCGCTGTGGCGGTGGGTCCGTCCGTCGACGCAGCGGCGCGCGCGTGCAGACTTGGCAGGATTGCCCTCCCGGTACAAGAAGGTATGCAGACCTGCACTGCTGTCGCAGTCTCCACGTGAAAAAGCTGACCTGGCGGCGCGCGTGCTCCGCGCCATGGGGCTCGCTCACAATCTGGCCCCACTAGTGGTGCTCGTCGGTCATGGCAGCCAGTCGAACAACAATGCGCATTCGGCATCTTTGGATTGCGGCGCATGCTGTGGCCAAAGCGGTGAGGTCAATGCCCGCACCTTGGCCCTGCTCCTCAATGACCCGAAGGTGCGCGCCGAGCTAGTCAACTTGGGCGTCGACATTCCAGCACGGGTGCAATTTGTGGCGGCGCTGCATAACACGACAACCGACGAGATCGAAGCCTTCGACCTCGACCTGTTGCCCGAATCCGCGCTTGAGCGCTGGGCACGCTTTGAAGACGCAATGAAACACGCTTGCGACCAGGTCAGACGCGAGCGTGCGCCCAAGCTGGGTGTCGATGCACGTTTGCCGCATGATCAACTCTTGACCAAGCTCCTGCGGCGCGCCAACGACGGCGCACAGACGCGACCGGAATGGGGGCTGGCCGGCAATGCGGCATTCGTGATCGCTCCGCGTTATCGGACCCAAGGTGCGGTGCTCGACGGACGCGTGTTCTTACATGATTACGACCACCGCACCGATCCCGACGGTAGCCTGCTCGATCAATTGCTGACGGCGCCCATGCTCGTGACCCACTGGATCAACTGGCAATATCACGCGTCAACATGTGATCCACAACATCTGGGGAGCGGCAGCAAACTCCTGCATAACGTCGTCGGCAGCTCAATCGGGGTATTTGAAGGCAATGGAGGCGATTTGCGAATCGGCCTATCCCGGCAGTCGCTTCATGACGGAGAGCGTTGGGTCCATGAGCCGCTTCGGCTGACTGTTCTGGTGGACGCGCCACAGGAAGCCATTGACCGGGTGATTGAAAACCAGATCGTCGTCCGGCAACTTGTCAGAAACGGTTGGCTTCACCTCTGGCGGTTCGGACACAACGAGCTTCAACGCTACACCGATGGCAAGTGGCAACCGACCGGGCTGAGTGCGGCGTGAGACAACCACGTCAGACCGCCAGGGGGACTTCCTTCTGGCAGCTCGGACCAAGATAGTCTCTACACAGTGCAGCCAAATCGCGTGAGCGTCTGAATCAGTATCCCGATTCATGAAAGAGGAAGCGCGAGCGCAATCACCAGGTTGAATGTTCGAGCAGTTCCTCACAGCGCGCGATGACGGGAGCATGGGTATTGATGCATTTCCGACTCATCAACGGGCATTGTGGTTGGCTGTAGAGAAATGCGCTGTTCGCCGTTGTAGCGGGGCATTACCCTACAAGGGTGATGAGGAGGACTCGTGAAAAGGCTCTACAAGTCATTAGCCCCCAGGCATTACCGAAGCGGCGAAGCAGCAAAACTGGCTCGGATGCCGGCATCCACGCTGCGCATTTGGGAGCGCAGATACGCTGTAGTCTCGCCGCCGAAGAGCGCTTCGGGCCAACGCCTCTACACAGAGGAAGACATAGAACGCCTGCGCCTGATCAGAGGCCTTGTTGATCGTGGGCACCCAATCAGTGCCGTGGCGAGCTTGAATGCGGAATCTCTGAAGGCGCTAGTGGAATCATCTGGCATCGTTCAAGCGGCCCACGTTGAGCCCATTTCGCTTCTGATCGTAGGCCCGGTGTCATTTGACATCGCTAATTGCGCTTGCTCCCACATGCGTGTCTGCGGGCACCCCAGATCGCTTGAAGAGGCAATTCGAAGTGCACGCACAGGTATGAGGGCGGATGCACTGCTAGCCTCTGTTCCTTCGCTTCAGGAAGAAACGATTTCACGCATTGCGGCACTGGCCGAAGCGGTGCACGCGAAAGCCGTCAGCGTGATCTGCTCAGAGGCGTCAGCGCGCGCAACCGAGCGCGCGGGCCTGGGCGGCATACGCGTCATCCGACAATCCGACGCTGAAGCCAAGCCTGAACCGCTCGTCGCAGAGCTTGTCGATTGGGCTACGGCGCTCCGCCAGGCAGACATCTTGAATGCCGACAATCGCAGGCGCTCGGCCCGTCGCTTCGACGACAAGGCACTCGCCGCACTAGCCGGTCACGCCTCAGCGATTCAGTGCGAATGCCCCCGGCATTTGGCTGAACTCGTGAGCCAACTCAGCGCGTTCCAACGCTATAGCGATGAGTGCATATACCGCTCGGCACGTGACGCCCTGTTGCACCGCCGGCTCGGGAACGTCGCAAACCGGGCGGTACAACTGCTTGAGACCGCGCTTGCCGAAATCGTCCGTCAAGAAGACTTGCTCAACGCGGCTGAGCGCTAAACCGCTCCGACACGCCACGCAACGGTAACCATGAGCAGCTTCAAGCGATATTTCCAAAGCCCCCTGCCCCTGCGCCTTTTCTGTTCAGTTGGGCACACGTCAAGAAGTCATCATGGGATTTGTTTGGATTACCGGAGCTAGCGGCGCTGTAGGCGCTGCTCTCGCTCGACGATTGAACAGCGCAGGCATTCCGCTTGTGCTGACTGCACGAGACGGGAGCAAGCTGGAAGAGCTTGCTGGCTCGCTGAAGTCGGCCCCGACACTGATATGTCCAGCCGATGTTACGGATCGGAATAGCGCTCAGCTTGCAGTCGAGGCCGGTGTCGCTCAGTTTGGCGCGCCGGAAGGCCTCGCGCACTGCGTCGGTTCGATCATCATCAAGCCGCTGCATCTGACTTCGGAGGACGAACTCAAGCAGGCTCTCGACGCCAATTTTTTCTCGGCGTGGAATGTGTTGCGTCTGTTTGTACAGCAGGCTGTTCGCCACAGAGTGCACGCAAGCGCGGTCTTGATCGGCTCGGTTGCCGCCACTGCCGGCTTCCCGAATCACGAAGCAATTGCCAGCGCGAAAGCTGCCGTCGGAGCGCTTGCGCAGTCGGCGGCTGCAACGTATGCGGACCGCAATATCCGCGTCAATTGCATTCATCCGGGGCTGACCACGTCAGCAATGTCTTCTCGCCTGACAAGTGCTCCAGCAGTTGCGGAGCGACTCGCAAAAACGAACCCGATGGGCCGGCTCGGACAAGGGGAGGACACCGCGGCGCTTGCGGAATTCCTGCTCAGTCCTGCAGCCTCCTGGATCACCGGCCAGCAGATCGGCGTGGATGGCGGCCAAGGGCGACTACTCGTACCACCCAAGTCATGAGTACGCAGCCGAAAGATTTGCGCGGCCTGGCCGTCCTGCTCGGCATCGGCGGCCTCGTCCCCTTTATCGCGTTGGCGTGGCTTTGCCTGCGGGACGCCTCGGGGAGCAGCGAATACCAGCATTCGCTGGTGGTGTACGCGGCGTGCATTACATCGTTTGTAGGTGCGGTGCACTGGGGGCTCGTACTTGGCGAGGCAAACGCCACGCGCAGGCATGCCTTGCAGCTTACCTGGAGCGTTGTGCCATCGCTCGCAGCGTGGGGCGCAACCATCAGTGGCGAGCCCCGCACCGCGCTCGTCAGGATGGCGCTGGTGCTGGCAGCCTGCTGGCTGACGGATGCCGTTTTTTTACGTTGGGGGGCAATACCGGTCTGGTACTTCCGGTTGCGCAGTCTATTGACCTTCGTAGCGGTGGCGTCGCTCATGCTTACCGGTCTTGCAAGCTCGGGGTGAGCGCTGAAGATCGTTACCCCACAAAGACGAGCTTTGCGCCAAGTTCATCAACTTCATCTGTGTCTGGAGTCTGTTCGGAGGGCCACGTGGCAATCAATTCAGAGAGTGGAACCGTCATCTACAGGAACATCGGTTTGGGCGACATTGCCCGTTACCGCTTGCCCTGGGCCGGTAAGGTGTCCATCTTGCACCGTGCCAGCGGTGCGCTGATGTTCCTTCTTCTTCCGTTCGTGCTGTACTTGTTCGAGCAAAGTCTCACGTCGGAAATCAGTTTCGCCAAGTTCGCGGCGCTTCTGTCCAACGGCTTTGCCAAGGTTGTCGTCCTTGCCCTCATCTGGGCATACCTGCACCACTTCTGCGCCGGCATCCGTTACCTGATC
>NZ_JAMYWC010000001.1:0-1068465 GCF_024158925.1 Ralstonia chuxiongensis | reverse complement strand
CTCTGTCCATGACCTGATTCACTGCCTCGATCTTGAATTCCTCGGCGTATCTCTGTGCGCTCATTGCTTCTCCTGTCTAACCTCTAGTTTGAGGCTTGCAGGTGTCTACCGAGGCCGGGGCGATTCATGGGGCTTTGGGGTTGGCGCTTGGGTGTCTGAGGGTCGAGCTTGGGTGTCTGGGAGTGGGGCGCGAGGGTTTGGGGGTGGGACGTGTAGCGCCGGGCCCCGACAAAGACAAATCAGACCTCGGCTGCCGGCCCCGTCGCTATAATCCCTCCGCTGCCGGACCAACGGCAGCCGGGCGTGGAAACCCGACATTGACCCAAGGCGGACAGCATTTTGTCCGAGACGCTTACGCACGCCTGTTTTATGGCGGGCCGGGCGGAGCAGCCTACGGGCTGGCTGGCTTCCTTGGGTGTCAGTTTTCCACCTCCGCTGTCGGGCCCGCCACCCTCACGTGGAAATGAGCGGCGGGTCTCCAATTACCCAAGGAGGCTCTATGCCAATCGCTTCATACCCCTCGCCACCACCTTCCGCCCCTCGCGCCGACGCCATGTCAGCGGCAGCGGGCAAGCTCACCAAGAATCGCATTTACCTGAACGGCGCGCTCGCGGGCCAGGCCTATCTCAAGCGCACGCGCACCGCGATGTGCACGCATGGCCAATGCCGGCCTGGCATGCTGCGCGAGCAGCTCCAGAGTTTCTCGGCTCACAGCTTTCCAGCCGTATTCGTGAAGGGCTTTGTTGACGCGATCGATGTGTATGTGTCGATGTCGCTAGGGGGTCACGACGTCGATCCGCAAGCGTGGGATGTGCTGGCCGCCATCGAGCGGCGCGGCTATCGCGAGCAGTAGCGATGGGCTGACGCATTCCGCGTAAGTCGACGGCCGCCAGAAGCTTCACCGGTGGCCACTCTACCGCCCGCGCCGCTGCTTCGATACGCTAGCTCCGCGGGGTGGGGCCGCCGGCTCGCGTCCTGACGGACGATCATTTCAGCGCGCCTGTGCGCCCCGCGCGAAGCTGCGTCGCAACCATCGCCACCCGTGCCCCATAACGGCGCGCCGTCTCAAGGTCGCCCGCCGACATTTCTTCGGGCGAGGCATCGGCCGGCGTCTGCGCCATCGGCGCGATGTACGATCCCATGCGGTTCAGGTCGTCGCGCTTAGAGGCCTTTACGTTCGCAGGCTTGATATCCATGCTGACCCAGATGCCGCCGTGCTGCCCCGTGAGCAGGACGAAGTATTCGAGCGTGTTGAGCTTGTCGCCATTGATGCTCGCGCTGTTGGTAAAGCCGCCGAAGACCTTGTTTTGCCACGCGCCTTCGAACCACGGTTTCGACGATGCGTCGGCGAACTTCTTGAACTGCCAGCTTGGACCACCCATGTAGGTTGGCGAGCCAAACAGGATGGCGTCCGCTGCGGCGAGCGTTGCCCAGGCGTCTTCGGGGATGTTGCCTTCGGCGTCGATGGCGACGAGGTCTGCGCCGGCGCCTTCGGCAACAGCGCTTGCCATGCGGGCGGTGTGCCCGTAGCCGGAGTGATAGACGACGGCCGTTTTTGCTTGGGTGGTGGTTTCAGTCATGGTGGCTTCCTATCGTGAACATGGTCCGCTGTGGACGACATGGGAGGCCACTCTACTGAGCTGTGACGGTGTGATAAACGACGCCAATTTGAACGTTCTGTTCTTCACCGGATGAACAATGCAAAACCTCGACGCGCTGTTGATCTTTGCCCGTGTGGCTGAAATGACGAGCTTTACGCGCGCGGCGGAAAGCCTCGGCATCCAAAAGGGACGTGTCTCAACGGTGATCCGCACGCTGGAACGGGATGTGGGCGTCGCGCTGCTGCACCGGACCACGCGGAGCGTGCAGCTGACCGAAGACGGCCGCGAATTCTATGCACGCGCGCGGGACCTGCTGGCCGAAGCCCAGGAATTGCAATCGATGTTCCTGGCGAACGGCGGGCCGTTACGCGGCCGGCTGCGCGTCGATCTGCCGACCGAGCTGGCACGCAGTGTCGTGGTGCCTGCGCTGCCGCAGCTGATGGCGGCGCATCCGGAGCTGCAACTGGAGCTTTCCAGCACGGACCGGCGCGTGGATATCGTCCAGGAAGGCTTCGACTGCGTGATCCGTTTCGGGCCCATCACCGATGAAACGATGATTGCGCGGCCGCTCGGCAAGCTGCGCATGACGAATGCGGCAAGCCCCGCGTATCTGGAACGGTATGGCGTCCCGCATACGCTGGAAGACCTGCTCAGCCAGGGGCATCAGATGGTGCATTACACGCTCACGCTTGGCACCAGGCACGCCGGGTGGCAATACCCCGACGGCGATGGTTATGCGTGGCTTCCGCTGCCAAGTGCCATGCAGGTCAACAGCGTGCAGACGTATCACGCGGCCGGGCTCGCGGGCATTGGATTGATCCAGGCGGGATACACCGCGCTTGCGCCACATATCCAAAGCGGTGCGCTGGTGGAAGTGCTGCCCGACCTGCGCCCGGAGCCGCTGCCTGCGTCGTTCGTGGTGGCGCATCGGCGCAATTTGTCGCCGCGCGTCCGGGCTTTCATGGCATGGATCGAAGGGCTGTTGAAGCCTTATCTTGAGTGAGTGTTGCGGGGGCGGCGGCCTGCTCACATCAACTTGGTTGACGGGCCTCCCGCCATCTCTGGATGGCTCCGAGCGGCGGGGGCATCGCCGGCCATAACGCCGGATGGCGCGATCAGCTCAACGTCGAATCGTCATCGGAATAATCACTGCCGCCCAGGTCGCTGTCGTCCATCAGGCCGAGGCTGTCGTCGCGCGAGGCCGTGTTGGTATTGCCGCTGTTACCGCCGCTATCGTTGTCGTAATAGTTGTTGATGACGGTTTCCGTGGTGCCGCCCATCACCGGCTGCTGGCCGAAGAAGCCGCCACCGCCGCTGTTGTGGTGGAACATGTTTTCGATGCCCTGGAACAGGAGCGCGCCACCGGCCACGCCGGCTGCCGTGGTCGCGACGCTGCCAAGCGTGCTACCCAGACCGCCGCTAAAGAAGCCCGAACGCGCGGGTTGCGCCGGAGCCGGCTGCGCTTGCGGCGGCATTTGCATGGGGGCCGCCTGCTGCGGGGCGTAGGCGGGATTGGGCGCCGGGCTGTTGGCGTGGCTGCCCCAGTTGTTGGCGGAATCCATGAACGACGCGCTGCGGCCGGCTTGCGCTGCCTGCAACTGGTTTTGCAGCGAGGCGATTTGCGCCTGCGCCGATGCCAGCGCCCCGTCGAGCAGCATGGCGCGTTGCACGAGCAGATAGGCCGCGTCTGGCTGGCGCGCCACGGCGTCGAGGATGCGGGCTTCGGCCTGCGGGTCCTTGGCTGCGGCGCGGGCTTGCGTCAGTTGGGCCAGGAAGTTTTCCAGCGCTTGCTGTTCTTGCGGTGACATGGTGTGGGTTCCTGTCTGGGTGGGTGCGACGTGACCAAGTTAGGCGTCAAGTCTTAAACGAAAATTAAAGTTCTGCAGCTTCTTGTGTAACGGCCTGTAACCCCAGGCCCCTAGGCGGCCGGGCGGTATTGGCTGGGGTTGGTGCCCGACACCTTGCGCATCAGGCGCCGCAGCGCGGTGGCGTCTTCGTAGCCGACGGCTTCGGCCACGCTGTCGATCGTCATGCGGCTGGATTCGATCAGCATGCGGGCGCGGTTCAGGCGCACGCTCTGCACCAGGGCCAGGGTGCTTCTGCCGGTGGCCTCGCGCACGTGCCGCGACAGCGTGCGTTGCGACATGGCCAGTTCGTCGGCCAGCGCCTGCACGCTGGGCGGGGTGGGCAGGGCGGCTTCAATGCGTGCCACCAGCTGGGCAATCAGCGCATTGCCGTTGGCCAGCATGGCGGGCACCACAAACGGCGCCTGCGCGTGGCGGCCGTCGATCAGCAGCACACGCCCTATGGCATCGGCCAGCGCCACGCCAAAGCGCGTGCGCAGCAGGTGCAGCATCAGGTCGGTCTGCGCAAAGGCGGCGCCGGCGGTGGCGATCGGGCCGTCGGCGCACACCATGCGGTCTGCGTCGACGGTGCATGCGGGTTCCCACTGCCGCAACGTGGCGGCCAGCCACCAGGATGTGGTGACACAGCGCCCAGGCAGCAACCCCGCCGCCTGCAACAGAAACACCGCCGAGCACGATGCCGCAACCTGACCGCCCGCCGCCACTTGCGCGGCCAGGGCGCGCGCTGCCCGCTGGGCATCGTCTTGCGCCAGGCGCGTGGCAATCACGTCCGCATGGTCCAGGCCCAGGCCGGGCACGATCCAGGTGCTGCCATCGGGGCGCGGGCGTTGTGGCAGCGCGCTGGCCTCCACCTGCATGCCGTTGCTCAGCTGCACGCTGGGCGCGTCGGCTGAGAGTACGCGCCACGTGGGGCGTGCGGCTTTGACGCGCGGGGCGAGTGTCGACGCGGCCTGCAAGATGTCCAGCGTGGCCGCCACGCTGGTGGCGTAGGCGCCCGAGAGTACGAGGATGGTGAAATCGGCCATGACCAAAGTTGCCCGAAAGATGTCGAAATCGACACTGCCAGTCTAGCGGCTGCGCGGGTTCAATGCAGGCATGTCAACAACGCTCACGAGTGCCTACATGCCGAACATCCTGGTCAAGATTCCTGCCAACACCTTTGACGGTGACGCACGCGCGGCGCTCGCACGCCGCATCACCGAGGCTGCGGCGCAGGCCGAGCAGATTCCCGATGATCCGCGCCGGCGGGCGACAACCTGGGTGGTGATGGAAGACGTGCCGGCCGCCTCTTGGTGGCGCGGCGGGGTGGACGTGACAACGCAGGTGGTGCCGTGCCTGGCCGTTGCCCACGTGCCGGCGGGTGTGCTGGATGCCGATGCGCGTGCGCGCTTCGTTCAGCAGATGCACGAAGCGTTTGCGCAGGCGTTGCCGGCCGCCGATGCCCGGCGCGTGGTGACCTCCGTGATGCTGCATGACGTGGCCGACGGCACCTGGGGCGTGAACGGTGCGCTGTGGACGCTGCCGGAATTCGCCAGGGCGGCGGGTTATGCACACCTGCAGCACCTCGTCGCCTGAGCCACGCCACTCCAACGGAGCCCACGCATGACAAGCCAGCCCCCGCTGCAGGACGACCGCCTGGAAGACTTCACGCGCCGCCAGATCACGCTGGATGGCATCACCAAGACCGTGTACGTGGCTGGCGCAGGCCCGGGCGTGATCGTCATGGCCGAGATGCCGGGCATCAGCCCGCATGTGGCGCGGTTTGCGCGCTGGGTGCGCGATGCGGGGCTGACGGTCTATATGCCGTCGTTGTTCGGCCGCGATGGCGCGGTGCCCGAGGCGGATGCCGGCGCGGAGGTTTTCCGCCATGCGTGCGTGAGCGCAGAATTCCGCGCCTTTGCGGCCAACCAGTCGAGCCCGGTCACGCAATGGCTGCGCGCGCTGGCGCGGCTGGCCCATGCGGAGTGCGGCGGCCTGGGCGTGGGGGCCATCGGCATGTGCTTCACAGGCAATTTTGCGCTGACGATGATGTTGGAGCCGGCCATGCTGGCGCCCGTGCTGTGCCAGCCGTCTTTGCCGTTGAACGAGCCGGCCGGGATCGAGATTGCGCCGGAGGAAGCGGCCGCCGTGCGCCAGCGGCTGGAGCAGGAAGACCTGACCGTGCTGGCCTACCGGTTTGAGGGCGACCGCTTCTGCCGCGCTCAGCGCTTTGCGGCGTATGCGGATGCGCTGGGCAGCCGCTTTGTGGGGCGTGTGCTGCCCGACAGCGCCGCGCACCCGAACCCGCCGTCGTTCTTTGCCCAGCATGTGCCTTGTCCGCACAGCGTGGTGACCGCCCACCTGATCGACGCGGCCGGGGAGCCCACGCTCGCGGCCCGTGACGAGATCCTCGCGTTCTTCCAGCAGCGCCTGGGCTGAGTGGGGGCTCACATGCGGGTGTGAACTTGGCGCCGCCCGGTTTGGTGTAAACCCCGGGGCGCCGTCTGAGCAAATTGCTTTACAACTAAACTATTCATGACTAAGGTAATACCGCATCGAACGCGGAGCCGTTGTCATGAAGATTGTCTGTATTGGTGGTGGGCCGGCTGGCCTGTACTTTGCCCTGCTGATGAAGTTGCAGGACCCGTCGCACGACATCACGGTGGTGGAGCGCAACCGCCCGTATGACACCTTCGGCTGGGGCGTGGTGTTCTCCGACCAGACGCTGGGCAACCTGCAGCGCGCCGACGCCAAGAGCGCCGCGCAGATTCTCGACGCCTTCAACCACTGGGACGACATTGAAGTCCACATCCGCGGCCAGGTGGTGCGCTCGGGCGGCCATGGTTTCTGCGGCATCGGGCGCAAGCGGCTGCTGAACATCCTGCAGGCGCGCTGCGAAGAAGAGGGCGTCAAGCTCGTCTTCGAAACCGACGTGCAAGACAAGGATTTGGAAAACGATGGCGCCTACGCCGATGCGGACCTCATCATTGCCAGCGACGGCCTGAACAGCCGCATCCGCACCAAATACGCCGCGACGTATCAGCCCGATATCGACACGCGCCGCTGCCGCTTTGTCTGGCTGGGCACGCACAAGCTGTTCGACGCCTTCACCTTTGCGTTTGAAGAAACCGAGCACGGCTGGTTCCAGGCGCATGCGTACCGCTTTGATGACGAAACCTCCACCTTCATTGTCGAGGCGCCCGAAGAGGTGTGGCGCGCCGCCGGGCTGGAGACCATGGAGAAGGAAGATGCCATCGCCTATTGCGAGCGCCTCTTCGCCAAGTATCTCGACGGCAACAAGCTGATTTCCAACGCCACGCACCTGCGGGGCTCGGCGCAGTGGATTCGGTTTCCGCGCGTGGTTTGCCGGCACTGGGTGCATACCAATGTGCACAACACGCCGGTGGTGCTGATGGGCGACGCCGCGCACACGGCGCACTTCTCGATCGGCTCGGGCACCAAGCTGGCGCTGGAAGATTCGATTGAACTGGCGCGCAGCATCGGCCAGCATCCCGGCGATTTGCGTGCCGCGCTTAAGCACTACGAGGCGGTGCGCAGCGTGGAAGTGCTGCGCATCCAGAACGCGGCACGCAACTCGACGGAGTGGTTTGAAAACGTAGACCGCTACGCCAACCTGCCGACGGAGCAGTTTGCGTATTCGTTGCTCACGCGCAGCCAGCGCATCAGCCACGAGAACCTGCGCCAGCGCGACAAGCGCTATCTCGAATCGTTTGAAGACTGGATTGCCGAGCAGGCAGGCGCGCCGCGCGGCCCGCAGCACGGCCCGGTGCCGCCGATGTTCACGCCGTTCACGGTGCGTGGCGTCACGCTCAAGAACCGCGTGGTGGTGTCGCCCATGGCGCAGTACTCGTGCGAAGACGGCCAACCGGCGGACTATCACCTCGTGCACCTGGGCGCCCGCGCCATGGGCGGTGCGGGCCTGGTGATGGCCGAGATGACCTGCGTATCGCCGGATGCGCGCATCACCCCCGGCTGCCCGGGTTTGTGGAACACCGACCACCGTGATGGCTGGGCGCGCATCGTGCAGTTCGTGCATGCCAACAGCGATGCGAAGCTGGGGATTCAGCTCGGCCACGCCGGTGCCAAGGGCTCGACGCGCGTGGCGTGGGAGGGCATCGATCTGCCGCTGGAAGACGGGCAGAACTGGCCGCTGATCTCCGCATCGCCACAGCAGTATCTGGATGGCGTGAGCCAGTGGTCGCACGCCATGACGCGCGACGACATGGACCGCGTGCGTGACGACTTCGTCCATTCGGCGCGCCTGGCGGCAGAAGCCGGGTTCGACTGGCTGGAGCTGCACTGCGCGCACGGCTATCTGCTGTCGTCGTTCATCTCTCCGCTGACGAACCAGCGCAATGACGAATATGGCGGCGCGCTGGAAAACCGGCTGCGTTTTCCGCTCGAAGTCTTCCACGCGGTGCGTGAGGTGTGGCCGAGCACGAAGCCGATGTCGGTGCGCATTTCCGCGCACGACTGGGTGGAAGGCGGTATCACGCCGGACGATGCGGTCGAGATCGCGCGCATCTTCAAGGCCGCAGGCGCCGACATGATCGATTGCTCGTCGGGCCAGGTCAGCAAGAAGGAACAGCCGGTGTACGGCCGCATGTTTCAGACGCCGTTCGCCGACCGCGTGCGCAACGAGGCGGGCATCGCCACCATCGCCGTGGGCGCCATCTCAGAGGCGGACCACGTCAACAGCATCATTGCGGCCGGCCGTGCCGACCTGTGCGCCGTGGCGCGTCCGCATCTGGCCAACCCGGCCTGGACGCTGAACGAAGCCGCCCGCATCGGTTATCTCGACATTCCGTGGCCCAAGCAATATCGCGCCGGCAAGTTGCAGCTGGAGCGCAACCTGGAGCGCGAGCGCGCCATGGCGGCGCAGGCGGCAGGGTTGTCGCCGCTGGAGCAGGCCAACCGCATGCAGGGGGTCTGAGATGGCGATGCCTGCGATGCTCGCTGGACACCACGCCGTCGTTACCGGCGCAGGGCGCGGGATTGGCGCTGCGATTGCCAAGCAACTGGCCGCGCAGGGCGCCACGCTCACGCTGATGGGCCGCAACGCCGACGTGCTGGAAGCCACCGCAAAGACGTTGCCCGACAGCGCCCGCGCGCAAGTCGTGACGTGCGACGTGACCGACGAGGCGAGTGTGTCAGCGGCGTTCGAATCCGCGCGCGCGGGGCTCGGCCCCATCTCCATCCTCGTCAACAACGCGGGACAGGCGGAGAGCGCACCGTTTGCGAAGACCACGCTTGCTCAATGGCAGCGCATGCTGGCCGTCAACCTGACGGGCACGTTCCTGTGCACGCAGGCGGCGCTGGCCGATGTGCAGGCGTCGGGCCGCGGCCGCATCGTCAACATTGCCAGCACGGCGGGGCAGCGCGGTTATGCGTATGTGTCGGCGTATGTGGCCGCCAAGCATGGCGTGATCGGCCTCACACGCTCGCTGGCGCTGGAGATGGCGGCGCGCGGCGTCACCGTCAACGCGGTGTGCCCCGGCTATACGGAAACCGACATCGTGCGCGAGAGCATCGACCGCATCGTCGCGCGCACCGGACGCAGCGCAGAAGAAGCGTTGGCCGAGCTGGTGAAGGGCAACCCGCAAGGCCGGCTGATCACGCCCGATGAAGTGGCGAACGCCGTGGTGTGGCTGTGCTCCGACGGCGCGTCTTCCATCACGGGGCAGGCCATCTCGGTGTCTGGCGGGGAGGTGATGTGAGCACCGAACGCACCCGGCGCAAAACCGCACTCGCCACGCGCGCCTCTGGCCACTACGCCGTCGTGCAGGCGCTGGGCGACGAACATATCGGCCTGGAAGCGCGCGCGCATGTAGACGACCACATGGACGTGAAGATCTGGCTGCGCCTGCTGGCCTGCAGCACGCAGATCGAGCAGCAGATCCGCCAGCGCTTGCGCACGCGCTTCAACACCACGCTGCCGCGCTTCGACTATCTGGCGCAGCTTGACCGGCATCCGGACGGCCTGCGCATGAACGTGCTGTCGCGCTACCTGATGGTGACGGGCGGCAACGTCACCGGCCTGACCGACCAGTTGGAGAAGGAAGGGCTTGTCAAACGCGAGGCGGATCCGGATGATCGCCGGTCCTTTCGCGTGCTGCTGACCGACGCCGGCCGCCGCCACTTTGCCGAGATGGCTGCCGAGCACGAACGCTGGCTGATCGAGATGTTCGATGGCCTGGGCATTGCCAACAAAGACGCACTGTATGCGCAGCTCGGCCACCTGCGCGTGCACCTTGCTCAGCGTGAGACCGAGCTGGACGCGCGCGACGAACAACTTCAAACGAACCCGACCAAACCATGACCGACCGCATTGACCCGGCCCTGCTGGCCGGCAACCGCCGCCCGCTGGCGGGTTATCAAGCCAAGCATTTCCTGTGGAGCGTGGAAGGCGGCGTTGCCACCATCACGCTCAACCGGCCCGAGCGCAAGAACCCGCTCACGTTCGATTCGTATGCCGAGCTGCGCGACCTGTTCCATCAGCTCAAGTGGGCAGATGACGTCAAGGCCATCGTGCTGGCCGGTGCGGGCGACAACTTCTGCTCCGGCGGCGACGTGCACGAGATCATCGGCCCGCTCGTGCAACTGAAGGCGCCCGAACTGCTGATGTTCACGCGCATGACGGGCGAGCTGGTGAAGACGATGCGTGCGTGCCCGCAGCCGATCGTCGCCGCAATTGATGGCGTATGCGCGGGTGCGGGCGCCATTTTGGCGATGGCTTCCGACCTGCGCCTGGGCACGGCGCGCAGCAAGACGGCGTTCCTCTTCAACCGCGTTGGCCTGGCCGGCTGCGACATGGGCGCCTGCGCGATCCTGCCGCGCATCATCGGCCAGGGCCGCGCGAGCGAGTTGCTCTACACCGGCCGCTCGATGAGCGGTGAAGAGGGCGAGCGCTGGGGCTTCTTCAACCGCCTGTGTGAGCCGGCCGAGGTGCGGAGCCAAGCGCAAGCCTTGGCCGCTGACTTGGCCGCTGGGCCGACCTTCGCCAACGGCATCACCAAGACGATGCTGCATCAGGAATGGACGATGACGATCGAGCAGGCGATCGAGGCCGAAGCCCAGGCGCAGGCCATCTGCATGCTGACCGAAGACTTCTCGCGCGCCTATCACGCGTTCGTCGCCAAGCAAAAACCGGTATTCGAGGGCAACTGAGATGAGCGACAAGGACTATTTGCAGTGGCCCTTCTTTGACGACAAGCACCGGCAGCTCGAAGCCGAGCTGGACGCTTGGGCCACGAAGCACATCCCGCACGACCACGGCCCCGATGTGGATGCCGAATGCCGCGCGCTGGTCAAATCGCTCGGGCAAGCGGGCTGGCTGCGCCACGCCGTGGGCGGCACCGCGCACGGCGGCGCTGGCGAGACCATCGACACGCGCGCCATCTGCCTGATCCGCGAGACGCTGGCGCGCCATTCCGGCCTGGCCGACTTTGCCTTTGCGATGCAGGGGCTGGGCTCGGGCGCCATCTCGTTGCACGGCACGCCCGAGCAGCGCGAGCGCTATCTGACGAAGGTCGCGCGTGGTGAGGCCATCTCTGCGTTTGCGCTGTCCGAACCCGATGCCGGCTCCGATGTCGCGGCCATGGCTTGCGCCGCGCGTGAGGACGGCACCGATTACGTGCTCGACGGCGAGAAGACGTGGATTTCCAACGGCGGCATCGCCGACTTCTACGTCGTGTTTGCCCGCACCGGCGAGGCGCCGGGTTCGCGCGGCATCAGTGCGTTCATCGTCGAGGCCGGTACGCCAGGCTTTGAGATTGCAGAGCGCATCAACGTGATTGCACCGCACCCGCTCGCGCGCCTGCGCTTTACCAATTGCCGCATTCCGGCCAGCCAGCGCGTGGGCGCGGCAGGCGAGGGCTTCAAGGTGGCGATGCGCACGCTGGATGTGTTCCGCACGTCGGTGGCTGCAGCGGCGCTGGGCTTTGCGCGTCGCGCGCTGGACGAAGCGCTTGCGCGCGCCACCACCCGCAAGATGTTCAGCGGCGTGCTGGCGGATTTCCAGCTGACGCAGGCCAAGCTCGCGCAGATGGCGACCGCCATCGACAGCGCCGCGCTGCTGACGTACCGCGCTGCGTGGCAGCGCGACCAGGGCCGCAACGTGACGCGCGAGGCGGCCATGGCCAAGTTGACCGCCACCGAGAACGCGCAGCAGGTGATCGACGCCGCCGTGCAGATGTGGGGCGGCCTGGGGGTGGTGAGCGAGCAGCCGGTGGAGCGCCTGTACCGCGAGATCCGCTCGCTGCGGATCTACGAAGGCGCGACTGAAGTGCAGCAACTCATCATCGCGCGCGAATTGCTGCGCGCGGCCACGCCGGCAACGCACTGACACTGCCCAGCCCAGAGACGGAGAGCTCGCCATGCCCAGCGCCCATATCGACACCTTCGCCCGCGACCGGCTGCCGCCAGCGGAGCTGCAACCGGTGTACCGCTTCGACCTGCCGGCGCTGCAGTTTCCGCCGCAGCTCAACTGCGCAACCGAACTGCTCGACCGCCGCGTTGCCGCAGGCGAGGGCGGCCGGCTCTGCATCCAGGCGCCCGGCATCCGCTGGACGTATGCCGACCTGCAGGCGCATGCCAACCGCATCGCCAACGTGCTGGTCAATGAGATGGGCGTGGTGCCGGGCAACCGCGTGCTGCTGCGCTCGCCCAATAGCCCGATGCTGGCCGCCTGCTGGTTTGCGGTGATGAAGGTGGGCGCGATTGCGGTGACGACCATGCCGTTGCTGCGCGCCAAAGAGCTTGGGCAGATCCTGGGCAAGGGCGAGATCGGCGTCGCACTGTGCGATGCGCGGCTCGTCGACGAGTTACGCGATGCAGTAGCGCAAGCCGCCAAGCCCGTGCAGATGCTGTGTTTTCACGATGACACGCCGGAAGGCCTGGAGGCCGCCATGGCGCGCCAGCCGGCCACCTTCAGCAACGTCGATACGGCCGCAGATGACACGTGCCTGCTCGCCTTCACGTCGGGCACGACGGGCGTGCCGAAAGCGACGATGCACTTTCACCGCGACATCCTGGCCATCTGCGCGTGCTGGCCGCCGCATGTGTTGCAGCCGCGCGCGGACGACATTTTCATTGGCAGCCCGCCGATGGCGTTTACGTTCGGGCTCGGCGGCCTGCTGCTGTTTCCGATGAGCGTGGGCGCATCGACGGTGCTGCTGGAGAAGGCATCGCCAAACGATCTGGTCGATGGCATCCGCACGTTTGGCGCGACGGTGCTGTTTACCGCGCCCACCACGTACCGCAACATCGCGGCGCGCGGAGACGAGCTGCGTGCCACGCCGCTGCGCCGCTGTGTGTCAGCGGGCGAGGCGCTGCCGGTTGCCACACGCACGCTGTGGAAGAACGCCACCGGCATCGAGTTGATCGACGGCATTGGCGCGACCGAGATGCTGCATATCTTCATCTCCGCCGCCGATGCCGACGTGCGCCCCGGCGCCACCGGCAAGGCCGTCCCCGGCTATGTCGCACGGGTGGTGGACGACGCCGGCAATCCCGTGCCCCCGGGCACAGTGGGCCGCCTGGCAGTCCAGGGCCCGACTGGCTGCCGCTACCTGGCCGATGACCGCCAGCGTGCCTACGTGCGCAACGGCTGGAACCTCACGGGGGATGCCTACGTGATGGACGAGGAAGGCTACTTCCACTACCACTCGCGCACCGACGACATGATCATCTCCTCGGGCTACAACATTGCCGCGCCCGAGGTGGAAGACGCGCTGATGCAGCATCCGGCCGTGGCCGAGTGCGGCGTGATCGGCGAGCCCGACGAAGAGCGCGGGCAGATCGTCAAGGCCTTCGTTGTATTGCATCCGGGCCACACGGCGGGGCCGGAGATGGTCAAGACGCTGCAGGACTTTGTGAAGCAGACCGTCGCGCCGTACAAGTACCCGCGCGCCATCGAGTTCCGCACGAACCTGCCGCGCAGTGAAGTCGGCAAGCTGCTGCGCTATCGCCTGCGCGAGCACGATAAATCATGAGCAGCTACCACTTCGAGCGCGCCGCGCGCATCCGCTTCGCGCATTGCGACCCAGCCGGCATCGTTTACTTTCCGCAGTACCTCGTGCTGTTCAACGGCCTGGTCGAAGACTGGTTTACCGATGGACTTGGCGTTTCGTATGCGCAGATGCTGGGCCCGCGCCGCATCGGCCTGCCCATCGTCAAGCTGCATTGCGAGTTCAGCGCCATCAGCCGCATGGGCGACGACGTGCAGTTCAAGCTGAAGCTGGAGCGGCTCGGCAATGCGTCGCTCACGTTGGACCTGGATTGCTGGGCGGGCGACGAACAGCGCGTGCGCTCCCAACAGGTACTGGTGTTTACCGATCTCAATACGCATCGCGCGATGCCGATGCCGCCCGATGTGCGGCAGGCGATCGAGGCGAGCGTTCAACAGTCCCGATAGAACTAGAAGGAATCGCATCATGGAAGTACTCCTCCCCCCTAACTGGCCGCGCCCCAAGGGCTATGCCAACGGTGTATCCGCGCGCGGGCGCATGGTGTTCGTGGCCGGCATGATCGGCTGGGATGCGCAGGGCGTGTTCCACACGGATGACCTGGCCGGGCAGGTCCGTCAGGCATTGCAGAACATCGTCGAGGTACTTGCCGCCGGCGATGCCAAGCCCGAACACATCGTGCGCATGACTTGGTACGTGACCGACAAGAAGGCTTACGTGGAGGCCTACCCAGAGATCGGTAAGGCGTTCCGGGAGCTGATCGGCAGCTTCAGCATTGCGATGACGGCAGTGGAGGTGGCGGCGCTGGTCGAGGACCGGGCCAAGGTGGAGATTGAGGTGACGGCGGTGGTGCCGGACTAGTCGTATTCCTAAAATACGACGCCGCCAAAGCGCGATCCTTCCGAGCAAGGTGGAATCTGTTTGAAGCAATTTGGGAAATTGCGGTCAGCCTTCTTGGCCATATCGAACCGGCACTTGGAATCGAGCCCGACCGCGAATACCGACGCCGCACCGATCAACATGCAGTACGCGGCACCCGCTGCTCATTGACGTGAGAGTCGGAACATTCCTACCGCTTCGTTGAGGCTATGGGCCTGTTCCTCCAGCGACTCCGCAGCGGCCGCCGCCTGCTCCACCAGCGCGGCGTTCTGCTGCGTCACCTGGTCCATCTGATTGACGGCCTGGTTGACCTGCTCGATGCCGTTGCTCTGCTCTTCCGACGCCGACGAAATCTCGCCCATGATGTCGGTCACGCGCTTCACCGCATCGACGATCTCCGCCATCGTCACACCGGCCTGATCCACCAGCGCCGTGCCGTTGCTCACACGATCCACCGAGTCGTGAATCAGCGCCTTGATCTCCTTCGCCGCACCCGCCGAGCGCTGCGCCAGGCTGCGCACTTCGCTGGCCACCACCGCAAAGCCCCGGCCTTGCTCACCAGCACGCGCGGCTTCCACCGCAGCGTTCAGCGCCAGGATGTTGGTCTGGAAGGCAATGCTTTCGATCACGCCGATGATGTCGGCAATCTTCTTGCTGCTTTCGTTGATGCCGCCCATGGTTTGCACCACTTGGCCGACCACGTTGCCGCCGCGCGTGGCAACGTCAGACGCCGTCACGGCAAGCTGGCTGGCCTGACGCGCGTTATCGGCGTTCTGCTTCACGATGCTCGTGAGTTCTTCCATGCTCGATGCGGTTTCTTCCAGCGAGCTGGCCTGCTCTTCCGTGCGCTGCGAGAGGTCTGCATTGCCGGCAGCAATTTCCTGCGCGGCAGAGCGCACCGAGTCGCTGCCCAGGCGGATCTGCTGCATCACCGCCGTCAGCTTGTCGGCAAACGTATTGAACGAGCGGGCGATCTGCGCGACTTCGTCTTCGCCATCCGACGGCAGACGCTTGGTGAGGTCACCGCTGCCCGAGCCGATGTCGTCCATGGCATCGCGGATCATCGACAGGCGACGGAATGCGCGCGAGGTCATCGCACCCACGATAAGCGCTGCAACGATGGCTACGCCCACCAGCGCGCCAATCGACGTCATCACCAGCGAGCGCATACCGGCCGTGGCATCGGACTTGTCCAGCGCCACTACCAGGCCCCAGTCGGTGCCTTTTACGCCTTGGCGGTAGAGCAGTTTGGATGCGCCATCCACTGACACTTCCACCGGCTTCTCCGCCTGCACCAGCGATGCCAGCGTGGCTTCGTTCAGCCCTGCCGACAGATCGGTTGCGGGCTTGAGCGTGAGCTTGTCATTCGGGTGCGCGACGATCTTGCCGGCCGCGTTGACGAGAAAGCCGAAGCTGGCCGGCGTCGGGTGAATGGCCTTCACGTTGGCGATCACGCTGTCCATCGCCACATCGCCGCCGATCACGCCCTTGAGACTACCGCCCTGTATGACGGGCACGGCAAATGTCACCACCAGCTTGCCCGTGCTCGCGCTCACGTACGGCGGCGTCACCACAGGCTTGCCCGCCTCCACGGCCTGCTTGTACCAGGGGCGCGCGGTTGGGTCATACGTTGGCGGAATGCCTTCGGGGTTCGAGAACTTGTACGACTTGTCGGGATAACCGACATACACCTTGATCAGTCCACCCGCCTTGGCTACGGTCTGGAACATGGGAACCGGATCGTCTGACAGCGCCGCATCCTGAAGCGCGACGATCAGTTGCAGCTTGCTGGCAATCCAGTCGTCGATACCCGTTGCGTGTCCGTTTGCGACAGATTGCAGATTCGATTGGATGGCCTGTTCATTGTGAGCCTGTGCGACCAGATAGTTGAGACCGCCCGCCAGAACCAGCGCGCAGACCACGATGGTCACACACGCCAGTTGAATCTTCGTTCGAATGGAAGCAAACATGAACAGCCTCTTGAAGTATCGGTGAGGTGCCGCCGGCAGAGAGGCCCGGCTGGTTACACGCTAATCGATCCAAGGCCCCCCCGGCTTTAGCGCTATGCAAAGAATGCATCGGTAGCACCAAAGGGAGGCCATGGGAAGTGTTCGATTCAGCACTCAATCGGCGGTCTTGTCGCTCGGATACTTGAACGAGTCGCGCAGCAGGAAGTTCATCGGGATGTCCAGCCTCACCCCGTTGGGCGGAATCGGTTGCAGGAACCACTTTCTGTAGAGCTTCTCGGCGTCGTAGTCGAGGATGATGTTGGTCATCGCGCGATCAACCAGGTGCTTGAACTCAGCGTCGTCTTTGCTGAGCATGATTGCGTAGGGCTCGACCGTCAGCATGTCTCCGACGACGGCGTACTCGCCCGGGCTCCTGGCGTTGGCGCGAAATCCGTAGAGCAGCACGTCGTCCATTGCAAAAGCATCGGCCTTGCCGCTTTCAACCATGGCAAAGGCTTCGGCATGGTCTTTCGCTTCGAGAATCTTCATGCCCAGCACGCGTGCATCGTTCACCTTGCGCAGTTCGGTGATGTTAGTGGTGCCTTTGGTGGACACCGCAGTCTTGCCGCGCAGATCGTCCCACTTCAGGATGCCCGACGATGTTTTCACGATCATCCGGCTGCCCGCGATGTAATGCGGGATGGTGAACGCCACTTTCTCCCGTCGTTCACGTGTGTTGGTGGTCGAGCCGCATTCGAGGGCGGCCTTGCCTTCGGCAATGGTCGGGATGCGAGAGGAGGGCGTCACCATCACGTACTGCACCTTCAGGTCCGGCCGCTTGAGGTCGGTGCGCAGTTTGTCGACCACGCGCAGACAGAGGTCCATGGCATAGCCGACGGGCTTTTTGTCGGTGTCGTAGAACGAGAACGGCACGGAGCTCTCGCGGTATGCGAGGCGGATGGTGCCCGTATCGCGGATGCGGTCAAGGACCGGCGTGGAAGAGGCCAGAGCGAGGCCCGGCGCAAAGATAGACAGCAAAACGACGATTGGCGCTGCGATTGGTCGCGCCCCTGAGAACAACAGTGGCATAGCTAGTTTCCTCCCCCAAAAGAGTCGGTTGCCTTTGCCATGTCGCCAGCAAGACTCCGACGAATGCGACAGCGCAACTTCGGCATGATGTGTTTTGGGTGCCGAAAATTGTGCTCTGAGCGCCCTTAGACGGACGTCATCTGTTTTCTGTCCCGCTCCGGATTGCCTAGCTCAGCTACATTTTTCCGAGCGTTGCTCATTAGGGTCGTGGTCGGCTGAGCAACCATCCGATATCGCTTCCTGCATGCCCTAGATGATGGATCGCATCAGCGCGAAAAGTATTCCGAATGCGCATCGGCCCAGTCCACATCCTCATAACCAGCGGGCCCTGTTTGCCTAACATGGGCAGCATCGGGATGGCGACTTACGAGAAGAAAGCCACAGAGACAGCGCACTGAGCCGGAGCGACCGGCCGTGCACAAAAAGGGGGAAACATGAATACCAAACGCTTGACCACCCATATCAGTCTGGCAATGCTGCTGGGCGTTGCCGTCGGGTGGGGCTGCCACGAATACGCCAAGGACGCTGCGGCGGCCAAGGACATCGCTTCGTACTTCAGCATCATCACCGACATCTTCCTGCGCATGATCAAAATGATCATCGCGCCGCTGGTGTTCTCAACCCTGGTGACGGGCCTGGCAAGCATGAGCGGCGGTCGCTCGGTCGGTCGCGTGGGTCTGCGCGCAATGCTGTGGTTCGTGTGTGCATCGGCCACCTCGCTGGCGTTGGGCATGCTGCTGGTCAACTTCTTCCAGCCGGGCGTGTACATGAACCTGCCGCTGCCGGAAGCTACCGCCACGGCAGCCTTGAAGACCGGCGACTTCACGCTCAAGGCCTTCATCACGCACGTGTTCCCGCGCAGCATCGTGGAGGCCATGGCCGCCAACGAGATCCTGCAGATCCTGGTGTTTTCGCTGTTCTTCGGAGCCGCGCTGTCGACCATGAAGAACCCGATGGACAGCGTGATCGGCCGTGGCCTGGAAGAGCTGACCAAGCTGATGTTCCGCATTACCGACTATGTGATGCGTTTCGCCCCGCTGGGCGTATTTGCCGCCATGGCCGCCGCCATCACGGTGGAAGGCGTGGGCGTGCTCGTCACGTACGGCAAGCTGATCGGCGAGTTCTATCTGGGCCTGGCGCTGCTTTGGGCCATCTTTTTCTTCGTCGGCTACGTGCTGCTGGGTCGTTCGCTGGGGCTGATTCGCGAGCCGACGATGCTGGCGTTTGCCACGGCAAGCAGCGAATCCGCCTATCCGAAGACGATCGAGGCGCTGGACCGTTTTGGCGTGCCCAAGCGTATCTCCAGCTTCGTGCTGCCGCTGGGGTATTCGTTCAATCTCGATGGCTCGATGATGTACCAGGCATTCGCGGTGTTGTTCATCGCGCAGGCCTACAATATTCAGATGAGCTTCACCCAGCAACTGACGCTGTTGCTGGTGCTGATGCTGACGAGCAAGGGCATGGCCGGCGTGGCGCGTGCCTCGCTGGTGGTGGTGGCGGCCACGCTGCCGATGTTCCATCTGCCTGAAGCGGGTCTGCTGCTGATCATCGGCATCGACCAGTTCTTCGACATGGGCCGTACGGCCACCAACGTGATCGGCAATAGCCTGGCCACTGCCGTGGTGGCGAAGTACGAACAGGCGGAGCAGCCGAGCGAGCTGGAGACCAGCCACGCAACCTCGGCCACGCCTTCGGTGTGACGGTTGGGGGACAACCATGAAACAGCACACATTCGGCGTGATTGGTGGGCTCGGGTCGCTGGCCGGCGCCGATCTGTTCTTCAAACTGGTACGTAGCGAGCCCGTGCTGGCTGAGCAGGATGCCTTCCACTTCCTGTTCGAGCAGCATCCATTTCGGGATGTACGTGCACCGCTGAATGTGACGTGCAGCATGACGGCACGCAAGCTGTATGTGTTCCAGATGTGCCAGTCGCTTGCGCAGCGAGAAGTGAACTCCATCCTGCTGCCATGCTTCGCCAGCCACACCTTTCGCGAGGAACTGCAGAGCGAGCTGACTGTACCCATTGTCGACATGATGGCGGCGTTGCGGCGGCACGTGGACCGCATCGCCACCAAAGGCGCCGTGCTGGGTGTGGTCGCGTCGGATTTTGTGCGGCGATCCGGCTTGTTCGAGCGGTACTTTGCAGATCGCTACGACATTGTCTATCCCGGCGGCCTCGACCAAGCCTTCGTCATGAACGCCATCTACGGCGAAGACGGTGTCAAGGCAGGCAAGCTGGAAGGTCACGCCGTCGAGCACCTGGCGCATGCGTGCGAAAGCCTGCAGCGACAGGGCGTGGAGTGGATCCTTCCGGGGGTGACTGAGCTGTCGCTGGTTTGCCAGGTGCTGCAGCGCCGCGGCTACCCAGTGCTCGACGGCAACGCCATCTATGCCGAGCACGCGGTGTCATTCACTGCATCGGGGCCACGCCGTGTATTCAAGCTGGGTATCGTCGGCGGTGTCGGCCCGGCAGCCACGGTTGATTTCATGGACAAAGTTGTACGCAGCACGCCAGCGAGCCGAGACCAAGACCACATCAAGATGGTCGTGGAGCAGAACCCTCAGATTCCAGACCGCACCGCACACTTGCTGCATCAGGAGGCTGACCCGACAGTCAGCCTCTACGCGACGTGCAAGCGGCTCGAATCTGAGGGCGCCAGCGCAATCGCTATCCCATGCAATACGGCACACGCATTCGTCCAGGACATTCAGCCTTACTTGGCGATCCCGATCGTGAACATGCTGACAGAAACGATCGCGTTTATCCGTTCGCAGTACGGCACCGTGCGGCCGGTGGGATTGCTGGCAACCTCCGGCACGATCGCAAGCGGCGTCTATCACGAGGCTGCCACGGCAGCCGGTATCACGTTGATGACGCCCTCGGAACCGTTCCAGGAACGCGTCATGTCTGCCATCTACGGCGAGCATGGTGTGAAGGCCGGCTATGTCGACGGCGCATGTCGCGAGGCGTTGCGTGAGGCGATCGAGCACCTTGCACTGGCCGGCGCCAAGGTGATCATCCTGGGCTGCACCGAACTGCCGCTCATCTACGGAGAAACGACGGCGTTTGCGCTGGCCAACGGCAAATCCGTTGTGCTGGTGGATCCCACCGCCGTGCTGGCGCGACATTGTGTTGGCCTGGCCCAGCCCGAGAAACTGGCTTTGGCCAGTGAGACGCCGTCGGAATGCGTTTCCGTTTCTGCTTGAGACCCCATTCCCTGATCATCACTGGCGCAGTTTGTTTCGACGATGCAAATGAAATGGCTGGAGGCACTTATTGCGCTTGAGGGAACACGAAGTTTTTCCCACGCCGCACGCAAGCGCTGTCTTTCACAACCGGCCCTGTCCAGGCAAATACAGTCGTTGGAGAAGTGGGCGAGCGTTCCGTTGGTGAATCGTGACGTGCAGCCAATCCAGATGACAGCGGCTGGTCATGAACTGTGCATACATGCCCGATGCATCCTGACGATGCTGTCAGTGGTGCAGCGTGATTTCAGATCGAAGCATTCAAACGGAGACTGAATACCGCTGGGTTGCTCGTCCAACCTCGGTGGCCCGACAAGCTTCGCTTTGGATGCCACGCATTCGGATGGTGTACGCCGGCCCCACTGTGGGGCAAGCAGACTTGAACGCGTTCCAACCTGGTTCAATGCGCTCTGCTGACCCATGCCACTCAAACTGCCCCGCATCTCGTCCGGTGCCTCTGTCTCTACACCTTCGTCGTCACAGGCGGTGACCGGCGAGACAAATACGCCATCCACGCCTGCCAGACAGGCGTCTCGCCAGCGTGGCGAACTTGCCGGCTTGAAGAAGGCACCCCCGGCGCCGCCTGCACTGCCGGGCACACCGCAGACCAACGTCGGTGTAGTGAAGCGGGTGGGCAAGGCATTGCGTGCGCAAGTCAAAAGCACATTCAGCTGCGTAACGAAGGACGGCGCGAGTCGACTCGATTGGAACACGCCGTTTAGCGCGCACTCGCGGGCCGGCAGACCGACCACGTTGCGTGATTTCGCGCACGTCAAGCAATCTGCGGCGCGGATGGCCGCCGCGCGCGGTGACGCGCCGCAACCCGGTAGTCCTTCTGGTTCGGCACGCAGAACGGAGCAGGCGCTCAATCAGGCAATGACAGGGCTGCGCACCCAGATTTCCGCGATCACCAATGCCAGCGCCAGTCTCCACAGTGGTCAGCCGAAACCGGCTCAGGCGCTGGAACACGTCGATGATGTCATTGCCTACTGGGAGTCGACGCAAGGGCAAGCGCTGGCTGCGAAAGTCAGCAGCGAACCTGAGGCATTCGTTGCGGGAGTCCGGGAGATGGCCGCGGCACATTCGCCAGCCGTTGCCATGGCGGTATCGCTGGCGCTCGTGTCGGCCAAGGAGCGTCTCGATCCAGGCAACGCCACAACGCTCAATGGCGACGTCTTTTCTTATCTGAAGCATGCGGACCTGGGTGCCGAAATCGGTAACGCGAAAACGCATTCCGAGACATCGCGTGACTCTCATATCCTTGCCCTGCGGGGCGCGCTGGAGCAGACGCGCGAGGCCTTGATGGCAAACCGGTGCACCACGGGCGCCGGTTCGGGCGGTGAGTCGTCGTCGGCACCATCCCACGCAATCGATGTCAAGGCGCTGCAGGCCTTCATCCAGACGGTGCGCGATTTCCCCATCGCCATGCGCGGGGCGGCACGACATGCCCCGCAGGCCCTCGCCGATTGGCCGGGTGTGCGCGACAGCCACGCGCAGTTTGATGCGCGCAACGCCGAGGCGGCCGCCGCATGCCTGGCCACGCTCGAAGCGGTGGCCGATGAAATCGGCTCGCAACCGGCTGCGCACGCGCAAAAGGGTGCGGCTGAGGTTTCCGCCCATACCGTCGAGAAAATACGCGAGGCGCAGGAGGCGATGATTGCGGTTGTCTCGACGCCGGCGCATCTGCACGCACACGACCAGCAGCTCAAGCATGCCGAATCGGGGCGGGCAGTTGCGTGGGGCGCTTTACAGCATGCCGCGACCACAGGCAATTTCGAGGCCATGCTCGCGGCCACGGGCAACCGTAATCTTGACGCAACTGATCAAGGCAATCTGCGCGTCCATCTGCAGGCCGGCGCTGTGATTGCCACGGCGCTGAAGGCACAGCCGACCCCGGAGGCGCTGATTGCAGCGCGGCTCGCTCCACACGAGGCCGTGTCGAGCGCGACGAACTTCGCCCAGCGCGTGAGCGATGCAAGCGCAAAGCTCATCCACGGTGTCGGTCCGGCAACCTTGAGCGCCGCTGAAAAGAGTGATCTGGTCGCGTGGCGCAACGGCTTCACTGACGATGCACCGGGTTCCGAATTGAGCCAGTTCAAGGCTCGCTTATTCAAGTCACTTGCGTGGGTCGATCGGATGGACGACGACCGGCGCGCGACATTGCCAAGCAACCACAAATCGCCGCTCTCCGCGGCGCGCAATGGCATGGCGCAGGGCGATCGCGCGGTCTTGGCGAACGAGCAGAAAGCGTTGATAGCTGAGCTCGCGAAACCGGCGGTCGACGAGGTGGTGCAGGCCGTCGCTGTTGAGATGGAGCACCTTTGCGGTAGCTCCCCGCCCGCAGCGACTGAAGCCGGAGACGGGACTTCCCATCGCCCCAATGCGTTGAGCGACACCCATTGCCAGTGGATCGCCCTGCGCGTCGCGCTTGAAGACTGGATGCCCGAGCACAAGGCCGCCCGCCAGGGTCATCAACTCGTGCTGGGCCGCGAACTCTCACCCGCAGCATTGCCGGAAGATGTCGAGCAGCGTATTCGCAAGTTCACGGAAGACGCGGCACACAAGGTGACATCGGGCTCTCCGGAAGCCCTTGAACAGGCGATTGCAAGCGTCAGGCAGCATCTTGGCAATGTCCGCCTCGGTTTTGAAGACCTGCATGCGCTTGCAAACTTCCTCAATGTCGAGCGGGCCGAGCCTTTCCAAAAGGCAATGGAAGCCGCCCGAAAAATTGTCACGGCGCCGCCGCTGGCCCCGCCTGACAGATCGCAGCAGAGCGTGCGTGCCATGTTGGTGGACTACCTGAAGACGATTCCCGGTGGCAACACGGTCCGGTTCAGCCGTGGCACCGCCGGCGGGTTCAGTACCAAGGGCATTACCAAGGCGCTTGTCAAAGCGAAGAAGCGGCTACTTGGCGTTCCGGTTGCCGGCAATGCCCGTGTCGATCTGCGCTATGAGAAGGGGCGTGAAGCGGCGGTCTCCATGTCGTACCCTGTGCACGCCGCTGAGCTGTTTATCGGCACCGAAAAGCGCCACCGTGGGCGCATCGGCGCGGGCTGTTTCTTTGGCGCCAAGCTGTTCAAATGCTGCCGCACTGGCGCCAACGTTGATGTGAATCCGTACGAGCACGAGCGCACGGACGCCACCGGCATCATGGTCCGCATCCCGCGCCGGACGGCGGCCAAAGATGCGGAAGTCCGCGCGCTGTTCTCACGCGTTACCGACTTCATGTTCTCGGCCGCGGATGCGCGGCGCCGCTCGCCCGAGGGCATGCCCGATGCCGATGCGCTTTTCCACGCCTTTGCCAGCGAGTTCTACGCCGAGAAGGATCTTTCGATCAGCTGGATCAATCAGAAGACGCGCGCGCATCGCAGCGAGATGTCGGCGGGGATCGGCGTATCTGTCACCAAGCTGCTGAACCCCAGCCAACACCGCGCGAGCAGGCAGGAGACAGGGGCACTCGGCACAAGCCTCGGCTACTCGTTCGAGAAGCAATGGCTGTCGACATTCAAGCAGCTCGACGCGACCGGCACATACCGGATTGCCAACCTGCGCGAGCAGAAGCTGAGCCGGCACAAGATCAACCTTGGGCTGACCACGTCGGCAGTGACGGGCACGATCGGCAATACGTCGGCCGATCTGTTTGGGGGTGGCGCGGTGGTCAAAGAGCGCGGCACGAATGTAAAGCTGCGCCTGGCGATCGATCGGGACAATGTGTTGCCGACAAAGTCTGTGGCCGATTTCGAATTCGACAGCTTCCACGACTACGCCCGGTATGTTGAAGCGACCAAGCAGGAGTGGGTGAAGTTCTTCGCCTATCCGCACCGGAACGATCCGGATGGCGGCCTGGCGAAGGGGCTCAAGGCCGTCAATGACAATCTCGATACCGCGCGTCTGCTGGACAGCCCATACAACGCCTTCTTTGTGCGGCGCGCCCTCACCGCGGACGCCGCGAAAGCGCTGAACCATCTGCAGCAGCTTTCGCTGGTGACGCCGCAAAGCGAGACCAAACTGCACGAGCAGCTTGCCGCGTCATACACCAAGACCATCAACGCCCCCAACTCCTGGATGCCCATCGGCTTGCGTGCTTATGAAAAATACAGCGAGGCCGACGGCTTCAACGTCAACGCGGGGTTGCGCCTGACGCAGAACACCGGGCTCAGGGTCGAGCGGCAGATCGTGTTCGATACGATCGACGCAAAGCTGCTTAAAGAGTACGAAGCGCAGTTGAAGGAAAATCAGCACGCACCGGAGACTTCGGCGGCGACTCAGGCTGCAGCCGGCGCGCCTCCATCACCTCGCCCGCTGCAGCGCCAAGGGTCATCGGACATCCCGCTGTATCAGAGCGTGCAGGGCGCGCGTTCCGAAATCGAACCGGCGCACGAAGAGCCCGACCGGGAACCGGTTGCCGCCCCGTCGCGCGGGCAGCGATCACCGTCGCTTGCCGACATGTTGGCCATGTCGCCGCCGCGCTCGCGGCCCGACGACACGCGCGCCCATCTGGAACGCTTGAAACAGCAAATGGATGCGAAGGCCGGCATTGCTTCCGCTCCCAAGAAGTCCGGCAGTCTGTCCAGCAAGCTGTTTGGGCAGCGCAAGCCTAAGCCGCAATCCGTCGGGCCGCGTGTGCGGGAGCAGCCAGTCAGCACAGGCTCCGGATCAAGCCACCAACAGGCGGTGACGTTGCCGGAAGCAACTGCAGCGACGACTTCGACCGTCAAGCCACGGGCATCCGAGACATCATCCACCTGACTGGAGAAGAACACACCGAATGCCGCTGGGCGTCTTCCGTATTGAACCGGCCTTGGTATGCGCTCTTCTTGTCCGGTTAACGGTAATTCAACATCACGATCGCGCTATTCAATCGCTTGGCGAATTGAATGATGAATGCCTAATGATGGCGATGCGCCCATTGTTCAATTAATCTCATCAACGTTCGTTCGCCGGCAATGCTCCGATAAAATTGTCGATAGCCATGATTCACGTGCCTCCGTGAAGAGCGGTCAAGAAGCCCCGGGCGGTTACAAGCTGCCTGGGGCTTTCTTTCTTCTGATGGGGCGGCCCCAAACGCTCTGGCCGTCAGCGCCACGTCAACCACACGAAGAACGTACGCCCCCCTCGGAATACTGCCGCAGCAATCGCGGTGAACTGATTTTTTTGGAAAAAAATACCAATCAATGCTTTCGTATCGATTTGGTTCATTAAAAAAACTTCAGTTAACATCACCCGCCGTTCATGCGCGTCAAGCGATGGTAGCCCCGCCATGGTGGTTGGCATACGTTCTGAGAATGTTTTTCTGAAACATCAACTTTATTTCAAGGTGTTGATGCTAATTCTGTTTGCGTCTTTTATGGGTAATTGAATGACGGAGCGATGCGCTGGGCAATGTCTGACGATCCTCTGGTGGCACGCCCGGACACTATCGTGACAACCACGTCGATTACAGCTGCGCAACCCGTGGGAATACGGTGCGATGCATACCTTCGCCATCGTCTTTAGCGGTGGCGGCACGTACTCGACGTCGATCAACACCGATGGTGGGCAGTTTGCGCGCTCGTTCGGCCAGTACCTGTCGTACGGTGGTGTTGGCGTGCAGTGAGTGAGGCGCCCGCCAGAGACATCCTTTGTCTCAAGAGCGGTTCAGCACGCCAGGCGTGGCTACGCGACGCCGGGCGTGACGCGTTTCCCAGCCGCGGCGGGCGTGCGCGGCGATACGCTGAGCTTCCCTATGGGGTGGGGGCGACATAGCGGACCACGTTGTTTGCCTGGTCAGCGACGTACAGGTTTCCGTTTGTGTCGACCGCGATCCCGGATGGTTGATTGAACATCGCGGTGCTCCCCGGGCCGTCGGTGCTGCCCGCGTTGATGGAGCCCGCCAAGGTGGCAACCACACCCGCCGGGGTCACCATGCGGATCAAGTTGTTGCCGTCGTCGGCGACATAAAGCACGCCGTTGGCACCGATCGCGATGCCCACCGGCAGCGAGAACGTTGCCGCGGTACCCACTCCGTCATCACTGCCGGTCGCGCCGGAGCCCGCCAGTGTCGAGACGACACCTGCCGGCGAAATTTGCCGGACATCGCTGTTGAACCACTCCGTCACATACAGCGTGCCCGACGGAGAGAGCGCGATTCCCGCTGGACCGTTGAAGGTGGCGAGCGCAGCCGCGCCATTGTCGCTGCCGGGTGTTGTTGTGCCGGCCAGTGTGGTCACCACGCCGGTTGGCGTGATTTTGCGGATCATGTTGTTGCTGTAATCCGCCACGTAGACGTTTTCGTTGGCATCCACCGCGATGCCCAGCGGGTTGTTGAACGAAGCGCTCGCGCCGATGCCGTCGGCGCTGCCCGCAGTTGCCGAACCGGCGAGCGTCGTCACGATGCCGCCTGGCGTGATCTTTCGAATATCGTTGCCGTAGAACTCCGCCACATAGATGTTGCCGCTGGCGGCCACCGCAATGCCGACCGGAGTCTCGAACTTGGCACTGCCCGCCATGCCATCGACGTGGCCCGGGCTTCCTGTGCCTGCCAGGGTCGTGACGACGCCGCCCGGAGCGATTTTGCGGATGACGTGGTTGCCGAAATCGGCCACATAAAGGTTGCCTGAGGCGTCTCGCGCAATACCGCTCGGCTGTCGGAACGAGGCAGCCGAACCCGTGCCGTTTGCATACCCCGCAGTGGTCGAACCGGCGATGGTGGACACCATCGACTGTGCGACTGCGCAGTTCACGCTCACGTTACTGACATTACCGTTGGCCAGTCCGCTGCCATTTGCAACGGAGCAGGACTGCCAAAGCGGTTCGGCGTTGACGGAGACAGCGTAGGCGCCACCTGCCGCTACGGAAACGGAAAAGTTGAAACCGCCGTCGGCAGCTTGGACGATCGGATCTGCACCGTTGTTAAGTAAAGTGAGGCTGCCGTAATCGAGCAAGCCCGCGACCGTTCCCGCAATGGTGTAAGTGGCCGGCGCCACCGGCCCGACCGGTGCTCCAATTGGCGCACCCGGCTGCGTTGCACTGGGGGGTGGCGTGGTGGCCGCATCGCCGCCGCCGCCGCATGCGGTCAGGATCAGGCAAATCGGGATGGCTTTCACAAACGGAGGGCACGCGGAGGGCATGGCTAGGTACTGGGCAAACGTCGATCAGGTTGGATTGGGCCATCGACCCCAGCGATCGGGGGCGCGGCATGTGCCTTTTGCGCCGCCGTATAGACCAGCTCTGATATGACGCCAGACCGGGCGAGGTCGACGCTTCGCTGGAAATGTAAGGGCTCGCCTTAAATCGACACGTACTCGTGGAGGTGTAGTGGTGCCTCAGAAGGAAAACGTTTGCGTGCGGGTTTTCACTGCCTGGGCGTCCAATGCGATGGCGCTTCATGCATGCGATCGTGCACTTGCGGCGCCAGGCGTGATCGGCGGGCTCGCAGTGCGCTCTTCTTCTTGCTCGCCAACTTCCACGCCCCCTGCGCTCTATCGTGGTGACACAGTCTCGCTATTGCGTCGGGCGCGCGGGCCGCGCTCGGTTAGTGGGTCGCCGTTATCGTGGAGTTGGGTGTAGATCGCGGCCAGCGCAGATTGAACCTTGCGGATGCGCATTCGGTAGAACATCAAGGCGGCTATCAGCAAAGCCAGGAAGACTCCAAGGGCTGGGCCGATGATGCGGGCACGCTTCCAGGGTGCCGAGTCATCGGGGGTAACCGGACTGCGACTTGCAAGCCCAACGTCTGGCGCATGGCCTTCTTCTCCGGCCGTCGCCGTCGCCGTTGCTGCGGCAGGCTGTGGCGACGCATTCTTCAAGGCTGCGAGCCGCCGCATATCGGCCAGATTCTGCTCAACTTGCGCAAGGCGCGATTCGAGTTCATGGATCGCCTGCCTGGCCGCGACCAACTCCTCGTTGAGTTGCTCCACGTTTGCCCGCTCCCGCATGCCCGTAGCGGAAAGGCGCAGCGTGTCTTTGTCAGACGCATTGGCTGGCACCGAAGGTGGCCGACTGCCGGCGACGGCGTCGGGCATAGGCGGTGTGTGGTCGGTAGCAGCAGCCTGCGTCAGCAAGCGGAGCTGACGTTCGGCCTCAACTTTCGCCACCGCAGTTGCTTCCTCTGCCGTTGGCACACGTAGCGTGGCGCCGACGCGCAGGCGGTTGATGTTGCCGGTAATGAAGGCGTGCGGATTGCTCCGGTAAAGCGCCAGCGCGGCTTGTCCGACAGACACGTCCGCCCGATTCTGCAGGGTGCCGAACGCGATCTGCGAGAGGTTGTCGCCCGCTTTGACGGTATAGGCGGCTTCGGTGTGCCTGTCGTCTTCACCTGCAGACGGCGCGGTGGCGGCAGCCGATGGATGCGCGCCCTCCGCCGCGTTGGCGGCGGGAGCAGATGCGACTGCCACTGCTTGCGCCTGCGGGCGGTGTGCCTGCGCACTGCTGGGCAGCGACACTCCCGAAGCGGACGCCGATTTGCGTTGCGTCTGCAGGAACGTGGTGGGGGCGCTTGCCGCGCCCGGCGGACTGAGCAACACCGTATAGGTCGCCAGCGAGTTTCCACCTGGCCCCGCAAGGCGCACGACGATATCCGCAATGGCGTCCGCCTGCGGAACGGTCGAGTACACGCGAACGACATAGCTGCCGTCTTGCCGATGTACCAATGCCGTATGCAGCGAAGTCGCGCTTGCGCCATAAGGCACGCCGGCGGCGAGGTAGCTTTCGCGGTTGCCGGGCTGCAGCACCAGCGCTTGTGCGTCGTGCGGCTGCAATCCCGTCAAGTCGATTTCAGCCTCAAGCGGCTGGCCAATGTTTGAATGCAGATGTAGCACGCCCAGCTCTAGCGCGTGCGCAGCCGGCATGAAGGCCCAAAGGGCGGCAGCCGCTCCTGCAGCTAGCGACCTACGGCCAGGCCCATGCGCAATTCCTCCACGAAATCGCTTTTTCATTTTGCTTGCTCCCCTTGTATTGCTGACACCCGATTTATTGGTTTGGGGGGTGGCCGGGAAGGATAGAGCGTTTCGTCTGCGGACCGTCATGGACGACGGGGCAGTTGAGAAAAATTCAGAGTTCGAGCGTCGTGCCTGTTCGGATCCTGGGGCGGCAGACGCAACGCGGCATGCAGGGCTGGTCGGGCTACGCAGTCAAGCGATGGCGCACGGGCTCACCGGCTGAATCGGTCCCGCAAGCTTGCACTCTGGTTCAGGCTGGTCAGCATGGCATCGAGCCAATGTTCATCTTCACCTGCCGTCGGGGCGTTCAACACATGCCTCCCGTGCTCGGGGGGCGCATCTGCCGCGTGCTTGAGAACGACGGCGTGCATGGGTTTGGCGGCATCCTGCATGGGTTGTGGCGCTGGCTCTTGCGCACGCGTTTGCCCGGCAACCGGCAGCGGCGCGCGTGCTGCGAGCTTGCGGTTCAGGATGCCTTCCACAGCCCGGGCATAGATGCCGTTTTCCCCTGGCGACTCTGAGTGATACGCGCCGATGGCATGCCAGCTGTTGCCGTGCAATTGCACCTTGCGCGCCAAGTGCCACGCGGCCACATAGGCGCTGACGCACGGGTCATAGAGCATCTGGCGGCCGATACCGTAGCGCGACAGTTCCGGCAGGTGGATGGTGTTGATCTGGAACATGCCCAGGTCTTCACTGCCGTTGCGGTTTCGGTTGTGCGCTTGCGGATTCAGGTGCGATTCCTGATAGCCGATGGCACGCAAGACTTGGGCGTTGACGCCGTGGTATGCAGCGGCATCGTCGATGCAATCTGCCAGGGCCGCGGCAGGCAGGCAGCCCAGCAGCGCAATGGCAAAAACCAGCCCCCGCCGCAGCACCGCGGCGAGCCGGTTACGCCCGCGCATGGTCTAGCCTGCCAGCGCAGGCGCGCGTCACGGGGTGGCGTTGTTGCAGGCGTTGCTGCTGCCAGTTGTGACGTGTTTCGCGACGTGTGGGCGGGACTGCGTGGGTGGTTGCGCGACGCTCCCGCGCAGCCATGATGCGAGACGATGGGGCATGCATTGCGGATCTCCGGTAACGAGCATGCGCGCATCATAGAAACGCGTGCCGGGCGTTGCGCTGGCACCGTGCGAATTTGCCTGGCTTGTAGCGAAGCCGCGTCGACAGCATGTGTTGGCATGACGGTTCGCCGCGGGCGCAACGGGTTCGTCCTGCCACAGGTCATGTTGCGCGGCGGTCCATACGATCAGCAAACAGGCGGAAAGGGCGCGTTGCCCGCCGCCTATTGCCACTTCATCTTCTCTTGGGCCCATCATGCAATCACATTACGGTAGTGCCCCCATGCCGCCCGATACCCTCGCGCAGACCCGTGCCGACTGGGGTGCGGCGGATGCAGGTGTGTCGGTGACCAACAAGCTGTCGCGCGCATTGCGGCGCGTGCTGCAGCGTGTGCGGACCGGGCACGCCGAGCCGTCGCCAGTCGCCAACCGATTTCACGTGCCGACGCCGCAACATGATCGACAGGTAGTGGCGACTGCTTCGCGCACGCAGCATCAACAGCGCGCAGGCGCGGCGCGCGATGCTCTGCGCATCCAGCAAGCCATGCCACAGGGCCACGGCCTACGGGCGCTCGTTCCGCCCACCGATGCCAGCCGCTGGCTGGCCGTATGCGAGGCGGTGGCGGGTTGGCAGCAGGAGATGGCGCGTCGCCTGCACCGCTACAGCGGCCCGTTGCTGACCGACACCGCACGGCCCACGGAGCAAGGCCTGGCCCTGGCGGCCACGCGCATGCTGCTGGCCATGCAGCAGAAGAGCCGGCACCTCGTGCTTGACGGCATTCCGGTGATGCGCCTGCCTGCGGCTTTGTGCCTGGCCGAAGAGCTGGAGCGGCTGACAGTACATGATTGCGATCTCTTTGAGTGGCCAGCGTCCGGTGGTTTGCCGGTCAACCTGAGCGCGCTGCATTTCGCGCGCAACCCGCGGTTGACAGCGTTGCCGGGGCGGATCGGCAAGCTGTTGCAGCTGCAGGAGGTTGTCGTGCTCGATTCGCCGCTGCGCGCGCTGCCATCGTCGCTGTCGCAACTGCCCAAGCTGGAGCGCTTGATTCTGCAGGGCACGGATCTGCGCATCGTGCCGGTTGAGCTTGGCGCGCTGGCCGCATTGCAAACGCTGGTGCTGGCATCCAACAAGCTGCTCGTGCAACTGCCCATCAGCCTGGGCCAGCTTGCGCAACTGCGCGAGCTTCACTTGCGTGGCAATCCGGTGCTCTCCGTGCTGCCAGATACCTTGGGCAACCTGGCCGAACTGGAGCGGCTGGACCTGCGCGAGAACACCGCCATGACGACACTGCCCGAATCGCTCGGGCGACTGCGCAAGCTGCGTCAGCTTGACGTCTCCGGCATGTCAAACCTCGTGGCTGTGCCACAGAGCATTGGCCAATGCACGCAACTCCGCACGCTGCGCCTGCGCGATTGCGGATCGCTGCGCAGCTTGCCAGCGTCTGTTGGCGAGCTGAAGCACCTCACACACCTGGACTTGCGCGGCTGCCACGCCTTGGCTGGCTTGCCCGATACGCTGCGCGATCTGCCGCCAGCGTGCCGCGTCGATGTGCCAGCGCACTTGTCAGCACGGTTGGACGAGTTGCGCTCCGCAGCCGGTGCAGTCGCGACGGCCGGTTCCAGCATTGCGCCAGATTGGATGGCGCTGCGCCAGGGCTGGCGCGCACGCCTTCAGCCCTATGACGCCGAATATGGCAGCGATGCATTGTGCATCTGGATGGAGCGCTATATCAGCGCCATCGCGCCCGACGCCATGCGTGCATACCGCGACAGCCGCCGTCTCGGACAACTGGTGGATGGCCTGTGCGAACTGCCGGCGCTGCGCAGCTCCGTCTTTCAGCGAGCCCAAGAGCGCTATGCGCTGGGTTGCCTTGACGAAGAGGCGCTGCCTCTCGACGCGCTGATGGCACTGTTGGTGAGCGAGCGCCTGCGCGAGCCCGGGTTGCCCGAAGACGCGGCAGCCAGGATGGTCCGCGCCGAGGCCTTTGCAGCGTTGCTCGAATATGGCGCCGCTGGCGGGTCGATTGACGAGGCTGTCCAGAAGCTCTCGGCTTGGGCACCGCTGCAGAGTTACGTTGCACGCTACGTCAGGGCCGGCGAGGGCGTGGAACAGCGGCACGTTGCCGTCGCGCGCGATTGGCTGCACGCCGGCTGATACAGCCGTTCAATCGTGTATTCCCATGGGCCGGCTTGATGCCGGCCCTTGTCTTTCTGGGCCTACGCAACGAAACAAGAATGCTTGCGAGCGGGCAAAAAAACGCCAGCCCGGGCGTATCCGGGGCTGGCGGCAGAGCGTGAAGTCAGCGGGCTTTACGTCCGCGATTGGCCCTCGTCGGTCGGGAATGCGTTGCCGAGCAGCGCTTTGCGGCGCTGCAGCTCCTGCTGTGCCTGTTGGCTGATCGGCAGGTTCATGGCAGCGAGCTGCTGCAGATCCGCCAGTTTGGCTTGCTTGATCGATGCTCTGGTCGGCTCCAGGCGCGTGCGCAGTTGGCCGATGGTGCCGGTCGGTTGCGGTTTGCCGTGCAGGGCGGCCTGGGTTCGGTCGTTCTCGCGCTGCAGCGCCTTGGGGTTGCGCACCAGCGACTGGATACCAGTGTTGCGCTCTTCGGTATGGAACAGCGCAGCCGAGTTGATGGCGCGCGTGTTGCCGATGATCTTCGAGAACGCGTCGAGCAGCGGACGGCCCTGGCTGGAGTCGCACAGATAGTCGGCGCGGTCCTCGATGGTCGTCATGGCTTGCAGGCGTGCGCGCATCGCTTCCACGTCAAGGTGGCTCACGTCGATCGGCTTGGCCAGCGGTTCGGCAAGCTTGAACAGCTGTTCTCCGTTGGCGGTCGAACCTGGCGCGTGCGCAGCTACCTGCGTCGAGACCTGGGCCGCGCGTGCGAACGGCGTTGCGGCGTGGTAGCGCACGAACTCGTTCTTGATCTGGACGGGGCGATTCTCCGCAGCCGCGGCGTTGATCTCCTGCGTCGCCGCTGCGTACTTGGCCACCACATCGGCCATCAGGTTCGGATTGGCGAGATAGCGATCGCGTTGCACCGGGTTCGCATCGAACGCCTGCCGCAGCGCGGCGTCTTCGCGGTGGGCTTCCGCGTCGACGATCTTGGCGAGGAACGGATGCTGCATGATGAGGTAGCTCGTGTCGGAACCCATCACCTCGCCCGCGTAGCTCTGTGTGCTGTCCGTATGCGAGACCGACGGCGTGAACGTGCCGTGCGGTGTCGGTACCGTCAGCGACAGGCTCATGCCGCTGTTCTTGTTGCGCAGCACCCGCGCGTATTGCAGCTCCATCGGGGCGTTCTGCACGTCAGGCGCCTGACGCAACTTGACGACCAGGCTGGTGCCGTCGGTCACGTTGAGCAGCAGCCCCTGCGTTTGGCGGAGCAACTCGTGCGGATCGAACTTGTCGTCCTGCAGCCGCATGTTTGGCGCGAATTTTTCGATAGCCGCTGCAATGGCTTTGTTGAGTATCACGCCCGTAATCGGTGCACCGCCCTGCGCGGTGAACGTGAACTGCCAGAACTTGCCCGTACGGCTGGGGTTGACCTGATGATTGGCGTTCATCAGGCGCGCCTCGGCAGTGAGCGAGACTTGCCCCGCGCTATTGCCGACCGAGATGGAGCCCGTGAAAGGCCCAAGTTGCACCTTGCCGCTGGACCGGCCGAAGCGGTTGAGGATCGCGTTGAGCGCGCTGCTTTGCGCGCCGCCGGACACCGTCGCCTTCAGTGCCGTATCCCAGCGCTGCCACAGCGATTTGTCTTTCAGCGGGCCGTTCTTCTGCACGTCGTAGTTCTTGAGCGGCAGGTACGTCTTGTCCAGCATTTCACGCGCGGTCTTGTACATCGAATCCGCCGTCAGGATGGCTTCGGCGGCGGCCGTGCCGTGCTCCTCGCGCAACGCCATCTGCTGCTTCACGACAGAGATATGCGCACCCACACAGCCCAGCGCCAAGCTGATCGCAGCATGGCTCTTGGCGACGAACGCCTCGGGGTTGGCCAGCGCATCTTTCTGCGGATAGCGGCCATGCCACACGGTCTGGTTGATCTGTGCGAAGGCCGCTTCGCGATGCTGGTTCAACGTATCGCGTTCTTTGGCGGGCATGAAGCGATCGTTCTTCGCGAGCACCGCCCCAGCGTGATCCGCAAATTGCAGATAGGTGCCGATGAGATGCTCCAGCTGATCCGTCGCGTGATTGAGCTGCTCGGGGCTGGCGTGTGTGATGGCGTTGCGGAACTGCGCAGGGATGTCGGCTTCCTCGCCGTAGTGCAGCCGTTCGGTTTCGGTAAAGGGCTGCGCAGGGCCTGCGTGCAGTTCGTGCGTCAGTGCCTTGCGTGTCGCGTTGTACAGGTGAAGCTGCGCGGGGGGCGGCTCGGCACAGGCGGCATCGAGCTGCTGATGCAGCTTGAACGTGGACTGATAATCCTTGTGATAGCCGGGGTCCAGCAGCGTGTGCGGCGCGGCAGCGCTTTCCGTGAAGAACTGCGCCACATTGCCGCGCACGTTCACATCAAAGCTCCCGCCGGCTTCCAGGTTGGTGCCGCCGTGGGTCTCGTTGCCGACGTTGGCATCCACGCTGCCGGTCACCTGCCGATAGGCCAGGAAGCGGTCGCCATAAGCCACGGAATCGGGCACGTCGCGTCGCGGTTGCGCCGGCATGGGTTGTCCGCTGCCGATGCGGTCCGTCAGCACGTCGGCGATTGGCGGGTACGCGGCTTTCATGAGCGTGCTGAAGCGCTCGCCGCCCACTTTCTGGTCGATCGCACCGGCCAGCAGCGTCATCTTCAACGTGTTGAAACCCTTGGCAATCTTGGCGTCGTTCAGAAAGTAGGGCTTGCCCGCGGCTTCTGTGTAGTTGCGCCCGATGGCGTGAGACACGAGATTGGCCAACGATTCCAGCTGCTGCATCGCGTGGCGCGCATGTGGCCCGGCAGACTTGACCCAGGCATGGTTGGCATCGTGGTTGGCAACGAGCTTGACGAGTTGGCGCAAGTCATCGTGTTCGAGGTAGACATTGCCGCCGGACAGGTCCAACCGGCCCGTCAGTTTGGCGGCCCACTCGCCCAGCTTGCCGCCCAGCGCGACCTTGGCGAAGGCTTGTGCCGAGGGCCAGTAGTCGACGTCGCCGTCGTCATCGGCAAAGTACAGGCGGCCCTTGCCGCCACCCGCTTCCACCGACACGTGGGCACCGGCATAGCGGTTGGTGGGGAAGGCCGAGATCGACACGCTGCCCGACGTGCCTGTGCTCACGTTGGAGCCAGGCTTTGCCGTGCTGATGCCGGGCGCTTTGGCTTCGAGGTTGGCGGTTTCCTTCTCGGCGTAGTGGCTCATGACCTCGTGCGCGCTGCCGCTCAGGTGCGTGCGCTTGAGCTCGGTGAGCAGCGCCGCGATCCCCTTGTAGGCGTCGGCCGGGTCGTGATTGCCCAACGATTTGGCAAGCCGGCGGGCGGTCTTGGCCGCCGACGCAAAGGCATCACGCACGGCCATGCCGACCTCATGCGGAGCCTTGCGGGTGTTGTCCGCGGCAATCGTCTGGATGGTGCCCAGCTGATGCTGGAGCTTGGCGCGCAGCCCGTCACTGAGTGGGTGCGAGCGCGTGAGCGCTACCGGTACCGTGGGTAGCGCATCCTTGAGCGCAAGCGCCATCTGGCGCAACTGGGGCTTGTTCAGCGCGCCGGTATCGGGATCGAACACGGGCGCGCCTGGCGGCGTGTGGCGCCCTTGCGCGTGCGCGCTGGATGAGGGAGACAACGGCGAGGGCGACGGCGGCCGCAGCACGATGGCCAGGTCCTGCTGCGTGCCGTGTTCTGTGTGTTCTGTGTGTTCGGCGTGGGCAGTACCAGACGATTCGGCGTGGGGCTGCTCGGTTGGCGTGGGCGTCGGGTTCGCTTGGGCGTGTGGGGTGTGAGGCGGCGGTTCGCTGGCGCTGCCTGCGTGCCCCTGTGCCTGCGGCGCAGCGGTTTGCGGTTGTGCCGGCTGTTGAGGCGGCCACTGCAGCTTGCCGTTGCGAATACGCTTCTGGGCTTCCCGCTGCGCGGCGCGCGTTCCGCGTCCGCTCAGCGTGGTGCTCGACAGCGCAACCTTGAGCTGCTCGTTCGTCAGCGATGCGGCGCTTTTCTTTTGGCGGCTCGCCGTCACCATGTCAGCAAGGTCACGCAGGCCGCCAGGCAGCTGCGAAGTCTTGCGCACGCTTGGCATGGATGGCTGCGCGGATTGCGAGGCCGGTGCACCGGACGACGTCTGCGCCGGAGGCGTCGCGCTGGAGTGTCGGGAGAATATCTTCATGGTGGGCGGGGCTCCGAGGTTGGCATGCCGGGGCATGGCAATTCGCCCGAGCACAGTTGAACCTTGCAAGCCTAGCCAGCCACTGCCGGCGAACGTGACGGGCACCGAAGTGCTGCGTCGGCATCCGAAGCGACCGCATGCGGCGGCTCAATACCGTGTGGACGCGGCGCCGTTGTCCAGCTCCGCGGTGAGTGCAGCGATGGCATCGAGCAAATTGCTTGCTTCGGGGTCGTCGTCCAGCGCGTAGCGGAAGCGATAGATCATCTGGCCGGTTTGCGGGTGTTGCACAACGCTGCCGCGTGCAGCACCGTCCACTTCCAGGCAGAGACCGAGCAGCAGGTTGAGTGTGAGCGCAACGTCCAACGTGTCGCGCGGGCCGAGCTCGACGTACGCCGTCAGCATGTCGGGCTCGGCGTAGCTGTCATACGCCAGCCAGACATTGCGGGTGCCGATGCGCAGGGCATGCGCTGGCAATGCGTCTTCGTCGAACGGGGGGTGGGGTGATTCTTCGGGGGGCATGGGCGGGCGCCGAGGCGGTTGTTGCTGCAACAAAGTGCAGCAACCGGGTTGCACCGCTCAACGATGCCAGCATGGGGCATCTGGATGTAGCGGGTCTGCCGAAAAACTGCGATAAAAGCCGAAAAAATGCTCACCTGAAATATCAGCGGTGGTTAGAATCTCGACATCTGGGTGGGGGCTTTCTCAACACCGGATCGGGCCGTTTGCCGGGGAACGGCCAGCACAGATTTTCGCGGAGGATACCGTGACGCAAACCTGCCAGCCAGTTACCGAACTGGCCTCTGACTGGTTCCGACAACACTATGCATGGCTCGCCCGTCGTATGGGCGGCAAGACGGGCTGTCGCTTTGGCGCTGAAGACATTGCGGCGGAGGCGTTTGTGCAATTGCTGCAAAGGCCCGGGTGGCAAGACATCCGCGAGCCGCGCGCCTTGCTGACAACGATTGCGCAGCGTTTGCTCTATGACCTCTGGCGCCGTCGTGATCTGGAAGACGCCTATATGGCGTGGGCCGCCACGCAACCGCAAGCAACGCTGCCATCCCCTGAAGACCGCGCGTTGATCCTCGAGACCCTCACCTCCATCGATCGTATGCTCGATGGGCTTTCCGCCAAGGCGCGCGCCGCTTTTCTCTACAGCCAGCTCGATGGCCTCACATACCCAGAGATTGCCGAGCGCCTGCAGGTCTCCGTTCGCATGGTGCAGAAATACATGACGCAGGCCATGCGCCTGTGCTATCTGGCCGAATCATCGTGAAGCACGCGCTGGATGATCGGATCGCCGAGCAGGCGATCCAGTGGCTGGTCGTACTGCGCTCGGGCACGGCTTCGGAGATGGAGCGCCAGCGCTTTGCCGCCTGGCAGGAAGCCGATCCCGCGCATGCCGCTGCCGTGCAGCGTTTGCAAGGTGCGTTGGGTTCGATGGCACTGCCGCCCGTGGCAGACCCGCACCGTCGCGCCGCGCGGCGGCTTCTCGATACGCCTGCTTCGCCGGCAAGGCATGTGCGCCGCGCGCTCATCTTCAGCGGGCTGGGTCTGGGTGTTGCCGCCCTCGTTGACAGAGAGATCCCGCTATCCGACCTAGTTGCCGACATGCGTACGGTCACCTCGGAGCGCCGCGACTTCGCGCTGGCCGGCGGCTATCAACTACGCCTGAACGCGCGCAGCGCGGTGGATGCCTCTGCGGTTGCGCGCGGTTACGACGTGCGTCTGCGCAGTGGCAGCGTGCTGGCCGTCGCCGGGTCGCCGTCGGGGCAGTTGCGGTTATGGTCCGCCGCGGGCGCGGTGGAATGCATGGGCGGCATGATCTGCGCAACGCTGGAGCCCGATGGCGCGATGACGGTTGCCGTGCTCGAAGGCACCGCGGCGTTGTCGACGCCGGCCGGTGCCGTTTCCACGGCGCGTACGGGCGAGGTACGGCGCCTTGGTGACGGCGGCATCGAGAAACTGACGCTGATGGCCCGCAACGTGGCGGCCTGGACGCGCGGCATGGTCGAGGTCGAACACCAGCCCTTGTCCGACGTGATTGACGCATTGCGCCCCTACCACCGGGGCCTGATCGAGCTGCTCCCTGAAGTGGCTGATATGCACGTGACGGGGCGGTTCCCGCTCGACGGACGTCGTGCCTTGCACATGCTGGCCGAAACGCTCCCCATCCAGGTGAGGGAGCTTGCCGGCGTGTGGGTGCGCATCGGCCCACGCTGAGCGTTCGTCGGCCGCGAAAATTTTTTTTCGATCGGGGTTCCGGTTTTTCTCCCTCGTTGCACAGAGAGAGTAAGAGGCTGCCGCGATACCCATCCGCGAGCGCCACTGCATCCAGATGCATAGCTTTCACGAAAGCGAAGGACGACATGAACGCCCGGGTCCAGAACGACGTGCTGCTACACGCAGCCGACAGTACGGCAGAACGCCAGTATTTCTCCCCTTTCCCTGCAGCCGCCGCTTGGCGGGCGCAGACGGTGGTGCCTCTCACGATCGCGGTTCGGCAGGTTTCGCACGCCCCAAACGGTGGGATCCTGGTCGACTTGACCGAGCTGGCCGCGGCCGCCGGCGAAGCGCCGCCCGCCCAGCCCGTTACGCTGGAGCAGGCGCACGCGATGCTTGGGCGGATGTTGGAGTCCAGGCGGAAGGCCCCCGCCCGTTCGTCCGGCAAGGGGGCTTTGCTCTCCGCTCTGACGCCACGCCAACGCGACATCCTGCGAGAGGCGGCATCGGGAAAGTCCAATGTGGAAATCGCGCAGGCGTTGCATATCGGCGTAGAAACCGTGAAATCGCACGTGCGCCAAATTCTGATGCGCTTACAAGCACGCAATCGGACCGAATTGGCAGCGCTATATCAGCAATGTGCGGGTGAAATCCGCTCGCACGAAAGTCACTAACGCGATAACCATTAACAAGGCAATATTTTTTAAACCGGCACTGAATTTATTAAGCCGATACTGAAATTATCTGCCTTGAGGCGTTTTATTAAGAATTGCTAAAAGAATTTGCCGTGGGCGCAGCGGGCCCTGCGGCGAGCAATCGTTTGCGCAAAAAGGCCGCTTAAGCGGCCAGAATGGTGCGCGCCTGGGGGCCTGCGGGCTCGTTGCTGGCGGCTTGCACGGCGAGTTGATAGCCGCGTGCGTAGACGGTCTTGAGTTCCACGCCGGTCTCGGGGCCGAACTGCAGTTTCTTGCGCAGCTTGTAGATGTGCTGCTCGATCGAGCGCTCGACGATGCTGGCGTCTGCGCCCCACACGGCGGATGCGATCTGCTGGCGCGAGAGGAACGACCCCGGCGAAGAGAACAGCAGCCATGCCGTCGCAAACTCCCGAGCGGTCATGCGAATGGGGATGCTGTTGACCGTAGCCGTGCGGGTCAGGCGGCACAGGCGATACGGCCCCACCACGACGTGGACGCCGGCATTCTGGCGCACTGGCTCGGCACGGCGCAGTGCTCGTTGCACGCGGGCCTGCAGCTCTTCAGCGCTGAAGTGTCCGGTCAGCACGTCGTCCACGCCGGCATCGAAGGCCGACGCCATGTCTCCGCGGTCGACAAACTGCCCGAACACCAGGGTGGGCCAGCACATGTCGGCATTGCATTCGCGCCACGACAGCACAAGCTGCCCCGCTGTACGGAAATGCTGGGCATCGATCATCAACAGATCAAACGTTTCCGTGCGGCGCGCACGCAGCAACGACAGGGCGTCGTCAAAGCGGACGCACTCCGCCTCTTCACTGGATAGGCAGCTTGCCACGTAGGCAAAGCTGGATGGGTTTGAGGTCAATACGGCGAACTTCATGGCGCTCCCCTTCTTTCAAGCCACTGCGCTAAAGAATTGAATCGCTGCAGATGGCGCTTCAAACTGGGGCCAAGCATAACGTTCACGATTTGCTCACACATCCCTATAAAGAGTGAAATCGAGTTTAGATCTGATTGAGTTTTTTTTGTTGACTATGCAATTTTCATTTTGAGCATGCGAATGCCGCATTCTGCGTGAACGATTATGCGCATAAGCGCATAAAAAACCGGCGAAACAATTAATTTGCCGGCTTATATGACAATTTGATGAAATGATCTTCAGCCGAACTTGATGGCAGCGAGTTCGCGCGTGCCTTCCGCTTCCTTGCTGGCGCGTAGCTGTAGCGCGCTCGTCAGGCCACGGCTGCGGCTGGTGGATACCTGTTCGACGATTGCGAGCTTCTCCGGCACGCGGGACGTGGGCGCCTCCAGCAGCGCCTGCGCCAGCGCTTCGGAAGCTTGCGCGTCGGCAGAATTCGGATCGATGCTGCGATGCAGGTCCGCCAGGGCAAGGTGCCCCTCGATCTCGCGTGCGGCCGACGGCCGAAGCCGATGCCGATGCAGGTAGCGCTGGTTGGGGCGGGCGTGCGTCTCGACGGTCTCGCAGTAGGCCTCGAACTCACGCGCGGCTTTTTCCGGCGTACCGCCGGGCTTGTGGGCGAGCATGTTGATCCACGCATCGCGGTCGCTGCGCACGACAGCCAGGTATTCGCGCACGCTGCGGTACTCGGTGTCGAAGTAGCTGACGCGATCGGCAATCTTGCCGTTCTGGTAAGCCATCTTCACCTTCGTCGTGTGGCCGCCTTCGGAGAGCTTCCAGTTGAACCCGAGCGGCATGCCGCCGGTAAACGATTGTGTGAATTTGCCGCTCTCGCCGGCCTTGGCCGATGCGTTGTCGTCGGGGGCTGCCGTGTAGAAGGTGCGGCCCACCGAGAATGCCAGGCCGGCGCGCGCCGTCACCTTGTGCCCCGTGGCGACGCTGAACTGCTCCATGCGCATCGTGCCGGTCTTCTCCTGCAGGGTGGCCGTGTTGCTGAGCGTCTTCTCGCCGCGCAGCCGTGCCGACGGGCCGATCCGCACCGGGGTGTGAGGGCTGCTCACGCGTACGTTCATGCCAACGCTGGCATCCATTGACGCGCGCCAGCGCTTCTTGGTCTGGTCGACCCAGCTGATGGAAATGCCGCCGCTGCCACCGCTTTCGCCGAAGTGCTGTGCCAGCGTATTCCACAGCGTGTCGGCATTGGGCCGGTGCTCGGGCGCGGCGCTCGCCTGCTCGAACAGCAGGTTGGTGGCCTTGACGATGGCATCGGCCGCAGCCTTGTCGTCGTACTTGATGGGTTCCCAGTCGTCGTGGCCTTCCACCGGGCGCTGCGTGGGCCGTGTGGCCCGGATGACCACGCCGCGCGGCTCACCTGTCTCCAGATCGAACGGCGTGACCTTGACGGCGAACAGATTGGCGCGCAGGCGCTTGCCCCACGTTTTGAGGTCGTAGCCAACGGAGGCACCCACACCAACCGACGCGCGCATCGTGCGGTCAGTGCCGACGAACACGTCGCGCCCGTGTGAACTGCGGCCGATTTCCACCACGGCCTGGCGGCCCCTGCCGTAATTGGCGTCCAGTTGTACGGACACGGGCACCGGCAACGCCTTGCCGACGTGTGACAAGCCTGTCGATACGCCGGCCGTGCTGCCGCCAATCCAGCCACCGTTGGACAGGCGCACCTTGTTGCCTGATTCCATGGACGTGAGCAGCGTCTCGATGGTCTTGCGCGCGTCTTCGATGGTGGGCGCCTGCATCTTGAGGTCTTCCGGGTGCTCGAGTTTGTCGGCGCGCTCGAGCGCGCTTCGGAATGCGGGCGCCTCGGCGGCCTCGCCCGCGTGGGCACTCCAGTAGCGCAACAGCGTGGCCGATGGCTGCAGCCCCACCAGGTATTCCGGCGGCTCGCCCACGAGGCCGGCATGGTCGATGAGCTGCGCCACGTGGGCCTGCGCGGCGTTGACCTGCGGCAGGGTCAGCGTGTTCAACCGGTTTTGCGCCCAGGCCCGGCTGTCTGCATCGTCGGTCAGTCCGGTCAGGGCCACGAATTGTGCGAATTCCTGGTGGGCCGGTGAGCTGCCCGGCGTGCGGGCGACGGCGGTTGGCTCGGCGTTCTCGCGCTGCATGCGGCTGACAGCTGCGCCGACTTCCGGCTGCAGCGCACGCAGCTTCTCTGCCGTGAGTGCGTAGTCGCTCAACGGCGCGTTGGCGGCTGTCAGCTCGGCCCAATGCGCGAGGATCGTGCCGCGCCAAAGATCGCCCGGGTGCGCGATGGTGTGCAGCGGCGGTGCATTGCCAGCCTGCGCAAGCGTTTCGATCATCGATCGCAGCGCCGCCGTATAGGTGTCCATTTCCTTGACGAGTCCAGGCCGCTGTGCGCCGTGCATGCCGAGCGCAGCCGATGACAGCGGCGATTTCTTCTTGCCGATCATCTGCCAGAAATGGCTGCCCGTGGTTTGCTTTTCCACCCGCGGAATGGTGCGCCCGACAAACTTCGCCAGGCGTGCCTTGGTGTTGGCCAGATCCGAGCCCGGACCGTCTTCACGAAAGCCCTGGTGCCACGCAAAAAGGACACCGGCCTGTTGCGCGCTGACGGGCTCGCCGCGCAGCTTGAGCGCAGCGGCGTGCATGACGTTGACGGCGAGTGACTCGGCCTGGGTGCCGCTGCCAGCCGGGTGGGCGTGCAACAGGGCGGTGGGGTCGGCCGCCGTGGTGGCGGCCGTATGCACATGGTCGGCCGCTTGCAAGAAGGCGCGTGCGGTGTGCGCCTGCTCCGGTGTGGGCGGGGTCTGCATCAGGCCGGTCAGCGCTTCAAAGCCGTGATGGCTGCGCGAGAGCAACTGCGCCGTGCGCCAAGCCGCGCTTGCCACGCCCGCATCGCTCATGCCCTGCGGCATTGGCGGGACTGTCAGGCTGCGTGAAGAGCCACCGGAGCCGTCTGAGCCGTACTGGGCCGACAGGCTGGATTGCCGGGAAAGCGAACGCGGGCTTTGCTCGTCACTGGTTCGGCTGGCGCCGGTTTCGCTTCGCTGTGGCGACGTTTCACCCTCGCCAAACAGATGAGACAAGCCCAGGTCCGACGTGCTGGAGCGCTGCGACGACGTTGCCGATGCCGTCTCATTGAACAGGCGGCCCATGCCCAGCGAAGAGCTGCCCGTGGAACGTGTTGAGCCGTCATGGCTCGGCGTCGGTACAGGTGCCGCAAAGGCGGCAGCATCAAAGTGCACCGCATGCGAAACGTGCTGCAGCACCCGCAGCGCATCGCCTGCATTGCCGCCGCTGGTGGCCGCCAGCGCGCGCGCTGCCAACATCGGGCGGATGTAGCTGCCTGCTGCGGACGAGCTGCCCTGCGCTGGAGCCGCCAAGACGCCGAGCCGATCGGCCAGCAGTTCACGTTCGCTTGCGCTGCCCGCCGTGCGGAACAACTGCGCAATGCTCTGGCGGAACGCTTCGGCCGTAGCCGGAACCGTCAGCGCAGCGGTCGTTGTTGCCGCTTGGGGCGTCGGTGGCTTTCCGCGTTGGCGCAAGCGCTGCGCACCCTGTTCAGCGCGCTGCATCATGGTTGACGTTTTGCGCTGCGAACGTGCCGCGCGGCGTGTCTGGTGATGTTCCTGCACCTGCGGTGTGGCAGGGTGCGGGGTGCCCTCGGCGGCCTGCGGCGTTGCCTCGGGCGTGGTCGTCAACGTGCCGCGCGTGGGCGCCTTGTAGTTGTCCACCGTATTGAACGACGCGCCGGAGCGCTTGCGGTCGCTTAACAACGTGGCCAGTTCTGTCTCGTCACTCTTGGGCAGCTTTTCGCGCACGCGCGATTTCAGGTTGCCGAGCCAGCCACCTTTCTTGCGAGGCTGCGGAGCAGCGCTGCCCTCAGGCGGGGGCGATGGTGTGCGCGCAGCGAAGTCGTGGAGTGTCTCGTATTCCGACGGCGATGTCGGCACGTTGACGGGCAACAGGCGTGAAGGTGGCATGGCTCGGAATGTTCAGGCACTGGCGTGGTCAATCGGCATACCACTTTGATGCGGCCGAATGACAAACGCGCGTGCAATGCGAATCCGCCGTGACGATGGCGAAGCTGCATGCCACCGGCCCACGCGCAATCCGTCAGTGCACCGACCACTTTGAGACCGATATGGCTGAGGCAGCAAGCCCGGACATTGCGTCAACGAGCAGGGCGCCCGTCGGGTCGTCGTGAAGCGTGTAAGGAAAGCGATAGACCAGCGTGCCGGTGCGCGCCTGCTGCGCCACCACGCCCCGCGACGAAGCTGGCAGACCGAGGCAGAGCCCGAGGATCACGTGCAGTGCTTCGTCGACGTTGATCTCGAGCGGCTTGCCGAGGTCGATACAAACGGTGACCGACCCGGGATCAGCATCTGCATCTGCATCACAGGTGAACCAGAGCTGGTATGCGCCGATGAGGATGGGGTGCGCAGCGAACGGGAAGAACTCACCGGCGCGTAGAAGCGGGATGTCTATGGTTGGCAGATACGGTGTGCGTGAGGCGGACATGAACTTGGATTGGCGATGCCGCCGAGCCGACGCGTCAGCTTCAACGAGCACCTTGGCATGTAATGCCGCGAGCGTACGGCGTTATATGACAGCGGACGTTCGCGTTCACGAAATCATCACGGGTGCTGCGAAGCCGCTCGGGTGGAAGCGTTGTCGTTCGCGCCTGGCATTGCGCGTTAAGCGCGAATCCAGACGTAGGTGCCGTTCGCGAGGTTCTCGAACATGTCGTCGGTGGTCTGCAGGATGTTGTCGCGCCAGTAGCGGCCGTGCTCGGCATAGTGGCCCAGCAGTTCGGCTAGCTGTTCACCGTCGATGTCGGGGTCGTACGCCACGCGCACGATCAGGATGATGCCGCCCGTATCGCCATCCAGCCCCAGCTGGGCATGGTCTTGCGCATAGATGGTGACGTTGGCTTCAAGCATGAGGCGGAACACGCGCAACGTGCGGCCGCCTGTGACGATGCCGTAGTCGAAGTTCAGGTAGAACGCATCGAGGTCTTCCTCGACTGCATCGATGATGACTTCGAACCCTTCAACCGTGAGCCTGCCGGCGGCGATGATGGCATCGGCATCCGGAATCTGCAGATGCATGCACATGTCGCGGATGAGGCTGTCGCGCCGTTCGATGCTCATGCTTTACACCAGCAAGTCTTTGGCCGCTTTCGGGCCGGCTTCCATCAGCTTGGCGAATGCCTGTGTGCGGTTCAGCTCATCTTCCAGATGGGCTGCGTTCAGCATGTCTTGCATGCCGGCGGATACCACGGCTTGCAACGTGCCCGATGCGCGCGCACCTGTGTGGGCGTGTACAAGGCGCGAAGTGGATTCGTCCGGCGCAGGGGTTGCAGGAGCTGCGGAAACGTTGCGGTGGATCGGTGTCATGTCGGGATCGCGGTAGCAGGTCGGATTCAGTGAATCGGGCGGCGGCGCGATGGGCCGAATACAGAGAACAGCAGAAGCGCGCGGTGCGGTGTGTTGAAAAACCGCTCGGGAACGGCGCGGCCCCGTTCCCGAACGTTGGCGGCACACGGTGTGCCGTCCAGAACAGACCATTACGAGATCAGGTCCTTGGCGGCCTTCGGGCCCGCTTCCATCAGCTTGGCGAACATGTTGACGCGGTTCAGTTCGTTTTGCAGCTTGGCTGCGTTCAGCATGTCTTGCTCGCCTTCCTTGGTAACGGCTTCGTTTTGCGCGTTGAACGACAGACGGCTAGCGGCGTCGCCCAGGCCAGCGGCAGCGGTTTGAACGGTCATGGAAAACTCCTTTGCAGTGGATGAATGGTCTCGGGTGAGAGCCGGGTTTTTCAACAACACCCCGGTATGGGATGTCGCTGATTCGGTTTAGCGAACGTGCTGCTGTTGTGTTCGCCGTGAAGTCATCATCGTGGATTTCTCTGCGCTGGACTGGCGAGGAAGCGAAATGTGATGTCGTCTCGCGAAGCCCGTCTGCGCGGTGCGCTCGTTATGCCGGGATCAACCCCGAGCACACTTGTGCGGCGCTGGAAAAACCATGCGACAGCACGCGAAGCTGCTCGCGGTTGTTGACGTCCGTCGCACGAATGGCGCGCTGTTCCATGTCCATGGCGGTGCGCTTGAGCGCTTCGACGGCCTTGTTCAGCGGGCCGAAATCCTTTGGGCCTTCCTGCTTGGCAAAAGCCTGAATGCCGTCAAACGTTTCGATGATGTCGAGCGAGAAGTGATCAAACATAGGGGTCTCCTGAAGAGGGAATGGCAAGAACGTACAGGCGCCTTAACGCTGCGCAGCGAGAAAATCTTTGGTGCCGTCGGAGCTTTCGATATAGCTCAGTTCATCCACCGAAAGTGCGGATGTGGCATCGGCTTTGGGGTCACGCGTGCGTGCCTGCGTGATGTCCAGGGCGATGTCCTTGATGTTGCCGCCCAGGTCGCTGCGCACATGGTCTGCCGTTGCACGAACCCGTTCGGGGTGCATGGCTGGCCCCGTGATCGAGAACCGGTTGCTGCCCAGGTAGCTGATGCGCAGCCCCGGTTCCTGCAGCGATTCACGCAGGTTTTCAATGACCTCCTGCGCGATTGAAAGATCGGTGTGGACAGACGCTGACACCGCTCGCAGATCGCGCAGTGTGGCGAGCTCTTCGGCGGCTGAAGTCACGATGCCGTGCACGACGATCTCGTTATCGTGCTGCTCGATCTGCAAGCCGTCGATGCGGTGCAGTGCCAGGCATGTGCGCACACGTTCGATCAGCGGTATTTGTGCCGTGGCTGCGGAATGCGCGGCGGAGGATGTTTCGCGTGTCGATGCCAGCAGCAGTGCGCACGGCGTGAGCAGCGCGACTGCCGTCACGCCCATCCAGCCTTTGCGTGCGCGAGGCCGGGCAGGCGTGGGTGTGTCGGAAGCAGGGGCTTGCACAGCGGCAATGCTCTGGGTGCTGGCCTCGGTCGCTGCGGGCGATAGCACGCGCTCCAGCAGTGCGAGGTCGGACGGCCATGCCTCGCCGGCCGGCCCGACACAGAGAATGACCTCGCCAAAGCGGCGGGGGGTCAGGTCGTCCCAGGTGCTGCCGCCGTCGTCGGATTCAATCAGGACGCCGTGTTCCGTATCGACAAGCAGCGCGATCGGATCGCCCGCCCAATCAGAGATGCGGATGCTGGCTTGTACGTCGGGGCCTACCGTCCAGCGGCCCGGCGTCAGGTCGAGGCAGGCGCCGGCATGCGCGCCTGCCAACACGCGGATGTGCTTGTTCATGGTGATTGCGGGGAAGGATCAGGAAGCGGAGGCAGGGCCAGACCCAGCCCCGCCCGGTAAGACCAGAGTTCGGTTGTCCAGCGGCGTGCGACGGCGCTGCTGCGTGCAATGCTCTCGCCGCGCTCGCGGCCGATGCGCGGCCGCGAAGGACTCAGCAGCAAGAGCGGAAACAGCAGGTTGAACGTCTTTTCGCGGTCGGTCAGCGCGCTGGCGGCGTGTTGCGGCGTGGTGGTCGCCAGCAGCCGGTCTTTTACGGCGGCTAGCGTGCCTGGCGTGCCTTCAATAGACGCCTGTTTCAGATAGCTGCGCAGGATGTCGAACGCCATGCGCAGCGGCATCGGGTGGCCCGTATGCATGGCATGCCGCACGGCAAGCAACTCCTGTTCAAGGCGCTGGTAGCTGGACGACTCCACGTCTTGCAGCAGCGTGTCGGCTGGCAACGCGCCGGCTTCGGCGGCTGCGGCTTTCTGCGGTGCGGCGGCATCGGTCTCGGCGGCTTGTTCCTGCAAGTACTGCAGCAGCAGGGCACGGCGGCCCTGGGCGCTGCGGTGGTCTCGCGACTGTTCGTCATCGTCGTCGCGCTGGCCCTGCCGGGACGACAGCCCAATCACCATGGGCTCGACCTTGCGCGCGTGCTCTTCCAGCATGAGGAGCAGTTCTTCGAACGTGCTGTCGGTGATGGGCTCTTCGGGTGAACCCGCTGCGCTGCGCTTGCCTGTGCGCGGCCGGCGAACGCGCTTCGCAACCTGCGCGACGTGCTTGTGGCGGTGCAGTTGATCTTCGACCAGCTGCTCGGCCCAATGGTGGTGCCCGTGCGCGCCATGCCGATGATGCTTGCGATGGTGCGGCGCAGCCGTGTTCTGCGGTGCCTGTACCGGATCGGGCAACGAGAGAACGTTGGGCGTCGAGGCGGAGATACGTGTCATGGCACCCCCTTACTGGAAGAGCGATTGCAGGATCGTGTTGCCGAACTGCAGGATCGACGCAGCCCCCCACGGCGCAGCCACCACAATCACCACCGATACGATGATGAGTTTCAGGCCATGCGAGATGCTGCTGTCCTGCAGCGAGGTCACGGCTTGCACGAACGAGATCAGCAGCCCGGCAATGGCGGACACCGCCACAGCGGGCAAAGACACCAGCAGGCACAGCATGAGTGCCGTGCTGGTCAGGCGCGTGATGTTGTCGTAGTCCATGGCGGCCCCTTTAACGATAGGTGTTGACCAGGCCGTGAATCAGCACAGACCAGCCGTCCATCACCACGAAGAGCAGCAGCTTGAACGGAATGGCTACGTTGCTGGGCGTCACCTGCGACAGCCCCAACGCCATCAGCAGGTTGGCGATCACCAGGTCGATCACGATGAAGACGAGGTACAGGAGGAAGCCGATGCGGAATGCCGCCGTCAGCTCCGTCAGGGTGAAGGCGGGCGCGAGGATGATCAGGTCGTCTTCCTTGAGCTGCGCGGCTTTGGCGGGGGGCCACAGCTGCTGCGCAGAGCGCATGAAGAACGCTTTCTCGCGTGCATTGGTGTGTTTGTCCAGGAACTGCCGGAACGGCTCGCGCGCGGCATCGAGCAGCGGCATGACCTGGCTGACGTTCGCGCTGGAATCATTGAGCTGCATGTGGGCGCGCTGCATGGCCTCCATGCCAACGGGGGCCATTACGAAGCACGACACGATCATCGCAATGCCGTTGAGCACCATGCTGGGCGGAACCTGTTGCACGCCCAGCGCGTTGCGCAGCAGCCCGAGCACGACCACGATCTTGGTGTACGACGTGACCACCATGGCGGCAAACGGCAACAGCGCAATGGCGACCGCCGCAATGATGAGCGAGGCGAATTCAATGTTCTGCATGGCGCGCGCTCATGGCGGAGATCTGCAAGCCGAGATGCTCACCCACTGCCACGAGCTGCCCGTGGCCGAGCGTCTGGCCGTGGCAGACCAGGCGTACCGTGGCATCACGCAGCAAGACGGGCAACTGCAAGACGTGGTTTGGTGCCAGCGCGGCCAGCTCGGCCAGCGGTAGGCTCATCACGGCAACCTCAAGGTGCACGGGCACTTCCAGTGCTTCTACTGCGATGCCGTCAGTGCTTTCGGCTGTGGTGTCGTGTGCGGAGGTGGTGTCGTCGTCAGCGAGCGTAGGAACATCGAGGATCGTCACAGTGCCTTCCTTGTAGTGAGCATGGGCAGTGAAGTGGGCGCGTCGGCTATCTCCACACGTGAGGCGTACGGCGCCCTCATCGGTGGCGGGGCAATAGGCGTGCTGGCCCCAGCCGAGCAGAACGTCGCCGGCCGCAAGCGAAGAGAGCGTGTGCGTTGGGCATCGCCGGCCGGCGATACGAACGCCCACCGGCAGGCCCACCACGCCAAGTTGTGCAAGCACAGCGTTGCGATTGGCCACGGGTGGTGCGGGCGGGGCGGCATGCCAATCCAGCGTGGCGATGCTGCATGGCGTTTCACCATGCGGCCCATCCAGCCGCATCGGCAATTCCGGCAGATCGCTACGTCGCGCATCGTTGTGTTCGGGCGTGAATGTCGCCAGGGAGGCATCTCCCAACCCGGCGGCAGACAGCGTATCGAGCATCGGCGTCAGCCAAAGCCCGGCAAGCGCCGTGCGGCGTTGCGCATCGGCTTCGTGTGCGATGGCGTGGAGCGCGGGGTGGTTTGCACCTTCAACAACAACGTCAACCGCACACAGCGATGAGCGAATGCCTAATCGCATGGGCGCCTGCATGGGCGCGGTGTGGTCTACGGCGTGCAGTTGCCAGTGGCGTCCGTCGTCATCTGGGAACGGCGTGCCGATCAGCCGGGTCAACGCGGCCTGGGCCGGCGTGAACGCACGCAGATGCGCATCGAGCGGGGATGGCGTGAGCCCGGTGTCCATAGCGAGTCGGCGGGAGGTGTCGGGTGGGGTGTGGCAACGGTCACCACACTTCGAGTTCGATATCGATGCGCTGCTCCAGCAAAACGTGAATGCGTTGGCGCAGTGCATCGCCATGCTCGGAGAGTAAGTCGCGCGCCCGTGGGTGTGCCGCCAGGAAGCGAAGCCATAGCGTGTGGGGCGAAAGGCGCAGGGTGAGGCGGGTGTCGGGCAGCACTCGCGGGTCGAGGTCGAGCGTGACTTCCCAGCATTCGCTGTTGGCTTTTACAACGCGGGAGCCGCAGAACTTGGAGAGCAACTGCGCGAGATGTTCTGTCACGGTGCTCCCCACGCTGATCTCGGAGCACGTGCGCACCAGGCGGCTGGCCATGGCCGAGGTGTGCAGCGGCGGGGTCTCGGGCTGCGCTTCATCGGGCTGCGCGTCGGCGTGGTCTTGGGTGGGCGGTTCGTGCTCGGCGGTGTCTTCGCATGCAGCGTCGCCGTACGCATCGAGCGGTATCCAGCTGGTACTTTCAACCGCGCAGGGTTCGGCCTGCATGCCGGCCCGCCCGTCAGCGCTGCGTTGCGCTACGGGCCGCCGGACGGGCGTGGTCGGATGGACGATGGGCGGGGCTCGCCACAGGCGTACGGGTGTGGTCATGGCGGCTTACAGCGTGAGCTTGCCCACGGGCTGCAGATCAACGTACGCACCCAGCTCCTGGAACGAATACACGTTCAGTGCCTGCAGTCGCGGCTCGATCATGCGGCGGACATAGCGTCGGATGTCCATGGACGTGACAATGGCAAGCGCACCCGCCGGCGTTGTTGCCGACTGCGGCGCGCTGCGGCTCATGTGTTCGAGCCTCGTGACGATGGTGTCGACCTGCTGAGGATCGAGCGTCAGGAAGTTGCCTGCCGGCGTGGGTTTGATCGCCTGGCGCACCGTCTGCTCCACCGATTGGTCCAGCAGAATGGCGGGCATCTTGCGTGAGCCGCATGTGGCCTGGTGCGCAATCTGCCGCCCCAGATCGCCGCGCACATACTCCACCAGCATCAACGTGTCTTTTTCTTTCGGGCCCCAGATGACAAGGCTTTCCAGGATGGCGCGCATGTTGCGGATGGGCACTTGCTCTTCCAGCAGGCGGCGCAGCACGTCGGCCATGCGCTGCGCGGGCACAGCCTTCTGTGCCTCGGTGACCAGACCCGGGTAATCGGTGGTCACACGTTCCATGATCCATTGCGTTTCCTGCAGGCCGATGAACAGATGCGCGTGCTTGCGCAGCACGTGCACGACGTGGCCCGCAATCACCTGTTCAGCGTGGGGCGCGGTATCCGGGGTGGCGTCCAGTTGTGCGCGCAATGGTTCCGGCAGATCGGATACCGATACCTTGCCGTCGGACACGGCCACCGGCTGACCCGGGATGTCGTGCACCAGCACCTCATAGGCGTCTTCGGGTTGCGCGGCGCTCTTCCACACGGCAATGCCAGGGAAGGGCAGGCCCAGCTCTTCAGCCAATGCATGCCGCCCGCTTTGAAATGCGGCATCGAGTTTCGGAATGTCGAGCCCCTCTGCCAGCCGCGTGCCAAGGCGAACCCCCAGGGGTGCCGTGAATGACGGGGCCTTGTCGGCAATCGTCGGTGCCTTGTCTTTGGACCCTTCACGCAGCAGCGCGGGCAGGGTATCGGTGTCGGCCGTGCTGCCCGTGTTCAGGCGCTTGCGCAGCGTGTAGCCAAAGGCGAAGACCGCACCTGCCAGCGCGATAAACAGAAACGACGGAAACCCCGGCACCAGCGCAAAGCCGGCCAGCAACGCGCTGGCGGTGAACATGGCCCGTGCACTGGTTGAAAGCTGCCGCACGATCTCCTTGCCAAGCGAGCTTGGCTTGGCGCCGTGGTCATCGTCAGATACGCGCGTGATCATTACGCCGGCCGCGACCGAGATCAGCAGTGAAGGAATCTGCGACACCATGGCGTCGCCGATGGACAGCACGGCAAAGCGGTTGGCGGCTTCACCAGCCGTCATGCCGTGGTATGTGATCCCGATCACGATGCCGGCGAGGATGTTGACCAGCGTGATGACCAGGCCGGCAATCGCATCGCCCTTGACGAACTTCATGGCGCCGTCCATGCCACCGTGCAGCTGGCTTTCCATGGCAAGCAGCGCGCGGCGCTTGCGGGCCTCGTCTGCGCTCAGGTGGCCGGCGCGCAGGTCGGCGTCAATGCTCATCTGCTTGCCGGGCATGGCATCGAGCGTGAAGCGTGCGCCGACCTCGGCCACGCGCTCGGAGCCCTTGGCGATCACGATGAATTGCACAGTGGTGATGATCAGGAACACCACCATACCCACCACCAGGTTGCCGCCCACCACGAGCTTGCCGAAGCTCTCGATGATGTGGCCGGCGTCCGCATGCAGCAGGATCGATTTGGTCGACGCGATGTTCAGCGAGAGCCGCAGCAGCGTGGTGAACAGCAGCAACGACGGAAATGCCGACAGCGATGTCGCCGCGGGGATGTACATCGTCACCATCAGCAGCACGACCGATAGCGTGATGTTCAGCCCCAGCAGTGAATCGATCAGGACGGTGGGCAGCGGCAGCACCATCAATGCGATGACGGCAACCACCAACGCGGCGATGCCGATTTCGCCGCTGAATTCAGAGACGGCGGTCTTCTTGGCCATATCGGATGCCTCAGTTCAAGATGGAAGGGCTTGCGCCGGTGTGTCTGGCGCCGGTGTCTTTCGCGCCGATCTCGCCCACCCAGGCCAGCACTTCGGCCACGGTTTCAAACAGCGCTTCGGGCACGGGGTCGTTCAGCTTCACGAGGTAGAGCGCGCGTGCCAGCGGCGGGTTGCCGATGATCGGAATGCCCAGCGCCTGCGCTTCTTCGCGCAACCTCAGGGCTTCGTCGTCGACGCCCTTGGCGGTGATGCACGGCAAGCCGCATTCTTCGGGCGCGTAGCGAATCGCCACGGCGTAATGCGTGGGGTTGACGATCACGGCTTGCGCGCCGGCCACGCTCTGTTTGGGCTTGGCCTCGTCCACCATCTGGCGTGCCAGCTGCTTGCGCTGGCCCTTGATGTGCGGATCGCCTTCGCTGTTCTTGTGCTCGCGCTTGACTTCGTCCTTGCTCATGCGGTGGTCGCGGATGAAGAGCCAGCGCTGGATGCCAAAGTCCACCGCGCCGAGCAGAAGGAACAGCAGGCCGCCTGCACCTAGCAGCTTCACCAGCATTGACATGCCGATCTGCGCGATATCCATGACTGGCTGATACGGCGTGCCCACAATGGTCGGCAGCAGCATCAGGACCAGCTTCCACAGCGCGGCCCCAACGGCGAGCGCTTTCACCAGCATCTTGAGCAGGTCAATCATCGAGCGCATGGAGAAGATGCGCTTCAGACCCGATGCGGGGTTGATGGCGCTCATCTTCAGTTCGAGCGGCTTGGTCGAGAGCACGATGCCCGTCTGACCCCACGTGGCAATCCATGCGACCAGCGCAAACACCAGGCTCAGCGGCAGCGTCATCAGCGCCAGCTGAAGCGCGACGTGGCCGAGTGTCTGCTTGAGCGTCATGGCCGGGTGCCGGCTGTTGTTCACATCCAGCGCAAGGTCGACCAGCGCGCGCCAGCGGTCGCCCAGCAGCGATGCCGTCATGGCAAGCAGCAGGCAGCCCGCCAGCAGCACGACGGCGGCGATCAGGTCGGCACTCTTGGCGGTCTCGCCGTCTCTGTGCGCGTCTCTGAGTTTCTTGTCTGTGGGCTCTTCGGTTTTTTCGTCCGACATGGCGGTGCCCTGGGGTGTCGACGGAGGGGGCTGCGGCGTACGGTGCCTTAGCGATGCGAGGCATTGTGCAGACGTGGGCGCTACGCGCTTGGCGCTTGAGCGAAGGCGGATGCGCCGTTCCGAAACCCGGGAAAGAAAGGGGGGGCGCGGGGAGGACGCGGCGAAAGCGTGCGGGCTTGCGTTGTGCGCACTGGCGCACAGGGCCTTGTCGACTTCGGGGCGGAGCGCTCTTTTTCGGGGCGGTTGGCCGGCGCGCGGCATGCGGGCGTCTATGGTTCCACCCGAGGTCGGCCGGTCTATCAATGCCGGTATCGACATGACCCGACACGGAGAACCCTGCGATATGGAACCGATTCAATGTAGCAACCGCCTGCTGGGCGGGCTGCTCGAAGTCTTGATGTACGCAACGCGCAGCGGCCAGTTCGACAACGCGCAATCGCTGCTGACTGCATTGCGCACGTTGCGCCCGAATTTTCGCGAACTCGACCTGGTGGAAGGCTGGTTGCTGGTAGGCCGGCATCAATACGCCGATGCCGCGCGCATCCTGCGTGAGCTGCACAACGGCGAGCGCGCCGAGAGCGTGGTGCCGTTTGCCTCGGCCATGATGGCCCTGTGCCTGAACGCCCTGGGCGATCAGGAATGGCACGTGTATGCCAACGAGGTGCTGGCCCGCGACGAAGACCCCGATTCCGTCGCGCTGGTGCGCACGCTGATCGGTGTGCAGGAAGAAATGGATGCCGGCACGTTCGGCACCGCCACTGCGGCGCCCGCCGCTGAAAGCGTGGATTTGAGCGCCTACCACAGCGCGCATTACTTCACCCGCGCCTAACCATCCTCCCGGAGTCCATCATGATCCAAGGTCCGACCGCTATTCCGCCGGTGACTGCCGGCACGCCGGGCACCGGCATTGCCCCGGCTGAAGCCGCGACGCCGGCGCCCGAGCTTGTCGCACGCTTCGAATCGATGCTGCAGAGCGCCAAGCACAGCCAGCACCACAGCAAGGGCCCTTCGGCCGTTGGCGAGCTGGTGAAGAAAGAGGATGCCGCCGTGCAGGCGTCGATGGCGCGTGTGGAGGCCATGACCGAGGCCGAGCGCGGTATGTCGGTGCAGGAAGTGGTGGCCGAAGGCGTGCGCGTGCAAATGGAGTGCGCAGCCACCATGACGAAGATCCATCTGGGCAGCACGATTGCGCATTCCGGCAAGAACGCCGTGCAGACCTTGATGCGGAACCAATGATGCGAACCGCGCTTCCATCCTGCCGCGTGCGGCGCGGTGCGCTGGCACTGCTGTTCGTGCTGACTGCGCTGCTGGCCGGCTGCAACAAGCAGCTTTTTGCGCAGCTGAGCGAGGCTGACGCCAACGACATGCTGACCGTGCTGCTGCAGGCCGGTATCGACGCGCAGAAGAATTCGCCAGACGACGGCAAGACCTGGTCGGTGATGGTCGACCAGGACGCCTTTGCCCGCGCGATGGAAGTCCTGCACAGCCACGGCTTGCCGCATGAGAAGTACGCGAGCCTGGGCGACATCTTCAAGAAGGACGGGCTCATCTCTACGCCCACGGAAGAGCGGGTGCGCTTCATTTACGGCGTATCGCAGCAGCTTTCACAGACGCTTTCGCGCATTGATGGCGTGTCCGTAGCCAATGTGCAGATCGTGCTGCCCAACAACGATCCGCTGGCCACCGTGGTCAAGCCATCCAGCGCATCGGTGTTCATCAAATACCGCCCCAGTGCCAACGTGTCTTCGCTGGTCCCCAGCATCAAGAACCTGGTCGTGCATAGCGTGGAGGGGCTTACCTACGAGAACGTCAGCGTCACGCTGGTGCCCGGCACCGTGGATGCGCCCACCGCCGATGTCGCTAGCCGCGCGCCCGCAGGAGTGTCGTGGGCCACGCTCGGCGCCGTGGTGGGTGCGCTGGGCGTGATCGTCCTGCTGTGGCGTGCCGCAACCCGGCTGTCTGCTGTACGGACGCGGCTTGACGCAGCGCGCGCGCGCCTGGAAGACAAGTTGCCGGCACGCTGGAAGAAGCGCGCAACAGCATGATCGACACGAGCGCTGCACCCGATCCGGCCGCCGCCATGATCCTGCGCATGTTGCACGCGTATCAAGAGCGGATGCATGGGCTTGCGCACGTGCGCGATGCATCGGTGCTGGCCGTGCAAGGAGCCGATGTGCCGGCGGAAGCAGCCAAAGACTGGCGCCAGGTGTGCATCGCGCTGGGTGTGGGCCAGGTGGGCTTGCCGACATTGCTTTCGCATGCGCATCGCCTGGCGGTGCTCGATAAAGACGACCTCCAGCGCGTGCTGGCCGCTCGCATGCTGATCGACAGGCGCGCCGCGCTGGCGCGGTGCATTGACGGTGCTTACCTCGCCGGTCTTGCCGGTCTGTTGGGGGAGGCAGCGCTCACTGCTTTGACGCAACGCGAGCACTGGGCGCCAGACGCCGGTGGGCCGCTACCGGCGCTCGACCTGGCGCAGCTAGCCGAGGCCGGCCTGCATGCCCTGATTGCCGACGGCACGGTGTCGGATCCGTCGCTCGCGCAATTGATGCGCCTGACGATCGGCATGCAAGCGCCGGTACCGCCGTGCGCCGGCACTCCAACCGCTGAAACGCAAGCCGAAGGCTTCATGGCTGCGTTGCCTGTTCTTTTTCCGGAGTTGTCATGGTTATTTGGTTGAGGCGCGATGCCCCGCTCGGCATCAGCTCGGACGTGATTCGTGCTGGAGACTACGGGCACGTGGTCGAGCTGGATGCCGCGTGGCGCGCCGTGGAAGAGGCGCGCGAGGCCGCATTGGCGCAGGCTCACGCCCAGGCCGAAGCCGTCGTCGCGCAAGCCCAGGCCAATGCCGACGAGTTGCTCAGGCAAGCCGAGCAGCGCGCGCAGCGTAGCGCCAAGCTTGGCTATGCCGCTGGTCAGCGACGTGCGTTGGAGGATTTTCACGCGTCCATGGCCGCGCGTGCGTACGACGATGACGAGGCCACGCGCCGCGAGGAAGACCGCCTGATCGCCACGGTCATGCAGGCGGTCGAGCATGTGGTGCTGGAATCTGACCGCCAGGCGCTGTTCGCGCGTGTGGCCGCCACGCTCGGCCGCGTCTTGCAAAGTCAGGCACGCCTGACGGTGCGGGTGTGCGCAGACGAGATCGAACCGGCTCGCGCCGCCTTCGCCAAGGCCGTGCAGACGGGCTCGCTCAACGCTGCCTTCGAGGTGCTGGCCGACGATCGTGCGGAGCCCGGGCATTGCCAATGCGAATGGGACCACGGCGTGGCCGATGCGAGCCTGCGCGTGCAACTGGCGGCGCTGCGTCAGGCGCTTTCAGCGCGCAGGCGCAAGCCTCTTGAACATGCCGATACGCAAGAAGATTTCGCAGATGACGACGGCGGCTTTGACGAGGATGCGGCATGACCAAGGCCGCGCTGATCGACGCCATGGACGAGGCGATTCGTAGCGTGGCGCCTGTCCAGCGGCTAGGCAAGGTCGTGGAAGTGACGGGCACCCTGCTGCGTGTGGGCGGCGTGGACGTCAAGCTTGGCGAACTGTGCACGTTGACCACACCGGATGGCACGGAGCTTCAGCAAGGCGAGGTGGTCGGCTTTAGCGAGCACTTTGCATTGCTGGCGCCATTTGGCGGCGTGGTGGGTTTATCGCGCTCGACCCGCGTGGTGCCCAGCGGGCGCACGCTTTCGGTCGGGATCGGGCCCGGCTTGCTCGGCCGCGTGCTGGATGGCCTGGGCCGACCCGCCGACGGTGGGCCGCCGCTGGATGTGTATGACTACGTGCCGGTGTTTGCGCAGGCGCCTGACCCGATGTCGCGCCGCCTGGTGGAACAGCCGCTGGCCACTGGGGTGCGCGTGATTGACGGATTGGCCACCTTGGCGGAAGGGCAGCGCATGGGCATCTTTGCGCCGGCGGGCGTGGGTAAGAGCACGCTGCTCGGCATGCTGGCGCGCGGCACCGAGTGCGATGTCAACGTGATCGTGCTGATTGGCGAGCGCGGCCGCGAGGTGCGCGAATTCATCGAGCAAATCCTGGGCGAGGAAGGCATGCGCCGCTCCGTGCTGGTGTGTGCCACGTCGGATCGATCGTCCGTGGAGCGCGCCAAGGCCGCGCACGTCGGCACCGCCATCGCCGAGTATTTCCGCGACCAGGGCCTGCGTGTGCTGCTGATGATGGACTCGCTCACGCGCTTTGCCCGCGCACAGCGCGAGATCGGCCTTGCTGCCGGCGAACCGCCCACACGGCGCGGCTTTCCGCCGTCGGTGTTTGCCGAGCTGCCGCGCTTGCTTGAGCGTGCCGGCATGAGCGCTACGGGCTCCATCACCGCGCTGTACACCGTGCTGGCCGAAGACGAATCCGGCAACGACCCCGTGGCCGAAGAAGTACGCGGCATTCTGGATGGTCACCTGATCCTGTCGCGTGACATTGCCGCGCGCAATCGCTATCCGGCCATCGACATCCTGAACAGCCTGAGCCGTGTGATGACGCAAGTCGCGCCGGCTGACCACTGCGCCGCTGCCGGCCGCATGCGCCAATTGCTCGCCAAGTACAACGAAGTCGAGACGCTGCTGCAGATGGGCGAGTACAAGGAAGGCAGCGATGCCGTGGCCGACACCGCCGTGCAATGGAACGGCTGGATGGAAGACTTCCTGCGCCAGCGCACCGACGAGTGGTGCAGCCCAGACGAGACGTATCGGCTGCTGAGCGAGGTAGGCCAGACATGAAGCGCAAGCGCTCCGCGGTATGGCACACGCTGATCGAAGCCAAAACGCGCCAGCGCCGTCGTGTCGAAGCGGAGATCGCTGTCGCACAGCAAGCCGTGGCAGATGCACAAGCCGCCGCGCAAGACAGTGAAGACGCGTGCGAGCGCGCGCATGAGCGGCTGCGTGGCCATATCGGCCGCATGGATCAGCTGATTGCCGCCCCCGTGCTGCTGGCCGATGCATACCTGCGCTACGACGCGTTTCGCGGCGAACTGGATGATGCGGTCGTGCAGGCCGAGCACGACGTGGCGGCTGCGCACGCCGCCGTGGCTGAACGCGAGGCCGAACTCAAGGCGCGCCGCCAGGCCTTGGCGCGGCTCGATGCCATGCTCGACCAATGCCGCAAGACTGCAGAGCGGATCGACCAGCAGGAAGCCACCGAGCGCGAGCTTGCCACCGAGGAAGAGGCCGTGGAGGCCATCCTGGCGCGTCCGCGCCCACGCGCAGCGGCTTGATGACGAAACATTCTGACGATATTCACGCCCGCATATGGAAGCCATCGATACCGTTCTGCACGCCTGGTTTGATCTTGATGAAAGCGCGGAGGTCATCCTTGCGCTGCTCGCGCTGTCGTGCGTGCGCATCATGACCATCTTCGCGATCCTGCCGGCCACGAGCGATCAGTCGATACCCGGTACGGCGCGCAATGGCGTGGTCTACACGCTCGCCATCATCGTGGCGACGGCGCAGCCACCCGCGGTGGCGGAACATCTGAGCGCGGCCCGGTGGTTCCTGCTGGCGGGCAAGGAGATTTTTCTGGGTGCTTGTCTTGGCTATGCGGCGTCCACGGTGTTCTGGGTTGCGCAGACGGCGGGCACGATCGTCGACAACATGGCGGGCTTCAACAACGTGCAGATGAGCAACCCGTTGCAGGGTGACCAGAACACGCCCATCGGCAACACGCTGCTGAATCTGGCCGTGACGCTGTTCTATGCAGCGGGTGGCATGCTGTTCCTGCTGGGCGTGGTGTTCGAGTCGTTCCACTGGTGGCCGCTGGGCGCCACGCTGCCTGACATGAGCGCCGTTGCCGAGAGTTTTCTGCTGCAGCAAACCGATTCCATTTTCTCCACGGCCGTCAAGCTCGCCGCGCCGGTGATGATGACGCTGTTCCTGATCGACGCCGGCATCGGGCTGCTTTCGCGTGCGGCAGACAAGCTCGAACCCGCGTCGCTCGGCCAGCCCATCAAGGGTGCGGTAGCCATCCTCATGGTCACGGCGCTGGTGGTGGCCATGTCCAGCCAGGTGCGGGACACGCTTACATATAGCCAGTTGCTGCAGCGGGTCAAGAGCGGACTGGTGGGCGATGACACGTCGTCAAAACCGAAAAATATGCGGTGAGTATTGTTCAGCGCCTGACGAAGCTTTGTTGAGATTGTGGGTGCGGCGATTTCTTAGGATGTCCTTACGAAATCCAACACCAAGCGGCCAGCCCTTCGCCAGCCGCAATCTCTGACACGGGAGCGTCGACATGCTGGGAAACATCTACTTTGCCTTGGCCTCCGGACTGGCAGCGCGTGAGCGTCTGCCCGACTATGCGAAGGCCGTCTTCGCGGAGGATTTCGACCGCGCGTATCAACTGGTCGATGAGCATGGCGGCCTGCACGGCAAGGAGGCGGGCGACTACGCCGGCGTGCTGGCCATGGCCGATGCATCGATGCTGCTGGAGTGCGATGAAGACGCCGAAGAAGCATTCCGCACCGCGCAGCGTCTGATCCGCCATTCGGATGATCAACTGCGCGTGGTGTCGTGCCGCAACATGGGCTGGCAATCGCTGCTGCGCGATCGCTATTCGGCTGCCGCGGGCTGCTTCTCTCGCATGGCCGAAGACGATGGCGCGACATGGCTGCAGCGCATCGAAGGCATGATGGGCCTGGCTCTCGTGCACCACCAGCTTGGTCAGCAGGACGCAGCGGACGAGGCGCTGCAATCGGCTCGCGCCATTGCAACGGAGCGCAATGATGCCGGCTGGATCGCCACGCTCGATCTCGTCGTGTACGAGTTTGCGGTGCAGGCTGGCATCCGGTGCTCCAACCGCTTGCTGGAACATGCGTTCTGGCAGTCGGCCGAAGTGGGTGCTGCGATGCTGCACCACCATGGCGGCCGCGACGGATGGGCCCTCAACGGCAAGCACGACGCGAATGTGCCCGCGATGATCCATCGCCGCGCCGAGTACCTGAGCCTGCTGCGCCGCATGGCAGATGGCGATCGCGCGGCAATCGACCCGCTCATGGCGATCATCGGGCAGTCCCGCCGCATGGGCAGCCGCCTGTTGATGCAGACGAAGGTAGAGGTTGTGCTGGCAGCGCTCAGCGGCGAGCAGCACGACGTGGCCGGCAAGGTATATGACCAGATCTGCAATCGCGATACGTCTTTCGGCGCACGCCGCTGGAATTTCGACTACCTCTACTGCCGCGCCAAGATGGCCGCGCAGCGTGGCGACGCAGCCGGTGCGCTCAAGTACTACACCGCCTATATGCAGGACGCCCTGCGCTGCCTGCGCACCGAATCGCCCGGCGTGCGCCGCGTCAGCCAGACCACGCCCGCTGCATCACGTGCGTCCGATGACGTGAGCGCGCGGCTGTCTGCCAAGTACCGCCGGGCGTATCACTACATCCTCGACAACATTGAGCGCAGCGACCTGACCACGCGTGAAGTGGCCGCGCACATCAACGTGACTGAACGCGCGCTGCAACTTGCGTTCAAGAGCGCGGTAGGCATGTCGCCCAGCTCGGTCATCCGGCGCCTGCGTCTGGAGGGCATCCGCTCTGACCTGCTGGACGAAGGGCGCGGGCCGTCGAACATCATCGATACGGCATCGCGTTGGGGCATTCGCAGTCGCTCGGCGTTGGTCAAGGGGTATCGCAAGCAGTTCAACGAAGCGCCGTCGGAAACCATCTGGCGTTAAGCCGCAGGCGCTGTATCGCGTGGCCGCGCGCTGGTGCGGTCTGTCTTCTTCATTCTCACGAGTGCAACCATGCATCTGACTCGAATTGCGGGCCGGAAAGGTCGCGTGCTGGCCGCGTGCCGGTGCCTGATGGCTGCGGCCATCGCGGTGCTGTCGCTGGTCGGAAGTGCCGCTGCGGCGGTGATCCCCTGGCAGTCGCAAAAATTTGAATACGTGGCCGACCGCAAAGACGTGAAAGATGTCTTGCGAGACCTCGGTGCCAGCCAGCACGTCATGACGTGGATATCGCCGCAGGTCGAGGGCAGCGTGACGGGCAACTTCAATGAAACGCCGCAGCGGTTTCTCGATCGCATGGCCGCCACGTTCGGCTTTGCGTGGTACTACGACGGCGCCGTGTTGCGTGTGACGGGCGCCAACGAGGCGCAGAGCGCCACCATCGCGCTGCAGCGCGCGTCCACCGCGCAGGTCAAGCGTGCGTTGACGCGCCTGGGCGTGACCGACCCGCGCTTTCCCGTGCTGTATGACGATGAAACCGGCAGCGTGGTCGTATCCGGGCCGCCGCGCCTGGTCGAACTCGTGCAGGACATCGCACGCCTGATCGATCGCGGCCGCGAGGACGCCAACCGCACCGTCGTGCGTACTTTCCCGCTGCGCTATGCCTGGGCCACGGATCACACCATGGTGGTGGACGGCCAGTCCGTCACCATTCGCGGTGTCGCGTCCATCCTGAACAGCATGTACGGCAACAACGCACCGAGCACGGAGAACACGCCGCAGCGCGGCAGTGACCGCCGTGTCGACAGCGTCGCCCCCGGCGAGGCGAACGCAGGCCGCGCTGGCACGCGTGCGCTTTCGGGCCTGGGCGGCAATGATCGCAGTGGCGGCAAAGCGCCGCTGCCGCCTGGCGGTATCGGCCAATATGCCGGCGGCGGTTCTGTAGCACCGCTGCCCAGCGGCGAAGGCCGCAGCCGCACCGATGCATTCCAGGAAGACGGCGGCAGCGCCCCGATCATCCATGCAGACCCGCGCAGCAACTCGGTGCTCGTACGAGACCGCGCAGACCGCATGGCGGCCCACCAATCGTTGATTGAATCGCTGGACACGCGCCCGGCTGTGCTGGAGATCAGCGCCAATATCATTGAGATCAGCGAGAGCGCATTGGAAGACCTCGGCGTTGACTGGCGTCTGCACAACAGCCACGTCGACATGCAAACCGGTTATGGCACGAACACGCAATTGTCCAATCCGGGCTCGCTCGATGCGGTATCCACAACGGCCAACGCCGCTGCTGCCATTGCCGCTACGCCGACGGGGGGCGTGTTGACCGCCGTGATCGGTGGGGCATCGCGTTACCTGATGGCGCGTATCAGCGCGCTGCAGCAGACCAACCAGGCGCACATCACCGCGAGCCCCAAGGTGGCCACACTCGACAACACCGAGGCCATCATGGACAGCAAGCAGAATTTCTACGTGCCGGTGGCGGGGTATCAATCGGCGGATCTGTACAGCATTTCGGCGGGCGTGTCGTTGCGCGTGTTGCCGATGGTGGTCACCGACGGCGGCATCTCGCGCATTCGCATGAACATCCATATTGAGGATGGCCAGATCACCAGTCAGATGGTCGGCAACCTGCCGGTGGTGAACAAGAGCGAGATCAACACCCAGGCACTCATCAACGAAGGCGAAAGCCTGCTGATTGCCGGCTACTCGGTAGACCAGCAGACCAAGGGCGTGGATGCTGTGCCCGGGCTTTCGAAGATCCCGTTGCTGGGAGCACTGTTCCGGCACGACCAGACGACCGGGCAGCGGTTTCAGCGGCTGTTCCTGCTGACACCGCGTGTGGTAGCGCTGTAGTGCTTTTGCCAATGTAGTCACGACAAAGCCTCCGTTCGGGAGGCTTTGTCATTCGTGCCCGCCAGCCGCGCGGTCAGGGGCGGTTTGACGGCCCGGCGGTGCCTTGCTGAACAAGCGTATTCCAGTGGCGCTGGGCGATGGGAAGCAATGCCAGCGCAAGACCTTCGCGGCGTTCGTCTGCGGTGCCGTGCTGATCCTGCCGTGCCAACCGGTGGAGGGCCTGCGCATTCGGGTCGTGCGCAATCCGCGTCGCCAATTGCGGCAAAAGACGCCTGAGCGTACTCGTTCCCTTGGCCCCCTCGGCCACTTTGCTGAGGTCCAACACGAATTGGCGGCCAGCTTCTGATGCCAGCAGCGGTTTCAGTTCTGTCTGCAACGGCTGTGCAAGCGCTGCGAGTGTGGCCCGCGCCTGCGTGGCGGTCCATAACTGCTGAACAATCGGCACCAGCTGTGCAGCCACCTGGTGCGAAGGGTTGGTTGACGGATAGCGCCGTGCCTGCTCGCGCAGGTTCTGGATCTGCGCGTGGCTGGCAATCTTCTGAGCGAACGCCGGAAGCATGTGTTGCAGCCGGCTGGAGCCGCGCACGCCAAACGCGCCTTCGCCAATGGCGATCACCAGCTGGCGCCCCGCGCTGGAGGCCACCAGATCGGCAAGTTCATGCTGCAGGGCGCGCGGCAGCGCACGCGCGGCGGTAGCCAAACGTGCGGACACCTCGCGATCGGGCTCCATGTTGAACGCGTTGGCCAATGCATGCTGCATGGCGGTAGACGCATCGGCCTGCACGGCGGTTGGATTGCGCAGGACCTGATTCCTCACTTCGGGTAGCCGGTCATGGGCATTCTTCAGTCGAAACGCGACCGAGACCAACTGGCCGTCATTCATGTCGCTTGCCGAGCCGAAGACGGCATTTTCCATCTCTTCGTTCTTGCGCTCGATGTCGGCGCGCAGCAGTTGAAGGCGAGGCGCGTTTTTCATCGCCCAGTCTTCACGCACCTTGCCGATTTCGGTGTGCAGATGTTCCGGAAAGTGCACCTTGCGGCCGGGCATCGGAGTGATGAGCGATTTTGGCAGACCTTGCATCGTGAGCCCCGTGCAGCCACGCAGATCGATGGTCTTGAGTTGGCGCAGGTTTTCGACCGACGCCGGGACGGCGCGTAGCTGCGGACAGTGCGAGAGGTCGAGCGTTTTCAGATGACGCAACTGCCCAATGGAATCGGGTACCGAAGTCAGGCCTACGTTGTGGTGCAGATTCAGTTCGGTGAGCTTCGACAGATTGCCGATGCTGGCAGGCACCTCGCGCAGGTAGGTGTGTGCCAGAGACAGTGTTTTCAGCTTGCGTGCATTGCCAATGTCGCGCGGCAACCCGGTGAGCGGTGAATGCTGGATGGCAAGGTGCTCCAGGTTCGCCAGACCGTGCATGGTCGGTAACTCGCGCACGCCACTTCCCACGATCTCAAGATGTTTCAGGCTCGACAACTGCCCCAGCGTGTCGGGCACCGCGTGCAAGCGTTGGTTGTCGTGCAGCTTGAGCGTCTCCAGCAGGCCAAGGTTGCCCAGATCATGCGGCAACTCGCGCAAGTCGCAATCCGACAGGTGGAGCGCCTTGAGGTGCGCGATTTCGGAGACGAGATCCGGCAGATGGAGCACGGGCGTCGCCTTCAGTTCGATCTTGTCTGCTGGATCTCGACGCCCTCGCGCCACGTCTTCGATATGCGTCAGTGCAATGTCGAGCTGTCGTGCCGCATTGAAGTGAGCAGGAGGGTTTGCCGGACGGTAGTCTGCAATCCGGGCATGCATCTGCGCGTGCCATTCTTCCAGGGCCTGGCGGACGCCGGAGCCGGCGATGCGCGCATTTACGGCAGCGGCGCCATGCAGCGGGATTTCGGGCGCCGGGGCGCGTGCATGGAGTGGGCTGTTTGGTGCCGTGCGCGAAGTCCCGGGTGATGTGCCGGCGGTGATGTTGGGGCGTGCAGCGGAAGGCCCGCCAGCATTTGCAGACGAGCGGCGCAGCCCGAACAATCCGGCAATACCGCCGCGCCGGGGCTGCCGTGCCGGCTCCTGCCGTGGGGGCGTGGCGTAGGCGGGGACGTTGCTGCGCGCTGGAGTGGAATCGGCGGCCGGAGCCTGCGAAGTGCGGCGGAATGGATTGATCGAGGGCATTGAGATTCGAGTCGGGGGTGTACGACGTTGGCGTCGCACCGGTGGTGGAAAACAACGACCCCACGCCAACATCGCGTGGGGCCGAGGTGAAACAAACGCACGCGGTGGCTTATGCGGCCTTCTTATGCGTCGACGTGCTGACGTTGGCGCTAGCGCTCACCTGGCTCGAGCCGGAGGACTGCGGCGCCGATACGGGTGCCTTGGAGGTGACGTCGTCGCCGTCGTCATCGTCGTCGTCATTGCCGTTCGACTTGATGGCGTTCAGCATGCGTTGATTCGCGGACTGCTGTTGCAGGAGTTGCAGCTGCAGGAGCGCATCCTGCCCGGTGGGGTCGGCGCCGTTGGGTTGAGCCTTGTTGCTGCCGTTGCCGTTGCCATTGCTGGAGTCGACTTCGGCCTCGTGCTTCTTCTTGCCCTTGCGGCTCGCGTCTTCGTGGCCGTCTGCGACGGCCTGATGTTGCGTGCCGACGTAGTGCGCTTCAGGCTGTGTGGCGTGCCGGGTCTTGCGCGAGGCATGGAAATCTCCTGCCACGCCAGCGCCCGCAGCAGCAGCGCCGAGCAGCATGCCGCCGGTGCCATTGCCGCTGCCGCTCACCTTGTCGAACAGGTTCTGTGCCTGTGCGCCGGCCTCTGCCTTGGTGCCTTCCTTGGCGGCAAGCTTGACCGCATCCTTCAGGCCGCTGCGGCCGCCGGTCAGCGCGCCTTCCACCACCGAGTCGACCACCGTACCGCCCAGGTGCGTCTTCTGCAGTGTTGCCACGGCCGCGCTGGCGGCAAGGCCTTCAGGCGTCAGGTCCGAGGCCAACTGTGCGGCGTTACCTGCGGCTGAACCGATATCGCCCAGCGCTTCACCAAAGCGACCATGCGCGGCGGCTTTGCCGGCTGCGATGCTGCTGTCTGCGAAACCGTTGACGCTGTCACCAATGCCCTTGACCGTGCGGTCAGCGATGTCGTTGACGAAACCGCGCGCCTTGTCGACCTTGCTCAGGGCCTTGTCCAGCCCCTTGCTCAGGTGGGCGTTTTCCAGCGATTTTTCAGCCACGTCGAAGGCGGCGGTATTCAGATCCCGCATGCCCTTGAAGGTGGCTTCGCCAACGCCCACGGCGTCGTGCAGCGCTTTTTGAATGCGCAGATGCACCAGATCGTTGGTCAAGGCTGCTGTTTGTTTGGCGACGGCTTCCACGTCGTGGGCGAGGTTCTTGCCTACGCTCTCGGCGGCGTGGGCGATGCCCTTGCCGACCTTGGCGATGTCATTGCCCAAGTGCTGAAAGGCGTGCTTGATTTTGCTGAAGATACTCATGGTGAGTCTCCGTGCTTGAGATGGCAAAAATGACGGCCGTTACCCGGCCGTCAGGTTAAGTAGCCTGGCGTTACGCGCCCTGCACCTGGGACTGCTGCTGTTGCGCGCCGCCGGCCTTTTGGGCTTGCAGTTGCTCCAGCACCTTGATCATGTCTTTGAGCAGCGTCTCGAGCTGGGCCATGGGGCTGTTGGTGCCATTGCCGGTGCCGTCTGCGCCGTTTGCGCCATCCGCCGTGGAGGTGTTCGGCGTGCCGGATGCACCGGACGCGCCGTTTGCCCCACCGGCTGCCGTGCCGCCCGCTGCGCCGCCTGCACCGTTTGCCCCGCCGGCCGCACCAGCGTTGCCAGCGCCACCCGCGCCAGCGCCGCCGCCTTGCGTCTGGTCGCCGCCAAGCGCCTGTTGCTGTTGTTGAGCCAGCATCTTCAGCAGATCGTCCAACACCTTCAGCAGTTGTTCGATCATGGAGTCGTTGCTGTTCTGGCCGCTGGCCTGGGCACCGTTGGCGTTGTTCGCGCTGGATGTGCCATCGGCTGCGCCCGTGTTGTCGGCACCGTTTGCACCGCCGGCATCGCCCGTGTTGTCGGCACCGTTTGCACCGCTGGCATCGCCCGTGTTGTCAGCGCCGTTTGCACCGCTGGCATCGCCCGTGTTGTCAGCGCCGTTTGCGCCACCGGCATCGCCTGTGCTGTTGGAGCCATCGGCACCGCCTGCCGCGCCTGCGCCGGCGCCGCCGTCAGCGCCACCTGCCGCGCCTGCGCCTGCGCCTGCACCTGCGCCTGCACCTGCACCGGCACCGCCATCAGCACCGCCGGACGCGTTCGACATCATCTGCTGCTGCATCAGTTGCAGCGCGTCGTCGAGCATCTGGAGCATGTCGTCCATATTGAGGCCCTTGCCGCCGTTGGCGCCACCCGCGCCATCGACGCCCTTGGCGCCTTCGCCCGTGTCGAGCTTGTGCTGCATCTGCTCGCTGAGCGTCATGAACTTCAGCAGGTCTTCCAGCAGCTTCATGAGCGCTTGCATCGGGTCCTGGCTGCTGGAGTCGCCGCCGTTGTCATCGCCAACTTGCTGGCCCTTGCTGGCTCCCTGCGCGCCTTGTGAACCCTGGGCGCCTTGCGCACCTTGGCTTGCAGACGGGCCATGCGCAGCACCCGCGCCCGGGGCGCCACCGCCGGCTGCGCCACCCGAGCCGCCGCCAGCGCCTGCATTGGCGCCACCTTGTGCGGTGGCGTTGCGCAGCATGGCTTCAAGCACCTTCAGGATGTCTTGCACGAGATGCTGCAGCGGGCTTTCGGCCTGATTCTGTTTGCCGGGCTGATCCAGTTGGAGCTGGGTCGAGATGTTCAGTGAAGCGTTGTCTTGGACCTTCATATTCATGTGTCACCTCAGTGGGCAGGCGTGATGCATGGCACCGCCCAGGCCGCTGACTGGACGCATGCCGATACAAAGAGGAGAGAAACGCCGCACGACCGACGTCTGCAGAGAAACGGCGGCACGGCAATCGCTTCCGATTCCGGTTCGGGTCGCGGGGCCGGCATGGCCCTGCGCGTTCTGCCCGTGCCGGGCCGCGCAGCCCTGGGCAGCCGCGTGCCGGCACGCCGATCGCAAAGCGAAATGGCATGTCGGGCGACTTTGGTGGAACGTTAGGGAATGTCGGCCATCAGGCGATGCAGCAAGGCCGAAGCGCTGATCACCGAGACGAAATCGCAGGCCAGACAGATGCCCGCCGAGGCAAATTCAAAGGTGCGCCGCCGTGTCAGGTCATGCGGCGGGTGAATCGACGGTGGGTTTCAGAAGTTGTGCGTGACGCGCAGCGCCAGCGTGCGGCCGGGCAGGATCGGGATGTAGCTGCTGCTGAGCGTGTTGCCGTACATGCGCACGTTGAAGAGGTTGCGGGCAAAGACGTCGATGCGCCAGCTCTTTTGGTGCCAGAAGAGGCTGCTGTCGACGCGCACGGCGCCGGGCACCCGAAACGAGACATCACCATGGGCATCGGCTCGGCCTTGCGCGCTGATGCCAAGCCCCACGCCGGCACCTGCGAACACGCCGCTTTGTATGGTGTACGTCGTCCAGAGCGCGGCGTTTCGAGCTGGCACGCCGGGTACGTAGCCGCCCGGTAGCCTTGCCGACATACGAGAGGCCGACAACCACAACGAGGCCTCCCAGCCGCGCGCCACCGTGCCCTGCATCGACAGTTCCACGCCCTGGTTGGTTTGTTCGGCCAGTTGTGTGTAGTAGCCCGGGTGCGACACGTCGGCCAGGCTCACGTTCTTGGCATCGATGCGATAGAGCGCTGCCTGTGCCGTCAGCGTGTGGTGGGCGTTTTCCCATCGCAAGCCGGTTTCGACCTGGCGGCTGCGCTCGGGTTGCGTGCCGGTGCCGTCATAGAAGTAGCCGGTGTTGATCTGGAAGCCACGCATGTAGTCGGCAAACCAAGCCGTGGTGGGGGTGAGCTTGTAGAGCACGCCAACGGCAGGCGTCCAGGCCACGCCTCGCAACTGCGTATGGGGCAGCAGGGCGACGTAGTTGTTCGCGCGGATGGAGCCGGACATCTCCCATCTGTCGCCAATGGAGACGTGGTCGCGCAGGCGGAAGATCGATTGCCGCAACGTCTGCGACAACCAGTTGCCCGGAACGAACGTTGCCTCCGGCAGCGGTACGGGCGCAAATGGGTCTTGCGTGACCTGGGCGATGGACCCCGGTTTGATCAGGTTCTGCCGCTCCTGGATCTCTTCCCAGCCGAGCGTGAATGCATGGCGCACGGCGTTGTGCGACAAGGTGCTCGTCAGCTCGTTCGACATGGCCCAAAGGCGGCTCTCTGTATGGCGCAGCCCGCAGATGGTGTTGTTGGGCATGGCGTTATACGACGAGGCGGAGCCGAGGTCCCACTGGGCCGATTCCTCTCTTACGGATTCATAGCTCGCCCGCGAGTGGATGGCCCAGTCATCGGTCAGGTTGCGCGAGGCCGTGTAGTAGACCCGCGTGCCGCTGCCTTCAACGCGGTCGTCTACGTTGCCGAAGGGAAGCTGCACGGGCACGCGAGCAGGTGCGCCCCCCAGCGCGAAGGTGGCGGGCGGCACGGGCTGCCGGCTGGTGAGCGATTCGATGCCGGCGGTGATGCTTGTTGCGCTGTCGTTCCAGCCCAGCGCGGCGTGGCCGTAGCTGACGCGGTGGCCCGCGTATCCGGCGTCGCTGTCGGTCGTTGTGTCATTGAGCCCAACGAAGCGGTAAGACAACCCGTTGCCCCCGAAGCCGCCGGCCAGGTCAGCTACCACCTTACGCCCGGTGTGCGAGCTGATCTCCATGGCGATGCTGCGCTGCGCGACGGCGGTGGGCGCCTTCAGGCTGGCATTGATGGCGCCGCCAGCCATGGTGACGCTCGCCACGTCGGCGTTCGGCCCTTTGATGACGTCGATCTCTTCCAGTGCGTCCACGGGCCGCAAGGAGCCGAGCTTGTCGGGCAAGCCATCCACCGAAATTGTGTTGGTCAGGTAGCCGCGGATGGCGTAGAGCGGCGGTGCTGTGGGGTCAGCCAATACCGATGCCACGCCGGCCTGCGCCAGTGCCGCATTCAATGAGGTCGGCTGTTGGCTGGCCAGGAGACCGCGCGTGATCGTATTGACGGCGTGCGGCATGCTCGTCATCGGCATTTCAACGCGGGTGATGGCGCTGCTGGAGACCACCGCGAATCCTATGTCGCCTGCGCCATGGACTTCCGACGGCGGTAGCGAGCCGATGTCACGCGGTGAGTCGGGTGCGCCGGCGTTGTCGGCCGCCACGACGGTGAGCGTGCCGTCAGGCAGTACGGAGAGCGCCAGCCCGCTGTTTTGCAGTGCCAACCGGGCCGCGTCTGCGGCCGTCATCTTGCCGTCGATGGGGCCTGCCCAGCGCTCCTTCACAAGGCTGGATGCGAACGACACCGGTTGACCGCTCAACCGCGTGATTTCCATCAGGACATGCTCGAGCGTCGAGCGCTCGATATGCAGTTGCAGCGGCTCGTCAGCCGCCATGGCATGCGCCTGCTGTGCCATCGACAGTCCGATCAGCACGGCAGCCAGGCCAGGGAGGCGGAACCAGGTAAGAGGCAAGGGCGTCATGAGGGACAGCGCTGTCACCGTACGGCGAAGGTCTGCAAAAGACAGGGAACAAAACACGTCAGCGCAACCTGCGCGTGAAATTTCCATGGCGTTCTGCGGCATCGCAGAGGCAGGCGGACTTGGCGGCTAGGCGACCTCCCAAAAGCAGACGTTTACGCGCAACGCGATGTGTTTGGGGCTCAAAGCGGCACGAGGGATGCGCATGCCGTCGAGCAGGCTGCCGCAGATGCGGTCAAGGCTGTACCGCGATGTGTCCGGAAAGAAGCCTGGGTTGAGCGCGGATGCGCCCCCCGGTTTGCGCGCGGTTTCAGTACAACACCCATGCCGAACCGGCGTTCGCATTTCGCCGGCACGATCGACGGGATTCGCTTCTCGTTCATACCCCACCCGTATTTTTATTGTGGTGAAACGGGCGCGAATAACGCAGGAACCGTGCCACGTTTCCCCTCCGAAGTGGGGGGCGGATTTCCGCCGAGCCGCTTGACGCGGCCCATCGGCGCAGCGCAACGCAGTGACAGATCGGGCGAGCTGTTTCCTTTGCGAACATGATTCGATCGGCGGGCTGCGTTTCGCCCCGCAACGGTTCGTTTCGCGCCGTGGGGTCGCCGTGCGGCGCCTGCCCGCTATGGTTGTTGGCGTTTCTGACTCGTCCTTCTGCCGTGGTGCTTATGCTGTCATCAACGTCTTGCTTTGCCGATGCGCTGGCCGATCGTATTCGCTCGTCGCTCCAACAGACAGCTCAGACGAGCGGACTTGCCGCGCGGCACGAGCGCTTTTACGAAGTCGCCCAGGCGCTGCGATCCGAAATTCTGGAATTGGTGTCCGAAGAACCGGACGACCTCGCCGTGCTGAAGTGCGCTCAGGCCTTTCGAGAAGAGACGCAGTCATTCAAGCAGCGGCACGCCATTGTGCGACTCGCGTATTCGCCCGAGGTCGACCAGCGCTATCCGTTTCGCGATGAAATGGAGCAGCCCATTCTTATCACCACGCTTGAGCCGACGGGGCGATCCAGAGACCGCTTCGAGCGTTACCCGGCAGACGCCGTATGGCCGTATCTGCAGGCCGATGTGACGCCCAGCCAGCGTGGCGCGCTGTACCACCGCACGCTTGTGTGCCGGCGGATGCAGCGCGCTGACCTAAACGACGCGCGCGAGGAGGCGCTCATTGGCGAGCGCGGTGTATTTGCCGCCCGAGACATTGCCGTGGGCGAATGCCTTGGCGTGTACGGCGGCCGGCTCCTGACGCCCGCCACTTATTACACCTGCCTGGACGATTCCTTTGTGCTGAGCACCAGCGCTGGCGGCATCGATTCGTGGGTCGACGGTGAAAACATCCTGGCGATGGCCAACACCATCTTTGCTTACGAACGCGGCAAGGCGGATCGGCAGGCGGAGTCGGGCTACAACATGGAGGCTGCGGTGTTTGAGGCCACTTCACGTTGCGGACGACGCTTTGCCATCCGCGCCTTCTTTGCCACAGAGCGCGTGGCCGCCGGTGCCGAGTTGCGCTGGAACTATCGCTACGCGCCGGACCTGATTCGCCAGCGGTTTGGCGCGCACGCTGCGGTCTAAGGGTAGGACGCAGATGTCATTGCAGCGTCAGCGGCGTCGGTTTCCCCAAAACGCTTGCCGACTTCCTGTCCAGGAGCTGCGTGCCAAATCAACCCGGCGACCGGCAAGACCGCCTATTGAAATGGACATGAAAAAGGGCGCTCTACCAAATCAGAGCGCCCCAGCGTGCATCGATCAGCGGCGAGCCGTTACGGCTCGTGGCGCAGATACCCTTCCTTGCTCGGGTCTGGCATGAAGTACGTCACAACGAACGACACCGCGCACAGCGCTGTCACATACCAGTAGAACGTCGATTCGGTGCCGGCCTGCTTGAACCACAGCGCAACGTATTCCGCCGAACCACCGAACACCGCGTTGGCAATCGCATACGACAGGCCCACGCCCATTGCGCGCACTTCCGGCGGGAACATCTCGGCCTTGATCAGCCCGCTGATCGACGTATAGAAGCTGACGATGGCCAGCGCCAGCGTGATGAGGCCGAAGGCCGCGAGCGGAGTCGACACCGTGGCCAATGCCTTCATGAGCGGCACCGTCCCCAGCACCGAAAGGGCCCCGAACAGCAGCATCGAATTGCGTCGACCAATGCGATCGGATAGCGCGCCAAACACTGGCTGCAGCACCATGTAGACGAACAGCGCGCCCGTCATCACGGTGGAGGCAGTCTTGGTGTCCATGTGCGCCGTGTTGACGAGGTACTTCTGCATGTACGTCGTGAACGTGTAGAAGATCAGCGAGCCGCCGGCGGTAAAGCCGAGCACGCGCATGAACGCACCCTTGTGCTGCCACGCCCCGCGGATCGTGCCTGCGTGCTCGGCCTTGCGCGCCGAGGCGGTCTGCGTTTCGTGCAGCGATTTACGCAGGTACAGGGCGATCAGCGCCGTCAGCGCGCCCACCACAAACGGAATGCGCCAGCCCCAGGCTTTCAGCTCGGCGGTCGTCAGCAGTTGCTGCAGGATCACCAGCACGAGCACCGCGCACAACTGGCCGCCGATCAGCGTCACATACTGGAACGAGGCAAAGAAGCCGCGGCGTCCCTTCAGCGCCACCTCGCTCATGTAGGTGGCACTCGTGCCGTATTCCCCGCCCACCGAGAGGCCCTGGAAGAGTCGCGCTACGAGCAGCAGGAACGGGGCCAGCGCACCGATCTGCGCGTACGTTGGCAGTACCGCGATCAGCAGCGAGCCGCCGCACATCATCAGCACCGAGATCATCATTGCAGTGCGACGGCCGTGCTTGTCGGCAATGCGGCCGAACAGCCAGCCGCCAATCGGACGCATCAGGAAGCCAGCCGCAAATACGCCCGCCGTGTTCAGCAGTTGCGTCGTGCGGTCGCCGCTGGGGAAGAACGCCGGCGCAAAGTACAGCGAGCTGAACGCGTAGACGTAAAAGTCGAACCATTCGACGAGGTTGCCCGACGACGCGCCGACGATGGCAAAGATACGGCGGCGTGTGTCGTGCGGGTCAACCGCATGCGGGGTTGCAGTGCTATCCATGAGGGCGTCTCGGTGTGGTTGTTCTGTGGGCAGCCTAAGCTGACCTTCAGAATTGTAGCGACATGTCGCAGATTGTCGCGCCCCGGAATTGCCCCGATGGATGAGATGGTGTGTTGCGGGAGGTGTGGAGCAGGTGTGCGGAGGTTACGCAGAAATGGGTACGCTCAACGCGGGTACCCGGCCGATTTCGCTCACCGCGCCCCCTGCCGCACGTTGAACACCGCACGCAGCCCGAGCGCCACCAGGGCCGCCGCCGTGCAGAACGTCATCAGTCCCGTCCAGCGCGCGCTCGTCCAAGCCAGGCTCGCGCCATACGCACCCACCGACATGCCGATGAACAGCGCCGTCATGAACACCGCGTTGATGCGGCTGCGCGCTTCGGGGGCCAATGCATAAATGATGGTCTGGTGCGACACCAGCGCTGCCTGCACGCCCACGTCAAAGATGAGCGTGCCGATCACGATGGCGATAAGCGATTGCGGGAACAGCGCCATCGCGGCAAACGTCACCGCCATGAGCAACGCGCCGCCTGCCGCGATGTGGCCTGGCGCAACGCGGCCTGACAATCGGCCGGCAATGCTCGCGCCCAGCGCGCCCGCTGCGCCGGCCAGACCTAGCAGACCCGCTTGCCCCGTCGACAGGCCGAGCGAACCCGTCAGATGCAGTGTCACGGTCGACCAGAAGCCCGAGAACGCAATGCCGATGAACGCCTGCGTGATGGCCGACGCGCGCAGCCGCGGGTGCTGGGCGAACAGCGTGCCGAGCGAGCGCAACAACGTGAGGTACGGCTTCCGCATGGTCGCTGGCGGCGTCACGCCAAAGTGGGCCGCGCGCACGGCAATCGCCAGCCCGACAATCGCCACTGCCGACACGCCGAACGCCGCGCGCCAGCCGAAGTGGTCTGCAATGATGCCGCTGAATACGCGCGAGCTGACGATGCCGATCAGCAACCCCGTCATTACCGTGCCGATGTTGCGATTGCGGTTGTGGTCGGTGCTGATGGCGGCGGCGCTGGGCACGAAGTCCTGCGCGATGGTGGCCGACAGCCCCACCACAAAGCCCGCCGCAGCCAGCACTGGCAGGTTGGGCGCAAGGCAACTGGCGACGAGCGCCAGCGTGAGCAGCACCGCCTTCCACAGGATGACGATGCGACGGTCGTACCGGTCGCCCAGCGGGCCGAAGAAAAAGATGCCGCTGGCATAGCCCGCCGCCGTGAGCGTCGGCAACACGCCCAACGCGTGCGGCGCGATGGCGAGGTCGCGGCCAATGAGGCCGAGCAGCGGGTGGTTCAGGTAAATGCATGCCACGCTGATGCCCGCACCGGCCGTGAGCAGGCGGATCAACCCTTGGGTGTCAGGTGCGGCTGGAGCGGTGGCGGCGGTGGCGGGCGTTGGGGACGCAGGCGAGGTCGACATGGAAACCTCATGGAGGAAATTGCTGCATCGCAGCGAAGCGGCGATGCTAACAACTTTCCTCTGGGCTTGCTGGCGGCCAATAACCTTGCTGGGGGTGGTGTCAGGCGCGCTGTCCGGCGGGGTCGGGCGCTGAGGCAGGGGCCTCTTCCACGTCTTCGCTGTGGCCGCCCTGCACGTCGTGGCCGGCGTTGTCGATCCACAGGCGAGCGCGGTCTTCGCCCACGCGCGACAGCTCCATGCGGTATTCGTAGCGGTCGGGTCGGTAAAGACCCTGCAGCAGTTGCACGGGCCGCCCGCTCATCTCGCGCACGATGCGCTGGACGGACAGCAGCGGCGCGCCCACTGCCACATCCAGGTACTGCGCCGTCGCCACATCGGCCAAACGGGCAGACACCACTTGCGACGCCCGATCGATCCGCACGCCCGAGCCCTCGATCAGCCGCAGCAGCGACTGGTTCGCCAGGCGGTCCAGCGTGAGCTTGCTTGTCACGTCCAGCGGCAGCCACGTGGTGATCAGCGCCATGGGCGTGTCTTCCAGGTGGCGCACGCGCACGAGTTTCTTGATCGGCGTGCCGGGTGCGATTTCCAGGCATTTGGCCTCGTCGGGCGGGGCCAGCACGTCTTCAAATTCGACGACGACGGCGGAGGTGCGCTCGCCCACGTCGATGATGTTCTGCAGCAGCGTCTGGGCGCCGCCGCCCATCGTCACCGGGTCATCGGGTTTGACGACAAACGTGCCCATGCCGCGATGGCGGCGCACCAGACCTTCCTTGACGAGGTAGTCGAACACGCGCCGCATCGTGACGCGCGAGGCGCCGAACTGGCGGGCCAGCTCGATCTCGCCCGGCATCGGGCCGTCACTGAACCGGCCCTCAAGAATCTGTTGGCGCAGGACGACGTAGATCTGGTGGTAGAGCGGTACCACGGCATCAGGCATGGCAGTCGTGGTTCCGGGCGTGAGCAGCGAGGTCGAGGGCGAAATCAAGAGGGGCGGCCATCAGCCGATGGCACAACGGCGCGGAATGCGTTGGAAAGGCGGGTCGAACGCGGCCGTTTGCCCATTCATCCGCGACGATAGGGCGTTTTTCCGGGCCTGTAAAGTTGTGTGTTACCCGTTGGCAGGCGGTGTATCAGCGGCCGTTGCAGCGGGACTTTCCCCCTGCCCATAACGGGGATTGCGCTCGCGCATCGAGTTCTTGGGCGCAACGGGCTCGCCCAGCGCATTGACCAGCGCCACGTGGATCGGCGTGCCGCTTTCGCGGTCGCGCAACAGGATCGGGCCTTCGCCGTCGGGCGTGAGGTAGCGGTCGCCCCATTGCATCAGCGCGACGATGGCGGGCAGCAGGTCGACGCCCGCCCGCGTGAGCCGGTAGGCATCGCGCACGCGGTCGCCCGGCTCCTGATACGGCACGCGCCGCAGGATGCCGTACGTCACCAACGCCTTGAGCCGCGACGACAGGATCGCCGACGAGCACCCCGTGCGGCGCAAAAACTCATCAAACCGCGTCACGCCCGAGAACGCCTCGCGCAGCACGAGCAGCGTCCATTTCTCGCCGACGATCGACACGGCGGCCGCGATCGAGCAGGGCTCTTCCATCGACGTCACAAGCTCCGACGCCGCTGGGACGGGGAAGGGTTCCGGGATTCTCATGGCAAAAGCATAGTCAATTCTGACTTTACTTGCAAAAGTCAGGGTTTCTGCTAATCTAGCTTCAAATTAGAAAGTCAGGCGGTGATCCCGTGCTGGCGGTCAATAACAACGATCCATCGCGTGAGGAGATCCCCATGCTTTACACCATCCACCGTTACCCCGCCGAATGGATCGACCGCTGGACCATGCACGACGGCTCCATCGCCACAGTGCGCCCGATTCTGCCGCAAGACGCCCCGCTTGAGGCTGCCCTGGTAGAGGGGCTGTCGTCCGAGTCGCGCTATGCGCGGTTCCTGGTGGGCGGGGGCCGGCTGACCGACGAGATGCTCGCCGCTTACACGCAAATCGATTACGTGAACCACATGGCGCTGGTCGTGAGCGTGGCGCGCCCCGACGGCACCGGCGAAGACCTCATCGCCGATGGCCGCTTCGTCGTGGAAGACGGTGTGGCCGAATTTGCAATGCTGGTGGCCGATGCGTGGCAGGGCAAGGGCGTCGGGCGGCGCCTGTTTGCCACGCTGGTCCGTGCGGCCCGGGTGTGCGGCGCGCGTGAAGTCTTCGGCGAGGTGCTGTCCATCAACCGCCGAATGATCAGCCTGGCGCGCGATGCGGGTTTCCACGTTGCCAATGTCCCGGGAGATGCCACCGTCTGCACCGTGCGCCTGCCGTTGGCCGATGTTGAAACGGTCATGACGCCGTTCGTTTTCGCCTGAAATTCCGAGCTTTGCGGCCCTGCACCTCATGCAGGCGCGCTTACCGTGTGTCTCTTTCGCCGCCGTTGGGCGGCTTCTTTTTTGGCTGATTCATCGATATTTATGGTGCTCATCGCAAAAAATCATCGCTTTTGTGGATGAATGGATGCGCATAGACTCATCCGCGTGGCCTGGTGTGTGGGTGCCCCGCACCTGCGTGCCGGTGCCGCCTTGTTCAATCCCTGCCGCCTTTGCCCCCACCATGAGCGACGTCACACCCGTGCTTGCACCGTTTCACCTGGCTTTTCCTGTCCACGATATTGCTGCGGCGCGCGCCTTCTATGGCGACATCCTCGGTTGCCCGGAGGGGCGCAGTTCGCCGGACTGGGTGGATTTCAATTTCTACGGCCACCAGATCGTTGCCCACCTCGCGCCGGACGAAATCGGCCACCGCAAGACCAGCGCCGTCGACGGCGACAACGTGCCGGTGCGGCACTTCGGCGTAGTGCTGTCGATGCCTGAATGGGAAGCGGCAGCCGACAAGCTGCGCGCAGCCGGCATCGAGTTCATCATCGAGCCGCACATCCGCTTCAAGGGTGAAGTGGGCGAGCAGGCCACGATGTTCTTCCTCGACCCCTCGGGCAATGCCATGGAGATCAAGGCGTTTGCCAATATGGCGTCGCTGTTTGCCAAGTGAGCCGGCGCGGCGCGCGTATCCTTGCGCTTCTCCACTGATGCGCGCGCTCCATGCTTCGAGAACTCAAGACCTTCATCGCCGTTGCCCGGCACGGCACCTTTGCGGGCGCAGGCGATCGTATCGGCCTGACGCAGTCGGCGGTGAGCGCGCAGATCCAGCGTCTGGAAGCGTCGCTCGGCTTCCCGCTCTTTGACCGCACGGGCCGCTCAGCCACGCTCAACGCCGCCGGGCGCGATGCGCTGGCGCTGGCAGAACACATCGTCACGCTGTATGCCCGTCTGGGCGACCAGGCAGGCGGCAACGAGCAACGCGGCCTGGTGCGCGTCGGCGCGATTGCTTCGGTGCAGACGTCGTTTCTGGTGGATGCGCTGGTGCAGTTTCGCAGTGAATTCCCGCATTGCCGTGCACGCATCGTGCCGGGCGTCTCACTTGACTTGCTTGGCTTGGTGGATGCCGGCGAGATCGACCTCGCCGTGCTGATCCGCCCCCCGTTCGCGGTGCCGGCCGATCTGGAGTGGCGCACGCTGGTTGCCGAACCGTTCGTGCTGCTGGTGCCCGCCAGCGTGCCCGGCGATGACTGGCGCGCGTTGCTCACGCGTCAACCGTTCATCCGCTACGACCGCCGCTCGTTCGGCGGCCGCCGCGTCGACCAGTTCCTGCGCGACCAGCGCATCACCACGCACGACGTGATCGAACTCGACGAGTTGCAAGGCATGACGCAGCTCGTCGCACGCGGGCAGGGCGTCGCACTTGCCCCGCAGACCGCCGCGCAAGCCACCTGGCCGCCCGGCACACGTGCCATCAGCTTGGGTGACGACACGTTTTACCGCGAGATCGGCCTGATCGAACGCCCCCGCCACAGCCGTCAGCCCATTGCTGGGCGGCTTGCCGATTGCATTGACGAAGCCGCCCGTCCGCATCAGTGATGCGGTGTGCCGCGGGCACCCAACCGATCAAAAGCTCAGGGCCTGTTCGATTTCCTGAACCTTGCGCCGCGCCAGCGCCAGGTTCGATTTGTTCTTGTCGAGCACGACGTAGAGGAACAGTCCGGGTTTGCTCGCGACGGGGCGAATGATGTGGTACTGCTTGCTGAGCGTGATCAGGATGTCGTCAATGACATCGTCCAGCTTGAGTGCCTGCATGGTCTTGAGCTTGGCGCGAACCACCTCGGTATTGCCCGCCGCGGCGAGTTCGAGGTCGATCCCATCGCCTGCCGATGCGAGGATCATGCCGCTGGCGCTGTCGACCAGCATGGCGCACATTGCTCCGTCGAAGGTTGCGAGATGGGTAATGGAACTGTTGAGATTGCTCATGATTTGACTCCCCCGATGGTGTGAGTAGGTTGTGGCGATGAAATCGGTGCGACCGCGGCCAGTGCGGCTAGGCGGGTCGGTGCAGCAAAGACATGGCGGGCAGCGCAGCGAGTTCTTCTGCGATGCGCTTGGCCTCCCATAGGGCGCGCCCGAGCACGGCATCGTGCCGGTTCGCCATGCACACTTGCACGATCGCGGACTGGCGGACCGGCTGGAACACCATGGTCCCCATGTCGGTTTCAAGCACCATCCGGTGGCAGGTGCTGAAGCGCATTTCGCGCCCCAGTGCACGGACCACCGACATGACCGTGCTCGTCATGGCCGAGAGGCGCGCCGCGCTATAGCGTGTTGGGTCCAGTGCAGAGGCAATCGTGAAGCCGTCGAGCGTACAGAGCGTCGCGGCGGACAGGTCGGGTAGCGCATCGGCGTACCTGGTCAGCACCGCCGTGGCGGCGTGCGTGAGTTCGGCTGGAACGGGGGATGCTGCTGCGTTCATGTTTGCAGGGTGTAGAGCATGATTTCGACGATATCGAGCATCTGTGCCCGCTCGCGGACATCGGCCATGACCACCGGAATGGCTCGCCCGAGCACCTGGCTGAGCTGGGCGGAGAACGCATCGACCCGAGCGGGCGTGGCCGGCCGCGCCACAAGCACCAGCGTGGATGGCTGCGCGGGTTCCGAGGCGATGCGACGCAGCAGGGGAATGCAACGCTCGCCCACGTCGGGCGCGTTGACGTCAACCATGACGATCGCGCCGGCGATGACGGAGATGAGCCAATCCCGCAGGAAATCGAAACGGTCCTGCCCGGGGCTGCCGTAGATCTGCAGCAGTTCGCCATTGCCCAGATCCACCTCGCCGAAGTCGACGCCAACGGTTGTGGTGGCCTTGGCGGACGCGTGGCGATCAAGATTGGGCACATCGCAATCGATGGTCACCTCACCGCAGAGCGTGCGAATGGCTGTTGTCTTGCCGATGCCCATCGGGCCGAAGATGCCAATGCGATGCATTCAGGGTCGGCCTTGTAGCTGATGGCGAGACGTTCGCAGCCAGCGCCCGACGACGTCGAAGAAGCGGCTGTGGGAAACGCTTGCGTTCGCGGGCGCGGTCGCCAACGGGGCATCGCGGTGCACGTCGATCTGCAGGGCGCCAAGCCGATTGAGCGTACGCAGCAGCAGGCGGGCCTCTTCCTGTTCGAGTCCGCCGTCCGTCGTCAGCCAACGCAGGCTGACCGCGCGATTGGTCATGGTTGCCATCGCTCGCCGGAAACGCAGCGCCTGCAGATGCATCTCGAGCGTGACCCAGCGCAGCAGGCGGTAGGTCGGCTCGGGGCTCGCCTCAGTGATTTGCGTGGGGAGAGATTCGACGGCTGCGGGGCTCGGACGCGCGGGTTTGTCCATCAGACGCAGCGCGACGCGATCCAGCGTCACCCAGAGGTCCGGTAGGCTGAACCCAAGTGGTAAGTGGAACGCGTCGTCGCCGTGGCTGGATTGTGGTGTCTCGTCGAGCCAGATCTTAACGGGGGCCGCAGCGACCGCATCGGCCGACCCGGGGGCGAGTACCACCACATCGGCCTGGCCGGGCAGGACTTCATCCCATTGATAGAGCGAGCGGCCGACAAGCGCGCTGATTCCTGCGCGCAGCCGGCGTTGCAGACCTTCATCAAGATGCTGCAATGAGATGCTGCCACGTCGGTGATCCACGCGCGCGTGGCCCGGTGCGAGCGGCTCCATGCCTGTTCCCCCCAATTCAGATATCCCGAACCACGAGAACGGCCGGCGCATTGCTCGGTACTTCTGCGTGGAGATGCGGCATGCATGCCGGGGCTTTGATCAAGCCACTGGTGCGCTGCCTGCTGTTGTTTGTGTCTCGATTACGGCGCTGTTCTGGCGCCCGTCTATCGGTAAGCGAGAGGCTAGCATCGTCATTGCCGCCTTTGCGCAAGCCTGAGGAATCTTGAGTTTTGCTTATGAATCGCTGATGAGTCCGCGGCGGTAGCGAGGTGACGAGACACAGGCTCGGCATCGGTGATACCGGACATGTGCCACCGCTCATTGACCGAGCGTTATATCGACTCGTATATTACGGGCGGTCATCCATCCACTTTCCCGGGTCTGTCATGCAACGTTTCTTGCCGCGCGCGCATGTGCGCACCATTGGTCTGGCCGCCGCGTTGTCGCTGGGCTTGGCAGCGCCCGCGCATGCGGCGGACCTTGTGGTTTCGGCGGCCGCCAGCCTGACCAACGCCTTCAAGACGATCGCGCAGCAGTACGAAGTGCTGCACCCGGATACCAAGGTCGTGCTCAACTTCGGCGCGTCCGACGTGCTGATGCAGCAGATCGTGAAGGGCGCCCCCGCTGACGTATTTGCCTCCGCCGATCAGGAGGCGATGAACAAGGCCGTGGCCGAGAAAGTCATCAAGGCCGAGACGCGCCACGACTTTGTTGCCAACCAGCTCGTGCTGATCGTGCCCGCCACGGGCACGGTGCCCGTGCATGCGCTGGCCGATCTCACGAGGCCCGAAGTGAAACGCGTGGCGATCGGGAATCCAGCGTCGGTGCCGGTGGGCCGCTATGCCAAGCGTGCGCTGGAAGCGGCCAAACTGTGGGAGCCGGTGGAGGCCAAGGCGGTGCTGGCGCAGAACGTGCGGCAGGCGTTGGACTATGTGTCCCGCGGCGAGGTTGAGGCCGGCCTGGTGTTCTCCACCGATGCCGCCATCGCCGCTGACAAGGTGAAGGTGGCGAGCCCCGTGCCGCTGAATGTACCGCTCACGTACCCGATCGCTGTGACCTCGGGCACGAAGCAGCTGCAACCGGCGGCCGACTTCGTGGCGTATGTGCTGTCGCCCGCCGGCCAGGCGGTGCTGGCCAGGTACGGTTTTCTGAAACCTTGATTACGCGGTAGCCGGTTGACCCGCGCGCTCGGCATCTTGCTTGGGCGTGCGGTGAATGCGCAGCACCAGGAAGGCGCCCGCCACGCACAGCCCGCCCGAAATCATGGAAGCGAGCGTGTAGTTGCCCAGCGAAGCGCGCATCATGCCCGCACCCAGCGTGGCGAATGCCGCGCCCAACTGATGCCCCGCGACGATCCAGCCGAACACGATGGGCGCTGCGGCCTTGCCGAACACGTCGTTGGTCAGGCGCACGGTGGGCGGCACGGTGGCAATCCAATCCAGGCCGTAGAAGATCGCGAACACCGGCAGGCCGAAGAACTCGAAGCCGAACGCATACGGCAGGTAGATCAGCGACAGGCCGCGCAGGCCGTAGTACCAGAACAGCAGCACGCGGCTGTTGTAGCGGTCGGACAGCCAGCCCGACAGCGTGGTGCCCACCAGGTCAAAAATCCCCATCGCGGCGAGCAGGCTCGCGCCCTTCACTTCAGAGAACCCGTGGTCTGCGCACATGGCAATGAAGTGCGTGCCGATGTAGCCGTTGGTGCTCGCACCGCAGATGAAGAAGCTGGCAAACAGCAGCCAGAAATCGCGCTTGCGTGCGGCCTGCACGAGCGTCTGCATGGCCAGGGTGATCGGGTTGGCGCGCGGGCCTGGATCGACTTCCGGCGTATCGGCAGGTTCGCCATAGGTGCGCAGGCCGACGCTCTTGGGCGATTCCGGCAGCAGCAGCCACACGACCGGCAACAGCAGCGTCAGCGCGCCGGCCACGATCAGCACCACCGGGCGCCAGCCGTAGCTCTCGACCACTGCGGCCATCATCGGCAGGAACACAAGCTGCCCCGTGGCCGAGCTGGCCGTCAGGATGCCCATGGCCAGCCCGCGATGCGAAGTGAACCAGCGATTGACCACCGTTGCGCCTAGCGTGATGGCCGCCACCCCCGTGCCCCCGCCCACCATCACGCCCCACAGCAGCACCATCTGCCACGGCTCGTGCATCATCGCCGAGAGTGCCGTGCCGGAAATCAGCACCGCCAGCGCACCGAGCACCGTCGGGCGGATGCCGAAATACTGCATCGACGCCGCTGCAAACGGCCCCGTCAGCCCATACAGGGCAATACCGATTGAGATGGCCAGCGAGATCGTGCTGCGGCTCCAGCCGAATTCGTGCTCGAGCGGCAGCATCATCACGCTGGGCGTGGCGCGCGTGCCGGCAGCGCACAGCAGGATCAGGAACACCACCGCCAGCGCAAGCCAGCTGTAGTGGAAACGGGGGGCGATGAGGCGGGCAAGTCGCTGCATGGGCTGTCCGATTCTTTCGATTCTTGTTGGGGCGACAATATCGCATTCGTTACCGGTCGGTAACAACGTGGTTGCGATAGTAGGTACCGGTCGGTAACATGTCAAGCAGCATTCGAATGACACCGGCGTAGCTGGGGCTTTGTGCCCCACCGCGCTTGCAGGAGCATCACCATGGCCACGCCCAACCGCCGCGGACCTCGCGCGCTGTCCACCGTTGATCAACCCAAACCGACGCCGCGTCGCATCAGCGGCGAGGACGCGCACGCCAGCCTGCTCGAAGCGGCTCGTCAACTGTTTTACTACGAAGGCGTGCGGGCCGTGGGCGTCGAGGCCGTGGTGGAGAAGGCCGGCGTCAACAAGATGAGCCTGTACCGCCAGTTCAAGTCGAAGGACGATCTCGTCATCGCTTACCTGGAGCGCAGCGACGAGAGCTTCTGGGGCTACTTCAACGCGAGCGTGGCCAAGCACCCGGACGACGCGCGCGCGCAACTGCTGCAGTTCTTCATCGATGTATCCGAACGCGCCTCACGCCCCGGCTATCGGGGCTGCCCGTTCGTGAATGTGGCGGCGGAGTTTCCGGATCTGACGCATCCGGCGCGGCAGTTTGTCCAGCGCAACAAGGCGCTGCTGCTCACCCGCCTGCGTGACCGTGCCCAAGCCGCCGGTGCGACCGATCCCGATGCGCTGGCCGACGACTTGGCCTTCCTGATCGAAGGCGCCTACACCGCCAGCCAGACCTTCGGCACCGATGCGCCGCGCCTCATCAAGAGCCTGCCGCGCACGGCACGCGTGTTGCTCGATGCGGCTATCCCCGCGCGCAAACCGGACTGATGTTGTAGCGCACTCACGCACACGAGATATGGGCGCGCGGGTGTCGTGCGATGCCGCTACACTCGCTGGCATTGTTGCCTTGGCTGCACCTTGATGACGCCCAACCAAGTCCCGCTGTCTCCCGTTCGTACGACATCCGCTACCCCGCTCACCTTGCCGGCTGCGTTGTCGCAGGCGCAACGCGCGCTCGATCGCATCGTGCTCGGCAAGCCACTGCAGATCCGTCTGGCGCTGGCGTGTTTGCTCGCACGCGGGCACCTGCTGCTGGAAGACCTGCCGGGCGTAGGCAAGACCACGCTGGCGCATGCGCTGGCTCGCACGCTCGGGCTGCAATACCAGCGGGTGCAGTTCACAAGCGATTTACTGCCGACCGACCTGATCGGCGTATCGATCTATGTGAAAGAAAAAGGCGCGTTCGAATTCCACCCGGGCCCGCTGTTCGCGCAGGTGGTGCTGGCCGATGAAATCAACCGCGCCACGCCAAAGGCGCAAAGCGCGCTGCTCGAAGCGATGGCCGAAGGGCAGGTCACGCATGACGGGGCGACGTATCCGCTGCCCGAGCCGTTCTTCGTGATCGCCACGCAGAACCCGCTGAACCAGATCGGCACGCATCCGCTGCCGGAATCGCAGCTGGACCGCTTCACGATGCGGCTGTCGCTGGGTTATCCCGATCAAAGTTCCGAACGTGCGCTGTACCTCGGCGGTGGTGCGCCGCAAGACATCGAGCCGGTGCTAAGCGCCGCGCAGGTCATCGCCTTGCAGACGGCTGCCGATGCCGTGCACGTGGCACCGGCGCTGGTCGACTATGTGCTCGCACTGGTGAATGCCACGCGCACCGATGCACAGGTGCAGATGGGTCTGTCGCCGCGCGCCGGGCTGGCGTTGCTGGCGGCCGCGCGTGCCTGGGCGCTCATCGATGACCGCGATGCCGTGCTGCCCGAAGACGTGCAAGCCGTATTCAAGGCCGTGGCGGCGCATCGGTTGCTGCCCATGGGCGGCACGCTGTCGGCCACCGCGCTGGCGCAGCGGCTGCTCGACACGGTCGCCATTCCCTAAGTACAGCGCCATGGCGCGGTTCACTTCTCTGCTGCTCGTGCCATTGCGTGTGCTGGGTGCGGGCTTGGCGATGCTGCCCGGCATCCGCTTTGCGCGGGCGCGTGTGCAACGCTTTCTGCAACGGCCGCGCACGCCGCGCGAAGGCCGCATCCGCCTGGACCGCAATCACGTCTACATCCTGCCCACCGCGGCCGGCGGCGGCTTTGCGCTGCTGCTGATGGTGATGCTGCTCACTTCGCTCAACTACAACGTGAGCCTCGGTTTTCTGCTGACCTTCGTGCTGGCCGGCGTGGCCGCGTCCGCCATGTGGCAGACACATCGCAACCTCGTTGATCTGGAAGTGCGCGGCGCGGCGGGCGATGCCGTGTTTGCCGGGCATGCTTTGAATGTTGGCGTGGCATTGGCCAACGTCACCTCGTGGGCGCGTGTGGGTGTGGATGTGAGCGCCGCGCAAGCCGCCGCGGTGGAAACATCGCTCGATGCGCAGGACGCCATCGTGGCCGCGTTGTCTTTCGCCGATCAGCCGCGCGGTTGGTTCAAGTTGCCGCGCCTGACGGTGTCGACGCGTTTTCCGCTCGGTCTGTTTCGCGCATGGAGCTATGCAGACGCGCCGCTGACATTGCTCGTCTATCCGGCGCCGGAACCTTCCGCGCCGCCGCTGCCCGCCAGCTTTGCGCCCGACCCTGGCGACGAAGACGACACGCGCGCCGCCCGTACCCATGTCGAAGAGGCCGCAGACCAGCTGCGCACATACCGCCCCGGCGACGCACTGCGCAGCATTGCCTGGAAACACAGCGCGCGGCTCGACACATGGATGAGCCGCACCGGCCAGCAAGCGCGCCACGCGCAATGCGTGCTCGCGTGGGAAGCACTGCCGCCCTCGATGAACGTGGAGCAACGCCTGTCGCGCCTGTGCGCCTGGGTGCTGGCCGCCGAGCATGCGCCTGCCGGCGATGAGCCCGAATACACGCTGAGCCTGCCGGGTGTTGTCATTGGCCCGGCGCGGGGTGTTGCGCATCGGGATGCATGTTTGCGTGCATTGGCGCTATGGGGCAAGCCTGCGCTGCCGGAAGCGGAAGGCGAAGCCACATGACCACTGCCACCATCGGCACCGAAGCGGCCGCCTTTGGCTCGGCCCGCGCGCTGACCCATCGCGAGCACGGTTGGCTGATTGCGCAGCTTGCTGTCGTGCTCGTGCCGCTGTTGCGTGCGCTGCCACTGGTGACCTGCGCCGTCTTCGGCGTGCTGCTGCTCTGGCGCGCGCTGCTGTGGGTGCGGGGCGCGCCGTTGCCGGGCAAGTGGTTGCTGGGGCTGACGGGCGTGGCCACGCTTGTCGTGACGCTCGCACTCGCCATGCGCACCGGCGGAAACATCGGGCGTGACTTGTCGGTGGCGCTGCTTGGCGCGTTTCTCGTGCTCAAGCTAATGGAGTCGCACACCGTGCGCAACGGCGTGCTCGTCACACAGTTGTGCTGCTTCCTGTTGCTCTCGCAGGTGCTGTTTGATCAGCCGCCCTGGCTGGCCGCCACCATGCTGGCGACCGTGGCGCTGCTGTTGCGCAACTGGCTGTTGCTGCTGCATCCGCAGGCGCGTGCGCGCGTATCCCCCGCGCGTGTGCTGGCGCGTTTGGTGCTCATGGGTTTGCCGTGCGCGGCGGTGCTGTTCCTGCTGTTCCCGCGGCTGGATCATCCGCTGTGGCGCCTGCCGCAAACTGCTGATACCGCCGTCAGCGGCCTGTCTGACCGCATGGCGCCCGGCTCCGTCGGCCAGTTGATCCTTTCGGACGAGCTTGCCTTCCGTGTCGATTTTTCCGGCGCGCCGCCACCGCTCGATACGCTCTACTGGCGCGGCATGGTGCTGTGGCGTTTTGACGGCCAGACATGGACGGCCGCGTCGATGCGGCAACGTCCTGCAGCAGAAAGCGTACCCAATTCTGCGGACGCAATTAGCGGCGCGCCGGGCGTATTCGACTACAACATCACGCTGGAGCCGACACGCCAGCGCTGGCTGTTTGCGCTCGATCGCGGCCAGTCGATCGAGGCGCGCGACGGCACCGGCCGCAGCATCGACGGCGAGTTCATCAGCACGCAACCGCTCGACCAGCGCGTGCGCTATCACGCGCGCTCGCGTCTGCCGGAGCGCAGTCGCACCGACGACGCCCGCCCGCTCGACCCGCTTACGCAGCAGATGGCGCTGGCGTTGCCGGCGGGCAATCCGCAAGCTCGTGCACTGGCAGCGCAATGGGCAGAGCTGCCGCCGCCTGAGCGCGTATCGGCCGCACTCAAGCTGTTTGGCCGCGCACCGTTTGCCTACACGCTTGAGCCGGAACCGCTGCAGGATCAGCAGATCGACGATTTCCTCTTCCGCACGCACCGTGGCTTCTGCGAGCACTACGCAGGCAGCTTCGTCTTCCTGATGCGCGCGGCAGGTGTGCCGGCGCGTGTGGTGGTGGGCTACCTCGGCGGCGAGGTGAATGCCGTGAGCGGTGACATCATCGTGCGCCAGTCCGATGCACATGCCTGGGCTGAGGTGTGGCTCGACGGACGCGGCTGGGTGCGTGTGGACCCAACCGCCGCCGTTGCGCCGCAACGCGTCGAACGTGGCCTGGCCGCCGCCGTGCCGGCCAGTGAATTCCGCTCGCGCCGCGCAGAAGAGCCCCGCTGGCTGCGCAGCGTGCGCTGGGGGCTCGATGGCCTCATCAGTGGCTGGAACAGTTGGGTGCTTGGCTACGACCGCAGCCGCCAGGCGCGCCTGTTTGCGTGGCTGGGGCTGGATGCTGCGGACCCTCGCGCGGTGCTGTGGGGCGTGTCGGGTTTGTTCCTCCTCGCTGCGCTGCCGCTCTTGTGGCAGCAGCGCAAGCCCAAGCCCGACCCGGTGCAGGCCCAGTGGCAGCGCCTGTGTGACCGGCTGGCGCGGCATGGTTGCGCGCGCGGCCCGGCAGAAGGCCCGATGGCCTACGCCGAGCGCGCCGCCGTGCAGTTTCCACAAGCGGCGCAGGCGTTGCGCAATGCAGCCGCCGGCTACGTTGCCCTGCGCTACGGCCGCGACGATGGCGATGCGCAAGCGCGTGCCCAGCGGTTCACGCAATGGCGCGAAGCCGTTGCGCAAGTTCGCCTAGGCTAAGGCGCAAGCTGTTGATCGGCTTAGAAAACGTGCCCCAAATGCGGGCACCCACGCGGTGGATCGACGGGGCTGGTCATTCACCTGTGATGGAATATTTTCCGATCCAGGAATTAAATATTTCGGATAGATAACTTGGGCAGTGGAATAACTGCACGCAGTTTCCCGATTGCAGATAATCGGTGCGACACAGTTACGCAGGGCATGCGCATTATCGGTGCATATTCAATCCGATTTGGCGTCGATGCCCTCACTGGCACAGCGGGAACCTTTCTCATACGATGGTTTTCGTAACGTTTCCGCTGCACTGCAACGTTGCCGAGAACACCCGCCCAACTGGGTTTCCGGCCTGCAGCGGTCTCGCAGATTCCGCAGGAGCCATACCAATGCATCGACCGAAACGCATGCTTGTCGAGAATGTCGCGTGGGCGCACGAAACTGCCGCACGTGATCCCGGATTCTTTTCACGTTTGGCCCAAGGCCAACAACCCCAGGTGTTATGGATCGGCTGTGCAGATAGCCGTGTGCCTGCTGAAACCATTACGCATTCCAACCCGGGCGATTTATTCGTCCATCGCAATATCGCCAATCTTGTTTGCCCGGCGGACGACAACACGATGAGCGTGCTGGAATATGCGGTGCGCGTGCTCAAAGTCGCGCACGTGATCGTGTGCGGGCATGACGGCTGTGGTGGCGTGCGCGCGTCGCTGCTGCCGCCGCCCGACGGTTTGCCGCACGTGGCGCGCCGCATTGCGCCGCTGTGCGCACTGGCCGGCCGTCACCGCACAGAACTCGATGCCGTGTCCGATCTGGATGCGCGCGTCAATCGCCTGGCCGAACTCAACGTGCTCGAACAGGTGCGCTGCCTGCGCGAGAGCCCCATCGTGCGCGAGGCAGAACGCCCGCCGCGCATACACGGCTGGATCTTCGGCCTGGCCGATGGACACATCCGCGTGCTGGCTTCGGGCGATCCCGATGCGGAACACGCCACCCGCGGCGACATCCTGATGCCCGCCGAGGCCATCGCTTAACCCGACCGGCGGCGGCGTTTGTGGCTGCCGCCGTTTCCTGACGCTTTCTCTCCTGACGCATGCCGGCGGTGCCCCCCGCCCGCAGGCAGGCGTTCGCGCGTGCGCAGTTCATACAACTCCAACAACCATGCAGACACCAACCTCACCGGCTTTCTTCCCGCGCGACATGCTCGCCGGGGTCATCGTGTTCTTTGTCGCCCTGCCGCTGTGCCTGGGTATTGCCAATGCATCGGGCGTTGACCCGCTTGCCGGGCTGCTCTCCGGCATGATCGGCGGCCTGGTGGTCGCGCTGCTCAGCGGCTCGCAACTGAGCGTGAGCGGCCCGGCCGCGGGCCTCGTCGTGATCGTTGTGGACGGCATTGCCAAGCTGGGCGGTTTCTCGGCATTTCTGATGGCCGTGGCGCTGGCGGGCGCGCTGCAGTTTGTGTTCGGCGTGCTGCGCGCCGGGCGCTTTGCGGCGTATGTGCCGTCGTCGGTCATCAAGGGCATGCTCGCGGCGATCGGGCTGCTGCTGATCATCAAGCAGGTGCCGCTCGCACTTGGGATGGCAAGCGGAGATGCCGCTGCCGGCGCCGGCACGCTCGCCACGCCGTTTGGCGCGTTCTCGGTCACGGCGATGCTGGTGACGCTGCTCTCCGCCGCCGTGCTCATCGGCTGGGATACGCCGATGCTGCGGCGATTCACGCTGGTGCGCGCGCTGCCTTCGCCGCTTGTTGTGGTGGCACTCGGCATTGGCGTGACGTCGCTCCTTGAGGTGGTGGCGCCGGGCATTGCAGTGCCGGCTGAGCATCGTGTCGATCTGCCGTCGCTCGCGTCGTTCGGGGCGTTTCTCGATGCGCTTGAGTCGCCCACGCTCGGGGCACTGGGCAATCCGGATGTCTGGCGCCTAGCGATGGCGCTGGCCATCGTGGCCAGCCTCGAAACGCTGCTGTGCCTGGAAGCCGTCGAGCAGATCGACCCAAAGAAACGTGCCGCATCGCCAGATCGCGAGCTGAAGGCGCAAGGCGTGGGCAACCTGGTGGCTGGCCTGCTTGGCGGGCTGCCGATCACGTCCGTCATCGTGCGCAGTTCGGCCAACGTGCATGCGGGCGCGCAGAGCCGCTGGTCGGCCGTCGTGCATGGCGCGCTGCTGCTGGCGAGCGTGTTTGCGCTCACCGCCATCGTCAATCTGATTCCGCTGGCGTGCCTGGCCACCATCCTGATCTTCACCGGCTACAAGCTGGCCAAGCCGTCGCTGTTCGTGGCGGTAGCGCGGCAGGGGTGGGATCGCTTTGCGCCCTTTATTGCCACCATCGTCGGCGTGCTGCTGACGGACTTGCTGATCGGCATCGTGATCGGCATTGCGCTGAGCATCGCGCTGGCGATTCGCGCCAACCTGCGCCGCACGATTGTCATGGCGCGCCATCATGACCACTTCCTGCTGTCGTTCCGCAAGGATGTGTCATTCATGGGCAAGGTGCCGCTCAAGCGCTATCTGGCGCAGGTGCCGGATCACGCCACGCTCATCGTCGACGGTGCCCGAGCGGATTACATCGATCCGGACGTGCGCGAGATGGTCGAGCACTTCATCGAGGGGGCGCCCGCACGCGGCATCGTTATCGAGCGCCATCACTTTGATGCCGCCGCCCCGAAACGCCCCGCCGGTTTGCGGCTGCCCCGCCTGCCATTCGTTCGGCAACCCGATAATCCAGTCGCCGGTATTTAACTCAATTTGGGTAATTTAGAACGCTGCCTCAAAACACATGCAAGTGCCCGCGTATATCGAGAACGTTTGCGGCCCCCGCTATGCCCGGTTTTACGTGGGTATCCTACGTAAATCCGGCGTCGGGGCGCGGTTTCTCCGCGTTTTACAATGTTTGCAATTGACGCAGAATCGGTGAATAGACTTAATTTGAACGCGCTATCCAGTGATTCGGATAGCGCACCGATAAAGTATCGAATCACGCAAAAGTGCGCATTATCAAGCGCATTTTTAAAACGGGAGGCAGACATGAAGACATTGCAACGAGGGACACTGGTTTCAGCGGCCTTGGTGGGCCTGCTTGTGCTGGGCGGTTGCGCCAGCTCCGGCTCGGGCGACATGAGTGGTACCTCCGGCAGCGATGGCAGCTCTGCCAGCAACGGTGGCGGCTCCGGTTCCGGCGGCTCGGGTGGCACGACAACGACTGCATCCACCACGCCCACCGGCGACATCGCCTACAAAAGCGGCGGGGTGGTGACGGCCACGGGGGACGCCATCAGCAGCCTGGGGTCGACGGTCGGCGGCAGCAATCTGCCGGGTGCGTCGTCGCTGGGCAATGTGGTCGACAACGTAGGCAATACGGTGTCGGCGCTCGGCACGGGGGTGCAATCGGGCCTGGGTAGCATCGGCACCAGCTCGAATCCGGTCGGCACCACGGTATCGAGCACCGGCAACGTGGTGACGCAGGTCGGGAACACCGTCGATGCAACGGGCGGCCTCGTGAGCAGTCTCGGCTCCGGACCGCTGCAACCGCTGTCGCCGGTCACGTCGCCGGTGGGCGGCGCGGTTTCGCAGGTTGGGCAGGCGGTGGCGGGCGCGGGCGGCACGCTTGGCACGGCCTTGTCGACCGGGCCGGTGGAGCAGGTCACGCAGCAGGTCAGTTCCGCTGTGGTGCCGCTCACCTCGCAGGTGACCACCGCCACGCAGACGCTGGGTAACACAACAGGCCTGGGCGCGCCCGCCAAGAACCTGTTGGAGACGGTGGGCGACGGTGTGGCCCACGTCGGTACGTCGCTGACCGCCACGAACGCCCCGGGCGTCTCGGGCCTGGGCGGCGTGGTCACGGCCACGGGCAACACGGTGGCGGCACTGGGTGGCCCGCTGTCTGGCGGTAGTGCATCGGGCAGCCCGTTGGCACCGATCACGAATGCCTTGGGCGGCGCAGGAGGCGGCAGCAGCCCGCTGGGTGCGGTGACCGGCGCGTTGGGCGGAACACCGACTGCTGGCGGCACGGCACCGATCGGCTCGCTGGTCACCAGTGTGGGCACCTCCGTCACGTCCACGGGCGCCACCACGCCGCTGGCACCGGTGACAGGCACGGTGGGCGGCGCACTCACCACCATAGGCGGCGCCCTGACGCACTGACTGCGTTCCTGCAATGCAAATGGGCCAGCAAGGCTGGCCCATCCTTCAAGCCGTTCTGCGCGATGCTGAACGGCTTTTTCTTTCCCGCTCCCTCTGGCTCAAGCGCCCGGCACGCGCACCCAGCCTTCCATCAACACGCGCGCGCTGCGGCTCATGATGGCCTTGGTCACGGTCCATTCGCCGTCCACCAGCTTGGCCTCCGCGCCCACGCGCAGCGTGCCGGACGGATGTCCGAAGCGCACTGCACCACGTTCTCCGCCGCCAGCCGCCAGGTTGACCAGCGTGCCAGGAATGGCCGCTGCCGTGCCGATGGCGACCGCTGCCGTGCCCATCATGGCGTGGTGCAGCTTGCCCATCGACAGCGCGCGTACGAGCAGATCCACATCGCCCGCGCCGACCTTCTTGCCGCTCGACGCCACGTAGTCCTTTGGCGGCGCAACGAACGCCACCTTGGGCGTGTGCTGCCGTGTGGCGGCTTCGTCGATGCTCTTGATCAGGCCCATGCGCACCGCGCCGTGCGCGCGAATGGTCTCGAACATCGCCAATGCCTTCGCATCGCCGTTGATGGCGTCCTGCAGCTCGGTGCCGGTGTAGCCGATGGCCTCTGCGTTGATGAAGATCGTCGGGATGCCCGCGTTGATCATCGTCGCCTTGAGCGTGCCCACGCCGGGCACGTCCAGATCGTCGACGAGGTTGCCGGTGGGGAACATCGCGCCGCCACCGTCACCGTCTTCCTCGGCTGCGGGGTCGAGGAATTCGAGCTGCACTTCGGCTGCCGGAAACGTCACGCCGTCCAGTTCAAAGTCGCCCGTCTCCTGCACCGCGCCGTTGGTGATGGGCACGTGCGCGATGATGGTCTTGCCGATGTTGGCCTGCCAGATGCGAATGACGGCGACGCCGTTTTGCGGCACTCGGCTCGCATCGACCAACCCGTTGCTGATGGCGAACGGGCCGACCGCTGCGGAGAGGTTGCCGCAGTTGCCCGACCAGTCCACAAACGGCTTGTCGATGGAGACCTGGCCAAACAGGTAATCCACGTCATGGTCCGGGCGCGTGCTTTTGCTGAGGATCACCGTCTTGCTGGTGCTCGACGTGGCGCCGCCCATGCCGTCGATCTGCTTGCCGTACGGGTCGGGGCTGCCGATCACGCGCATCAGCAAGGCGTCACGCGCGGCGCCCGGCTGCTGAGCGGCCTCGGGCAGGTCTTGCAGACGGAAAAACACGCCCTTGCTGGTACCGCCACGGATGTACGTGGCAGGAATCTTCACTTGCGCCGGGTGGCTCATGCCGCCTCCTTGTTCGATTCCAGGAAGTCCTGCGCAAAGCGCTGCAGCACGCCGCCGGCTTCGTAGATCGACACTTCCTCATCGCTATCCAGGCGGCACGTCACCGGCACTTCCACGCGCTCGCCGTTTTTGCGATGAATCACCAGCGTGAGGTCTGCGCGCGGCTTGCGTTCGCCGATCACGTCAAAGGTTTCGGTGCCGTCAATGCCCAGCGTGAGGCGCGTGGTGCCCGGCTTGAATTCCAGCGGCAGCACGCCCATGCCGATCAGGTTCGTGCGGTGGATGCGCTCGAAGCCTTCGGCCACGATGGCTTCCACGCCAGCCAGGCGCACGCCCTTGGCCGCCCAGTCGCGCGAGCTGCCTTGGCCGTAGTCGGCGCCGGCAACCACGATCAGCGGCTGCTTGCGCTCCATGTAGGTTTCGATCGCTTCCCACATGCGCGTGACCTTGCCTTCGGGCTCGATGCGCGTGAGCGACCCCTTCTTCACGGTGCCATCGACCACGGCCATCTCATTGATGAGCGTGGGGTTGGCAAACGTCGCGCGTTGCGCGGTCAGGTGATCGCCGCGGTGCGTGGCGTACGAGTTGAAGTCCTCTTCCGGCAGGCCCATCTTGGCCAGGTATTCACCAGCGGCACTGCTGGCCAGAATGGCGTTGGACGGCGAGAGGTGATCGGTCGTGATGTTGTCGCCCAGCACGGCCAGCGGGCGCAGACCCGTGAGCGTGCGTTCACCAGCCAGCGCGCCTTCCCAGTACGGCGGGCGGCGGATGTAAGTGCTCTGCGGGCGCCATGCGTACAGCGGGCTAACGTTGGCAACGGACTCGCTGCGCTGCTCGAACATTGGGATGTACACCTTGCGGAACTGCTCCGGCTTGACCGATGCACGCACGATGGCGTCGATCTCTTCGTCGGTCGGCCACAGGTCTTTGAGCAGGATCGGCTTGCCGTTGGCATCGGTGCCGAAGCTGTCGCGCTCAATGTCGAAACGCACCGTGCCCGCAATCGCGTAGGCCACCACCAGCGGCGGCGACGCGAGGAACGCCTGCTTGGCATACGGGTGAATGCGGCCGTCAAAGTTGCGGTTGCCCGACAGCACGGCCGTGGCGTACAGGTCGCGGTCAATGATCTCTTGCTGGATCTTCGGGTCCAGCGCGCCGCTCATGCCGTTGCAGGTGGTGCAGGCAAACGCGACGATGCCAAAGCCCAGCTTTTCCAGTTCGTGCTTCAGGCCGGCTTCTTCCAGATACAGCTCAACGGCCTTGGAGCCTGGCGCCAGCGAGCTCTTTACCCACGGCTTGCGGGTCAGGCCCAGGCGGTTGGCGTTGCGCGCCAGCAGCGCGGCGGCAATCACGTTGCGTGGGTTGCTGGTGTTGGTGCAGCTCGTGATGGCCGCAATGATGACGGCGCCATCGGGCATCTGGCCCGGCGTTTCTTCCCATTTGCCGGCGATGCCCTTGGCGGCCAGGTCGGTCGTCGCCACGCGCGCATGCGGGTTGGACGGGCCGGCCATGTTGCGCACCACGCTCGACAGATCGAAGCGCAGCACGCGTTCGTATTCAGCGTGCTTGAGCGTGTCGGACCACAGGCCTGCGGCCTTGGCGTACGTCTCGACCAGCTTGACCTGCTCGTCGGTGCGGCCGGTCAGGCGCAGGTAGTCGAGCGTGTTATCGTCAATCGAGAACATCGCCGCGGTGGCGCCGTACTCGGGGGCCATGTTCGAGATGGTGGCGCGGTCGCCCAGCGTGAGCTTGGATGCACCTTCGCCGTAAAACTCAAGGTATGCGCCCACGACCTTCTGCTTGCGCAGGAATTCGGTCAGCGCCAGCACGATGTCGGTGGCGGTAATGCCGGGCTGACGCTGGCCCGTCAGCTCCACGCCAACGATGTCCGGCAGGCGCATCCACGAGGCACGGCCGAGCATCACGTTCTCGGCTTCCAGGCCGCCCACGCCGATGGCGATCACGCCCAGCGCATCCACGTGCGGCGTGTGGCTGTCGGTACCGACGCAGGTGTCGGGGTAGGCCACGCCGTCGTGCGCCTGGATGACGGGCGACATCTTCTCCAGATTGATCTGGTGCATGATGCCGTTGCCCGCCGGGATCACGTCGACGTTCTTGAACGCGAGCTTGGTCCAGTCGATGAAGTGGAAGCGGTCTTCGTTGCGGCGGTCTTCAATGGCGCGGTTCTTGGCGAAGGCATCGGGGTCGAAGCCGCCGCATTCCACCGCCAGCGAGTGGTCGACGATCAACTGCACTGGCACCACCGGGTTGACTTTGGCGGGGTCGCCACCCTGGTCGGCAATCGCGTCGCGCAGGCCGGCCAGATCGACCAGCGCGGTCTGGCCCAGGATGTCGTGGCACACCACGCGCGCCGGGAACCAGGGGAAATCCAGATCGCGCTTGCGCTCGATGAGTTGCTTGAGGGAATCGGTGAGCGTGGAAGGATCGCAGCGGCGTACCAGATTCTCGGCGAGGACTCGGGAGGTGTACGGGAGCTTGTCGTAGGCACCGGCTTGGATGGCTTCGACGGCTTCTCTCGCGTCGAAGTAGTCGAGCTGGGTGCCGGGGAGGGGTTTGCGGTGTGCTGTATTCATGGTGTGGGTGCATCCCTTGTTTCATCCCCTAATCGGGGGCGGGCGGTTGTGGTCCATCCCGGGTATCGTCCCCTGCCGGGGCCGACTCACTTTTCTTTGTCTTGCCAAAGAAAAGTAAGCAAAAGAAAGGCGCGCCCGAGATGGCGACTTCCCCTTGAAATTATGTAACCGGGCGGAGACGGGAAAAACTCGCTTCGCTCAAACAGTTTCCCGTCTTCTTTCCGCCCGCTTACAGAAATTCAAGGCGCCATCTAGGGCAGGAACGTCAACGGCCACACCATCTACGGTCTGGGGTTGACGTTCCTTCTGTTGCGGTCTTACGGACGCTTGCCGATCGGTACGAATTTGAGGTCGTCCGGGCCGGTGTAGTTCGCGCTCGGGCGGATGATCTTGTTGTCGATGCGCTGCTCGATGATGTGCGCTGCCCAGCCCGACGTACGCGCGATCACGAACAGCGGTGTGAACATCGCGGTCGGCACGCCCATCATGTGGTACGACACGGCACTGAACCAGTCCAGGTTCGGGAACATCTTCTTGATGTCCCACATCACGGTTTCCAGGCGCTCGGCAATGTCGAACATCTTGGTATTGCTGGCTTCCTTCGACAGCTTGCGCGCCACTTCCTTGATGACCTTGTTGCGCGGGTCCGACACGGTGTACACCGGGTGGCCGAAGCCGATCACGACTTCCTTGGCTTCCACGCGGCGGCGGATGTCGGCTTCGGCCTCGTCCGGGGTGTCGTAGCGCTTCTGGATTTCGAAAGCGACTTCATTGGCACCGCCGTGCTTCGGGCCGCGCAATGCGCCAATCGCGCCGGTGATGGCCGAATAGATGTCCGAGCCCGTGCCGGCAATCACGCGGCCGGTGAACGTCGATGCGTTGAACTCGTGCTCGGCATACAGGTTGAGCGAGACGTGCATGGCGTCAACCCACGACTTCGGCGGTTCCACCCCGTGCAGCAGGTGCAGGAAGTGGCCGCCGATGGAGTCGTCATCCGTTTCGACTTCGATGCGCTTGCCGTTGTGGCTGTAGTGGTACCAGTACAGCAGCATCGAGCCGAGCGATGCCATCAGGCGGTCGGCGATGTCGCGTGCACCGGGGGTGGCGTGGTCGTCCTTCTCAGGCAGCACGGTGCCCAGCACCGACACACCCGTGCGCATCACGTCCATCGGGTGCGCAGAAGCAGGCACCCATTCCAGGGCGGCCTTCACGTTGGCGGGCAGGCCGCGCAGCGCTTTCAGCTTGGTCTTGTAGGCAGCCAGTTCAGCCTTGTTGGGCAGCTTGCCGTGCACCAGCAGGTGGGCGACTTCTTCAAACTCGCACGCGCCGGCCAGGTCGAGGATGTCGTAGCCGCGGTAGTGCAGGTCATTGCCAGTGCGGCCAACGGTACACAGCGCGGTGTTGCCGGCGGTGACGCCCGACAGGGCCACGGATTTCTTCGGCTTGAAAGCGCCGGCGTTCGGCGTGCTGTTATCGGCTTCGCTCATGGTGTGGTCTCCTTGAATGCGTTGAATTCGTAGGCGTTATTTCTGTGCGGCAAACAGCGCGTCGAGCTTGTCTTCGTACGCGTGGTAGCCGAGATATTGGTACAGATCGGCGCGCGATTGCATGGTTTCCACGGCCGCCTTCTGGGTGCCATCACGCATCACGGTCTGATAGAAGTTGAGCGCCGCTGCGTTCATCGCGCGGTAGGCGCCGCAGCAGTACAGCGCGATATCGACATTGGCGCTGCGCAGTTCGTCGGTGGTAAAGAGCGGCGTGCTGCCGAACTCGGTCAGGTTGGCCAGGATGGGCACCTTCACTGCGGCCTTGAAGCGGCGGTAATCGTCCAGCGTCTTCATTGCCTCAGGAAAGATCATGTCGGCGCCCGCTTCCACGTAGGCAACAGCGCGCTCGATGGCGGCGTCGAGGCCTTCGGAGGCGGCCGCGTCGGTGCGGGCCATGATGACGAAATCGTCATCGGTACGGGCATCCACGGCGGCCTTCACGCGGTCGACCATCTCGTCGATGGAAACGACTTCCTTGCCCGGGCGATGGCCGCAGCGTTTCTGGCCGACCTGGTCTTCCAGGTGCACGGCGGCCACACCGGCCTTGATGAACGACCGAATGGTGCGCGCAATGTTGAAGGCGCCGCCCCAGCCCGTGTCAATGTCGACCATCAGCGGAATCTGCACGGCATCGGTAATGCGGCGCGCGTCGATCAGCACGTCTTCCATCGTGCTGATGCCCAGATCCGGAATGCCCAGCGAGTTGGCAGCCACGCCGCCGCCCGACAGGTACACGGCCTTGAAGCCGGTCTGCTCGGCCATCTTGGCAGCGTAGGCGGTGATGGCGCCCACCACTTGCAGCGGTTGGGATTCAGCCACGGCGGCACGGAATTTGGCGCCGGCGCTGGTGGGGTGTCGTTGCGTTGTGCTCATGTGTGGCTCCAGAAAGATCGGCCTAAGAGAGCAGGAAGCGGGCCACCCAGGCGAGGCGTCGTAACCCCTTGATTTGTATGAATGTGACGTTGACGCCCGGGCGCACATCATTTCAAAAATGAAATTTGCAATTTCAATGTGGAAACGCGCGGCGCATAATGTCGAGACTGCTGTTTTTCTGGCCGCACCGCACCATGAGCCCTACTGGAACCGACTTGACCGACCGCCCCCGCATCTGGGCCTGCGGTATCAGCCGCCTGAGCGATCTCTTCCTCGACATTGCCGCGGAGTACAACGACCGCGCCGAACTGCGCGTCATCACGCGCGGCTTTGAAGACATCGTGCGCGAGATCGACGCCGCCGGCACAGAGCGGCCCGACGTGGTGGTGGCGGGCGGGTCCAACGGCGCATATTTGAAGCCGCGTCTGTCGCTGCCCGTGGTCGTCATCAACCCGACGGGTTTTGACGTGATGCACGCGCTGGCCCGCGCCCGGCGCGATGCGGAATCGGTGGCGCTCGTCACCCACGGCGACACGCCCGAAGAGGTGCGCCGCTTTGTCGCCGCCTATGGCATGGACGTGGTGTTTGCCTCGTACACCTCGCGCCAGGGCGCAGAGAGCTGCGTGCTGGACCTGCGCGATCGCGGCGTGGGCGTGGTGGTCGGCCCCGGTCTGGTGACGGACCTGGCAACGCAGGCGGGCATGAACGCCGTGTTCCTGTATTCGCGTGACTCCGTGCGTGCGGCGTTCGATACCGCACTCGAAGTCGTACAGGCCACACGCCGCGAAACGCTGCGCCGGCAGCGGCTGGACAACCTGCTGCAGCATCTGCGTGACGGTGTGGTCGCGCTGGATGCGCAGGGCCGCGTGGAGGCCATCAACCAGCGGCTGGCCACTGCATTGGGGATCGAGGCAAAACAGGCAATCGGGCAACCGCTGCTGAGCATCGCGCCCAGCCTGTTCGGCTTGCTGCCCGATGCCGACGGCGACACGCTGGGCACCGTGCGGGGCGTGAATTACGTCATCCACCGTGGGCCGCTGACGAGCACCGGCGCCTCTGAAGGCACGGTCTTCACTTTCCAGGAATCCCGCGCGGTGGAGCGGCTGGACCGCACATTGCGCTCGCGCCAGCGCCCGCAGCAGTTCAGCGCGCGCTACCGGCTCGAAGACCTCGTGGGCGAATCGTTGCCGATGGAACGCGTGCGCACGCTGGTGCGTCGCTATGCCAAATCCGACGCCACCGTGCTCGTGCTGGGCGAATCCGGCACGGGCAAGGAGATGGTCGCGCAGGGCATGCATCAGCTCAGCGCGCGGCGCGATTTTCCATTTGTCGCCATCAACTGCGGCGCATTTCCCGAGGCGCTGCTCGAAAGCGAACTGTTCGGCTACGAAGAGGGCGCTTTCACCGGCGCGCGCAAGGGCGGCAAGACCGGGCTGATTGAAGCCGCGCACCGCGGCACGCTGTTCCTCGATGAAATCGGCGAGATGCCGCTGCCGCTGCAAAGCCGCCTGCTGCGCGTGCTGCAGGAGCGTGAAGTGGTGCGGCTGGGTTCCACCGAGCCCACACGCGTCGACATCCGCGTGATGGCCGCCACGCACCGCGCGTTGACGGACGCGGTAGAAGCCGGCACGTTCCGCGCCGACCTTTACTACCGGCTCAACATCCTGAGCATTGCGCTGCCCCCGCTGCGAGAACGGCCCGACGACGTGATGCCTCTGGCCGCTGAACTGCTCGTGCAAGCCGCGCGCCGCGAGCCGCGCCTGCTGCTGCGCATTGCCGATACGGAAGAGGCTGCCCGCGTGCTGGCCGACATTGCGGAGCCGCTGCGGCGCTACGCCTGGGCCGGCAACGTGCGCGAACTCCAGAGCGTGATCGAACGGATTGCCGTGGAACTGGCGTACACCGAAGACGCCAGCGCCGTCACGCAAGACGTGCTGCGGCTGATTGCACCGGAAGTGTTTGCCCACGCCACGCCCGGCAAACCAGCGGTATTGACGCTGCGCGAGCGCAGCCGGGGCGTGGAAGCCGAAGAGATACGCACGGCGTTGGCAGCCCACGACGGCGATCGCGACGCCGTATGTGCGGCATTGGGCATCAGCAAGACGACGTTGTGGCGGCGATTACAGGCGGGTTAGATCAAAAATGCCCCGCGTAGGTGGTTGCGGTCGACTGGCGCGATGACTATCGTGCAATCCTCCATCGAGCCTCATTGCGTGCTGACAGGTGCGCTACCAAGAAGGTCAACACCATGGCACAACAAGGTCGCCCCCGCATCATCCTCGCCAGCCTGACGCTTGCCGGCGGGTCGCGCTATCCGTCGGCCCTGGGCCACCTTGTCCGGACGGCCGCTGTTGCGGCGTACCTGGCAAACGTTTTGGAGCTGGACGACGCCGAGCAGAGGCGCATCTACCTTGTGGCACCCGTGCACGACATCGGCAAGCTGGGCATTCCGGATGACGTGCTGCTCAAGCCCGCCTCCCTCACCGACGCAGAGCAAGAGGTCATGCAGCGGCACTCGGATATCGGTGCCGACCTGCTTGCCGGAACGCCTGACCCGGTCCTGCAATTGGCAGCCAGCGTCGCGCGCCATCATCACGAGCATTTTGACGGCAGCGGCTATCCGGGCGGCCTTGCGGGTGACGACGTTCCGCTTGCCGCGCGCGTCGTATCGATTGCCGATGCGTTCGACGCCATGCTCGAGCCGCGCGTCTACCGTCAAGGGATGTCGGAGGACGACGCCCTCGATGCGCTGGCAGACCAGAGCGGCCGGTACTTTGACCCGGCTCTGATGGATTGCTTCCTGAAGAATGTGTCGGGGGTTCGGCGCGCCCGCGCTGCTGCAGAAAGCCTGGTGCAGCAGTACGGCGACGTGTCGAGCGTCATCCGGTTCTACGGAGCGCGAGGCGAATCCCCTTCATTCCTGAGGTATATCCAGACGCTTGGATAATCGGCGCGCGGCGCAGCGCGTCATTGCTGGCGGCGCCCGCCCGCTCGGCGAAACATCATGCGCGGCGATCATGCCAAACGGGATCACGCTCTTGGCGCAGATGCTTGCCTCGACACCCATTTTGGCGAGCTGCAACCATGCAGCGCAATGCCCACACAACCCTTTGGACGGCTTTTCGGTGGGGCCGGAACCGTGGAGAATCGCGCTCCAACCCTGCTCGCCAACCTGTAGTTCGGAATGACAGAAAACAATCCCTCGGAGACCGCCCGGCACGCCCTCAAGCTGCTGGCCTCACGCAGGTTGGCGCCCACGCCAGACAACTTTGCCTCGATCTATTACGAAATCGCCGGCAGTAAGCCAAACGGAGACGCCCAGGACGCCGATCGGATGGCACTGGTGCGGGAGTTGTGCGAACAACTCGCGCGCACGGTGGAATGCTGCCTTCCGGTGCTTGGTGAAGACGATGCCAGCATCGGCCCCGCCGCCTGGGCGCTGATCCGCGCTTGCCGCTCCGAATTTGAAAGCCTTGCCAACCTGAACGCCAAGCTCTCGACGTTCAACCACCGGTTGTCGCTTGCGGCCGAAGACCAGGGCGAGATCCGCCGGGCGCTGCTGGGCCTGCTGCAACTGGTGTTTGAGAACATCGGCGAGTTGTCATTGGACGATCACTGGCTGCGCGGCCAGATCGACGCCCTGATGAAAGCCAGCGAGGCCCCCGTGAGCCTGCGCCGGCTGGATGACCTGCGGCGTCGCCTCATGGAGGTGATCCAGAAGCAAAGCTCGCTGAAGTCGAAATCGATTGAAGCGCAGGAAGAGATGAAGCGGCTGCTGGCTGCCTTCATGGAGCGCCTGTCCGTTGCCGCTGAAACCTCGGGCGAGCATCACCGCCAGATGGAAGCCTGTGCCAAGAAGATCGAATCGGCCAACAGCATCGCAGAGATCGCGCCGGCCATTCAGGACGCGCTTTCGGCCACCCGCTGGATGTCGGTGGAGTCGGCGCGTAATCGCGACGTCCTGTCGGCCATGAAGGTCAAGGCCGAAGAGGCTGCCGCCGAGGTGGCGCAACTGCGCAAGGCGCTCGACATGGCATCAGCTTCAGCCCGCCACGACCTGCTGACCGGCGCACTCAATCGCAAGGGTCTGGAAGAAGCGCTGGAGCGTGAAGTTGCACGTGCGGTGCGCCAGAACACCACGCTCTCCATTGCGTTCCTGGACATCGACGACTTCAAGTCGATCAACGACACGCACGGCCACAGCTTTGGCGACGATGCGCTGTCGCACCTGGCCCAGGTGGCCCGCGAATCGATGCGCCCGCAAGACACGCTCGCCCGCTTTGGCGGCGAGGAATTCGTGATCCTGATGCCCGACACGTCGCTGGAAGAGGGCGTGCAGACCATCGTCCGCCTGCAGCGAGCGCTCACGCAACGCTTCTTTGCGGCGGGCGACACGCGGCTGTTCATCACCTTCTCTGCCGGCGTGGCGGAAGTCGGCAAGGACGAACCGCCCATGGCGGCCATCCATCGCGCCGACCGCGGCATGTATCAGGCCAAGCGCGCCGGCAAGAACAAGGTGGTCAGCGCCTGAGGCACGCCGAAAACCTTCTGTGACTACTCCAGCAGCGACAACGCATCTGCCAGCGACAGCACCGTCGTGCGCGATTCAAACGCCGTGGCAAAAAGATGGTCGTGCACGATCGGATCCGGGTCGTAGCAGCAGTCCTTCACGGTGAACAGGCGGTAGTCCGCATCGCTCGCGTGGGCAACGGACGATAGCATCACACCCGTCGACGCCACCCCCACCATGATCAAGGTATCAATGCCCTTGGCGGATAACCGCACCTGCAGATCGGTGCCGTAGAACACGCTGGCGCGGTGGGCGATGATGATCGACTCATCAGGCTCCCGCCCGAGTTCCGGCGAAATGCGGTCTTCAACGAACAGCCCCAGTTGCTTGACGCCTTGCCCGTTCTTGTTCAACGGGCTGACTTCCGGATAGCCGGGGCTGAAGTGGAACTTGGCGAAATAGACGCTGACGTCCTTGGCTCGCGCAGCGTCGCACAGCTTGCGGGTGTTGGAGAGCAGCGTGGGTGCGACGGCTGGAAACAACGCCATGATGTCGGTCTGGTAGTGCATGACCAACAACGCCGTTTGCTTGGGAACAAGCGCGAATGTCGACATAGGGCTACACGATCCGGGGGAGGGCGGACGACTCTATCACGGGGCACCGCGGCCTGGACTACCGCGTGCGATCAAGGCCGCACGGAGGCCAACTCATGTCGGGTCTTATAATCTCCGCTTCCCGGACCCCACACCTCAGCCCCATGTTTTCTCCTCTCCACATCGCAGATCGATCAGTGCGTCGGGCCAGGAGACTCTGGGCAAACTACGGCATCTTCTGGCTCGGTGCCGTTCTCGTGGGTCTGGTTTCCGTCGCCTACGCCAAGATCATCGATTTAGGGTTCGAGCTTTTTCGAGGCATGGTGTCGCACGCGTTCTGGCTGCCGATCGTCATTACACCGGTTGGTGCGGCGCTTGCCATCTGGCTGACGCGCCAGTTTTTTCGCGGTGCCGAGGGCAGTGGCATTCCGCAGGTCATTGCGACGCTGGAGGACGGGCGGCTATCCAGTGCGCTGCTCTCCCTGCGCATCATGATCGGCAAGATCGTGGTCTCGTTCCTGGGCATCCTCTGTGGCTTCACGATTGGCCGCGAGGGGCCCACGGTGCAGATCGGCGCATCGCTCATGTACGCCATGCGGCGGGGCTATCGTCGAAGCAGCAAGCACATCGAGCGGCAACTCGCGCTGGCGGGCGCAGCGGCCGGGCTTGCGGCGGCGTTCAACACGCCGCTGGCGGGCGTCGTGTTTGCCATTGAAGAACTCACGCGCAGTTTCGTGGCCCGCAACAGCGGCACGCTCATCACCGCCATCATTTTTTCTGGCGTGGTCGCCCTGGGCCTGCAAGGCAACTACCTGTATTTCGGGCGCATCCAGGCCATTGGGCAGTTTCATCTGGCGCTGGTGCCCGTGGTGATTGCCGCGAGCGCCATCTCGGGCGTGGCTGGCGGGGCGTTCTGCTGGCTGCTGCTCAACATACCGCGCTGGATGCCTGCGCGGCTGGTTGACATCAAACAACGGCAACCGGTGTGGTTTGCCTTCCTGTGCGGTATCGCCATCGCGCTGATCGGCCTGGTTTCAGGCGGCACCACGTTCGGCAGCGGTTATGCAGAAGCGCGGGGCCTGCTGGAGACCCATCAGGCGCTTTCGCCGTTCTATGCGGTGCTCAAGTTCTGCGCGTTGATCGCGTCGTACCTGTCGGGCATTCCGGGTGGCATTTTTGCGCCGTCGCTGGCGATTGGGGCGGGGCTGGGCAACGTCATGTCGCTGGTGACATCGGCGATACCGCTGCCGAGTCTTGCCGCGCTCTGCATGGTCGGCTACCTGGCGGCGGTCACGCAGTCGCCCATCACATCGTTCGTGATCGTGATGGAGATGATCGACGGCCACGAGATGGTCTTGCCGCTCATGGCGGTGGCGTTGTTGTCCAGCCAGGTCTCCAAGGCGCTGACGCCGTCGTTCTATCACACGCTTGCGCATCGGTTTCGTGCATCAATGCCGCGCCCAGCCGCGCAGTGAAAGTGAACACACTCGTCTAACTGCACAAATGCACCAAACGCACGCCGCCGGTGCAGCGGCAGTCCAAATCCCCTAATGTGTGCGCGATAAAAAAGCGGCATGCCCCAATACAAGGCGTGCCGCTTTTTTTTCGTTCTTTGCGCAACGTTTTCTTTGAAATGAAACCGTCGATATTAACCCCTGCATGAGCGTGGATTTAATCATCGATATCTGGTGAATATTTCAATACGTTAACAATGGCGCATAGCCGAGTATGTCTAAACAAACACATGCACCAAAATGCGCATGATGGGTGGTTCGAATTGTAAAAACCCTGCGTTTCTTAGTACTAAATATCTAGACACAATATTCAAATTCGACTATTTTTCCTTCAGTCTTTGAAGTTTTTTTCCCTCTGCGCCTATCTCAGCCCCTGCACATCAAGACGGGTCTGTGCATGAGATAGCGCTCCTTCGTCAATAAGAAAGCCGCACTGCCGGGGGTACGGTAGCAATGAATACGACGAGCTACACGGTCAGGGCAAACGTTTGGGCAAATATAAGGCACCTGCGAGGTGTCGATCCATGCCCAGCCCACGCCATTCATGTCGCTATCAAATGGCCCTTTGATCCTCCCTGATTTCCATTGCCCTTCACGGGCCAAGCCGTTGACCGCTAAACGTTAGGCTCGGCGGACCAACATCCAACTCGCGTTGTATGGAAGACGCTCCCAAAGGGAGCGTTGAGTTGCTGCGTCCTTTTTAAAGCCACGTGGTCATCGGTCATTGAATTCTGGCAGTTCCAATCAATCGGGAACCCGTTGTATTTGCGGGTGCCAAGGGTGCGCTCGTCCTTATGGTTTGCGCTGCGCGATGGCTCACCCGGTTTTTCTGTTTTTTTCTTGAGCTCACGGCGAGCACGATGGAATCAATATGAACAAATCATATAAAACGATTTGGAATGATGCGCTGGGCGCCTGGGTGGCCGCATCGGAGGTGGATAAGGCTAAAGGGAAGGGGGGCACGGTTGTGCGGCGCGCCGGTAGGAAGATGGCAGGGCATGCGATGACTGTGGCTGCCGCCGCCGTGGCGCTTTTGGGCTCGGCTGCATCTGAGCAGGCATATGCGCAAGTGAACTGTTCTACGGCCCCGTACAACTTCTACAGTGGAAGCACGACGTGTGTCGGTTTTATGTCGATCGCCACGCAAGGCGGGTCCACGGCGGTGGGTTATGGCGCCAACAGCACGGGCCTTAACGCAGTTGCTGTCGGCTTTCAATCCATTGCCTCCGGAACCAATTCCATCAACGTGGGTGCACGCACCGCTCCGGGTACCGGTGCAACTGCCGATTCGACGATTGGTATCGGTACGGACGTCACTGCCAGCGGCACGGCGGGCATTGGTATCGGCGTCCAAAGCGTTGCCAGCGGCAACTTGACGACTGCCGTCGGGTCTTTGGCAAAGGCAACCGCAGACAACGCCGTCGCGCTTGGCGCAAACGCCCAGGCGACGAATGCCGCCGCCACCGCTGTCGGTAACGGCGCAAAAGCCAGCGGCAACACGGCACTCGCAATCGGCGGGCAGGCGCTCGCCATCGGCGACGGCACTGTTGCGGCGGGCCAAGGTGCTGGCGCCGGCTCAACTACCGGTAACACCGGCTCGGTCGCCGTCGGTATCGCCACCGGCACGCTCGTGAGTGGCGCGCAAAACACCGCAGTCGGTGGCGGTATCGCGAGTGCGATGCGCGGCGCGGGGTCTGGCGTCACCGGCACGCGCAACGTCGCGTTCGGCTCGGGCGATGGCTCGGTCACGTATGACGGTACGCTGGCCGCTTCCGCGGGTAGTTTGGTATCCGGCAACGACAACGTCGCGATCGGCACGAACGCCGGCATCGGTGTCACTGCAAACGGCACCACTTCGGTTGGTTTGAACGCCAAGGCATCAGCCACGGGCTCGATCGCCATCGGCGTTCTGTCGGCGGCTTCAGGCGGCTTTGGTGTGGCGGTGGGCAACGCGTCGGCGGCTTCGCAAAGTGGTGCAACTGCCATGGGTAGCGGCGCAAAAGCGTCTGGTGTATCGGCCACGGCCATCGGAAACAATGCGGTGGCATCTGGCACGAACGCCGTTGCAATGGGTCTTGGCGCGCAGGCTACGGGCGCCAACAGCGTGAGCATTGGCACAAGCAACGTCGTCAGCGGCGCGAATTCCGGCGCGATCGGCGATCCGAGCACCATCACGGGCTCGGGTTCGTATTCGCTCGGTAACAACAACACGATCAATGCGAACAACGCGTTTGTCGTGGGCAACGGCGTGACGGTAGCCGGCGGCCTGGATGGCGCAGTTGTCCTCGGCAATGCCTCGACCGTGTCGGCGGCCGTGCAGACGCCGAACGCCACGATCGCAGGGACGAACTATACGTTCGCGGGCGGTACGCCGGCGGCGGGCGATGTCGTCAGTGTGGGCTCGGCTGCCGCGCCGCGGCAGATCCAGAATGTCGCAGCCGGACGGCTTAGCAGCAGCTCGACCGACGCGGTCAACGGCTCGCAGTTGTTTGCGACCAACCAAGCGGTGAATGGCGTCTCCACCACGGTCAACAACATCCAGAACGGCGCGGGCATCAAGTACTTCCACGCCAACTCCACAGCGGCGGATAGTCAGGCCACCGGCACGGACAGCGTCGCCGTGGGCCCGCTCGCGGTCGCCAGCGGGGCGAACAGCGTTGCGACGGGTAACGGTGCCCAGGCACAGGCCGCCAACGCGCTGGCACTCGGCGCCACTGCACGTGCAACCAACGCAGGGGATGTGGCACTGGGCTCCGGCTCCGTTACCGCCGCATCCAACCCGACAGGGAGCGCGGTGGTTGCCGGTGTCACGCGCAACTTTGCGGGTGCGACCCCGACCAGCGTCGTGAGTGTCGGTGCGCTCGGCGCAGAGCGTCAGATCACGAACGTCGCCGCGGGCCAGCTCAGCAACTCGAGCACCGATGCCGTCAACGGCTCGCAACTCTTTGCGACCAACCAGGCCATCGATGGTGTTTCCACCACCGTCAACAACATCCAGAGCGGCGCGGGTATCAAGTACTTCCACGCCAATTCCACGGCGGCGGATAGCCAAGCCACCGGCACGGACAGCGTCGCCGTGGGGCCGCTCGCGGTCGCCACTGGGGTGAACAGCGTGGCAGCCGGCAACGGTGCGCAAGCGCAAGCCGCCAGCGCGCTTGCACTGGGCGCGACTGCACGGGCCACCAATGCCGGCGACGTTGCACTCGGCTCCGGTTCCGTTACCGCCGCATCCAACCCGACAGCGAGCGCGGTGGTTGCCGGTGCCACGCGCAATTTCGCAGGGACCAACCCGACCAGCGTTGTGAGCGTCGGTGCGCTTGGTGCCGAGCGTCAGATCACCAACGTCGCCGCAGGTCGCCTCAGCAACTCGAGCACCGATGCGGTCAACGGCTCGCAACTCTTCGCGACCAATCAGGCGGTGGACGGCATCTTCACCACCGTCAACAACATCCAGAGCGGCGCGGGCATCAAGTACTTCCACGCCAATTCCACGGCGGCGGATAGCCAAGCCACCGGCACGGATAGCGTCGCCGTCGGGCCGCTCGCGGTTGCCAGCGGGGCGAACAGCGTTGCGACGGGTAATGGGGCCCAGGCACAAGCCGCGAACGCGCTTGCGCTTGGTGCGACTGCACGTGCAACCAATGCAGGGGATGTGGCACTGGGCTCCGGCTCCGTTACCGCCGCATCCAATCCGACGGGGAGCGCTGTTATCGCCGGTGCCACGCGCAATTTCGCAGGGACCAACCCGACCAGCGTTGTCAGCGTCGGTGCGCTCGGCGCAGAGCGTCAGATCACCAATGTCGCTGCCGGGCGCCTGAGCAATTCGAGCACCGACGCCGTCAACGGCTCGCAGTTGTTTGCGACCAATCAGGCGGTGGACGGCATCTTCACCACGGTCAACAACATCCAGAACGGCGGGGGCATCAAGTACTTCCACGCCAATTCCACGGCGGCGGATAGCCAGGCCACCGGCACGGAAAGCGTGGCCGTCGGGCCGCTTGCGGTGGCCAGCGGTGCAAATAGCGTGGCCATGGGTAACGGCGCGCAGGCCACGGCTGCCAACTCCGTCGCGCTCGGCGCCAATTCCACCACCACCGCCAACCTGGGCACCGCCGCGTACAACCCCGGCACGGCAGCGCTGGCAGGCACCTCACCTGTGGGCGAAGTCTCTGTGGGTTCGGCCGGCAACGAGCGCCGCATCACCAACGTGGCTGCAGGCTCGGCGGCAACGGATGCCGTGAACGTGAGCCAGTTGCAGTCGGTGCAAACCGAGCTGACGCAGACGAAGAACGACGCGCTGCTGTGGGACCCGACCGCCAACGGCGGCACGGGCGCCTTCAGTGCCAACCACGGCGGCACGGGCCCGAACATCATCACCAACGTTGCACCGGGCGCGTTGAATGCCACCAGCACGGATGCGGTGAATGGCTCGCAGCTCTTCGCCACCAACCAGAACGTCACGAACCTGGGCAACTCGATTACCAACATCCAGAACGGCGGCGGCATCAAGTACTTCCACGCCAACTCCACGGCGGCTGACAGCCAGGCCACCGGCACCGACAGCGTGGCCATTGGGCCGCTGGCGGTTGCAGCTGGCGCCACGAGCCTTGCAGCCGGCAACGGTGCGCAGGCGCAAACGGCCAACGCGCTCGCACTCGGTTCGCTGTCGACGGTGTCGGTGGCAGGCGGTGTGGCGATCGGCTCTGGCGCGATCTCTGACCGCCCCATTGCTTCTGGTATCGGGTCGATTCCGGCAGGGAGTCAGGCTGTGCCGTTCAACACGTCCGACGGGACGCTGCTGGGCGCCGTGTCGTTCGGTAGCGCGGCGGGCAATACGTATCGCCAGTTGACCAACGTAGCCGACGGCACGGGCCAGCACGATGCGGCAACGATCCGCCAGTTGACCGGCGCGCTGCAATCCTTCGCGGTCACGCCGACGCTGTACTTCCACGCCAACTCGACAGCGGCCGATTCGCTCGCGGTCGGCTCGCAGTCGGTGGCCGTTGGCCCGACGACGGTGGTCAACGGCGACAACGGTGTCGGCATCGGCAACGGCGCGATCGTCCAGCAGACCGCGCCTGGCGGCATTGCCATCGGCCAGGCATCGACCTCCGGCCAGGCCGACGCGATTGCATTGGGCAGCGGATCGACGGCAAACGGTGCGCAGTCCATCGCGCAGGGCGCCAACGCAAACGCTGCGTTGGCGGGCGGCATCGCCATTGGCTCGGCTGCAAAGAGCAATGGCGTTGATGCGATGGCACTGGGCTCTGGCGCCAACGCCACCTTTGCCAATAGCGTTGCGCTGGGCGCCGGTTCGCTCACCTCCGTGGGCGCGTTGACCAACTACATGGCATTCGGGCTGACGGCGCCGCAAACGTCGTCGGGTGAGCTGAACGTGGGCAACCGCCAGATCACGGGCGTGGCTGCCGGCCGCCTGGGTACGGATGCGGTCAACGTGTCGCAGTTGCAGGCCGTCCAGCAGCAGCTCTCAACGATCATCAGCAACAGCGGTGGCCCATTCACCTCTACCTCGCCCAACGGCACCACCAACAACACGCCGCCGACCACGCCGGGGCCGAACTCCTCCGCCGGTGGCACGGGTTCGGTGGCGTCGGGCAGCAACAGCACGGCGCTGGGCAATAGCTCGCAGGCCACCGGCAACAACACCACCGCCGTTGGTACTGGCGCCGTGGCCACGGGCAGCGGGTCAACCGCCATTGGCGCGGGCAGCAATGACGGCGGCCGCACGGATGTCGTCTCGGTGGGCTCCTCCACCTTGTCGCGGCAGGTCGTCAACGTGGCCGCCGGCACGGCGCCCACCGATGCCGTCAACGTGTCACAGCTGAACAACGCCATCACGCAAGCCAACAACTACACCGACAACCAGGTCGCGGGCCTGCGCAACAGCATCGATTCGTACCGGCGCGATGCGGACGGCGGCACCGCCATGGCCATGGCAATGGCGGGCCTGCCGCAACCCACAGGCCCCGGCAAGAGCATGGTGGCGGTGGCAGGCAGTGTTTACAACGGCCAATCGGGGCAGGCGCTCGGTATCTCAACGGTGTCGGAAAACAACCGCTGGATCTACAAGGCCGCCGTCTCCACCAACACGCGCGGCACGTATGGCGCCGTGGTCGGTGCCGGGTATCAGTGGTGAGGCCAGCCGCAGCACAGCAACCACCGCAACGTGACACTTTCGGATTCCTGATATGAACAAGCGCGCAATCCCAGCCAGCATCGCAACGCTCTCGTGCATCTTCGCCCTTTCGGCATGCGCGGGCCCTGGCCCCACCGATACCGCGTTCCCCAAACTGGACACGGCGATGACGCCCGAGGGCTCGTTCCCCAACGTAGACCACCTGCGCATGGTCGAGCCCGGCATGACGAAGGGCCAGGTCTATGACCTGATCGGCGTGCCGCATTTTCATGAGAGCGTATTTCGCGTGCGCGTGTGGAACTACCTGTTCCACTTCCGCAGCGCAGACAAGCCCGTCGCGTGTCAGTACCAGATCCAGTTTGACGACGACAACCGCGTGACCAAGACGCGATGGGCCGACCCGCAGTGCGAAACCTTTGCACCGGCAAAGCCCGCGCAGTAACCAGACAGACCCGAAGGAGAGTGGTTGATGAAACGTTTTAACGGCGCATTCAAGGTGGTTGCGGCGTGCGCCCTTGCCGCCGCTTCTGTGCTGGCACACGGCGCAGAAGCGGGCGACTCCGCAGATGAGTTGCTCGGCAACGCTGCGCTCGCGCTCAAGCGCATCGACGCGGGCGACTACACCGCGCTCTGGCAGCAGACGGCGCCTTTCGTACGCGGGTTCTACACGCCGGATCGCTTTGCCAGCGGGCTCACGCAAGCGCGCAAGTCTGTGGGGGCTGTCAGCCAGCGCGGCTGGGCATCTGTCACGCGGCTCACCTATACGAAGGTCAAAGACGTCCCCGATGGCCTGTATGCAAACGTCGACTACGCAACGCGGTTAGCCGATGGCCGCATCGTCTACGAGAAGGTGAGTTTCCAGCTAGGAGCTGACGGGCATTGGTACTTCACCGGCTACGACCCGCGCCAAAACCAGGGGGCCGGGACGCAGGCACAGAAGTGACCGCGCGGCCCCACTAAACCAGCGCGGTCTGATCAAGGCATTGGTCTGCATTGCCGAGCCGCTGGCGCTCGGCAATGCAGATGCGGCAACCGGTGAACTCAGCCGCGCCGCGCCGCCTCGATCTTGGCAATGTCGATCTTGCCCATCGTCATCATCGCGTCGAATGCGCGCTTGGCCGCCGCGCGGTCCGGATCAGTAAATGCCGCAGTGAGCGCGCGCGGCGTGATCTGCCACGACAGCCCCCACTTGTCCTTGCACCAGCCGCACGCGCTTTCCTGCCCGCCGTTGCTGACGATGGCGTTCCACAGCCGATCGGTTTCGGCCTGGTCGTCGGTCGCAATCTGGAACGAAAACGCATCGCTGTGCTTGACGTGCGGGCCGCCGTTGAGCCCCAGGCACGGAATGCCCGCCACGGTGAACTCCACCGTCAGCACATCGCCCTCCTGACCGGCGGGGTAGTTGCCGGGCGCGCGGTGTACAGCGGTGACTTTGCTGTCAGGGAAGGTCTTGGCGTAGAAGTTGGCCGCATCCAGCGCGTCGCGGTCGTACCACAGACAGATCGTGTTCTTGCTGACCATGCATGTCTCCTCAAGGGGCGGGCATCGGCATTTGCGGTCGAGGCATTCCACAGCTTGCGCGTGCCCGTGATGTGAAGTGGATGCCATTGCCGTGATTTGTACTCTCGCACAGTCCTGCGGCGGAAGCGGTTACTGCTTCTCGTAGGTTTGACGCATGCGTCATGCCGGCTCGGGCAGCTTCGCGATCACCTTGATCTCGAACCGGAAACCGTAGAGCCACGTCACGCCAATGCCCGTGAGCGTGGGGTAGGGCGCTTCGCCCCAATGCTCTCCGACCACCTTCCAGATGGGCTCGAACTGCGTTTCGGGGTTGACGCGTGAGCGCAAAGCTGCGTGCGTTCGTGGGGTGGGTGGATGAGTTGATGGCGCGCCATGCGCCGGTGGTGGGTTAACCCAGGGCCGACTCGAGGCAACGCGCATGCCATGCAATCAGAATCCAGCCAATTGAAACTATACGCAGAGAACGTATAGTTTGTGGCATCATGGAAGCCACCTTCATAGAATTGCCGCCTTTTCAGCGGCTACGAGAGCACTACCTCTCGGATGACGAGTACAGAGCACTGCAATACACGCTGCTTGCGCAGCCAGATGCGGGCGATGTGATTAAAGGCACGGGCGGTTTGCGCAAGATCCGGTTTTCGGACAAGCGACGAGGCAAGGGCAAACGCGGCGGTCTGCGCGTTATCTATTACTACTGGAATCCAGGCGGGCAGTTTTGGATGTTTACCGTCTACGACAAGGATGAAGTGAGCGACCTCTCCAGCGATGAGCGCAAAGTGCTCGCGCAACTGCTGGAACGAGAAGCCAAGGCAAGGAGCGGGCGATGAAACGAAACCTGTTTGCTGAACTGAAAGAGGGAATGGACGCGCTTGCTGCAGAACGCGAAGGCAAGACTACCCTCCGCAAGGTCAAGGCGCGAGCGCCCGAGCCGGTGGACGTGAGCGCCGAAGAGATCAAGGCCGTCCGCGCGGCAGCACATGCGTCGCAGGCTGTCATGGCGCGGCGCTTACGCGTCAATGTGCGGACATATCAAAACTGGGAGCAAGGCACCGCCAAGCCGAATACACAAGCGGCGGTGCTCATCAAGCTGGTGGAAAAACACCCGGAAACACTGCAGATGCTTGAAGCGCTCTAACACAACGCCACAACAAAAAAGCCGCCCCAAAGGCGGCTTTCTTTTATCTAGCGGCAATCGACGCGCGCATCGCGCTCAGCTTGCACCGCCCGTGGTTGAACCTGCCGGCGCAGACGCGGGCGCTGCGTTCGGCGCCGGTGCCGGCGTCGTCACTGCAGGGGCCGATGCCGGAGCAGCTTCAACCGGCGCCTTCAAAGCCGGCGCAACCACAGGCGCCGCTGCCGGCGCGGAAGCGGGCGCAGCAGCCGGAGCCGAAGCAGGCGCCGCCACCGGCACAGGCGGCGCGGCCGGCGTGGGCACCACCGGCGTTGTCATCTTCATCGGCTCGCCTTGCGGCGTGGGTGCGGGCTCGGGCAGCGGGGCCACGTGTTCCTTCTCTGCCGCCTTGGCGATCTTGCGGTCATGGCGGGCGGGGTCGATCTTCAGGAAGTGGTCGACCAGGTTGAAGTAGCGCTCGTAGAACACCCCGGCCGGAATCGTCTCGCTTGCCACCTTCACCATCGAATCGTCGCCCGAGCCGATGGGCAGCGACACCGAGCCCAGGATGCTCAAGCCCACGCTTGCCGACGTGCTCGTCTTCTTGAGCGTGTAGCGGTCTTGCACCGCGTTCACATAGGCCGTGCTCGACGTGCCCTCGGTATTGGCCTCTGCGCACACCACGTGGAACGAGATCACCACGTGCGAATCGTTGCTCGGCTGGAAGTTCTTGCTGCCGTCGATCGTGTCGGCGCGGGGCGAGCTCGACACATACCCCTGGCTCAGCAGCGCCCGGCGTGCCGCCTCGCACGTCGCGTCAGACTTGGCGTGGAAGGTGCGCGCATAGGGGCTTGCCGCCGCATCAAACTGCTCCTGCTGATAAAGCGGCGTGGGCGCAGAGCTGCACGCAGCCAAAGCGGCAGCGATGCTGGCAGCAGCGCACAAAACGGACAACGGACGGAAGCGGTAGGGCATGGCGTTGGGCAAAAGGGCTCGGCCGGGTGATGGTGCGGCGGCGGCGCCACGGCGTATGCAGCGCAAGTTTTGTGCGCGGCAGGCGGTGGCGGCGTAGGCGGGTGGCCGGGCGACATTATAAGTTTGTCTGGTGACACGTCACCCGTGGCGTGCGCCCATTCTGCGCGCGCCAACGCGGCGCTCCACTGCGCACGCAAAGCCAACGCCGTCAGGCGGTTCCCGCCCAACTCTCAAGAAAACTCACATTGCGTTGACCCATGCACGCGCGCGGTGTCTTATCGCCCCCAGTGCGCGACACCCCACTTTAGTAGGGGGTGGCAAGCACCAGCAGCCACCGCGCTCTCAGCCAAACGCACGAGCTACCGCAGCGCTGCAGGGTTCGCCCGTCCGTCTGGCCTATCGATCAATCGAACAATCGAAGTCTTGAGACCCCCGATGAATAGAAATTGCAACGTCCTCATCCCGGCCCTCCTGGCCGCTCTTCTGGCTGGCTGCGGCGGCGACGGAAGCAGCGTCGCCGGTAGCGGCGGCACGGCCACCACGGCCAGAACGGCCGCTGTCGTCTCGGTCAGCGGCCAGCCTGCGGCCAGCTGGACCAGCGTCAAGTGGGGCGGCGGCGGCTATGTCACCGGCCTCATCTACCACCCAAGCAACGCCGGCCTGCTGTATGCACGCACCGACGTTGGCGGCGCTTACCGTTGGGACACGGCCAGCTCCACCTGGACGCCCATCACCGACGGCCTCGGTTTTGGCGCAGGCGAGGGCGATTTCCACGGCGTTGAAAGCATCGCGCTCGACCCGAACAACGACCAGCTGGTCTACATGATGACGGGCATTACCGTCACGCAGGGTCACAACGGCCGCATCTACATCTCCAGCGACCGCGGCAACACTTGGACGCACTACGATCTGCCGTTCCCGGTGGGCGGCAACGACAACGGACGAGGCACCGGCGAGCGCCTGCAGGTCGACCCGAACAACCCCACGACGCTGTTCTACGGCTCGCGCACTGCCGGCCTGTGGAAGAGCACGGATTCCGGCCACACTTGGGCGCAAGTCACTGGCCTGTCTTCCACCACCATCAACGGCGGCAACTCCCCCATTGGCGTGGAGCAGGTGATTTTCGATACGTCAGGCAAGGGGGGCGGGCAGCCGACGTGGATCATGTGGGCCACCGTTGCGCCGGACTACGCCAACGCGGCGGGCCTCACGTCCACCCTGTACAGATCCACCAATGGCGGGTTCTCGTGGAGCCCGGTGTCCGTTCCGCAGGCGGTGTCGGGCTACTACATCCCGCACGTGGTGCGCACGTCTGATGGCAACTTCTACGCGGTGTTCAACGCAGGCGTTGGCCAGGGCATCAACGGCCCCAGCTACCTCTACAAGTTCGGGGGCAGCAACGACAGCAACTGGACGCTGCTCAAAAGCTCCACCAGCAACGGCTTTGGCGGCGTGTCCGTCTCTGGCCTGGGCGCGTCTGCCCGCATCGCACTCGGCATGACGGGCTGGAGCGACACCAGCAAAACCATCCAGCTATCTGACGACGGCGGCAGCACCTGGCGCGAAATCGAAGCCGGCATGCCGCACACCGGCCTTGCCTCAAGTGGCTGTTCCGGCTGGGTTGAGAGCGTTGTGATCGACCCCGCCAACCGCGACCACATCATGCACGTGCACGGTGGCGGCGTTTGCGAAACCATGAACGCCTCGTCGCCCGCGCCCACCTGGAGCGCCAAGGTCGACAACCTTGAAGAGACCGCCACCCTCGCGCTCGTGACGGCCCCGCCCGGTGCCTCGTACAACTTCATCAACAGCGCAGGCGACATCGGCACGTGGGTCAATACAGACCTCACGACGCGGCCCACCAAAGGCCCGTTGAACACGTGGAGCAGCGGCAACTCCGCCGACATGTCGTGGGCAGACCCGTCATACATTGCCGCCGCAGGTGTGGACAACGCCAACGGCCATGTCACCAAGGGCTTCTGGTCTGGCGATAGCGGCAATAGCTGGTCGACGTTTGCATCGCTGCCCAATGGCGCCGCCGCAAGCCAGAGCAACGTAGGCAACCTGGTCGTGCCGTCGCGCAACAACGTGACCTGGGCACCGCCCAATTCGGTGCCGTCGTACAGCACCAACAATGGCGCGAGCTGGACGGCCACCAACCTGCCGGCGTTCAGCGCCACCTGGAACGGCTACGCCCGTGGCTACCGCCTGGCCGCAGACCGCAAGAACCCCAACAAGGTCTACGCCTACGACTCCGGCGGCGCACCGTGGAGCTGGCAGCGCGGCAAGGTCTACGTCTCGAACGACGGCGGCCACACCTTCACGCTCAGCCAGGGCTCCGTCAACGCAAACATGGCCTGGAACTCGTGGTGGGATACATCCATGGTGGTCAACCCCAACGCCGAGGGCGACATCTGGCTGGCTGACGGCGCTGCCGTGTACCACTCGGTGGATTCCGGTGCCACGTGGACAAAGCTCAACGCCTTCGCACCCGCCAACGGCACGATGGGCGCCACCGTGCTCACCTTGGGCAAGGCACAAGCGGGCGCGCCGTACTCCGCCGCCGTCTATGTGGAAGGCACGCTCAACGGCGTCTGGGGCATCTATCGCTCTGACGACGGCGGCGCAACGTGGTCGCGCTTTAACGACGATGCACACCAGTTTGGCGACTCCGGCGTGATGGCGGGCGACTGGAACACGTACGGCCGCATCTACGTCAATGGTGCGGCGCGTGGGCTGATCTACAGCAATTGATGTGCGGACGACTGGTCGATCAACGATCCGTCGATCAGTCGAGTTGTCCCCCGAAAGTTGGCTGCCAGCTTTCGGGGGTTTTTTATTGGTAGTTCCCAACATCCGAGAGGCAACACCAACGCGCCAGACTGAGCGCTGCTCTGGGCCGATCCAACATCACAAGTCTTCGATAGCCTTCCTGATTTTCCGCATACGGGACGCCTCGATCGACATGTTGTAGGACTGTTCCCCACGGGTAATCCGGAAGTTTTGAACGCGCTCCTGAAGTGTTTCGCGAGGGCCGGAGCGGCTGGTGCTCACATTGGTATTCTGAAATTGGCCTTGGTGCGTAACAAAGTTGTCTACAGTTCCACGCGACTGCGCATGCTTATAGAAGACGGGCGGGAGTACTTTCGTTCCCTCAATGTATTCCATGCCACCGATGAATTCTGATTGGTGGCCTTCAAAGCACCTTCCGTTTTCATTCAATCTTTCATGAAGACTGTTGAATAACTCGTCTTTTTGGTATGCGTTAAGCAGAAAATTTAATGAAAATATTGTGCAACCGATGTGGGCTTTTTGCGCCTCAACATCGATGACAGCCATTTTGCAGTTTCTGAAATTGTCTTCAATATTCTTTTGCAATGACTGAATGCCGGCAATAAATTTATATTCTTTCTTCTTTGGGTCCCAGGTGTGAGAGAGCGCCGACTCCAGAAGTAGCACGGTCTTACCACCGTCAGCGTGCGTTCTGATATCTGCTGCGATTCTGTGCCTGTTCTGAGTGGTCAGCCGGAACAATGCGCGCCACGCCGGCTCACTCGAGGTGTAGAGCTTCTCAAGGAAGATTTCCACCCAAGGAAAGTATTTAAGATTCAGATCAGGATGTCTTGCGTTGTAAGTATTCGCCAGCGTTTCAATGTTTTCGCCGTCGTGTGTCGATATTTCTGGATTGACACCATCCGTGCCCGCAGCTCTCAAAACGGCATCTGCATATGCGGCCAATTGAGGATGCGTATACGCCACGGACGAATTCTTGACAGCGTCCTCCAGTGCCCTTGCTTTGTTGCGCGCTCGCCTAGGTAGATTGTCCAGGTGATATGAGGACGGACTGCGGGCAGGCGAGGATTGCGTGCTTGGAGCCCCAGAAGAATCAGCAGCACGCCGCTGCCCTCCACCATACTGATAATCGGCGCCTCCTGTTCGAGGTTTTGAAACGCACAATCCCATGGGAACTCCTGTATTTGAAATAACCCATGATATGAACGGAACACTCTCGGGGGAGCGTGCAAAAGGCGAAACTGTTGCTCTAGAAAAGAAAGCAAAAAGGGGCGCGCTTGACGCTCAGTCGTTCGCTTGGCAGCGCAACAACGTGACTACGCTTCACACGGTCCTACCAATGCGTTGATTCGTATCTGGATTTGCAGCTTCGCACCTGGCGGGGCGACAGGTTGTCGCGTGGCGAAAATTCTCTGTTTGACGTACACGACATCAAACCAATGAAAATTCAGTCCACGGCCAACGGCATTTCGATGCCGTCGCTGGATGCCCCGCAGTCCAAGTCGCCATCGAACATGCCGTCAGAGGCGTCTCCTCGAATCGCACACGCCCCGGATTTGCAGCGTGGTGCCCTACCCAAGGCACCATTTCGCGATCGCGACAGTAGGACTGTTCACCACGTGAGCAGCCCAGGACTTCGCTTGCGGGCGAAGCTTCCAGTAGGCGGCGCTTGTGCTTCTGCCCCATCGGACAGGAGCCGGCACGTAAGGCATGCCCCTTTTGAACAAGCCTCCGCGCTTGCTCAAGTCGGGGAGTTGAGAGCCGCTTGCGTTGTATTTTCTGCCGCTTGGCTTCATTCGATTGCCAATGCGTCGCTGACAAGCCACGGAAGAATGGAACATTTCACTCAGGCTCACACGCTTGAGGGTATTAGCGCTCAACAACAAGGCTACCGTCAGCATGAATTGGCGATTCGCGGCCAAGGCCGGCCGTACAGCGAATGGTTCGCGCCTGCGTTCCAGCACTACGGCGTGCGGCTTGGAGCGGATGTCGTCGTCGATGTGATGAGTCACGAAGAACAGGCAATGCAGACTTTGGCAAACATGTTCGCCCAAGCCAACGCATCTCACGTGTTCGTCATCATGCGAACCAACGGCGATAACCATGCTATCGCCACACATCAATCGGGCAACCATGTTCACGTTTTCGATCCAAATCATGGTGAGTACCGTCTTCGCCACTCCGAACTGAAGGATGGCTTGCGCAGCATAATCCAGGCGTACTCCAGCCGATTTCCGGTTCCAGAGTTACGGGTATTGCCGGCATACCCCTGAATCCGAAGAGCAGTCGACACGGTGCTATCGAGGCGAGCCTGATTTCGTAATCACAGCAAGCAGAATTTGCTGTTCGAGATCGGCCAGGCACCGTTCTCGCCGTAACGAGAGTTTCAACGCCGCCGCGCGTGGGCTGATCTACGGCAATTGAGGTGGGTCGACCGTCCGGTTGCTGTTTTCAATTGGACGGTCCGGGCGACGTCGCCAAGTCGTACTTGACGTCGCCGTCCATGTAATCGCGAACAAGTCCTGAGGGGGCTTGGGGCAGTTGGTGTCAAAGCTGCGCCAAGAGTGTTTCAGCCATTGCTTTGCCGTGCAGTACCGACAGCCAGCGTATTGGAATGCCGTTTTCTCCGTAGATCAAACCGGCCAACCCGCCCGCAATACAGGCGGTGGTATCGGTGTCATTGCCCAAAGCAACCGCACGCTTAACGCAGTCCTCATAGCTGTGCGTTGACAGCACGCAGTGGATTGCCGACCAGAAGCTGTCGACCACATAGCCTGACCCTTGCGGTGCATCGAAGCGGCCGTCCAGTGCGATCTTCAGTTCGGTGTCTTCCGTGGTGCCGGCATGGCGTTCGAGCAGTTCGTCCTCCGCGGCGCGTACCGCATCGGCTGCAGATTGACCTTCCAGAATGCCCATCGCAGTCAGGCAGTAGAGCGCGCAACAGAGCTGAGAACGGATGTGGCCATGCGTGGGCAGACTCTGTTTGCGCGCAAGGTGGATCGCTTCGTCCCGAGAAGCGGCCACCATGACAACGGGCAGGCAACGCATGAGTGATCCGTTGCCGTTGTCGCGTTCGCCGCTCGGCCCCGACGTGGACGGGCTGGCGCCAGCCGCTATGGCGTAGAAAGCCTGCCGCGTTTGCAAGCCGATATCGAAGACATTCCCGTCGGGTGTGAAGGCCCCTTGCTGGAACCAGTTCAGCAGGTTTGCCGCGAATGTGCCCAGGTCCAGTGTTGGATCGCGAACCAAGGCATCGAGCAGGGCGAGTGCCTGGGCACCGTCGTCGCTCCACGTGCCGGGCGGTACGCCCGCGTGAGCGCGGTTAAAGCCTACTGGCGGCGTCATCTCGATCTCTGCGGAGGGCGGGATCGAAGCTGCGTCGTGAAACTCGTACGGGACGCCCAGCGCATCGCCAACCAGGAGGCCAAGCAGACCACCGCGCAGGCGGGCTTGGCGGGATGGGGTTGTCATGTACTGGTTGTGGCTTGTAACGGTATCGGAGAGGGCGGCGATTCTCATGTGTAAAAGTTAGTAGACCAGCCAGTTTTCATTGCCGTTGAACGCGTAAGAGCGTTGCTCAGATGCCGGGTCCACACACTCCAAGCGCGGCCATCGGAAGCAAAAGTTGCCCATATAAAAAGGCAGCACGAAATACCGCCCTCCCTCCAGATCGAACACCGCAGTCTTGCGCTCGATACGCTTTTCCATCCAGCTCATCGCGAGCAAGCGTGAGTCTGGCGTGCAGGCAAAGGTGCAGCCCCACGCATAGCCGGGGGCGGGTACACCGTCGATCTGGATCAAGTGATATGAGTCGCCGTGTGGCGGTTCGCCTTCGTAGCGCAGGTGAACGTGATGACGGCCATCAGGCGTGATTAGTTCGATATCGTCCATGCCCGCCCAGAGGGAGGAACCGTCTGCTGGAAGCTGGAGCACTTGCACCCGCTATCTCCTTGCTCTGTCGAGCCTATGACCGGTTGTCGTCGAACGGCGCGTTGCGCAATGTCTTGGCAATCTCATCTTTGCCCCGCCGCGCCATGTCCGGATCGATGCTCGACAGCAGCTCGACTTGCTTGCTGAACATCAAGCGCCGGAAGTCCTGTCCGGGAATGCGGTGCGCCAATTCATAGGCGCACGCCATGGAAAACGTCACGCCTTCGAATATCCAGTACAGCAGTTCGTTCAGATCCGAAGTCGATTCGCGTAGCACCTCGGCGCCGCGTTCAACGACAACGTAGTGATATTGGCCAGACTCAATCTCGATGTGTGGGCGCCCAAAATCGGCGGTGTATCCGAAAGTCGGATAGGCATTACTAGGCGCGCTGACCCGTTTGGCTAGGCGCGCGACTTCGGCCTCAATCTCTGCGAGCGTTCTCATAACGGTGGTCGGCATGGTCGCCAGAGCCCAGTGCTCTATGGCGCTTCTACGTCAAGCAAGGTGCTGGGCCGAGATGCTAACGCAGCGAAGCCCCGCCCACCACCGCACCCCAGATATGCCCCACTCTTAATTCAGATTTTCACCAAACATAAATCAGCACCCCAGTTTCGATCTTTATCAACCGCCACCCAAAAAAACCTCCAAAGACCCCACCAACGGGGGCAGCGCAATCTCGATGCATCGCCTATGCTGTTTCCCAATTAAAACCGGCGCCCTGATTTGAATCGGATTATCAGAGAAAGCGCCTAGTCCTAAATATCTATAAGCATTAGGCCGGGGGCAGTAAATGGGGCGGAGGAGAAAACAAGCATCCACCAGCGATGTGCTGTTGGCGCTGCCGTGGTGGATGCTGGCGATTGGCTCGGCAGCCAGCTACCTGATTCTTCACAACATCCTCCCGGCCGCGTTTGGGGCCAACCCGCTGTTGAGCGCCATCGGCATGCTGGCCCACGGGCTGGCCTGGATGCCCGCGCTGCTGCTCGCCTTCTTTGCCGTGTTGTCGTACCTGCGGGAGCGCAGCCAACAGGCCGATGCCCGGCTCGGCCCCCCGCGCGTTGAGCCGGCTGGGCGCGCCCGCCCGCCGAAGGCGCCGCCCCAGCCCGCCCGCAACGCCGCGGGCAGTAACACGCCCAACCCCGCACACAACACCACCACACCCCCGCAAGCCCCCACACCGGCAGAACCCGCCACGCCCCAGAACTGGTCGCTGGAGGCCATCCAGTCGCTTGAGTGGAAGCGGTTTGAGCTGCTGTGCGTGCAGTACTACGAGCAGATGGGGTTTGCGGTGAAGACGGTGCCGCACGGCGCAGACGGCGGCATTGACGCCACGCTGTACAAGGCCGGCCAGGACGCGCCCGTGGCGGTGGTCCAGTGCAAGGCGTGGTCCAAGCCCGTGAAGGTGGAGCAGGTGCGGGCGCTGGGCGGCTCCATGCTGGCGCACAAGGTCAAGCGGGGCGTGTTCTGGTCTTTGTCTGGTTATGTCGGCAACCCGGTGCAGGAGTTTTCAGAGCTTGCCGGTATCCAGCTATTGGACGGGCCGGCGGTGCTTGAGCGCATCGGCGCGCTGGCCGAAAACAAACAGGCCGCGCTGCTGGCGAACGTGTTTGAGGGGGATTACCGCACGCCTTCGTGCCCGGCTTGTGGGGTGAAGCTGGTGGCGCGGAATGGGAAGAGTGGGGCGTTTTGGGGGTGCAGCAATTACCGGATGGGGTGTCGGTATACGTTGCAGATGGGACGGGCGTTGTAGTTGCGCTGCTAGCGTTGCGCCTCGACTCTCGGAGCGTGACATCAAACTACAAGCGAAAAGCCTTACGCTATCAAGGCTAAAGCGGGATCTCCAGTAGCTCGCAGAGGACCAGGCGCACCCACGCGTGGACGCGCATTACTTCTTGTTGCGTGGTTGCCGTGTGCGTTGACACGCTAGAGCGCGTGTATATGGAGCGCGTTAGTCCTCCAACAATATCTTCGATACCAGTCACTGCCGTTTCAGGTGTCTCCATTGATCCTGAAGGCACTCCTCGTCTCTTCAAAATATATCGGACCTTTTGCTTCATAGTCGGCCGCTTAGCATCTTGCTCCAGCTTAAACCCTGGTGATTCAACTACGTCGGCATCGGGTGCCAGTACGTCAAGGGTTTCCCTTAGCGCTTCACGGAGATCCGTCGCTGGCCCTCTCCAAGAGAGACGCTGTCCGCTAGAGCAATCCGCCAGTGCTTGTTGGTATGCGAGGGACGCTGATGGACATATATCGTTGAGCGTCGTAATAATTAGCTCATCCGCTGGCGTGGGGCGATTTCTTTGGGTCGCCGATTTGGAAATTGATTGGCCTTCAATGCCTATAAGCGCCGTTTTTACTGTTTTAAGTAAAAAGAGGCACCGAGATTTCGACGGGTTTTTTCTAGATGAGGCGTGAATTTCCTGAAAAATTTGGTCGAGATCGCTTCCTCCCGATGTTGTAAGCATGGCGAGTTCGTGGACATATGAGAAGTAGTGTGAGGCGATCTCATGTAGCTGAAGTTTTACTCCTTTCGAGAAGATTTGCTTGTTGCCGGATAATCTAATTTCTTTTGCGGTAGACTCAATTTTTGATATTAGTAATGAGACATCGCTTTCCGCCACGTTCAACCTCCTTTTGCACTCTTCGGCATACTATGTGCGACTAAGTTGTATCCAACTCTGGTCAGTTTGTATTCGCCTCGTGAAACTACATCAAAGTAGCCAGCGTTCTTTGAATCTATTAGTAATTGTTCAAGCTTTGTCGGAAGCTTAAAGTTTGCTTGTTTGAAATATCTTTCTAAATCACTTGTGGTTATGGTTTGTTTTTGCTCTTCTTGTGGGGCAAGTTCCTGAAGATAGTAAGCGACTAAGCACGCCATTTGACGAGCTGAATCCGGCTGTTTCGTTTCTCTTAAGCTTCGAATGTCAATGCTACGGGCCCTGGCGGCAGAACCTTGATCTGGCGACGATGCCGGAGAAGTGGTTTGAGCTGGGGGCATGATATCGGGCTGTGCCCGGGCAGGAATCTTGTCAAATTCCAGATGCGAGCAGACCGTATTAATAACCGTCATTTGCTCCTTCTTGTCTAGAGACGAAAGGGCGTCAATGATTTGGTCAATCGCCTTTCCTATAGTCAACTTTGGTGTGCTGTTCATATTAATAAATGTCGTGCGCCAAATGGTGCTTAGGGTGCTCAGTCGTTCGTCTATCTTTCTCGGGCGCGGGCATTGCTTTCGTCGCTAAATGCCTCTGTTTCGGTTTTGTCATCTTTCAGATTGCCTTGAATTGCGCGTGATCGTAGGCGGGCGCCCACCGTAGTTTCGACGATGCGCTCTGCCAACGCCTCTATGGTGTCCTGCTTGGAGATGGCCATCTCCAAGTGCCGCGCGACGGCTTCCAAATCCCTCTTTGTTGCCACCGTGGCGCGAAGATAGGTCATTGCCGCGCCTCGGTCGTCAAATTTGGTGAGGCGCATTGAAAGTTCTTCTAAGGGGAGGTTTGCTTTTGATGGAGCTACTTCCGCCCGGCGTTTTACAACTCTAATTTGCACTTCGAAGCCAGGATCAGAAATTTTTTCCAAATCTGCGGGACTCATTGATTTGAGTGCTTGGACCAATTTGTCCAGAAAAATAAGGTTCTTGTTATTCATAGCGCGTCAGCTTCCAATGTCTTGGTGAATTCGTCTACAAAATCTTCAATCTCGTCTACTATCTGACTGTAGGTTTGAAGGTCATATCCGTTGAGAACGACTGGCACCAGTTGCTGAGGTGCGTCGGAGAATATAGATTTGTTTTCTCTGAAGTTGCTTTCGAACGTGTGGATTCCTGATCGTTTCACCGTAGCCATGAACTGCCGCTGCGCCGCGATGGGCTGAGAATTCATGTATTGAATCATGGTGAAAACCACGCCCATGATTTCAGGGGAAATTGGCGTCGCGTTCTCCTCCATTTTGGAATACTCATTGTATTCCTTAATTAAGGTATTTACGCTGCGCTGCAAGTAGTCGATTCCGAGCGTTGAAAGGTAATCAGGCTTTGCGGGTATGAGAATTTTCTCGGCGGCAACAATCGCGTTCTTCGTAACGATGTTGAAATTTGGTGGGCAATCAAGGAGGACAATATCGTAGTCAGACTCGGCTTCGAGTTGCAAAATTGCCCTTCTAAGTTGCCCGTGAACCTTGAGATAATTTCTTTTTGCTTGTTGCATGTTGACCCCTCCAAGTAAGGTGGCCAGTTCGAGATCCACGTTAAGGAGCCCGAGATGCGAGCAAATTATGTCAAGCTTGCCGCCACGATTTTGTAACCTGCGATTGATTACCTCGGGAGTGTGTACAAAATCGAGAAGGGATGGTGGTTCTTTCCCGTTGCTTATGGGATCAAACCAGGACTTAATTGTTTGATCACCCTCGAGATTTTTGTCCCAAAAATCAGGTGTCACAAACGAGAAAGTCAGGCTTGCTTGGGCGTCTGTATCGATAAGTAGAACCTTATTTCCACGCCAAGCCAGCTCTGCCGCTAGATTGGCGGTAACAGTGGTCTTACCTACGCCGCCTTTGTAGTTGATTACAGCTATTACTTCCACGACTCCCTCCAGATGGTTTGGTACGTTGAGTAAGCTTCTGTATTTTACGGTACGTCAACTTCGCAAGCCGACAGCGTATGAGTCATTTCAATCGAATGTCAATCGATAGGTGGGATTAATCCAGGGACGGTCGGTGTGGAGCTGCTTCATTATCTTTTACACACAGTGTGCGTATAACTCAGAAATGGAGGCCGGCCCACGTGCCAAAAAGGAAGCCATTGCCGTGTTGGCCGTGTCGGTCCAGGCTGGAGGAATATTGCTGAGCCAAATCGGATCAATGTCTTGCCCGGTACACCGCCAGCCCGCTAAACTCCCCCCGCTGCGCCAACAAGCGCAGCCGGGACTGCAATCCCGAATTCAACTATTCCCGTGAGTGCCGTTATAGCCCTCGCGTGCCGTCGTTCGTCCTCATGGGCGGGCCCGGCAGGGAGGGCTTCGGCCCTGCCGGTTTTGGAGTAGTTGATCGGTATTGCAGACCTTGTCGTGTGCCCGCCCACCCTCCCAGGTGGGTGGCTCCTCACTCAACCAGAGGCAAGACAATGGATCAACCGACCCAAGCTGTACCCATCCCACGCGGGCGTCGCCCCGCAAACTGTCACTTCACCTGCATCGCGCAACGTCCTCCGTCCGGAGGTGCCCGATGAGCATTGAAGACAACCTCCTGTATGCACAAGGCGCCCTGAGCGGGCGGGATTATCTGCGGCGCACCCAGATGAACATGAAGATGCAGCGGCAGTTCATCCCCGAGACATTGCGCTTGGAATACCAGCTTCGCGTCCAGAACAAGGCCCTTGAGTATCAGGCCGGGTTTCTCGATGCGATTGGCGCTTTTATGCTGACGTCGCTGGATGGTGTGACAGTGGACTTGTACCGGTGGGAAGTTCTGAGCGTGCTTCAGCGCGCGAACAAGCTGAAATAATAAAAACAGCAGTAAAAGCGAACCCGCGACGGGCGGGGTCGCCAGGCCCGGGCACAACGCCCAGCCCTCTACGTGCCGAGCCCAAAGGGCCATGCACGACACTCAAAGGCCCGACCGCCAAGGTCTGAGGCCCAAACGCCGAGCGCCAACACCCAAGCGCCGCTCGCAGACATTCAAATTTTCGAGCTCAAACACTCGTGCGCCGAGGTCAGAGACCCGCGTGCAGACCTAAAACTGTCAAACGCCGGGGTCAGAGGTCCATCCGCCGCAGTCAAAGGTCCGATATATCGGAGCTCGGAGGCCCGAACGTGGGACTCTGAACTCGGAACATGGGGCTCAGAGGTTCAACGATGGGGCTCAGAGGTTCAAAGATGAGGCTCAGAGGTTCAAAGATGGGGCTCAGAGGTCCAAAGATGGAGCTCAGAGGTCCAACCATGGAGTTCGGAACTCCAAAGATGGAGCTCAGAGGTCCAAGCATGGGGTTCGGAACTCCAAAGATGGGGCTCAGAGGTCCAACCATGGGGTTCGGAACTCCAAACGTGGGGCTCAGAGGTCCAAACATGGGCTTCAGAACTCCAAGCGAGAGGTTCCGAACTCCACATGTCGAGCTTGGAGCTTCGAACGTCGAGTTCAGAACGCGGGGCGGGGGGCCAAGGGGGGCAGCCGATAGGCCGGGCCTGTCGGGATTACCGGGCCCGTCAGAATTTCCGTGTTCTTCATCGGCCGTGAAAGCGCACCTTTAGGTGCCACCGTGCGCGGCGATGAACATGGCGACGGCCGCCCGGCAATAGGATTCGATTTCGTTGTCGTCTTCCGCTCTCGCCTCATCAAAGCGTGCGATCAGCAAGAGATCCGACCCTTTGAAAAGCGCGCCAAACAAGCGGGCGGACAGGTGCGTATCGGGCACGTTCAGCATCCCCTTCGCGTGCAGCTGACGCAATACGGCCTCGATGTGGGCGACGACACGGGCTGGCCCGGCTTCGTAATGAAGCTTGCTTAACGCCTTTTGATTCGTCTTGTCGGCCAGGACCATGGCTTCGACGCTGCGGACGTCCGGGCTCAACAGCGTGCGCAGCAGGGATGACCCCACCGCCACCAGCTGATCTTCGGCCGAACCGTCGACGCCTTCAGAAAGGGCCTGCGGTGCAAATTGATCGCAGCGGGCCACCATGGCCGCGCCGAACAGCGCCTCCTTGTTCTCGAAGTGCCGATAGATGCTCAGCTTGGATATCTTCGCCCGCTGGGCAACCTTGTCCATCGTCGTCGCTTGAAAACCCAATTCCACAAAGAGTTCGCAGGCGGCGTCGACGATCGTTTGGCGAAGCGCTTCGTTGGCGGGCCGGCCGCGCCGGCTTTGGTTGTTTTCGGTCACGGCAATTACGGTACTTGACAGTATTGAAATTGGTTAATACGATACCACTCAGTATCGCAATGTGCAAGACAAGGGCAGGTTTCAACTGGTTGTGCAGATCAGGTTTCCCCGGCCCACCCCTCATCCACAACACGGAGCCCTTCACCATGAATGACGTCATCATCATCGGCGGCAGCTTTGCCGGCCTCGCCGCCGCCCTGCAGCTTGGCCGTGCCCGCCGCAAGGTCACCGTTCTCGATACCGGCCGGCCGCGCAACCGCTTTGCCGGCCATTCGCATGGCCTGCTTGGCCACGACCACAAGCCGCCGCTGGACATCCTGGCCGAGGCGCGGCAGCAGCTTGCGCGCTATCCAACAGTCAGCCTCGTCCACGCCCGGGCCGAGAGCGTGTCTGGCGCCATCGATGATTTTCGCGTCGTCACTGACGATCACGAAACCCTGAGGGCGCGCCGCGTGATCCTGAGCTATGGCGTCGCCGATCAGATGCCTGATGTGCCGGGCTTTGCCGAAAGCTGGGGCACCTCCATCGTGCCGTGCCCGTATTGCGACGGCTTTGAAGTCGCCGGCCAGCATTGGGGCCTCGTCTGGTCCAGCCCGCAGTCGTATCAGTCAGCCAAGCTGTTCCGCGATTGGACTGACAAGTTGACTGTCTTCGCCGATGGTCGTGACATTGCGCCCGATATTCAGGCCGATCTGGCGCGCCGCAACATCCCTCTCGTCGATGGCCGGATCGTCGAGATCGCCCACGAGAAGGGCCATATCACCACCGTCAATCTCGATACCGGCCGCAATGTCGCGGTCGACATCCTGTTCGCCAATCCGCGCAACAAGCCGTCCGCAAGCCTGCATGAATCACTGGGCCTCGCCACGCTCGATACGCCCACCGGCGTGGTCCTCAACGTCGACGACCGACGCCAAACCAGCATGCCCGGCATCTACGCCGCCGGCGACCTCGCCACGCCGTTCTTGCCCTCCGTTACCCAGGCGTCCTCGCAGGGTGCGATGGCGGGCATCTTCGCCCAGCAGTCGATGATTGTTTGAGTGCTCAGATTTCCCGCTCCCGTTGCGTCGTCGCCTTCGAAAAGGTTGGCGAAGATCGGCGCGGTGAAAGGCGGATCGTCAAGTCAAGGAGATGACATGGCAAAGCAAGGTGCGGATCAGGTCGGTGACTGGAATGGTCAAAGCGGTGAGCGCTGGGTCGCCAACCAGGCGCGGTTGGACGCTCTGGTAGCGGTGTTCGGCCAGGCCGCGATAGAAGCCGCCGCGCCCGCAGCGGGCGAGCGCGTGCTGGACATCGGCTGCGGCGCGGGCGCATCGAGTCTGGCTCTGGCAGCCCGCGTTGGCGCGGAGGGGCAAGTGCTGGGCGTGGACATATCCGAACCGCTGATCGACCGAGCGCGCGCGCTTGCGCCAAAGGATTCGCCGGCGCTGTTTCAGGTGGCCGACGCCAGTAGCGCAGCGCTGCCCGAAGGCGCGTTCGACATCCTGTTCTCGCGTTTCGGCGTGATGTTCTTCGACGATCCGACAGCGGCGTTCGCGCATATGCGACGTGCGCTCCGGCCGGGTGGTCGGGTCGCTTTCGTTTGCTGGCGCAGTGCGGCCGAGAACGATTGGATGCGCCTGCCAGTGGGCGCGCTCAAGGGCATCCTCCCGCCGAGCGCGCTGCCCAATCCCGAAGCGCCCGGCCCGTTTTCGTTCGGTGACAGGGAACGCGTGGCACGCATCCTGACTGCGGCTGGCTTTAGCGATATCGCTATCTCGCCCTTCGACGCGGCCGTCCCATTCGGCGAGGGCGAAACGCGAGACGCCGCAATCGACGTCGCGGTGAGGATGACGCTCGAGGTCGGCCCGCTGTCGCGGGTGCTCGCTGATCAGCCCGACGACATTCGCGCCCGCGCCTCGGCCGCAGTTCGTGCCGCCTTTGCGAGCCTTCCCGGCGAGCGGTCGGTGATGATCAACGGCGCGGCGTGGATCGTCGTGGCACGCAATCCGGCAAGCTGACAGGGATTAAGAGGGAAGACGCGCTTGGTGGAGCGAGGCGTCTGTGGCCGGGCTCAGTGCAGCCAAGCGAGTTCTGAACACCACCCCTACCGACTGCGTTGATAAATCGTCGCCAACTCAGTGCGGTTTCGCGCTTCCATGCGCACGAGCAGTTGGCGCATGTGGCTTTTAACGGTTTCCACGTTGATGTGCAGCCGTTCCGCAATCTCGGAGTTCGACCGGCCGCACACCCGAACACCCGAACACTCAAAAATCCTCACCGTTTGGCCATTTGCGTTGACGCGGCTTCGCACGCTGCCATACGGTTGCGCCATTAAAAAAAGATGGTCGGGTCAATACATGATGAAAAAATCCGTGGAACGCGCCAGCGTCGGCGCGGTGCCTAATCCTGTGCGTCGAGCGCTGTCATTGGGTCTGGGGCTCTTCCCCTTGTTGCCGTTTTTGCCGGGGTGCGGCGGAGGGGGCGAAGACGCTTCCGCAGCAGGGCTAGGCCAGCCGGAGGGGAAAACAGGCGGTGCGGCTCCGACCGTCCCGACCACTCCAGCACCTGCCACGGCCGCGTCGGCGTATGAGAGTGGCGTCTTCCACCATCCGGGGCTGCTGGTGACTGAAGACGCCTTCACCCGCATCCGCGCGCATATCAAGGCTGGCGACCAGCCATGGACGAACTGGTGGAACACGCTTGGCGTCGATCACTTCGGCGCGCTGGACACCAAGCCCTTCCCGCTGCCCGCGGTCTACCGGGCCGATGGCAGCAAGAACAACCTGTACGTGGATATCTGGCGCGCGTGGTCTCTGGTGCTGCACTGGAAGTTGTCCGACCCGCAAGACAACCGCTATGCCGATAAGGCGGTGGAGTTCCTGGACGCTTGGGCGAGCACGTTGAAGGTGATCGGAACGGTGCCGCCGGGCTCGACCGCCCATGACGACCACACCTTCATCATCCTGGCCGGCATTCAAGGTCACCAGTTGGCGCAGATTGGCGAAGTCCTGCGCACGTACTCCGGCTGGGCACCCGCAAGCCTGAAGCGCTTTCAGGACATGCTGCTCAACGTCTTCGCACCCATCTGTTCGAACTTCCTCAGCGACGGGCGCATCGGCTCGCATGCCAACTGGGACATGGCCTCGATGGCGGGCGCCATGGCCATCGGCGTGTTCTGCGACAAGCCGGATCTCTACCGGCTGGCCTACGACTGCTACGCGGGCAACAACCGCGGCAAGCTGCGCAGTTTCGGCAACGGCTCCATCGTGCACGGCGTGTACTACATGCACCCGGGCCATTTCGGGCAGTGGGAAGAAAGCGGCCGCGATCAGGGCCACTCCACGCTGGGCATGTCGCTGGGTGGGGACTTGATGGAGATGGCCTGGAACCAGGGCGACGATCTTTACGGGCTCTATAACAACCGCTTCCTCTCGGCGGCCGAGTATGTGGCGCGCTCCAACCTGCTGGACGAAAACGGCAAGCCCTATGCGATGCCCTATGCACGCGAGCAGAACCCCACCGCACCGCACCCGGCACCGTGGACGGAGGTGAACCAGTCGTTCCAGCACCGCCGCAACGCGTGGGAGCCCATCTACAACCACTACGTCAATCGCATGGGGGTGGCCGCGCCCAACGTTGCGCGCATGGTCACGTGGTGCGAGCCGAACTACGGCGGCAGCAGCGACGACGTGATGTACCCCACGCTCACGCAGCGTCTCTCGCCCTATGCGGGGCCGATGAAGCCGCCGTCGGGGCTCACAGCGCATTTGCGCGGCAACCGCGTTGTGCTGTCGTGGTGGGGCAGCGTGGGCGCGACGTCGTATGCGGTCAAGCGCGCAAGCCAGGCCAACGGCCCCTTCAGCCTGCTGGGCACGGTCTCGGCCAGCGATCTGCTCACTTACAGCGATACGCCGCCCAACGGCATCTGGTTCTATCAGATCAGCGCGCAGGGCAACGGTGCCCCGAACACGGGCTCCAACGTGGCGCGCATTGCCGTGCCGGGTGAGTTGCGTCTGTCATTGCCGCTGAATGACCCGAACAGCACCGGCACGGTCGGCGCGGTACTGACCGCCGCCGGCACCCGGACTTTGGTGGAGGGCACGCTGCTGGATGGCGCAACCTGGGGCGACGGGCGCGTCAACGACAAGGCCATCGCGTTCGACGGCCAGAAGGCAGGCCTGCAGTTGCCGTCTGGGCTGTTTGCTGACCTGGACGACTTCAGCATTTCTTTCTGGGCCTACGCAAATGGGCTGCACTGGGATAGCTGCATGTTCTACGCAGGGCAGGACGCGAATGCAGCCATGGCCATCGCGCCGCAGTCCGGCACGGGCGTGCTGCGCTTCATGATCTTTGGCGCAACGTTCAATGATGCGCAGGTTGTGGAAGCGCCGTGGGCCATGCCGATTCGCCGCTGGGTCCATGTGGCGGTCACGCTGCAGGGCAACACCTGCCGCCTTTATGTAGACGGCACGGAGGTGGGGAAGAACGAAGACATGCTGCTGTCGCCGCGCCAGGTGGGCGATCAGGTCACCTTCCTGGGCCGCAATTGGGCGCATCCATCGTTCAACGGGCGCATTCAGGGCTTCCGAGTTCAGGCGGGTGCATTGAGTGCCGCAGAGGTTGCGACGCTGGCGCGCTGAGGTAACGCCGCATCGCAAGGTTGCCGGACAACCCCTCGCAGCCGGAAGGGTGCGCGCATGTTGCGCGCGCTCGCAGTGCAGCGGGGGGTGTACGAATCTGCGCGCATTAGGGCGCTCGCCCAGCGTCAAACGGAATCACATGCGGCAATCGGCCATGTGATGACCCATGCCAGCAGGCCGGACTCAGCGTAAGCGGCCGCGCTGTGCTCCACATCAAAACGTATCGCACGCAAAACGTCGCGCCATACATGTGGCGCTTGGCGCGCCTTAGCGCGTGCGTTGATAGATCGTGGCCAGCTCTGTGCGGTTTCGTGCACCCATGCGCACGAGCAGTTGGCGCATGTGCGTTTTGACGGTCTCGACGCTGATGTGCAGCCGTTCGGCAATCTCTGAGTTCGACCGGCCGCAGGCCACCTCTTTAAGGATGTCGCACTGGCGCGGGGTGAGGGGCTTCGGGTCCAGCGTGGCGGGCGATGTGCTGGGCTCGATGCCGCTGGGCGGCTCAAGCGATTTCAAAGCGCCACTCAGCATCTGCTGAACGTCTTCCAGCGCCATGGGCTGCAGCGTGGGCTGTGAAGGCAGCCAGGTGGAATCGTTGAGCAGCGATGTGTCCAGAAAGATGACGGCCAGCGATGTGGCAGCAGCATCCCAGCGCGCAACTATGGCGGTCGATGGAAGGCCAGGACGGCATAAGTCTGGCGGACGGGTCGACGGGGGTGTTCGCGCTGGCATGCGGGTTCCTCTTCAAAAAGCACGATGCAACTTGATTTAAGGGCAGGGCGGCGGCTCGCAGCCGTGGCAACCAGCCTTTGTCAGGCGCACTATCGCAAAATCGAGCGGCCTGCAACCATCGCTATGGATAGCGATCGCCAGCGCGGTGCACGTGCGCTAGGCGTTCGGGCGGGATCTGAAGTACACCGGCTATAGGCCTCGGCCGTTGTGCCGATATACCTGTTTGTATTTGTATTGATTGGCGCGCCTGGAGCCCCACGATGACTATTCAGACTCAACACCAGTGGCGAGCCGCCCAAGCGATCGATGGACCTCTCGACAGCTGAACTGAGAGCACTGCTCGATATCACCGGGCATTTGCATGAGGCATCGAGCTGCAGCGTTCTCGACCGCCCGGAAGTGGCGGAGAAGCTGGGGTCACTCCTGCATTTCGATCTTGCGGCGCATATCCAGTGGGGGCGTGACGGCATCCACCAGACACGACCAAGCGCGCTGTGGGGCCGAGACCAGGCCATGCGCGGTGAGTATCAGCAGTACTTCCATGGAGTCGACTCGATTGCGCAGTGCCTGACGGGCAGCTTTGAACCGGTCGTGATCGAGCGGAAGATCTGCCGCTCTGACTGGGGCAAGTCTGAGTACTTCACAGATTTTTTGTGCCGGCACAAGGCGTATCCGGGCATCAGCCTGCGCCTGCCCGATGCCAACGGGATGCTGCTGGACTATCGCTTCAGCACCAGCGATCCAAACAAGCGTTTCGGCGATCGAGAGACATTGCTGTTGAGCCTCTTGAAGCCGCATCTGCTGAATGCGCATCAACTTCGCGTCATCCAGGAAGTGGGGGAAGTCGGCGCTGCTGCTGATGCCGGTGCGCACGTGCCGACATTCATGCTCGACGGCAAGTCACCGCCCCTGCCCAACGCAAAGGCGCGCGCCATCATGATTGGGCTTTGCATGGAAGAACGTGACGCGCTCTATCAGCAATTGACAGAGGCGGCCAACGGATCACGCCACGGGCAGTGGAAAGGCTTCGGGTTTTGCGTGGAGCGACTGGCCGCCCCCGATGGCCCTGCGCTCGGTTGCCGGATTCACCTCATCGCACGGGGCGTGGGGTCGTCCGCCTGGTTCCAGCAGCAGTTTGGTGTGACCGTGCGCGAAGGGGAGGTCTGCCACCTGATGCTCAAGGGCATGTCAGACAAGCAGATCGCCCTGGCCTTGAACATGAGTTACTGGACGGTGCGCACGCACGTGGGGCACATCATGAAAAAGATTGGCGTGGAGTCACGCAGTGCAATCGGGCTTGCCGCGCTGGAAGCTGGCGGATCGCTGAAGTAATGCACGCAAGCGTGGCCATCTGTGCCGCGCCGGCAACGGTTTGGTTGCGCGAATTTCAAACATCCTCAAAACACCTTCTGCCATCGCGGTTGATGCGGTGATGCAGCCCCGCGCCGGCGGGTGTATCTGCAAGCACGTTGACGTTCCCTTCTCAGCCGCAATCGACGGTTCTCCACTTCGGATGCCGCGCCGTGTTTTCGGGCGGGCAGCCGTTCCTGACGTTTCGCACTCTTACGCTGGCCTTTCAGGCATCCGCGCGCAATGCACGGGCCATTCGTGCCCACTTGGCCAGCGTTGGTGCGTTGCTGCGTTGCTGCGTTGAGTTGGTGGGCGGTTGAAGGGAAACGCAATCCGTACATGGCTGATGGCACACGGGATCCGCGCGTGATCACGAAACATCGGCCCTGCCACAGATCGCAACGACACATTCAAGTGGAGCAGGTATGTCCGTTCACATGTCTTCATCTAACACGGCGAGCCGCGAGGCGAAGCACACAAGCCGGGGCGATATGGCCGACGCGGCCGTGGATACCGCAACGACCATCGCCGGCATGGGTGGTTTGCCAGGCCAGCAAGGCCCCGACGACCAGACGCAACTGAGTCTTTACCAAGGCATCAGCGCCAAGCTGGCTGCGTCGCTCGCGTCGGAAAACAACGACGACGATGATGACGATGACGACGACGTCACCCAAAACAATGGCAACCGCCCTGCGGCGGCGCAGCCCAACGCGGCACCCCAGCAGTCCAACGCGGCATCGTCGCAGCAGGCCCAGTCGCCGCAATCCACCGTAACGTGGAACGGCGGCACGCTCAGCCAATCGGAAGTGCAGATCGTGTCGGTGCTGGACCGGCATAAGGACCAATGCCCGATCAGCTGGGATGGCCTTCAAGACAAGATCAATGACCCTTCCACGCCGCCCGATTTGAAAGCGGCGCTGCAGGGGCTGGCACAAGACCAGCAACTGTTCACCGCCATCGGATCGCAAGGTGACGGCCGCTGCGGCGGCAAGATCAAGGCCAATGATCTGGATGCCTTCACTGCGGAACACGCGCAGGTCAGTGTGTTCAACGAGCAGCAGGCCAAGAGCTTTGAGCAGAACTACGTCCCGTCTGACGGCAATGCAAATGGCCAGCCGTCTGTCATGTCGGAAAGCGACGCGCTGCGCGAGCTTTACAAGTATTCCGACAACCTCACGAAGAACCTGGGCGAAGACGAGTTCAAGCAGATCGTTGATGGCGACGCCAAGACGGGCAAGACACCGCCGCAGGTTATTGCGGCCGCGCAGTACTTCCTCGACCATCAAGACGCCTGGAACCGCCTGACCGGCGGTGGCGAGGTCAAGAAGGCAGACTTCCTGCAAGCCGCGTCGTCATCCATGAGCCTGACGCAGACCGAGCTGAACACGCTCAAGACGATGAACGGCAACCAGGCAGCGTTCTTTGGCGATGGCGACCTCACCCGAGACAAGCTGTCGAGCATGGCCAACAACAAGCAGCTCGACCCGAACGTGCGCCAGGCAGCAACGCATCTGCTGCAAGACCCGGTGTTGTTCAGCCTGATGAACAACGCCATCACGGGTTACAAGACGCACCACGGCTTCTTTGACTTTGGCGGCGGCCATACGGTGGATTCCGGCAATATCGCGGGCCGCGATTTCCAGAAGTTCTACGGCAACCTGTCGCAGGCAAACCAGACCGTTCAAAAGCCGCAGACCCACACGCCCAAGACCGATGCCGACAAGATGGCCGTCGCGAGCATGCTGATGGGCACGGCCGACCAGCCCGAGATCAAGTCGCCCAAGCACAACGGCGGCTTCCTGATGCACGCCATCGATACCGCGCTCAAGGTGGAAGGCAAGCTGCTGGATTGGGCGTCCATGGCGGTCGGGGCGCTGAGCTTCATTCCCGGCATTGGCGAACTTGCGGACGCGGCATCCACGGCGCTGGAGGCCGAGTCCCAAGGCTGCAACATCCTGCATGCCATGGTCAGCGGCGGCAACGTGAAGAAGGCGCTGGAAGGGGCGGGCCTGAACCTGGCGGCCGCAGCCATCGGCAACATCGGCGGCCCGGAGGTTCGGCTGGCAATGAAGGAGGGCATCACCAAAATCGTTGCGGAGAAGGCGATCAACGCCGGTATCAACCTGGGTGTGTCAGAGGCGCAGGACCATGCCGAGAACTATCTGGCCGGCCTGAAGGCGCGTCTGGAAGACCCGTCGCAGTCGCCTGCTGGGCAGGATGATTCGCAGGAAGTGGCTGAGGACAGCGCGATGGCGGAACCGCCGGTTGCGGAAGTGCCAGCGCCGTCCAATGACGAGACCGAAGAGGACACCGTGGTGTGATGCTGTTCTGTATGCCGCGTTGCTCCGCGCCGTGATCATCGCCGTTGGCCCCTGGCGTTCGGATCTTGAATACTGATCCGGCGCCGGGGGTCGCCGATGTAGGCATTGCCAGGGATGAGGCGCGCGGTTGTTCGGCGATGTGTGGCCGTCTGGGCCACCCTCAGACAATCGGCAACCGCTTGGTCGACTTCACCTGCCGAAGCGAGATGTTCGAGCGTACGCCAAACACACCGGGCAGCTTTCTCAAGACCTTTTCTACGAAGCGGCTGTAGTCGTCCAGATCGTTGGCGACCACCTGGAGCAGGTAGTCGGCTTCGCCCGTGGTGTTGTCGCACGCCAGGATGTTGGGGCTGGCCAGGATGAGCCGTTCGAACTCCGCCGTGACCTCCTCGGTGTGTTGGGTGCACATGATCTGCACGTAGACCATCACGCCGAGCCCGAGCTTGCGACGGTCGAGCGCCGCGTGATAGCCCTCGATGAGGCCGGCATCATCCAGGCGTTTGAGCCGCCGCCAGCATGACGCTTCACTCAAGGAAAAGCGCTCCGCCAGCTTGGCGTTTGAGACGCGTCCGTCCTGCTGGAGTTGATCCAAAAGGCCCAGATCGATGGCGTCCAGTGCTTCCATGAAATCTCCTTTCCACGGCGTGTCGGAATCAGAAAGAGCGCTTCGTAAGACTCCAGAAACGCCCTCAAATTAGAAAGATACTTTCGGCAACTGCGGCTTATATTGCAACGTTCATACGGGATGCGTTGAAATCATGAAAGCCATAGTCTACGAAGCCTTCGGCGCCGTGCCGAAGCACATGAACGTTCCTGACCCGGCTCCGGCAACGGATGGCGTGGTCGTGCAGGTGATGGCCAGCGGCGTGTGCCGCAGCGACTGGCACGGTTGGATGGGCCACGACGCCGATATCGAGCTTCCGCACGTGCCCGGTCACGAGCTGGCCGGCGTGGTTGCGGCAGTGGGTGCGGATGTGACGCGCTGGAAGGTGGGCGACCGGGTGACGGTGCCGTTTGTGGGCGGCTGTGGCCACTGCCCTGAATGCCACGCGGGGCATCAACAGGTGTGCGAACAACAGTTCCAGCCTGGCTTTACGCACTGGGGTTCGTTTGCTGAATACGTCGGCATTGGCTATGCCGACCTGAACCTCGTGCGCCTGCCCGACGACCTGGACTTCACCACGGCAGCGAGCCTCGGTTGCCGCTTCGTGACGGCGTTTCGTGCAGTGGTCGACCAGGGCAAGACCTCTGCCGGCCAATGGGTTGCTGTGCATGGGTGCGGCGGCGTGGGCCTGTCGGCCATCATGATTGCCAACGCCATCGGCGCGAATGTCGTGGCCATCGATATTTCAGACAGCGCGCTGGAGCTGGCGCGTTCGGTGGGGGCTGTTGCCACGGTCAACGCATCGCGTGAGGCTGATGTGGTTGAGGCGGTGAAGGCCATCACGCAAGGGGGCGCGCATGTGTCGCTCGATGCGCTGGGCCATCCCACCACGTGCTTCAACTCGATCAGCAATCTGCGCCGGCGCGGCAAGCATGTGCAGGTCGGCCTGATGCTGGGCGATCACACGACACCGGCCGTCCCCATGAGCAAAGTGATCGCGCATGAGTTGGAGATTCTGGGCAGCCACGGCATGCAGGCGCATCGCTATGGCCCCATGCTCGACATGATCCGCACGGGCAAGCTGCAGCCTTGGCGAATGGTCCGCAGGGAAATCAGCCTCAGCGCGTCGATTGAGGCATTGACCAACATGAACAGGTTTGAGGGCGCCGGCGTGACGGTGATCACGGATTTCGCGTCCTGAACGAAGTCTCGGGCCGACCCCGCGCGTCGGTTGCACCACGTGCCGCCGCTGATTGTGCGCGGTCGGTCGCCCCCCCGGCGCCGCATCGCTAGTCATAGCGATGGATGAACACACTGTGAACGTTATGCTGTTGCGAAACATAACAAGTGGGGTGGACGTATTGATCGACCCCGCGCCGTCGGGGTGCTTTGCCATGAAATTTGCCGTACTCACCACCAACCCAGCGAGCTTTGCTTATGTAGCGGCTTGCCTGTCAGCGCAGGGCGTGACGTGCGTGCGATTCGACGACGCATTGGCGCTGATGCGCTCCGGGCATACCGAGGTCTTCACGTTGCTGATGATTGATGCGCAGCAGTTCAGCACGGCCGCCCGGCTGTTGCTCACGGGGCGCGAACGCAACGCCAGCATGTGCCGGCCAACGTTGGTGTTTGGCCACTTTGCCAGCCGCCACGAGATGCTTGGCGTTTTCGATGCCGGCATCGACGACATCATTTCTGGCCACTTCACCGCCGAGGAGCTGTGTGCGCGTGTTCGCCGCATCCTGCGCGGGGCCGGCAAGTCGACGCAGGTCTCCCTCGATACGCAGGTGGTGGCCGGGCCCTACCGTCTATGTCGGCTGACCCGCACCGCGACATTGGACGGCGTACCGATTCGGCTGACCGCACGCGAATTTGCGACGGCTTGGCTGTTGTTCTCTTCGTCGGGGGCGTTTCTGTCACGCCAGCAGATCGCCTCTGCGGTATGGGGCACGGACGCCAGCGTTGCAGAGCGATCGATCGAACAGCACATCTACAAGCTGCGCAAGAAGCTGGGCTTCGGCCCGGCGACCGGCGTTGAGCTCAAGACGGTCTACTCGCGCGGCTATCAGTTGACCGTCCAGCCGGCAGGCGAGCAGGCGCAGAGCGTTGCCCCGAACGTGAAGCTGGCAGCTTGACGCGTGCACGCCGGCACGCTGGTCACGGTGCCCGTTACTTCAGCAAGTCGATGGCGTCGAAGGCATAACCGGGGCTGAGAAAGCTTTCTCCGGCGGGCCCTATTGCTTCGCCAGTTCCTGGCTGGCGCGCGCCACGAGATGCGCCATGTGTGCCACGGCTTGCGGCGGTGCTCCATCCAGATAGGCGATCGCACGGCCGATCATCGAAATACGCTTGTGCTCGATCGAAGTACTCAATCGTGCTGTTTTCGTCGGAGCGACCGGCATGGTCGCGTTGGGGTCTACGCGTGCCAGAACCTCGCGTTCCGTAAGATGCCGGCTCGTTCTACTCTGCAGGGTCTCGTTGCGCTTGTTGACGGGTGTCATCGACTGATCCGGATGACTTGCAACGTAGCGCTCGACCGAACTGCCGGCATGGCTGTGCTTCATCATCCTGGCGTCGATCAGCGGCGCCCCGTCCAAGACAAGCAACGCACCCAGTTCTTCTGTTGTCTTAGCGCGTGACACCAACGGCGTCGGGTCTGTCCCGGATCGCAACGCATCATGCAACGCCGAAAAGTCGCCTTCGCGCGCGTGCATTTTCAAGGCCAGCGACATCGAGAAGATCCGGCAGCCAAAGGCGGACTTCTGCAAGTCCACTGGGATGAACGCACACTTTGCGTGCTCACCCGCTTCACTGCTGATGTTGTCTGCGTACTGATCGTATTCGGCTTCGTCTTTTTCCTTGCGTAAGGGGTCGACCACGATCACGGTTGTTCCTTGCGCGTCTTTTCGGATATCGGCTGCTCTGGTGTGCGGGCCGTCATTGACGATGGCCCTGTATCGCCCGGGTGGCGCAGATCCGATAAACGCCCCGAAGTTGTGTGAATTCACCAGGGGTGGCAGATCGTCGTCGTCGTCATTGAACCCGGCTTCTGCCGTATCCATGTGCAGGGCAACGAGGTTCAGCCCCGGATTGCGCGCGTTTTCCGCAGCCATCAGCAGCGGCGCAAGCGCCCAGTCCACCTTCTTGATCGGGAACTTGACGATCTCCAAATCGAGATTCCTGTCCAGCGCCTGCTGCAGCTTGGTCAGTGGCCCTTGCAGGGTACTGCGCACCTGTGACCGGGCATGCTCAATGGCGGCCTCTTGAGATGGCGTTAGTTGGGGGCCGCTGGCAGTCTGGCTTGTCTGGCCCGTGCCGCGCTCGTGGACGACCGGCTGCTTGCCGGCGGTACGGGCAGTGTCCGGAGGATCGCCGTACCACGAGTGCCCCAACAACGGGTGCTCGATGCCCATTCTTTCCAATGTCGGACGATTGTCTAGCAGGGGCTCGTGGGGCTCGGTGGCAGCCGAAGCGCCCGCATGATTGCGGGCAGGTGCAGCAACGCTGGCAAGATGAACGCGGCGGAATTCCGGCTTTCCAGAAGCGGTTGCCGTATTCAGCCGTTGCCTGCGAGGCGGCGGCATATCGGGGGCATCGGCAGGCGCTCTACGCCGACGATCCAGTGCGCCGATAGCGGGTGCACCAGAGGTGCTGGGGGCGCTGCTGGTTGGCACTGCTGCACTGTGGGAAGCGCTGGTGTGATTGACCTTCATGCGGGCTGGCTGTGGCGTTGTGGGCTCGATCACGCCGTAAGAAGCGTGACGGGCGACGTTCGCAATGTCGCTACCGCTTCAGCATAAGAATTCGCAGCAGCGCCGTGTGCGCCAGCCCGAACGCATGACGCTTGCTCCGAAGGGCCAGTCGATGGAAAGGTGCTCCGCACCGGCGAAAAAAAGCCCCGAGGTGGTCAATCCCGGGGCTCCCCGACCATCTTTTCACGAAGGCTCGTGAACTATGGCTACGCGCCAGTCTACCCACCTGGCACCACACCAGCATGCGCAGTTGAGAATAATTGAGCAATGCGTGCGCCGCCCTCGGCATACTCAGCGCCCCGGCTTCACCCAATATTCCACTGCGGCGCAATCGCCAGCAATTGCCGTCGGAGGTTTTCGATCTCGTTGGCAAAGCCCTCTGCAAGCGCGCTTTCCACCGTTGGTGAGCTGGCCGTGGGGCTCGCCTCGGCGGGGTCCACCGCGCGTGGCCGTGCCAGGCGCGCCACCGTGCCGAACCGCAATGCCCGCGACATGCCGATCAGCGTGTCACGAATGCGCCGGGCGCCCACGCCGGGCAGGGCGTCGGCACTCGGTGCAGCCAATGCCCCATGCGTTGCATTGAGCAGTTCCAGCGTGCTGATGCAGATGCGCAGGCTGCGCTGGATGTTCTCCAGCCGCTCCACGGGCACGTCAATCTCTTTGGACACGGACGGCATGAGCGAGCGCAACTGCACCAGCAGCGTATTGAGCTTGCCGAGGTGCTTGCTGCGCTCGCCAGGGGCATCACCGGCGCGGCCGAGGCCGGCATACGCGCGGGCGCATTCGCGCAGCGCATCGGCCAGCCGGTAGCGCCACGAGTAGGTGGCATACAGCGGCAGCGCAAACGAGAACAGCAGCGCAATGGCAATCCCCACCAGCACGTTGAGCGTGCGCCAGGCGCCGTCGAGCAGGTTGTTGTCGCCATGCCCCACCACGATGACCAGTGTGATGGCGGCCAGCAGCGCGATATAGCCGCCCTTGCCGATGGCGTGATACGCGCAGATGCCGCAGGCGATGGCCGTGAGTGCGTACGTGAGCGGCAGGTGCCCAAGCCACGTCTGCTGAACGATGATCAACAGGCCCGCCACTGCGCCGATCAGGGTGCCCCAGGCGCGTTCGGCTGCGCGTTTGCGGATGTTGCCGTGGTGCTGCAGGCCGGCAATGACGATCAGCAGCGAGATGGTGGCCCACTCGCCATGCGGCCAGCCGAAGCCGGACGTGACGGCAATGGAGAGCAGCACGCCCAGCCCGACGCGCGTGGCATGGATGTACCGCGCATGCTGATAGCGCCGATGCGGGTCGCGCACGAGGCGGAGCAGGGACAGAAAGGGTGCAGGTAGTTTCACGGTGCGGGGCGCACGAATGGAAATCGACATAAGCAAGATCGTTGCAGATTCTGGGGCGCGCCGTACACAGGTCGGGCGCCAGGTTGGTGCCGATGCCTTGTTGTGGTGCGCGCCGGGGCCCGGCGACGCATCAAGACTTCGGGTTTCCCCTAGGTATTGCACAAAGCTTGCCATGGGCAGGTGAGCATTTTTGCGTATTGCGGAAGGGGTTTCGCTTCAGCGCACGCCAGATCGTGTCGATTACGATGCATAGCCCGATAGGCAACGCTCCGGGCTACCCGGGATGTTGCCGATCCACCTCGAACAAGATCCAGTCCTATGACGACGCAGGCGCTATCGCCCTGGCTGAGGTTGTTGAGCGCTGCCGAGCGCTTCGACCGCGGGCCGTATTTCATTGCCGTTCGGCGCGGGCTGGCGCTCTCTTTGCCGCTCATCATGGTGGGCGCGCTGGCGCTGCTCTTGCGCAACCCGCCCACCGCCGGCATGCGCCACGCGCTGTTGAATGCCTTTGGCACGCGGCTGGATGTCTTTTGCGACAGCGTGTTGGCCGGAACGATCGGCATCGGCGCGCTGGTCGCCCTCTTTGGGTTTGCCGAAGTGCTGGCGAAGCTGCACAACCAGCGCGCCGGGCATCGCGTGGTCAACCCGACCGTGGCGGCGGTGGTGGTGGTGTCGTGTTTCTTTACGCTCATCGCGCCAGATGCGAATGCGTCTTTGATGGCATCGCTCTCGCTCGGGCAAGGGCTGTTTGGCGCTTTGCTGGTCGCGTCGCTGGGCGGCAGCCTGTTTCTGAAGCTGTGCGGCATCCGCCGTTTGCGCATTCCGTCCCACCACTTGAGTAACGATCTGCTGGTGGGCGATGTGCTGTCGGTCATGCCGGCCGGCATGCTGACGATCTTGACGTTTGCGGTGCTCAAGGTCGCCATGGCCTGGGCGGGTTGGCCGCAGCTCATGGCGGCATTTGGCACGCACTTGGAGGCGCCGTATTCGGAGGTCTCCAACAGCCTGCTGTTTGGGCTTGCCTACGAAACCGCGGCGCAGGTGCTCTGGCTGTTTGGCATCCATGGGCCGAACGCGCTGTTTGCCGTCCACCAACACATACTGGAGCCCGCCGCGCAGGCCAATGCGGCGGCAGTTGCCAGCGGTGGCTATCCGCCGTTCATGTTCACTGACAACTTCTTTGCGGTATTCGCGCGCATGGGTGGCTCGGGCGGCACGCTCAGCCTGATCCTGGCGCTGCTCATGTCCAGGCGCACGCTGCGGGGGCGCAAGATGGCGTTCGTGGTCATGCTGCCGGCGCTGTTCAACGTGAACGAGCCATTGCTGTTCGGGCTGCCGCTGGTGCTGAACCCCGTCTATGCCATTCCGTTCCTGCTCACACCGGTAGTGCAGATTCTGATCGCTTATGCGGCCACCGTTGCTGACCTGATGCCCAAGACCGGCTACAGCAGCGTGGCGTGGACCACGCCGGCGCTGTTCAGCGGCTACGCGGCCACGGGCTCGGTATCAGGCGCGGTGGTCCAGCTCATTGCCCTGGCGGCGGGCGCGGCAATCTACCTTCCGTTTGTGCGCATGGCGGATGTCTTGTCCGCACGGCGCAGTCAGGACGTACTGGCTTCTCTGCTGCAGATTGCCGAGTCGCCCGAGGTGAGCGTCAAGGGCCGGCGGTGTCTGGACCTGCCCGGCGACGAGGGCCGCATGGCGGTGGCGCTGGCCAGCGACCTGGAAGGCGCCATCAAGAAAGAAGGCCAGATCTTTCTGGAGTTTCAGCCGCAGGTGGATTGCACAACCGGGCGCGTGTTTGGCGCCGAGGCGCTGCTGCGCTGGCAGCACCCGGTGCTGGGGCGCGTGGCGCCGCCGATTGTCGTTGCGCTGGCCGATGACATTGACCAGATCGACCAGTTGGGCCTGCGCATCCTGTCGCTGGCGTGTCAGCAGCGCGCTGCGTGGCGCGATGTCTTGCCGGACGATTTCGTGGTCGCCGTCAATCTGTCGCCACGGCAGTTGCTGGACTATGCGTTCCACCGCAACGTGATCGACATCCTGCGCCGCGAAGGGTTGTCACCAACGCAGCTCGAACTGGAGATCACTGAATCCACGATGCTGCTGCCGGACATCAACGCCATCGGCAACCTGAAACAGTTGCGGGAGGCTGGCGTGAAAGTCGCGCTCGATGATTTCGGGATGGGCCATACGTCGCTGCACTACCTGCGCGAGCTGCCGCTGGACACCGTGAAGATCGACCGCTCTCTGGCAGATGTGAGCGCGGGCAGCATCAACGAACACATCGTGCGCAGCATCGCGAGCCTGAGCCGGACGCTGAACCTGTCGACGGTGGTGGAGGGTGTGGAGACTGAACAGCAGCTCAAGCGCCTGTCGGCCCTGGGGTGCGACCGTTTTCAGGGGTATTTCTTCAGCCGTCCGCTGGCGCCGAGCGTGTGTCAGCAGTTCGTGCTGGATGCCAACCTGCGGCCGTTGGCATACGCGCTTTGAAGGCGGGGGCGCGCTGGGCTTACCGGTACTTGCCTACAAAGTTTTCGCAGCGACGGACGCGGTCAACCTTCGCCGCCCACCGGTACAGGCCTTCCACCAGGCTCTTGCTGACCGTGACCGGTTGACCATTGATCTGCCCCAGCACTTCCGATTGATTCTGGTAGGTCTTCTCAAACAGCAGCTTCATCTCGCTGCCGCCGCCAAGCGCCAGGTAGACGGCCTCGCGAGGCTCGAACTGCAGTACGAACGAGTTGCTGCGCACGCTGGTGCGCTCGATGGATTCCGCAAAGTTGGCGATGAGCGCGGCGTCTTCGGTGCTGTATTCGCAACCGGCGTCTTTCAGTTGCGCTTCGTCCACGGCCTTGAGCGATGCCACGGCGGGGTCCATCAAATACAACGTGATCGCACGCGCCTTGCGCATCCGCGCGCTCAGGCCTTCGGCTTCCCAGTAGCTTAGTTCGACCTTGACGACGGGCTCCGCTCTTCGGGTGGGCTCGGGGGCAGGCGCTTCGGCTTGCGGGGCTTCCGGCATGGGCGCTTCCGCTTGAGGTGTGCCCGCTTGAATGACTTCCGTCTGGAGCGCTTCGTTTTGCGGCGCGTCTGTCAGGGGCGCTGCCATTGAGATTTGTCCGAAGGCCGCTTGGCTCATGCTGCAAGCGCAGGCCAAGACCAGCGAGATGATCTTTTTCGACAACTCCTACCCCTTCTGAACGTACGTTGTTGTGTTGTGAATGCTAAGCCGGCGAGATGACGGAACACCAGCCGGTGGAGTCTATTGCGTTGAGCGCGGTGCCGGCCATCGCCGCATTGCGCCGGGCGTTTCGGGCATCTGCTGCAGTGGTGTCTTCGTCAACACGTAATAGTGATGCCGCCCGCTGCGGTCTGCAATGTCGAAGAGATAGCTGCCTTGTGAAACCACCATCGTCTGGAACGACGGTGGCATGGTGCCGGAGTTCACCGGGTCTGGGTTGGCCTGCCGCATCAGAGAGAAGAAGTTGACCTCGCCAGTCAACGCATCGCACTGCATGGCGGTGTAGCGTTGGTTCTCGGCGTACCACCCTCGGCAGTCTGAGCCTGCCAACGTTATTGCGCCGGTGGCAGGGCCCACCAACTGCAGGCTGAGTTGATCTGAGCCGTCTTGCTTGCTGACGATGGCTTGCGTATAGCCGCGGCCATCGTCGTTGCGGCTGTCTGTGATGGTGTAGCTGCCGACCAGTTCATTGGCGGCCCGCTGCTGCGCGACCTTCTGCTGTTCGGGCGTGCGCGGGTCTTGATAGCTGACGCACCCCGCGAGAGGCGCGATGGCGCAGAGCGTTGCGATGGTGCGAGCGAGCATGGTCGTGGCGGGTTCCTTGGCGAACGGATTCTACGCCGGGCCCGCAACACCAAACGCGAGGCTCTGAGGCCTAGAACGGCGGGCCGGGTCGCGCTCTAGCCCCGCAAATCACACGTCATGCCAGTGGTGGAAGGTCGCGGCTTGCCCGTGGTACACGCCATCGCTGTCGATCAGATTCCACACGGTGCCGCCTTCAATCCAGAATCGCCTTCCGGAGCGCGAGATGCGCACGCCCCGATAACCGGTGGCGAAGCCGCGCGTGCGTACCGACTCAAGCAATTGCGCACGTTCTTCGCGGTTCGGTTGCTCTGCCGAAAAACGCGACCGTAATGCCGTGATGCCATTCCAATCATATTCAAAGCAGCGCTGCGCGGCCCGGTTCGCATAGATGAAGCACGGGTCGGCATCGGTGTTGTGTGCAAGCACGCAGAAGGGCGCGTCTTCGTAAAGCCACCGGGCTGCATCGGCGGGCGCGATACCGTTGTCGATCAGCGGCGCGCCAACGAGCCGCTGATGGCTGTCGGCCAGCAGGTTGAAGAACTGCGGGTCCAGGCTTAGGGATACCGTCATCGCGTTGTATCGGTGAGCTTCAAGAAAGAGGAGGGGACTTTATCAGCCCGCCCCCACCAGCTTGAACACCGACACGACGTCTTTCAGCTTGCCCGCCTGTTCCTCCAGCGATTGCGCAGCCGCAGCGGCTTCTTCCACCAGGGCGGCGTTCTGCTGCGTCACCTCGTCCATCTGATGAATCGCGGTGTGGACTTGCTCGATGCCGCGCGTCTGCTCGTCCGACGCGGCGGTGATCTCGCCCACGATGTCGGACACGCGTTTGATCGCGTCTTTCACCTGCCCGATGGTGGAGCCGACGGCCAAGGCTTGCGTTGCGCCGTCCTGAATCATCGAAACCGATGCTCCGATCAGTGTCTTGATCTCCTTGGCGGCGGACGCAGAGCGCTGCGCAAGGCTGCGCACCTCGCTAGCCACCACGGCAAAGCCGCGGCCTTGTTCTCCGGCACGCGCGGCTTCCACCGCGGCATTGAGCGCGAGGATGTTGGTCTGGAACGCGATGCCCTCGATCACGCCGGTGATCTCCGAGATCTTGGTCGAGCTGCCGCTGATTTTTTCGATGGTGCTGACCATGCCTTGCATGGCGTCGTTGCCGGCGTCTGCCTTTTCCGTGGCGAGCGCGGCGAGTGTATTGGCCTGGCGCGCGTTGTCTGCGTTCTGCTTCACGGTTTGCGTCAACTGCGTCATGCTCGACGCGGTTTGCTCAAGCGAGGCAGCCTGCTGCTCCGTGCGCGAGGACAGATCAATGTTGCCGCTGGCAATCTCGCGCGACGCCACAGACACCGATTCTGTGCTCGTGCGAATGGACCCGACCACCGCTGCAAGGCTGCCCTGCATTTGCACGACCGCATGCAGGATGCTCTGCCGGTCGGCCGCACGCGTGTCGACACGTGTTTGTAAGTCGCCCCCGGCAATTTGCGCAACCACACGCGCAACCTGCGCGGGCTCGCCCCCGATCTGCCGCACGATCGATCGGGTAACGGCCAGGCCCAGTGCAAGTGCAATACCCACGCCCACCGCCGCGCAACCCACAATCCAGCGCGTGACCCCGGCAACGAGTGCGACGCCCGCTTCGGCGCGTGTTTTGGCCGAGGCATCGCGCAGGTTGGAGAATTCGATCAGGATCTTGCGGATCTTCACGTGCAAGCCGTCCGTGTTGGCTTGCATCTCGGTAAGCGCAGCGGGCTGGTCGCCTTGGCGCGCCAGGGTTTCCACCTTCTGCACGGAAGCAAGATAGACCGGCCAGGTGGCATCAAAATCCGCCAGCAATTGCTTTTGCCGATCGTCAAACGGATGCGCACGTTCATAGTCGAACGCGGCGATGACGGCGGCCTCGCCACCCTTGTTGAATGCCAGCGTGTCTTCGCGGCCCTTCGGGTCTGTCTTCACAACGTAGTCGTACAGCCGTCGATAGTGCGCAGCCGCTTGCCACGCGGCGGTGCCAATCTGCCGGATGGGCACGACTTCGCTCTCATACATCATCGTCTGCATGGTGGCGAGTTCACGCACCTTGACGGTACCGACCACCCCAACAACCACCGTGGTGGCTGCGCAGAGCAGCAACAAGCCCATGAGCTTGTGACCCAACTTGAGACTGGCGAACCATGGCATGGGGGCACTTCCTCTTGTGTTGTATCCGTTCTGATATATCAATCCCGCTGCGCGCTGGCCTGCCGAGATTGTCTCCACTGTCAGGTAACGGCGGTGGCGCGCGGGTTCTTTAGCGCGCGTTGGTGGCGGTGTGGGAGTAACTCTTCAGAGGGAGGCGATCGGCCTACAACGCCCGTCACCCAAAACAACATGCCCGGCGCCGGATTGAATGTCTCCGGCGCCGGGCGGGCGTCAAGCCTTTGAACTCACAAGCCGCGCATGGCTCAGCCGACCAGGTGGCCGTTGCTGCCGATCATGGTTACGTCGACGTAGTCGAGCCCGGCGTGGTTGTTGCGGTCGTAATGGACGCGCACGCCGCCAAAGTCGCGCGTGCCGAAGCCTTCCAGCGCCTGGATAAAGCCGTCGCGTGTGGGGTTGCCGCCGCAGGCCTTCAGGCCCTCCACGATGACGCGGGCGGTGAGAAAGCCCTCCACCGCTTCGTAGGTCTGGTTGTTGTGGTCGCCAAACTTGTCGTTGGCCTCGCGAAACGCGCGCACCAGCGGCTGGGTCCGCACGTTGGGGCCCGGCATGACTTGCGTGACAGCCACGCCATGGGCCAGCGTGCCGGCTTTCTCGAACACGGTCTTGGGCGTGGTCACGGACAGAATCCACGGCTGCGGCAACGGCACGGGGCCGTGCTTGGCCTGATAGCGCATCAGCATGTCGGCCACGGAGGTGGGCGACGTAAACAGCAGTGTGGTCTGCGGGTTGGCGGCGGCAATCTTGTCGACCACCATGTCGATGTCGTCGCCCTTGGCGTTGTGCGGGATGAGCGCGACGATCTGCGCGCCGAACTTGCTGGCGGCAGCCTTGGCGGCGTCGGCATTGCCGGAACCGAAGGGGTTGTCCTGGTAGACCACGGCCACGCGCTTGAGCCCGATGGTGGTGGCGTGCTGCACCATCTTCGTGACTTCGTCGGCGTAGCTGGCGCGCGTGTGGAACAGTGGTGCGCTGGCTTTGCGCGCGGCGGTGGCGCCGGTCATGGCGCCCACCATCGGCAGGCGGTATTGCTCCAGCAGCGGCAATGCGGCGATGGTGTTGCCGGTGCCGCCCATGCACACCAGCCCGAACACGCCTTCCTGCATGAGCGTCTTGACGTTGGCCACGGCCTTCTCTGGCAGGTAGTTGTCTTCCAGCCGCTTCACGACCAGCTTGCGCCCGGCCACGCCGCCCTGGGCGTTGACTTGCTCAAAGCCGGCCAGCAGGCCATTGGTGTAGTTCTTGTACAGCCCGCCCCACACGCTGTCGAACCCGACCGTCTGCCCAAAGACGATCTTGTCTGCAAACACGCCGGCTTCCGCCGCGCGCGCCATGGGCGACAGCATCATTGCGCCGCCCAGTGCTACCGAACTCCGTACGAATTGCCTCCGGTCCATACCTGTCTCCGCCCCTTGTTTTATTGGTGGTGTGGCAGGAGTGTCGAAAAGGTGAGCGCCGACCGAAATGGCGGATAACCCTGAGGCGAGAATTTTTGAGATACCGGATGCGCGGGCTGCGGGCCGTGGTGTCGTGCGCTAATGGGCCGCGACGAGGGCGCAGCCGCACGGCAGCACAAACGCTGCGCCGTCGTGCCCGGCCAACTCGAAGTACACGCTGCCGGGGGGCAGCAGATCGATGATCCGGAACGCGCCCCCCGCATTGAAGACGATGGCGTGAGACACCAGCGTCACCACCACCGACCCATCTGCATGGCGCGCATTGGCGGGGTCGGAGAGTGCCGGTAACGTCCAACCGCTCAACCCGGCGCGCGCCATGGCCGCGAGGATGTCGGCATGGGCGTCTTGGGCGCTGGCGGGTGGCGGGTCAATCTTGCTGAGTTCTTTGCGCAAGCGGTGCAGGCGCTGCCGCGTTTCGAGCGTCCGCAAGGCTTTGACCCGGGTTGGCGCGGCGGGCTGGCGTGCTGCGGTGGATTTGGGCAGTTGCGTGAGGCCGGGACTGGGCGCCCGGGGTGCGCAGGCGGGTGGTGCAACGCGCGTCGAGCGCCCTGCGTGCGGCCCGTCAGGCGGGCTGTCATGCCGCGGCGGGATACCGTTCGCGCTGCTGATCTTCGACATCGGGAGTGGGTTGCACTGAGTGGTGGCCAGAGGTTGACGGTCATGCACGCGGTGTTGCGCATGACCGTCGGCCCCGGCTTGGTCGCTTGTAGCAACCCGTCGGGAGCGCGGCATCTTAGGTAACTGGCGCCGCGGCGTCACCCTTCAGCCGGGCGATACGGCGGTGAGCATTCGCATTTGCGAACAGGTCTTCGGCGGCGAAACGCCCATCGACCCGGGTTCCGGTTGAATTCTCAATTTTCCTCACTGATATACCAATGAATATGCGCTGATATATCTTGAGGCGAGGGTGCGGTCTGCCCAGGTGGCACCGACACGCTGTCGTTGCGGTGCCGAACACCAAGACAGGAGTGAGACATCGATGAACATGCAAACCAAGGTCGGGTTGATCCTGGCCGCATCCTTGCTGGCCGCTGGCTCCGCCGGGGCGCAGACACTGGCCACGGGCGATAGCCGCACCGTCACGCAGCCGGCGTATCCGGGCGTCTGCAAGACGATCAATGCGCGGTATTCAAGCTCGCAGCGCGCGTCGCCGCCGTCGTCTTCGTCCGACGACACCAGTGTCATTCAGCAGGCCCTGACCGACTGCAAGGGCACCGGCAAGAGCGTGGTGCTGGCCGCATCCGGCTCGAATGACGCGTTCTACACGGGCAGCCTGTCCATCAGCGGGGCGGGGCTGGTCATCAATTCGGGCGTGACGCTGTTCGGCAACAACAGCTACAGCAGCAACGCCAACCTGCTGTCGTTCACGGGCACCAATGCATCGCTCATGGGCCCGGGCACGGTGGATGGCCGTGGCGACATCATCTCCGGCACGCCGCGCCTGGTGCAGGCGAGCAACATCAGCAACTTCATCGTCTACAACGTCACGCTGGCGCAGGCCGCGCACCCGAACCTGTATGTGGAAGGCGGCAACGGCTTTACCGCCTGGGCTGTGTCCATCCGCACGCCGGCCACGCGCAAGAACGCAGACGGCATCGACATTGACAGCCTGACCAACGCCACCGTCACGCAATCCGATATCGAGGCCGGCGACGACGGCATTGCTGTCAAGACCAACTCGGGCGACATCTCCAACGTGACGGTGTCGAATACGCGGCTGCACGGCACGCATGGTCTGTCCGTGGGCAGCATCGACCAGAACACCGTGTCGAACATCCTGTTCACGAACAACTACGTGTACGGGAATGACCTGAGCGGCACGCAGTCCACCAACAACAACGGCATCAACGTGAAGACGGGTCCATGCTCGCTCACCGTCAAGCAGGTGAGCTACGTCAATACCTGCATGACCGGCGTGAAGCACCTGATCGTGATGGACACCAACTACAACGCGTGCACCACGGGTGGCAGCCCGTCGCTGTCGAACATCGTGGTCAACGGTGCGTATTCCACGCAATCGGTGTCGGGCGCATACACGAAGATCGACGGCCGCAACGCGAGCTTCCCGGTCAATGCGTACCTGGCCAACGTCAGCCTGGATGCCACGGCGCAAAGCGGCGATCAGTACGCCAATGTCGGTCTCTACAAGTCGAATGATGTGCCGTCGGGCACCGGCGTGACCACGTCGAGCTTTACGATGTCGGGCAGCGTGCCGAGCTGTTCGTTCTAATCGGCTGCACGTACCTCGCCATGCAGCGGCGCCGCACGGCCCTGCATGGCGCGGGCACCGTCAATGCGAATCCGAACTGAAACCCTGCGCGACGGGCAAGGCCTGTACTTGTGCGCGGCGGCGGCCTTTGCGGCCGTCATCGGCTTGTCGATTGGCGTGCTTTCGACGCAGCTGCCTGAATCGGAAAACGCCGCTGCCACTGAGCCGCACACATCAAGCGCCGCTGTCTTGTCCGCCCAGCCCGCAAGCGCGCCGGGCACAACATCGTCCCGCATGGGCATCGCTCCTGCGCTCGCCATCACAGAGCAGCAAACGCTGGTTGTGGATACCGCGTTGCTCAATGTGTTCAACACCTTCCTGCTCAAGCCCGACGGTGACCGCGCTGAACAGTTGGCGGTCTATCTCAAAAGCAAACTCCCACCCACCGCGCTGGCGGAAGCCGTACAACTGGCCGAGCGATATCAGGCATACATGCAGGCGCATGACGAGCTGCTGGCTGCCCAGCACCTGAACGGCAACATACAGGCCGCCACGGTCGATATCGATCGCATCGCCGTCTGGCGCGAACAGCGCGACCGCCTGCGGCAACGCCTGCTGGGCGACCGCGTGGTGCAGGCCTGGTATCAGAACGACGATGCACAGCTCGATCAGGTGCTGCAGGAATGGCGGCAGCGTGTGGCGGATGCACAGGGCGTGACCCTGCAGGGCGAGCGGTATCCGGTGCCGCATTGGACCAATCCTGCGCAGGAGGAGAAGCACCGGGAGTACATGGTGGGGGTGTTGCGCGGGGTGGTTAGGGGGTATGGGGAGCAGCGGATGAAGTAGGACTGACGTGCCACTGCGCCATCCACGCGTCCACCCACACTTCGCTCCACGGCGCTGGCCTTTGCCATCTACTTCCGGCTCATCCAGACGCTGGGTGCGATCGGCACCACCGCGCAGGCGTATTTGCGTGTGCCGATTGGGGTGGCGATCGGCGTGGTGTTTCTGGGGGAGTCGTTGCCGTCTTCTGCGTGGATCGGGCTGGCGTGCGTGGTGGTGGGGGTGGCGGCGATGTCGATGCCGGGCCGGGCCACGCAAGTGCGGCGGGCGTAGCGGGACGTAGCCGCATCACCGCGTCACCGCTCCCGATCCCCCGCATTGCTCGCCGCCAGCCGCCCGAGTTCCGCGCGCGCCGCTGCCAACCTGGAACGCAGCACGGTGTTTTCGATCAGCAACAGCAGCAGCACAAAGCTCGCCCCCAACAGCCCGAACACGCGGCCGGCATAGAAGCCGAGGTCATATCGCCCGCCATTGAAGACGGCGCTGAGCGCGACATCGCAGATCCACACGCACAGCACCACCATCAACCAGATGTCGAGCGTCAGGTGCGGGCGGCTGCGCCAGAGCACGACCAGCGCGACCACGCAAAAGCACCACGTGCCGCCCGCCACGATCCCCATCGTGGGCGTGTAGCGGTTGGCCGCCATGATGGCGGGCAGGAGATGTGCGCCGACGGTGGCAAGCGCCACGCACGCGGCCGCTGCGCCCAGCACGGCCGCCACGGTGCCCAGCGCTGTTTTTCGCGTCAGCGTGTGGATTGGAAAGCGGTCCGGCTCGCGCTCTTCGCGGCCCTTGAGCACGGCGTAAGCGATGACAAACAGCGGAAAGCCCGCGTGCCAGAACATGTAGATCCAGGCTGTGCTTTGCGGCCCGGCTTCCAGCAGACCGCCGGAGGCAAACAGCCCCGGAAATGACAACAGATGCCCCACTGCCGTGGCGGCCGTGAACAGGTAGCCGCTGGCGAGCGCCAGCATCGCGCGCGAGCGCGTGATGGCGAACTGCCCGAAGAGCAGCGCCGCGGTAATCAAGTCATTGAGGATGAGGGCCGACTCGTAAAGCGGCACGAACGATGGAAGTTTCGCCAACTGAACCTTGGCGAACGGCACGGCCGACACCAGTACCACGAGCGACAGCAAAGCCACGGCCTGCGCCATCCAGTACGTCCGGCGTCCTGGCGAGAGGCCCAGCAACAAGCCTCGCTGCATGTCCAGCGTTTCCGACATCACGTTGGCCCCCTTGCGGTGACTGTGTCACCTAGTTCGCTTGTGGTGTGACTTCCGGTGCGAGTGCGATGTGATTGTGTTGCCAGGCGGCCGTCTTCAATGGTGCGCCCCGCGCATTTTGTGGGGGCCGGCGCCCGACCTCTTATAGACGCGTGATAGTCAGGCGCCCGCCCAATGTCAAAGCGGCGAAGGGGTAGGCCTTTCAGGTCTGGTGCCGCTGACGGCCAGCCGGCACCTACTGGCAACGCCGGAGTGCGGTGGCCGCCCGGCGGAGATAGACTGGTGCCCACCCCAGGGCACCAGCCTGCAAAGGAGTGCACATGCAACCTCACCCCACCACCAATGCCGCCGCTGACGCACCTGTCCTGCGCGATGACCGCGATGGCGTCGTCACGCTGCGACTGAATCGGCCTTTGCAGTTCAACGCGCTGTCAGAAGCCATGCTTGATGCGCTGCAGCGCGTTTTGGACAACATTGCGCGAGATCCAGCGGTGCGCTGCGTGGTGCTCGGCGCCGAGGGCAAGGCGTTCTGCGCCGGCCACGATTTGCGGGAAATGCGCGGCACGCCCGAGCTTGCGTATTACCAGGCGCTATTTGCGCGGTGCAGCGTGGTGATGCAGGCGATTCAGGCGCTTCCGGTGCCGGTCATCGCGCGCGTGCATGGCGTGGCGACCGCTGCGGGTTGCCAGTTGGTTGGCAGTTGTGACCTGGCCATTGCTTCAGATGCGGCGCGGTTTGCGGTGTCAGGCATCAACGTCGGCCTGTTCTGCTCGACGCCTGCGGTGGCGTTGTCGCGCAACGTGCTTGCGAAGCGCGCGTTCGACATGCTGGTGACGGGCCGCTTTATCGATGCCGCCACGGCCGCAGACTGGGGCCTCATCAACGAGGCCGTGCCCGCTGAGGGGCTGGATGCTGCCGTGGCTCGCAAGGTGGCGGACATCGTGTCGAAGAGCCCCACCGCCATCCGCTACGGCAAGGCGATGGTCTATCGACAACGGGAGATGTCGCTTGCCGATGCCTATGCCTACGCGGGCGACGTCATGGCCCGCAACATGATGGAAGAAGACGCCGGCGAGGGCATCGACGCCTTCCTGGAAAAACGCCCCGCCCGCTGGCGTTCATAAGCGCCGTCGGGGCGGGACTTCTCACGCAGCCTCATCACGCAGGCTTCTGCGGTTTGCGGTCTGCCAGCAGCTTCTGGATGGCGGCTTCCGTCTCGGCATAGCGGCCTTCGCCAAAGTGCTGATAGACGATGCGCCCATCGGTATCGATCAGGTACAGCGCCGGCCAGAACTGGTTGTGGAAGGCCGACCACGTTGCGTAGCTGTTGTCCTGCGCGACCGGGTAGCGCACGTCCAGGCGCTTGAGCGCCTCCTGCACGTTGGCGGTCGATTTTTCGAACGCGTATTCCGGCGTGTGCACGCCCACCACGACCAGGCCCTGATCCTTGTATTTGTCGTACCACTGCTTCACGTGCGGCAGCGTGTTGAGGCAGTTGATGCACGAGTACGTCCAGAAATCCACCAGCACGACCTTGCCGCGCAGGTCCTTCATCGACAGCGGTTGTGAATTCAGCCACTGGTTGATGCCTGTGAATTCGGGTGCCGCCGCGCCGGTCGCGGCGGTCTGGCTGAAGGCGGGCGCGCCAGTCCCGACAAAGTAGACGGCGCCGATGGCGAGTGCCGCAAGGGCGGCGCGGAGGGGCGTACGCATGATGTGGGTTCCCTGAAAGATTGCTGGTGAAGGCCCGCCAGCCGCTGACGATGTGCGGCGGGCCATGCGATGCGTCAGATCACGTTCAGCTCGACGTGAATGTTGCCGCGCGTGGCCTTCGAATACGGGCAGATCTGGTGAGCGGCTTCGACCACGGCCTGCGCCACTTCGCGGTCCAGGCCGGGCAGGCTGACGTTCAGGCGTGCTTGCAGGAAGAACGCGTCGTCGGTGGTGCCCAGGTCCACTTCGGTATTCAAGGACAGATCGGCCGGCAGTTTGATCTTCATCTGACTGGCCGCGCGGCCCATTGCGCCGATAAAGCAGGCCGACCAGCCCGCGGCAAACAGTTGCTCGGGGTTCGTGCCGCGGCCGCTGCTGCCCGGAGGCGACAGCTTCAGGTTCAGGCGGTCGTCATCGCTGTGGGCCTGGCCATCGCGGCCGCCGGTGACGTTGACTTTGGCGGTGTACAGAACGTTTTCGATGCGGGTCATGGTGATCTCTTTTTTGATGAAGCGGGAAGACTGGGGGTTGGGTTTGCGTCCCGGCGCCAGCGGCTTGGTGTGCGCTTGTTGCCGGGGCCACGAGACGTATTAAAGAGGGCCGACGTATCCCTGAAGTAGCGCGGAAGGGCCTTTCTGTCTGGGCGTGTATCTCTGTAGCGGCTGGATACAAACGCGTACAAAAAGGCCGCGCGCTGTAGCGGCGTTGGCGGCGGCATTAGCCGAAGGTGAAGGCGTAGGCATGCGCCCCTGCATCAAGGAAGCGGATCTCGAATGTGTGCTCGCCCACCGTACCGGCCTGGCGGACCAGTTGGTAGAGGCGCGTTTGCGTGATGGCGCCGTTGCCGTGGGCATCGGTATCGGCGCCATGGCTGTTGCCGGGGGCCTTGCCGTCGATCGTGACGGTGAAGCGCACGGCGCGGCGGTCGGCAGCGGGCCCGAGCACGAGGTGCAGATCGCGCGCGTGGAATCGGTAGACGATGCTGCCGTTGGCGCGGTCGAGCGTGGCTTGCTCGGCGTCGATGGTCCATTGGCCCGACAGGCCCCAATCGTTCAGGCCGAGCTTGCCGACGCTGTATGCGTGCGACGTGCCGATCTGCGCGCCGCCCGGCGATGCAAAGCGGTCGGCTTGCGCGTAGCCGACGTACGTTTCCGGCGAGCGGACGTTGTCCAGGTCCGGCGCGGCCTGTGCCCCGGGGGCGTCGGGCACGACCACGCCGCCCGCTACCTGCCTGTTGCCTGCCTCGGCCAGCAAGGCCTGGATGACGCGTTCAGAGGCGGCGTAATCGCCCTCGCCAAACTGGTGGTGCCGGATGTTGCCCTGGGCATCGACAAAGTACGCGGCCGGCCAGTAGCTGTTGCGGAAGGCGTTCCAGATGCGGTAGTTGCTGTCGATGGCCACCGGAAAGTTGACGCGAAAGCCGCTGACGGCGCGGGCGACGTTCTCGGGCGACTTTTCGAACGCGAATTCCGGCGTGTGTACGCCCACCACGGTCAGGCCCTGGTCTTTGTACTTGTCGGCCCACGCGCGCAGGTAAGGCAGCGTGCGGATGCAGTTGATGCAGGAGTACGTCCAGAAATAGACCAGCGTGACCTTGCCGCGCAGTTGGTCGCCCGTGAGCGGTGCGGAATTGAGCCACTGCACCGCGCCGTCGAACGACGCCACACGGCCCTCCACGGGCAAGCCGCTGGGTTGGCCTAAAGGTGCGGCGTTGGCTTCGGAGACCACGTTAAGGCTCGCCTGGGGCGCAGGGCGGCTCACGCCCGGCCCGCCCAGCCCGCTCACCAGCGCCTGCTCAAGCTGCGTGGTGCCGCCGGAAGACAGGCGCGCCAGCAGGCCGGTATCCGCCCTCAGCCCGATGAGTGCTACGCCGCCCAGCACGCCTGCGCCCATGATGCGACGCGCCCATTCGCCCAGGCCCATGGAGCGCTTCATGGCGGCGAACACGCGCGCGCCCAACCCCAGCGCTGCTGCCAGCGATGTGGCCGCGCCTGCGGCGTAGGCCGCCAGGGCCAACGCGCTGGACACGCTGGCGCCATTGAGTGCCACGCCGGTCAGCACCAAACCGAGGATCGGCCCCGCACATGGCGCCCACAGCATCCCCGTGGCCAAGCCCAGCAGCAGCGAGCCCGCCACCGAAGGTTCCGCCGATGCTCCGCCCGTAGCCGCTTGCCCAGCCAGCCGGTTGCCCAGTGCCACCGCCGGCCGCGCCATCAGATCGGCCAGCCTGGGCCACAGCAGCGACAGCCCGAACACCGCCAGCAGCGCGAGCGCCGCAAACCGGCCCACCTCGTTGGCACGCACGGCCCACGCACCGCCGGCCGAGAGCAGCGTGGCAAAGCCGGCAAAGGTGAGCGCCATGCCGGCGAGCATCGGCAGCTTGCCGCGCACAAAGGGCTGGCCGGTACGGCTCAATACAAACGGCAGGACGGGCAGGATGCACGGACTCAAGATGGTCAGCACGCCGCCCAGGTAGGCGAGTATCAGCAGGCTCATGATCGACATTCCTCGGCAAGGGATCGGGATTGCCTCCATCAGACGCCGCGCGCGTAGCTGGCATGTATCGCCGCGGGGGCGACTTTGTATCGGACTGTACAAACGCGTCCGCCAGATGCATTCCGATACAACACGGGCTCGCGACGTCACACCGAGAGGCGCAAAATGGCGCCTTCCTTCCACCTTCCATCGTGCCGAGGTCACCCCATGGACGCCCACGTCGACCACATCCTGATCGTCGATGATGACCGCGAGATCCGCGAACTCGTTTCGACCTATCTCACCAAGAACGGGCTGCGTGTGACGGCCTCGCCCGATGGGCGCCACATGCGTGCGTTTCTGGAGGCCAACACCGTCGACCTGATCGTGCTCGACCTGATGCTGCCCGGCGACGACGGCCTGGTGCTGTGTCGCGAGCTGCGCGCCGGCAAGCACAAGGCCACGCCCGTGTTGATGCTCACCGCGCGCGATGACGAGACCGACCGCATCATCGGCCTGGAAATGGGCGCCGACGATTACGTGGCCAAACCGTTTGCCGCACGCGAACTGCTTGCCCGTATCAAAGCCGTGCTGCGCCGCACGCGCATGCTGCCGCCCAACCTGCAGATTTCCGAAGCGGGCCAGATGCTGGCCTTTGGCGAGTGGCACCTCGATACCACCGCGCGCCACCTGATCGATGCCGAAGGCACCATCGTCGCCCTGAGCGGCGCGGAATACCGGCTGCTGCGCGTGTTTGTCGACCATCCGATGCGTGTGTTCAACCGGGATCAACTGCTCAACCTCACGCAGGGCCGCGAGGCCGAGATGTTCGAACGATCCGTCGATCTGCTGGTCAGCCGCCTGCGCCAGCGCCTGAATGACGATGCGCGCGATCCGGCGTACATCAAGACCGTGCGCAGCGAGGGCTATGTCTTTGCCAAGCCGGTGGAGATCAAGGAGGCGCGCCAATGAACACAGCAATGGGTGCGCGTGCCTGGGCGTGGCCGCGCACGCTGGGCTCACGCCTGTTCGTGATCCTGCTGGCGGGTCTGGTGGTGGCGTATGCGCTGTCGTTTGCCGTGCTGTTTTCCGAGCGCTACATGAGCGCGCGCGAGGTCATGCTGGGCACGCTCGAAACGGATGTGTCCACAGCCATCGCCATCCTCGATCGTCTGCCTGCGGACGAGCGCCCGCAGTGGCTGTCGCGCCTGAACCGCGGCAACTATCAATACATCCTGGGTCCAGGCGTGCCTGGCGTGCCAGAGATGACCCAGCGCGGCAAGGACATCGCCGCGCGCATCAGCGAGGCCAGCGGCGGCCGCTTTCCCGTGACGGTCGAGTCGATTCCCGGCGACGGCAAGCAACTGCAGGCGCACCTCACGCTGAGCGACGGCAGCACGCTCACCATTGATGTGCACCCGCGCATGACGCCCATCGCGCAGTGGCTGCCGTATGTGCTGGTGGTGCAATTGCTGCTGCTGATCGTGTGCTGCTGGTTTGCGGTGCGATTGTCGATTCGCCCGCTGGTGGCATTGGCCGCCGCCGCCGATGCACTCAACCCCAACGCACAGACGCCGCCGCTGGACGAGACAGGCCCCACCGAACTGGCGCGCGCCGCACACGCCTTCAACGCCATGCGCCAGCGCATTGCCCGCTTTGTTGAAGAGCGCGTGCAGATTCTGGCCGCCATTTCGCATGACTTGCAGACGCCCATCACGCGCATGAAGCTGCGCGCTGAAATGGCGGAAGACTCTGAAGAGAAGCGCAAGCTGTTGAGCGATCTGGCCGAGATCGAAACGCTCGTGCGAGAAGGCCTGGCCTATGCGCGCAGCGCGCATGGCGATGGTGAAAAGCCCTCGCGCATCGACGTCGGGTCATTTGTCGAAAGCCTCGTGTACGACTACCAGGACACCGGCAAGCCCGTCACGCTGGAGCAGCACGCAACCGGCGCCATCGTCACGCGCCCCCACGCGCTGCGCCGCGTGCTGACCAACCTCGCCGACAACGCCATCAAGTTTGGCGGCGCGGCGGAAGTTGGTGTGCGCCGCGACGGCGAAGCCGTGGTGATCGAAGTGCGCGACCGTGGGCCCGGTATTCCCGAAGACAAGCTCGATGCCGTGTTACAGCCGTTTGTGCGGTTGGAAAATTCGCGCAGCCGCGAGACGGGCGGCACGGGGCTGGGCTTGGCGATTGCGCAGCAACTGGCGGTGGCCGCAGGCGGCGGGCTTACGTTGCGCAATCGAGAAGGTGGTGGTCTGGTGGCGGAAGTCAGGCTTGGTCAGGCGGCTGTGTCAGGGCAGCGCGAGCAAGCGTAGCCTGCCCTTGGGCACAGACTACGCAGTCGCGTCCGCTGCGTTTTTGCATGTATGCGGCGTCGTAGTCGGCGGATGCTATGCCCTCACGTTTGCGCGAGAAACGTCGCGATACGATTGGCAATCGCATCGGGCGCATCTTCAAAGCTGTAATGTCCAACGCCGGGCAACCAATGCACCGGCGCATCCGGGAACAGCTCACTGAAGAGCGGCAGGAAATGCTCAGCATGCAGCGTGCGATCTGCCATGCCCCAGATCGCCATGGCGGGCTTGGTGCCGATGGCACGGCGCGCCGCACTGTCCGGCGTTTCAAAACGGTGCGCGCCGATAGCAAAGCCTTTGGCCCAGCCGACGGCGCCCGCGCAGTCAGCGGGCGTGGCAAAGCGCGCGCCGTACGCTTGCAACCACACATCGTTGATGAGCCGGTGATCTTCAAAGCCGTTGAGCTTCAACGTGCTGAGGATGTTGAAGCCAAGTTCGCCCAGTACCGCTTCAAGGCGCCCCTCCGATTCCGCCCGCACGATCCACTGAAACCACGGCGACACCGCTGCATTGGCGGTCAGGCGTTCACCCAACGTCGCCTGCCCGAACGGCGTCGGCCCGTTGACGCTGACGATGCGCCGCACGCGATCCGGATACCGTGACGCGAGCCCCATGCCAACCGGCCCACCAAAGTCGTGCATGACGAGCGTGATGTCGCGCAGGTCCAGCGCAAGCACCAAGCTCTCGAGGTTGTCGATATGGTCTTGCAGCCAGTAGCTGCGTGACGGCGGCGTTTCGCTCTTGCCGAAGCCCATGTGGTCGGGTGCCACCACGCGGTGGGTGCCGCGCAGCGCCGCAATCAGGTGCCGGAAGAGGAAGCCCCACGTTGGCTCGCCATGCAGGCACAGCACGACTTCGCCATCGGCGGGGCCTTCGTCCACGTAATGCATCTGAAAGCCCGGTGCATTGGTAAAGCGAGCGGTATAGGGGTACATCCCAAGGAACGCGTCAAGGTGCATGCCGTGCTACCTCCTCATCCAGGTGGTTTTAATATGAAACCGTTGCGTTATAGCAGTCGAGGTTTTACATTGCAACCACATTGAATGTGAGGGCGCGCACGGTACGCGCAATACAGATGGTCAAACGTACAAGCCACGCGGATTCTCTTTGCGGCGTCGCAAGGCCGCTGGATGCCATTGGCGACTGGTGGTCGCTGCTGATCGTGCGCGATGCGTTTGATGGCCTGCGCCGCTTTGGCGAGTTTCAGCGCAGTCTCGGGCTGTCGAAGAACATCCTGGCGGTGCGGCTGCGCAACCTCGTGGCGCACGACATTCTCGAAACGGTGCCGGCGGCTGACGGCAGTGCGTATCAGGACTACGTGCTGACCGAGAAAGGGCGCGCGCTGTTTCCGCTGCTGGTGGCGTTGCGGCAGTGGGGCGAAGCGTTCTGCTTCGGGCCGGATGAGGCGCACGTTGTGCTCGTCGAGAAGGCAACGGGTAAGCCGGTGCCCCGGCTTGAACTCCGTGCGCAGGATGGGCGCGCGCTGGCTCCGGAGGATACGGCGGTCGTCCACCCCACGGCCGTCAAGGAGACGAAGCGGCAGCGAGCGAAAGCGGGCTGAACACGTTGGCGCTCAGACGCGGCGGCCATTCGGTCAGGAAGGTGCGGTGGCGTTTGCGCGCCATGCGCGTTACTGATGGGGCGCATTCACCTGCGCTTGCACGTGCACCAGACCGCTTTGCGGCGCCAGCAACCCCAGCGGCTCGTCCGTCAGATCACGGGCAAGCGAATAGGCTGTGATCACAGCCAGCGTAACCCCCAAGATGGCCAGCATTTCCCGAGTGTTCATACGCGTCTCCTCCTTGGTTCGTTACGTTCCTTGTTTCGGCCCCCTCCTGTTGGTGTCGGGCGGCGTCGGGGTGCGGACGCAAAGATTGGGCCCAAGGCGGGCGAATGGCGAAGCGACGCGGGTTAAATGGCGTTATCGGTCGCGCAGGGAAGATGGCGGCACGCCCAACAGGCGCTGAAAACTGCGCCGCATGCGCTCGGTATCGCCAAAACCGCACTCGGTAGCCACGCGCTGCATGGAGACGGCACCGCTTTCCAGCGCGGCGCGCGCAGCCTCCACGCGCAATTTTTCCACGGCCTTTGCAGGGGTGAGGCCCGTTTCGACCTGGAACGCGCGTGCGAAATGGCGGGGGCTCATGCAGGCGTGCTCGGCCAGATCGCCAACGCGATGCGGTGCGCTCAAGTTGCGCCGCACATGATCCAGCAGCGGTTTGAAGCGGCCGCGTGCCGAATCCATCTCATTCAGCGCTGAAAACTGCGACTGCCCGCCGGGCCGCCGGTAGTACACGACAAGCTGACGCGCCACCGCACGGGCCAGGCGCTCGCCCAGGTCTTCGGCGATGAGGGCAAGCGCCAAGTCGATGCCGGCGCTGATGCCGGCGCTGGTCCAGATCGGGCCATCGTTCACGTAGATGTGGTCGGGCTCGAGCTGCACCTGCGGGAACGTGCGTGCGAACTGCTCGCTGCGGCTCCAGTGCGTGGTGGCGCGCCGGCCGTTCAACAGGCCCGTGGCGGCCAGCAGTAGGCTGCCCGAACAGACGCTGGCCACACGCGCGCCGCGGGCCGAGCAGCGCTGCACAAAGCGGCGCGTTCGCGCATCGGCCATGGCGGCGTCCACGCCGTCGCCGCCGGCAATGAGCAACGTGTCGACCTGGCTGGCTGGGGGCAGGGCGTCGGCATCCCAGCGCGCACCGGAGGAGCTGCGGACGAGGCCGGCCTGGGCGGAAATCGTGCGCAGCGCGTAGTGATCGTCCCGATATCGGCTGGCCACTTCAAATGCCGCCACCGGCCCGGCAGCGTCGAGCAGTTGGAAGTCCGGAAAGATCAGCACAGCGATGCGGTGGGCCATGGCAGAAAAAGTGGGAGACTGGTCATTGCTGCCAACACGATAGAGCGCGATCCTGTGAAGCGTCAACCCACCACCGCATCACTCTCAGGAGAGCCGAACCATGACGACTTCCCCGTTCATCGTTGTCTTTGCGCTGTACAACCGCGTCACCCAGCTGGATTTCACCGGCCCGCACGAAGTGTTCTGGCGGCTGCCCGGCGCGCAATGCGTTGTTGCCTCGGCGGGCGGCGGAGAGATTCACGCCGATGGCGGCCTCACCATCTCGAACGTGCAGCGGCTGGCGGATATTCCCCATGCTGACCTGATCTGCGTGCCCGGCGGTTTTGGCGTGATTGAAGCCATGGAAGACGCCGAGTTCGTGCGCGAAGTCCGGCGCCTGGCCGACGGCGCGCGCTATGTCACGTCAGTCTGCACTGGCTCTCTGGTGTTGGGCGCGGCAGGGTTGCTGCGGGGCAAGCGCGCGGGCTGCCACTGGGCGTGGCGCAATCTGCTGCCCGCGTTTGGTGCCACGGTGGACGAAGCCCGCGTGGTGCGTGACGGCAACCTCATCACCGGCGGCGGCGTGACGGCCGGCATCGACATGGCGCTGACGGTCATGGCGGACATTGCCGGTGTCGAGCATGCGCAGGCCGTGCAGCTCGGTATCGAATACGCGCCCGCGCCGCCGTTCGATTGCGGCCGCCCCGAGCGCGCGGCACAGGAGATTCTCGAAGCGGTGACCTCGCGGCTGGATCGTTTGCGAGCAGATCGCCACGACGCCGTGCAACGCGCGGCGCAGCGCCTTTGATCGACGATGCCGGCGGGTGCCAGATTGCGGCGACAATGGCGTCTTTCGACGTATCTGCGCCCCGAGCCGGCGCCGCATCTTGCATGAACACTCCGTCTTCCCAGTCCAACGCCCGTGGTCCGATCGGCATCGTCGCTGCCCTGCATGAAGAGATCAACGAACTGCTGACGTGGCTGTCCGGCGCGCAGTGCGTCCACATCGGCAGCCGCGATTTCTGGACGGGCGAGTTGGACGGCCATGCGGTCGTTGTGGTGCTGTCGCGCGTGGGCAAGGTGGCGGCGGCGTCCACCACCGCCGTGCTGATCACGCAGTTCAACGTACGCGCCGTGGTGTTTGCTGGCGTGGCCGGCGCATTGGCGCCGGGCGTGGCCGTGGGCGACGTCGTGGTGTCGGAAGAGCTGCTGCAGCACGATGTCGATGCCTCGCCGCTGTTTCCGCGCTGGGAAATTCCCCTGACTGGCATGGCGCGTTTTCCTGCCGACGTGTCGCTCGCCAGCGGGCTGCTGGAAAGCGCTGGCGCTGTGCTCGCCGACCCGCACGCGCTGCTGGGTCCGGATGTCATGCGGGCCTTCGGGATTGCGGCGCCGCAGGTGCATCGCGGCCTCATCGTCAGCGGGGACCGCTTTGTCTGCACCTCGGCAGAAAGCGCGGTGCTGCGTACGGCCTTGCCGGATGCTCTGGCCGTCGAGATGGAAGGCGCCGCGGTAGCGCAGGTGTGCCACGAGTGGGGCGTGCCGTTTGCCGCCATCCGCACGATTTCCGACCGCGCCGATGACGCGGCCAGCGTGGACTTTGCGCAGTTCATCGCACAGGTGGATTCACGCTACAGCGTGGCCATCCTGCGCAACTGGCTGTCGACGACGGCCGCGGCCTGAACGGCTTACTGCCCCTTCGCGGCCAGATACTTGTCGAGCGCGTTGGCCCGTTCGCTCAGGCGGAAGACTTCGTTCTCCAGGCGCTGCAGATCGTCGAGCTTGTCCTTGCCGTAGATGGCGGTCTCAAGGGCAGCCGTTCTGGTGTGAAAGTCCTGCCACGCTTGCTCTGAGCTTGCCAGTGCGTCTTTCGCCTTGCCGGTCAATTTGCTCAAGAGCGTTTTGTACGAGTGGTCCAGGCGCTCATCCTGCGCGGTCTTTTCTGCGGAGAGACATGCGCCGATTGCGTCCGGATTGTCGGGGGCCTTGTCGACGCAGGCATAGAGCTTGGTGGAAATGCCCTGCGGCGCGCGGCGCTTGACGCCATTGGCCAGGCTTTCGGCTGCAAACGCGCCAGCGCTGTGGGCCAGCAGCGCAACGGCAACGGTAACGGGAAGGGCCAGCGTCTTCAGTGTCGTCAGCGTGTTCAAGAAGTGACTCCTGATCGCGTGTCTGCGATGCGTGAAGGGGCCGTCCAGTCTATCGGCTGGCCAACGCATCCGCGATCAGCCAGGCAGGTGAGGCCGCAGGTTGCGCAGGGCGTTTTCCACGTAGGTTTCTTTCTCGCCGACGGGGGCGACGTAGTGCAGCGCTTCGGCAGCGGCCTCCACGCCTTCTGTGCGCGCAATCACCCATGCCGCCAGGTACGGCGAAGCAAAGCATCCGCCCGCCGTCGCCACATTGCCGTTGGCGTAGAACGGCTGGTTCAGCACTTCTACGCCGGCTTCCTGCACCCAGGGCTTGGTGGTCAGGTCTGTGCAGGCGGGCACGTTGCCGAGCAGCCCCAGCTTGGCCAATACCAACGTGCCCGAGCACTGCGCTCCAATCAATTGTCGTGACGGATCGACCGCCAGCCGCGCCATCAAAGCCGGATCGGCCACCACGTCGCGCGTGCGGATGCCGCTGCCGACAAGCACGGCATCTGCGGTGCGTGCGTCTTCCAGCATCGATTGCGCATGCATCGTCACGCCGTTCATCGATGTGACTTCGGCGTGTGGGCAACACAGGCTCACGCGCCAGTCCGGTTTCTTGATGCGATGAAGCACACCAAAGGCGATGAGCGAATCCAGCTCGTTGAACCCATCGAAGGTGAGGATGGCGATGTGCATGATCGGTGTGCTGTCGCGTTGGGATAGATCGCATGCTAGGGGCACAGGGCAATACAATCAAAAAATTGTCCTTAGTACACCCAGACATGACCCAAGCCCGCTACCAGCCGCTCGTTGACGAACTGGCCGCGCAGATCCGCACCGGCTGTCTGCCGCCCGGCACACGCCTGCCCACGCACAGGCAACTGGCCCAGCGCCACGGCGTTGCGCTGGTCACGGCCACGCGCGTGTATGCCGAGCTTGAAGCAATGGGCCTGGTGAGCGGCGAAGTGGGGCGCGGCACCTTCGTGCGCGAGAACACGCTGCCGCGCGGCCTCGGTATCGACCAGCAAGCCGTGGCCGCCGGCGTGGTGGATTTGAACTTCAACTATCCGTCGCTGCCCGGACAAGCCCGGCTGCTGAGCCGTGCGCTGCGCAAGCTGGCCGCCGGCGGCGATCTGGATGCGCTGTTGCGCTACGCGCCGCATGGAGGCCGCGCCCATGAACGCGCCTGCGTGGCGCGCCACCTGGCACAGCGCGGCTTGCCCGTCGCGCCGGACAACGTGCTCGTAGTCGACGGCGCGCAGCACGGTCTGGCCGTGACCGCCATGGCGTTGCTCAAGCCCGGCGATGTGGTTGCGGTGGACGCGTTGACGTATCCCGGTTTCAAGGTCGTTGCCGAGATGCTGCATCTGGAACTGGCGCCACTGGCTGCAGCTGGGCAGGGTTTGGACCTCGATGCACTGGAGCGGCTCTGCGCACGGCGCCGTGTGCGCGCCATCTACGTCATGCCGACGCTGCACAACCCGCTTGGCTGGGTGAGCGGCATTGGCTGGCGGCGCCAACTGGCGGCCATCGTGCGCCGCCACGGCCTCATCGCCATGGAAGACGCGGCCTACGCCTTTCTGGAAGACAACCCGCCCGTGCCGCTGGCCGCGCTGGCGCCAGAATCGACCGTCTACATTTCGGGCCTATCAAAGAGCGTTGCCACCGGCCTGCGTTTCGGCTTCGTTGCCGCGCCGGCTGCGTGGGTGCCGCAACTGGAACGCGCCATTCGCGCCACGACGTGGAACACGCCGGCCATCGTCACCAGCCTTGCATGCGCATGGCTGGCCGACGGCACGGTCGACCGCCTGGAAGCCGAAAAGCGGCGCGATGCCGCAGCGCGCCAGACGATTGCACGCAAGGCGCTGGCTGGCCTGACGCTGGTCACGCATCCTGCGTCGTATTTTGTATGGCTTGCGCTGCCGCCCGAGGTCCGCGCCGACCGTGTGGCCGTGGCGCTGCAGGAGGATGGCATCTCCGTGTCCACCGCAGAGCCGTTTGCGACGTCAAAGCAGGTGCCGCATGCGCTGCGGCTGGCGTTGGGCTCCGTCGCGCTCGACCGGCTCGATGCCGCGTTGCAGACCGTCAGGCAGCGCGTGGAAGCACAGTTGTATCGATAACGAAAACCGTGCCAAACCTCGTGCGCTTGCCTACACTCTCGTCGCAACGAAATGGCCCAATTTGCCCACAGGAGACCTCATGAAGAACTGGCTTGCAACGATGGCCGGATGGGCGCTCTGCGCATGCGCAGCGTTCGGCGGCGGCGCCCATGCGGCTGACACCCCGGATGACGGCGCGACGCTGACCGTCAACATCGGCACGCAGCACCGCACGGTGTCGCGCGATGCATTGCTGCACGATCCGCACCTGACCAGCGTGACGGTGGAAGACCAGAACCTGAAGCGCCGCCTGACCTTCAAGGCGATCCCGGTGACGGAGCTGTTCCGTGGGCAGACTGTCAGCCCGGATGCCAGCGCCACCACCGCCGCCAGCGACGGCTACGTTTCGCACCTGCCGATGCGCCTGCTGCTAGGGGATCGCGCCGACGGGCCCCGCGCCTGGCTTGCCGTGGAAGACCCGGCCGCGCCGTGGCCCACGCTCAAGGGTCAGGACATCGGCCCGTTCCGCCTGATCTGGACGGCGCCGCCCGCCAAGGCATCGGTTGTGAACGAAAGCCTGTGGACTTACAGCATCGTGCGCATCGACATTGCCGCGCTGCCCGGCGAGCGCTTCGCGGCCATCCGCCCGGCGGCCGGGCTACCCGCAGATGGCACCGTCATGCGCGGATTCGCCACGTTCCAGCGCGTCTGCTTTTCGTGCCACACGCTCAACCGCGCCGGCGATGCCAACCTTGGCCCCGACCTGAACGTGCCGTACAGCCCGGTCGAATACCTGGGCGACGAGAAGCTGCGCCACCTGATCCGCGATCCGCAATCGCTGCGCTGGTGGCCCAACGCCCGCATGTCGGCCATCGACGAGAAAACGCTGTCCGATGCGCAACTCAACGATCTGCTGGCGTACTTGCACCACATGGCCAAGCGCAAATCGGCAGCGCAATGACCGGCGCTAGTCGGCTGCCCAGTCGACCAGCGTGGCGATGGTGTTCATGTTGCGGGCCGTCCCCGTTTTGGCGGCGGGGATCTTCAGTTTGGAATTGGCCATACCGTCGCCGTAGTGCACGTAGATTTCGCGCGTGCCCAGGGCCATCTCTTCCGTCCGGCAGCCGGTGGCTGCGGCCAACGCATCGGCGGGCGGCGGCGTATCCAGGAAAATCGCGACCGTCCGGTTGGGCGCAGCCGTCTTGAATGGATTGCCTTCCAGCACCGCTGCCAGCTCCGCGCCCGTGCGCACGAGCACGCCCACGGGTTTGCCGGCGTAATTCTCCAGGCAGCGTTCCAGCTTCGCCTTGACTGTCGCTTCCGCCAGCCGGCTCTGAAAGACCACATTGCCGCTCGCAATGTAGGTGCGTACGCCGGTCAGGCCGATCGATTCGCACATCGCGCGCAGTTCAGCCATGGGCAGTTTGCCGGTGCCGCCCACGTTCACGGCGCGCAGGAAGGCGATGTAGCTGGGCATGGGTTCTCCTGGTCTGTCTGTCTTATCAATGGCTTAGGGGCATGCTTGGACTGGCAACATTCTGTTACGAGATTGACGAATGTGTTTAACCCGCCCTGTTGCGCGACTTGTATTCTTCGCCCCGAACTCATCGAGCCCGGATCGGCCCCTCAGTGCTGATTTGAGTGCCGCATCCTGCATTTGCGCATAAGGAGAACACCATGTTGAAGAAAATTGCACCGGCCCTGATTGTGGCAACGCTTGCCGGTCTGACGGCTTTGCCCGCAGCGGCGGACGACTTGCGCAATGCGCTGGGCGGCGCGCTGGGTGGCGCGGGCGGGGCGGCCGTGGGCGGCGCGCTGGGCGGTCCGACCGGCTCGGTCATCGGCGGTGCTGTGGGCGGCGGTGCCGGCGGCGCATTGACGGCCAACGGGCGCGAGCGCAAGGGCGCCATCGTGGGCGGCGCACTGGGCGGCGGCGTGGGCGCGGCTGCTGGCAATGCCATGGGCGGCCGTACGGGCGGCATCGTGGGCGCGGGCCTGGGTGGCGGCGCGGGTGCAGCCCTGGGTGGCAACGTACAGCGCAATTCGTATTCCGACCGCGACGACCGCGGCCGCGGCTACCGTCGCCACGGCAAGCACCATCACCACCATTGATCTGATGCGCCGTTGCGCTCGCCGCTGAGCGCCACGGCCGCTTTCCTGCTTTCCTTACGGCGACGGCGCTGTCCGCGTGTGTCGCCCGCTGCGTCGGCCAAAACAGTCGCCGCGGCTCGCCGTTGCCACGTGCGCCGCCTACCATACCGAGACGGCCGCGATTGGCCCGCACACGAAGGAGAGCGCCATGACGCAACGCTTCGACGCCATCATCATCGGCACCGGTCAGGCCGGCCCGCCGCTAGCGGCGCGCCTGTCTGGCGCCGGCATGAAGGTGGCCATCATCGAGCGCGGCCGCTTTGGCGGCACGTGCGTCAACACCGGCTGTATCCCCACGAAAGCGATGGTGGCCAGCGCCTATGCAGCACGCATGGCGCAGCGTGCGGCTGAATACGGCGTGGTGATCAACGGCGGCGTCACCGTCGACATGCAGCGCGTGAAGGCCCGCAAGGATGAAATTTCCGGCCGCTCCAGCCATGGCGTTGAGCAATGGGTGCGCGGCCTGGAGCACGGCACTGTCTTTCAGGGCCACGCCCGCTTCGAGAGCGCGCGCACCGTGCGCGTCGGCAACGAACTGCTAGAAGCCGAACACATCTTCATCAACGTGGGCGGCCGGGCGTTGGTGCCGCCCATGCCTGGGCTCGATCAGGTGCCGTTTCTCACCAACTCCACCATGATGGACGTGGATTTTTTGCCCGAGCACCTTGTCGTGATTGGGGGAAGTTACGTCGGGCTGGAGTTCGGCCAGATGTTTCGCCGCTTCGGTGCGCGCGTGACGATTGTCGAGAAAGGGCCGCGCCTGATCGCCCGCGAAGATGAAGACGTATCGCAGGCGGTGCGCGAGATTCTCGAGGGCGAGGGCATCGACGTGCAGGTCAACGCCGATTGCCTGAGCGTGCGGCGCGATGGCGCCAACGTGGTGGTTGGCCTGGACTGCAGCAGCGGCGCGCGCGAGGTGTCGGGCTCGCATCTGCTGATGGCGGTGGGGCGGGTGCCCAATACCGATGATCTTGGCCTCGACAAGGCCGGTGTGGAAATCGACAAGCGCGGCACTATCCGCGTTGACGAGCAGTTGCGCACCAACGTGCCCGGCATCTGGGCCATGGGCGATTGCAACGGTCGTGGCGCGTTCACGCACACGGCTTACAACGATTACGAGATCGTCGCGGCCAATCTGCTCGACGATGATCCGCGCAAGGTGTCGGACCGCATCCAGGCGTATGCCATGTATATCGATCCGCCGCTTGCGCGCGTCGGCATGTCGCTCTCGGAAGCCAGGCAATCGGGGCGCAGGCTGCTGGTCGGCAACCGCCCGATGACGCGCGTCGGCCGCGCGGTGGAGAAAGGCGAGAGCCAGGGCTTCATGCGCGTGGTGGTCGATGCGCAAACGCACGAGATTCTGGGTGCGTCGATCCTGGGTGTGGGCGGCGACGAGGCGGTGCATTCGATCCTCGACGTGATGTATGCCAAGGCGCCTTACATGACCATCAGCCGCGCCATGCACATTCACCCGACGGTGTCGGAGCTGATTCCGACGTTGCTGCAAAGCATGGAGCCGGTGCAGTAACGCCGGGCATGGCGCCAAAAAAAAACGAGGGCGCCAATCGGCGCCCCAAACATCAACCCGCTACCGTGCGTGCCGCTCAGGGCACGATCGATAGAAACAGATACGACGCAAAGATGGCCAGATGCACGACCCCTTGCAGGATGGTTGTGCGGCCCTTGCCGAGCGTGAGCGACGACACGATCAGCGTCAGGAACAGCAGGACCATTTCCTTCGGGCCCAGACCCAGTTCGAGCGGGCGGCCGATCCAGATGAACACGGCCGCCACCGTCGGGATGGTCAGGCCGATACTCGCTAGCGCCGAGCCCAGTGCGAGGTTCAGGCTTGTCTGGATGCGGTCTGCATTGGCGGCGCGCAGGGCGGCCAGGCATTCCGGCAACAGCACCAGCGCGGCGATGACGATGCCGACCGTCGCGGGGGGCGCGCCTGCGTTCAGGATGGCGGCTTCCACCGAAGGCGACAGCACCTTGGCCAGACCGACGACGGCCACCAGCGACACCATCAGCAAGACCCCGCTGAGCGCCGCGACGCGTGCGGGCGGCGGCGGGGCGTGTACGTCTTCGTTGGCACTGTCGACGAGAAAGTAGTCGCGGTGGCGGATGGTCTGCACGATGACGAAGCAGCCGTACAGCACCAGCGATGTCACCCCGGCAAAGGCCAGCTGCGACGAGGTCATGACAGGCCCCGGCGTGGAACTCGTGTAGTTGGGCAGCACCATGGTCAGCGTGACGAGCGCGGCCAGCACGGCCAGCGCGGCGGTGGCGCCCGGCGCCTGGAAGGCTTGCTCACGATGACGCAGGCCGCCTACGAAGAGGCAAGCGCCCACGATACCGTTGCAGATGAGCATGACCGCCGCAAACACGGTGTCGCGGGCCAATCCCGCTTTCTCTGGACCGGAAGAGAGCATCACCGAGACGATCAGCGCGACTTCGATCACGGTCACGGCAATCGCCAGGACGAGCGTGCCGAAGGGCTCGCCCACCTTGTGCGCGACGACTTCGGCGTGGTGGACGGCGGCAAAGACGGCGCCGGCCAGCGCAAGCGCCATCAGCGCGATCAGCCAGCCTGGGGGCGTCATGAACGCGCCACCAACCAACACCACCCACGCCAGCAGCGGGGCAGCGATTGTCCACGGGGGCAGCTTGTTGGAAGACAGGGCCACGGAGTTCTCCTTGTTGTTGCCTCAACGCCGGCGGGCGGCGAAGGGTAGGGATGCGATGTGGCCCGAATATAAAGCATGTGCGGAGCATCAGCCCGCACATGCGGCGCGCGTCACGCCAATGCCGTTACGGGGCAACCGCTACGGCAGATACCTCCTGGCTCCAGTAGGTTGGCAGCGCGCCGTACGGATTCGGCAGCGTCTTGTTTGTGATGAACACGGCGGCAGCGCCCTTGCTCGATGCGTTGCGAACGAAGGTTTGCATCTGCGTGGCCGACGCGGCGTAGACGATGTGCGCAAACCGCGCAGTCGGATAGTTGGCCTGCCACGCCAGGGGCGCATAGTTGGCGTAGTGCTTGGCGTTGTCTTCAAATACGACGAGCTGGTCGGCCACCGGCAGGCTGGCATAGATCTCCGGCACATTGGTGCCCGGGTTGCCCGTAACCGTGTAGTTGGGCGACAGCCCCTTGATGTAGTTGTAGACCGATTGGTAGAACTGGATGTGCGCGGTTGTGCTGTCGGCGGTCATCTCGTCGATGAAGAAGCCGTCGACCTGATACAGCGCCTGGTAGGTGTTGATGTCTTGCACCACCGCCGACAACGACCGGTTGGTGTACGAGCTGGACACATACCCGATCACCTTGCCGCCAGCGGCATGCACCTTGGCGACGGCGGCAACGTAATTGGCATCCTGCGTCGTGCCAGGGCCGCTGTTCGGGTTGAGGATGACCGTGGTCGGCACCGACGCTGCCGCTGTGGCCAGCGAACTCCACTGCGTGGCACCCGTGCCCGACGGATAGATGTAGGACGGCACAAGCAGCCCTTCAGCGCTGGCATGCGGTGCACCCATCAGCGCGCCCGACACCAGGGCGAAAGCCGCACATGCGGCGCGCGCCAACCTGCGTTTTGCGTTGCCCAGTTGCGATGCCACGGCCAGCGTGGCGGATGCGGGCGAACGCCCCCCCGTTTGAATCATTTTCATTATGTGCCCCCGACCGCGCGGTTCGTTGCGTGTGTCATCAGGCCCGCCCCGTTTGCGGGTTGGCAGGCAACTGGCTGACTTCGTCTAGAGAAGTCCCTGTAGCTTTGCGTCGCCGGATCACTCCGGTTTTGCCCAGACCTCTGGGTCTGAACCCATTGGGGAAAGACTCTACCGGGGCCGCGCCAGCCCGGCAAACTGAGATTGCGCAAACGGCGCGGCTGCCGCATGAAGCGTTGTCGGGACCCCACGCTGCGCGCTGCCATGGCAATCAACCATCGACGCCAATGAAGCACGGACGTCTGGCCGCCATTCCTCCCATGCCGCGTTTCCCCTGACTTGCGCCAGAACCTCTGGTGCATTCCGCCGCCGTAGAGCCCGCCCGTATCGTCAGTCCACGCAGCGCTACCGGTTGCCGCTGTGTTTTTTGTCCACGTATCTGACTGAGGAGAACCTGCAATGAACATCCGCTCGAATGTGCTTGTCATCCGTATCGTGCTGTTGGCGGTGGTGTCCCTGATCGCGTCGCTGGCGGCCACGGCCGCGTTGGCTGCGCCGCCCGCGACCGTCGCAACATGCGACGGCATCAAGGATGCGTACCCAATTCTCGGCACGCAGTGCGCCAATCAGTACGCCAAGATCAACCACGCGCCCGCCACAGCCGCTGAGCGGCGCGAGACGTACGCTGCACGGATCGCGGTTTTGGAGATCTTCCGCAAGGCGCTCCTGTGCAACGGCATGTACAACGCATCGAAATCGGCGCAGCAGCGCTTTTCAAGCGGCGAAGCTGGCCACCTCCAGGCCCTGGCGCTTCTGAACGCGGCAATGACGGGTGCTGGCGACCCGAACGTGCCGGCGCTCTACACCGCCGCCGACTTGAATGACGTGTCGATCAACAAGCAGCAGTGCAAGTAAGGGCAGCGTGGGCGGCGGCAGAGGTGTCGCCGCTGCCTTGCCACCCAGGCCGACGCTGGCCCCGTCGGCGTGGCAGAATCGCGGTCTGCATTTGTGAACCTCTGCGCCCACAAAAGGAGACTCTCGATGACTGCATCTGCCGCCGTATTTGCCATTCTCGTCGCGCTGTTGCTGGGCGCGATGATTCCCGGGCCGAGTTTTGTGCTGGTGGCGCGCAATGCCATCGGGTTGTCGCGCCGCGACGGCTTGGCCACTGCACTTGGCATGGGCGCCGGCGCCCTGTTCTTCGGCGGCCTGGCCTTGGCGGGGCTTTACACGTTGCTGCAAGCCGTGGAGTGGCTCTACATCGGCCTCAAAATTGCCGGCGGCGCGTATTTGACCTACATGGCGTGGAAGATCTGGCGCGGCGCCAAGCTGCCCATGGTGATGGACGATCGCCTGACGCAGCAAGCCGGCAGCGCGCGCAAGTCGTTCTGGACCGGCATCACCACGCAGATGAGCAATCCCAAGACGGCCATCTGGTACGGCAGTATCTTTGCCGCGCTGCTGCCGCAGCATCCGCCGGTGTGGTGCTACTTCGTGCTGCCGCCGCTGGTGTTCCTGGTCGAGTTCGGGTGGTACACCATCGTCGCGCTGTGTTTTTCGAGCCGGGTGCCGCGTGAGATGTACCTGCGTGCCAAGACCTGGGTCGATCGCGTGGCGGCCGTGGCGATCGGTGCGCTCGGGCTGCGTCTGATCTTCACTGCACCCAAGGTCGGGCTGTAGTTCTTTCCGTGATGGCGTTGGGGGCGGCCGGCTAGACCGCTCCCGCAATCACGTCTCGCAGCCACTGGTGCCCTGGGTCTCGATGCATGCGCTCATGCCAGAGCATCGACATCTCATAGCCGGGCACGTCCACCGGCGGTTCAACCACCTGCAGTGCACTGGCCCCGCGCACCAGCCGCTCGGGCAGCATGGCGACCATGTCAGTGCTGGCGACCGCCGTCATCACAAAAAGGAAGTGCGGGACCGACAGCACCACGCGCCGGGTGGCACCGGCTGCCTTCAGGGCTTCGTCTGTCACGCCGAAGAAGCCACCGCCGTCGGGCGACACGATCACGTGATCCAGCATGCAGAACTGCGCCAGCGTCGGCTTGCGCTTCAGGCGCGGATGCCCAGCGCGGCCGATTAGCACATAGCGTTCAGTGAATAGCGCACGACGGCGCAGGCCGGGTGGTGCGCCGTCTGTGGTGTGGAACGCGAGATCGATCTCCCCTTGCTCGGCTTGCTTTTCGATACGCGTGGGCACCAGTTCCAGCATAGCGAGCCGTGTGCCCGGCGCGCTTGTGCGCAGGGTGTTCAGCGCCGGCAGCGCGATGGTGGATTCGCCGTAATCCGTGGCGGCCACGCGCCAGGTGTTGGTGGCTTGGGCCGGGTCGAACGGGCTGGCGGGCGCGACGGCCTGCTCCAGCGCTTCCAGCGCCAGCCGCAGCGGTTCGCGCAAGCTTTCAGCGCGGGCGGTTGGGCGCATGCCGCGCGGGCCCGGCAGCAGCAGCGGATCACCAAAGATGTCGCGCAACTTGGCCAGATGCACGCTCACAGAAGGCTGCGAGAAGTTCAGCCGCTCTGCCGCACGTGTGACGTTGTGCTCGGTCAGCAGCACATCGAGCGTCACCAGCAGGTTCAGGTCCAACCGCCTGAGATTATTCATGGCTATGCCTGGAATATTGATAATTTATTTCCAATATACCTGGACGCGCCGCATTCTTGAGCCATTCCTTATTTGGAGTTGCCACCATGAATGTCCTGATCGTCTACGCCCATCCCGAACCCAAGTCGCTCAACGGCGCCCTCAAGGACTTTGCCGTCCAGCGTCTGGAAGGCGCCGGTCACGCCGTGCAGGTATCGGACTTGTACGCCATGCAATGGAAGGCCGCGCTGGATGCGAGCGACAGCACTGTCGGGCCGATCGGTCCGCATTTCCACCCGTCGTTGGATTCCAAGCACGCGTTCGAGAATGGCCTGCAAGCCGCCGACATTGCTGCCGAACAAGCCAAGCTGCAATGGGCCGGCGCCGTGATCCTGCAGTTTCCGTTGTGGTGGTTTTCGATGCCGGCCATCCTCAAGGGCTGGGTCGAGCGCGTCTATGCGTATGGCTTTGCCTATGGCGTTGGCGAGCACTCCGACACCCACTGGGGTGACCGCTACGGCGAAGGCAAGCTCGCCGGCAAACGCGCCATGCTGATCGTCACCACGGGCGGCTGGGAGTCGCACTACAGCCCGCGCGGCATCAACGGCCCGATCGACGACATCTTGTTCCCGATCCAGCACGGCATCCTGTACTACCCCGGTTTTGATGTGGTGCCGCCATTCGTGAGCTACCGCACCGGCCGCATGGACGAGGCACGCTTTGCGCAGACCACCCAGTCGCTGGGCGAGCGGCTCGACACCTTGTTCACCGCCGCGCCGATCCCGTTCCGCCAGCAGAATGCCGGTGAATACGAGATCCCGGCGCTCACGCTGCGGGCCGAGATCGCTCCCGAGAAATCAGGCTTCGCTGCGCATCTCGCCTAGACCTTGCCCGGCGCGGCAAGCGCTACAATTTCACGCTCATTTTCGGCGGCGCGCTGTAGCAGATACAGCGCGCCGCCGCGTTTCTTTCTGCTTCCTTCTTCTTGTCGGCATGACGTCTCACGCGGTTCTTACGGGCCTGATCAATTTGCTGCTCGGTATGGGTCTCGGCGTGGCAGGCGGTTTGCTCGGCATCGGCGGCGGGCTGATCGCCATTCCTGTGCTCGGTTATCTGTACGGGATGGACCAGCACCTCGCGCAGGGCACTGCGCTGGTGATGATTGCGCCCAATGTGCTCATCGGCTTCTGGCGGTATCACCAGCGGCATCCGGTGCATCTGCGCTCCGTCGCGCTGATCTGCGTGTTCTCGATGGCGGCGACCTACGTTGCTGCGCGCTTTGCTGCCGGACTGGACGCGCATCTGCTGCATACGGCGTTTGCGGTATTCCTGATCATGCTGGCGGTGTACTTTGCCTCGCAGCTCAAAGAGAAGCCGAATGCCGGTGATGCCGCGCACGCTGCCCCACATGCCATGCCGGCCGCCGCGCTGCCATTGATGGGCATCGCCAGCGGCGCAATGTCGGGCATCTTCACGGTGGGCGGTGGGCTGGTGGTGGTGCCGGCGCTGGTGACGTTCTTCGGCATGCCGCAGACACGCGCCCAGGGCATGGCGCTCGCACTGGTGGTGCCGGGCTCGCTGATCGCACTTGCCACGTATGCGCATGCCGGCCATGTGGATTGGGGAACGGGCATTCCGCTGGCAGCCGGCGGTATTGTCAGCGTGTCGTGGGGTGTGGCCTTGGCGTATCGATTTTCAGCGCGACGTTTGCGGCTGGCGTTCTGCGCAGTGCTGCTGGGTACGGCGCTGATGATGTTCCTGGTCAAGCCAGCCTGATCGACGTGATTTTTCAAAACGGAGGAGAGCATCGTGTCGGAACAAGACAAGCAGGCCGGGCGCGCACGCCGCGCACAGGTGATGGGCGACGCATTTGTTGAACGTGCGATGAGCGGATTGGATGCGTTCTCGGCACCGCTGCAGGATTGGCTCAACGAGCATGCCTGGGGCAGCACGTGGCAGCGTGACGGCATCGACCTCAAGACGCGCAGCCTTTGCACGTGCGCCATGCTTGCCGCGCTTGGCCGCAGCACTGAACTGAAGGGCCATGTGCGCGGCGCCATCAACAACGGCGCAACGGCAGTGGAGATCCGCGAAGTGCTGCTGCATAGCGCTATCTATGCCGGCGCGCCGGCGGCCATCGAGGCGTTTCGTTCGGCCCGTGAGGTGCTCAATGAGCTGGGTATCCAAATCGAAGAGGCGCGGTAGTCGGGGCTGGGTCTTCGGCTTGTGCTTCGGCTTGTGTTAACGGGCTTAACACAAGTTGCACGGCCTGAGCGGCTTCCCTATTCTCGCGGGGGCATGCAGGTGGCGTAGTCGCACGGCGCTGGCCAACCCATCCCTCGGAACTCCTCATGTCTCAAGACCTCAAGACCCGCCTGGGCGGTGTGCTGGTGCTCATCACTGGCGCGGTGATCGGCTGGTTCTTCATCCTCGGCCCGCTGCACCAGGCGCAGGCGGGCGCGCCTACGGTGCGCTACTCGCTCAAGGCGATGGTGCTGGTGCCGGCTTGCCTGGTGTTCGGACTGGCGTTTCTGGTGGGCGGCGATAAGCTGGCCTACCGTGATGCCGAACGCAAACGCCTCACGCCGCTTGGCTGGGGGCTCGTGGCCATCTTTGCGGCCGCCGCAGCGCTCTGTTACTGGTGGTTCAAGCAGCAGTTTTCTGCGCTTGGCTACGGCGGCTGATACCTGATCGACATGAGCGCCTCCGACGACGATCTGACACGCTTTGCCGCCCACGGTGCTGGACCGCTGCCGGCCGCCGTTGCGCAAGGCCATGTCGAGCACGACGGCGCCCACATCTGGTATGCGAGCTTTGGCGTCGGCAGGCCTGTGATCCTGCTGCATGGCGGGCTCGGCCATAGCGGCAATTGGGGCTATCAGGTTCCGGCACTCATTAGTGCGGGCTACAGGCCCATCGTCATTGATAGCCGTGGGCACGGCCGCAGCACCCGCGACGCACAGCCTTACGCCTACACGCGCATGGCATCCGACGTGCGGGCTGTCATGGATGCGCTGCGTATCGACCGCGCCGCCTTCATTGGTTGGAGCGACGGTGCTTGCGTTGCGCTCACCCTGGCCATGCAGACGCCGGAACGCGCGGCGGGTGTGTTCTTCTTTGGTTGCAACATGGACCCAAGCGGCGCCAAGCCCTTTGAGTCCACGCCCGTCATCGACCGCTGTTTTGCGCGCCACCGAAAGGATTACACCGCGCTGTCATCCACACCCGACGACTTTGATGCATTTGTCGCGGCTGTCACCGAAATGATGCAGACGCAGCCGAATGCAACAGCCGAAGAGCTTGCTGCCACCCGGGTGCCGGTGACCATCGTGCAGAGCGAGCACGACGAATTCATCCGGCCCGAGCACGCGCAGTATCTCGCGCGGACCATCCCTGAAGCGCAGTTTGTGTTGCTGCCCGGTGTGAGCCATTTCGCGCCATTGCAGCGACCGGCATTGTTCAACGACGCCGTGCTGGCGTTTCTGCACGGGCTTCCTCAGCCGTAGGTCGCGTGGAGGTCGAGCGCGTTTGCGCAACACCGGCACGGCGCGTTATCCACAGAAACAGTGGGTAAGCCTGTGGATAACGATGCCCGATCGCGATACCACGCGGTTCGCAGTCCTTTGCTGACTGCGTAGGCAGGCAGCTCAGTTGCTCGAAACTGGCGTGCTGTAGGTTGCCTTGATTGCCTTGTGCCGTGCTTCCATTTCCTGACGCAGCGTGCGGCGCTGCTGCGCGGCTTCGAAGCGTTCCTTTTCTTCGGTGTTGGCGGGCGCCAGCGGCGGCACGTCGGCCGGTCTGCCTTCGTCATCCACCGCCACCATCGTGAAGTAGCAGCTGTTGGTATGGCGCACGACCTGGTTGCGGATGTTCTCCGTCACAACCTTGATACCGATTTCCATCGACGTGCGGCCGGTGTAGTTGACCGACGCGAGGAACGTTACCAGCTCTCCCACGTGAATTGGCTGGCGAAACACCACCTGGTCCACCGACAGCGTCACGACATAGCGGCCGGCGTAGCGGCTCGCGCACGCATACGCAACCTGATCGAGAAACTTGAGGATGTGGCCGCCGTGTACGTTGCCGGAAAAATTGGCCATGTCGGGCGTCATCAGCACGGTCATGCTGAGCTGGTGGGATTGCGTATTCATGGGGGCGTTGATGCTGGAATGATGGGAAAGCAGTGCGCGCAGAAATGGGTACGCAGCAGGCCGCCATTGTGCCGCGCTCGACTCATCTTGTGCTGCGTCGCGCGAAATTTGATGGCATCGCGCTACACTACCGGTTTCCGCAGCAAACGATTTTCAGCCCGTCCTGTCTTCCATGCACCGATTGCTGACCCGCCTCCTGCTCTGGCTGGTTGTCCTGGCACTGCCCCTGCAAGGGTTTGCCGCGACGACCATGATGGCGCGCGGCGGTGCAATGGACGATGCGATGGTTGCCATGGCAATGCCGGATGACGGCGCCGTCATGTCCGACGCGTGCCATGAGCACGAAGACGCCATGGCTGCCGACAGCGAGCCGAAAGCGCCGGCGCAGTCGCACTGCAAGACCTGCCCGATCTGCGCGACCTGTTCGCTCGGGTCGGTGGTTCCCCTGGCCGCCAGCCTTGGCGTGCCGCTGATCAAGCTGCCGGCCGCTGCGCCGCGCGGCCTTGCTGTTTCCTTCCGCAGCTTCATTCCCGAAGCGCTGCAACGTCCACCCTCGATTCGCGTTTGACGCCACCAGTCCGTCCATAGAACGGGCTGGCCTCTGGTTCTGCGGCTCCGTGCACCACACGCGGCCGTACGTCATCACGCTTGATCGAGGTTTCTCATGCTTTCCACACGATGGTTCTTGGCCGCCGCACTGCTGACGCTGGCGCCGCCATGGGTTTTGGCGCAGGGCGCAGCGTCTGCGCCAGCGGCATCTCCGCCTGATCCACTGAATGCGGGAGCGGCTGTGCCGGCTGTAGCCGCGCCGCGCACATTCGACAGCTACCACGCGTATCGCGATACCGGCCCCGCACCCTGGCGCGAGACCAACGCTGCCGTGAGTCCCAAGTCAGACGCTTCTGCGGAAGGCGGCCACGCAGGGCACGCCATGCCAGCGAGCGCACCAGCCGCCACCTCCAACAAGCCTGCCGGCGGGTCCATGCCCGGCATGCACCACCACTAGGAGGCGCTGTGCTCAAACCATCCACACGCAGCCTCGCCCTGTGCGCGCTGGCCGCCACGCTGCTGCTGGGCGGCTGCGCCACCATCACGCAAGACAGCGGCTTCAAGACCGTTGCCGATGTGGCGCGCGATAGGCTCGGCAAAGACGCCACGTGGCAGCGTTCACCAGAAGCCCGCGACAGCGCCGCGCAGCGCACGCGCGAGCTGCTCGCCCAGCCGCTGACGATGGACAGCGCCGTGCAGATCGCGTTGCTGAACAACCGTGGCCTGCAGGCTTCATATGCGGAGTTGGGCTTGTCCGAAGCCGCGCTCGTGCAGGCCAGCCGCTTGCCGAATCCCGGCTTCAGTTTCAAACGCACGCGCAGTGGTGATGACCTGTCGATCGAGCGCACGTTCTCGCTGTCGTTCCTGAACCTGCTGACGCTGCCGATGGCCACGCGCATCGAAAGCCGTTACTTCGAGCAGACCAAGCTGCTGGTCGCCAACCAGATGCTGCAGGTGGCAGCCGATACGCGCCGCGCATACGTCAATGCAGTGGCGGCGGAGCAATCCGCGCGCTATGCGGAGCAGGTTCAGCAAGCCGCCGAAGCCGGTGCCGAATTCGCCAAGCGCTTGGCTTCGGCCGGCAACTTCAGCAAGCTTGATCGTGCACGAGAACAAGCCTTCTATGCGGAAGCCACTGCCAACCTTGCGCGCACGCGTCAGCAGGCGCAGGCGGAGCGCGAGGCGTTGATCCGCATGCTTGGTGTGTGGGGCGCGGATACCGGCTTCAAGTTGCCGGAGCGGCTGCCCGACCTGCCGAAGGATCGCCCCGAGCTGCAGCAGATCGAGGCCTACGCGCTGCGCAACCGGCTCGACATCCAGGCGGGCAAGTTGCAGGTCGAGGGCTTGGCGTCGTCGCTGGGGCTCACACAGGCAACGCGCTTTATCAACGTGCTCGACCTCGGTTACGTGCGCAACAGCAAATCCAATGAGCCACGCGAAACGGGCTACGAGATCGGCATCGAGATCCCGCTGTTCGACTGGGGCGGCGCCCGCGTAGCGCGTGCGCAGTCGATCTACATGCAGGCCGCCGATCAGCTTGCCGACACGGCGGTGCGTGCGCGTTCCGAAGTGCGCGAATCGTACGTGCGCTATCAGACGGCATATGACCTCAGCCGCCACTACCGCGACGAGGTGGTGCCGCTGCGCAAGACCATCTCCGACGAGATGCTGCTGCGCTACAACGGCATGCTCGTGAGCGTGTTCGAGCTGTTGGCCGATGCGCGCGAGCAGGTGAATGCCGTCAACGGCTATATCGACGCGCTGCGCGGCTACTGGATTGCGCAGACCGATCTGCAGATGGCGCTGGGCGGCAAGTTGCCGCTGGCTGAAGCAAACGCGACAGCGCCTGCGCCCAATTCTCCTGAAGGACACTGAACATGGTTTCCCGACGTCAATTTCTCGGCGGCACGGGCGCGGCCATGCTGGGCGCGGCGATGGTCTCGCGTGCCGGCGCTGCCTCGCTGCCTGAAGCGCCGCTGCAATCGAAGCCCGCCACACAGCCGCCGCTCGCGCCGCCCAACGGCCGGCCCTACAACCCCGTCGTCACGCTCAACGGCTGGACGCTGCCGTGGCGCATGCGTGGCGGCTGGAAGGAGTTCCACCTCGTGGCCGAACCGGTCGAGCGCGAGTTTGCGCCCGGCATGACGGGCCACCTGTGGGGCTACAACGGCCAGAGCCCCGGCCCGACGATCGAATGTGTGGAAGGCGATCGTGTGCGCATCTTCGTCACCAACAAGCTGCCCGAGCACACCACGGTGCACTGGCACGGCATGATCCTGCCCGCCGGCATGGACGGTGTGGGCGGCCTCTCGCAGCCGCACATCCCGCCAGGCAAGACCTTCGTCTACGAGTTCGAGATGAAGAAGTCCGGCACCTTCATGTACCACCCGCATTCCGATGAGATGGTGCAGATGGCGATGGGCATGATGGGCTTTATCGTCGTGCACCCGAAAGACCCTGCGCAGCACCGTGTGGACCGCGACTTTGTCTTCCTGCTCGCCGCGTACGACATCGACCCCGGGTCATACACGCCGCGCGTGGCCCAGATGACCGACTTCAACATGTGGACGTGGAACAGCCGCGTCTTCCCCGGCATCGACCCCTTGCCCGTACGCCTTGGCGATCGCGTGCGCATCCGCATGGGCAACCTCACGATGACGAACCACCCGATGCACCTGCATGGCCACACCTTCGAAGTGGCCGGCACCGACGGCGGCTGGGTGCAGCCCAGCGCGCGCTGGCCGGAGGTGACGACGGACATTGCCGTGGGCCAGATGCGTGCCATCGAGTTCATCGCCGACAACCCTGGCGATTGGGCCTTTCATTGCCACAAGTCGCACCACACGATGAACGCCATGGGGCACAACGTGCCGACCATGATCGGCGTGCAGCAGAAGGATCTCGCCAAGAAGATGAACGCGCTGGTGCCCGACTACATGGGCATGGGCCAGGCCGGCATGGCCGACATGGGCGAGATGGAAATGCCGTTGCCCGACAACACGCTGCCGATGATGACGGGGCAGGGCCCATTCGGTGCCATCGAAATGGGCGGCATGTTCACGGTGATGAAGGTGCGTCGCGATCTGCCGCGCAACAGCTATGCAGACCCCGGCTGGTACAAGCACCCCAAGGGCACCGTCGCCTACGAATACACCGGCAGCGGCATCGACGACTGAGCGATGCCTGAATCCACACCCAATACGAGAACCAACATGCAACGCAATCCGATCCGCTCCACCTTCCTGGCCGCGCTGATGTCGATGGCCGCCATCGCTCACGCATCCGGCAGTCACGCCGGCGGGCATGACCATGGCGACGCAGCCATCGGCGAACCCGGCGACGCTGCCCACATCACCCGCACCGTGCGCGTCGACATGGCCGACACCATGCGCTTCACGCCCGCGCAGATCACAGTGCAGCGCGGCGAGACCATCCGCTTCGAGGTCGTCAACAGCGGCCAGGTGCGGCACGAGATGACGCTTGGCACGCCGGCTGACCTCCTCGCCCACGCCGAACAGATGCGCAGGCACCCCGAGATGGAGCACGCCGACGGCAACGCCGTCACCGTTGACCCAGGCCAGCGCGGTGAGATCGTCTGGCACTTCACGCGCACCGGCTCCGTCGATTTTGCTTGTCTGCAACCCGGACATTTCGAAGCCGGCATGCACGGCGCCGTGCAGGTGCGCGGCAACAAATCCTGATACCCAACCCCGTCTTTGAACAAGGAGCCCAACATGTTTCGTTACGCCCTGATGCTGACCGTGCTGCTGGCCGGTGCACCGTTTGTTCACGCGGCCGAAGATGCCGCTTCCGCCCCTGCGGCTACCGCTGCCGCCCCGATGTCAGAAGGTGAGATCAAGAAGATCGACACCGCTGCGGGCAAGCTGACCATCAAGCACGGCCCGCTTGAGAATCTCGGTATGGAACCCATGACGATGGTGTTTCGAGTCCAGGACCCGGCCATGCTCACCAAAGTGCACGTTGGCAGCAAAGTGCGCTTTGTCGCCGAGAAGGTGAGCGGCGCATTGACCGTGACGGCGTTGGACGTGCAATAACGCGAGGGCCGGGGTCTTCTGTCTGCCCGCTCCGTCAATGCAGTGCCCGAGGCCGACATGGTTCGTCGGCCTCGGACGACGGCAAAGTGTTACGTCATGACAACAGCCAAGCTGTGGCAAACGAGACCACGACCGAAGCGGCCGGCGCGGCGCCAAGAAACGCAATGAGCGGCAAGATACTTACGGTAAAGTGAGGGCCGCCGCGAATGCGAGGGGCAAACGGGGTCGAGGCGCTGTCCTGCGGTGATGGGAGATGCGCGATCGGCCGCCACGTGTGTCAGCGGCGAGCAGAAGTGGATCGTATGCCACTTGAATCTGCGTGTAGGGGGCTGGAACATTTCGCTCGAGAGGCGACACCCCGGGTTTAAATTTTCGCGGCATCTTTTGGTTCATGCGTCATTTCAAATACCGCTTGAGCAGAGTCTCTGCAAAAAAATTCTGGTATTACTTTTCGAATGCTTCGAGCCATTTTCTGGCGGGCGCCACAAAGAACGGGAGAGCCGAGGCTCTCCTGAAAAGAAAAGGCGGCCACAGTGGCATGCAGGACGTCATCGATCGACTGAGTTATTACAACTCGGTTTCGGAGTCATTCGACCCGAGCCGCAATGCCGTGGAGTATTCGAATTTCTTGTTGAAATCCTCGACAAGCACCGTCGTCGACAAGGATTGTGAAATAGGAAGCACCTATTTTTATGATCTTGTCGACTTGATGGACTATTTTGGTCCGGGCTACCGCTTTGACTACGACTGCGGCGACGTGACTGCCGAGCCGACCCATCCGGCATTCGTGAAAAGCCGTCCCATCAAGAGCAGCTCCCATAATGGGATTCTCTTGAAATTGGACGCCATCCGGCATTTTTCGCTGGCACGCGACAAGATCGATTTCCACGACAAGAAGCCTATGGCGGTTTTTCGGGGCCCGTGCCATCAGGAACATCGCAAAGCGTTTGTCGAGCGCTGTCACGACTTGGCAAACGTTGACATTGGCGATACTCGAAAATCGGAACTTGGGAAGGCGACCTACAAGTCACCGATGACGATTGCCGAGCAACTGCAATATAAGTTCATCGTGAGCGTCGAGGGGAACGACGTTGCCACGAACCTCAAATGGATCATGTCCTCCAACTCGCTTTGCTTCATGCGGCGGCCTCGATATGAGACATGGTTCATGGAGGGCAGGTTGATTCCGGATGTGCATTATGTTTTGCTGAAGGACGATTATTCGGACCTCCAGGAGAAAATGGAACATTACCGGAAGCACCCTGGCGATGCACTGGCGATCGTGCGCAACGCCAATCGATGGGTGGCGCAATTCATGAACCGAGACCAGGAACGCCTGCTCGGCCTGATGGTGATCGCAAAATACTTCCGGTTGTCGGGCCAACAGGCGTTTTGGTAGAGCTTTAGTGAAGCCCGACCAGGACAACGCGCATTGCGTTTGATCCTGAGCAGGCCAGCCGTGGGGCGGGTCTGCAACGCATACGGCAGCGCGTTACACTCGTTGTCTTTCGCCGTCTCCGTACGCTCTTTCCACCATGTCCGCGTCTGCCCCCACCGCCACCCACGCCCGCCCGCTTTCCGACGAGCAGCAAGCCTTTTTCAAGGAGCACGGCTACGTCGTGTTGCGCGGCTTCGTCAGCCAGCAAGTGAGCGCCGCGTTGCTTGCGGCTGCGCAGGACGGACTGGCCCGCGCTGAAGCGCCGGTGGAACTGGAAACCGACGTCGGCTATGCCGGGGCACCCGTCTCGCGCGACGCCGAGGGGGGGCAGACCGTGCGCCGCCTGCTCGACGCCGATTCACGCGGCACGCCTTATACGGAATGGGCGCGCGACCCGCGCGTGGCCGGCGCGATTGCCCAACTGATTGGTAGCCCCGTGCATCTTTCTCTCGCGCACCATAACTGCGTGATGACAAAGCACCCCGCGTTTGGCACCGCCACGCATTGGCACCGCGACAGCCGCTACTGGTCGTTCGCACGCAACGAGCTGGTGTCGTCGTGGCTGGCCCTGGTGGAAGAGACGGTCGACAACGGCTGCCTGTGGGTGATCCCCGGCAGTCACACGCTTGACCTGCCCGCCGACCGGTTCGACGCCAAGCTGTTCCTGCGCCAGGAGCTGCCAGAAAACCGTGCGCTGATCGACACCGCGCGCCCTGTGCCGCTGCTGCCCGGCGACGTGCTCCTCTTCCATTGCAACACCTTCCACGCAGCCCGCGCCAACCAGACGGGCGCCGTCAAGTTCTCGGCGGTGTTTACGTACTACGGCCCCGATAATCATCCGCTGCCTGGCACGCGCTCGTCTGCGCGGCCCGATCCGCTGGTCGGTTGAGGTGCGCCCTCCCCCATTTGTAGGTGAGCGGCGGACAGATTTGTGTCACGGGCCTTTGTTAAGGTGGAGTCCCAACGATCACGAACGGGGGAACCACAATGGCGATTCAGGAAGTGACACATGGAGCGCATGTCATCGTCGTTGATCCGCTGCAACGCGACGATCATCGGTGGACGGCCCGTTTCCAGGTCTGTTGCGCCGGCAACATCGTGTGTGACTGGGAAGACGTTGAGATGCCCGAGGGCTTCATCTCCGCCCAGCTTGCCTTGAGTGCGAGCGTGCTGCTGGCCGAGCACCGCTTGTCTAGCCTGCCGCATTAGCACGACCCACAAAACGCCCGCCGACCCCGCGGGCGTTTTAGTCAGTACCTCTGGCGTGATCCCTTCAAGCTGCTGTGATGCGTTCATCGCCCGCAAGCGCTCGTTTGCGCCGCGGCATTCGCGCTTCGTCGCATCCGCGCTGACTGCCACGAAGTCTGCGCCTACATTGCCTCCTGACCGCCGGCCTGCCAACGCCGCGCCGGCCACTCAGGAGACGTTCATGACTGCCATGTTTTCTCTGCCGCGCCTTGCGCTGGCCCTGACGCTGACAGCACTTGCCGCAAGTGCCTCAGCCGCCACGCTGACTGTGGTGGTGGAGGGCGCGCAAGGGCGCCAAGGCGCGGTGCGTGCGGCGATGTTCCGCGACGCCGCGGGCTGGCTCAAGGCCGATTCGGCCATCCGGGCTGACATCGCTGCGCTCGATAGCGTGTCCGGCGCAAGCGTCACCTTCGTGTATCCGGACTTGCCGGCGGGGCGCTATGCGTTGTCGGTCTTCCATGACGCGAACAACGACGCCAAGCTCGGCACCAACCCAGCTGGCATTCTCATCGAGCCTTACGGTTTTAGCCGCGATGCCCGCGGCCGCTTCGGCCCGCCCGCATTTGACGATGCCGCCATCGACGTGCAGGGCGACCAGCGCGTGACGATTCACTTGCATTGATGTTGAGCGAGGCCCCGTCATGCAACGCCGATCCTTCATTGCGGCCTTGGGCGCCGCACCGTTTGGCTTGACCCTGACCGATGTAATGGCCGCCACCCCGGACCCATGGGCTGCGGGGTTTGCAGCGGCGCGCGCGCAGTATCCGTGGCTGGCGGGTTACCAGGGCGTCAGCGCCGACATGCCGACTCGCGCGCTGCGGGTGGAAGGCAGGTTCCCGCCCGCGTTGCACGGCGCGTTCTACCGAAATGGCCCCGCGCGGCATGAGATCGGCGGCGTGCGTTATCACCACCTGTTTGATGGCGACGGCATGATCCAGCGATACGACATCAGCGAGCAGGGCGTGACGCACCGCGGCGTGTTTGTGCGCACTGACAAGTTTGTCGCCGACACCGCCGCCGGCCGGCCGTTGCGTGCGACATTCGGCACCGCCAACCCCGGCATGGAGCCGGTCGCTTCGCCCGACAGCATCAACGTGGCCAACACCAGCCTGGTGATGCATGGCGACGAGATGCTCGCGCTGTGGGAAGGTGGCTCGGCCACGCGTGTCGATCCGGATTCACTGCGCACGCTGGGTGTGCAGACCTGGCGCGACGACTACAAGGGCATGCCGTTTTCCGCCCATCCCAAGGTCGAATCCGACGGCACGCTATGGAATTTTGGCGTGAGCAGCGCGGCCGGTCTGCTGACCGTCTACTGCGTGGGCCCGGACGGTGCGCTCAAGCGTGTGGAAACGCTCAAGGTGCCGGACGTGGCGATGGTGCACGACTTTGCCGTGACGCAGCGCCACCTGGTGTTTCTGCTGCCGCCGTTCGTGTACGACGTGGAACGCTCGCGCGCAGGCATGTCGTTTCTGGATTCCCATGTCTGGCGGCCGGAGCTGGGCATGCGTGTGCTCGTGCTAGACAAGGACGATGTCACGCGCATGCGCTGGCTGCAGTTGCCGGCGGGCTTCGTCTTCCATCTGGGCAACGCGTGGTCGTCACCGGATGGGCTGGAGGTCCATCTCGATTACATCCGCTCGGACGATGCCGCGGTCGTCACCACGTCGCTGCGTGAATTGATGCGTGGGCAGATTCGTCCGTCGCCCGGCGCTCGCCTTACGCAAGTGCAGTTGAACCTGCGCACTGGCCGCGCCGAGCAGTTCAGCACCGAGCATGTAGCCGAATTCCCGAAGATCGACACACGCCGCACGGCGCAGCGCCATCACGCGTTGTTCATGGTGGCCCACACGGCGCCTGCGTCCAGCGGCAGCCCGCAGTCGCTCAACGGCTTCGACACCGTCATGCGCGTGGATACGGATTCCGGGCATGTGCAGCAGTACCGTTTTGGGCACCGCACGTTGGTGGAGGAGCACGTGTTCGTGCCGACCTCGGCCAGTGCCCGTGAAGGCGAGGGCTGGCTGATCGGCACGGTATTCGATGTGGACGCCGGCTGCACCAGATTGACGGCGTTCGATGCACAGAATGTTTCTGCGGGGCCCGTCGCCATGGCAAGCCTGAGCGGCGTGGCGCCGCTCGGGCTGCATGGGCTGTTTCGCGCGGCTTAACCGTAGTGCGTGTCAGAGCGGGTGCGTCAGCAGGCCGTAGATCGTGCGCACGCCGCTCACGTAGTTGCCCATCCGGAGGTTCTCGTTAGCAGCGTGCTGATTGTTATCGGCATTGACCAGCGGAATGATCGCGAACGGCACCTGCAGCACGCCAACGATTTCTGCGGTGGGCACGGTCCCGCCCATCATGCGGATGCGGACGGGCGCCGGGTTGGCACCAAACGTGTCGGTCAGGGATTTGTAGGCCCATGTGCCTACTGCCGAGTCGATCGGTGAGCCCGCAGCGTCTGCGCCCTCGCTCTGATACGTGAAGGTGGCCAGTTTGTCGTAACGGCTGCGCTCTTCGTCGGTCGGGGCGTTCTTGACGAGGTGGTAGCCCTGGTGCTCGACGTGCTGCTCGATCAGCTTGCCGAGGTAGGCCGCGCTGGAGTCTGGCGTGGTTCGCAGGTCGAGCTCTGCGACGGCCTTGTCGGGCACGATGTTCGCCACCTTGTCGCCCACGGCCGCAGAGGCCATGCCGCGCACGTTCAATGACGGGTACTGCATCGCCTCCTGGTAATTGGCGCCGACCTTGTCGGCATGCGCAATGCCCAGGCGCTTGTTGAGCGCTGCCTGGTCGTCGGGCACGGCCGCCATGATCTTGCGGTCAGCGTCGCTGATCTTCACGTGGTCGTAATAGCCCGGCACCGTCACCCGGCCCTCGTCGTTCTTCATCGATGCCAGCAGGTTGGCCAACTGCTGGGCCGGGTTGCGGGCGTAGTTGCCGTAGTGCCCGCTGTGCAGCGGCACCTTGCCGCCATAGACGGTCAACCGGGCTTCGGCCGCGCCGCGGTTGCCAAAGACCAGGGTTGGCCGGTTGCTCGCGTGCATGGGGCCGTCGTGGATGACGATGGCGTCGCAGCGCAGCAGCTCGCGGTTTGCCTGCATCACCTTGCTGATCGACGGCGAGCCCTTTTCTTCCTCGCTGTCGAGAATGATCTTGATGTTGACGGCAGGCTGAGTGCCGCTGGCCTTCAGTGCGTCAATGGCGGCCAGCATCATCATGATCGGGCCTTTGTCGTCGGCGGACGAACGGCCGAATACACGCCATTCCGGATCGAGCGGGCCGCTGAACAACTGCGCCGAGTCGATCTCTTCCCAGTTGCCCTGAGCGGTCTTGTGCTTGAGCACGGGTGTCCACGGGCTCTTCTGTGCCCACTGCGCGGGAATCACGGGCTGGCCGTCGAGGTGCATGTAGAACAGCACCGTTTTGCGGGCAGCGTCCGGGTTCGGCATTTCGGCATAGAGCATCGGCTTGCCGTTGTTGGCCAATTGCTTTGTCGTGAAGCCGCGCTTGCGGAATGCCTGCTCCAGCCAGTCGACATTCTTGCGGACGTCCTCTGGCGCGATGGCGTCGTTGGGCAGGGAGAGCAGTTGAAAGTATTCGCGGTACGTTGCTTGCGCATGGCGTTCGGCGTCTGCCGCAGAGAGTTCGGCGGCACCGGCCAAGCTGGCGGCACCCAACATGAGAGCCGGCACCAGCGCGCGAAGGCGATGGGATGCGCGGGGCGAGGCAGGTTGACGGGCTGCGAGCTGAAGGGGCATCTGGACACTCCGCTGGTCGAACAGTTCCGGGTGAGTCTGCGCATACCACACCCTTTTGACCATTAGAATTTTCTTGGGATATCTTTGCGTTTTGTGCAAAGCAAAAGGGCTCCCGCGCCTACGTCGCTCATGTCATCTCATCGCCTGCAGGAGACGTCCCTCCGCTATTTTCTCGAGGTTGTGCGCACTGGCTCGTTGACGGAGGCGGCCGCGCGCCTGCACGTCAGCGCATCGGCCATCAGCCGGCAAGTGGCCATGCTTGAAGAGCTTCTGGGCGTGCCGCTGTTCGAGCGGCAACCGCGCGGCATGCGGCCCAGCGCAGCAGGCGAGCTGCTTGCCGCGCACGCGCTGCGCGGGGCGCTGGAGGCAGAGCGCGTGGTCTCGGATATTCAAGGCCTGCAAGGGCTGCAGCGCGGGCGCGTGCGCATTGCGTGCTCCGATGGGTTTGCGATTGAGTTTGTGCCACGCGCCATCGTGGCGTTTCGCGAGCGGCATCCGGGCATTCAGTTCGACCTGCGCGCCGAAGAGCCGATGCGCGTGACAGAGGCCGTCTTGCGTGGCGATGTGGATATCAGCTTGACCTATAGCCGCGCTGCCGTGCACGGCATTCGCGTGGCGTATCAGCAGCGTGGCTCGGTGTTTGCCATCATGCGGCCCGACCACCCGCTGGCGAAGTTCAGCAGCGTGACGCTGGCGCAGATGCACCCATTTCCAATTGCGCTTTCGGGGCCGGACAACACGGTGCGCCAGCTGTTCGACATGGGCTGCAGTCAACGCGGGCTGGTGTTCGAGCCGGTGCTGGTCAGCAACCGCTTCGATGGGCTGTTGAGTTTCGTGCTGCAAGGCGGCGGCTTGGGCATCGCTGGGGAAATCACGGTGCGCGAGCGCGTGCAGCGGGGTGAGCTGCATGCCGCGGAGATTCGCGAGCGCGGCATGCGTGGGCGGACAGTGGAACTGCAGACCCTGGCGGGCCGAACCTTGCCCGAGGTGGTGCGGGTTTTTCTGGACTTCCTGCGCGAAGCGCTGCCGGAGCAGCGCCCGCACTAACCCGCACTAACCCGCGCTATCGGAACGCGGGCTCGTCAAAGCTGCGCAGCTTGCGCGAGTGCAGCGCTTCAACGCCGCTTTCGCGCAACAGGCGCACGGCTTCCATGCCGATGTCCAAGTGCTGGCTCACGCGCTGGCGATAGAACAGGTTGGCCATGCCGCGCAGCTTCAGCTCGCCGTGCAGCGGCTTATCCGACACGCACAGCAGGGTGCCGTAGGGCACGCGCAGACGGAAGCCGTTGGCGGCAATGGTCGCGCTTTCCATGTCGATGGCAATGGCGCGCGACTGGTTGAAGCGGCTGTATAGCGCCTGGTACTTCAGCTCCCAGTTGCGGTCGTCGGTGGAGACCACCGTGCCGGTGCGCATGCGCGATTTCATATCGGCGCCCGAGAGCCCCGTGATGCGCGCCACAGCCTCCTGCAGCGCCACCTGAATCTCGGCGATGGGCGGTACGGGCACCCATGGCGGCAGGTCCTGGTCGAGCACATGGTCGTCGCGCACATAGGCGTGCGCGAGCACGTAATCGCCCAACTGCTGCGAACGGCGCAGGCCGCCGCAATGGCCGATCATCATCCAGCAGTGCGGTCGCAGCACGGCCAGATGGTCGGTGATGGTCTTGGCGTTGGACGGGCCCACGCCGATGTTCACCAGTGTCACGCCCAGGCGGTCTTCGCGCACCAGGTGGTAGGCGGGCATCTGCGGCAGGCCCTTGATGCGGTGCGAGTCGTCCGGCGCCGGTGTGCCGAGTTCGTGTTCGGTGTCGCCGGGCTCGACAAAGCGGATGTAGCCTTCGTCGTTGCCGTCTTCCATCAGCTTGCGGCCGAGGGCGGCAAACTCATCGACATAGCGTTGGTAGTTGGTGAACAGCACGAAGCGCTGGAAGTGCTTCGGGTGCGTGGCGGTGTAGTGGTACAGGCGCTGCAGAGCCAGGTCGACCCGCTCGGCGGTGAACATCGACAGCGGCTGCGGTTCGTCGCCGATGGGGCGGTATGTGCCGTTGGCAATGGAGTCGTCAATCTGTGCGAGGTCGGGCAGCGTAAACGCACCGCCCAGCGCGCGCGCCTGTTCCGGCGTGATGTCCACCGTGGACGCTTCGACCACGAAGGGCAGCGGAATCGGCCGGTTGCTCACACCCACCACGACGGGGCTGTTGTGATAGTGCAGCAGCCGTTCGATCTGCACGCGGTAGTAATCACGGAAGAGGTCCGGCCGCGTGAGCGTCGTGCCGTACACGCCCGGATACGCCACCGTGCCCCACGCCGGCCGCGCGTCGCTCACCAGCGTTTTCGGGTCGACAGTGATGCCGAGGTAGGGGTAGCAGGCGGAGAGGTCTTCGCTGCAATCCTCGCCACGCGCAAAGGCGTGGAAACGATCGCGGATCGCTTGCGCAGAGCGCTCGTAGATGGCGGTAATGCGCTCGACGGCGGTGTTGGCGTCGGTGCAGATCGCCAGGTCGTGCGCAGGATAGAGATGGGCGGTGGCGCGGGTATCGGTCATGTGTTCGATGATACCGACGTTTTGTGAAGCCAAGATAGCGGTGTCGCTCAAGTCACGGCATCTGAAACGGGACGTTCGCGCCAGCGCAAAAACGTTGCCCGTCGGCCCGTGGCTGGGTTGTCCGGCGGGCTTGACGGCACCTCTTTGGGCGACGCTCCAATCCCTCGCTGCATAGCGGGAAAACGCAGGACGGCCACCGCGCCCAATACCCAAAAACACGGTGCGCGGGACACCTCCGCGCTTTTCGGCAGTCCAGCGTGTGGGTGATCCCAACGCCGCGCAAACGAATTCGTCGACAGCTCGATACGTCCCTCTCAGCACGCGCAGGCCGCGCCATGCGCCGCAAAGCCGCACGGGCCTTCAGTTTTTACATTTCCTGCCGATGGGAGGGGGAGGTGATCGGGTGCGCACCACGCAGCCAATCACACGGCAACAGTGCCCGATACACTGCAAGAACAACGGACGAACGGGGAATACACGTGGACCAACAGGCTGGCGTTGTCATTCGCCGGCATCGCCATGCGCGCAGGGCGTGCCGATCATGCTGATCGCTGCACTGGCTTGCGCTGCACTCGTTTCGATCGCGCTGATTGGCCTCTCATGGCCACGCCGCGATGACGCGGAAGTCTCCGCCTTCATGCTGTTGGCGCTCGGTACCGCGCTCTGGAGCGGCGCGCGCCTCATGGAAGTCGTCAGCTTCGACATGCCCGTGCGCGTGGGCTGGGCCAAGGTCGCCTATCTCGGGATCATGATGGTGCCGGCCGCATGGCTGCGCATGGTCGTTGGCCTCATCCGGCCAGAACTCAATGCATTGCTGCTGGTGCGCGTGGGTTGGCTGCTGGCGCTGCTCGTGGGCGCCGGATTCGTCGGGCTGGTCGCTACCAATGAACTGCATCACCTGGTATGGCTTGATGCGCGTTTCGTCGTCATCGACGGCATACGGGGCGCGGTGTTCGAGCACGGGCGCATGTTCTGGGTGGCCACCGCCTACAACTACGTGCTGCTGGCCATCAGCCTTGTGCTGTTGGTATTGCCCATCGACGAAGTTGCCTCCGGGCTCTATGTGTCGTCGCGCACGCAGGTGCGGCTGGCGCTTGTGATCGGGCAACTGCTGCCGCTGGTGGCGCATCTTGCCTACCTGCAGCGCTGGACGACGGCGCTCGGCGGCGATCTCACACCCGCCACGTTTGCCGTCAGCACATCATTGCTCGGCTGGATCGTCTTGCGGCCGCGCCTGCGCGATACCGCCGCTTATGCCCGCGGCAAGATCATCGAATCCATGCGTGATGGTTGCATCGTGCTCGCCCGCGATGGCTCCATCGCCAGCATCAACGCCGCTGCGCGCCACCTGTTGCCGACTGCCAAGGTGCATGCAATGCCGCCCGCCGTGCTGAACGTGGCCGGCATCCTGCGCGAGTTTGAGCGTACGCGCTTGCCTAACCGCCATCAGGTCTGGCTGCCCGACACGGGGCGCACGCTGGAAGTCACGCTCGAAGGCTTGAGCGACGCGCGCGGCCGGCATGCCGGCGTTTTCCTGCTGCTGCGCGACGTGACGGTAGAGCAGTTGCAGCGTGCCGGCATGGCCAGCGCCCAGGATGCACTGCGCGGCGAGTTGCAGCGCACGCGCGCCTTGCTCAGCGTGCTGGAGAACGACGTCAACCGCGACGCGCTCACACACCTGTTCAATCGCCGCTTTTTTGAAACGCAGGCCCCGCGATTGTTCGACCACGCCCGCCGCGACAAGCGCCCTGTCACGCTGGCGCTGTTCGACATCGACTGCTTCAAGCAATACAACGACACCTACGGCCACCTGCGCGGCGACGATTGCCTGCGCATGGTGGCCGACACGCTGGGCACGGCGTGCCGCCACCCCGATGACTTCATTGCGCGCGTGGGCGGAGAAGAATTCGTCGCCATGCTGTTTGACCTGGATCGCGACGAGGCCAGGCTGGCCGTGGCGCGTGCCGTGGCCATGGTGGCCGAACGGGCCGAACCGCACGCGGCGTCCGTTGCCGCGCCGTACGTCACGCTGTCAGCGGGCGCCGTCACCCTGACGCCCGCCGACGAACACCTGGACGTACTGTTGGAATGGGCCGATGCGGCGCTCTACGATGCCAAGCGCAGCGGGCGCAATACGTTCCGCTTTCATCAGAGTCCGCCGGGGCTGCGGAGTGTTGCGGGCGGGGAGTAGGCCGCCCGTTCGTAGGGCTACGCTATTGGCTTGTTACGCAACAGCAAGTGCATCGGAAGAATGGACACATGCGCGGGACCACCGCGCATGCGCGGCTGCCGCCAGCAGCCAATTCCATTCTTGGAGTATGCGATGCCGACAGGCCAATCCATTGCCACAGTCGTCAACCACTATCTGCGCAATGCCGAGCTGCCCGAAGCCATTTCCGCGCAGCAGACGTTCCAGCACGCCTTCGATGTCTATCTGAAGGATTCCAACGCCTACGCCAACACGTATTTCGCCCGGTATTTCGAGTGGCAGGGCGTGGTGCGCGAACGCTGGTTCCACGAATGCATTGACGCAGACCTGCTCATGAGCGGACGCGTGATCTTCGTGACCAAGCTCGCGCATCAGGAATTCGTTGAAGAGACATTCCCGTTTCAGCGCGTGGAATGCCACTTGAACACATTCCGGGTGCAGCCCTGCTCGTTCTACATGGTGTTCCGGTTTGTTTCGGGCGGACGGCTGGTGTCGCTGGGGTATCAGCAGGTGGTGTGCGCCAACGCCGAGCGCGTGATTCAGCGGTTGCCGCAACACGTGCGCCTGCGTGTGAAGGCGTACGAGCTGGACACCGTGCCGGAGTTGGCGCAGGTGTCCTGACGTTTTGAAGACGTGAACGTCAGATAGCAGGAGGTTGGGGAAACCGCATGGAGAACAGCGTGTATTCCCCAACCACGGATTCGCACTGGATGCGCCCGCCAAACGCCTGCATGACACGGCGGCAGAATGTCAGCCCCACGCCCGAGCCTTTGCCGACATGCTTGGTGGAGAAAAACGGGTCAAAGATGCGGCGTTGCACGCTGGGCGGAATGCCGGTGGCGCTGTCGCGCACCACGAGCACATAGCTGTCTCCATCCTGGCGGGCGGAGATTTCGATGTGGCCCTTGCGCGCGATCTGGATGGCATGCAGCGCATTCTTCAGCAGGTTGAACAACACGTACACGAGCAGCGTGTCGGAGCCCACGAAGCACCAGTCGGCGTTGAACGGCTGCACGTGCACGCGTTCGCGCTCACCGGCCTGGAACGGATACTGCGCCACAGCCGTCTCTACGCATTCGTGTAGCGAATGGGCCGCGAAGGTGCGCCGGTCCAGGCGCTCCAGCGTGACGGAGGCCAAGGCCATCTCGATCACGCTATGTGCAGACGCGACTTCCGATGTGATGGCTCCCGCCAGTTTGGACAGGCGATCCAACATGGCAGGATGCTGCGGCGGTTGGCACAGGCCGTTGTCGATGGCGAGCTGATAGCCACGGTAGACGTCTGGCCAGGCGCGGGCGATTTCGGCTGCCTGCAAGCGGATGGTGGTCAGCGGCGTGCGCACCTCGTGTGCAACGGTGGCTGCCAATGCATAGGGGCGCATCAAGTCGAACTTGACCACGCCCACGGCGATGATGCCCAGCGCAATGGCCAGCGGCAGCACGCCCGGCGGGTAGAACGCAATGCCGTAGTTGACTGCGTAGTCAGCTGCCGCCAACGAAATCAGTCCCACGCCGAACAGGCAAGTCAGCAGCCGTTTGCGCTTCTCGGCCGTCGCATGCTGCTGCTCGCGGTAGAGCACCCACATGCCGCGCGTAACCAGCGCGGTAGTTTGGATGATGTGGACGGCTTCCAGCGCGCCCGCCTTCGGATAGAACCCGAAGTGGAACTGATGCACGCCATCGATGACGAGGTTGGTGGTCAACAGCAACGCGATCAGCGCAGCGTCCAGCGCATAGGCGGCCAGGAGCCAGTGCCGCTCGCCCGGTGCTTCGGCCACCTCCACGGCAAAGTGATAGAGCATGGTCGGCATGATCAGGATGGCGATCCAACCGAGTTTGGCGAGCACCTGGGCGGTGCCAAGGTCTTGGGTCTGGAACAGAAACGCCCAGATGCCTTGCCACAGGCATGTGAGCGTCGTCATGCCGAGAAACGCCAGGCTCGCGCGCGTGCGGCCGCGTGTGGTCACGACGTAGACGCCGTAGAACAGGAAGAGCGACGAGACGAAGGCGGGGAACAGGGCGTACATGGAAATCGGTAGTCGGCGCAGTGGCCGCGCCAATGCCGACCAGGATCGACGGTAACCCGGAAGGCTACCGGCAACGCCACGTTCGTACACGTGTTCCGATATCACATTTTTTTCATTCAGGATTAAGCGAAACCCTGAAAATGGCGCCGTATCAGGGCACCCCTCCAACGGGTGTGGCAAAAAGGATGAGAGGGGATGAGGGTGCCCAAGCCGATCACGTCGCTCAGGCAGCCTCGATCAGCATCGCGTCGATGGCAAATGAATGGTCGGGTGCCACGGCAAAGTACGTGCGTGCTTCGTCGGCTGCACGGTCGAACAGATCGCGGATGGCATCTGCGCGCACCTGCGGCGTGCGAATGCGGGCGATCCAGCTGTCGAAGGCCATCGTCAGTTTCCACGTGCGCGGCGTGCCGGGCTGGAAACCGGCCTCGGCCAGCATGGCCTGCCATTCGGAAACACGGTAGTCGCGCACGTGCGACGCATCGCGCAGCACCTCGGCGGTTTGCAACAGCGTGTCGAGCAGCGGCACCTCCGGCGCGACGATATCCACGATGACGAGCTTGCCGCCCGGTTTGAGCACACGGCGCGCTTCCGCCAGGCCCTTGCGCACGTCGTACCAGTGGTGAGCGGAAAAGCGCGTGGCAACGATGTCGAACGCGGCATCGTCAAAGGGCAGGCTCTCGGCGCGGCCGGCTTGCGTGTGCAACTGCGCAAGGCCGCGGCGCGCGGCTTCGGCGGCCACCACGCTCAGCATGTCTTCTGACAGGTCATACGCCACCGTGGCCGCCACATGCGGCGCCATGGCAAAGCTCACATGCCCGCCGCCGCAGCCGAGATCGAGCACCTTGGCGTGCGGCACCGACTGCGCCAGCGTGGCCAGCGCGTCCAGATCGGCGCCCTGCGCGTGCACGGCGCTGGTCAGGTAGGCCTGGGCGACCTGGCCGAATTGCTGGTCGACGAGTCGATGCTGCTGCATGGCTGCTCCTTGCGGCTTGTGGGGATGAGGAGCGGCCAGTGTAGGAGCGCGGCCCGCGCGGCGAAATTCGTGATTCGCGAAATGGGGTATCGCGCGGGGGCGCTGCAGCAGTTGCGCGTTCAGACGAAGCGGAACAACTGCGCGGGCGTGTCGACCAGCACCTGCTTGCAGTCCGCTGCGTTGGGCAGCAGCACGCCGGCGAAGGCCCACATCTTGTCGTAGTTGATCTGCGATTCGAACTGCGTGTGCGGCCAGTCGCTGCCCCAGACAAGGCGGTCCAGGCCGAGCGCATCTTTCAGGCGCGGCATGGCGGCCTGGGCGATGGCTTCGCCGCGTCCGTTGGCGCCGTTCCGGTATGCGCCGGAAATCTTTACCCACACGCGGCGGGAGCGGCCGGCGGCAAGCAATGCGGCAAAGCCCGGATCGTCCACGCCAAGTGCAGGATCGGGGCGGCCGAAATGGTCGACCACCACGTTCACTTGCGCTTCCAGCAGCGGCTGCAGCAGCGCGGGAAGGCGGCGTGCCTCGACATGCAATTCCACATGCCAGCCGAGCGCATGCAGGCGAGCCAGCGCGGCTTGCCACACGGGCGATTTCAATTGCGGGTCTGCCGCACCGATCAGGTTCAGGCGAATGCCGACGATGCCCTCGGCGTTCATCTGCGTGAGCAAGGTCTCGGGCGCGGCCGGGTCGATCACGGCCACACCGCGCAGGCGCTGGGGCGCTTGCTTGAGCGCGGCCAACAGATAGCTGTTGTCGACACCCAGGAAACTTGGCTGGATCAGTACCCCGTGCGACACGCCGTGCGCGTCGAGCTGCGCGAGGTAGGCCGACAGCGGTGCGTCATACGTGGGCGCATAGCGGCGGGCATTGGCCAGCGGCAGGCCGCGTTCGAACACATGTGCATGCGTGTCGATGGCCGTGATGCGCGCGGACGCCCCGCGCGAGACGTCGCTGCTGCCGGTGGCGGCGCAGCCGGCCAGGGCGGTGGAACCTAGCATGGCAAGCAACCCGGTGTTGAAGGCGCGGCGAGTGGGCATGGGGTCTCCTGGCGGCGACGGATCAAGGGCGTCGTCATGATGTTGTGATCGGTGTTCAGACGGTGACGGCAGCGAGGTCGCGGCCCTTCGTTTCGGGCAGCATCAGCACCGCCACTGCGACGATCGAATAGGCGATGGCCGCGTCGATGCCGATGGCCGTGCCGAGCGACATCGATGCGCTCATCTTGCCCACCAGCACCGGGAACGCGGCAGACACCACGCGGCCGAAGTTGTAGCAAAAGCCCACACCCGTGCCGCGCACGCCCTGCGGATACAGCTCGTTGAACAGCGCGCCCATGCTGGCCGGAATGCCCGCCGCAAAGAAGCCCAGGGGAAAGCCCAGCACCAGCATCGCGCCATCCGACAGCGGCACCAGCAGATACACCAGCACCGTCACCACGCAGCAGCACGAGAACAGCAGGATGTTTCCGCGACGGCCAAGCACGTCCAGCAGCCACGCGCTGGCCACGCAGCCGCACCAGAAGGCGAAGATGATCACCGCCAGGTAGCCGCCCGTGCCCAGCACCGACAGGTGGCGCTCCGTCTTGAGATACGTCGGCAGCCACGTCATCAGTGCGTAGTAGCCCCCGTGCGCGCCTACCCCCAGCAGCCCGCCGATCAGCGTCATGCGCAGCACCTGCGGGCGGAAGATGTCGAGCAGGGGGAAGCGCGAGATCGGCATCGCATCGGCTTTCGCATTTGGCTTGGCGGCCGGCACGGGTTCCTGTACGCCACGGCGGATGTAGATGATGAGCAGCGCCGGCAGCAACCCGGCGGCAAACATCACGCGCCAGGCGAGGTCAGGCTCGATGAAGGAATAGGTGAGCGCATACAGCAGCACCGCCGCGCCCCAGCCGACGGCCCAGGCGCTCTGCACGGTGCCCATCGCCTTGCCGCGGTGGCTGGCGCGAATACTCTCGGCCATCAGTACGGCGCCCGCCGCCCATTCACCGCCAAAGCCAAAACCTTGAATGGCCTTGAGCACCAGGAACTGCTCGAAGTTCTGCGCGAAGGCCGAGGCGAATGTGGCCAGCGAAAACCACAGCACCGTGAACTGCAGCGTGCGCACGCGGCCGAAGCGGTCGGTCAGCGCGCCGGCAATCCAGCCGCCCAGCGCCGACGCCACCAGCGTGACGCCCGACACCAGCCCGGCCTCGGTTTTGCCGATGTGCCACGCCGCAATGATGGTCGGGATGACGAGGCTGAACATCTGCACGTCCAGCGCGTCGAGCGCCCAGCCGCCAAAGCAGGCCCAGAACGTGCGCTTTTCCCCTTTTGAAATCTCTTTGAACCAGCCGAACATGCGGTCTCCTCCGGGTGACGTGAGCGACGTGTTCACCACACATTGCTCTAGTCATATATATGAATAGATGAATTTTAGGGCGAGCCAAAAAACGGCGCAGTCGGTGTTAACCCGTGCGAGTGTGTAACGTGCGGATCAGGTGTGCAGCAGGGCGACCGGCAGGTGGGCGAGCACCTGGCCCAGCGCAAGGCGGGGGCTGTGCAGGGTCTGGCCGTCAAAAGCGCTATGCAGCGGCGTGTGCGAAAGCGCGGCCGGCAGACAGACCGTGGTGTCCCGCCATGCGCCATCCGCAAACGTTGGTGTGGCGGCATGGCCCAGCAAGGCGGAGGCATGCAGCGGCACGATCGCGACGACCGCCTGGGCGCCATGCACGCGCGCAAACGCCAATACGTGCTGCGCGCCGCTGCCGGTCACGGCCAGCGGTTGGTAGTCGCCGGATTCGAACACCGCCGGCATGGCAGCGCGCAGGGCCAGTGCACGTGCTAGTACGGCTTGCTTGATACGGCCGTCGGTCCAATGCGCGAGCAGCGACGCGAGGCTGTGCCCGGCATGCACGTGCAATGCCCGCAATGCGCGGTGCCGCGCGGCGTAGTCGACGGGGCGGCGGTTGTCGGGATCAACGAGGCTGGTGTCCCAGAAATCGGTGCCCTGATAGAGGTCGGGCACGCCAGGCAACGCGGTGCGCAGCAAGGTCTGGGCGAGGCCGTTGACGGCGGCGGCCGGCGCCACGCTTTGCACGAAGGCGGAGAGCGAAGGCAGGAAGGTCGAGGCCGCCTCGCCCGTCAGCAGCGTAAAGACGAAATCGCGGCTGGCGGCTTCGTAGTCCGCATCGGGCGCGAACCAGTCAGTGCGCAGCTTGGCTTCGCGCTGCGCCTTTTCCTGCCACTGCGCGACGCGCTCGGCCAGCTCGCGCACGGCATCGGCGTCATGCCAGTCCAGATCCGCGGGCCAGATGCCCACCAGCGTTTGATAGAGCATCCACTGCGCGGCTGGTGAGGGAGCCGGGCCGGCAGGCAGTTGACGCTCCCACGCTGCGTGTTCCGTGCGCCATTGGTGTGCGGCGGCCAGCCACTGCGTGGGACGTTCCGACAGCACGGCCAACCGAGCGCGCACGTCTTCACCACGCTTGTGGTCGTGCGTGGCGGTGGCGAGCATCGCGTGCGGCCAGGTGTGGGCGCGCGCTTGCATGGCGTGATGGAACGCGTTGGCGCTCATGGAAAACGTACCCGGATCCGCGCCGACCTCGTTGCGCGACAGCAGCCGGCCGTAGCGGTAGCACGCTGTGTCTTCCACTGCCTTGGCTGCCACCGGCGACGACAACTGCTGGCACCGGCGCAACGCCAGTTGGCGCAGCTTGTCCTGCCCCGCCGGGTGGCCGCCAAGCCATGCATCCAGCCAGCCGAGCACAGGTTGGTCAACGCGCCGCAGGCAGGTCGCCGCGCCGGACATGGCGGTTTGCAGGATGGCCGAATCTTGCGCATCGCGTTGTTGCGCATTCGCATAGGTCCGATACACCGGAAAGTGGACGATCACCTCGGCCAGCGAGCGGCGGATGGCGTGCCACGTCACGTCGTGGCTGCTGCGGTCTTGTTGTGCCACCGCGTGCAGTGCTGACGTGGCTGCATCGAGTTCTGCGGCAAAGTTCGCATGCAGGATCTGGCGGCGAGCAGGTACCGCCGTGGCCGAAAACGGCGCTTCAGCCACTGGCGCGCCAATCCATTCAAGCCAGCCCTGGGTGAGCGCGGTCTCGCCGTGCGCGTCGTGCAACAGCGCGCCCACTTGGTTCATGAAATCGTAGCCGCTGGTGCCGTCGACGGCCCAGTCGGTGCGCATGGCTTCATCGCTGGCGAGGATTTTTTCGACGACGATCCACGGGTGGCTCGTGAGCCGGTCGGCGGGGCGCGTGGCGTGTTCGGCTTGCAGGCGGCGGCGTAGCTGGCGGCAGTACGCGGCCGGGTCGGCCAGGCCATCAACGTGGTCGATGCGCACGCCGTCAATCCAACCCAGGCGATAGAGCCGGAACAGCAGCGCATGCGTCGCTTCAAACACCTCGGCGCGCTCCATGCGCAGGCCAGCCAGCGAGCAGATGTCGAAGAAGCGGCGCCAGTTGATCTCGTCGTTGGCGGTGCGCCAGTGGGCAAGGCGCCAATGCTGCCGCGCCATCAACGCATCAAGCTGATCGGGTTGCGCGTTGAGCATGCGCACGGCTTCGGCGATGTGTGCGGCACCTGCTTGCGTGGTGGCGAGGTTGCGCAGCGCGTCGCGTGCTTCGTCGGTGCGTTCGCGGCGCGTGCGCAGTGAGCGGATCGTGTCGAGCGCGGCAAAACGGTCGGCCACCGCGTGGGTGGCGGTGTCTATGTTGCCGGTGCGAAGCAGCGCGGGATAGTCGGCCAGCGCGATCGGAAAACGGTGGTCGTAATACGCCATCGCCAGCCGCGCCGCCGTTTCGTCGTAGGCCAGCTGCAGTCGGCCGCCGGCCAGCGCGTCGGCGTAGTTTTCGCCCAGGAAGGGCGCGAGCACCTTGTTGCGCAGCGCCGGATTGGGCGGCTGCCAGTCGATATCGAAGAAATTGGCGTAGGCGCTGTCGGGACCGGATTCGAGCACGTCCAGCCACCACGCATTGTGTGCGCCGCCCACGCCCATGTGATTCGGCACGATATCGACGATGAGGCCCATGCCGCGCGCATGCAGCGCATCCACCAACTGTTCGAGCGCGCGTTCGCCGCCCAGCTCGGGGCTCACGTGTGTGGGGTCGACAACGTCATAGCCGTGCGTCGAACCCGGTTGCGCCGTGGTGATGGGCGACGTGTAGAGATGCGAGATGCCGAGCGCGGCGAAGTCATCCACCAACGCGCGCGCATGGTCGAACGTAAAGTCGCGGTGCAATTGCAGCCGCACCGTAGCGCGCGGCACACGCTGGAGGGCGACGGGCGGGAGGGGTGTGGTCGGTTCACTCATGGCGTGCTGATGCGCGCGTTGGCCAGTGCGGACAGACGCGCCTGCACCGTGGGCGCGTCGAGCAGCGTGCCGGACGGCCCGGGCAGGCGACGCCGCCAGTTCGGGTGGGTGTCGATCGTGCTTGGCAGGTTCGGCTGCTCGACGAGGCCGAGCAGGTCTTCCAGCGGGACCAGCGCAAGCGGCGTGTTGGCCGCGCCCGTAAACACGGTAGCCGCCGTGGCAAAGTCCTGCGCGCTGGCTTGCAGGATGACGTCGGCTTGCGCCGCGGTGGCCGCGCGCGCCTGTTCCAACGCAGCTTGCAGCGGCGCCACGCCAATCATCGGCACACTGCCATCGGCCAGCACCAGGCGGTTGTGCTCTGCAAAGGCTGCAACCAACGCGGCGCGATCGTCCATGCGGCGTGCCTGTGCTTCGCCCTCACTCATGCCGGCCGGTAGCAGGCCAAGCTGGGCTTGCCAGCGCAGATCGTTGCCGATCCACCAGCCGACGAGCGTGGGCAGATCGTGCGTGCTCGTCATCGCCACCGACGCCGGCGCCCATGTGCGCGGCGCCTTGAAGGGGGCATCGTCGCGCGTGTACTCGCGCTCGAACCAGAGGATGCGCATGCCAAGCAGGCCGTCGTCGGCAAGCTTGTCGCGCAGGCCTGGGGGCACGGTGCCAAGGTCTTCGCCAATGACGATGCAGCGGTTGCGCCACGATTCCAGCGCCACCAGCCGCAGCAGATCCTGCATCGGGTAGCGCAGGTACACGCCGTCCAGCGGTCGTGCTCCATCTGGGATCACCCATAGCCGCATCAGCCCGAGTACGTGGTCGATGCGTACGCCGCCGGGCACGGCCATCACCGCGCGCAGCATCTCGATAAATGCGGAGAAGCCTTGCGTGCGCATGGCGCGCGGGCTGAAGGTGGTCAGGCCCCAGCCCTGGCCCTGCGCGTTGAACACGTCGGGTGGCGCCCCCACCGTCACGCCGATCAGCAAGTCGCGCTGCCGCGCCCACGCATGGCTGCCCGCGCTGTCGGTGCCCACAGCCAGATCGGCGATGAGGCCGATGGCCATGCCGGCGCTTTCCGCGGTGCGCTGCGCGAGGGCCCACTGGCGTGCCGCAGCCCATTGCAGGAAGAGGTGGAAATTCACCGCATCTTCATGCTCGCGAGCGAAAGCCTGCACGCCCAGATAGCTCGGATGTTGATACTGCTCGGGCCACTGCTTCCAATGCGCGGGCCCAAGGTGCGCATTCAGCGCTTCAAAGTGCGCGTGATCGCGCAGGCTCGTGCCGCCATCAATGCAGTACGCGCGAAAATCGTCCAGCAGCATCTGCGCGACGGTGTCCCCAAGCGGCGCCTGCAGCAAGCGGCGATGCAGCGCGCGCAGCACCGTCATGCGGGCGTTGCCGCTGGCCGGCCAGTCGATGAGCTGTGCGGCTTCAAGACGGGCGTAGTCGGCGACAAGATCGCAGTCCACCACGGCCTGCCGAACGGCTTCGTCCCCAAAGAGCGCGGCGGGGTCGATCATCCACGCGTTCAGGAACAGGCGGCTTGATGGCGAGTACGGCGAATAGCGGCGCGCGTCGGCCGTGAACATGGCATGCACGGGGCTGAGCGCCAATGCATCTGCACCGCGCTGCGCGAGATGCCGCGCCAGCGTGCCCGCCGCGGTGTAGTCGCCCAGGCCGGCGCTGCTGGCAGCGCGGTCGGCATCGCATCGCAAGCCGTAGAGCTGGGCGGACGCGCCCCACAGGCGGGTGTCGGCCGGGCGATCGTGTCGGCGCAGGGCATCGGCCACGCCATAGCAACGCGCTGGGGCAATGGCGAGCGTGGCTTCGATCACGGTGCCCGGCCCGGCGTCGATGGTCAGGCGGTGGTAGCCCACGGCCTGCACCGGCGCCAGGCGCAGCGTTGCATGGCGCTCGCTTGCGCTGACGCTGATCTTGCCCTCGGTGCTGCCGTCGGATTCAAAGTCGACGCGATAGGTTTGTCCACCCAGCAACGCGGCTTGGGGCGCGGAGGTCTGCAGCACGATCGGCTGCCCGACCACGCCGGTGACGAGCGGCGGTATGGCCACCGCTTCCGCTTCTGCGCGCAGGCGCGCCTGGCTTTCCGACACCTGGGCCGACGTGCCGGCCGGCAGGCCCAGCGTAAAGAGCACCGCGCGCAGCACTTCGTCGGCCACGCGCATGGGGCGGCTGGCAGCGTCTTCCCAGTCGACGAGTAGCCCGGCATCCGTGGCCAGTTGCTGGAGCGGCGTGCGCTGCGTGCCTGAGGAGTGAGTCGAGCGGTCCATGGTGCGTTGGTACGTTGCGGTTGTCGTCAGGCGGGCGACGGCGTGTGCAGCAATGCCACACACGCACGCTCCGGCAGGCGATGCGCGATGAGCGCTGCCGCCGCACCTTCACGCGATTCGTGCAGCAGATCGGCGGGGTTGCCCGCCAGCACCGTGGGCACCGCCACGGGTTGATCAGCCAGATTGAGCATCAGCGTAAGCACGCTGCCATCGCCCATGCGCCAGCGGGCAATGGCGCCGGCGTGGCCCAGCGCCACCGCGTCAAGTGCGCGCGCATTGGGCAGGCGCGGGATGATGTGCGAATGGCGCAGCGCCAGCAGGCGGTGCGTGCGGTTCAGCGTGTTGAGCGGCCCGGGTTCGGTCAGGTTCGCCTCGCCGGGGCAGGAGGCGAGGTAGGTGCGCTCGTCGTTCGGGTCGGGGATGCGCTCGCGCTGGTGTGGATCGGCAAACGCCTCGAACTTCGCAAACTCGCGGCGCCGGCCTTCCCGCACGGCTTCGGCCAGCATGCCGTGGTGGCTGGTGAAGTACTGGAACGGGCACGTGCTGCCCCATTCTTCACCCATGAAGAGCATTGGAATCTGCGGGCTCAGCAGCAACAGCACTTGCGCGGCGTGCAACGCATCGGGGTGCGCAAGCTGCGTCAGTCGTTCGCCAAAGGCGCGGTTGCCGATCTGATCGTGGTTTTGCAGGAACAGCACGAACGCGGTGGGCGGCAGGTGCGCGCTGGGCTCGCCGCGCGGCGCGTTTTCATGGATGGGTGACGGCTCGCCCTGGTAACAGAACCCGTCCTGCAGTACACGCGCCAGGCGCTCTGCCGGCGCATCTGCGTGGGCCGCGTAATACGCTTCGCGCTCGCCGGTCAGCAGCACGTGCAGCACGTTGTGGCCGTCGTCGTTCCACTGCGCTTCGAAGTCGCCATGGGTGTCGCCGTCGCGCAGCAGCGATGCGGCGTTGTGCTCGTTCTCCAGCACGAGGTGCACATGCCTGCCGGGTTCGACCGACAACCGCACGCGAGCGGCGAGTTCGCCCAGCCAGTCGCGCTCGGTGATGGCATGCACGGCGTCGAGCCGCAGGCCGTCAAAGCGGTATTCCATCAGCCACATCAACGCGTTCTGGATGAAGAATTCACGCACCTGCGGCATGCGGAAATCGATCGCCGCGCCCCAGGGCGTATGCACATCGTCGCGAAAGAAGCTGCGCGCGTAGTGGTGCAGGTAATTGCCGTCGGGCCCGAAGTGGTTGTAGACGACATCGAGAAACACCATCATGCCCAGCCCGTGTGCGGTGTCGATCAACGCCTTGAGGTCGTCCGGCGTGCCATAGCTGGCGTCGGGCGCAAAGGGCAGGACGCCGTCGTAGCCCCAGTTGCGCGCGCCCGGAAACTCCGCCACCGGCATCAGCTCGATGGCCGTGATGCCCAGCCGCGCCAGTTCGGGCAGCCGCCCGCGCACGCCCTTGAAGCCGCCCAGCGTGCCGACGTGCAGTTCGTACAGCACCGTTTCGTGCCAGGGCCGGCCCTGCCAGTTGGCGTGCTGCCAGCGGTAGCGCTGCGGATCGACGACGAGGCTCGGGCCGGGGATGTCCTGCCACTGTGCGCGAGCGGCCGGGTCGGGCACGGACAGCGTCACGCCGTCCCGATTGGCGATGCGGTACCGATAGCACGTGCCGGCACCCACGGGGGCCACCGCTGCGTACCAGCCATCGGGCTCGGCATCCATGCGGATGGCCTCGTCGCCCCGCGCGTCGTCGATCTCGACCCACGCGGCGGTCGCGTCAGGTGCCCACAGGCGGAAGCGGGTGTTGCCGTCGGGCAGGACCGTGGCGCCGAATGGCATGTCGTGCGCGAACCGGGGGGCGGGTGCCGTCATCGCGTGGCGTCTCCATTGTCATCGCTGGCTGCGTGGCCGGCGGTTGGGGCGGTGCGTTCGTCGTCGGTGATGGGTTGTTCGGGCCTGTCGTTCTGCGGCGCGTTCTGCGGTGCGCTGTGCGTTTCGGGAACGTGCCCGAGGGTTTCACCACTGACGTCTGCATCAGGCTGCCCGGCAATGTGGGCGATCGTGGCGAGCTGCGTGGCGAACAGCAGCACGACGCTGCGTCCTGCCACTTTCAGCGTGCCGCTGCCGTGCGGGCGGGTGTCCTGCTCCGGTGCTGCGCTATCGATGGCGATCTGCCAATCCATGGCTGGCTCAGGCAGCGTGAAGGTCAGGTCCGTTGCGGCACCGTTGATGAGCAGCAGCGCCACATGCGGGCGCGCTTCCCCGTCGATGGTCTCGACGCATGCGCGGCGTAGCGCCAACGCGCGAGCCTCGCTGTCGTTCCACGCGTCGGGCGAAAGCACCTGGCCGCGCTCATCAAACCAAGCGATGTCCTGCACGCCGGGCAGGATCTCGGTGTTGCCGTGCACGTAATGCGGCCAGCGCAGCGCCGGGCTTTCCTTGCGAAGTGCGATCAGCCGTGCCGTATAGCGCGCGAGCGCCTGCCCCGGGCCATTCTCCAGCAACGACCAATCGAGCCATGAGAGCGCGTTGTCTTGGCAGTAGGCATTGTTGTTGCCGTCTTGCGTGCGGCCGAACTCGTCGCCCGCCAGCAGCATCGGCGTGCCGTTGGAGAAAAACACCGTGGCCAGCAGCGCGCGTGTCACGCGTTCACGCAGGGCCAGGATGGCGGTGTCCTCGGTTGGGCCTTCCGTGCCCCAGTTGGCGCTGCAGTTGTCGTTGTGCCCGTCGCGGTTGTCTTCGCCGTTGGCATCGTTGTGCTTGTCGGCGTAGCTCACGAGGTCGTGCAGCGTGAAGCCGTCGTGCGAGGCCACGTAGTTGACCGACGCCCATGGCCGGCGGTGGCGGCGGTCGAACAGGTCGCCACTGCCGGTCAGGCGCGCGGCAAGGTCCGGGCGCTGACCGGAATCGCCACGCCAGAAGCGGCGGATGCCATCGCGAAATCGATCGTTCCATTCGGCAAAGCCGGGCGGGTGGTTGCCGACCTGATAACCGTCGGGGCCCACGTCCCAAGGCTCTGCGATGAGCTTGACGGTGGAGAGCACCGGGTCCTGGCGTATGGCATCGAAGAAGCCCGAGCCCGGATCGAAGCCGTTGCCCTCGCGCCCGAGCGTGACGCCCAGGTCAAAACGGAAGCCATCGACATGGAAGGCGTTGACCCAGTAGCGCAGCGAATCCATCACCATCTGCAGCACGCGCGGGTGCGACAGGTTGAGCGTGTTACCGCAGCCCGTGTCGTTGATGTAATAACGCTCCTGGCCCGGCACGAGGCGGTAGTAGCTCGCGTTGTCCAACCCGCGGAACGACAGCGTCGGCCCCAGTTCGCTGCCTTCACACGTGTGGTTGTAGACCACATCGAGCAACACTTCGATGCCCGCCGCATGCAGCCGCCGGATTGCCACCTTCAGCTCATGCAGCGATGGCGCCGACAGGTACGACGGCTCCGGCGCAAAGAAGCACAGCGTGTTGTAGCCCCAGTAATTGCGCAGGCCGCGCTCTACCAGGAACTGGTCTTGCAGGAAGGCGTGAATGGGCAGCAGTTCGATGGCGGTGATGCCCAGCCGCTGCAGGCGCTCGATGAAGACGCTGTCGCCGAGCGCGCTGAACGTGCCACGCTCAGGGGGCAGCAGGTCTTGGCGAAGCATCGAGAACCCGCGCACGTGCCCTTCATAGATGACCGTGCGCGACCACGGCGTGTTCGGGCGGATGTCGTTGCCCCAGTTGAACGACTCGTCGGTGACCACGGCCTTGGGCATGGCGGGGGCGCTGTCGCGGCGGTCGAATGAAAGGTCGCCACGGTTGGAGTTCAGCCGATAGCCGAACAGTGCATCGGACCAGCGCAGCGCGCCCACCAGCCGGCGGGCGTAGGGGTCGAGCAGCAGCTTGTGAGGGTTGAAGCGATGGCCATGCTGCGGCTCCCACGGGCCGTAGGCGCGGTAGCCGTAGACAAGGCCGGCTTCCACACCGGGCAGGTAGCCATGCCAGACCTCATCGGTGCATTCGGGCAGGGCGAAGCGGGTCAGTTCCTTGCGGCCGGTGGGGTCGAAGATGCAGAGTTCGATCTTGCTGGCGTTGGCGGAGAAGACAGCGAAGTTGATGCCTAGGCCGTCCCATTGGGCGCCAAGGGGGAAGGGTTTGCCGGGGGCAAGGGAGCTTGGGAGACGGAGCATTGGTTGAGGCGTTTTGCGTCTTTTTGCCTTGGTGGTTCATCCCTGTTTCGTACCCTGCCGGGCACGACTTACTTTTCTTTGTCTTGCCAAAGAAAAGTAAGCAAAAGAAAGGCGCGCCCGAGATGGCGACCAATCCCTTGAATTTTTGTAACCGGGCGGAGACGGGGAAAACTCGCTTCGCTCAGACAGTTCCCCGTCTTGTTTCCGCCCGCTTACAAAAATTCAAGGCGCCATCTAGGGCAGGAAAAGCAAACAGTCGATTGCCAACGTTGCACGTCCTGTTGTTCTCCAGCCAGTTCGCCCAGTACCGCTCTGATTTCGTCGCGTACCTAAGTGCTTCGTTGGTTTGGCCGTTCCCAGCCCTAGATGGCGCCTTGAATTTCTGTTGCAGGGAGGAAAAAGGAAGGGAAACTGTCTGAGCGAAGCGAGTTTTTCCCTTCCCCTCCCTGCGACATAAATTCAAGGAGTCTTTCGCCATCTCGGGCGCGCCTTTCTTTTGCTTACTTTTCTTTGGCAAGACAAAGAAAAGTGAGTCGTGCCCGGCAGGGTACGAAAGGGAGGCAGACCACCAACACCAAAACTCAAAACCAAAAACTCAAACCTTCAAAACCACAACCCCCAACGGCGGCAGCCTCAACACCAACGACTGCCCCTGCCCATGCGCAGCCACATGGTCCACATCCACCGCGCCACCGTTGCCGAGATCGCTGCCGCCATACACGGCGGCGTCCGTGTTCAGCACCTCCTGCCAATGCGTGGCCCCATCGGCGGGCGGCACGCCAATGCGATATCCCTCTCGCGGTACCGGCGTCATGTTTGCCACCACCAGCATCGGCCGCCCCTCGCCATCCAGCCGCAGGAAGGCAAACACGCTGTTGGTGCGGTCATCGCCAATCACCCAGTTGAACCCTTCCGGCGCGGTGTCTCGCGCATGCAATGACGGTTCATTCCGGTATAGCGCGTTGAGGTCATGCACCAGCCGCTGCACGCCACGGTGCCGCGGGTCATCCAGCAGGTGCCATTCGGGCGATGCGTCGTGGTTCCATTCGCCCACTTGCCCAAACTCGCAGCCCATGAACAGCAGTTTCTTGCCCGGATGCGTCCACATGAACGCCAGGTAGGCGCGCAGGTTCGCCAGCCGCTGCCACTCATCGCCGGGCATCTTGCCCAGCAGCGAGCCCTTGCCGTGTACGACCTCGTCGTGCGAGATCGGCAGGATGAAGTGCTCGGAGAATGCGTACACCAGCCCGAACGTCATACCGTCGTGATGGTGCTGGCGGTACACCGGGTCGCGCTGCATGTAGTGCAGCGTGTCGTGCATCCAGCCCATGTTCCACTTGTAGTCGAAGCCCAGGCCGTTGAACTCGACGGGCGCGGTCACGCCGGGCCACGCGGTTGACTCTTCTGCGATGGTGATGGCGCCGGGGCAGCGTTCGTGCACGACCGTGTTCATCTGCTGGAGGAACGCCACGGCCTCAAGGTTTTCGCGGCCGCCGTAGCGGTTGGGCACCCATTCGCCGGCGCGGCGCGAGTAGTCGCGATAGAGCATCGAGGCCACGGCATCCACACGCAGGCCATCGATATGGAAACGCTCCAGCCATTCCAGCGCGCTGGCGATCAGGAAGCCGCGCACTTCATTGCGGCCGAAGTTGTAGATGAGCGTGTTCCAGTCCTGATGGAAACCTTCGCGCGGGTCTTGGTGTTCGTACAGCGCGGTGCCGTCAAACTGCGCCAGCCCGTGCGCGTCGGTCGGGAAGTGCGCGGGCACCCAGTCGACGATGACGCCCAGGCCTGCCTGATGACAGCGATCAACAAAGCGTGCAAACGCCTCGGGCGAGCCAAAGCGCGCGGACGGCGCGAACAGCCCGAGTGGTTGATACCCCCAACTGCCGCCGAACGGATGTTCCGCCACCGGCAGCAGTTCAATGTGCGTGAAGCCGAGCGCCGTCACGTAGGGGATCAGACGGTCGGCCAGCTCATCCCAATGCAGGTTGCGGCCGCCGTCTTCCAGATCGCGCAGCCACGAGCCGGCATGCACCTCATAGATGCTGATGGGCGCGTCAGGTTTGTGGCGTTCAGCGCGCGTTTGCATCCAGTCGTCATCGCTCCAGCGCAGCGGGGCCGGGTCGGCCACCACCGATGCGGTGGCAGGCGGCGGTTCGGTCTGGCGGGCAGCGGGGTCGGCCTTGACCATCAGATGGCCGTCGGCGCCAATCAGCTCGAACTTGTAGCGCGCGCCGGGGCCGACGCCCAAGCCGCTGGGCAGGAACAGTTCCCACACGCCAGCCTGATGGCGCAGGCGCATGGGGTGCCGGCGGCCGTCCCATTGGTTGAAATCGCCCACCACAGACACGCGCTGCGCATTCGGAGCCCACACCGCAAAGCGCACGCCGCTGATGCCGTCGATGCGGATGGCCTGCGCGCCCAGACAGCTCGCCAGCGCCCAATGCGTGCCTTCGTTGAGCAGGTGCAGGTCGAGGTCGCCCAGCAGCAGGCCGAAGGCGTATGGGTCTTCGGTTTCCTGCACGGCTTCATGGCCGGTGCCTGCAGGCCAGATGATGCGCAGGCGATAAAGGTCAGGGTGGCCGTACACGTCTTGCGCATCGGCGCGCAGGGGGCCATGGAACAGTCCCGTGCGGCCCACCGGCGTCATCTCCGTGATGATCTGGCCGCGGGCGTCGATGGCCTGCACACGGCGCGCACCGGGATAGAAGGCACGCACCACCCAGCGCGTGCCGTCGTCGGTGTCCACGCGATGCGGCCCGAGCACGGCAAACGGGTCGCCCAGGCGGCCATGCGTGAGCGCGTCGACGCGCATCTGGTCGACACCGGGCGGTAGCACGATCGGCGCCTCGGGGGCGGCGGCGGTTTTGGTTGGAGAGGCAAAGTCGAGTGCGGTCACGGTGGGCCTCCCGTCGAGTCTTCTGCAGCAGGTGAGGGTGGCTCTGCATGCAGCAGGCGGCGTGCCACGCGCGTGAAGCCTTCCAGCGGAATCGGCAGCCAGGTCGGGCGGTTGGACGCTTCGTAGTTGACTTCGTATGCGGCCTTTTCCAGCAGGAAAAGATCCAGCAGGTGAAAGTCGACCACGGGCTGATCCAGCGCGTTCAGATCGGGCCCCCGAATGGCAGCGGCATACGCCTCCAGGAAGCGTTCGGTGGACGCAGCGCGGAACCTCTCCAGCAGGACGTTGCGGCGCTCCTGCGCTGGGCCGGCCACGTGTTCGGGGCCTTGGCGCATGGCGCCCACCACGTAGTCGAGCGAGCGCATCAGCCCTGCCACGTCGCGCAACGGGCTTGTCTTGCGCCGGCGCTCTTCCACGGGGCGGGACGGCTCGCCTTCAAAATCGATCAAGTAGGCATCACCCTGCGCCACCAGCACCTGGCCGAGGTGGAAATCGCCATGGATGCGCGAAAGCGTGGCGCCCAGCCCGTCTTGGGCATGCGTGCGCGCAGCGTCGAGCAGCGCCTGGTGTTGCGACAGCAGCCATTGCACGTCGGGTTGCCGCGGGCTGTCGGGGTTTTGCTGTTGCCATGTCGTCAGGTTGTCGTGCGCGCGGGTGAGCTGTTCGCTCACGCGGGTGATCCAGTAGGTGGCATCGTCGGCATCGGCAATGCGCGCGCCGAAGTTTGCGTCTTCGGTGGGCGCGGCCAGCGCCGCATGCAGTTCGCCCAGCCGTGTGCCAATCACGCCGATGAAGTTGACGTAGCCCGCCAATGCTTCGTCGGTATCCACGCGCGCTTCCGAGACGGCCACAGGGGACGATTCACCGTCGCCGGAAGTCACGCCTTCCATCTGCACGGCCAGTTCGTCGATGGTGCGTCGCAGGTAGTCCAGCGCCCAGGTCCAGGCATCGCCCTGGTTGGGAACAAAGCTCTGCATGACGGCCAGCGTCGAGCGTTCGCCATCGGCAGCGTGATGAGAGACCTCGCCAATCAGCGCCGCCGTGTTGGCATAGCCCACGCGCGTGAGGTGGCGCGTCATCTCAACCTCGGGGTGGATGCCCGCGGCGATACGGCGAATGAGCTTGACGATGACGGACTCGCCAATCACCAGCGAACTGTTCGACTGCTCGGCGGCCAGCCATTGGATGGGCGTGTCGGGCGCCAGCGGTAGCGGTGCGGGCCGTGTGCTGCCCGCTTCAGGCGACACGGCAGGTTCTGCCAGCTCTGCGATGTTGGGCTCGGGCTCGAACCGCACGGTGCCGTCATTGGCTTCCAGCGTGGTGCCGCGCACGAGGTTGGTGAGCAGCGCGCGGGCGAACGTTTCGGTGGTGAAGGCGTCGGTCAGGTAGCCGACATGGCGGCCGCGCCGCACGCGCGCCAGGGCGAGCTGAATCGGCAGTGCCGGCAGTGTGGCCGATTCCCATGCGATGGAAAGCGGCAGCAGGTAACGCTCGACGCGCTCGCTGCCGTCGGGGCTGCCCAGGGTGACGGCCACTTCGTTCAAGAACACCTCGGGCCGCGTTGCCCCGGCCAGCGGGCGGTTGGTGGATGCGGCATCCACGGGCACGGTCGCGCCCCAGGCAAACTTCGCGCTGCGCAGCACGCTGTCCTTGGCGGCAAACCAGCGGCGCTTGGGCAGATAGGTCGGCAGGATTTCGCGTTCGATCAACTGGCGATGCGCCTCGCGCTGGCGCGTGTCGGCCAGGGCATCCAGCCCCGCGCGCAGCACCAGCGTCGTGAACTCCGGCAATTGCTCGGCGGCCGGTTGCGACCAGCTCGGGCCGGGCTCGTTCTCGCGCAGCTCCAGCCAATAGAAGGCGTACGGCGGCAGCGTGAGCAGATACGACAACTGGCCGATCGGCGGAAACGCCGTCCCGCCAATCAGCTCTACTGGCACGCGCTGTGCAAAGGCGGACAGATCCAGCTCCACGGCCTGTGAGGCGCGAGAGAGATTGGCCACGCACAGGATGGGCGCCTCGCCTTCCAGCGCGCGGATATACGCCAGCACCTTGCGGTTGGACGGCTGCAGAAACTGGATGGAACCACGCCCGAACACGCGATGGCGCTTGCGTGTGGCAAGCAGCCGGCGCGTCCAGTTCAGCAGCGAGTGCGCGTCGCGGCTTTGCGCTTCGACGTTCACCGATTCATAGCCGTACAGCGAGCCCATGATGGCCGGCAGCACGAGCTGTTCGGGGTCGGCGCGCGAGAAGCCGCCGTTGCGGTCGGGGGACCACTGCATCGGCGTGCGCACGCCATCGCGGTCGCCCAGGTGGATGTTGTCGCCCATGCCGATTTCGTCGCCGTAATACATCACGGGCGTGCCGGGCATCGAAAACAGCAGGCTGTTCATCAACTCGACGCGGCGGCGGTCGCGTTCCAGCAGCGGCGCCAGCCGGCGGCGGATGCCGAGGTTCAGGCGCGCACGGCGATCACTGGCGTAGACCTCCCAGAGGTAATCGCGCTCGGCGTCGGTCACCATTTCGAGCGTCAGTTCGTCGTGGTTGCGCAGGAAGATGGCCCATTGGCAGCCGCTGGGCACCTCCGGCGTCTGACGCATGATGTCGGTGATCGGGAAGCGGTCTTCACGCGCAATCGCCATGTACATGCGTGGCATCAGCGGGAAGTGGAATGCCATGTGGCATTCGTCGCCGGCGCCAAAGTATTCCTGCGTGTCTTCGGGCCACTGGTTGGCTTCTGCCAGCAGCAGGCGGTTCTTGAATTCCCCATCCATGGCCGCGCGAATCTTGCGCAGCACATCGTGTGTCTCGGGCAGGTTCTCGTTCGAGGTGCCTTCGCGCTCGACGAGGTAAGGCACGGCGTCAAGGCGCAGGCCGTCCACGCCCAGGTTCAGCCAGAACTTCATCACACCGATCACGGCCTTGAGCACGCGCGGGTTGTCGAAGTTGAGATCGGGCTGGTGCGAATAGAAACGGTGCCAGTAATACGCCTTGGCCACCGGGTCCCACGTCCAGTTGGAAGGCTCGGTATCGATGAAGATGATGCGCGTGCCCGCGTACTTCTTGTCGTTGTCGGACCACACATAGAAGTCGCGCAGCGCAGAACCCGGCTTGGCGCGCCGCGCACGCTGAAACCACGGGTGCTGGTCCGACGTGTGGTTGATGACGAGTTCCGTGATCACGCGCAGGCCCCGCGCATGCGCTTCGGCAATGAAGCGGCGCGCGTCGGCCATGCTGCCGTAATCGGGGTGCACGCCGCGGTATTCGGCGATGTCGTAGCCGTCGTCGCGGCGTGGCGACGGATAGAACGGCAGCAGCCAGATGACGTCCACCCCAAGCTCGGCGATGTAGTCGAGCTTGGAGATCAACCCGGGGAAATCCCCGACGCCGTCGTTGTCGGAATCGCAGAACGATTTGACATGCAGCTGATAGATGACGGCGTCCTTGTACCAGAGCGCGTCGTCCACCAGCAGCGCGGTCGGATTGCGCGTCATGACGGTTGTTCCTCCGAAGGCAGGGCCGGGCGCACGCGCCAGATGGCAAACGGCTGCTCGGGTTCAAGACGGATGTGCTGCCACTTGCCGCGCCACACGGTGCGCTGGCCGTTGACCAGGTTCTCGGCCATCAGTGCGCCGTGGTCAGGCAGGCCCCATTGCCACAGTGGCAGTTCGATATCGGATTCGTGCGCGTGGTGCGGGTCGAGGTTGATGGCCACGAACACCGTGTTGTCGCCAAAGCGGTCTGGCGGCAGGGCGTTGGCCAGTTCGGCCTGCGAGGCTCCCAACTGCGCCGGCAGCACGGGCGGCGTCGATTTGCTGAAGAACAGGATGTGCTCGCCCGAGGCCGGCTGGAACGTCACGCCCAGGTGCGAGTGCAGCGCCGGATTGGCGCGGCGGATGCGGTTGAGCAGCGCAATCTCTTTGACGATGTTGCCGGGGCGGTTGTGGTCCCACGCGCGCAGTTGGTACTTCTCGGAGTCGAGGTACTCTTCCTTGCCCGGCACCGCAGCGCCTTCGCACAGCTCGAACCCGTTATAGACGCCCCACAGGCCAGACAGCGTGGCCGCCAGCGCGGCACGAATCAAAAAGCCCGGCCGGCCCGACGACTGCAGGAACACCGGGTTGATGTCCGGCGTGTTGACGAAGAAGTGCGGGCGGAAATATTCACGCACTGGCGTGCGCGTCAGCTCGGTCAGGTAATCGATGAATTCCTGCTTGGTATGCCGCCACGTGAAGTACGTGTACGACTGCGAAAACCCAACCTTCGCCAGCCGGTACATCACCTTGGGGCGCGTGAAGGCTTCCGACAGGAACACCGTATCCGGATAGCGCGCACGCACCTCGCTAATCATCCATTCCCAGAACGGCAGCGGCTTGGTGTGCGGATTGTCGACGCGGAACAGGCGCACGCCCTCGTCGGCCCAGAACATCACCACGTCGCGCAGTGCGGTCCACAGGCCGGGCTTGGCGTCGCTGGCATAGAAGTCGACGTTGACGATGTCTTCGTACTTCTTGGGCGGGTTCTCGGCGTACTTGATGCTGCCGTCGGGCCGCCATGCAAACCAGCCGGGATGCTCGCGCAGCCAGGGGTGGTCGGGCGAGCATTGAATGGCAAAGTCCAGCGCCAACTCCAGGCCTTTCTCACGCGCGGCGCGCACCAGGCGGCGGAAATCTTCCAGCGTGCCGAGCTGCGGGTGGATGGCGTCGTGCCCGCCTTCGGCAGCGCCAATGGCGTATGGGCTGCCGGGGTCGTCGGCCTTGGCGCGCAGGCTGTTGTTGCGACCCTTGCGGTTGGTGCGGCCGATCGGGTGGATGGGCGGGAAGTACAGCACGTCGAAGCCCATGCCGCGAATGGCGCCCAGCCGGCGGATCACGTCATCAAACGTGCCGTGCCGCTGTTCGTCATCCGATGCCGAGCGGGGGAACAGCTCGTACCAGCTCGCGAACGCCGCGCCACCGCGTTCCACGTCCAGTGGATACGCCGCGCTTTCCACATAGAACGGCCGGTAGTGCGAAGCCTGCGCCATCACATGGGCGGTCACGGGGTCCTGCAGCAGCTTGAGACGGTGCGCGTGGTCCGCCTCGGCCAACAGATGGGCCAGCTTGTGCAAGGCGTCGACCGGTGCGTCCTTCGGCGCATGTTCTGCAGCCTGTGCGACGAGCCGCGCGCCTTCTTCCAACTCCAGCGTTACGTCCACGCCGGCGGTGTGCTTCTTCTCCAGTTCAGACCGGTAGGTGCCGAACGCATCGCGCCACGCGGCCACGGCATAGGCGTGCCGCCCCAGCCGTTCGGGCCGGAACGCGCCACGCCAGCGGTCGTTGCCCAGCGGCATCATCGGTACGTGCTGCCACGTGTCTTCATCTTGCGCGCGCCACAGCAGGTGCACGGCCAACTTGTCGTGCCCGTCCATCAGCACATCGGCCTCGACGACGATGTCATCGCCCACCAGGCGCTTCACGGCAAAGCGGCCGTCTTCAACGGAGGGCTGCACCTGTTCGATGCCGATGCGCGGCGACGCGATGGCCGCGTTGACAGGGTCTTTCGCTTCGCCGGCCTTGGTGCGCGGGCTCTTGGCGGCTTTGGCTGTCGCGGGATAGCGCACCGGAGCATTGCGGAACACGCGCCAGACCTGCACGTCGCCGGGCAGCAGATCGATCTCGGCCAAGGGCCGTGCATTGGCACGCAGCGTGTCGTCGCAACTGCCCACCGGTTCGGTCAGCAGGTCGAGCGCTACGCCGCGCGTAAAGCCGCCAGCCACGCCGGGCAGAAAGTGGTCGGCATGCACCGACACGCCCATGTGCAGATCAGGGTTGATGACGGTCAGCGTGGCGGCATCGCCTGCACGCAGGTCGGGGCCATCGGCGCGCAAGAGGGCGGTGGCGGGCGCGTCGGGGCCGGTCAGCATGCGCAGTTCAGCGTGCGGCGCCACGGTGTTCGTCTCGCGCGCGGCGAGGATGGTGGCGTTCACATCGCGCACGGCATCGCTCAGGTCGAATGCGGCATGGGCGTCGATCCATTGCTGGTCGGATGGGTCACCGCGTTCGGCCAGCATCGGCAGCAGGGCGCCGCGTTCGAAGCCCAGCGGCATCAGCCAGCCGGCATCGAGCGTGTCGGCCACGTGCAGGAGGCGGCGATAGGCACGCTCACGGACCATCGCGTCGCCAAACGCCTGGCCGTAGCGCGTGCCGAACGGTGCTTCCACGGTGGCGATAGGCGGGGCCACGGCGGCCAGGCGTGCGTGCTCTTCCACCATCCAGCCGGCGCGGAAATCCCACCAGCGCAGTGACGAAAATGTCGCGTCAAAGCCGGCACCTGCCAGCGCATCGACCGCCGCGCCGTCCATGCCGGGCGTCCACGCCAGGAAGCGTACGGCGCCGGCGTCTTTGCGCACGTCGGCAATCAACGTACGCCAGCGGTCTGCAGGCAGGCGGGCGGGCGCTTCACAGCGGAACCCGCCGATGCCCAATGCGGCCCAGGCGCGCAGTTGCTGCGTCCACCACGTGAGGATGGCATTTGCGCAGCGCGGGTCGTCGTGGCGGAAGGACGCCACCTCAAGGTGCGAAGGCGGCAGGCGTGGGTCCAGCGCGTTGCCGTCTTCGGCATGGCTGGCGAACCAGTCGGGATGGTCGGCACGCAAGGGCGCATCAACGGCCACGCGGTCGATCACCAGATCGAGCAGCAACGTCAGCCCGCGTGAGCGGCAGCCTTCGGCGAGCTTGGTGAGCGCGGCGTCGGCCGGCCCGCCGCCCAGCGCCGCATGCAGTTGCGCATGGTCGCGGGTGACGAAGACGTTGCCGGCCGCACCCACCGCAAATGGCGGCGCCATCAACACATGATCGAAACCCAACGAGGCGATGCGATCGAGCACGCCGTCCCAGCGGTCGAGCCTGCCCAGTTGCAGCGGATGCACGTAGCAGATGGCTGGGGCGTATGGGGGCTCCGCCGCGGTGGGCGGGGCGGTGCTCGGCATCGCTGCCGGCCTGGTCACCGATTTGGCTTTGCTGCCGGGTGGCTTGGCCGCGTTGAGTGCGGCCGTGGTTTTACGTGGAGTGGCGGGCTTGGGCGACTTGGTCTCGGGCATGCGTGAAAGCGGGGCAGGGCGTCAGGCGCGGTCAGGCACGGATCTTCTCGGCACTGGCGGCGCGCGCCACCGCGTGCGCTCGGATCTCGTCGGACAGTGCCGTCGAGCGTCGCCGCGCCGGCGTACGCACAGGTTGGTCGGGTCGGGGCGTGTGCAGCGCGTCGGGTGCGAGGGGCGTCTGCGCAAGCGCCACGGCAGGCATGGGCGTAGCGGCTGGTACGAGGTTGCGGTACAGCGCGATGTATTCGCGTGCGGGCTGCGACCAGCCGAAGTCGGTCGTCATGCCGTTGTATTGCAGGATGCGCCACGCCTGCGGCTGGGCGAAGACGCGCAGGGCGCGCTCCACGGCGGCCACCATGGCATCGGCGGTGTCGCCGTCGAACAGGAAGCCTGTGGCGCCGTGCAACGCCGCTTCGGGCGAGCCGCGATCGGTGATGGTGTCCATCAGCCCCCCGACGCGCGACGCGATCGGCACCGTGCCGTAGCGCATCGAATAGAGCGGCGTCAGGCCGCACGGCTCGAAGCGGCTGCCATGCAGCAGGATGTCGGCGCCGGCGTGCAGCAGATGGGCATAGGCCTCGGTGTAGCCGATCTTCGCGGCCACCTGGCGCGGATAGCGCGCCGCCAGCTCAGCCATGCCGGTCTCGTAGGCGTGTTCACCGCAGCCGAGCACGGCGACCTGCAATTGCGGGTTGGATTCCAGCAGCTGGGGCAGCGCCTGCAACGTCACGTCGGCCATCTTCTGATGCGTCAGGCGGCTGCCCACGGCCAGCAGCGGCGCTTTGGCGTCTTCCGGCAGGCCGAAGCGCTGTTGCAATGCACGTTTGGCGGTGTGCTTGCCGCTCAGGTTGGCGGCAACAAACGGCTGCGGCAGCAGTGGGTCTTTCGACGGGTTCCACACGTCGTTGTCGATGCCGTTGAGGATGGCGACGAGGTCTTGCTGGCGTGCGCGCAGCAGATCCTGCATGCCGCAACCTGCTGTCTCGGTCAGGATTTCGCGCGCATACGCGTGGCTCACGGTGGTGATGCGGTCGGCCCACAGCAGGCCGGCCTTCAGGAAGCTGAACTGACCCCAGAACTCGGCTTCGTGCGCCGCATCGGGCGGCACGCCAATGTCCGGTACCACGTGCATCGGGAAATTGCCCTGGAACGCGAGGTTATGGATCGTGAAGACGGTCTTTGCCGGCACCTGCGCACGCTTGACGAACAGCGGCACCAGCCCCGCATGCCAGTCATGCGCCTGCACGATGTCAAAACGATGCACGCCCGGCACACCGCCGGCAACGCGCGCAGCGGCCTGGCTGAATGCCGCAAAGCGCAGCGCGTTGTCGTCATATGGCTGGCCGTGGCCGTCGAGGTAAGGGTTGCCCGGCCGCGCGAACAGCGCTGGCGCGTCGAACAGCAGCACCGGGATGCCCTGTGCGCCCATGCGGCCACTCAGCAGGCGGGCGCGGCCGCCGGGCAGGTCGGTCCATTCGCACACGGTGCGCGTGTGCTGCGACTGCGTGATGGCGTCGGGATAGCCCGGCAGCATCACCGTCACTTTCATGCCGGCGCGCCGCAGGGCGTTTGCGCAGGCCCCGACCATATCTCCAAGCCCGCCGGTCTTGGCCAGCGGCACAGCTTCAGAAGCGACAAAGAGAACGTTCAGCGACAAGGTCATGCTCCCGGAGGAATTTGCCTGCCGGGCCGTCAGCCAACTGCATGAGCAGTGGACGGCGCCGATGCGCGGCGGAGGTTTTCGATCGACCTCTTCGCGCAAGACCTATGCCAGTCAGACAGACGCTGACAAGGCTGTAGTCTTGGCCCGCGCCGCCTGGGCTGTACGTCATGTGCGCGCTGCGAGAGCACGTGCGGGGTGTGCAACCTGCGGGTGCGCCATGTAATTTCGTCTATGCACGCAGACGCACCTTTTGGATATGTGGCGCTTCAGTCGGTAGGTGCTCGATTGCCCAGGCAATAGAAAAAAACAATCGGTAAAATCATATCAATCAACTTGTGCAATGCATCGATCGACGATACGATCCATTCCGTTGTCAACCAAGCAACCCAACCGAAAACCACTATGTCGCTGATCAATACTCAAGTCCAACCGTTCAAGGCCCAAGCGTTCCACAACGGCAAGTTCATCGAAGTCACGGATGAGTCGCTCAAGGGCAAGTGGTCCGTGCTGATCTTCATGCCGGCCGCATTCACCTTCAACTGCCCGACCGAAGTGGAAGACGCAGCGGACAACTACGCAGAATTCCAGAAGGCTGGCGCCGAGGTCTACATCGTCACGACCGACACGCACTTCTCGCACAAGGTGTGGCACGAAACGTCGCCGGCCGTGGGCAAGGCCCAGTTCCCGCTGGTGGGTGACCCGACGCACCAACTGACCAACGCATTCGGCGTGCACATTCCGGAAGAAGGCCTGGCACTGCGCGGCACGTTCGTGATCGACCCGCAAGGCGTGATCAAGACGATGGAAGTGCACGACAACGCCATCGCCCGTGACGTGAAGGAAACCCTGCGCAAGCTCAAGGCAGCCCAGTTCGTCGCCAACAACCCGGGCAACGTGTGCCCGGCCAAGTGGAACGAAGGCGCCAAGACGATCAAGCCGTCGCTCGACCTGGTCGGCAAGATCTAAGTTGTAAAGGCTGTTGCTGCAGAAATGCAGCGGAAAAAACGGCCGGCTCTGCCGGCCGTTTGCTTAAGGGCGCAGGCATGTGCCGCGCCCCCTGATTTGTCCGGACTCGGATTCAACGAATACAAAGGAAGTCGTCATGCTGGATGCTGATGTCAAGGCCCAACTGAAGGCCTACCTCGAACGCCTCGTGCAGCCCATTGAGCTGGTCGCCAACGTCGATGACAGCGAGGGCTCCCGCGACATGATGGACCTGCTGCGCGACGTGGCCGAGCAGTCCAGCATGATCGTGCTGACCGAACAACGCGACGCCGCCGAGCGCGCGCCGTCGTTCCTGATCCGCCGCACCGGCGCCGATGTGAGCGTGCGTTTTGCCGCCATCCCGACCGGTCACGAGTTCACCTCTCTCGTGCTGGCGCTGCTGCAAGTGGGCGGCTATGCGCCCAAGCTCGAAGCTGACGTCATCGAACAGATTCGCAATATCGAAGGGGATTTCCGCTTCGAGACCTACATGTCGCTCACGTGCCAGAACTGCCCGGACGTGGTCCAGGCGCTGAACGTGATGTCCGTGATCAACCCGCGCATCCAGCACGTCGCCATTGACGGCGCGCTGTATCAGGGCGAAATCGAAGCGCGCCAGATCATGGCCGTGCCGACCGTGTTCCTGAACGGTGAGACCTTCGGCACGGGCCGCGTGGGCGTGGAAGAAATTCTCGCCAAGATCGACACCGGCGCTGCTGCGCGTGATGCTGAAAAGCTTGCCGCCAAGGAAGCGTTTGACGTGTTGATCGTTGGCGGTGGCCCGGCGGGTGCGGCGGCTGCGGTGTACGCGGCGCGCAAGGGCGTGCGCACGGGCGTGGTGGCCGAGCGTTTTGGCGGCCAGGTGCTCGACACGCTGGGCATTGAAAACTTCATCTCCGTGCAGGAGACCGAAGGGCCGAAGTTTGCCGCCGCGCTGGAGCAGCACGTGCGCCAATACGACGTCGACATCATGAACACGCAGCGCGCGGTCAAGCTCACGCCGGCAGACAAGCCGGGTGGCTTTGCCGAGGTAACGCTGGCCAACGGCGCAGTGCTCAAGGGTCGCTCGGTCATCCTGTCGACCGGCGCGCGCTGGCGCAACGTGAACGTGCCGGGCGAGCAGGAGTACAAGAACAAGGGCGTGGCGTATTGCCCGCACTGCGATGGCCCGCTGTTCAAGGGCAAGCGCGTGGCCGTGATCGGCGGCGGCAACTCGGGCGTGGAAGCGGCCATCGACCTGGCCGGCCTCGTGAGCCACGTCACGCTGCTGGAGTTCGCTAGCGAGCTGAAGGCCGATGCCGTGCTGGTGCGCAAGCTGCAAAGCCTGCCGAATGCGACCATCGTGACCAATGCGCAGACCACCGAGATCACCGGCGACGGCCAGAAGGTCAACGGCCTGCGCTACAAGAGCCGCGTGGATGGCGTCGAGCACACTGTCGCGCTCGAAGGCGTGTTCGTGCAGATCGGTCTGGTGCCCAACACCGAATGGCTGGATGGCGCGCTTGAGCGCAACCGCTTTGGCGAGATCGTCGTCGATGCGCGTGGCCAGACCAGTGCGGAAGGTGTGTTTGCGGCAGGCGATGCGACCACGACGCCGTACAAGCAGATCATCATCGCCACCGGCGATGGCGCGAAGGCCGCGCTGTCGGCGTTCGATCATCTGATCCGCGTGCCGCTGGCCGAAGCTGCCTGAAGCTGAAACAGGCTGAACCCAGCCGTACAAAGCCGGACTTCGCGATCAGCGGGTCCGGCTTTTTTCTTTGGCGCTTTGGTGCTCAGCCGGCGGTGGACTGCAGCACCTGCGCGCGCGCGGAGCACATGTCGACAAGGCGATCGCGCAACGCGCGCCCCGCGCTGTCGAGGTCGGGGCGCGCAAAAAGCGCCAGCTCCAGTCCGCCGATCTCCGGAAACCCATCGGCAGCGCCGAGCACGCGATGTCCGGCCTGCACGGTGCTGGCCGGCAGCAGGCTCACGCCCAACCCCGCGCTGACAGCCGCGCACAGGCTCGCCAGGCTCGGGCTTGAATACGTGATACGCCACGGTTGGCCGATCGATTCCAGCGCGTGCAGCATCTCCTGCCGATACAGCGCGCCCACCGGAAACACCACCAGCGGCACCGCAGGTTGCGATGGCCCGAGCGGCAGCGTGTGCGGCCGCTCGGCGCTGTCGATCCAGCAAACCGGCTCAGCCCAGCGCGCATGGCAATCGCTGTCGGTGCCCCATTGCTTGACGAGCAGCATGTCGAGATCGCCGTTGCGGTAAAGGCGCAGCAGGTGGTGGGAGAGGCCGCTTTCCACCTCCAGACGTAGCCGCGGGCGCTCGCGCGCGAAGCTGGCGATGAGCGGCATCAGCGCGCCGCTGCCAAGGTCTTCCGGCACGCCCAGGCGCAGTACGCCGCCGGTGTGTTCAGGGCTGAGCGCCTCGCTGGCTTCGTTGGCCAGGCGTAGCAAACGGCGGGCGTAGCCAAGCAGGCGATCGCCTTCTTCCGTCGGTAGCACCTGGCGCTGGCTGCGGTCGAGCAGGCGGCAGTCCAACTGCTGCTCGAGCCGGAGGATCTGCTGGCTGACGGTCGATTGCGTCAGGTGCAGATGCTCGGCCGCGCGGGTGAAGTTGCCCGTATCGACCACCGTGACAAAGCTGCGCAGCAAGACAAGATCAATCATTTGAAAACCCACTGAACATCATTCCGCTATTTAATTTGAACATGTTTAGGGGCACAACCATAATCGACCCGCAATTTCGTATGCGGAGAACCCGATGTCCGATGAGCAGTTCATGCGTGAGGCGGTGGAGCTTGCGCGCGGTAACGTCAACGCCGGTGGCCTGCCGTTTGGAGCGGTGCTGGTGCGCGACGGCAAGATCGTCGCGCGTGCCGTCAACGAGGTGCACACCACCAACGACCCCACCGCGCATGCCGAAATGCAGGCCATCCGCCAGGCAAGCCACACGCTGGCCACGCCCGACTTGCGCGGTGCGGTGATGTACGCCAGCGGCCATCCGTGCCCGATGTGTTTTGCGGCGATGCACCGCTGCGGTATTCGCGCGGTGTACTTCGCGTATTCGAACGAAGATGGCGAGCCTTTCGGTATGTCGACCGCCGCCCTGTATGCCGAAATGCGTCGCGCACCGGCGGACGGTGAGCTGCAACTGCATCCGTCCAGGCCGACGGGCGAGCAGGGCCTTTACGAAGCTTGGCAGGCCCGTCGCGCTCGGGCTGAACCTGCGCCCTGAGATTCAACGAACTAGCCGCGGTTGTTTCAGAAGCGAGCGATTCCCCGATCGGTCAGGGGAAGATGGACGAAGCGGGCTCACGCATTTAGCTCGGCGACAATTCGCTCGGCGAGGAAATCGCAGGGTTGTCGGTTGGATGTGACGCTACGCGCCAAGACAATCTCCAACATACCAATCTCCGGCAGGCCGTGCGTGGCTCCGAGCAACGTAAAGTCGGAGGGCACGGCACATCGCGCCAATGGGGTGATGGCGAGGCCCGCGCGGGCCATCGTCAGCAAGCCCAGCAGGCTCGGGCTTTCATACGATGTCCGGTAGGCGATCTTTGCGCGCTCGAGACTGCGGATCGCTTTTTCCCGCGCGACGCTGCCCGGCAGAAACACCGCAATGGGCAATGGGCGCTCACGCCAGATTTCCGTGGCCCCCGGGCCTGCTGCCCACACCATTGGTTCGTGCCGCAAAAATTCGCCGGTCAGTCCTTTGACGCGCGTGGCGCAGACGAGGTCCACCGTGCCATCACGCAACATTGGCGCCAACGCCACGCTGGGCAAGCCGATCACCTGGATCTCGACCTTCGGATAGCTGGCCGAGAATTTCTTGAGAATCGGTGGGAACAGCGACGACGCGTAGTCGTCCGGCACACCGATCACCACGCGGCCCGTCACGTCTGGCCGCACGACCGCTGCCCAGGCTTCATCACGCAGCGCAATGATCCGGCGCGCATACGCCAGCAGCACCTCGCCGTCTTGTGTTGGTATCACGCTACGCGGCTTGCGCACGAACAGCGCCTTTCCGAGCGCCGATTCCAGCGTCTTGATCTGCATGCTCACGGCCGATTGCGAGCGGTGCACGAGATCTGCCGCCCGGCTGATCGTGCCTGTGTCGGCAACGGCGACGATCATGGTGAGAACGTCGACGTCCAGGGCTTTCATCTCGGTGCTCATGCGCGCTCGCTTGCGTAGATGTATCAGAAAAACTGAAAAATTCCATCAATATTATGCGATTTTCTTTTCAATCGCAGTGCAGCAAAGTCTCGGGAAAACGGAGTTTCAACAATGAATGCGCGAACGCCCCTGACGACGCTGGCTCTTGCCGGTATATGGCCACAACCCGCTTTTGCTGCCACCGCCTCGGGCACCTCGGTGCCCTACGTAGAAGCGGGAAGCGGCGAGCCGATGGTCTTTGTCCACGGGTCGTTGTGCGATTACCGCTATTGGGATCCGCAGCTTGCCGCGCTGTCGAAGCAGTTCCGCTGCTTTGCGCCCAGCCTGGGCCACTATTGGCCGGAAACCCACGCATTCGGGCACGGCGATTTCAGCTGGGAAGCGCACGTCGTTGAGATGGCAGAGTTCATCGAGGCGCTCGGGCTGGGCCCGGTGCACCTGGTTGGCCATTCGCGCGGCGGTTGCGTTGCGTTCCATCTGGCGCGGCAGTACCCGCACCTGGTAAAGACGCTCACGCTGGCGGATCCGGGCGGGCCGTTGCAGGCAACGCCGCAAGCAGCGACCGGCGCCTTGCCGCCCGCGGTCCAGGCATTGAGAGCGCAAGCTGCCGACCTGATCGAACAGGGTGAATTTGACGCCGGCCTGAACCTGTTTGTGGACTCGGTCACCATGCCCGGCTTCTGGAGCATGAGCACGCAGAGCTTTCGCAGGATGGCGCTGGACAACGCGCTTACGCTGCCCAAGCAGCTGCGTGATCCACTACCCGCCTATACGCCTGAGGCGGCCAGCGAAATCCAGTGCCGTACGTTGCTGATCGACGGGCAAAAGAGCCCGCGCATGTTCCGGAACACCGTCGACAAACTCCATGCGTGGATTCCGCAGGCTGAACGTCAAACCATCGCCGGCGCCTCGCATGGCATGAACATCGCCAACCCGGGCGCGTTCAACCGGGCGCTTAGTCAATTGGCTGCCTGGTCGCCCCATACGTAGCCATCAGCAGTCCGAAGCACACGCCGACGACGTCCACGCAGGCCCCTTTGTGTGCAACCAATATGATCAGCAGCAAGCCAATCTGCTAACTCGTAGCCAGATCGATGCGTACGCCGGCAGTGAAAAGACCGTAGCGGACGCTTGATGCGTCATCAGACCGTCAGCATTGAGGGGGTAGACGGTTACGCCCGCGCAATCGGGCCGGTGTGATGCCGCCTGCGGCGTCGAGAAAGCCGCGCTCAGATCAGGGTCTTCAACAGTTCGCAAAGAAAATGCTTGTAATGCGAATCATTCGCATTTATAGTGTGTCCATCGACGGCGCTGCAGCCGATGGATCCGCCCCTTAGGGCATACCCCTCAGAGCGGCGCATCGAACCGAATTTCGCTGCGTGCGCTCGCTATTCCATGGGCAGCGCCCGGCACTCGATCTTTTGTGGGGACCGCTCTGATACACAGAGCGTTTGGCAGTAGCAAGCCGCCCGACAGTCGGGAAAGCACTCAGACCCCGCTTTCCCGACTGCGACTTTTCCGGGCTGCCAGCCATGCCGTTTTTTTTAGGACTTGTCGACCCGGCCTGCATGCTTGCGGCCTTGTCGTTTCCGGTTCTCTCCCGCTGCAATACCCCGCCTGCCGTACCCAAATCTCGCCCAACGAACGCCATGCCAAACTCGACCGACCTGCACCGGGCGGGGCTCAAAGCCACGTCGCCGCGCGTCAAGATCCTGGAAATCCTCACCGCCGGTACGGAACACGGCCGCCACCTGAGCGCAGAAGATGTGTACCGCCAGTTGCTCACGTCGGAACTCGACATCGGCATCTCAACGGTCTACCGCGTGCTCAACCAGTTGGTCGATGCCGGCGTGCTGTTGCGCCATACGTTCGAGGCCGGCCATGCGGTGTATGAGCTAGACGAGGGCGCACACCACGATCACCTGATCTGCTTGTCGTGCGGCCGCGTGGAGGAGTTTCACGATGACGCCATCGAGTCGCGGCAGGAGCGTGTGGCCAACGAGCGCGGCTTTGTGCTGCGCGATCACGCGCTGGCGCTCTACGGCGTATGCCCCGCGTGTCAGGCTGGTGCGGGGGTGTCCGGCGCGATTGGGTTGAACGCGTGATGTGATCCGGTAACTTGCTGAAACAGTATCGGCGGAATCATGGCGAAACTCACTGCGCGCTCGGTGTTCCAACTCCCTGTTATTCAGGAGATGCCGATGCAACGCCGTCTGAAGTCCGAACATGAACTCAAGACCTTGCTGGCCCGCTGCGTCCAGCAACATCCGGAATGCGCGCAGTGCCAACTACGGGCAATGTGCATTCACCGCCCAGATCACACCGGCTGCAATTGGAGCGCCGAGTTTGATTTTCCGGTCGAAGACGATGCCGCTGCCATTCGCGGTCTGTCCGTCGCCAAGCGCCTACTGACGCGCGCTCGCACGCAGTACAACGTGGTGCTGGCCCAGTAACCTGCGCCGCTTATCCCTTCGCCTGGCGAGAGATCCGTTCCAGCAGCGCGCGTGCGCTTTCACCGTGCCCCTGTTGTGCCAGCAGGCGCGCATTCAGCACGAGGTTTTCGAGGACCAGCTTGGCGATGCTCGCCGTGAGCGACACGATCACCTCATCCTGGCTGAAATGGGCATTTTCCATTTGCGTCAGCTGGCGCGACACCAGCTTGCAGACCAGGTCGCGCAACATCTGCTCGTCAAAGGGCAGGTTGGCGAAATCCACCGGGTCTTCCTTCTCGACTTCCGCAATCAACTGGACCAGCAATTCTTCGGTCATGACGCGTCCCCCGTTCAGGTTTGGACCAGTCTACGCCTGCGCTGGACAAAAACAAAACGGGCCCGCGTCATGCGAGCCCGTCGGTGTTGTGACGTTGCGTCGGCCGTTATTTGCGCCGCACGAAGTGGATCGGCTGTTCAACCGCCGCGGATGATGACGATTCGCCCGATGCGCAACCGCTGCAACCGCTGCCGCATGCGCTGCCCGAAAGCGGATTGGAGTGGCACGAAGGCGACTCACCCGGCGTGAGCAACCGCTGCCCGAAGGCGCGCATCCAGCCCGGCCGCGACGGTCGATCACACCAGCCCGCCACGCGTGCGGCCGTGCGGGCACGCATTGCCGGCGCATAGCGGCCGGTCAGCGACAAGGCGCTCAGCGCCACGACTGTGGCGACAACGCCGGTTTCGACAACGTGGTACACGCTCATGTCAGCACCCGTGCGATCTGGTAGGTGGCGAACGCGGCCAAGTAGGCCAGCGCGAAGAGGTAACCGGCGGTGCCTGCCATGACCTTCCACGAGTTGGTCTCGCGGCGGATGGTGGCCAGCGTCGAGATGCACTGGGGCGCGTAGACGTACCACGCAAGGAAGGCCAGCGCCGTGGCCAGCGACCATTGCTGGGAGATGATCGGCGCCAGCTGCGCAGCCGCGTCTTCATGCGTGGCCGACAGCGAGTACACCGTCGCCAACGCGCCCACGGCCACTTCACGTGCAGCCATGCCGGGAATCAGCGCAATACACATCTGCCACGTGAAGCCGATCGGCGCGAACACGACTTCGAGCGCGCGGCCGATCATCCCCGCAAAGCTGTAATCGATGGCCGGCAGCGTGGCGTTGGCCGGCGGCGAGGGGAACGTCGAGAGGAACCACAGCACCACCATCATCTTCAGGATGACCGTGCCGATGCGGCGCAAGAAAATGCGTGCACGTTCGATCAGGCCGACGATCAGGTTGCGCGCGCTGGGCAGGCGATACGACGGCAGTTCGAGAATGAGCGGGTGCTCATTGCGATCGCGCTTCAGATACTTGAGCACGTACGCCACGACCAGCGCCGACACGATGCCCGCCATGTACAGCCCGAACAGCACCAGTCCCTGCAGATTGAACAGGCCCCACACCTGCCGTACCGGGATGAATGCGCCGATCAGCAGCGCATACACCGGCAGCCGTGCCGAGCACGTCATCAGCGGTGCGACAAGAATCGTCACGAGCCGGTCGCGCGGGTCCTGAATGGTGCGCGTGGCCATCACGCCGGGGATTGCGCACGCAAAGCTCGACAGCAGCGGAATGAAGGAGCGTCCGGAGAGCCCGGCGCCCGCCATCAACCGGTCGAGCAGGAAGGCTGCGCGTGGCAGATAGCCTGACTCTTCCAGCGAGAGGATGAAGAGGAACAGGATCAGGATCTGGGGCAGGAACACCAGCACGCTGCCCGTGCCGGCAATGATGCCGTTCACCAACAGGCTTTTGAGCATGCCGTCAGGCATGACATTGCCGACCCACACGCCCACGGCCTCCACAGCGGCCTGGATGCCGTCCATGAGCGGCTGCGCCCACGAGAACACTGCCTGGAACATGAGGAACATCAGCACGGCCAGCAGCATCAGGCCCAGTACCGGGTGCAGCACGATGCGGTCTAGCCGGTCGTCCAGCTCGGCCGTGCTGCGCGGCATGGTCACGGCGGAATCGAGCAGGCGCTTCACCTCGACGTGCGGATCGGCGTCGGCCGGCAGCCCAACCGGCACAGCCGGGAGTTGTTCGTGATCGATATGCGCCACGAGCTCGGCTGCGCCGTTGCGCTTGATGGCCACGGTTTGCACCACCGGCACGCCCAGGGCGGTTTCCAGCTTGGCACGGTCGATGCGGATGCCGCGCCGCTCGGCCGCATCCACCATGTTCAGCGCCAGCACCATCGGCAAGCCCAGGCGTTGCAGCTCCAGCACGAAGCGCAGGTGCAGCCGCAGGTTTGTGGCGTCGACCACGCAGATCAGCAAATCGGGGCGTGACTCACCGCGGAACGTGCCAAGGCAGATATCGCGCGTAATGGCTTCGTCGGGGCTGGTGGCGATCAGGCTGTAGGCGCCCGGCAGATCCAGAATCTGCACATGCCGGCCCGACGGCGAGGTAAAGCGGCCTTCCTTGCGCTCGACCGTCACGCCCGCATAGTTGGCGACCTTCTGGCGGCTGCCCGTCAGCAGGTTGAACAGCGCGGTCTTGCCGCAGTTGGGATTGCCGACCAGGGCAACGCGCAATGCGGGTGTGGAAGCGGAGGAGGAGGAAGCGTGCATCTGCATGAAGCCGGATAAGCGGAGCCGGAAGGCGGCGGCAATGGGAGGCTGGCTATGCCGCCTCGCGCACCTTGGCGGGCGGGGCCGTCTCGGGAGCGGCGATGACAGCGGTGGGTTGCGTTGCCGATTGGGCGCGCACGCGCACGCGGGCAGCCTCCTGGCGACGCAGTGCAAAGCGGGTGAAGCCCACCTGCACGACCAGCGGATCGCCGCCGAACGGGCCGACGGCCACCACGCGCACCTCTTCGCCCGTCACGAACCCGAGTTCGCGCAGGCGTTGGCTGATGGGATCGGCGGGTTCACGGTCTTCAACGTGATCCACCACCGCCGTCGCCCGGCGGGAAAGCTCGGAAAGCCGCATCGTGCGTGATTGTTAATGTAGCGTGGTACAAGCAAGGAGGCTAAATGCGAATCGTTTTCATTATAACGCAACATCCCGTGTGACGGGCTGCGGCACCGGGTCGCTGGGATGGATATTTCGGAGGACGGGTTGTTACGGAGTCAGGCGTTGTGCAGAAGGCACACGCGAAAGGCGCAGGGTGGCCAAACCCGCTGCCCATGCAGGGTTTTTCCCAAATTACCCTATCCTGGGTATTGGCCTGAACGGGGAGCATTGCCTATCCTTCAACTGCGCTGAACTTCCCCGTTCAAAGCGTATTCTTGAAGCCACCGGATACCGCTATCCGGTGGCTTTTTCTATGGGCGCTTGCCGCGCACCGACGTCCCGCGCCAGACGCTGCCGGCACCGTGACCCCGAGCTCGCCTTGCTGTTGAGCAGCATGGCGGCAACGGTGGTTGGGACACCGCTTTGCCAACACCGCTACCACCTCTCACGCTGCCTGCCATGCCGATTTGCGGCACGGTCACGCACAGGCTATCCACAAGTTGCGTGCGATAGGAATTGCAAGCAAAATGCTTGCGCACTGCGTCAGCCGTCCACCGGCACGATGCCGCAACTGCATCGTGCGCCGAGGGGATGGTCCTTGAGCCGCGCATCGTGCAACCGCAGAGTGCATTCGCTCTCCATATAGGCTCTACCGGTCATTCAAGTGCCGAAGCACGCTTTCTTTCCCACCACGCTGCGCGGCCGCTTGCTTGCCCTGGCTGCGGTGGCCGCCTTGCCGGCCATCTTCGTGGCGATTGCCGGTGTGGCGCTTTACCGTGACCGGCTCAACGATCACCTTGCTCAGCACCTGACCCACGAAACCGAGGCCGCCGCTGCACGTGTCGGCATGGTGCTTTCCAACGCCAACGCGCTGCTTTCCGTCCTGCTTGCCGATGATTCGGCCCTGCGGATGGACGAACAGGAATGCAGCCGCTTCGTCAGCCGCGTCGCGCACAACCAGAACGACCTGGCTGGGCTGGGCCTTATCGATGCGCATAGCAAGGTGGTATGCGCGCCCGATATGGCACGACTTGGCGTCACGGTGTCGGATCGGCCGTACGTTCGTGAAGTGTTGAAGAGCGGCAAGCCCGTGCTGTCGTCGTTCTCGACGGGCCGGGTCTCTCGTGAGCCCGTTCTCATTTCCGGGCGGCCCATGGTCGGTGTCGACGGTGCCATTCGCGGCGTCGCCTATGCCTCTGTGCGGCAGAGTGCGTTGATTGCGGCAGCCATGGAGGGCGTGTCGGAAGCACCGGTCTATCTTGTGGACCAGGCGGGCAATGTGTTGTCGACCCACGGCACTTTGACCGCCGAGCAAGTGCCGGCCATCGTGCGCGGGCCGCTGCTGGCAGCGGCGGGGCAGCAGCCGGGCGACCCCCTGCTGGTGGACGATTCCGACGGCGTGCGCCGCGCCTACGCCGCCATGGTGGTGCCGCATGCGGCCGGCGGGCATTTGCGCATCGTGCGCGGTGTGGATGCCACCGATATCGTTCGCCAGCAGCGCAACGTGACGCTGGCCGGCGGCGGCGCCATCATGCTGATGGTCGTGATGCTGCTGGCGCTGATCCAGATGGCGCTGCGGCGGATGGTGATGCCGCGCATCGATGCGCTCGTGGATGCGGCGCGCCGCTACGCAACGGGTGATTTTTCTGCCCGCGTGCCCGAGCACGGTACCTCACGCGATGAGCTCTCGCTGCTGGAGCGCACCTTCAACGAAATGCGTGCCGCGATCCAGCGCCACGACGCCACCGTCCACCGCCTGACCGAGCGCTTTCAGCGCGTGGCGCGTGCCACCAACGACTGGATCTTCGACTGGGATATCGCCACCGGCGAGTCCTGGGCCAACGCCAGCCTGCATCGGCTGCTAGGCAGCGATGCGCTGCTGAGCCCTGGCGACGACGACGGCGCAGGCGGGGGCACCTCGCGCACGCTCACCTTCTACCAATTCGTACACCCAGACGACGTCGATGCCTTCGCCAAGGAGCTGCGCACCGTACTGAATTCGGACCGCGACAGCTGGCAGCACGTCTGCCGCGTGATCGATGCCAACCGCGCCACGCGCACGGTGGAAATTCGCGCGAGCCTGTATCGAGATCAGAACGGCCGCGCTGTGCGCGTGGTCGGTGGGGTGACCGACATTTCGCAGCGCTCGGCGATTGAACAAGAGCTGCGCAGCAGCGAAGCGAACCTGCGGGTGGCCGAACAGATTGCGCTCCTGGGTAGTTGGCGTTGGGACGTGCTGCGCGACTCGACCACGTGGTCGTCAGGCATGTATGTGTTGACGGGCATGCCGCTGGGCGCGCCCCCGGCCTTTGCGCAGCAGGCGCAGTTCTTTACCGCCGACAGCTATAACCGCCTGCGTGAGGCCGCCAGCCGCGCCGTGACGGAAGGTGAACCGTACGCGCTGGACCTGGAGATGATCCGCCGCGACGGCGAACACCGCTGGGTGCTTTCGCGCGGCAATATCGAGCGTAATGACCGCGATGAGGTTGTCGCCCTGTTCGGCACCATGCAGGACATCACCGAGCGTCGCGAATCCGACGAGCAACTGCGGCTGCTGCGCCGCGTGGTCGAGTCAGTGCCGTCCGGCATTACCGTGGCCGACGCGCAGCAGCCGGACCTTCCGATCGTGTATGTGAACCCCGGCTTCGAGCGCATGACGGGCTATCGCGCAGAAGAAGTGCTGGGCCGCAATGCACGCTTCCTGCACTCGTCTGAGCCGGGGCAGCCTGCGCTCAACGAAGTGCGTGCAGCCCTGCGCGACGAAAGCGAGATCCGCGTGCTGCTGCGCAACTTCCGCAAGGACGGCCACGCGTTCCTGAACAACTTCCTGCTCTCGCCGGTGCGCGATGCCAAAGGCGCGGTCACCCATTACGTCGGCATTCAGGACGACGTGACCGAGCAAGAGATGACGCGCACGCGCCTGGCGCAGCACGCCACGATCGATCCGCTCACGGGCCTGCCCAACCGCACGCTGCTGGCCGATCGTGTGCAGCAGGCAGTGGAAATGGCCGCGCGCCAGCGCAGCCGCTTCTATGTGGCGCTCGTCAACATTGACCGCTTCAAGGTCGTCAACGACAGCCTTGGCCACCTATTGGGCGACGAGGTGCTGCGCCGTGTGGCCGAGCGCCTGCGCGATGCGGCCGATACGGTGGACACCGTGGCGCGTTTTGGCGGCGATGTGTTTGCGCTGGTGATCTCGCACGCAGGTTCGCGCGGTGTCGATTTCGGCTTCGACCTGCTTGCCGAGCCGGTGCGCGTGGAAGGGCACGAGGTGTTTGTGACCGCGAGCATTGGCGTGGCCGAATACCCGGCGCACGGTGCAGACGCCGATAGCCTTATCCGCCATGCCGAAATGGCGATGTACTACGCAAAGCAGAACGGCCGCAATCGCCTGGAATTCTTCGCGCCCGAGATGGACGTCGGCGTGTCGTACCGGCTGAATCTGGAACACCAGATTCGGGCAGCGCTGGAGCAGGGCCAGTTCCGCTTGCTGTATCAGCCCCAGATCGACACCAAGACGGGCCGCATGTGCGGGCTGGAAGCGTTGATCCGCTGGGTTCATCCGACGCGCGGGTTGTTGCCGCCGGCCGCTTTCATTCCGGTGGCCGAAGAGAGCGGACTGATTGTCGAGATCGGCAATTGGGTCTTGACCGAGGCCGCGCAGCAGCACGCCGAGTGGCACAAACGCGGGCTGGCCGATGGCCTGACGCTGGCGGTGAACGTGTCGCCGTTGCAGTTCAAGCGCGGCACCGTGCTGCCGACGTTGCTCAAGCTCCAGCGTCAGTACGGCCTGGGCTCCGGCTTCCTTGAGCTGGAAGTGACCGAGTCGATGCTGATGGAGGGCACCGAGCGCACCATCGAAGACCTCACTGCCATTCGGCAGCTTGGCGTGCGCATTGCCATCGACGACTTCGGCACGGGCTATTCGAGCCTGGCCTATCTGAAGCGCTTGCCAATCGATCTCATCAAGATCGATCGCGCGTTCGTCAAGGACATCGACCGCGATTCCAACGATGCAGCCATCTGCACGACCGTCGTGGTGCTCGCCCACAACCTGGGCGTGAAGGTGTGCGCAGAAGGCGTGGAAGATGCCGCGCAGTCGGCCTTCCTGACGTCGCACCAATGCGACGTGCTGCAGGGCTATTACTTTAGCGAGCCGCTGTTGCCCGAGGCCGTCACGGCACTGCTGGAAAGCGACACGCGCTTCACGCTATAAGGCCCCGCACCCGCTGCGGCGCTACGCGCGGAACACCGCGATGGCGTGCTTCAGATCTTCCGATTGGCGCGCCAGCACCGAGGTGGCCGCCGCCGCTTCCTCCACCAGCGTGGCGTTCTGCTGCGTGACCCCATCGAGCTGCGACACCGACGCGTTAATCTGCGCAATGCCGCTGCTCTGCTCGCGCGAGCTGGCCGAGATTTCCGACATGAGCTGCGTGACGGTCTGCACCGACTGCACGATCTGCGTCATGGTGGCGCCAGCCTTGTGAACGAGGTCAACGCCATCACGCACGGACTGATCAGATGCGCGGATGATCTCCTTGCTCTGCGCGGCGGCCTGTGCGCTGCGTTGCGCGAGGCTGCGGACCTCGCCAGCGACGACTGCAAAGCCACGGCCTTCTTCGCCCGCGCGGGCGGCTTCCACAGCCGCGTTGAGCGCAAGGATGTTGGTCTGGAACGCGATGCTCTCGATGGTGGCGATGATCTCGGTCACGCGCTGGCTGTCTGCGCGAATGGCGTCCATGGTGTGCACGACGCGCTGCACGACTTGGCCGCCGTCGGCCGCGATCGTGGAGGCCTCCTCGGCAAGCGCGCTGGCGGCGCGGGCGTGGTCGGCATTCTGCGCGACCATCGATGTCAGTTCCTCCATGCTCGATGCGGTTTCTTCCAGCGCGGCAGCCTGCTGCTCGGTGCGGGCAGACAGGTCGTGGTTGCCGGCCGAAATCTGCAGCGTGCTGTGCGCGACGCTGGCGGCACCGTCCTGGATGTCGCGCACGATGGACGACAGACTCGCGCGCATGGTCGCCATGGCGCGCATGACTTCGCCCAGCTCGTCGTGGGAGCGGGCTTCGACCACGGTGGTCAGATCGCCGGCTGCCAAGCGTGTGGCCAGCATGGCGGCTTCTTCCAGCGGACGGATGAGCGTGCGCGCAAGCAGCACGCCAGACATCGTCGCCAGCCCCGCGCAACCCACACCGGTGAGCCACAGCCAGTCGCGGCTGAACACGAGCCACGCTGCGCCATGCAGATCGGCGGCTTCCAGCGCGATGTGCGCCCATAGCGTACCAACCAGGATGGCCGACGCAATCAGTGTTTGCAGACCGATCACCTTGAAACGCAGGCTGTCGAGCTGGAACAGATTCGCGGCGCGCCGCCAGCCCGTGCGCAGAATGCGGCCGGCGCGCACGGTGTACGACGTGTCGCCTTCGTTGATGGCGGTGTAGGCGCGTTGCGCGCGCGCGATCTGAGCAGGCGTGGCCATCGAACGCACGGACGTATAGCCGACCACCGAGTTGTTCTGAAACACCGGCGTCACGTTGGCCAGCACCCAATAGAAGCCGCCATCCTTGCGGCGGTTCTTGACGAAGCCGCGCCACGGCTTGCCGGCTTGGAGCGTGGCCCACAAGTCGGCGAACGCGGCTTCGGGCATGTCAGGGTGGCGCACGAGGTTGTGCGGCGCACCCACCAGTTCCTCCTGCGAATAGCCGCTGACGCGCACGAACGCCGGGTTGGCGAAAACAATGCGGCCTTTGAGGTCAGTCCGGGAGATGAGGTAGTCCGTCGGGTTGAGGGCGGTTTCGGCTTGGGTGACCGGCAGATTCTTGCGCATGGTTGTGCCGCGCTTCGTGGGCGCAGATGGACGGAAGGAGGGGCGCGCGAGAGACGCGCTTTCCTCCTTTCCATCGGCACGCCTACGACGGGCTAAAGATGATGCGGGCGTCGGCAGTTGATCTCGATCAAATCGTACGGTCCTGCCCAGATGGGCATGGCCGTTGCTACCTTGCTGACAATGCGCCGTTCAGGCGCTGCAGATGGAGGAACAAGGTGCACAAGATCTGTGGAGACGTTGAAATCGTCCCGCGTGTGGTTCCCGCCGGCGGGCGGGGCTGGGAGGCGCGTGTCGAGGTGGTGTTCCGCGGCGCGGAAGGGCAATCGTTGTCGGGCTCGCAACCGGTGCGGCCCGGATGTACGTTTGGCTCGCCGCGCGAAGCGATGGACGCGGCGCTGCTTTACGGACAGCGCCTCCTGCGCGATTGGGTGCGGGGCGCCGCGCCAAGTGCCGAAATCGCCATTTGACGCGACTCGAAAATCACCGCGCCTCGGCCGCCTTGCGTTCTTCGCGCGAGAGCCCCGCCGTCCAGTAGCCCTTTGCGTCGATGGCGTCGCGCGGGACGGCCCAGGCGCCTTCGAGCAGCGTACGGACCTGTTTGAGCAAGGACGCCTCGCCGGCCAGGAACACCTGGGGCGTGCCGGTCGGCATGGGCTGGGCGCTGAGTGCGCCGACCATCATGGCGCCGGCGTGCGCCGTATCGCTCTCTACCCAATGGATGCTGCGGTTGCGCGGGTGGCTTGCCAAGGCGCCTTCCAGGGGCAGTCTGGCGCGGGCGTCGCCAATGGCGATATAGGTCAGCACCTGCGCGTGCGCGGGCAAGGTTTCCAGAATTGCGAAGATGGCGGGCAACGCAGTTTCATCGCCGATGAGCAGCGTCCACGGTGCGGCGGGGTCGGCGCGGAAGCCGCGCTTGGGGCCGGCAAATTCCACTTCATCGCCCGGGGCGGCGTGTTCGAGCCAGCGTGCTGCCGGGCCGTGCTGCGTGGCGGGCGTTTCGTCGTGCACGACGAAATCGATCTCGAGTTCACCACGGGCGGCGTGATAGCGGCGGATGGTGTAAGCGCGCCCAAGCGTGCGGCCGGTGCCTGCGGCATCGTGCGGAAACATCAGCTTGATGGCTGCGCCCGGTGCGGCACCCGCTAGATCGGCGAGATCCGCAGCGGCTACGCCGGTAAACACCACGCGGCGCATGCGCGGCGACAGGGTATGGATTGCGCGCACACGCATGCGGCGTGTGGCGGGTTTGACAGAACTGAGCAGCTGCGACATGAGACCTTGTGTGCGATTGAAGGCAAACATAGATGGCTGCGAAATGGACCAGGGCTGTGACCCGGGGACCGAGGCGGTGCCCGGGCGATGAAACATCCCCCGGGCGGCTGGACGGATGCTGCTGCTTGCCGCTTACCGCTCGCCGGTAATTTCTTTCAAAGCGCGTAGCAGGATGTCTGCCACGCGCTGCTGTTCTTCGCGCGAGGCGAAGCGTTTTTCCATGAGGGCGAACTTCAGGCGCCAGCGCGCGGTGCGCAGCGGGTCGTGCCCCGTGTCAGTCCACTCGGCGGCGTTGTCGGTTTCGCGGTCGAAAGCCATGGCTTCGTTCATGCGCTTCACGCGCTCGCCCATGGCGCGCAGTTGCGCGAGGATGGCGTCGGCGCTGTGCTGGCGTTCGGCCAGCCATGTTTCGCCTTCGGGCGTGATGCCGTAGCGCTTTTTGTTGCCTTCGACCGTGACGGAAGCAAAACCGTGGTCTTCCAGATACGACAGCGCCGGGTACACCATGCCCGGGCTTGGCGTGTAGAAGCCGAGCGAATGTTCTTCCACCGCCTTGATCAATTCATAGCCGTGGCGGGGCGTGCCCTTGAGCAGCGCCAGCAGCACGAGCTGCAAGTCGGCCGAACTGAGCCGGCGGCCGCGCCACGGGCTGCCGCCTTCGTCATCGCCTTCCCCGAAGCCGCCGGGGCCGCCAAAGCCGCCCATGCCACGCCCGAAACCGTGTCCGCCATGGCCGTGGCGACCCATCATGAAGTGTTTTTGAATCCACATTTTGTGGTGATGTCCAAACCATCCGCGCATTGCCATTCTCCTGAAGAGCATCATCAGATATATCTTAAGATACATCGCATGATAGTGGCGGCGATCCAGAAGTCAAGGACAGCGGAGGAAAAAGACGCGCGGATCAGGGGGCGGATTTGTCGCTACCGAGTCTTGCGACGTGTACGAGCCAACGCCGCACGACTTCTTCTTCCTTGGGCGAGAACCCTTCCAGCAAGTCCTGCTCGATCCCGCCCGAGCGTTCTCGGCACGCGGCAAGCAGGGCCGACCCTTCCGGTGTGACGTCGATGTGCTGGATACGGCCGTGCACGGCGTGGGGCCGGCGTGTGATGGCGCCGCTGCGCTCCAGGTTGGTCACGATCACGCTTACCGTCTGGGGCGTCAGCATGGTCAGCCGGGCGAGGTCGGCGTTCGAGATGCCGGTGTAGGCCCGGAGCATCGTGAGCACCAGGAATTGCGGCAGCGTGACACCCACGTCGGCCATGGCGCGCTCCATGCGTAGCCGGTGAGCGGCGCTGGCTTGGCGCAACAGATAGCCAAGATAGCCTTCTTCACCGCGCTTGCCCTGTCCGGGTTCGGGGATGGAGGGCGAGTTGCGGGGCGGGTCGTTTTCCTTGCCGGCGGCAGGGGTGCGCTTGCTCATGATGTTAGAGTTCGAATATGATGTTCGAGCACTGATATTACCATTCCTCCAACCCGGACCTTCAGCAGGAGCCAGACATGGAAGATCTCTCCCCTCGCATGGACTACACGGAATTTGTCGACACCGCCGTCGGCGTGGCCCCGGCGTTGCAGGCGCTTGGCAAGGCGGTGGACGCCTCAGGGCTGGAAAAGCCGCTGACCGAGCTCGTCAAGCTGCGTGCCTCGCAAATCAACGGCTGCGCGTTCTGCGTGCAGTTCCATTTGAACCTGGCGCGCAAGCTGCGCGTGGCGCCGGCCAAGCTCGATCTGGTGGCAGTCTGGCGCGACACACCGGCGGTTTTCACGCCGCGCGAGCGGGCCGCGCTGGCCTGGACGGAAGCGCTGACCACCCTGGCCCGCGCCGCCGACCACGGCGTGGAAGATCACCAATACGACGCCGTGCTCCGGCATTTCTCCAGGACGGAAGTCGCGTTCCTCACGGCCGCTGTCGCCAACATCCAGGCGTGGAACCGTATTGCCGTTGCGATGCGCTTTGCGCCGCAGGTGCCCGCCGCCGTGGCCGCAGAGGAAGCATGACCATGGACACCATCCGCCCCATCGAAGACGAGGCCGCGTTGCGTGCGTGCTTTCCCGTCATGCACCAACTGCGGCCGCATCTTGCCAACGCCGACGAGCTGGCCGCGCGCTGGCGCCGGCAGGCGGAAGACGGCTATCGCCTCATCGCCGTCTGGCGCGAGGGCGTGCCGGTCGCTCTGGCGGGTTATCGGCAGCAGGAGAACCTCGTCTACGGTTCGTTCCTGTATGTCGACGATCTGGTGACCGATGCCAACCTGCGCAGCAGCGGCCTCGGCAACGTGCTGATGGACCACCTCAAGGCTGAAGCCGAGCGCCTGGGCTGTGCACGGCTCGTGCTCGACACGCCGCTGTCCAACGTGCTCGGCCATCGCTTCTACTATCGCAATGGGCTGCTTGCAGGCGCCTTGCGCTTTGGCATGAACATGCAACCCGGAGTTGCACGATGACAACGTTGCTCCACGTGACCGTGAGCCCACGCGACGATCGCTCGCACAGCCGGCGTGGCGCGCAGTTGGTGATTGCACAATTGGCCGAAGCCGTCGGTAGCCTGCGAATCATTGAGCGCGACTTGGCCGCGACGCCGCTGCCGCATCCCGATGCCGGCTTTGTCGAGGCCAGCCTCATGCCCGATGCCGACCGCACCGCGGCGCACCGCGCGCAGCTTGCGCTGTCGGAAACGCTGATCGGCGAACTGGAAGCAGCGGATGCCGTGCTGATCTCCACGCCGGTGCACAACTACACAGTGCCTTCGGCGTTGAAGGCGTGGATTGACTTGGTGGTGCGGCCCGAACGCACGTTCCGGCGCACGCCGACGGGCAAGGTGGGCATGCTGACCGATCGCTCGGTGCTGGTGGTGTCTGCTTCCGGCGGCAACTTTGATGGCGCCCACGCGCAGACCGATTTTCTGATGCCATACCTGCGTTATGTGTTTGCCACGGTCGGCATCCATCAGGTGGAAGGCATCCGCTTGCAGAACACGGCACGCGGGGCCGATTCCGCCGCGCGGGCCCTGGAGAGCTTTCGACAGGAACTGGCAGCGCGGATGCTGCTCATGCCGCTGGTGGCCTGAGGGTTTTCGCGCGAAAGAAGAAGCGTGGCTGGCCTGTAGCGTCGGGTCAGCCACTTGCCATTGCGTGTGTCAGTGCACCGCACCGCCGGCTACCTTGAGATCTGCCTGCGTGGCCAGCGCCGTACGCACCGCCAGACGTATCCCTTTGATCTGGGTATCGATCGACAGGCTTGGCCGGCCCGCATGCCGCGCCGCCAACTCGGGCGTCGTCGGCACGTGGATGAAGCCGCCACGCATGTGTGGTGCGCGCGTGGCAAAGTGGTGCATCAAACCGTAGAACAGGTGGTTGCAGTTATATGTGCCTGCACTCTGCGACACGCCCGCCGGCACGCCGGCCTCGCGCCGCGTTTGCACGATCGCTTTGATCGGTAGCGTGGAGAAATACGCCGCCGGCCCATCGGCCACCACGGGCGTATCAACGGGCTGGTTTCCCGCGTTGTCAGGAATGCGCGCGTCGATCACGTTGATGGCCACGCGCTCTACCGAAATCTCGGTTCGGCCCGAGGCCAGCCCGAGCGCGAGTACCAGGGTGGGCGATGTCTCCTCGATCGCTTCCACCAACCTCTCGTTGGCAACACCAAACACACACGGCAACTGCCGCGCCACGATGACTGCGCCATCCACCTGCGTGCCGTCGAGCGCCTGCGCGATGTCCCACGATGGGTTGGTCGGGTCGGATTCAAATGGCTCGATGCCGGTGACGAGAACGGTGACCATACGGGTTCCTCCTGGGTTATATGCGTAGTGATGCAACTATTTGCCAATCAAAAAAGCGGCACATGCCGCCCCCGATTGCTTTACGTGTTCAGTGCACTGCGGACCTCACGGATGGCCTGCACCGTATCGTCGAACGCCCCGGCGCCGACATGCTCGCGCACGCGCCGTGCCACCTTGGCGCTCGCGGCCTGCAACGCGGTTTCCAGTTTGCGCGCGGCATCCGTGGGGAAGAGGTTCCACTCGCGGCCATCCTCTGCGGAGGGTTGGCGCTCTACCAGACCTTTGGCGATCAAGCCGTCGACAAGACGTGTGGCGGTGGGCCGCGCAATGCCCAGCACTTCGGCCAATTCGCGGTTGAGCACCCCGGGCTGTTTAAGTACCACGCGCAGCACAAAGCCTTGCGGCGGCGTCAGGCTGAACGGCGCATACGCGGCAGTCCATTCGCGCTCGACAGAGCGCGCCAGTGCGGTGGTGTTGAAGTAGAGGCAATGATCGAACATGTGCGGTAGTCTAGCGACTGATCATTAGCTATGCAACGAAATTTTCCGTCCGTCTATCTGCTTGGGTCGCAGCTTAAGGCGCCGCTTCTGCCGTGTGCGTAAGCTGCTTCAGCGCCTGGACGAAGTACGCGCGATCGTGTGGTGCCAGGTCTTGCATGGCTTGGGAGAGACGGTCCATTGTCGTGCGGGCGGTGATGTGATCGCCGTCTGCGTGGGCAAACCATGCCAGTTCCAGTAGCAACCCGCTCACCTGCACATGGCCGTAGCGATGTCGGCCGCTGTCGTGTTCGCGCAGGCGCAGTGCCGCCACGTCGGTCCAGCGCTGCGGCCAGTAGCGCGCATCAAAGGCTTCTGCAAATGGACCGGCCTGCGTGCGCAGGTCGGTCAACGTAAGCGCAGCGCGGCACGTGTCGGCCCGAGCAATCCGCATCAGCGCGATGGCGTTCCACGCCGATTGCAGCGGCCCGCCATTGCGCAGCGCTTGCCATTCGCTCATGGCCAACCAGCGGACGGCATCGACCGTGCCGTCGGCATGCGCTAAGTTGCCGAGCACATCGCGCAGCAGCCAGCACGTCATGCCGAGGTTGGCGGCAACCTGCTGCACAGCGTCGGACGCCTGGCTTTCCAGTGCGGCAGCCAGCGCGGTTTCGAATTGCGCGACGATGCGCTGTGCGGCCTGGGCGCGTACGTCCAATGCAATGCCGTCGGCATCGGCGTAGAGCAGGCGGGCGCGCTCGATGAGGGCGCTGAGATTGTTCCACTCGAAGCGGATCTGCGGGTGATAGCGCAGCAGGCTGCGGCCGGGCTCGGCATCGGCCAGACGAGCGAGCAGGCCGGCAGCGAGGTCGAGGTCGCGGCGGTCATACGCACACCACGCGGTGACGATGCGCTCCATGGCGGCGAGGTAATCGTTGCCGAGCACGTGCCGCTGCCGGCGGTGCGCGCGCAGTTGCGAGAGCAGGGCACTGGCGCGTGTGGAGTCGCCCAGGCGTCGCGCGGCCATCGCCTCACCCAGGGTGACGAGGGCGCGCTGGAAGTCGTTGTCGGCGGCGTCACTGGCGTGGCGCAGCGCGAGCAGAGCACCGCCGCGCTCGGTGTCAGACGCGCCGGTGCTGGCGCCCAGTGCATGCAACAGGCGGCCTTCGCGCATGGCGTGGCGCGCGGTCAGAAAGGCGTGCCAGAACACGGGGTTGGGCGTGCCAGGGGCCGGGCCGGACAGCGCGCTGGCATTAACTTCGGTGCTGTTGTCCGTGCTGCCATCCGGCACGGCAATCCCGAGGAAGGCGCGCACATCTGCGTCATCGGCAATCCGTCCTTCAACCACACAGACCACGCGCGCTGCGTCTTCGGGCGAGAGCCAGAACGGCCCCTGGCTGCGCTTGTCTGCGTTGAGGAAGCGCGGCTCGCGGTCGCGCTGTTCGCCCCAGCCGGCCTGCACGCCCCAGTTCTGCCAGTCGCGAAACGCGCGGCTGATCATCATGCGCTGCGTGCTGGCGTCCGACACGGCGCCCCGCAGGTCGGCCAGGCGTACCAGCGGTTGTTCCGGCGACAGACGATGCGCGTATGCCAGCCGCACCAGCAGCCACAGGCTCTGGAACGGCGCGCGCCGACCATCCACGGTTTGCGGGGTGGTCAGCTCGACATGGAGGGCGGGCAGGGCAGGCGGCGTCATGCAGGCAATCAGGCGAAGCGAAACAAAACGTGGCGCCATTGTGCGCCAAGCCGATTGTTACAGGCGTTACGCGCGTGACGTGAGGCTTGGCGTGCACGCTGGCGGCGGCATGGCGCGCTCCCTACGATGCGCAGCGCTGGCTTATCTGCGCATCGACGGTTGCCGGCAGCCATCCACCCATTTCAAGGAGCGTTTCATGTTCTCTCGCTGGTCGAAGACCTTCGCGTTTGCCCTCACGGCCTGCGCCGTTGCCATGAGCAGCGCCACTGCCCACGCCGAGCTGGTCGTGCGCAATGACCTCAAGCGCGTGTTCGACGCTGCCGGCGTCTCCGGCACCTTCGTGCTGATGGACATCAGCGCCGATCGCACGTACGTCGTCGACCCGGCGCGGGCCGCGCGGCGCATCCACCCGGCATCCACGTTCAAGATTCCGAACAGCCTGATCGCCTTCGATACGGGCGCCGTGCGCGACGATCAGGAGGTGCTGCCTTACGGCGGCAAGCCACAGCCTTACAAGCAGTGGGAGCACGACATGGCGTTGCCCGAGGCGATCCGCCTTTCGGCCGTGCCGATCTACCAGGAGGTGGCGCGTCGCGTGGGCTTTGAACGCATGCAGGCCTACGTCGATGCGTTCGACTACGGCAATCGCCAACTCGGCAGCGTGATCGATCAATTCTGGCTACGCGGCCCGCTGGAGATTTCCGCATTCGAAGAGGCGCGCTTCACCAGCCGCATGGCGCTCAAGCAGTTGCCGGTGAAGCCGCGCACCTGGGACATGGTCTACCGCATGCTGTTGATCGAGCAGCAGGGCGATGCCGCGCTGTATGCCAAAACGGGCGTTGCCACGGAATACCAGCCGCAAATCGGCTGGTGGGTCGGCTGGGTGGAGCGTGCCGGGCGCGTGTATGCCTTCGCGCTGAACATCGACATGCCACGCGAGGGCGACATGGCCAAGCGTATTCCGCTGGGCAAGCAGTTGATGCAGGCGCTGGAGGTGTGGCCGGCGCCGTGAGAGGCGCGCATCTGCGGGCTTCGCCGTCTGACCCGCAATCAGGGATGCCCGCAATCCACAATGAGATCGATCCTGAGGACGATGAAAATCGTAAAAAACTATTGCGCCGGTCCGTCTGAAGGCGGCCGGATGCAACACATCGGGGTCCTCATGTTGAAGGTCTACAAGGCAACGGCCGTCGCCGCAGTGGCGGCCCTCGGAGCCGGTTGCGCGCTGGCGGGCGGCACCCAGGGCGGCGTGATTTATTTCACTGGCGCCATCGTCCAGGCCGGGTTTCGCGTGCAGCCTGTGCAGCAGTCAATCGGTGCGGGAAACGCGTTGCAGGCGCGCGAATCCGCGTCCGGCGATCAAGTGGTGTTGGACTTTCGCTCGGCTGCAGTGCGGGTGGTGCCGGTTGATGTGTCGGTGGAGGCGCGCGCGGCGTTATCGCTCGAGCCTCTGCGAGTGGGCGATTCGCGCGACAAGCCGGACGTGCTCGTCAAGTACGCCGGCTTCAAGGCCAGCTTGCTGGCGGCAAACAACGGCACGCTGACTTTGTCGCGCGCGCCGGGAGTGGAATCCGCGCTCGCGGTGGTGACAGTTTCCTACCAGTAAAAAAGGCGGGAGTGCCACACCTGAGTCGTTGACCGCCGCGATGGCGTTTCCGACGCCACCCGCCGCACTGGCGATGAGAGCCTCAATCATCTTGCGCCCTCACGCACATCGGCGATGTCGGAGAGGCGCATCTGGGCCAGATGATTGAGCAATGCGGCTTCTGCCGCCCCCAGCGCGTCGTCGAGGAATCGGTTGACCGCTGATTCCACAGGGCACGCCGGGTTGTCCTCGGCTCTGCCGATCGAGAATGCGTTCTTATGCGCGATAGCCGCATATACGTCACGCACAGTAAGGTCGCTCAGTTCTCGGGCGAGCGACCAACCACCTCCGGGGCCCGCTATTGATTCGACATAACCGGCTTCACGCAGCGCGGCCATCGTGCGTCGAACGAGCGACGGCTGCGTGTGCAGCATCCTTGCGATGGTCTCGGAATTCGTCGTACCGCCACGCAGGTGCATGTGAATGAGTACATGGAGAAGTCTCGCGAGCCTTGTGTCCCGTTTCATCTTGGTCAAGCAGGTTAATTGTGACATTTGATGTTACGATTTGTCACGGTTTTCGGCAACGATTGGAGCGTGACCATGCAGACATTCACCCAGACCTTCATTGAAACCAATGGCATCCGCTTGGGTGTCGCCGAACAGGGAGCGGGGCCACCGGTGCTGCTTCTTCATGGGTTTCCCGAGACGTCTTACGCATGGCGGCACCAGTTGGCTGCGTTATCGAGCGCGGGATTTCGCGCGGTCGCCCCAGATATGCGCGGTTTCGGCCGAAGTGATTGTCCGGCTGAGCAAGCGCAGTACACGACGCTGGATATCATTGGTGATCTTGTGGGGCTCGTCGAGGCTCTAGGAGAGCAAAACGCGGTCGTGGTGGGCAATGACTGGGGCGCAACCATTGCATGGCAGGCTGCGCTGGTGCGGCCGGATCGCTTTCGCGCTGTGGTCGCGCTCGGAGTTCCGATGATGGACAGGGCTCCGCTGACGCCGAGCAAACTGTTTCCCGTGATGCAGCAGGCGTGGTTCTACACGCACTACTTTGCGCAACCGGGATACGCGGAGAGAGAGTTTGAGGCCGACGTTGCCACTACGCTGCGCAAACTCTATTTCTGGGCATCGGGCGACGCGGGTCCGCGCGACATCAACACGCCTAACCCTTTCGGTCTCGTACCTCGAGAGGCAGGGCTACTCGACGCTCTGCCGCAACCTGCTGCGCTACCGACCTGGCTCAGCGAACACGACTTCGAAGTCTTTGTGAGCGCGTTTGCGGCCTCGGGGTTTCGCGGTGGTCTGAACTACTACCGGAACCTTGATCGAAACTGGGACCTTCAGGCCGCCTTCAGCGGGCTGCAGGTCCAGACGCCTGCCCTTTACCTGGTCGGCGAATATGACACTGGGCTAGCAATACCTGGCATGCAAGAAATCATCAGCATGATGCCCAAGCTTGTGCCGGGCCTACGAGGCTCTCAAATCATCCAAGGAGCCGGCCACTGGCTGCAGCAAGAGGCACCAGAACGTGTGAATACCGCAGTGATCGAGTTTCTGCACGGCCTGTAGCGGGCAATTGGCGTATAGGTCGGGGTTGGCCTTCCGCTCAACCGTGAGCGGCGGCCGCGGCCGGGTGCACTACACCCGCGCCTCAATCAGATCCGACAGGCCGCACTGCGGCGAGATCCTGGGCGACATCGCCAACTACACCGACATCGTGCCGGTGGTCCAGGTCAGCCAGGTCGTCGTCGAGCGGTTGGATCGCTGCGTCTGTTGAGACTTATTTCCCAGCCGAGTAGTTGATGGGAATCCAACGGAAGCCATGCTTATCCGCTTGCAAATGCCCCAGTCCCGGAAAAGGCACGTGAGCGGCGGCGAAAAGTATCTTGTCGTTGGCGATGCGGGTGAATTCCTTGATGCGTTCCTGTTCGGCCAACTGGCTGTTGCTATCGAACGAAACGGTGACCGTCGGATCTTCAAACTGAACGGCCGCGACATGGACGATGTCTCCCACCACCATCAAGCGATGTCCCCGGCTCTCGATCATGTAGCCCACGTGCCCGGGTGTATGTCCAGCGCTCTGGTACGCCAGGATGCCGGGGCTCAACTCTTGCTCGCCGTCAAACGGCTGCACGCGGCCCGCCCTGATGTAGGGCTCCATGATCGCCATGGCACGGCGATAGCTGCCCTTTTGGTCGCCGCGATTGCCCTCCGGCGCCTTGGCCATGTTCGCCTCGCTCAGCCAGTAATCCAGCTCACGACGATTGACGCGGACGATCGCATTGGAAAAGCGCATTTCTCCATCCGTCGTCAGGCCACCAATATGGTCTGCGTGCATGTGCGTGATGTAGATTTCATCCACCTGGGACGGCGCATAACCGGATGCCCTCATGTTGGCTGCCAGCTTCCCCAGGTGCGGGCCGAAGATGTTTCCTGCGCCGGTATCGATCAAAATCAGTTTGGCACCCGTATTGATCAGGAAGGCGTTGTAGGACGTTTCGAGCGGACTTTGCAGGTAATTCTCGGCCAACACGTCGTCGACCTTTTGCGCGGTGGTGTTTGTCAGAAACTGGTCAACCGGCAATTCCAGCGTGCCGTCATTGAGCGCCGTCACCTCGTAAGCGCCCAACATGAAACGGAAAAAGCCCGGCGCTGATGTACGTGCAAAGGGAGCGGCCGCGTGGGCTGCACACTGCAGCAGCAGGGACATCGTCAGAAGGCTGCACAGGGCAAACAGCTTGGTCATTGCATGTCGATATTTCATGATTGTCTTTTCTGTATCGGTGTCCGCATCGGCGTCTAAGCGGCGCAGCGGGCGTGCAGTTGGGTTTGATAGCAATATGGCCACGGACTTCAATTCCCACCCAAGGTGGCTCTGACCATCGCCGACCAGTCCTGGTCGCCGTAGCCGGCATCCACAGCGTCCTGCATGCGTGCATAAACGACGTCGAGCATAGGTAGCTCGCCGTTGGCGTCCCGTGCGGCTTCTTTCGCCAACCGCAGATCCTTCAGGCCCAGTGTCGCCTTGAAGCCTGGCGGGTATTCGTTCTTGATGATGTTGCCGGAGTAGGTCTGGTAGGGGCGAGAGCCAAACAAGGTGCCGAGGATCAATTCCAGAAAGCGTTCCCGCGGCACACCATGCGCTTCGGTCAGCACCACCGCTTCGGCCATCGCTTCGATCGCGAAGCTGATCATCATGTTGCACGCCAATTTAGCGGCGCAGGCCATGCGCGGATCGTCGCCCATGCGCCAGATGCGCTTACCGATCAGCTCCAGCGCAGGCATGACCTTATCGATCGCGGCTGGGTCACCGGCGGCAAGAATGTTGAGCTCCGCCCGCGCAGCGACATCAGGCCGTCCCAGTACCGGCGCGGCGACAAAGGCGATGTCGTGGGCGCGATGATGATCCGCCAGCTCTTGTGAAAACGCAGCCGAGATCGTGGACGCCACCACATGCACCAAGCCAGGTCTTGCCTGCGCCAGCAGATCGCCTTCCATCAGCACACTGCGGATGGCCGAGTCGTCGGACAACATGGTCAATGCCATGTCGGCTTGCAATGCTTGCATTGGCGTATCCACCATTCGCACGTCTGCGACGCTCCCGCCCGAGCGATTCCATGCGACAACCTTGTGGCCGGCTGCAGCCAGGTTGCGTGCGATTTCCCGGCCCATCGCACCAAGGCCGATGATTCCGATTTCCATTTGCTTTGCTTGCTCCAGAAGTCAGGCCTTAGCTCGAACGGAGCCAACCAGGCCGTTGCTGCAGCCGATCGTTCGGCATGCGATGGAGCGTAGTCTCGCAACGTTCGATACTGTTCATCAACTGAATATAATGAACACCATCCGTTCATTTTTGTAAGGGGGTGGCATGGAGTGGAGTGATGTCAGGATCTTTCTTGCTGTCGCTCGCACAGGAACGCTCGGTGCCGCCGCACGGGCTCTGCGCCTAAGCCACCCGACCGTGGGCAGGCGATTGCGCGCTTTGGAAGAAGCCACAGGGCAGGTGCTGTTCCAGCGGACGGCCGACGGCTTCGTTCTGACTGAAGAAGGGATGGGAGTGCTTCCGCTTGCCGAGCAGATCGAAGAGGGAGCGCTGGCGATGGAGCGGAGACTGGCCGGCAAACAACAAGCGCTCGACGGCACGCTACGCGTGACGTCTGCCGACTGGTTCGGCGCCTACGTGTTGCCTCCGGTGCTGGCGGCGTATGCGGCCAAATATCCCCAAGTCCAGATCGAGGTGCTCACCGGAACGCGCCTGTTCAACCTGGCGCAACGGGAGGCTGATGTAGCGTTTCGCATTGTCCCGTTCGAGGAGCAGGACATCGTCCAACGGCGGTTGCTCCAGATGCGCTATGGCGTCTATGTGTCTGCCACCGGGCCCGCCCCGATCGCTGGCGACGGCAGCGGATATCGGCTGATCACGCCGGATGTGCTAAGTGGTTCGTTTCCGGATACGGCGTGGCTGAGAGAAATGTTTCCGAATGCAGGAGTCGCGCTGCATTCGAACAACCGAAACGTCAAAGCGCAGATGTGCGCGATGGGAATGGGCATTGCGGTGCTGCCGCGCCCGCTGGGTGACCAGACCCACGGTATCCGTCGGCTGGAGCTGGACGCAGAACCACCGCATCGCGAGATATGGATGGGCTACCACCGTGACTTGAGGCGGCTTAACCGCTTGTCTGCATTCGTTGACTTGATGGTCAGACATCTCGCCAACTCTGCATTTGATGCCTCTGCCACATCGTCGTGAATGCCCACTCTGCGTGCAATGCGCATCCATGGGTCGGATGATTTCATTCGGGCGATAGCGGCCAACCCCGCACCGCTCCAGGCGTCTCGCCTAGCGATGCGAGCCCCAGCCAAACGCCTACACCCCTGCCTCAATCAAATGCGAAATCTGCGCCGACGCCCGTGCAAAGTCAGTCAGCGCGCGGGCGCGCTTGCACCGATAGCTGCCGGCAGAGATGACGACCGGCTCTTTGACGTCGTCGGCCTGCAAGACGATGAGCATGCCGATGTAGCGGGCTGTCTGATCCGCCTAAATACAGCTGGGATCGGGTGGCAGAGCCGGCGGGGTTGTTCTGGCTGACATCGTTCAACGTCGGTCCCTGATGCGGCAGGACATCGGCCCTGCTCATTTTTGCTAAACGTTTGCTTCTGCCGGAAAAAAAGCGCCACTGCACACGACTCGGGCGCTGACGCCTCCACCCTCGGATGAGCGTCGGAAAGCGCAGGAGACGCAAAGATAGGGACCAATGAGCATCCTGCGTGCTTTCATTATCAGTGGATTGACAAGAAACTTAACCACCCATGAGAGGGGAGAAATGTGCTCTCCATTGAAAGCCGCTTGGTTGAACTGGTTTTGAGTTGGGAAGTGATGCGATGGTCTTCTTAAAACGACAGTTCCGCCATCGTCGGTTCAGGAAATTGGCTTTTAAAGTCGGTGCGGTTCCAGCGTTTCGACGTCGCGTTCGTCGACTTCTGGCGCCGTGACGACTCGATTGCGTCCTGTTGCCTTTGCTAGATACAGCGCAGCGTCCGCCCGCGCCAAGGCTACCTCCAACGTATCTCCGGGCATGACGCTTTCGACGCCCGCGCTGAACGTACAGCCCACGCCATCTTTGGGCGATCGTTCGACGGCAAGCCGCAGTTCATTTGTTAAAGCGGCTGCGTCTCGCTTGCGCGCATCCACGCAAATAATCGCGAATTCCTCGCCACCCAGACGCCCAAGAATGTCGCGCGACCGCAGGCGTGCAGACACAACAGATGCGAAATGTCTAAGGATCCGGTCCCCGACCGCATGGCCAAAAGCGTCGTTGACGGCTTTGAACTCGTCGATGTCCAGAATCGCGATCGACACCGGCGTGCCCTTTGCAGCCGCCTCGCGAAGCAAGGCGTTCGCCTTTTCCATGAAGGCGCGTCGCATCAGTGCACCGGTCAGTTCGTCAATACTCGCGAGCTGTTCCATCTTTCGTGCAAGTTGGTCATGCGCAAGCATCACCATCCCGGTAGACATGCACGGCAATGTGACGATCGCGAGCCCGAGAAACAAAACGTTCCAGGGCGAGGGCTCCAGCATGGCCATTTGCGGCACACCGAAGCCTCCGGCGACGGCCCGCGCGATATGGAATAACGCGCCCAGAAAAGCGGCTGCTGCAACGAATCGATAAGGGTAGCGCGCACCGTCACGCGGCGCGTGACGCAGCGCCAACGTACCCACGGCGATCCTTGCATAGGCGAGCAATGTGGATACCAGCGCGATCTTCGCACCCATGTTTGGCGACACGTAAGTAAAGTACACCACCGCAGCGAAGGCGATGACGAACGCCGCGGTTTCGTCGTGCCGTGCGTAAGCCTTGCCGAAGAACTGCCGCATCCCCTGCACGAGCAACAGCAAGGCTGTCAGAGCAATGAACGCGGCTCCAAAGGTGGTGAACTGTCCTGGCTGAGCACCGGCGGCCAACATCCATGCCAAAGCAGTGGCCAAAAGTGCGTGAGCGACGCACCAGCGGCCTATACCGGGCACCCCAGTCCGAAGCAGCGAACCGAGGATGCCCACGCTCATCAGGCAGGACATGATCACAATACCTACCAGAATGAGCGGTGTGAGCATGAGATCGGGTGGTGACAAATATCGGCGAAACAAGAAGAGCGACACCGCATTCGACAACTGAGCGCAAAACGAATGACCTGTGGCACGCGCTTCTGTTGCCAAATTCCGGGAACCGCAGTTGCGGGGCGCTCAAGCGGCCAACGTGCCGTTCCCAAGTTTGAAGATTGCGCGCGCGACGCAGTGCATCGGTCTGCTTGGCTACGGTATGAGCGGCAGCTGAACTTCCTTCCACCACTGGTGCATTCGGCTGCGTGATTTCCTCAATCTGGCCGACACAGCTGGGCAAGGTCTTGGGCCGTACGTCTTCTTATCGGCCAATCTGCGTTCCACTTAATACTGTTTTCGGCAATGCGCCATGATGAAACGGAAAAATGTACGGTCTAGGGACACTCAATTGCTGGGCGGTGGTCCTCGTCGGGTATTGAGGCGCGGAGTGAGGCTTTTGAGGACTCGTTTTACAGCTTCACGGACAGAGGGCGCGGCTCTGGGTTCAACCACGCATCAGTGTTCTCCGGCTTGATTGGAATCGGGCGGCGGATCGCCGGTGATGATGGCGAGCGACAGCAGATCTATCTCGCCGGGCTTGGTCGCGCGCCAGTGTGACGACACGCAGGCGACGAACAGCGTCTGCGGCCATGCGCGCGCAGACGGCCTCTGCGATCTTCTTCTCTTCGTCGGTCTTGGGCGATACGAGGACCGGCGTGATTCGGCCACGCAAAAAAAAAAGCCCACCGAGGTGGGCTTAGTGTTGCATCAATTGCTCTAAAAATTTCCTCTTCTTTTTCTGAAGAAGTGCATCGCGTGCCATGTCTCGTCGCCACGCAGAGATATCGTTTGCGCGGTGGATGGTGTTCAAAACACCAGCGCAAGCCGTTGATTTTATTGCGACGCACTCCTCCCTTTTTGGCCGTGATTCTCACGCAATAAAGCGGAGGTGTCCTCTTCTATTCGTACACTTGCGACGTTTTGATGGTGGGGTGGTACTGGTACAGCCACGTCTCCGACAACGGCTTGCCATCCAGGCGCAGGAACAGCCGCATATCCACCGGCTCTTTTCCGTCGACCGTCAGATCAAACTGCGCGCGCCAGTGGCCCGGCACGCCGTTCGGCACGGCTTCGGTAAACACGTATGAGAACGTGCCGCGCGAGGTAGAGAGCACTGCCTCCGGCTTGGTGCCGAAGGGCAGCTTCTCCAGCGGGCCGCCCTTGAACTCGACCATGAACTTGCGCACGCCGTGCGGACGCGGCTGGCCCGGCTGGCCGCCGTTGCCCATGCGCGTGGCTACGCAACGCGCCAGTTGTGTCGGATACGGCTCGTCGGCCAGCCAGTGCAGGCGATAGCGCAGACGGTATTGGCTGCCCGCGCGCGCCGGCGCTTTCGGCACCCACATGGCGACGATGTTGTCGTGGATCTCGTCGTCGGTCGGGATCTCGATGAGCTGCACGGCGCCTTCGCCCCAGCCCTCCAGCGGCTCGACCCACAGGCTCGGGCGGCGCTCGTAGTGCACGCCGTCCTGATAGTCGTTGAAATCCCGGTCGCGTTGCAGCAGGCCGAAGCCGCGCGGGTTGTTGTCGCCAAAGGCAGATGCCATCGTGCGCGGCGGATCGTTCAGCGGGCGCCAGATGCGTTCGCCGCTGCCGGTCCAGAGCGCCAGGCCGTCGGAATCGTGCACCTCGGGGCGCCAGTCGATGGCGGTGCCCTTGGCGGTTTCCGAGAACCAGTACATCGACGTGGCAGGTGCGATGCCGAAACGGTCCACGTCCTTGCGCAGGAAGATGGCCGTGTCGATATCCATCACCACGCCCTTCGTGCGGTGCATGACAAAACGGTATGCACCCGTGATGCTCGGGCCGTCGAGCAGCGTGTAGATCGTCACGGAATCGGCGCGGTTGTCTGCCGGCGTGTCGAACCACACGTGCGTGAAATTGGGAAACTCTTCGGGCTTGCCGGCCTGCGCAACATCAAGCGCGATCCCGCGTGCGGAGAGCCCGTATTGATACAGCTCGCCGATGGCGCGGAAGTACGACGCGCCCAGGAAGGCGACCCAATCGTTCTTTTTCCAGTCGAGCTTTTTCTGGTCGCCCAGACGGCTTTCCTGAAAGCGGAAACCCGCAAAGCCGCTGCCGCGCGGCAGCTTGCGCGCCGGGCTGTCGGCGGGCATGTCGAAGTACGACTCGTCGTAGACGATCTCACGTGCGGCGCCTTTTTCCACCACGTGCATGCGCACCGGCGCGCGGAAGAACGTGCCCAGGTGGAAGAACGTCACCGGAAACTGGCCCGGGCCGTCGGCAAAGAGCGCGTGGGCGGTGTCGAACTTGATCTTGCCGTGCGCCTCGTAATCGATCTTGGCCAGGATGTCGGCAGGCGCCGTAGCCGGCGGCGTGTACGGCTTGCCGGCCATCGTGCGGGCGCGCTCGATCAGAGCATCGAAAGAAAACGGCGCGGCATCGCCCAGCTTGACGCGATTGGCGGCCAGCGCTTCGGGCGTGATGCCGAGCGCCGCCAGCGTGGCGGTAACGGATGCGGAGGCAAGAAGGGTTCGACGTGTGACCATAGGTGCCTGTGATGTGACTGATGAATAAGAATGGTCCGACATGGTAACGCGGGCCCAGGTTCCGCCACGGGCTGGAGGCTCCTCCGGATGGCCGATCCACTGCCGTTTGGTCGCCCAGATCGACCATTCGTCGCAGAGCACTTGAACTTGCAAGTGCCGGTTACGATACTTGGGCCCCATCAATGGGGGGGCTGGGATGACGCTACGACTGCGCAGCATCGGCATCGCTTTGGCATTGGTTTGCGCGGTAGGCGGCGCCCAGGCAGCGCCCTGCGACGCGCCCGCGCAGTTGAACGATGGCTGGCAGACCGAGGCCGACCCCGCTGCGGCCGGTTTCGATTCCGGCCGCCTTTGCACAGTCTTGCGCAGTGTTGCCGACGCCGATATCAACTTCCACAGCCTGCTCGTGGTGCGTCATGGCCATCTGGTGGCGGAGGTCTATCACGCCGGCAAGGATGAGCGCGTGAAGGACCTGTTCCGCACCACGCGCACGTTCGACGCCAGCACGCTTCACGACATCCGCTCGATCAGCAAATCGGTGACGAGCCTGCTGTGGGGCATTGCGCAAGGGCAGGGGAAGATGCCGCCGCTCGACACGCCAGTGCTGTCGTTGTTTCCCGGGCTGGCGGATCTGAATCGCGATGGCCGCGAGGCGATCACGCTTTCGCAGATGCTGTCGATGTCGAGCGGCCTTGCCTGGAACGAATGGCGTGCGACGAGCTTCTTGAACAACGACGAGTTCGGACTGTTCTGGCACACGTCTCAGGCGCATTACGTGTTCGACCGCCCGATGGCGGCTCCGGCTGGCACGCAGTTCAATTACAACGGCGGCAACACGGCGGTACTGGCGCAATTGTTGGCAGAGCGCGTCGGCACGTCGTTACCGGAGTACGCGCGCAAGCAACTGTTCGAACCGCTGGGCATCACCGATTGGGAATGGGTAGACGACTACCGTGGCCGCCCGCTGGCGTTTGCCGGCGTGCGCCTGCGCCCCCGAGACCTCGCGCGCATCGGCCAACTCGTGCTGCAGCACGGCCAGTGGAACGGGCGGCAACTCGTGCCCGCGGAGTGGATCGCCGAATCAACACGCCCGCACATCGATACCGGCATGGGCTTGCAATACGGCTATCAGTGGTGGCTCGGCAAGGTGGCGGCTGGCGGCACCGAACAGGCGTGGATCGGTGGCATCGGCAACGGTGGCCAGCGCCTGTGGATCGTGCCCGGGCTCGACATGGTGATCGTCACCACGGCGGGCGATTACAACCAGCCTGCCTCCTGGAAGCAGGCTGAAACCCTGCTCGACCAAGTGATGACTGCGGTGCAGCCGGCACCCCGCTAACGGCGGCGCGGCGGCGCGGTTGTGTGGCCGCGCGGGCTTAAAGGAACCGGTCGAGAATCTTGCGGCTGTGCTTGTCCAGCGCAAGCAGGTCGCGGATCAGGTAGTGGATGCCGTGGCTGTCGGAAATGAGCAGCGTGGTGCCGGTCAGGCGCCGGATGTCTTCTTCGCCGCGCAGCACGAGGTCTGTCTGGCCGCGGTCGGTTTGCACCGTCCACGTGCTGGGCGTGGCGTAGGTCGATACGTCGACGATCTTGCGGATCTCGGGCATGAATTCACGCGCACCGAGTTCGGCTTCGATCAGCGCGCGCATCGGCGCGGGCAGCCCATCGGGCTGTGTGATCCATGCCAGCTCGCGGCCGTCGGTGCTCATCAGGCTCAAGCCCTCGCCGGCGGCAGAGATCGGAAACGCGCGCACGGGCACCACGCCTTCATGCACGGTGCCATCGGCCAGGGTCATCACAAGCTTGCCGAAGCCGTTGCGGCTCAGGGTGAAATCGGGCGTTTGCATCGCAGTCATTTCAAATGGAGGGTCACTGCGCGTAAGCCGGCGCGGCGGCGTCCACGCGCTCGCCGTCGCTGGTCAGATCGGTGTCGGCATCGACATTGCGGGCCTGCGCCTGATAGAGCTTGTAGTACGCCCCTTCGCGCGCGAGCAGTTCATCGTGGTTGCCCACTTCGACAATCTGGCCGCGATCCATGACGACCAGGCGGTCGGCCTTGCGCAGCGTCGACAAACGGTGCGCGATGGCGATGGTCGTGCGGCCCTGCACGAGGTTGTCGAGCGCCTTCTGGATTTCCTTCTCGGTGGTCGTATCCACGGAAGACGTGGCCTCGTCCATGATCAGGATGCGCGGGTTGATGAGCAGCGCGCGCGCAATCGAAATACGCTGGCGTTCGCCGCCCGACAGCGCCTGGCCGCGTTCACCCACCAGCGAGTCGTAGCCGTGCGGCAGGCGCAGGATGAACTCGTGGGCGTGGGCGGCACGCGCGGCGGCAACGATCTCTTCACGCGTGGCGCCGGGTTTGCCGTAGGCAATGTTGTCGGCAATCGTTCCGAAGAACAGGAACGGCTCCTGCAGCACCAGCCCGATGTTGCGGCGGAACTCCGACACGGGCAGCGAGCGGATATCGGTGCCGTCCAAGCGGATCGCGCCTTCCGACACATCGTAGAAGCGGCAGATCAGGTTCACGAGCGTGCTCTTGCCCGAGCCGCTGTGCCCCACCAGCCCGATCATCTCGCCCGGCTGGATCGACAGGTTCAGGCCGCGGATCACCGCGCGGTTGCCGTAACGGAAGCCCAGGTCGCGTAGCTCGATCGCGCCATCCACCTTCTCGATGTGTACAGGCTTGACCGGCTCCGGCACGCTCGACACGTGGTCGAGAATGTCGAAGATGCGCTTGGCACCGGCCGCCGCTTTCTGCGTGACGGACACGATGCGGCTCATGGAATCCAGGCGCGTGTAGAAGCGGCTGATATACGTCAGGAACGCTACCAGCACACCGACGGTAATGGCGTCGTGGCTGACCTGCCAGATCCCGAAAATCCATACCACCAGCAGCCCGACTTCGGTCAGCAGCGTGACGGTCGGGGTAAATAGTGACCAGACCGCGTTGACGCGATCGTTGATCGCCAGGTTGTGCTTGTTGGCCTCGGCAAAGCGCGTCACCTCACGCTTTTCCTGGGCAAAGGCCTTGACTACGCGGATGCCCGGGATCGTATCGGCCAGCACGTTCGTGATTTCCGACCAGATCCGGTCGATTTTCTCAAAGCCGTGGCGCAGGCGGTCGCGCACCAGGTGGATCATCCACGCGATGAACGGCAGCGGCACCAGGGTGACGAGCGCAAGCCAGGGGTCGATCGAGACCAGGATGACCGCCGTCATCGCAATCATCAGCACGTCGGTGGCGAAATCGAGCAGGTGCAACGACAGGAACACGCTGATCCGGTCGCTTTCCGAGCCGATGCGCGCCATCAGGTCGCCCGTGCGCTTGCCGCCGAAGTATTCGAGCGACAGCTTGAGCAGGTGCTCGTAGGTGGTCGTGCGCAGGTCGGCACTGATGCGCTCGGACACGCGCGCCAGCAGATAAGTGCGCGCCCAGCCCAGCACCCAGGCCACCAGCGCGGCGCCAAACAGGCCGGAAAGGTAGAGCGTAACCAGGCGGTAATCGACCGGTTGCCCGTTCTGGTAGGGGATCAGCACCTTGTCCATCAAGGGCATCGTCAGGTACGGCGGCACCAGGGTGGCGGCCGTGCCAATCAGCAGCAGGGCGAAACCGGCCAGCAATTCCCACCGATACGGCTGGGCGAAGCGCCACAGGCGCAGCAGCGCCCAGGTCGAGGGCGGCTGCTCTTGTTCGCGGCTGCATTGCGGGCAGTTCTCTTCACCGGGCGGCAGGGGCGCCTTGCAGGTGGGGCAGATCTCCGCGTCGGGGTGCGCGGCTTGGGCACCGGTGGCCAGGGCATTGCGCTGGGCGTCGAACGCGTCGGCCAGCCGCAGAGCGTCGGTGTTGTGGCCCAGCGTGTAGCGCCAGCTCGCCAGCCTGCGCTGTCCGTCGGACAGCTCCAGCGTGCCGACGCCGGCGTGGTCGCTGTGGGCCAGCGTCGTGCCAGAGGCGATGTCCCAGCTTTGGAAATCCTTTTCGCCGGGGGCTTGGCCGATCAGGCGACGGTTCGTAACAACCAGCCACCCTTGGGTAAAATGCAGCCTTGCGTCCAAATCCAGCTGCAGCCCGGCCAGGATGGTTTCTTCTGGAGCGAGGCTCGGGGCCAGCACGACACTCCAGGGTTCCTGAGCGCGGGCGACGGTGGGGGCGGACGATGGGGAGGACTGGGTCATCAGTGGCGCAAAGAATTCAAAAAGCGCGTCCAAATGGCCAAAAAACAGCCCAAAACGGGAAAAGGACGAACATAAATCGAGGCGAGAGTGCGGCGTCGCAATTGTTGCGGCCTGCAAATTTTGCTCGCAAGTATACATAGCCACGCCAGCACGGCATTTGGTGCGCTGCACAACGCACTTCGGGCTCAAGACGTCAACGCCGACGCCGTTGTAACGTTATTGAAAGGTAACGGTTCGATTCCACGGACCAATTCACGGGTACATCGCCCCCTGCTTCCAAGCAAATTCAATGAAGAAGAAGGACATTGAGATTCTCGATGTCATGTCGCTGCGCGGCCCGAATATGTGGACATATCGGCCAGTGCTCGAGGCATGGGTCGACATTGGTGAACTGGAGGATTTTCCTTCCAACACGATTCCGGGGTTCTACGAGCGCCTGTCGACATGGCTCCCAACGCTGATCGAGCACCGCTGCAGCCCCGGCGTGCGCGGCGGCTTCCTGATGCGCTTGAAGGAAGGCACTTGGCCCGGCCACATCCTGGAACACGTCACCCTGGAATTGCAGAACCTGGCCGGCATGCCCGGTGGTTTCGGCAAGGCGCGCGAGACCCCGGTGCGCGGCGTGTACAAGGTGATCGTCCGTGCCTGGCACGAAGACGTGACCCGCGCTGCCCTGCTGGCCGCCCGTGACCTGGTCATGGCGGCCATTGAAGACCGCCCGTTCGACGTGGATGCGGCCGTCGAAACGCTGCGCGACCTGGTGGACGAGCACTGCCTCGGCCCCAGCACCGCCTGCATCGTCGATGCCGCCGATGACCGGAATATCCCGTCCATCCGCCTGTCGGACGGCAACCTCGTGCAGCTCGGCTACGGTGCACGCCAGCGCCGCATCTGGACGGCCGAGACCGACCGTACCAGCGCCATTGCAGAATCGATCTCACGCGACAAGGACCTGACCAAGAGCCTGCTGCAGTCATGCGGCGTGCCCGTGCCGGAAGGCCGCATGGTCGATAACGCCGAAGACGCCTGGGACGCCGCCGAAGACATCGGCGTGCCGGTGGTGGTCAAGCCGTACGACGGCAACCACGGCCGCGGCGTGTTCACGAACCTGATGACCCGCGAAGAGGTGGAAACCGCTTACGCCGTGGCCATCGAGGAAGGCAACGGCGTGATCGTCGAGCGCTTTGTTTCGGGCAACGAACACCGCCTGCTGGTCGTGGGCGGCCGCGTGGCGGCGGCGGCGATGGGCGAAACCGCGTCGGTGATCGGCGATGGCACCTCGACCATCGAAGAACTGATCGAATCGCAGATCAATTCCGACCCGCGCCGCGGCAGCACCGAAGAACACCCGCTGAACTGCGTGCGCCTGGACTCTGCCGCACTCCTCGAACTCAAGCGCCAGGGCTATGCCGACGGCAGCGCCGTACCGCCCGCAGGCCGCAGCGTGCTGATCCAGCGCAATGGCAACGTCGCCTTTGACGTGACTGATCGCGTGCACCCGAGCGTGGCCGCGCATGCGTCGCTGGCGGCGCGGGTGGTCGGGCTCGACATTGCCGGCGTGGATCTGGTGGCCGATGACATCTCGCGCCCGCTCGATGAGCAGCGCGGCGCCATTGTGGAAGTCAACGCCGGGCCGGGCTTGCTGATGCACATTCGGCCGGCCCAGGGCGAACCCCGCCCTGTGGGCCGCGCGATTGTGGATCACCTGTTTTCCGACAAGGACGGCGCGCAAGACGACGGCCGCATTCCCATCGTCGGCATCACGGGTACCAACGGCAAGACCGTCGTCGCGAAGCTGGTTGCGCAGTTGCTGCAGCTCTCGGGCAAGCACACGGGCCTGGGCTGCAGCGATGGCCTGTTCCTGGACCGCCGCCAGGTCGAGGCGAGCAACAACCGAGGCGGTCATGGCGACCGCGCTGCGTGGGACGCCTGCCACCGCATCCTGATGAATCGCGCGGTGGAAGCCGCCGTGTTCGAGAGCGACAGCGGCATGATCCTCTCGCAAGGATTGCCGTATGACCGTTGCCAGGTCGGTGTTGTCACCAACTTCGGCAAGCCCGATCACCTGGGCGACTTCTACGTCGAAGACGAAGACCGCATGTACAGCGTTCTGCGCACGCAGATTGACGTTGTGCTGAAGTCTGGCGTGGGCGTGCTCAATGCCGCCGATGCGCGCCTCGTTGAAATGGCCGACCTGTGCGACGGCGAAGTGATCTTCTTCGCGTTGTCGGGCGATCTGGAAGCCATTGCCGCGCACCGCGCCGCTGGCAAACGGGCCGTGTTCGTGCGTGACGGTAAGGTGGTGCTCGCCACCGGCCCGACCGAACTGGCACTGGCCGATGTGTCGGCCATTCCGCTGACCTACGCGGGCCGCGTCCCGTTCCAACTTGAGAACGTACTGGCCGCCGTGGCCACCGGCTGGGCGCTGGGCATTTCCAACGACCTGATGCGCGCCGGCATCGTCACCTTCGATGTGGGCCAGGTGGACGTGCCGGGCCGCTTCACGCTGTTCCAGCACCACGGCGCCACGATCGTGGTGGATGACGCGCACAACGCCTCGGCGCTGGAAGCCCTGGCCGCCGCGCTGGACAACTTCCCCGCCCAACGCCGCACGCTCGTATTCGGTGCCGGCCTGCAACGCCGCGACGAAGACCTGGTGGCGCAAGGCACCGTCATCGGTCAGACGTTCGATCGCGTGCTGCTGTGCGAAGACGCCAGCGTCAAGCGCACCGATGCCGAGTTCGATCGCCAAGCACGCGCGCTGCTCAAACAAGGGCTGCAGGCGGGCGGTCGCGTGGCTGAAGTCGTCGTCGAAGGGGCCAAGCGCCGGGATGTCGTGGATGCGGCGCTCTCGCAGCTCACGGCAGGCGACCTGCTGGTCCTGCAATGCGACGAGTGCGCCATCGAGGGCACCGTCGAGCAGGTACACCAGTGGATGGGCCGCGCCGAATCCCAGAACTGACGATCGGGCCTGAATCCAAAAGAACGCCCAAAGCACAACGGAAAGCTGATTGCATGGAAGTCTCTCGTATCCGGGCCTTGCGCGGCCCAAATCTCTGGTGCCGCCATACGGCCATCGAAGCCATCGTGGCCTGCTCGGATCAATCCCAATTGCTGGCCGAACTGCCGGGCTTTGAAGACCGCCTGCGCGCGCGCTTTCCGGCGATTGGCCCGTTGCGCCCAGATGACGAAGCCGACGCGCCATCGATTGCGCACGCATTGGAAGCCGCCGCGCTGGGCCTGCAAGCTGCCGCCGGTTGCCCGGTGACGTTCAGCCACACCGAGCCCACGCTCGAACCGGGCACGTATCAGGTCGTCGTGGAATACAGCGAAGAGGAGGTGGGCCGACTGGCATTCGAGCTGGCCGGCCAACTTTGCCTGGCTGCACGCGACGATCAGCCGTTCGATCTGGACGACGCGCTGCACCGCCTGCGCGAGCTGGACGAAGACGTGCGCCTGGGGCCCAGCACCGGCTCCATCGTCTACGCCGCCGTGGCGCGCGGGATTCCGTACCGCCGTCTTACGCAGGGCTCGATGGTGCAGTTTGGCTGGGGTAGCAAGCAGCGCCGCATCCAGGCCGCCGAAACCGACATGACCAGCGCCGTGGCCGAATCCATTGCGCAGGACAAGGATCTGACGAAGACCCTGCTGCACGCGGCCGGCGTGCCGGTACCGCTGGGCCGTTCGGTGCGCAGCGCAGAGGAAGCCTGGGAAGCCGCGCAGGAAATCCACGGCCCGGTCGTGGTCAAGCCGCGCGACGGCAACCAGGGCAAAGGCGTGGCCGTGCGCATCCGCACGCGCGAAGAAGTGATGACGGCCTATGAGGTCGCGGCCGACATTTCGTCGGACGTGATCGTCGAGCGCTACATTCCGGGCCACGATTTCCGCCTGCTCGTGGTGGGCAAGCACCTGGTGGCGGCTGCACGCCGCGACCCGCCGCAAGTCATTGGCGACGGCAAGCACACCGTGCGTGAGCTTGTTGACGAAGTAAACCGCGACCCGCGACGCGGCGAAGGGCATGCCACGTCGCTCACGAAAATCCGATTTGACGACATTGCGCTGGCCACGCTCGCCAAGCAGGGCCTGAGCGCCGACGCCGTGCCGCCCAAGGGCACGCGCGTGGTGTTGCGCAACAACGCGAACCTCTCCACAGGCGGCACCGCCACCGACGTGACCGACGATGTGCACCCCGCCATCGCGGCGCGTGCCGTGGCGGCAGCACAGATGGTCGGCCTCGACATCTGCGGCGTGGACGCCGTGTGTGAAACGATGCTCAAGCCGTTCGAGGACCAGGCCGGCGGCATTGTGGAAGTCAACGCCGCGCCGGGTTTGCGCATGCATTTGCAGCCGTCGTACGGCAAGGGCCGTGCCGTGGGCGAGGCGATCGTCTCCACGATGTTTGCCGACGGCGACGACGGGCGCATTCCCGTGGTGGCCGTGTCCGGCACCAACGGCAAGACGACGACGGTGCGCCTGATCACGCATCTGCTCGCCACCAGTGGCCTGCGCATGGGCATGACCGGCACCGACGGCGTGTACATCCAGGGCCAGCGCATCGACACCGGTGATTGCAGCGGCCCGCGCAGCGCGCGCAACGTGCTGCTGCATCCGGACGTCGACGCTGCCGTCTTCGAAACCGCGCGCGGCGGCCTGCTGCGCGAAGGCCTCGCGTTCGACCGCTGTGACGTGGCGGTCGTGACGAACGTGGGCGAAGGCGACCACCTGGGCCTGAACTACATCAGCACGGTGGAAGACCTGGCCGTGCTCAAGAGCGTGATCGTGCAGAACGTGGCGCCGCGCGGCATGGCGGTCCTGAACGCCGCCGACCCGATGGTCGCGCGCATGGCCGACGGCTGCCCCGGATCGGTCACGTTCTTCGCGCATGACGCCAGCCTGCCGACCATGGCCCTGCACCGCGCGCAGGGTAAGCGCGTGGTGTTTGTCGATGGCGCAGAGATTGTGGCCACCGAAGGCGCCAACGAAACGCGCATTGCACTGGCCGACATTCCGCTTACGCGCAACGGCACCATCGGCTTCCAGGTTGAAAACGCGATGTCGTCGATTGCTGCTGCATGGGCGCTTGGCATCGATTGGGCGATCATCCGCCGCGGCCTCGCGACCTTTGTGAACGACGCCGCCACCGCGCCCGGCCGCTTCAACGTATTCGATTACAAGGGCGCCACGCTCATCGCCGACTACGGCCACAATCCCGACGCCATCCAGGCGCTATGCAACGCCGTGGCCACCATGCCGGCCCAGCGCCGCTCGGTGGTGATCAGCGGGGCTGGCGATCGCCGCGACGAGGATATCCGTCGCCAGACGCAGATTCTGGGTGGCGTGTTTGACGACGTCGTGTTGTATGAGGATCAGTGTCAGCGTGGGCGTGAGGATGGCGAGGTGCTCGCGCTGCTACGTGAAGGGCTGCAGGGTGCATCGCGCACGAGCCGCGTTGATGAAATCCGTGGTGAATTCCTGGCGATCGACACGGCGCTGGGGCGGTTGCAGCCAGGTGATCTCTGCCTGATTTTGATTGATCAGGTGGAGGAGGCACTGGAGCATATTGCTAAGCGGGTTGGGGAGTGAGTTTTGGCCCGGTTGATGGGGTTCGCTGGGATTTGTTTTTTGTGGTCCATCCCCCTTTCGTTCCCTGCCGGGACCGACTTACTTTTCTTTGTCTTGCCAAAGAAAAGTAAGCAAAAGAAAGGCGCGCCCGAGATGGCGAAAGACTCCTTGAATTTGCGTAACCGGGCGGAGGCGGGGAAAACTCGCTTCGCTCAGACAGTTCCCCGCCTTTTTTCCGCCCGCTTACGAAAATTCAAGGCGCCATCAAGGGCTCAACGTCAAAAGAGAAAGGCCAACCCATCGCGCGGTTGGCTTTTTCGTTTGGGCTGGCGCCCCGAGGGCGTGGTCGTTGTCTTTGGCCTTTGACGTACCTGCCCTAGATGGCGCCTTGAATTTCTGTTGCAGGGAGGAAAAAGAGGGGAGGCCTGTTTGAGCGCAGCGAGTTTGCCTCTCCTCCCTCCCTGCGACATAAATTCAAGGAATCTTTCGCCATCTCGGGCGCGCATTTCTTTGCTTACTTTCCTTTGGCAAGACCAAAGAAAGTGAGTCAGCCCCGGCAGGGGATGAAACAAGGGATGCACCAACAACAAAAAAACCAACACCAAACCACCCTCAACATCGTTGGCCTATGATGACGCGTCCCCTTAGTCCCCTCGCCATCATGTCCAATCCCACCACGCTCGCCCCAGTAGAACTGGCGAAGTGCTACCGCCTCCTGAACCACGGCCCGACCACACTGGTCACCAGCGCCCACAACGGCGTGCGCAACGTCATGGCAGCCGCCTGGGCGATGCCGCTCGACTTTGATCCGCCCAAGGTGCTTGTCGTGGTCGACAGCCGCACTCTCACGCGCGAGCTGATCGAGGCTTCCGGTGTCTTTGCACTGAACATCCCCACCCGCGCAATTGCTGAGACCACGCTCGCGGTGGGCACGCTCTCGGGCCGCGATGGCGACAAGTTCGATGCGCTCGGCCTCGCCACCATGCCCGCCCGCACGATCGATGTGCCGCTGGTGGCCGGCTGCGCAGGATGGCTGGAATGCCGGGTCATTCCCGAACCGCACAACGAGAAACGCTACGACCTTTTCATCGCAGAAGTGACAGCCGCCTGGGCAGACCCAGCGCTGTTCAGCAACGGCCGCTGGCACTTTACCGATGCGGGCAGCAAGACCGTGCATTACCTCGCAGGCGGTGCATTTTTTGAGACCGGCGATGCATTCATCGTGGAGCCCAAACAGCCATGAGCGACGTCGCCATCCGCCCATTGATCGGCGAGGACGCCGAGGCCTTCAAGGCGCTGCGTCTGAAAGCCATTCAAGACGCGCCCACCGCCATCTGGCCGACGCACGATGAAGAGTCGGCGCGCACGCTGGAGGAAACCCGCAACCGCATCCGGGCGACTGAGCACCAGATCGTGTTTGGTGCCTTTGCGGGGCGCGAACTGATCGGCATTGCCGGGTTGCGGCGTGAAGCGCTCGCGCAAGTCGCGCACAAGGCTGTGCTGTGGGGCGTATTTGTTGACCCTGCGCATCGGCGAGGCGGCATTGCCGGCCGGCTGCTCAACGCGGCCGTTGCGCATGCGCGTGCTGCACAGGTGCTGCAGATTCATCTCTGCGTGAACGCCGAAAACCCGCGTGCGCAAGCGCTGTATCGCAACGCGGGTTTCGAGACCTTCGGCATCGAGCGCCGCGCCATGCGTGTCGGTAACCGCTTCTATGACGAAGAACACATGGCGCTGCGGCTCGACGTCTGACCCGTCAGGCGCATGCCATCAGGTCCGCCACACCCTGGCTGGCTTCAGCGCGGATGCGTGCCACATCCAGCCCGCACACCACACCTTCGTCCACCACGACACGGCCGCCGATGATGCTGGTGCGCACGGCAATGGGCTCGCCGGCCACCACGGGCGCGAGCGCCGGATCGTGGAAGCCGTAGAAGCGCGGGTGGTTGATGTCGTAGAGCACAAGATCGGCCGCTTGCCCGACCTGCAGCGTGCCGACTTCACTCAAGCCAAGCACGCGCGCGCCGCCAGCGGTCGCCCAGTGAATGACATCTTCAGCGGTGGTGGCACTGGCGCCTTGGGTGGCACGGTGGATCAGCCAAGCGGTGTTGACCTCGCCGGTCATGCTGCCGGATTCGTTGGACGCCACGCCATCCACGCCCAAAGACACCGGCACACCAGCCGCCGCCAGTTGCGGCACCGGTGCGATGCCGCTGCCCAGCCGGCTGTTGCTGACGGGGCAATGCGCGATGCCGCTCCCCGTTTGCGCGAGCATGCGAATCTCCGACGGCTGCAGGTGCACGAGGTGCGCGAACCAGACGTCCGGACCGAGCCACTCGTGCTCGGCTACGAACTCCACCGGCAGGCAGTTGTATTTCTCGCGGCAGAAGCGCACGTAGTTGTCGGTCTCTGACAGGTGCGTATGCATGCGCAGGTGCATGCCGCGCGCCGCATGGGCCAGTTCCACCAACAACGCCGGCGGCAACGAGAACGTCGGTGTGGTCGGTGCCACCACCACGCGGCGCATCGAATCGGGGGCGTCGTCGTGATAGCGGTGCTTGAGCCGCTCGATGTCGGCCAGCATCTGGTCGAGCGTCTCGGGCTGCAGCGCCGTCTTCGAGAAGCCCGGGTGGCTGCTGGCAGATTCGATGGTGCCGCCGCGGCACAGCACGAAGCGCATGCCGAATTCATCGGCAACGTTGAACAACATGTCGCCCGATTCGGTGCTGCCGCCTGCGTGATAGAGGTAGTGGTGGTCGGCGCAGGTGGTGGCGCCTGACAGCAGCAGCTCCGCCATGCCCAGCCGCGCAGCCGTGCGCATCAATTCCGGCGTGAAGAGCGGCAAGCGCGGATACGGCACGCTGGCCAGCCACCCTTGCAGGTCCTGGTTCATGCCTTCCGGCACGGCCTTGAGCAGGTTCTGGAACAAGTGGTGGTGCGTGTTGATCCAGCCCGGGTAGACGATGCAATCGCTGGCGTCGATGACCCGCTCGCCAGGGCGCGGCATGAGGTCCGCGCCCATCTCGGCGATGCGGCCGCCGGCGATGCGGATATCGACCGCACCGGCGCGGGCAGCGTCGCCGCGCAAGCCGGTCATGACGGCCATGGGGCGGCGAACGAGGATGTCTTGAGGCGTGTTGTGCATGGAGTTGTCCAATGGATGATCAGGCGCGGCCCGCTGTGCGCACCACAGACGCCGGAACGTGCGCTTCTTCGGTGCCGTTGAGCAGCAGGTTCAACGCTACGGAGACCAGGCAGGCGATGACCACGCCGCTGTGCAGGAACGGTTGCGTCCAGTCGGGCAGGGCCTTGAACAGCGTGGGTGCGAGCACCGGCACCAGCGCGGCGGCAATCGTGAAGCCCACGATGAGCACGTTGTAGCGGTTGTGCTCGTAGTCGACGCGTGCCAGGGTCTGGATGCCTGCTGCGGCCACCACGCCGAACATGGCAATGCCGGCGCCGCCCAATGCGGCCGATGGCGTGGCCGCAATTACTGCGCCGGCCTTCGGCACGAGTGCTACGAGACACATCAGCACGCCGCTCACAGCCACCACCCAGCGGCTGCGCACACCGGTCAGCACCACGAGGCCGACGTTCTCCATGAACGCTATGAACGGGAAGGCCGCGAACATACCCGCAATGGCGCTGGCCAGGCCGTTGGCGCGCAGGCCGTTGATGGCTTCCTCTTCTTCGATCGGCTTTTCGACGATGTCGCCAATGGCCAGGAACAGGCCCATCGATTCCACCATCTGCACGATCATCACCACGATCATGGTGAGTGCGGGCACCACCGCAAATACGGGCACCCCAAAGTGGAACGGCACCGGCAGCGTGACCCACGGCGCTTCAGCCACCCCGTGGAAGTTGCCCATGCCCATGGCGCAGCCGAGCAACGTGCCGACGATCATGCCCACCAGCACAGCAAGGTTACGCAGCAGCGGGCTGCCGAAGCGGTTGATGAGCAGGATGGTGGCAACCACGACCACGGCCACCAGCAGAAACGACGGCGCACCGAAATTGGCGGCGTTGCGTCCTCCGCCCACCCAGTCATACGCGACGGGAAAGAGCTGCAGGCCGATGACGGTCACGATGCAGCCCGTGACCACCGGTGGAAAAAATCGCCGCAGCCGCCCCACCAGCGGTGCGGCGAGCAGCGTAAACAGCCCGGCCGCAATGACCGCGCCGCACACGCCCGCGAAACCTACGGCAGGGTTGGTGCCGATGGCAATCACCGGCCCCACGCTGCTGAATGCCACCCCCTGCAGGATCGGCAACCGCACCCCGAACTTCCAGAACCCGATGGTCTGTAACAGCGTGGCAATGCCCGAGCAGAACAACGTGGTGCTGATGAGGACAATGGTGTCCGCCTGCGACATCTTCAGTGCTGATGCAATGATCATCGGCACCGCAATGGCGCCGATGTACGACACCGCCATATGCTGCAAGCCCAACGTCAACATCTGTCGGGTCGACAGAATCTGGTCGACCGGGTGTACGGCTGTTGTCATGGTTTGTCTCCTATCGTTGTCATGCCCGGGGCGTGCCAGGAGCCGCCCTCGGGTCAGGGGGATGTCATGTCATGGCATGCTCACGCCGCCAGACACGCGTTGAAACCGTCCTGCAGGGCCGCACGATCGAGGTCGCGGCCGATGAAGACGATCTTGCTGCTGCGCGCTTCGCTGCCCCAGGGCTGCGTTGCGCGAAAGTCGATGAGGCTGTGCACGCCCTGCAGCACGTAGCGCTGCGCCTGGCCCTTCACGGCCAGGATGCCCTTCATGCGGAACAGCGTTTCCGAGTGCTCGGTGCGCAAGTTATCGATCCAGGTATGAAAGCGGACGAGGTCCACGTCGGCCGGCACGTCAAAGCCCACGGACGAGACGCTCGGATCGTGCTGGTGGTCGTGCTCGTGTTCGTATTCATGTTCGTATTCATGTTCGTGAGCCTCGGCATGGGCATGCTCATGTTCATGGTTGTGTTCGTCATCGTCATGCTCGCCATGCCCAGCGTGCGCCCCGATCTCCAGCAGTTTCTGCGTGGCTTCGAACGCGCCCACGCCGATGATCTTGTCGAGATCGATTTCGGCATAGCTGGAGGTGACGATGTCGGCCGTGGCGTTCAACCCGCGGATGCGCCCGCGCAGCGCGTCGATGTCGTCTCTGTTCACGAGATCCACCTTGTTGATGACGATGCGGTCTGCGCAGACGATCTGGTCGACGGCCTGGTTGTCGACGCCGTCCAGGTGCAGGTCGTCCAGATGCGCGCCGATGTGCTTGGCATCGACCATGGTGACGATGGCGTCAAGCTCCACGTGTTCGGCGATCGGGTCGTCAATGAAAAACGACTGCGCTACCGGATACGGATCGGCCAGGCCGCTGGTTTCCACCAGGATGTGGTCGAGCCGCTCGGGCCGCGCGACAAGCTGGCGCACGATGCGCACGAGGTCTTCGCGCACCTCGGCCGTGCAGCACACGCAGCCGTTGACCATCTCGTAGATTTCTTCGTTCTCCGAGGCCATGACCAGCCCACCGTCGATGCCGACCTCGCCGAACTCGTTTTCGATCACGGCGATCTTGCGGCCGTGGTTCTCACGCAGGATGAAGTTCAGCAGCGTGGTTTTGCCGGCCCCCAGGAAGCCGGTGAGGATGGTGACCGGAATCTTGGTGTTCGGGCCGGGAAGCGCAGCGTGCGCCGTGGTTTGGGGTTTCATGCAGTCTCCTTGTCAAGCGTGGGTGGGGTACGGACGAAGGCGGGTAAGGCGTGTTCGCCCCAGCGCAGGGCGGTGCCGGCATCGAGCCCGAACAGGTCGAGCACGCGGCCGAGGGTGTGGTCGATCATGTCGTCCAACGTATTGGGGCGCGCATAGAAGGCCGGCACGGGCGGCGCGACGATGGCTCCCATCTCCGTGACGGCCTGCATGTTGCGCAGGTGTGCCAGCGTGTATGGCGTCTCGCGCGCCATCAGTACGAGCGGCCGGCGTTCCTTGAGCGTGACGTCTGCCGCGCGGGTGAGCAGCGTCGACGAGACGCCGGTGGCGATCTCTGCGAGCGACTTCATCGAGCAGGGCGCGACGATCATGCCCAGCGCACGGAACGATCCGCTGGCAATGCCGGCAGCCATGTCGTCCGCACGGTGGTAGTGCGTGGCGCGATCGATCACTTCGGCGAGCTTGTACGGCGTTTCGTGCGCCATCGTCAGCAGCGCAGAACGCGTGACGACCAGGTGCGTCTCCACATCCAGAGCGCGCAGCAGTTCAAGCAACCGCACGCCATAGATGAAGCCCGACGCACCGCTGATGCCGACCACCATGCGTGGACGGCTGGGAGCGTGAAGGTGGCGGGCACTCATGGCCGCACTCCGGCCTGGCGCAGGATGTCGCTCGCGCGGGCAATGGCCTGCGGATCGATGCGTGCGCGGATGCCTTCAAAGCCCGCGCCGCGCGTGGCGTCGATGCCCATGCGCGAGGTCGTGCCGTGCACCGAAGACGATGGGTCGAGCGGGCTGCCGGGCAGGCCGTCGACCATGAAGACGTCCTGATGCGGCTGGAAGTGCGTGGCCATGGCCCACAGCACCTGCTCGTCCTGCTGCAGATCGATATCCGAATCCACGGCAATCACGGTCTTGAGGTACGGGTCCCATCCGAGCAGCGCGAGCATGACCTGGCGGGCCTCGCCGTCGCGCGTTGGGTTGAGCGCCACGTAGCAATGAAAGTGCGTGCCGGAGTTCGGGTAGTGCAGCGCCGTCACCGATGGGAAACGCGCCTTGAGCTTTTCACTCATCTCGGCCTCGCGCGGCAGGCGGGCAAGCGTGAGGTGCTCCGCATATGGGCCGCCCACCACGTCGACCAGCCAGGCATCGCGCCGGCGCATCAGCGTGTCAATGCGCAGCACGTTGTTGGTGGAACGGTCCGACGAATAGCCGGTGAACTCACCGAACGGGCCTTCCTCGGCATAGGCGGCAGGGTCGATGGTGCCTTCGAGCACGAACTCCGCTGCCGCGGGCACGCCAATGCCGTAGCGCGGCGTGCGGACGATTTCGAGCGGTGCGCCGAGCAGGCCGCCAGCCACAGCGCGTTCATCGGCACCAAATGGCAGGCGGGCGGCGGCGGCCAGCATGAACAGCGGATGCGCGCCCACCACCATGGCAACACGCAGCACGTCACCGCGCTCGCGTGCGGTCTGCAGCATGCGCCATAGGTGGCCGCGCGAGTGCAGGCTCGTCGCCAATGCGTTGCGTGCATGGCGCATCGAGCGGTGATAGCTCATGTTTGCCACGCCCGTCACCGGGTCTTCGGCCACGATGATGGCGTTGGTGATGTAGGGCGCGCGGTCGCTCTCGAAGTGCTTGATCATCGGCAGCAGCGCAACGTCCACTGCGTCGCCCTCGATCACTTCCTCGGTGATGGGCCCATGCGAGACGACGCGCGGCGCGATGGGCGCATTGGCGCGTGCCTGGAACGCGTCGTGCAGTTGATGGGGCAGGACGTCGAACAGCCGTGCCAGCCGTGTGCGCGAGGCAAAGACGTTGGTGACGAGCGGCACCTGCAGGCCGCTGACCTGCTCGCAGACCAGCATCGGGCTCTGGTTGCGCGCAGCAAGCTGGTCAATGACGGCGGTGACGTCCTGATCGGCAGAGATGCCGTTGTGCAGGGTCAGCACATCTTCCGGATACAGCTCGCGATAGAGATTGGCGAAGACATGGAAATCCTGGCCTTCGCCAAGCCGGGTCATGCTCATGGCACACCTCGCTAAGGGCGGGCGCCCGACCACAGAGGCCGGACGCCTGCGGGATCGGCGCTCAGGCCGCTTCTGCTGTCTGGACGTAGGTCGACTTCAGGCGCAGCTCCGCCTCCGCCAGGTCCTTCGGCGGCTTGGTGGGCTCGATGCCGACCAGCCGCGCGATGTTGTTGCCCAGATAGTCTTCAAGGTGGTCTTCATCGATGCCCAATCCTTGCGGCGGCGCCGAGCACAGCACCTCCAGCTCGCGCAGCCACATGCCGGGCTCGTTGGGCGGCGAATCGGTGCCGAAGACGATCTTGTCGCGCGGCAACTGCTTGGCAAACTCGACGATGCGTGACTGGAAGCACCAGCCCGATTCGCAGTACACGTTGGGCGTGTCCATCGCCATCCAGAACGCTTCGAACGAGTAGTTGCCGCCGGTCTGGATACCGAAATGGCCGATGATGAAATTCACCATCGGGAACTCGCGGATGATCGGGTAGAACATCGTCGGGATCGTGTACGGGCCGTCGCCTGTGTGGATCAGCACCACGATGTTGTACTTGGCGCAGACCTTCATGGCCGGGCGCAGCCAGTCGAGTGCGCGGTCGGGCCGGTAGCCGTGCATGTTGGCGTGCAGCTTGACCATCTTGAAGCCGTATTCCTTGATGTGGAATTCCAGCTCCGCCGCGCCGTTCTCCGGGCCCCAGCGCGGGTTGTACGTGAAGTTGCCGATGAAGCGGTCGGGGTACTTCTGCGTCAGTTCAGCGATGTACGCCATGTAGTCGCGAATGCCTTCACGGCCGCGGCGGTTGCCGTCGCGGTAGCCGGTGTTGCCCGGCGGCGGCTGGATGAAACCCATGTCGATGCGGCGCGGCTTGCCGTTGATCATGTAGGGGCCATCCATCAGCTGGATCATGCGCTCGCCGTTGAACGGCGTGCCGGTGTGGCGCCAGGCCTCGTCAACGAGGTTGGTCGGGTGCAGATGCGTATCGATAATCATGTGTGCGCTCCGTGCGTTCTGCGGTGGCTCAGGCGGCTGCCAGCGCGAGCTGCGCTTCGGCTTCGGCCACGGTCTTGGGCGGACGGGTCGGCTCCAGCCCGATCATGCGGGCGATGTTGTTGCCCAGGTAATCCTCGAGCGTGTCTTCATCGAGGTTCAGGCCCTGCGGCGGGTCCATGCACAACACTTCCAGCAGGCGCAGCCACATGCCGGGTTCGTTGGGCGGCGTGTCGGTGCCGAACAGGATCTTGTGCTTGGGCAGCACCTTGGCAAATTCGACGATGCGCGACTGCAGGCACCAGCCCGATTCGCAATACACGTTGGGCAGCTCCATGGCCCATTGCATCGGCTCGAACACGTAGACGCCGCCGGTCTGCACGCCGAAGTGCGCCATGATGAAATCGACGTTCGGGAACCGCTTGATCATCGGAATCCATTCCGACGGAATGCTGTAGGGGCCGTCGCCCGTATGCAGCTTGACGGGCACGCCCAGCTCGGCGCATTTCTCGAACGCGGGCATCACCCAGTCGAGCGCGCGGTCCGGCCGGTAGGCATGCATGTTGGCCTGCATCTGGACCATCTTGAAGCCGTGCTCCTTGACGTAGCGCTCGATGGCCTCCACGCCGTTCTGCACGCCACAGCGCGGGTTGTAGACGAAGCACCCGATGAAGCGGTCGGGGTACGTCTGCACCATCTTGAGCGTGTACGCCATGTAGGCGTCGATGGATTCGCGGCCCGAAAGCTCGCCGTCCGTCCAGGTGTAGATGGTGTTGCCCTGCGGCGGCTGGATGAAGGCCTTGTCGATACGGCGCGGCTTGCCGTTGATCATGTAGGGGCCGTCCATCATTTCGAGCAGGCGCTCGCCGGTAAAGGGGTCGCCGTCGTGCCACCACGCGAGGTCCACCAGGTCGGTGGGGTAGCAGCTGATGTCGATGATCATCGTTGGATCTCCTGATGACTGGGAGGAAGCGTGTGATGGCTTCCCGGTGAGGGCAGGCACGTGCGGCAGCGTGGCGCTTTGCTAGGCATGTGCCTTCCCCTCGCCGGATCGCGTGATGCCGGATGCGTGCTGCTTGGGGCGCAGTATCGGAGTCGGGGCCGGGGGCCGGCCAATACTATTTGGCGGCGGTCTTGATACGTTGCCGATATCGGCAAGCTGCCGGAGGGAGAAGCGGCCTCAGCCGCCCAGCGTGTCGCGCGCGAGTTGTTGCACCGCGCTCACCACGGCCTGCGCACGTTGCCCCTGCCCGCGCTGCCAGACGGCATACAGGTTGTAGTGCGCGGGGATGGCGACGTCCGTCAGCGGGACGAGGCGCCGATGCTGCAGCGCATCGGCCGCGAGCAGGCCCCGCACGAGTGCCACGCCAATGCCCGCCTCAGCCGCGGCGACCATGTTTGCGGCGTTGTCGAATGCCGCCACCACGGCGGGTTCCAGCGGCTCCAGGCCGGCGGCGTCAAGCCACGGAATCCACGAGCGCCGCGTGTAGCCCAGCAACGGCAGCGCCATCGCGGCCGATGGGGCCAGCGGCGCCTGCACGCCATGGCGCTCCAGCAGTGCCGGCGCCGCCACCGCGGTGACGTGGTCGCCACAGATCTGCGCCATCTCGCAGTCATCCCATTCGCCGTAGCCGTAGCGCAGCGAGACATCCACGCGCTCGAACGACGGCCGCTCGCCGCGCGTGGTCGACAGGAACATCACCTGGTAGCCGGGCAGCGCCGCCAGCAGCTGCGGCAGGCGCGCATTGAGCCAGCCCTGCGCCAGTTCGCTATCCACATCGACGATGAGCGTTTGCGGCACGTGCCGGTTGCGCACGGAAGACAGCGCCCGGTCCACCTGCCCGAAGCCGTCGGTGAGCATGCTCGCGAAGAGCTGGCCCGCATCGGTCAGCACGATGCCGCCCGCCTCACGCACGAACAGCGGCTGGCCGATGAATTCCTCCAGCGAGCGAATCTGCTGGCTGATCGCGCTGTGCGTCAGGTCCAGTTGCTGCGCGGCCTTGGTAAAGCTGCCGGTGCGCGCGGCCTGCAGGAAGGCATGCATCGACTGGATCGACGGATAACGCTTGTACATGGCGGCGGTGGGTGAGCTGTTAGTTCGACTTACAAGGCCTGGCAGAAATCGTCGCTGGCCGGGTGCCGGGGCGCGGCTTCATATTGCTGCCAGGCGCGGCCGCATGAGACGGCCCGATTCTGGAGGAGACAATGATGACCGAGATTATGGTCAATGGCGCGCCCCACGCGCTTGACGCCGCCGATGCCGACATGCCCCTGCTGTGGGTGTTGCGCGATCGGCTCAAACTGACGGGCACCAAGTTCGGCTGCGGTGGCGGCTTCTGTGGGGCGTGCACGGTCCATCTGGATGGCGCACCGATCCGCGCGTGCATCACGCCTGTATCGGCGGCGGCCGGGCACAGCGTTACCACTATCGAAGGGCTGTCGAAAGACGGCACGCACCCGCTGCAGCGTGCCTGGGTGGCGGAAGACGTACCGCAGTGCGGCTACTGTCAGTCCGGACAGATCATGTCTGCAGCCGCGTTGCTGGCGGCAGGCACGCCGGTCAACGACGAAGCCATCACGAATGCCATGGCCGGCAACATCTGCCGCTGCGGCACCTACGGGCGCATCCGCCAGGCCATCAAGCGCGCCGCCGACGAGCGAGGCAAGGCATGAGCGCGCCGCGTGAATTGCAGACACCGTCGCGCCGCCATTTCCTGCGGCAAAGCGCGCTGCTGACGGCAGGGCTGGCAGTCGGCTTTCGCTTGCCCGATGCGCTGGCCGCCGACAAGGATACGGCTGCAGGCGAGTTCGAGCCCAATGCCTGGGTGCGGGTGCTGGCTGACAACACCGTAAAGATCGTCGTCCACAAGCACGATTCCGGCACCGGCACGCAAACCGCGCTGGCGGCGTGCGTGGCCGAAGAGCTGGATGTCGACCCGATGCGCATTGCCGTCATCACGCCGGAAGACCCGTTCTTCCACGATTACATCCACCCGATCTGGAAGGTGTATTCCACCGGCGGCAGCACCAGTGTGTCGCTCGAATATGTGCGCCTGCGGCAAGCCGGCGCCACGGCGCGCGCGATGCTCGTGAGCGCGGCAGCGCAACGCTGGGGTGTGCCCGCCGCCAACTGCAGCACGGCCAGCGGCACCGTCATCTGTAACGACGGCCGCAAGGCCACCTACGGCGAATTGGCCGATGCGGCAGGTCGCCTGCCTTCGCCTGCCAATGTGACGCTGAAGAACCCGGCGGACTTCAAATACATCGGTAAGCTGCGGCACAAACGCGACGCGCTGGCCAAGGCCACAGGCCAGTTCCAATACGGCATCGATGTGTCGTTGCCGGGCATGCTGGTGGCGGTGGTGCAGCGTGCGCCAATGCCGGGTGCACGCGTGCGCCGCGTCGACAGCGCCGACGCGCTGAAGGTGCGCGGCGTGCACCAGGTCATCACGATTCCGATGCGGCCCGATGTGCTGGGCGGCAACCAGGAAGGCGTGGCCGTGCTGGCGGATGACTACTGGGCCGCCAACAAAGGACGCGCCGCCCTCAAGGTGGAATGGGACGACAGCGCCTTCGCCGATTTCGACAGCGGCCACGTCGCTCAGCACCAGGCCGCATGGCTTGCCAGCGGCAAGGCGCGCGTGGTGCACACCGTGCAGAGCGGCAATACGGACGTGGCGATGGCGCACGGGGCAAAACGCATCAAGGCGGCCTACCGCATGCCCTACAAGCAACAGAACCCGCTGGAGCCCGTCAACATCACCGCGTGGTTCAAGGACGGTGCCATCCAATACTGGGGCGGCATCCAGGTGCCGTCCACCGCCATGGAAGCGGCCGAGACGATCTGCAGCGTGCCGCGCGACAAGGTGGTGATGCACGAGATGGTGTCAGGCGGCAGCTTTGGTGCGCGTGAGAGCAAATACTGGCTGTTCGAGGCGAGCTACCTTGCCAAGAAGACTGGCGTGCCGATCAAGCTGATGAACAGCCGCGAAGACGAGATGCGCGCGCTGTACGGACACCCCGCCACGTATCACCAGCTCGAAGGCGCGCTCAATGCGCAGGGCCGGCTCGATGCGCTGCGTATTCGCGCCGTGTCGCCTGCCTCCCCCGAACAATGGGAGCCGGGCTACTTCGACCGCCCCGACCGCATGGATTACAGCACCACCGAGGCCATCTCGAAGTGGGACTTCCCATACCGTGCCAACCACATGGACATCGGCTGGGTGCGCCACGAAACGGGCATTCCGACGGGCTGGTACCGGGCCGTCAGCTTCATCCCCAACGTGTTCGCCACTGAGAGCTTCATGGACGAACTGGCTGCGGCGGCGCGGCGTGATCCGGTTGAATTCCGCGTCGCCCACATGGCCGATCGGCCACGGCATGTCGACGTGCTGCGCACCGCCGCGCAGCGTGCCGGATGGGGGAAAACTGCCCACGGGCATGCGCTGGGCGTGGCGACTCACCAGGCGTATGACAGCTACATCGCCGTGGTAGCACAGGTGGCGCGTAAGGACGGCCGCGTCGTCGTCGAAAAGCTCACCTGCGTGGCCGACGTCGGCCTGGCCGTCTCGCGCACCGGCGTGGAAGAGCAGCTTTACGGTGGCCTGATGTGGGGCCTCGGCCATGCGCTGTTCGATCGCATCGACATCCATGGCGGGGCGGTGCAGCAAAGCAATTTCCACGACTATCCCGTCATGCGCATGTCGGACATGCCGGCCATCGATATCGTCATCATCGATGGCAATCGCGACAAGCCCGGCGGTGTGGGCGAGCTGGCCAACCCGCCGGTGGCGCCGGCCATTGCCAATGCCATCTTCCGGTTGACCGGCAAGCGCCAGCGCGAGACGCCGTTCAAGCTCGATCTGCAGGCTTAGCGCATCGTGGACATCCGCCTGCTGCGCTATTTCTCGGTGCTGGCCGACGAGCTGCATTTCGGCCGTGCGGCGGCGCGCCTGTTCATGTCGCAGCCGCCGCTGAGCCAGCAAATCAGGCTGTTGGAAGATGAGATCGGCACGCCGTTGTTTGTGCGCAGCCACCACCGCGTAGAACTGACGGCGGCCGGCCACACGCTCAAAGAGCAAGCGCCGCTCGTGTTTGCACAGCTCAACCGCGCGTTGGATCTGACCCGGCAGGCAGGCCGTGGCCAGGTGGGCGAGCTGGAAATCGGCATGATCAGCTCGGTGATGGTGGGGCTGCTGCCCGAAGCGCTGCGCCAGTTTCGCGAGCGCTACCCCGGCGTTGAATGGCGGCTGCAAGAAATGACGCCCGCCGCGCAGGTGGCCGCGCTCAAGGAGCGCCGCATCGACGCATGCATCTTCCGGCTGGGCCACGAAGACCCCGCCGTGCGCAGCGAGCTGCTGCAGCACGAGCCGATCGTGATGGCGTTGCCGGCCACGCACCGCCTGGCCGGACACACCAGCCTCGCGCTCGGCGATTTTGCCGGCGAGCCGTTCGTTGCATTCGAATCCAAACGCTCACGCTTTGCCGATCACCTGCTGCATCTGTGCATCCAGGCCGGCTTTGCGCCGCTGGTGCGCCAGCAAGTGACCGAAGTGCAGACGCTGCTGGCGCTGGTGAGCGCAGGCTTTGGCGTGGCGCTGCTGCCCGGCTCCACAGCCAATCTGGCGCCGCCTGGTGTGGTTTTTCGGCCGTTGGAGCCAGCGCTGCCGGCCGTGCCGCTATACGTGCACTATCGCGTGGACGATCACTCGCCGGTGCTCAAGGCCTTTCTGGAGACGCTGCGGGAACTGAGCGGCACGAGCGAAGGCGCCGTCGCAGCGCAGCCTCAGTCTGTGCCGGTCAGCCGATAGTCCGTCGGCCGCATGCCCGTCCATTTGCGGAAGGCGCGATGGAAGGCGCTCGGTTCTGCAAAGCCGACAGCGATGGCAATGTCGGCGATCGTGCGGCGCGTGTCCTGCAACTGGCCGATGGCAATGTCACGCCGCAAGTCGTCTTTGATGGACTGATACGTGTGGCCTTCCAGCTTCAGACGCCGGCGCATCGTCGCTTCGGCCACGTTCAGCTTGAGCGCCATTGCGTCAGACGCGGGCCAACTTGCGACCGGCAGGTTGCGCAGCGTCTTGCGCACGCGCGCCGCAAATGAATCCGGGTTGCGGTACTTGACGATGAAGTTGCCCGGCGCGTCGCGCAAAAAGGTCTTGATGGACGCTGCTGTCTGGATGACGGGCAGTTCCAGGAAAGCCGGCGAAAGATCGACGAACGACGCATCCTGCTTGAACGCCATGTCGTCGCAAAACATCAGGCGGTATTCCTGTGCGTCTTGCGGCGCCGCACAACGGAAGCGCGCGGCAATGAACGGAATGCGTCGCCCCACCAGCCAGCACACCAGGCCGTAGACCATGATGAGCCACGTGGCGTAGGTGAACATGGGCGGCACCCGCGTGCCCTTGCGGTGCACAAAAACGAGACGCACGCGGTCCGGGCCCTCTTCGATTTGCACATGCAGGTCGTCCAGCACCAGCCGCAGGAAACCGACGGCCCGCGCCAGCGCCTGCCGGCCGGTGCGCGCGGTGAGCGCGGCCTGCGTCATCGCTACGAAGCTGCCCCAGCGCATGGGGTGCGCATCCTGCCCGAAGAACTCATCGTCCATGGCCCGCGCAATGCCGGCCCACAGCGCGCCGTACTGCGCGGACGACACGCGGCTGCGCGGCTGCGCCAGCATCTGCGGCGTGATGCCGGCGGCCGCCATGATGGGCTGCGTGTCGACGCCATGCGCGCGCGCACGTGTCACGGCCTCGTTGACGAGACTGACAGAGACGGTTCCTTTTTCGTTGTTTTTCATCGGTATGGCAAATCCGCTCACGCAAGTTGATCGTGACGGGCATCGAAGCCGCCCAGCCGCGTGCCTACACTTTTCCCCATCGAACCCAAGCGCCGCAGGCTGCACAGTGTAAGGCGCCTGCACAAGCAGCGTCACGCGGCCCCGGTCAGCAAACAAGCAAGAGCCAAGCGATGGACGATTTCTATACCGAAGAGCAGCGGATGATCCACGACGCTGCGCGCGACTTTGCCACCGAACGCCTGGCGCCCAACGCCGCGCAGTGGGACCGCGATGCTGCACTGCCGGATGACGTGGTGCGCGAGATGGGCGAGCTGGGCCTGCTGGGCATGATCGTGCCGGCGGAGTGGGGCGGTTCGTATACCGACTACGTGGCCTATGCGCTCGCCCTGGAAGAGGTGGCCGCCGGGTGCGCTGCCAGCGCGACGATGATGAGCGTGCACAACTCGGTCGGCTGCGGCCCCATCCTGAAGTTCGGCACCGAGGCGCAGAAGGCGCGTTATCTGCCGGATCTGGCCACGGGCCGCGCGATTGGCGCGTTCTGCCTGACCGAGCCGCACGCCGGCTCCGAAGCCAACAACCTGCGCACCCGCGCCGTGCTGCGCGATGGCAAGTGGGTGCTCAACGGCAACAAGCAATTCGTGACCAACGGCGCGCGGGCGGACATCGCCATCGTGTTTGCCGTGACCGACCCCGAAGCCGGCAAGCGCGGCATTTCTGCCTTTATCGTGCCGACCGACACCCCAGGCTTCCATGTTGGGCGGCCGGAGCACAAGCTCGGCATTCGCGCGTCGGACACCTGCCCGATCACGTTCGAAGACTGCGCGGTGCCTGAAGAAAACCTCTTGGGTGAACGCGGCGAAGGCCTGAAGATCGCGCTGTCGAACCTGGAAGGCGGGCGCATCGGGATTGCCGCGCAAGCCGTGGGCATTGCCCGCGCCGCATTCGATGCCGCGCGCAACTACGCAAATGAGCGCATCCAGTTTGGCAAGGCGCTGCGCGAGCACCAGACCATCGCCAACATGCTGGCCGACATGGCTACGCGCCTGAATGCGGCGCGCCTGCTCGTTCATCACGCGGCGCGCCTGCGCAGCGCAGACAAGCCATGCCTGTCGGAAGCCTCGCAGGCCAAGCTTTATGCGTCGGAACTGGCCGAGGAAATCTGCTCCAACGCCATCCAGATCCACGGCGGCTACGGCTACCTGGCCGACTACGCCGTCGAGCGTCACTACCGCGACGCGCGCATTACCCAGATCTACGAAGGCACCAGCGAAGTCCAACGGATGGTGATCGCGCGGCACGTCTAGCACGCACCGCGCACATCGACCGAACACGAAAGAGCGCAAACGCGCCGACCAGGAGACGACGATGAACGAAGCGGTATCTGCAGCACAGGGTTTTGTGGAAGCGCGCGATTTTCTGCTGCGCCATCGCACCGACTACGACCGCGCGTATCGCGAGTTCGCGTGGCCGAAGCTGGACACGTTCAACTGGGCGCTCGATTACTTCGATGTGATGGCGCGCGGCAACGACAACCCGGCGCTGTGGATCGTCGATGACCCGCAAAGCGGTGGGTTGAAGCTTTCGTTTGCGCAGATGTCGGAGCGCTCGTCGCGCATGGCGAATTTCCTGCGCGGGCTGGGCATCGTGCGTGGCGATCGCCTGCTGCTGATGCTGCCCAATCGCGTTGAACTGTGGGACGTGATGCTCGCGGCGATGAAGCTGGGTGCGGTGGTGCTGCCGGCCACCACGCAGCTTTCGCCGGATGACGTGCGCGACCGTGTGGAACTTGGCGGCGCGAACTGCGTGGTCGTGGACGCGGCGGAGCTGCACAAGTTCGACGGTGTTGATGCGAGCGTCAAGCGCATTGCCGTGGGCGCGCAGCGTGATGGCTGGATCGACTTGGGCGCAGCCTATGAGGCGCCCGCGCAGTTCATCCCCGACGGCGCGACGCGCGCTACCGACCCGCTGCTTCTGTATTTCACCTCGGGCACCACGTCCAAGCCGAAGCTCGTCGAACACACGCACCAGAGCTATCCGGTCGGCCATCTGTCGACGATGTACTGGATCGGCCTGCAGCCCGGCGATATCCACTGGAACATCAGCTCGCCCGGCTGGGCCAAGCATGCGTGGAGTTGCTTGTTCGCACCGTGGAACGCGCAGGCCTGCGTGTTCGTCTACAACTACGCGCGCTTTGTGCCGAAGGACACGCTGGACGTGCTGGTGCGCTTTAACGTGACCACGCTGTGCGCGCCGCCCACCGTGTGGCGCATGCTGGTGCAGGAGCCGCTGGCGTCGTACGCCGTCAAGCTGCGCGAGATTGTCGGCGCGGGCGAGCCGCTGAATCCCGAGATCATCGAGCGCGTGCGCAGCGCCTGGGGCGTGACCATTCGCGACGGCTTCGGTCAGACCGAGACCACCTGCCAGATCGGCAACACGCCGGGGCAGCCGGTCGTGCCCGGTTCGGTTGGTCGCCCGCTGCCGGGCTACCGCGTGGAGCTGGTCGACCACGACGATCAGCCCGCCAGCGAAGGCGAAATCGTGCTGCCGCTCTCGCACCGCCCGCTCGGCTTGATGCAGGGCTACGCCAACAATGCAAAGGCCACCGCCGAGGCGATGCGCAACGACTATTACCACACGTCCGACGTCGCCATGCGCCGCGACGATGGCTACTTCGTCTACGTGGGCCGCACCGATGATGTGTTCAAGTCGTCGGACTACCGCCTGAGCCCGTTCGAGCTGGAAAGCGTGCTGATTGAGCACGAGGCCATTGCCGAGGCCGCCGTGGTGCCAAGTTCCGATCCGCTGCGCCTCTCCGTGCCCAAGGCGTTCGTGACGGTGCGCCAGGGCTACGAAGCCGGCCCTGAACTGGCGCGCGCCGTATTCCTCTTCTCGCGCGAAAAGCTGGCGCCCTACAAGCGCATCCGCCGCCTGCAGTTCAGCGAGCTGCCCAAGACCATTTCCGGAAAGATCCGGCGCGTGGAACTGCGCCGCCTCGAACTTGAACGTACGCCCAATCCCGCCCGCTTACCCGGCGAGTACTGGGAAGAAGACTTCGCCTGATTTGCCCACCCCGCATTGAACCCGCTACCGCTACCGATTCGCCAGGAGACCCCCATGAGCGCCGTTGCCTCTCTCGCTTCCGCCAAGCCTGCCGCACAGCAGGACACCCCGCCCACCGTCAAGCTGCTGATTGGCGGCGAGTTTGTCGAATCGCAGTCGAAGGAATGGCGCGATATCGTCAACCCCGCCACGCAGGAAGTGCTGGCGCGCGTGCCATTTGCCACGGCGGACGAAGTGGATGCGGCCATCCGCTCTGCGCACGCCGCGTTTGCCACGTGGAAGAACACGCCGGTGGGCGCACGCATGCGCATCATGCTGAAGTTCCAGGCGCTGATTCGTGAGCACTCGCCGCGCATCGCGCGCACGCTCACGGCCGAGCAGGGCAAGACGCTGCCCGATGCTGAAGGCGACATCTTCCGCGGGCTGGAAGTGGTGGAGCACGCATGCTCGGTGGGCTCGCTGCAGCAGGGCGAGTTTCTGGAGAACGTGGCCGGCGCGGTCGATACCTACACGTTGCGCCAGCCGATTGGCGTGTGTGCCGGCATTACGCCGTTCAACTTCCCGGCGATGATTCCGCTGTGGATGTTCCCGATGGCGATCGTGTGCGGCAACACGTTTGTGCTCAAGCCTTCGGAGCAGGACCCGCTGTCGACCATGCAGCTCGTCGAGCTGGCACTCGAAGCCGGCGTGCCGCCCGGCGTGCTGAACGTCGTGCATGGCGGCAAGGACGTGGTGGATGCTCTGTGCACGCACGAACACGTGAAGGCGATCTCGTTTGTGGGTTCCACGGCGGTCGGTACGCATGTGTATCGCCTTGGCAGCGAGCACGGCAAGCGCGTGCAATCGATGATGGGCGCGAAGAACCACGCCGTGGTGTTGCCCGATGCGAACCGCGAGCAGGCGATCAATGCGCTGGTTGGCGCGGGCTTTGGCGCGGCTGGGCAGCGGTGCATGGCGACGTCTGTGGTTGTGTTGGTGGGCGCGGCGCAGCAGTGGCTGCCGGACCTGGTGCAGAAAGCCAAGACGCTCAAGGTGAATGCCGGTGTAGAGCCGGGCACCGACGTCGGCCCGGTCGTTTCGCGCGCGGCCAAGCAGCGCATCCTCGGCCTGATCGAGTCGGGCGTGCAGCAGGGCGCCACGCTGGCGCTCGATGGCCGCAACGTGCGCGTGGCCGGTTACGAAGACGGCAACTTCATCGGCCCGACGATCTTCACCGATGTGAAGACCGATATGGACATCTACACCAATGAAATCTTCGGCCCCGTGCTGCTGGTGCTGCCTGTGCCCACGCTGGACGACGCCATTGCGCTGGTCAACGCCAACCCGTTCGGCAACGGTGTGGGGCTGTTCACGCAGAGCGGCGCATCGGCACGCAAGTTCCAGAGCGAGATCGACGTCGGGCAGGTCGGTATCAACATTCCCATTCCGGTGCCCGTGCCGTACTTCAGCTTTACCGGCTCGCGTGGCTCCAAGCTGGGTGACCTGGGCCCATACGGCAAGCAGGTCGTGCAGTTCTACACGCAAACGAAGACGGTGACGGCGCGCTGGTTTGATGACGCGGTCGACGCCGGCGGCGTGAACACCACCATCAGCCTGCGCTGATTGCACCAGGAGCGTTGTCATGAAAATCGCATTCATCGGCCTGGGCAACATGGGCGCCCCGATGGCGCACAACCTGCTCAAGGCGGGCCACGCGCTGACCGTGTTTGATCTGAACACGCAAGCGGTGGGTGCGCTGGTGGAAGCCGGCGCCACGGCAGCAGCATCGCCCAAGGAGGCAGCGGCGGGTGCCGGAACCGTCATCACCATGCTGCCTGCCGCGGCGCATGTGCGCCATGTGTTGACGGCGGAAGACGGTGTGCTGGCCGGCATTGCCAAGGGCGTGCCGATCATCGATTCCAGCACCATCGACCCTGCGAGTGCGAAGGCCCTTGCCGCGCTGGCAGCCGAGCACGGCAACCCCTTCGTCGATGCGCCAGTCTCGGGTGGAACGGGCGGTGCTGCGGCCGGCACGTTGACCTTCATGGTGGGCGGCAGCGCGACGGCGTTCGAGCAGGTGCGCCCCGTGCTGTCGGCCATGGGCAAGAACCTCGTGCATTGCGGTGACACCGGCGCCGGGCAGGGCGCGAAGATCTGCAACAACCTTGTGCTCGGCATCACCATGGCAGGCGTGGCCGAAGCCATGTCGCTGGGCGAGGCGCTCGGCATCGACCCGAAGGTGCTCGGCGGCATCATCAACACGTCGACGGGGCGCTGCTGGAGTTCGGATACATACAACCCGTTCCCGGGCGTGATCGAGACCGCGCCGTCTTCGCGCGGCTACACGGGCGGCTTCGGCACCGACCTGATGCTCAAGGACCTGGGCCTGGCCGGCGACGCCGCCAAATCCGTCCGCCAACCGGTCTACCTGGGGGCGCTCGCGCAGCAGCTCTATCAAACGGTGAGCAGCAAGGGCGATGGCAAGCTGGATTTCTCCGCCGTCATCAAGCTCTATCGGAAAGACGGAGCGGCGTGATGATCGAACTGGAAACGCTGCATCAGGGCGCCGTTGCACTGCTGACGCTCAAGCGCCCGCCGGCCAACGCATTCACGCCGGAAGGTCTGCTGCAACTGCAAGCCACCGTCGAACGATTGAACGCTGACGCACGCGTGCGCGCCATCGTCATCACCGGCGACGGCCCGAAGTTCTTCAGCGCGGGCGCCGATCTGAACACCTTTGCCGATGGCGACCGCGATGTGGCCCGCGAGGCCGCTGCGCGCTTCGGTGCCGCGTTCGAAGCGCTGCAAAATGCGCGGCCCGTGGTGATTGCCGCCATCAACGGCTTTGCGATGGGGGGCGGCCTGGAGTGCGCGCTGGCATGCGACATCCGTATCGTCGAAGCGCACGCCAAGCTGGCCGTGCCCGAGACCGCTGTCGGTCTGCTGTGCTGCGGTTGCGGCACGCAGACGCTGCCATGGCTTGTGGGTGAAGGCTGGGCCAAGCGCATGATCCTGACGGGCGAGCGCGTCGATGCGCAGACCGCCCTGCGTATCGGCCTGGTCGAGGAAGTCGTGGAAACCGGTGCGGCGCGCGAAGCGGCCATCGCCATGGCGCTGCGTGTGACAACGTTGAGCCCGCAGGCCGTTACGTTCAGCAAGCAACTCATCCACCAGGCGCGCAACGGCGTGCCGCGCGGCGCGGCGCTGGCTGTGGAGCGCGAGCGCTTTGTCGATCTGTTTGACCATCCGGACCAGCGCGAAGGCGTTAACGCCTTCCTTGAGAAACGCGCGCCGCGCTGGCATTCCGCACATGAATCGGAGACGCTGCAATGAGTGCCGTCCAACGTCAGGCGACGCTGCCCGAGGCTGGCGCTGCCGAGCCTGAGGTGTTGATGCGCGTGGTGAACCGCGTGGCCGTCATCACCTTGAACCGGCCGGCGGCCCTGAATGCGCTGTCGCACGGCATGGTGCGCCAGTTGGCGACGCTGCTGGAGCAATGTCGCCACGATGACGCCATCGTCGCGCTGGTGCTGCGCGGTGCAGGCCAGAAAGGCTTCTGCGCGGGCGGCGATGTGCGCTCGCTCTATCAGCTTGCGCAGCAGGGCCGCATGGATGGCGACGACGGCTGGCTGCAGTTCTTCGTCGACGAATACCGGCTCGACTACGCGCTGCATCAGTTTCCGAAGCCCATCGTTGCGCTGATGGACGGCATCACCATGGGCGGCGGCATGGGCCTGGGGCAGGCTGCACGCCTGCGTGTCGTGACCGAACGCACGAAGATGGCGATGCCGGAGACGCGCATCGGCTTTCTGCCCGACGTGGGCGCCACGCGCTTTTTGAGCGTGATGTCGCCCGAGCTTGAGCTGTATGTCGGGCTGACGGGCGTGACGCTGACGGGCGCCGACGCGCTGCATTGCCACTTGGCCGATGTGTGCGTGCCCGCCGAATGGCTCGCCTCCTTCGAAGAGCGCCTGCAACGCATGCCGCACGACGGCGACCTCATGCAGGCACTGCGCCGCGTGTTCGAACCGCCATGCAACGTCGTGCCGCACGCGCCGCTTGCACAGGCGACGCCGTGGGTGCTGCGTTATTTCGATCGGCGTTCGTCGATCGATCGCATTGTCGCCACGCTGCGCGAGAGCCTGGAGCGCGAGCAGGCCCGCGAGCCACGCCAATGGCTGCAGGCCACGCTTGATGCAATGACTTCACACTCGCCGACGATGCTGCACGTGACGCGCGAAGCGCTGTTGCGCGGTCGGCAGCTGTCACTGGCCGAGTGCTTTCAGATGGAGTTGGGCGTCGTGGCGCGCGGGATCCAGGACGGCGATTTCTGTGAAGGCGTGCGCGCGCATCTCGTCGACAAGGATCACCGCCCAGGCTGGGCGCCGGCAACGCTGCCGCAGGTGCGGCCGGAGCGGGTGCGGCATTTTCTGACGTCGCCTTGGCGGACGGAGGCGCATCCGTTGGCGGGGCTTGGTTGAGCGTGGCGAGTGAAGGGGCGCATGGGCGACATGCGCCGCGCTGGAGACGGCGCATCAATTTGCAGACGCCTACGCAGATCGGGTTGAAGCCGGGTTGAATTCTCCGCCTGCCAACCCGCATGGCAGCTAGGCTTTGGTGCCTTGCGTCAGATAGTTGTCACAATCGCGGTGCTTACTGGACGGATGCTTTGCCACCCCAGGAGGCTCCCATGGCGACATCCGTCGATTCATTTCAGGTGAAGGTGTATCAGGGCGACAGCGCGGTGCTGTTCGCGTTTGATGTGGCCGATGCAGACCGCGCCGATCTGGCCGGTTTTGCCATCCAGTGCACCCCGCAGGGCGGGGCGCCATATTGGGTGCCCAACCGCTTGACGTTCGACACGCCCATCCACGCAGATGCACCGCTGAAGGCCGGCAAGTATGCCGATTCCATCGACGCGCCGTTTCAGTCGTTCCACTGGGTCCACTTTCCGCCGCATGCGGCTGCGCAGCTCAGCTACACCGTGCACGCGCGCTACTTTGTATCGGCGAACCCCGTGCAACTGGAGACGCGCGCCACGCGCACCGTGACCGTCACGCTGCAGCAGCCAATGAGCGACTGGGCCACCGTGGGCATGGTGCGTGGCTATGTGTCGTCGCAGGCATTCATCGATCACTACGGCGGCAACACGGCGCTGGCGCCAGAGAAACGCGCGCAGACAAAATCGCCGCTGCTGTACGACACGCAGCCGTATCAGAACAAGTACGCCTACCTGGGCGCCACGGGCCGCCGTCTCATCATCGATCTGCTGAACCAGTGCCGGGCGTCCGATGGATACGGCATCGACGTGCTGGCCTATGACCTGGACGAGCCGGACATCATCCGTGCCATTGCGTGGCTTGCGCAGAACGGCCGCAAGGTCCGCGTGATTCAGGACAACTACGTCAGCACCGGCGCCAACCCGACGGGCCATGGCACTGACAACGCGTTTGAGACGCAAGCAACTGACTACTTCACGCAGGCTGGCGCGGAGGTCCGCCGCACGCACCTTGCGCGCTTCCAGCATCACAAGGCGATTCTGCTGCGCGATGCCGCCGGCAAGCCGGTGCGCGTGCTGGCCGGTTCGGCCAACTTCTCGCTGCGCGGGCTGTATGTGCAGGCCAACAGCGTGCTGGTGTTCGAACAAGATGCCGCGCAGCTCTACGCGCAGGTGTTCGAACAGTTGTGGGGATTGATCAACCAGTACGGTGAAGACGCCGCCGGCAGTCGCAAGGTGGCGGCCGCTTTCCGCGCCGATGCGCTGGCTGCCAATTGGCAGGCCGTGCCGCAAGGCAGCACGCCGCGTGCGCGCTTTGGTTTCTCGCCGCATCAGACTGATGCGTTGTTGACCGAGGCGGCTGACCGCGTGAAGGGCGCGCTGTCGTCCGTGCTGTTTGCGGTGATGGCCACCGATGGCGGCGGCGAGATGCTGACCACGCTCGAACAGGTGGTGCCGCACAAGGCTGGGCTGCTCTCGCTGGGCGTGATCGACAAACAGGGCGGTGTAGATGCTTTCTCCCCCGGCCGCGACGTGCCCTCTCAAACCGTGTCGTTCGCGTATTTGAAGGACGAGGCCCCCGCGCCGTTCAAGCAAGAGGTGGATGCCGGAACCGGCCAGCACATCCACCACAAGTTTGTCGTGTGCGATTTCAATGGTGACGAGCCGGTCGTGTTCTGCGGCTCGTCCAACCTGTCGAAGGGCGGCGAGGAGCAGAACGGCGACAGCCTGATCGCCATCTATGACCCAGCCATCGTCACTGCCTTTGCGATCGAGGCCATCCGCCTGTTCGACCACTACCGCTTCCGCGCAGGCGAATCGAAGGCCACGGCCGACAAGCCGTTGGTGCTGAAGACGACCAGCGCATGGGCCGACCCGTACTACGATCCGCAGAACATCAAGTTCACGGAGCGCACGCTGTTCGCCAAGTCGGGCACGGCCCAGGAGGCTGTCGTCGCGTGACCGATGCCGGCAGCGGTTCGTGCGCCGTCATACGCGCCGCTGCCGGTCCCCCCACCAGGCATCGCGCAGGCGGCGCTTGGCGATCTTGCCGTTGTCGTCGCGCGGCAGCGCCGTGGTGAATTCAATCTGGCGCGGGATCTTGAAGCCGGCAATCTGGCTACGCAGCCACTCGATCACGGGCTCGGCCTGCGGGGCTTGGCGCTCGGTCTGGACCACCGCAACAAGGCGCTCGCCGTACTCGTCGTCCGGCACGCCGAAGACAGCGCAGTCGACCACATCGGGGTGGCGCAGCAACGCATGTTCGATCTCGGCCGGGTAGATGTTCACGCCGCCCGAGATGACCATGTCCGATGCGCGGTCGCACACATACAGATAGCCGTCTGCGTCGAGGTAGCCCATGTCGCCGAGCGTAACCAGGCCGTCGCGCTCGATCTTGCCGCGTGCCTCGTCATTGCCGCGGTAGGTGAAATCGGGGTAGGCGGGCTGGTGGCTGTAGATCAGGCCGATCTCGCCGGTGGGGCAGGGCGTGCCGTCTTCACGCAGGATGCGCACGCGCGCGTCGCACACCGGGCGGCCGGCGCTGCCGGGGCGGGCGGCGGCGTCGCGCGGGTCCATCACGGTGATCATGCCGGTCTCGCTCGATGCATACGTTTCGTAGATGACGGGGCCGAGCCAGTCGATCATCTTGCGCTTGATCTCTGGCGCGCAGGGTGCGCCGGTGGAGGCCACAAAGCGCAGTGAAGACAGGTCGTATCGGCTGCGTTCTTCGTCCGTCAACTTGAGCAGGCGCACATACATGATGGGCACGAGGTAGACGGTGTCGATGCGGTAGCGCTCGATCTGCTCCAGCACGCGTAGCGCGTCAAAGCGCGCGTTCACCACCAGCAGCTCCGCCATCTGCGCGGCTTGCTGAGCGAAGAGGCTCGGCGCGCTGTGATAGAGCGGCGCGGGCACCAGCGCGCGGCAGCCCGGCACGATACCGAACGTGGCGGCCACCACGGCGCGAGCCTTTTGCAGATGCGCGTCGAGCTGATCGAGCGGCACGGCCTGGCGCACCACGCCCTTTGGCCGGCCCGTGGTGCCCGACGTATAGGCCATGTGCCCGCGCGGAGAAACCATTGGCCCGTCGTACGGCGTCTGCAATGCGAGCCAGTTGGCATAGCCGTCGGCGCGGTCGGTGCCTTCGGCATCCACGCGCAGCAGTTGCACGTGGGCCGGCAGCAACGGTTCCACCGCATCCACGAGGTCGCGATGGCCGATCAATACCTTGGCGCCGGAATCGCGCACGAGAAACTCCACCTCGGCCGGCGTGAAGTGCCAGTTGATCGGGCAGAAGTAGCACCCCGCAATGCGGCAGGCGTGCATCACGTCGATGTAGGCGGGCGCATTGCGCAGCAGCACGCCGATCACGTCGCCCTCCTGCACGCCCATGCGGCGCAGCCCACCGGCAAGGGCGGCGCCCCGCGCGAGCAGCGTGCCCGCATCGGTCGGGCGGTCGTCGAAGATCAGGCTGGCGGTCATGCGTGTCTCCTGTGGCGGGTCTCTATGTTGTGATGTTGCAGTCTGACGGCAGCTCAACCAGCGCAGCATGCCGGATCGCCCCACGTTGAACAATCCGCCGCCGATTGCGCACACTGGTGAATGCGATTGGACAACGCGTGCCTCTACGGCAGAGAGCGGTGACGCTGAATGCTGCGTAAGCACAAGATCGTGCCAAGGCAGATAACGTGCGGCAAATAAGCGGTATTCGTCACCCCGCCTTGTTTTGCGTCAAAGCGCGAACCAAAATCGAAAGAGGCGGAGCCGCTTGCAACACCCGCACTGGCCCGCCTCTCTTTCCCCACATCATCCTCCCCTCGAGGAAGAATTCATGCCGCTTACCCATCCGTCACGCCGCGCTTTTCTGAAAGCGACCGTCGTGGCCGGCGTCTCGGTGTACATCGCACCGCTGGGCGGCCGCGCATTTGCGGCCCTGTTTGAAGAAAAGATCCTCACCCCTGTTCAGTGGGACCCGAAGACCGGCACGCCAAAATTCCGCATCGACGGCATTGCCAAGGTGACGGGCGACAAGGTCTTCGCACGTGACATCCGCTCGCGCGACATGCCGCACTGGCCGCAGCAGCAATCGCATGCGTTCATCCTGCGCACCACGCTGGCCGATCGCACGTACGAAGGGTTCGACCTGGGCCTGCTGGGCGATGAGCTCAAGCCCGATCGTGTGGTCACGGCAGAAGACCTGGCGCGTGATGGCGTCGTCTTTCCCGCCTTCTATGGCGACGACATGCTGCTGCCCACCGGCAAGACGCCCGCATACCTGGGCCATGCCGTCGCCATCCTGATCTATCACGACTTTGCGCGCTTCCGCTTTGCGAAAGACAAGCTCAAGTTCCAGGACAAGATCATCCGCTACGGCGCGCAGACTGGCCCGCTGGAGCGCGATCCCTGGGGCACCTTCCGCTTTGTGCGCGTGGGCGGGGCAGGTCCGTATGACGACGATGTGTTCTCCAGCCTGAAGAACGCGCCGATCTTCCCGAGCATGATGCGCAAGCACGAGCCCGTGTGGCCTGATGGCGTGGACCACGGCAAGCTTGGCGAGCAGGGCATCTTCTACGCCAACCAGATCGCCGCAGAACTCGACAAGCCACCGGCGGACTGGCTGGTGCTTGAGCGCGAGTACAACACGCAATCGGTGGACACTGCCGCGCTGGAAAACGATAACGCCAACTGCTGGTATGACGGCGCCACGCAGACGCTGCACATGGTTGTGCCCACGCAAAGCCCCGTGGAGGTGGGAGAGAGCGCGGCCGAGATGCTGGCCAAGGCCCGCGGCGCGTTCCCGGTGAAGCAGGTGATCGTGCACCCGTGCTACACGGTCGGCTACGGCTCGAAAGACCACTACAACTTCCCGTTCTACGGCCTGGTGACGGCGCTCTATGCCGACGGCAAACCGGTGCGCCTGGCCAATGACCGCTACGAGCAGTTCCAGACTTCCATCAAGCGGCACGCGTTCAAGATGCGGTACCGCATCGCCGTGGACAAGAAGACTGGCCTGTTCCAATCGTTCCAGGGCCACTTCGAGGCCAACGGCGGCGGGCGTGCCAATTTCTCGCCATCCGTGGCGATGGTGGGCGCAACGGCTGCACAGTCGATCTACTACTTCCCGAAGAATGACCTGACTGCCGTGGCGATTGCCTCGCGCGCCATCGACGCGGGCTCGGCACGTGGCTACGGCACGCTGCAGAGCATGGCCGCCACCGAGGTGATGGTCGACGAATTTGCCGAGCAACTGAAGCTCGACCCGATCGAGTTCCGCCTGAGGAACGCGCTGCGTTCGGGCATGAAGAACACGCAAGGCGCGATTCCTGCCGGCGCCATCCGCGTGGATGAAGTGCTACAGGCGGCCAAGGTGCACCCGCTGTGGGTGAATCGCGCGAAGAAGAAAACCGAGTTTGAAGCCGCCCACCCGGGCAAGCGCTACGGCGTGGGTTTTGCCTGCGTGCAGAAGGACTTCGGAACGGGCGCCGAGGCGTCGTTCGCCAAGGTGGAAATCCGCGCCGATGGGCAGATCGCGCTGCACCACGTGGGGGCGGAAATCGGCACCGGCATGTCGACCTCGCAAGCCGTGGCCGTGGCCCGCTGGCTGGGCCGCCCGGCATCGGAAGTGCGTGTGGCGGTGACGGAGTGGGCGGACCTGCCCGTCGTCACCAGCGGTGACCCTTACCTCATGAGCCAGGCCGATCAGGACAAGGCATCGGCCAACCCGCGCTGGTCTCCGGCGTATGCGTCGCCGTCGAGCGCGACCAACTCGGCGTATTACTTCACGCACAGCACGCGTGAGGCGGCGCGCATCGTCTTCATGCACGGCCTGTGGCCGGCAGCGATGGCGATCTGGAGCCAGGGCATCGGCGGCGGCCAGGCGGCCTCGCTGGTGGTGCGCGTCGAAGATGCGCGCTGGGTGGACGGCAAGCTCACGGCCGGCGGCCTGGAGGCGCTGCCCTACGAACAGATCGTCAAGAAGGCGCACGAACTGGGCCTGGTGACGGGCGCGGTCGTGCATGTGTTCAACCGCTGGCAATGGTCAGAAGCTGATTACGAGGTCAACGGCGCGGCCACGCGCGTGCCAATCGACGGGCTTTCCGTGCGCTATGGCGACGGTGCAGATGCTGCGCACAAGGCCCAGATGACCACCCCGGGCGGGTATCACGTGCTGGATCGCAAGAAGGTCTTCATCGCGCCGGTGCAGCGTAACAGCGCGTCGGTCACGTACTACAGCGCGGTCGGCACGCTGGTCGAGCTGTCGGTGCACGAAGCCAGCGGCAAGGTCGATCTGCTGTCGCACCACACGATCATGGAGTGCGGCACGCAGATTTCACCGCAGCTGGTATCGGGGCAATTGCAGGGCGGGCTTGCCATGGGCATCGGCCACGCGCTGCACGAAGCGCTGCCGCTGTATGAAGACGGCCCCGGCAACGGCACGTGGAACTTCAACCGCTACCACCTGCCGCGCGCCAAGGACGTGGCCGTGTGGACGCAGACCGGCACGGTGCTGCCACCCGTATCGGAAACCGATCCGCCCAAGGGCATCGCCGAGGTGGTGATGATCCCGGTGGTGGGCGCCATTGTGAACGGCATCGCGCATGCCATCGGACACCGCTTCACCAGCCTGCCAGTGACCGCGGAAAAGATTCAGGAGGTACTGGCATGAGCAGCACGACCATCACGACGAAACCGCTCACCGTCCATATCAACGGCAAGGACGTTGGCCCCACGCAAGTGCCCGAGGGCCTGATGATGATCGACTTCCTGCACGAATACGCCGGCCTGACCGGCTCAAGGCTGGGCTGCGGGCAGGGCGTGTGCCGAGCGTGCACGGTCATCCTCGACAAGCCCGACGGCACCAGCGAAGAAGTGCGCACGTGCATTACCGGCGCGCATTTCTTCCAGAACAAGAAGGTCCGCACGGTGGAAGGGCACGCCAAGCGCGATGAGAAAGGCGAAGTGGTGTCGCTCACGCTCGTGCAGCAGAAGTTCCTGGAGCACTTCAGCTTCCAGTGCGGCTATTGCACGCCGGGCTTCGTCAACGGTGCGACGGTGCTGGTGGAGCGCCTCAAGCACGAGCCGGTGGCGCGCGACAAGTTGGACGAGACGATTACCGAAGCGCTGAACGACCACATCTGCCGCTGCACCGGTTACGTGCGCTACTTCGAGGCCGTGAAGGACGTCGTCCTGAGCACGCCCGGACTCGTCAAGGACGGCAAGTGATGAGCACGGCTGAACTGACTCAATTGGCTCAATGGACCGAATGGACGCAAGCGGCTCGAAAGGCGCTCCTGCCGTTGCTGGCTGCCGCGCTGCTGTCCGCCTGCGGTGACCGCTCCACCAACATCCCGCCCGCCGCCGATCAGCCACCCCCGGCCAAACTGACCGGTGCCGACCTGATCAACCGCGGCCGTGCCCTCGTGCGCGCCGCGGACTGCGCGGCCTGCCACACGGCCAAGGACGGCGCGCCGTTTGCTGGCGGCGTGGCGCTGGCCTCGCCGTTCGGCACCTTTTACGGCACCAACATCACGCCGGACAAGGAACACGGCATCGGCAAGTGGAGCGCGGACGATTTCTACAAGGCGCTGCACGACGGTGTTACGCCCGACAAGCACCTGTATCCGGCGATGCCGTACACGTCGTATCGCGGCCTCTCGCGCGGCGATACCGATGCGATGTATGCCTACCTGACGCAGCAGGTGAAGCCGGCGGCCGTCGCTAACCGTGAGCACGCGCTGCGCTTTCCGTACAACATCCGCATCGCCATGGCGGGCTGGAATGTGTTCTTCCTGAAGAACGCGCTGCCCGATGCATCCGTCGGCAACACCGCCACGTGGCAGCGTGGCCGGTATCTGGCCAACGCGCTGGGCCACTGCGCGGAGTGCCACAGCCCGCGCGGGTTTGCCGGTCAGCTCGATAGCAGCAAGCCGCTTGCCGGCGCTGCGCTGGGCCGCGTGGTCGCGCCGGACATCACGCCCGCCGGGCTGGCGGCTCGTGGCTGGACGCTGGGCGATCTGCAGACGTTCTTCAGCGTCGGCATCGCGCCGCAGGGTTCCGCGTTTGGCGAGATGTACCCCGTTGTCCACCTGAGCACGCAATACCTCAGCCAGGCGGATGTGGCGGCACTGACGACGTATCTGCTGGGCGACAAGGCGCCTGCGCCGCAACCGCTCAAGCCGGTGGCCGCCACGCCGGAAAATGTCGACCAGCTTAAGGCCGGGCGCGCGCATTACCTCGCCGTTTGCGCGGGCTGTCATGGCCGCGATGGCGAGGGCAAGCCGCACGTGGCCGTGCCGATGCTGGCCAACGCCACCGTGCGCAATGCCGACGTGCATAACCTGATCGTCTCGATGCTCGACGGCATTGAAGCGCAGCGCTTCCCGGGCACGGAAGCCATGCAGGAGATGCCCAGCTTCGCGCAGATGAACGATACGGAACTGGCGGATTTGGCCAACTACCTGCGGGCGAATTTTGGCGGGCAACCGGCCGATGTCACCGCAGACCAGGTGAAGGGTTTGCGGCAGTAAGCGGTACGCATGAAGCAAAAAGGCTCGCCCAGGCATGACGCCGGGCGGGCCTTTTTTCTGAGCGGCGCGCGATTGTGCCGGGTTGTGACCGTGGCCGCCTTCAGGCACAATGCGCAACCTTGTGGAGATGGCATTCCTCCCTTAACCGTCGGTCTTCGGATCACGAAACCGGCTGATGATGCCTACAAGTTCCTGAACGAAGGAAGTTGTAGGCACACACCCAAACGACGTTCTGTCGCTCAGGTTTGAGTTCTTCGAATCTGGTCATCATGAAGAAAATGCTTACACGCTCCGAGCCGCTGCTCATGTTCGGGTATCTGCTGCGCTGGCTCTCGCTGGGCTCGCTCGTCGGCATGCTCGCCGGACTGGGCTCTGCGGTGTTGTTGCTGGCGCTGGATTGGGCGACCAACACGCGCACCGCCCACCCCTGGCTGCTGTGGTTCCTGCCCGTGGCCGGGCTTGCCGTCGGCTTGCTCTACCACTACACGGGGCGCTCGGTGGAAGGTGGCAACAACCTGCTGATCGACGAGATCCACGACCCGAAGCGTGTCGTACCCAAGCGCATGGCACCGCTCATCCTGCTGGGCACCGTTGTCACCCACATCTTTGGTGGTTCGGCCGGGCGTGAGGGCACGGCTGTGCAGATGGGCGGCAGCTTTGCGGATTATCTGACGCGGCTGTTTTCGCTGGCGCCCGCGGACCGGCGCATCTTGCTGATGGCGGGCATCAGCGCCGGTTTCGCATCGGTCTTCGGCACGCCGCTGGCCGGTGCTGTGTTCGGGTTGGAGGTGCTCGCAATCGGGCGTCTGCGTTATGACGCCATCCTGCCGTGCTTCATCGCGGCCATTGTGGGCGACCTGGTTCCGCCGCTGCTGGGTGTGCACCACACGCCGTACGCGATTCCTTTTGTGCCGCATCTCACGCCGGTCGCGATCGGCTTGGTGGTGGTGGCCGGCATCGTCTTCGGTCTAACGGGGATGACGTTCGCGGCGCTCACACACCGGCTTAGCCGACTGCTGAAGCACTACATTGCGTTTGGCCCGCTACGCCCCGTGCTGGGCGGCAGCGTGGTCGTGGCTGCGGCCGTGGCGCTGGGGACCGACAAGTACCTGGGCCTCGGCATTCCCGTCATCGTGGATGCTTTCCACAACCCGCTGCCGGCCTACGACTTTGCCGGCAAGGCGGCTTTCACCATCGTGACGCTGGCCTCGGGTTTCAAAGGGGGCGAAGTCACGCCGCTGTTCTACATCGGCGCCACGTTGGGCAATGCGTTGGGTTATGTGCTGCCGCTGCCGTTTCCGCTGCTGGCCGGCCTTGGGTTCGTTGCGGTGTTTGCGGGTGCCGCCAATACGCCCATCGCGTCGACCCTCATGGCGATGGAACTCTTTGGCCCCGAAGTCGGCACGTTTGCCGGCATTGCGTGCGTGGTGAGCTATCTCTTCTCAGGCCACACCGGCATCTATCACGCGCAGCGCATCGGCCATGCGAAGCGCCCCGCCGACGCAGCGACGGCAGGGCAGGCTCCGGCTGAATCTGCCGAGCGGTCTTAGCCCGCAGGTGCGAGCTTGGCTTCAGGCAGCGCCTTCACATCAAACACCGTAGAGGCGTTCGCACAGCGCTGCACTGGCGCCGAGCTTGCGCGACAGGTCGGAAGCCGCCTGTAACTGCTTCATGACGAAATCGCCAGTGGTGCGCGCCGCTTCGAGCCGAGAGGCCGCGCCTGATAGCGTGAGCGCGGCCATGAACTTGTCGCCGGAACCGAAGATGGGCGTGGCAAATGCCGCCGTGTGTTGATCGCGCGCGCCGGAGGTGAACAGCGGCAACTCCGGTGTCTCGTCATACAGCGTTTCACCCAGGCCCCAGTAGCGCAGCACATGGCTGATGGCCGTGTCGTCCAGCGGAAGAGACGTGCCGGGCAGGCGCGTCTCGCGCAGGCCCTCCGACGGTTCAGCGCGAAATAGGCAGAGCCGCCGACCGTGGTCGATGACGTAGTACGATGCGCTCTCTCGCGTGGCTGCCGCCAGCGCGTGCAGCACCGGTTCCACCACGGAAGACAAGTGGAACGACTGCTCATAGAGTTTGCCGAGATACAGCAGGCGCGGCCCGAGCGAGTACGCACCAGACTCGGAGCGAATGACATAGCTCATGCGCTCCAGCGAGTTCATCAGCCGATACACCGTGGTCTTGTGCATGCCAGACGCCTGCGCCAGGGCCGCGAGTGAAAGAGCTTCCGCCCCCGGCTTGAAGCAATCCAGCAAAGCCAGCGCCTTTTCTACTGCGGCTACACCGTCATTCCCCATTTCCAACTCCCCGAACGCATGTGCGGCAGGATTGTACTATGTACAACGATGTTGTATCTAGCGGAAGGGTAAACGCTACTGGATCGCTCCGCTCGCCCTGGCTATAGTGATTTCACTGAGTACACCACAGTTGTACATGGTAAAACATCACAGACTGAGGCTAGCTTTTCATGAGTACCCCTTCACACACCACTTCCGCCATCGTTCGCGATATCGAGCGGGTCTCGCCCGCGCTGGTCGAGGCGGCTGCCCGCTTTCAGGCAGCCATCCTGGCCGACGTTGCCGGCCGCCGCGGTACCCTGAATGGGCGCGTCAAGCCGCTCGCTCCGACGATGAGAGTGGTCGGGCCCGCCGTGACGGTCGAAGTCCGCCCCGGCGACAACCTTGCCATCCACGCCGCGCTCGCGGTCGCCAAGCCCGGTGATGTGATCGTGGTGGACGGCAAGGGGGACCAGAGCTGCGCCCTGATCGGCGAAATCATGACGACGCAGGCGCACGCCACGGGTATTGCAGGGTTCGTCATCGATGGCGCAGTCCGCGACTCGCACGAACTGGCGCACGGCGCGTTTCCGATTTTCTCCGCCGGCTTGAACCCGTGCGGGCCGACCAAAAGCGTGGCAGGTCGCGTAAATCTGCCTGTGTCGGTCGCAGGCGCGACGGTGCATCCGGGTGACCTGGTGGTGGGCGATGCGGATGGCGTGGTCGTGATCCCGCGTGCCGATGTTGAGCGCATTCTCGTGCTCGCACAGAAAAAGGTGGACGCCGAAGCTGCCCGCATTGCCGCCATCCAGAAGGGCGACACGCGCCCCGGCTGGCTTGAGAAAGAACTGCGCGCCGCAGGCATGCTGGCAGAAGGCGAGGCACTGTAATGAGCACGACTGCGACCAAGCCTGTCCTGCTTGTCACGGCGGCTGATCTGGCGCCCCAGGCGTTGGACATGCTGGGCGATTTCGAAGTCGTGTTTGCTGGCAAGCAGCCCACCGAAGACGACATCGTCGCGCTCTGCGCCCGGCACAAGCCGGTGGCGATCATCGTGCGCTACGGCAAGATCAACGCCCGCATCATGGACGCTGCCGGCAATCTGCAGGTGATTTCCAAGCACGGCAGCGGTATCGACGTCATCGATCAGGACGCCGCTGCAGCGCGTGGCATTGCGGTGCGTGCCGCGGCGGGTGCCAACGCCGCAGCCGTGGCCGAGCATGCGTGGGCGCTGATCCTCGCGTGTGCAAAATCTGTCCCGCAGCTCGACGCGCGCATGCGTGCGGGGCATTGGGACAAGGCAACGCACAAGTCGATTGAACTGGATGGCCGCACGTTTGGCCTGGTCGGCCTGGGTGCGATCGGGCGTCGGGCTGCTGCCATCGGCCTGGCGTTCGGTATGCGCGTTCTCGCATTCGACCCGTACACAAAAGAGGCGCCGGCAGGCGTCAAGCTGGTGACGCTTGGTGAGTTGTACGCGCAGTCGGATGTGGTGTCGTTGCACTGCCCGTTGACCGCAGAGAACCGCAAGATGCTGAACCGCGACGCGTTCACCTGCTTCAAGCCGGGCGCGATTCTGGTCAACACGGCCCGCGGCGGCCTCATCGACGAACCGGCGCTGGTTGAAGCGCTGGCCAGCGGCCGGCTCCGTGCGGCTGGGCTTGACAGCTTCGACGTGGAGCCGATGACCACGCCGCACCCGTTCCAGGGTGTTGCGAACATCATCCTGTCACCGCACATCGGCGGCGTGAGCGACGCGGCCTACGTGAACATGGGCAAAGGCGCGGCGGCCAACGTGCTCGCGGTGATCGAAGAACGCACGCGCACGGCGGCGTGATGTCCATGTTCCTGCTCTCGCCACCGGCTGTGCGTGAAGCTGAAGTCTTCACACGCATGCCAGCCAGGTTCCGCAAGCCCGACGTCCAGACGGAATGGGCGCGCGCCAATCGCGGCGGGCAAGCCACCGATTCGTTCCTTGAAGGGCCGGTGTGGAGCCCGGATGGCCACGGCCACGGTCATCTGTACGTGACGGATATCCCGCACGGCCGCGTCTTCCGCATCTCGCCGGCGGGCGATTGGGAACTGGTGACCGAATACGACGGCGAGCCCAACGGCATGAAGTTCGTCGACGATGCGCACCTGCTCATCACCGACTACCGCAACGGGCTGATGCTGCTCGACATCAAGCGCGGCGAAGTCACGCCCTATCTGGAGCGCCGCAACTCGGAGCGCTTCAAGGGCGTGAACGATCTGACGTTCGATTCGCGCGGCAACCTGTACTTCACCGACCAGGGGCAGACCGGGCTGCATGACCCGACCGGGCGCGTCTATCGCCTGTCGGTGGAGGGCAAGCTCGACATGCTGCTCGGCAATTGCCCCAGCCCGAACGGGCTTGTGCTGTCGCCCGACGAGAAGGTGCTGTACGTCGCCATGACACGTGGCAACTGCGTATGGCGTGTGCCGTTGCAGGCAGATGGCTCCGTCAGCAAGGTCGGACAGTTCTTCACATCGCACGGCCCGAGCGGGCCCGATGGTTTGACGATCGACACGGCGGGGCGGCTGTTCGTGGCCAACCCCGGGCTCGGCCGCGCATGGGTGCTGAACCACCGTGCAGAGCCCGAGGTGATCGTGACCAGCCCCGAAGGTGCATCGCTTACGAACCTGTGCTTCGGTGGCCCTGAAATGAAGACGCTCTTCATGACCGAATCGGTGTCCGGCACGGTGCTCAAGACCGAGATGGACATCGCCGGCCCGCTGCCGCATCGGGCAAAACAGACAAAGCCCACGACTTAGCTCATCGATACGCAACCCCTAGCGCTCATAGAAGCGCGATGGAGGAGACCATGCAAATGTCCCAGACTCTGAGTGCCACCACGCCACCGCACGGCGCGGATGTGCGCACCGCCGCCACGCTGCCCGATGCCGACTACCAGGCGAGCGAACGCACGCTGGCCAAGGCGTTCCGCCGCATCCTGCCGTTCATCTTTGCCTGTTATGTGATCAGCTATCTCGATCGCACCAACGTGGGCTTTGCCGCGCTCACCATGAACAAGGACATTGGCCTGACGGCCGAGCAGTTCGGGTTCGGGGCGGGACTGTTCTTCATCGGCTATTTCCTGTTCGAGATCCCGAGCAACCTCATCATGCAGAAGGTCGGCGCGCGCATCTGGATCGCGCGGATCATGATCACGTGGGGCCTGTTCTCGATGGCCACCGCATTTGTGGTCGGGCCCAAGAGCTTTGCAGCAGCACGCTTTCTGTTGGGTCTTGCCGAAGCGGGCTTCACGCCTGGCATCTACCTGTATTTCACGCAGTGGTTTCCGGGCAAATGGCGCGCCAAGGTGACGGCTGCCTTCCTGGTTGGCATTCCGGTGGCGAACATGATCGGCTCACCCATTTCCGGCGCGCTGCTCGAACTCGGTGGCCTGCATGGGCTGCGCAGCTGGCAATGGCTGTTGCTGATCGAAGGGCTGCCGGCGGTGCTGCTTGGTATTGCGTGCCTGTTTGTTCTGGCAGACCGGCCGGAAAAGGCCACGTGGCTGAGCGACGATGAAAAGGCCGTGCTCGCGCGCCGCCTCGCCATGGAGCAACGCGACATCGCCAGCAAACACGGCTCGACCCTGCGCGATGCAATGACCAACTGGCGTGTCTTCGTGCTGGCGTTCATCAACTTTTGCGGCATCGTCGGCTCCATCGGCGTGGGCCTCTGGATGCCGCAGATCATCAAGCAGTTTGGTGTCGAGCACGCGGTGGTCGGCTGGCTGACGGCCATTCCGTACGCGATTGGGGCGGTGGTCATGCTGTGGTGGGCCCGCGTGGCGAACCGCGCGCAGAACCGCATCCCCTATGTGGCCGGGGCGCTGGTGGTTGCAGCGGTCGCGCTGGCGGCCAGCACCGCCGTTGATGTACCGGCACTCAAGCTGACGGCGCTGTGCCTGACGGTGAGCGGCATCCTGGCGTTCCAGGCCACGTACTGGGCGATTCCCTCCACCTTCCTCACGGGCCGCGCGGCCGCGGGCGGCCTGGCGCTGATCGTTTCCGTCGGCAATCTCGGAGGATTTGTCGGCCCATCGATGATCGGTGCCATCAAGCAGTTCTCGCATGGTTTTGCAGCGCCGCTGCTGGCGGTGTCGGCCGTGCTGCTTATCGGTGCGCTGTCCATCGCTTGGCTGGGCGATCCCGGCGCTGATGCCGGTGAAGCCACCCGCCGATGACGCGATAGCAGTACCTTTCTTCCTAGACATTCAAACAGCGCCGCACAGCATACGACGGCGCCAGGAGACAAACATGCAAGTGACGGCCAGTACCGGTGTCACCGAGATCGAGCAGCGGACCCTGCGCAAGGTGGTCTGGCGGCTCGTGCCGTTTCTTATGCTCTGCTACCTGCTGGCCTTCATCGACCGCGGCAACGTCGGCATGGCCTCGCTGCAGATGAATCATGACCTCGGGCTGACGGCCCGCGTGTTCGGGTTTGGCAGCAGCCTCTTCTTCGTGTCGTATTTCTTCTTCGAGGTGCCGAGCAATCTGGCGCTGCAACGCTACGGCGCGCGCATCTGGATTGCGCGCATCATGATCACGTGGGGGCTGATCTCGGCCGCGACGGCACTGGTGCAAGGCCCGGCATCCTTCTATGCGCTGCGCTTCCTGCTGGGCGCGGCGGAGGCCGGGTTCTTTCCCGGCGTGCTGCTGTATCTGTCGTATTGGATTCCGGCAACGCACCGCGCCCGCATTGTGGCGACGTTCATGGTCGCGATTCCCGCGGCAAGCTTCATCGGCTCGCCCATCTCGGCTGCGCTGCTGCAGATGGATGGGTTTGGCGGCCTGCGCGGCTGGCATTGGCTGTTCATCCTAGAAGGCATTCCCACGGTACTGCTCGGCATCGCCTGCCTGCGCCTGCTGACCGATCGGCCCGAAGAAGCCAAGTGGCTGTCGAATGACGAGCGCCAGTGGCTCACGAATACGTTGGCCGGTGAAGCGCGCGGGCCCAAGAAAGTTGCGCAGATGCCGCTGGCGAAGCTGTTCCGCAATCGCTACGTGCTGTGCCTCGCCCTGGTGGACGTGTGCGCGTCGGCCGCCGGCAGCACGCTGTCGGTATGGCAGCCGCAACTCCTCAAATCGTTTGGGTTGACCGTCATGCAGACGGGGCTGCTCAACTCGGTGCCGTATGCAGTGGCTTCGGTGTTGATGGTGTTCTGGGGTCGCCGGTCCGACCGACTGAAGGAGCGCCGCTGGCACACCGCCATTCCCATGCTGCTGATCGGGCTGGGCCTGTTCGGCACATCGCTGAGCGGATCTTTGGTGCCAACCATGGTGATGCTGTGCGCGGTGCTGGTGGGCGCGTATTCGTTCAAGGGACCGTTCTGGGCGCTGGCCTCCGGCATGCTCTCGAACAGCGCGGCCGCTGCGGGGCTTGCCACCATCAACGCGATTGCCAACCTCATTGGCGGCGGCCTGATGGTGAACGTGTACGGCTGGGTCAAGCAGGCCACCGGCAGCTACGCGCTGGCGCTGATGCCGCTGGCGCTGCTGACGCTGGTGAGCGTGATGACGCTGCTGCTGTTGAGCCGCTCGACGCCGGAAGCGCAGGTGCTGAACAAGACGGAGACCGCCTGACATGAGCGCACTCAATAGAAGGCAGTTCCTGCAGATGGCGGGGGCAAGTGCCGTGGCAGCCGCTGTACCGGCTCTCGCCGGGGCGGAAGAGTTGTGGTCCAGCGGTAGCGACTCACCCACGTTTAACTTGCCGGCCGGCGCGGTGGATTGCCACATGCATATCTACGATGACCGATTCCCCAGTGCCCCGGGCACCACGCTACGGCCGCCCAACGCGAGCATCGAGCAGTACCGCAAGGTGCAGGCGCGCTTGGGCGTGCGGCGCAACGTGGTCGTCACGCCGTCGACGTACGGAACGGACAACCGCTGCACGTTGGATGCGCTGAAGCGCTTCGGGCCAAATGCCCGCGGCGTCGCGGTGGTCGATACTTCCGTGACGGATGCCCAGCTTGCGGAGATGCACGCGGCAGGTGTGCGGGCCATCCGCTTCAACCTGAGCTATCCGGGCGCCACCACCGTCGACATGCTTGCGCCGCTGGCGTCTCGCATCGGCGCACTTGGGTGGCATATCGAGCTTGTCGTGCAAGGCGCGAAGCTGCCCGCGCTGGAGCCGCATCTGCTTGCGCTGCCGTGTCCGCTGGTCATCGACCACATTGCACATGTTCCGCAGCCGGGCGGCATGCAGTCCGACGCCATGCGCACAGCGCAACGCCTGGTCGACAAGGGAAACACGTGGATCACGCTGTCCGGTCCATATGTCGATACCAAAACAGGTGCACCAGCCTATGCGGACGTAGAGCCCGTGGCCAAGACATTCATCAACATGGCGCCCGAGCGCATGCTCTGGGGCACCGACTGGCCGCATCCGACCGAGAAGACGCACAAGCCCGACGATGCCGCGCTGGTCGATACGATTGCCGCGTGGATCGGGCGTGCGGATTGGCAACAGATGATCTTTGCCGCCAATCCGGTGAAGCTTTACGGCTTCGGTTGACCGTTCCCTTTTCGGCTCTGCGGCCTCGGTTCGGTCAAATAGCCCGGGCCGCTGTCACCGCACGCGGCTGGGCCAGCATGTCCGGCTGCAGAATCTCATCCAGCGCCTCGCGGCTGAGCAGGCGTTTGTCCAGCACGAGCTGATACACGCTGGTGCCACTGACGAGCGCCTCCTGCGCAATCGCCGTCGCATTCGCATAGCCGATATGCGGATTGAGCGCGGTGACGATGCCGATCGAGTGCTCCACATTGGCGCGCAGGTGCGCTTCGTTGGCGGTAATGCCGTCGACGCACTTTTCCGCCAGCGTCAGGCACCCGTTGCGCAGGTGCGAGACGCTCTTGAACAGGCTGTGCGCAATGATGGGCTCGAAGGCGTTGAGCTGAAGCTGCCCGGCCTCGGCAGCAAAGGTGACGGTCAGGTCATTGCCGATCACTTCGAACGCAATCTGATTGACGACTTCCGGAATCACCGGGTTCACCTTGCCGGGCATGATGCTCGACCCCGCTTGCATGGGGGGAAGGTTGATCTCGCCCAGCCCCGCACGCGGGCCGCTGGAGAGCAGTCGCAGGTCGTTGCAGGTCTTCGAAAGCTTGACCGCCGTCCGCTTGAGCACGCCCGAGAGCTGAACGAACGCGCCCACATCCTGCGTGGCCTCCACCAGGTTGTGCGACGTCACCAGCGGAATGCCCGTGATTCGCGCCAGATGCCGGCAGACCGCGGCCGCATAGTCCGGATGCGTGTTGATGCCCGTGCCGATCGCCGTGGCACCCAGGTTGATCTCGCGCATCAATGCCGCTGCTTCGGCCAGGCGCTCCTGGTCTTCGCCCAGCATGACGGCATAGGCGCTGAACTCCTGGCCGAGTGTCATCGGTACGGCGTCCTGGAGCTGCGTGCGGCCCATCTTGAGCACACCGCGGAATGCTTCGGCCTTGCGCTCGAATGCTTGCCGCAACACGCCCATGGCATCGATCAGGGCCAGGACGCCCTCGTGCGCGGCAATCCGCAGCGCGGTCGGATAGACGTCGTTCGTGCTCTGGCTCAGGTTGACGTGTTCGTTCGGGTGCAGGTGCTGGTAATCGCCGCGCGCGTGGCCAAGAGACTCCAGCGCCAGGTTGGCAATGACCTCGTTGGCGTTCATGTTGGTGGACGTGCCTGCGCCACCCTGGATGACATCGACGACGAAATGCGCGTGGGCCTCGCCCGCCCGCACACGCTCGCATGCGTGGACGATCGCGTTGGCATGAAGGCTGTCCAGCAGCCCCAGCTCATGGTTGGCCAGCGCTGCGGCAGCCTTCACGCTGGCCAGTGCGCAGAGCAACTGCGGATAGACAGAAATGGGGGTGCCGGTAATCGGAAAGTTCTCCAGCGCGCGCAGCGTGTGAACGCCGTAGTAGGCGTCGCTGGGGACTTCGCGGTCGCCGAGCAGGTCGTGTTCGATACGGTGGGTCATGTCGTTTGTAATGAAGCGTTGGAATGCGATGGAGAAGGGTGGGCGAGGGCGCGCGCAACGCAGTGCTGCGCCAGGACATCGGTCGGGTCGACCAGCGTGACGAGCCGGCCTTGAGATGTGTTGACGCTGGCGTGCGGCAGCAGCAGCGGCAGTTCCGTACAGCCGAGAATCACCGCCTCGACGCCGCTCGCTGTCAACTCGTCAATGGCGGCCATCAGATCGTCAACGCACGCGCCTGTGGTGAAGCCCGCTTTCACGCCCTGCGGGCCATAGATGGCATTCATCACACGGGCTTGCTGCTCGGTGCTGGGCACCACTTGTTCAAGGCCGGCCGCCTCCAGCGCCTTGCGGTACACACCGCTGGCCACCGTGCCGGAGGTTGCCAGCAGGCCGACCTTGCGCAAGGCCGGAAACGTGTTGCGGATATGCTCGGCCGTCACGGTCAGCATGTTGACGATCGGGATGCCGAGATACGGCTGTACGCGCTCAACGTACGCATGTGCCGTGTTGCACGGAATGGCGATGATGTCGGCGTCGCCCGCCTCCAGCTTGCGGCATGTGGCGTACAGCGAGACGGTCGGGTCCGGTCCTTCGCCGATGAGGTTTTCGGTGCGATCGGGAATCTGCGGGTTCTGCTCGACCAGCAGCTTGATGTGGTCTTGGTCGCGCGTGGCCGGCGTGTTGCGCACGATCTTCTGCATGAAGTCGACTGTGGCGGCGGGCCCCACGCCGCCCACCACACCCACCTTGAACAGCTTGCCGGGCGCATCGTGCTGCCCCGACACCACGTACTGCGCGTAGGCCAGGTTGGAATCGACGATGGGCACGCCAAGGGGGCCAAGCTCGTCAAGCACCAGGGCGATCTCGGTCAGCCCTGGCAGGATCAGGTCGACACGCTGCTCAACAAGATCGGCGCAGGCGTCGCGCAAGAGCCCGATGGGGCGCCCGCGCAGGTTGCCGCTTTTGATCCCGTCGGGGGCGTACACGGCTTCGGTCACGCGGTCGATGCCGTCAACGCGCGGGTGGACGACGTCGAACTCGGGCGCATTGAAGTAGCGCTCGAACAAACGCTTGCTGCGCGTGGCGTCCGAAGCGAGTACTCCGATGCGGCGCGCGGCCGGAAACTTGCGCCGCACGTGGCTACGCAGCCCCGCCATCATGTCGACGATCGGCAACGGCGAATTGGCGGTCAGCTCGTCAATGAAGGTGTGGCTCAAAAAGCAGGGCAGCACCACCGCCCCGATGCCGCGCCGCTGGAAGTCGCGGATCAGATCGAAGATGTAGAGCTTGCGCTCCGTGGTGGCTGCTGTCGTGTGGCCTGCCTGAGAAAACGGATGCTGCTCGAACACGATGTCCAGATGGTCGGCATCGGTGCTGGCCGGGGTGGACTGGATCAGCTTGAAGAACACGTCTGCGCTGGCCAGCGCCCCCAGCCCGCCGATCACGCCCAGCGAGCGACGCGCATGCGGTGTTGTCATTTCACTTCGCCCGGAATGCCAGAAACGCCTGAAATATTGGAGAGGCCGTCCAAACCTGACGTTTGCTCACGCGCGGCCCGGCGTGCTTCCCACTTGGCAATGGCCGTGGTGGCGATGCTGTTGCCGACCACGTTGGTGGCGGTGCGGCCCATGTCCAGGATCTGGTCGATGGCCAGGATCAGCACCACGCCCGAGGGCGGCAGATGGAACATCGGCGCCACCGCTGCCACCACCACCACCGAGCCGCGTGCCACGCCTGCCATCCCCTTGCTGCTGAGCATCAGTACCAGCAGCATGAGGATCTGCTGCGACAGCGACATCTCCACGCCAAACGCCTGTGCGATGAAGAGGGCAGCAAACGTCTGATACATCATCGAGCCATCAAGGTTGAACGCGTAGCCCAGCGGCAGCGTGAAACCGACGACCTTCTTGTCGACGCCAAAGGCCTCGAGTTTTTCGGTCAGGCGCGGGTAGGCCGCCTCGCTGCTGGCGGTGGAGAACGCCAGCATGGCCGGCTCGCGAATCGCCTTGAGCAGTGCCCACGTCTGGCGCCCCAGGAAGATGTGGCCGATGCCGATCAGGATGGTCAGCAGCAGCGCCAGCCCCAGGTAGAAGCTGCCGACCAGCTTGCCGTAAGTTGCCAGCACATCCAGGCCATGCAGCGTAATGGCCGAGGCAATGGCGCCGAACACGCCGATGGGCGCCAGCGCCATGACGTAGTCGGTCAGCTTGAGCATGGCCGGCACGAGGGCATCGATGGCGCGCGACAGTGGCGCGACACGTTCGTCGCCCTTGAGCACGCCCAGCACCACGCCAAAGAACACCGAGAACACCAGGATCTGCAGGATGTCGTTGCGTGCCATGGCATCCAGCACGCTGGTGGGGAACGCGTGGGTGATGAAATCCTTGAAGTTCAGGCCGGCGGTGTTCAGGCCGGTGGCAACATCAGCGGCGTTGGGCGTCATGTTCAGCCCCGCCCCCGGCTGCAGCACGTTGGCCAGCACAAGCCCTAGCGCCAACGAGATCAACGACGCGCAAAGAAACCACGCGATGGAGCGCAAGCCGATGCGCCGCACGGCCTGCGTGCCCTCCATGCCGGCCAGGCCCGAGACCAGCGTGGCGAATACCAGCGGCGCGATGATCATCTTGATCAGCCGCAGGAAGATGTCCGTGATGATGGAGAAATAGCCGGCGATGGCTTTGGCGGCATTGGCGTCGGGTGCGAGCTTGTGGCACGCATAACCCACGGCGATGCCCAGCAGCATGCCTGCCAGGATAGTTGCGGTAAGGCGATTCTTTTTCATGGTGCTCCGTCCAGTGAGGTCTCTTGCCGGAATCGGAGAACACCGAATCCGTGGCCTTTCGCATGACGCCGGCCGGTTATTCGGCTCGGCTTTCATTGCGTGGACGGAGTGTAGGAACGGCAGCGTGCGCCGTGATGCGGCTCCCGCAAGGGCTCATGCGAGCGCCGCATAGTTCGGGTAAACGAGCAAACGGCCCGCCGAGGCAGGTTCAGGGCAGGCTCAGATGGCGCCAGAGCTTTTCCAGCAGCTCATTGCGCGTGTACTGGTTGCGATACACACGCAGGTCCAGATCGAGCGACCAGGTTGGGCCGCCTGCCGGCACCAATACGCCGGCGGCAAGCTCCGCCTCGATCGAACTCTTTGGCAGCCAGGCAATGCCTTCACCGGCGAGCAGCATCTTCTTGAGCATTTCGGCCATGTCGGATTCATAGTCGAGCCGCAGGAATGGTTGCGCATCGGCCTGGCTCAACAGCAGCGCCAGGCAACGGCCGAAATAGCTCGTTGGGGTGTAAGAGATGAGCGGCAGGGGCCGGTTGGCCGTGCCGGGCAGGCGGTGCATCGGCCCTAGCCGCGCATTGGGCTTGCTGACCGGCATGAAGGTGTCGCGCCCGACTGTCAGACTGGGGTACTTGATCGGGTCAAGATGCAGCGGCAGGCTGGGATGGTCGTACGCAAACATCAGGTCGCAGGAGCCGTTGACCAGCATGAGCACCGAGTCGTGCACATTGCCCGGAATGACACGCGCGCGCAGGTTGCCGATGTGCTTGCCCACCATCGCCAACCAGGTTGGCAGGCAGTTCAATGAGATGGTGTGACCCGCCGCAATCTGCAGCCCCGGCCCGGGCATGCGGTGCTCGGAGCGGATGATGGCGCGTGTGTCGATCAGCTTGCTCAGCACGTCGTCCGCGGCTTCTTCAAACAGGCGCCCGGCTGCCGTCAATGTGGGCGGATAGGTGCTGCGATCCACCAGCTCGGCGCCCACCCACTGCTCAAGCGCCTGGATACGCCGGCTGAAGCCGGACTGGGTGACATTGCGGATTTCCGCCGCCCGCGAAAAGCTCTGGTGCTGCGTGAGGGCAATAAAGTCCTCGATCCATTTGACTTCCATGTCCCCTCCGGAGCGGTGCGTTCAATGCTGTGGAGGCTATCCGTTCGGCTCACGCCAGATGGCACGTGTTTACCCTAGGTATGCGACATCCGCATGACCGCATGCGGCGTCTGCATTCCGGCGCTTCGCGCATAACCAAAGACAAAAACGGTCGTTCCCCCAACCGCAGGGCTGCCCATATGCTCGCCGGACCAACCTTCCGGAGACGCACCATGACGCAGCCGTCCTTGAGCACCGCCCCCGCCTGGAAACTCGACACCGTGGCTGTCCACGGCGGTTACAGCGCAGACCCGACCACTCGCGCGGTGGCGGTACCGATCTACCAGACCGTTGCTTTTGCGTTTGACGACACACAGCACGGCGCCGATCTGTTCGACCTGAAGGTGCCGGGCAACATCTACTCGCGCATCATGAACCCGACCAACGATGTGCTGGAGAAGCGCATTGCCGCGCTTGAAGGCGGCATCGGGGCGCTGGCACTGGCGTCGGGGCAGGCGGCCGTGACATATGCGATCCAGACGATTGCGGAAGCGGGCGACAACATCGTCTCGGCCAGCACGCTGTACGGCGGCACCTACAACCTGTTTGCGCACACGCTGCCGCAGTCGGGCATCACCACGCGGTTTGCCGATCCGCGTGACCCTGCATCGTTCGAAGCGCTGATCGATGACCGCACCAAAGCCGTCTTTGCAGAGACGGTCGGCAACCCGCTAGGCAACATCACAGACATTGCCGCGCTGGCCGAGATCGCGCACCGCCACGGCGTGCCGCTCATCGTCGACAACACTGTGCCCACGCCATACCTGACGCGGCCCTTCGAGCACGGCGCCGACATCGTTGTGCATTCGCTGACGAAGTATCTGGGCGGCCACGGCACAAGCCTGGGCGGTGCGATCGTCGATTCCGGCAAGTTTCCGTGGGCGAAGCACAAGGCGCGCTTCAAGCGGCTGAACGAACCGGACGTGAGCTACCACGGCGTCGTCTATACGGAAGCCCTGGGCGACGCGGCCTACATTGGCCGCGCCCGCGTGGTGCCGCTGCGCAATACCGGCGCGGCGCTGTCGCCGTTCAACGCGTTCCTGATTTTGCAGGGCATCGAAACGCTGGGCCTGCGCATCGACCGCATCACGCAGAACGCCGCGCACATCGCACGGTATCTGCGCGGCCACGCCAGGGTGGAGTGGGTCAACCATGCCAGCCTGGAGGATCATCCGGACCACGCGCTGGTTCAGAAATACCTGTCTGGCAAGGCACCGGGGCTGCTTACGTTTGGCGTGAAGGGCGGCTTTGCCGCTGGCGCGCGCTTTCAGGATGCGCTGCAGTTGTTCACGCGGCTGGTGAACATTGGCGACGCGAAGTCGTTGGCCACGCATCCGGCATCGACCACGCATCGCCAGCTCTCGGAAGCCGAGCTGGCCAAGGCTGGCGTGCGGCAGGAGACGATCCGGTTGTCGATCGGTATCGAGCACATCGATGATCTGCTCGCCGATCTGGATCAGGCGCTGGCGCGCGCCTGATCGGGCGCAGAACCGCGCTGGTTTACGGCTGCGTTGGCCGCTCCGGATACGCCTGCCGCAGCGCCTGTGCCAGCGCGTCATGCAAGCGCGCGCCGAGCGCTGTCAGAACGTGGCGGTCTCGCGTGAGCAGCGAGATGACGCGCTCGGGCATTGGCTGATCGGTCTCGATAAAGTCGATCGTCTGACGGATGATGGGCGAGCGCGTCGATTCGCTCGACAGCAGAAGCAGGGCGTCCGATTTCCAGCACAGCTCGAGCAGCAGCGTCATGGAGTTGCATTCGACCACGCGTTCGGGCGGGGCGAGACCGGCATCGGAAAACAGTCGGTACAGCGGCGAGTGCTCGTCAGTAAGCGAATCGGGGGCAAGCCACTCTTCTTGCTGCAAGGCACGCAGGGGCTGGTGGCCGCGCAACGGGTGGCCCTTGCGTACGCCGATCAGCGTCTGCGCGCGGCAGACCACGGTGTGGTCGAACCCGCGTTCGCCCGTCTGCAACTGAGACGTCAGTGCAAAGTCGATGGCGCCCTCGCGCAGCAGTTCCAGCAATTGGCCTGGACGCGCCTCCAGGATGCGCAACCGCGCGTTGGGAAATTCACGCCGGAAGGTCACGAGGCAGTCAGCCACCGGCCCGATGAGCGCGGTGACAGGGGTGACGCCCACCGTCAGTTCGCTCGTCACCGCCCCTTTCATGTCTTCCAGGTCTTCTCGTGCGCGCTTGACGCTTTCGTTGATCAAGCGTGCATGCCCGACCAGGCGCTGGCCATACGGCGTAAGCCGGATGCCCTTGCTGGAGCGTACGAACAGCGTTGCGCCCACGCTGGTTTCCAGCTCCTTGATGGCCTTGCTGAGCGCGGGCTGCGTGATGTGAAGCAGGCGCGAAGCCTCCTGGATGCTGCCCGTCTCGGCAACGGTGACCAGTGCGCGTAGCTGGTTGAGCTTCATAGGTGTCCTTGATACACGGCGCAGCGAAGAGCTGGCATGCCGCACCGCCAGCCAGCAACTGTACTGCGGAATTCTCCCGGGGCGGCCGTTGGACTAGCCGGCCAGGCTCGGATGCGCGCTCCCGCCATAGCCAACAGCTATAGCCATGAAAAAAAGCGAGAGGCGGAATCGGCCCGACCGCTCCTACTATTGCCCTTCAATCCAGCGCATTGCGGGACGCTCATAGAAGCCCGCCCGACTGGAGGAGACATCAAGATGGATGCCCAGATCGCCGTGCCCGCTGGCGCCCCGCGCCAAGGCACCACCACCGTGACCCCACATTCGAGCCGCGCTGTCGTTGCCGCCGCCATCGGCAACGGGCTCGAAATGTACGACTTCACGGTCTACAGCTTTTTTGCCGCCACCATCGGGCGATTGTTCTTTCCGTCGAGCAGCCCGCTGGCGTCGTTGCTGTTGTCATTCGCCACTTTTGGTGCGGGCTTTGTCATGCGCCCGTTGGGCGCCGTGCTGATCGGCAACATGGCCGATCGGCGTGGCCGCAAGGCGGCGCTCACATTGACGATTGCATTGATGACGGCGGGCACCGCGCTGATCGCCTTCACACCGAGCCACGCCGCGATCGGCGTGACGGCAACGGTGCTGGTGGTGCTCGGGCGCTTGCTGCAGGGGCTGTCGGCCGGCGGGGAAATCGGCGCGGCGTCGGCACTGCTGCTGGAATCGGCCAGCAAGGGCCGGCGCTGCTTCCTGGTGAGCTGGCAGGCGGCCACGCAGGGCGCGGCGGCGCTGCTCGGCGCGTTGAGTGCGGCCGGTGTGAGCGCCGTGCTCAGCCCCGAGGCACTGCAGAGCTGGGGATGGCGGCTGCCGTTCTTGCTGGGCTTGCTGATCGCGCCAGTTGGCATGTACATCCGCCGGCATCTGAAGGAGACGCACGAGGCCGCACCGCACGGCAGCGTGGTCGACGTGCTTCGCCAGCATGCGCGCACGCTGGTGCTGGGCATGCTGCTGATGACGGGAGCCACTGCGTCCATGTACATCCTGATCTTCTACATGCCCACGTACCTCATCCACTCGTTGCACATGCCGCCTGTCACGGCATTTCTCACGGCGTGCGTGGCGGGGTTCACCATGCTGGTCATGTCGCCGTTGTTTGGCTTGTTGGCCGATCGTCTGCCCGCGCGCAAGCCGATGCTGTATGTCGCGTCTGCGGTCAGCCTGTCGTGCACGTACCCCGGCTTCGTGCTGCTGTCTTCCGGCGCGGGGTTGGTTCTCACCATGGGGTTGATCGCGCTGGGCGTGACGTTCATGTCGGTCAGCAATGGCGCGGGTGCGGCGCTGCTGATGGAAGCCTTCCCGCGCCAGCATCGCGCAACCGGCATGTCGGTGATGTACAGCCTGGGGGTGACCGTGTTCGGCGGCTTTGCGCCGCTCATCGTTACGTGGTTGCTGGGCCTAACCGGCAACCCGATGGCACCGGCCTGGTATCTGCTGGCCAGCAGTGCAATCAGCCTGGGCGCGCTCACGCTGTTCCCGACGTATCCCGGCCGCGATTGAGATTGACGTCGCGCCATCGTTGCCTCCACCCAGTCCGCCTCAGACCTCGCACCATGTACCTCGATCCGAATTCACCCAGCATTCCCCAGGCCCTGCACGTGGGCGCTGACCGCTTTGCCGAACTGCGTCATCGCATCCATGCCAATCCGGAATTGGGTGCCGACGTGCCGCACACCTCCCAGCTCGTCGCCGGTCTGCTGCGTGAATGGGGCTATGACGTGCACAGCGTCGGTGGCCACGGCCTGGTGGGGCAATTGAAGGTTGGCAACGGCAAGCGCACGATCGGCCTGCGCGCCGACATGGATGCGTTGCCCATGCAGGAGCGCACAGGCTTGCCCTACGCCAGCCAGGTGGACGGTCGCATGCATGCGTGTGGCCACGATGGCCATACCGCCACGTTGCTTGCCGCCGCCGAGCACCTGGCGGCCACGCGCAACTTCAACGGCACCCTGAACCTCATCTTCCAGCCCGATGAAGAGGGCCTGTCCGGCGCCGTGGCCATGATGGAGGATGGTCTGTTCGAGCGCTTCCCCTGCGATGGCATCTACGCTTTTCACAACGCGCCCGGCTTGCCGCTGGGCGTGGCCGTCGTGCAGAGCGGCCCGCTGGGCGGTTCGTCAGATCGTGTGGCGGTGACTTTCAGCGGGCGCGGCGGCCATGGTGCCATGCCTAACTTGGCTGTGGATCCGACGCTGGCTTTGGCGGCGACGGTGGTGGCGTTGCAGGGCATCGTCTCGCGCAATGTCGCGCCTGTGGATGCGGCCGTCATCAGTGTTGGGCAGATGCAGGCCGGGACGACCCATAACATCATCCCTGAAACGGCCATGCTCAAGTTGAGCGTGCGCGCCACCAAGCCGGAGGTGCGCGAGCTCCTGGAGACGCGCATCCGCGAGGTCATTACGCACCAGGCCGCATCCTATGGCGTGCGCGCGGAGATCGTCTACGAGCGGTTGGTGCCGGCCATCTGCAATACACCCGAGCAGACCGCTATCGCGCATCGTGCCGTGGCGAGCGTGCTGGGCGAGGAGCGCGTCATCCAGGTGCCGCCGTCTTCGCAGATGGGCAGTGAAGACTTTGCCTGGATGCTGGAGAAGCGCCCTGGCTGCTACTTCGCGCTGGGCAACGGTTTGGGCGGCCAGTGGGTCGGCTGCTCGTTGCACAACGACGGCTACGATTTCAACGACAAGCTGATTCCGATCGGGGCAGCGTGCTGGGTAGCGCTGGTGGAGGATCAGTTGCGCGCAGAGGGCTGACGCGCAGGCGACTCCCCCAGCCGCGCCTGCCGGAATACCAGGGCCATCACCAGCAGGAACGGCACGCCCACCACCAGCGTCATACGGAAATCCGCCATCCAAGCCGTACTGACGATGATGACCGTCATTGCGACGGCTCCGATGACGGTCAGCACCGGAAAGCCCCACATGCGGAACCGCAGCGTGCGCCCTTCGCGTTCCGCTGCGAGGCGAAAGCGCAGGTGCGTGATGAAGATGACGAGCCACGTAAAGAGCGCGCCGAACATCGCCAGCGCCATCATCAGAAGAAACGAGTGCCCCGGCAGCACCACGCTGAGCACGGCCGCGAGCGCTGCACCGGAACTGGACACGGCCAGCGCGCGCAAGGGCACGCCGCGCTGGCTCACCACACCGAGCGCCCTGGGGGCCTGCCCGCCACGCGCCAGGCTGAACAGCATGCGCGTCGACACATACAACTGCGCGTTCATCGACGACAGCGCCGCCGTGAGCACCACAAAGTTCATCACGCCCGCACCGCCGGCAATGCCGAGGATTTCCATCACCCGCACGAAGGGGCTTTTGCCTGTGCCGGCCTGCTGCCACGGCACCACGGCCAGCATCAGCGCGAGCGTGCAGAGGTAGAAGAACACCAGCCGGAACAGCGTGGAGCGGAATGCGCGGGTGGCGGCTGCTTCCGGCTCGCGTGCCTCACCGGCGGCCACGGCAATCAACTCGATACCGAAGAAGCTGAAGATGCTGACCACCGCGCCGAACCACACGCCATTCCAGCCGTGCGGCACAAAGCCGCCCGCGCTCACGTAGTTGTGAAAGCCGATCGGCCCGCCTTCGGGTGCGCGATGGATGGCATAGCTCGCCACCGCCAGAAACGCGACGATCGCCACCACCTTGATCATCGAGCACCAGTATTCGGCCACGCCGAATACCTCGACGCTGCTGGCGTTGATCCACACGAGCACGGCGGAGAACCCCACGATCCATACCCACGCCGGCACGCCCGGAAACCAGTACGCCATGTATACCGCCACCGCCGTCACCTCCGCACCGATCACGAAGACGACCGCCGCCCAATACGCATAACGCACCAGGAAGCCGGCGAGCGGGCTGACGTAATGCTCGGCATAGGCCCCAAAAGAGCCGGTGGTGGGGTGGGCCACAACCATCTCGGCCAGGCAGCCCATGAGCAGCAGGGCAATGAGCGCACCGATGGCGTAGCTTGCAATCACGCCCGGGCCGGCCAACTGGATGGCCGCGCCACTACCCAGGAACAAGCCGGTGCCGATCGCGCTGCCGATGGCGATCATGGCGAGTTGCGCAGAAGAAAGACGGTGCTGCAGGCCGCCTTCGCGTGCGGCCAGCGCTTCGAAGCTGCCGGTGGCCTTGGTCATGGTGTTGTCCTGACTGGGGAAAAGGCCGGGATGATACGCCGCTCCATGCAAAACGCCCCGCGCGGAGGCGGGGCGTCTTGTGTGACCGGACGGAGGTTGATCAGCGCGCCACGGGTTTGGCGTACTGGATCGGAACGTCCACCCGCGCCTGCGGCAGCGTCTTCTTGAGTTGCGCACGCGCATTCACGGCATCCTGGAACGAAGCAAAACGCAGGGTGCTGATGTTCAGGTGCCCGTAATACTCCGCCGACACCGGCGTTGCCGGCAGGCTGCTCACTGCCTGGCGCACGCTGTCGACCGACACCTGCGAGACGACCACCTCGTTGCGGCTCTCGCCCACCACGCCACGCTCATTGACCACCTGCGTGACGGCTGAGGATGCCGCACCCGCTGCCTTGGTGCGCGTGCCGCTGGAGAGCACCTTGAACGACTGCGATTCGATCTGCACCGTCGGCGCGCTTGCGTATTGCGTCAGCTCCTGCGTGCTCAGATGTTTGCCCACCGTCAGGTCGGCCGCCTGGCACGCCGAAGCCATCGAGAGGAGCGCCGCCAGCGCCACGGTCTTCATCAGGGTTGTATTGATCATGTTGAATGGTCTCCGAACGGGCTCACTTGGCAGCAATCACGCGATACTCCACGGCCAGCGGCGTGGCGAGGGTCACGGTGTGGGTACCGCCCTGGGGCTGGTATGTCGAGCAGGCGTTGGTCGGCACGCCGCTTACTGCGTAGACCTCCCACGTGCCGGCTGCGTTCTCGCCATAGAAGGCGTAGCTGCCCAGACCGTACTTGTTCACGGTATCGACGCCGTTGTTGTAATAGCCGTTGTACGGCAGGGACAACGCCGACACCGTGCCCGAGGGCGACTTCACAAAGAAGCCGACACTGCCCACGCACACCGAACCCGATACGCGCAATTGCAGGGCGTCGACCTTGTCGGTGCCCGACACGTTGAACTGGCCGAGCTTTTGCACCGCGCCGTAGTTCAGCTGGTTGACGTTGGCAAAGGCCGCCGCGAAGTCCGGCACCGACAGAGCGGCCGGCTTGTAGGTGACAGTGGCCTTGGCCATTTTCACCGCCGCTGATGCATCGACCAGACCGAAGCCGTACCACGTGGAATATGCATAGCCGGCGGCATTGGTCTGCCAGCCGTAGTCCAGCCGCGCGGTGGTCGCGCCGTCAGTCAGCGCGGCGCTGGTATCGCCAGTGGCGGCACCGGTGAGCAGGTCGATTCTGGCGTTACGGCCGTCACGGCTGCCGTAATCGGTGTCGATCTTGCGGGCCGTCGCACGCAGGATTTCGCGAACATCGCGCCACGTCAGATTCGGATTGGCCGCCAGCATCAGCGCAACCACGCCGGACAGCGTGGGCGTGGCTGCCGATGTGCCGTTCATGCTCGAGTAGTCGCACTTTGCGTTGTCTTTCAGGTTGGTGGCGGTGCCTGGAATCGCAAAGTCATAGGTGTCGTCCGGATTGGCTCGGCTGTAGCCGCGTGCGCAGCCGCTGAGGTCGGTGGAGAAAATCTTTGGGCCGCTGCCCGTTTCACCATATTTGCCGCCGTTGCCGTATTCGCCGCCCAAGCCTGTGATCCAGTTGACCGATCCGGCGTTGGAGTAGCTCGACTTGATGCCTTGCGCGTTTGCCGCGCCGACAACGATCACGCCAGGCTCCAGGGCTTCCGGATCATTGGCGGGATTCTCGCAGCCGATCATGCCGGCGGAGCCGCCCACGGTCGGGCATGTGCGCGGCGGAACGCTGGCGCCGTCGTTGATGTATTCATATTCATTGCCCGACGCCTTGAGCATGACCAGCCCACGGCCGCCACGCAGGTTCGGGAAGGCGCGCACCGCTGCCTGTGTCGAGGTGGACGTGTCGTATTCCAGCGGTGCCTGCGGGTTCGCGCCGTACGAGGCATTGATGATGTGGCCGTTCTTCGACCAGTCGGCGCCGCCGTAGGCCGCGGTGATGTCGGGGTTCGCCGCGCCGATAAAGCGCGCCCCGCCCAGCGTCGCGCGCGGAGCAATCCCCATGACGCCCTTGCCGTTCTGTGCCGCGGCGATGATGCCGGCCACGTTGGTGCCATGCGCGTCTTTGATGTTCGCGGGAATGTCTGCCGGAGTCGGATCGTTCGAGCCATCGTCGAAGTTGTGCGTCATGTCCGAGTTGGCATTGGCGAACAGATCTTCGTTGTGCACGTCGATGCCGTCATCCAGCACGAGCACGTTCACGCCCTGGCCCTTGATGCCGGCCTTGTGCGCGTCTTCCACGTCGATGTCGGTCGTGCCGTTGGCCACCAGGCCGAACGCCGCGAAGAAGCTGGTTGCCTGCTTGAGCGCCCATTGGTAGGCGTACAGCGGCTCGGTGCTGCCGGTCTGGCAGGCGTACTTGGCATCGACGCCGGTTTCTGCGCACGTGGATGCGGGCGGCGTGTTGCCGCCGGTGTTGCCGCCGTTGCTGGCGGTGTTGCTTCCCGAGTCCCCACCGCCGCACGCGGCCAGGGCCACGGTGGTGAACAGCGTCAAGGCAAGCGATTTTCCCGTAATGTCTTTCACGAGACCCCCGTTTTGTCGTTGTGTGTTGTGCAAAGCGCGGGATGTCCGCACCGCTTCGACCTGTTCGACGAAGAGAGGGCACGTCGCACGTGCCCGCCGCGAGCGCATGGGCGCTCATCAGGTCGGGCCGGATGCTCGCATGCACGCCAGTGGGGATTCAACGACGAAAGCGCCTGTGCCCGCGAACCGGTTCGGCCGTCGCGCGAACCTGTCAGCGCGTCTCAGTCTTTGGGGCGGCTGCGCGGGGGAGCGGGGGGGCGGCGGAAGGAAAACCGGAGCGCGGCAGGGGTACCGCGCGCGCTTCAGCGCATCTGCATGACCCAGGTGCGCCAGTCTTTTTGCTGAACGAAACGCATGGCGGTGGCACGACCTTCGATGGCCAGCATGCGTGTCTCACGCGGTGACATGCCCGAGGCGCGGCGGTACGCGCGCGTAAAGTTCGATGCGTCGGAAAAACCGTAGGTCTGCGCGATTTCGGCCACCGAACGGTGCGTCTGCGAGCGGTCTGCCAGGATCGCGTGGCACTGTCGCAGGCGCTCCGTGCGCAGGTAGTTGAAGAAACCGCCTTCGCGCTCGAAAAGCCGGTACAGCGTGGCACGCGAGATGCCGAACTGCACGGCAACCCCCTCGGGCGAAAGTGTGAGGTCGGACAGGTTCTGCTGCACGTGCCGGCAGATCGAAGCAAACAGGCTTTCCCTGACGGCGGGCGCACTGGCTTCGGTCACCTGGCAGTTGATGGCGGCCGCCGCCAGTTGCAGCGTGCCCGGGATGACGGCCTGCGCCTCGGCCTCGCTCAATTTTCCGACCGATTGATAGAGCGAGCACAGATGATCGCGCAGCAGCCCGACCATCGGGGCATCGCCGCGCAGCACGCGCATGCTGAGTTCGTCCGGCGCGCGCAGCAGCGGCGCCAGCAGCCGCCGTGGCACGGCCAGGCTCAGGAATCGGCTGTCGCTTGTGCTGGTGGCGAGCGGCTGCGCAGCGTCGACGATGAACAGATCGCCGGGGCGCGTGGCGGTGCCGGTGGCGCCGTCGCGCTGCCCGCAACTGCCTTCCAGGTAGTACTGGAGCACGTAGACATCCATGCCGTCGCGCCCGAGCTTGGAGCGGGACCGATCATAGTGCTGTGCCTGCGCGCTGATCATGCCCACACCCGTCTCGCCGCAAAGATACGCGTCGACGCTGGCTTGAAAGCCATGCGACTGCGGGGCGGCGGAGCGCGTGTCGAATAGCACGTTGATGGCATCCCGCCACGCCGCAAATTGATGCTCGCGCGGCAGCGCAGACGTATCGAAGTGGGAATGCGGAGGTTTGCTCACGGTGGTTTCCTGAAAGGCCCGTGCATTGTGCAGAAGCGGTGGCGCATGATGGCATGCCCCCAAAGTGGGGTGCCAGACGGGGGGCTGGCCTAAACGACTGCCAACTTCGGCCGCTCCTGTCTGGGGATGACCACGTTGCGGCCCGCGGCCTTGGCTTCATACAGGCGCCCGTCGGCCAGGTGGATCAGGTCTTGAACGGTATCGTCGGCCGCCGCGATGCCCGAGTGGGAAGCCACCCCGACGCTGACCGTCAGCTTGCCGTACGCGCTTCCCGCGTTGGGTTCGTCTGCGCGTAGCACGGCGGTGCGGATGCTCTCGGCCACGCGCAAGGCGCCACTGAGGTCTGTATTGGGCAGCACGGCGCAGAACTCTTCGCCGCCATAGCGGCCGGCAAAATCGCCGGGGCGCTTGATGCTGTCGTTGATGCAGCGAGCCACCGTGCGCAGCGCGGTATCGCCCGCGGCATGGCCATACTTGTCGTTGTAGGGTTTGAAGTCGTCCACGTCGATCATCAGCACTGATATCGGGGTGTGATGGCGATTGGCACGGCGCCATTCCACATCCAGTGCAGAGTCCAGCGCGCGGCGCGTGCCGAGCCCGGTCAGGCTGTCGGTATTGGCCAGCAGGTGCAATTGCTGCTCCATCTCGAGCCGCTTGCACAGTTGCTGCGCAAGGAGGAACGACAGCACCATGAATACCGCGTCAAGCATCAGCACGATGCCGCTGATCACCCATGCGCGCTGCCGCCATTCTGCGTAGATGTCTTCGGTGGCCAGCCCGACGGTGACAATCAGCGGGTGGTCGCCGATATGGCGGAAGCTGAACAGGCGCTCGATGCCGTCGAGGCTGGCGACGTCTACGTACGAGCCTTGCGGCGTGAGCAGGCGCTTCTGGAAGGCAACGGCATCGGCCAGGCTGCGACCGATGAGCTTTTCGCTGTACGGTCGCCGCATCAGCAGCGTGCCGTCCGTGCGTATCAGCGTGACGGTCGCATGGGGGCCGAGGTTGATGCCATCGAACAGTCGACGGAAGTAGTTCAGGCGCAGCGTGCCGACCACGATGCCGTTGAATTCGCCATGCGGGCCGTTCAGCCGCCGGCTGAGGCCGAGCGACGTGTCCAGGCAGGTCACGCGCGGCGTAAAGGGCTCGCTGATGTACAGCCCGACATTTGCGGAGCCCCGATGCACCTGGAAGTAGTCGCGATCGCCCAGGTGAATATGCCGCGGCGGTACAGAACGGGAATCGAGGACCACGTCGCCGACCTTGTCGGTCACTAGCAGGGAGCCCAGGTCCTGCGCGTTGGTCGACCGGTCGAACAGCACGAGCTGACGTACGGCGGGCGGTAACGCCACCATGGCGGGCTCGCGCACGCCGTCGATCACGGCCTGCAGCGACAGGTCGTACACCTCGATGTTGCGGGCAATGTCGCGTTGCAGGATCAGCGACAGGTTGTCGGCGGCATCGCGCGCGCGGGCCAGCGCGTCCGTGCGCATTTCCCAGAGCGAGAGCGCGGTGAGCGCGGCCAGCGCCAGCGACAGCACCGACGCGCCGATGATCAGCAGGGAAGGCCGCCGCAGGAATGCACTCGTGACGCGCTCTAAAGGCATGCGCAGAATTGTGAAAATATTGAAAACGACAGCCTCAATTGTGTACCGGACCCCACCTTTCTACGCAATACTATCTAAGACGTTTTCTGGAAAGAAAACGTTTGCTAGTACCGATTCAGTCCGTTTGTGCAACGTTTTTGTGGGCGCAGGTGTACGGCTTGCTGGGCATAGGCTGAGTGCCGCATCCGTGGCGCCGGGCACGCTGCCCGCCCGACATATGCCCATCGCACCTCCGTGCAATCGTGTCAGGCCAGCTTTGCCTATTCTGGGTAAGCATCCTTGGAGAACGCCATGCCAGAGCCAGACGATCGCGCCTCACCCACTCCGGCGCCCGCCAACCCGCATCCGCCCGTGGCCGATACACACGAGGAAGCCCTGCTCGACGAGGGCATCGAGGAAACCTTTCCTGCCAGCGACCCGGTTTCCGTCGATGCCGGCAAGCCCGATGTGCCGCCAAAGGCCCCGGGGAGTGCGCCCAAACCGTAAAATGCAGACCGTGTGTCAACGCATCGGCCGCTTCAGCCGTATTACGTAGGCCGCAAACAACGTGCGAATCCAGCACATGCGCCGTCTGAAGCGCGGGGCGAGAGAAAACCCGCGCGCGCGACAAGCCCGTGCCGGTAGGTCAGGGTCCAATCAAGACGTCGACACCGTGCCGAGCGTGGGCTTGGGCGGTTTGGCTTGCCGCGCTCTCCCGCCTTTGCGTGCCTGGATTCGCATATCGCCTTGACCCGGCACTCCACCAAGCCAGCAGGATTTCGTTTTTCACCATGCCTGACGCCGCGTCCAACGACGCCAGTCCAACATCACGCCGATCCTCGGCCCGCACCGCGCCTGACGCGCCCGCCACGCCCGCGCCCTCTGACTCCGGCTTTGGCCTCGCCGGCTGGATCGTGATCGGTGTGGTGCTCGTGCTTGGCGCGCTGGTGTTCGACAGCCTGTATGCGCTGCTCGACCATGTGCACTACGCCGACATGGTCGCCGCGCTGCAGGCCACGCCGCGCTCGCACCTGATGCTGGCCATGCTGGCCACGGCGCTCAGTTACGTCGCCCTGACCGGTTACGACGCGTCCGGCCTGCGCTATGCGGGCGCGCATGTGGCGCCCACTACGGTGGCGACCACCTCGTTCATTGCCTATGCGCTGGGCAACACCGTCGGCCTCGGTTCGCTGACGGCCGGGGCGGTGCGCACGCGCTTGTACACGGCGGCCGGGCTTGATCCTGCGCGCGTGACAGAGGCGGTGGCCTTTGATGCGGGCGCGCTGGGCGTGTCCACCACGGCCTTTGGGGCGGTCGGGCTGTTGTGGGGCGCCCCGCACATCGCAGCCATTGCGCATTTGCCTGCGGCGTTGCTTGAAGTCGTGGCGTTGTTGGTGCTGGCCGGCGTCGTGGCGTTGTTGGTGCTGTGCATGCGACAGCGCCACGTGACGCTGTTCGGCCGCTGGGAGATCCGCCTGCCGCCGCCAGGATTGGCCGCGCGTCAGTTCGCGATTTCAGCGGCGGACATGAGTGCGGCTGCGGCGGCGCTGTGGGTGCTGATGCCGGCAGGCGCCGTCGATCTGCCCACGTTTGTGGCGTTCTACGCGCTGGCGGTCACGCTGGGCGTGCTGAGCCAGAGCCCGGGCGGTCTAGGCGTGTTCGAGGCCGTGATCCTGCTGGGCTGCAGCGGCCAGGCGCCGCCGGCCGAGGTGCTTGCTGCGCTGTTGTTCTACCGCGTCATCTATTTCCTGCTGCCGCTGGTCGTGGCCGCCGCCATGCTCGGCGTGTTCGAGTTGCGCTCCGGTGCCGGGGCGCCGTTCGCCCGCGCAGCGGTCAAGCTGTCGCCGGGGCTGTTGGCCGCGCTGACGATGGTGGCAGGCGTGATGCTGCTCGTCTCGGGCGTCACTCCCGCCACGGACGAAGCCGAAGACCTCCTGCGCATGCATGTGCCGCTGTTCGTGGTGGAAGCCTCGCACATGATCGGCAGCGTGGCGGGGCTCATCATGCTGTTTGTCGCGCGCGGGCTGCTGCACCGGCTGGACGCCGCGTGGTGGGCTGCGTTGGTGCTGTCGCTGCTCACCGGCGTGCTGGCACTGCCCAAGGGCATTGCCGTGTCGGAGATGGCCGTGCTGGTGACGCTGGCGGTGCTGCTCGTCATCTCGCGCCGGCAGTTTGATCGGCCGTCGTCGCTGTTCTCGCAACGGCTGGAGGCGGGGTGGCTGCTCGCCATGCTTTGCGTGTTTGCGGCGTGCGTGTGGATTCTCTTCTTCGCCTACCGCGAGGTCGCTTACGCCAACCAGCTCTGGTGGCAATTCACGTTCGACGGCGATGCGCCGCGCTCCATCCGCGCGCTGATGGCGGTGGCCGTGACCGGGCTCGGGTTCGGCATGCGCCAGCTCTTTCGCAAGGAGCCCGGTGTCACCACGTTCCCGAGCGACGAAGAACTCGCCCGCGCGGCTGAGATCATCCGCAAGCAGCCCGCCGCCGACGCCACGCTCGCGCTGATGGGCGACAAGAGCCTGCTGTTTTCGCCGTCCGGCAACGCGTTCATCATGTATGCCAAGCAGGGGCGCTCGTGGGTGGCGCTGTCCGACCCCGTGGGCGCGCAGCAGGAATGGCCCGAGCTGATCTGGCGCTTTATCGAAATGGCCGATGCGCATGGCGGCCGCGCCGCGTTCTACAAGACGCGTCCGCAGACGCTGTCGCTGTATCTCGATGCGGGGCTGCGCGCCTACAAGCTGGGCGAAGAGGCGTATGTGTCGCTGCCCGAGTTCAGCCTGAAGGGCTCGCGCCGCGCCAACCTGCGCCACGGCGTCACGCGCGGCGAGCGCGAAGGGCTGTCGTTCGAGATCGTGCCGACGGAAGATGTGCCCACCGTGCTGGACGAATTGCGCGCCATCTCCGATGAATGGCTACGCAATCAGAACGCGCGCGAGAAGGGCTTCTCGCTGGGCGCGTTTGACGACCGTTACATCTGCAGCCAGCCCGTCGCCGTGGTGCGCCGCGAGGGCGTCATCCTGGCGTTTGCCACGCTGATGTGCCCAGACGTGCTGCGCATCGAGGCGAGTGTCGACCTGATGCGCTATCGCAGCGACGTGCCGCCGGGCACGATGGATTTCCTGTTCGGCAAGGTCATCCTCTACTTCCAGGCGCAGGGGTATCAGCGTTTCGGGCTGGGGATGGCGCCGATGTCCGGCATGGTTGAGCATCAGCTTGCGCCGCGCTGGCACCGCTTCGGACGGATGATGTTCCGACATGGCGCGCGCTTCTACAATTTCAGAGGGCTGCGCAATTTCAAAGACAAGTTCGAGCCGGTGTGGGAAGCCCGCTACCTGCTCGCACGTGGCGGTATTGCGCCGCTGTTCACGTTGACGGACGTCGCCGCGCTGATCGGCGGCGGCTTGAAGGGAGTGATCTCCAAATGAGTTGGCAAGCACCGCGCACGCAAGAGGCGCGGCATCGGGGAGTGCTACGCAAAGGCTTGCGTTGGGCTGGGTATTTGAGTGCGGTCGGCATGGTGCTGGCAACGTCCTGGGCCATCGCTGCTGATGCTCCAGGGGCCAAGCCCACGCCTGCGCAGGGTCCGGTGCTGGTGCCGCCCGTCGGCATGACGGGCGCCAGCGGCGTTGTGGCTGCGCCGCCGCGCGGCGACATGCCGCCTCGCCTGCAGATGAGCGCTGCGGCCGTCACCGCCAACAAGGCCACCAATGGCGGCGTGCTGTCGCTGCCCGTGGTGTCGCCTGCTACGCCTGCGGTGGCGCCCGGTGCCGTCGAGTTCGTCACGCACGGGCGCTTTCGCGATGTGCCGGTCTACAAGCCCAAGGGTGAAATCCGCTCCGTCGTGCTGATGCTCTCGGGTGACCTGGGCTGGACGCCCGCCGCATCGCGCATGGCAGAGAGCCTCGCGCAGCAGGGCGCCTTGGTGGCAGGTCTGTCGACGCCTGCGCTGTTTGCGAGCCTGGAGGCCGACCTGGGCGATTGCGCCTTCCCGGACGGTGACCTCGAAAACTTCAGCCGCTTCCTGCAGGCCTACGAGAAAGTGCCGGGCTACTACCCGCCCATCCTCGTTGGCGACAACGAAGGCGGTGCGCTGGCCTACGCCATGATTGCCCAGGCGCGCCCGAATATCTTTGCCGCGGCCATGTCGATGGAATTCTGCCCCGTGCTGGAACTGCGCAAGCCGCTGTGCAAGGGCGAGGGCGTGCACTTCAGCCGCCGCATGAGCGAGAGCCGCACCACGGCCAAGCGCGTCAAGCCGCCCGAGAACGCCGGTGTGGTGCTGCTGCCCGCCACGAAGTTGTCTGCGCCATGGGTGGCGCTGCAATCGGCCATGCCCACGTCGTTTGCGCGCCGCTCCGGTCCGCTGTGCGAAGCGCGTGCCACGCAAGCCTTCATCGATACGATTTCGGGGGCGCAATCGGTGACGTTGCCTGCCACCGCGTCGGCTGCCAATGCACCGCCCGTGACAGCCAGCGAGCCGTTCAAGATGGCGTTCGCCAAGCTTGTTGCCCAACGCAAACCGCCGCCCCCGCCGCCGCCCGCTGCGGTGTCGGACTTGCCGATCATCGAAGTGCCCGCGCAGCCCGGTACATCGTCCGAGTTGTTTGCCGTGCTGCTCTCGGGTGACGGCGGTTGGGCCGGGCTCGACAAGGAGGTCGCGGCTGCGCTGTCCAAGTCGGGCGTGCCCGTGGTCGGCATCGATTCGCTGCGCTACTTCTGGACGCCGCGCACGCCGGCCTCTGCCGCCGCCGATATGGATCGGCTCGTGCGCTTTTACGCCGCGCGCTGGAAGAAACAGAAGGCGTTGCTGATCGGCTATTCGCAGGGCGCAGACGTGCTGCCCTTCATCGTCAACCGGTTGCCGGCGGCGTCGCGCGAGCATGTTGCGCTGGCCGTGATGATGGGCCTGGGCAAGCGCGCCGATTTTGAGTTCCACATGACCAACTGGGTGTCGAGCAGCGCGTCTGGCCTGCCGATCCTGCCCGAGGTGCAGAAGCTGCCGGCGGGCCTGGGCATGTGCATCTACGGCAAGGAAGAGAAGGACACTAACTGCCCAGGCCTGGACCCGAAGCAGGTGCAGCTTGTGAAGCTGCCTGGCGGCCATCACTTTGATGGCGATTACGCCAAGCTGGCGCGCATCATTCTTGAAGGCGCGCGTGCAGCGGGCAAAGTCCCGCGCTAATCCGCCAACGCCGGGGCTGGCGAGCGTCTCGCAGCCCCCGGAAGACTGGCGTGTATGGAATGCGGTGGCGGTGTCGCGCTAGGCCGGCGCCGGTGTGCCGTCAGTCGCGGCCAGCGACTGCACGCACTCATCCACGCTCAGCTCATGCAGCATCTCGGCGCGCAGCGTGTTGTCGGTGGCACGCTGCAAGACTGTCAGCGCGCGCGGCTTGAGCCGCACCAGCATCAGTTGCAGGCCGCGCGCCGCACATTCGGCGGCAAAGATGCGCAGCGCCTCGATGGCCGAGCCATCCACGTCCGGTGTTTCTTCCAGGCTGATCATGACGGTGCGCACCGCAGGTTCGTGCGGCTGTTGCAGCATCGCGCGCACCGTGCCGAGCACGCGTTCGGTGTTGGCGAAAAACAGCGGCACTTCTGGCCGGACGATCAACACGCCAGGGACGGCTTTGGCTTCCGGGTGCAGAGACACATCGACAAAATCGTGGCTTTCGCGCAGGCGCCCCAGCACGCTCACGTTGGGCTCCGAGAGCTGGCGCAGAGTCAGCAGCAGGCTCACGCCAATCGCAGCCAGCAGCCCATGCAGCACGCCCAGCACCAGCACGGCCAGCAACGCGGCAATCACCACCAGCCGATCGCGGCGCCAGGCCCAGTAGGGCTTGAACACGGCCGGATGTAACGAATGGCTCACCGCAAAGATCACGATGGCCGCCAGCACCGGCTCGGGAATCCGTGCGAGCTGCGGCAGGAACAACCACACGATCAGCGCCACCACGGCTGCTGCACACAGCCCGGCTAGACGGGATTGCGCGCCCGCGGCTTCGTTGGCGGACGTGGCTGAATACCCTGCGCCGACGGGCATGCCGTGCAGCAGGCCCGAGAGCAGATTCGCGCAGCCCAGCGCGACGAGGTCACGGTTGGCGGAGATGCCATCTCCGTGCTTGAGCGCGAAGTTGCGGATCGAGCCGTAGGACTCGGCATAGAGGATCAGCATGAGCGCAAAGCCCAGTTCAGCGCTTTCCATCCATTGCACCCGGTTCAGCGCAGGCACGCCGAAACTGATGTTCTGCAGGTCGATATGGCCGACCACGGCAATGCCGTAGCTGTGCCAGTCGACCCAGTAGCCGGCCGCGATGGCCAGCACGATGACGACCAGCGTGGCCGGAATGCGCCCCCAGCGCCCAAGGCCGAAGAGCAGCGCGAGTGCGACGGCTCCCAATGTCGTGCTGTACGGGTTGGCACTGGCTGCACTGGTGATGAGGTCGAGCGCGATGCGCGGCGTGTCGCTGTGGCGCACCGTCACGTCGAGGATCTTGGGCAACTGCTTGACGGCAATCGTCAACGCCAGCCCGAACGTGAAACCGCGCAGCACCGGCCGCGCGATGAAATCCGACATGCCGCCCAGGCGTGCCGCACCCGCCAGGATGAACAGCACCCCCGTCGCGATGATGAGCGCCGCCGCCATCGTGAGCGCCGTCGCCCCGTTACCGCTAGGTTCCGATAGCACCGTCGCAAACAGCACGGCGGCGGATGACGACGTGGCCGAGACAATGGCGAAGCGGCTCGTGCCGACCAATGAATAGACCACCAGGCCGCACAGCAATGCGATTAGCCCGGCTTGCGGCGGCAGGCTGGCGATGCCTGCGTAGGCAACGGCTTCGGGCAGCAACAGGCCCGCAATCGAGAACCCGGCGATCACGTCGCGCACCACGCGCTGCTGTGGTGGCTGTGGCGGCGCATCCAGCGGGGCGAAGCCCTCTGGGTGTTGCAGTGCGGCGGCGGGATGTTCGTTGCTGGGGGGCATGCGATGCGGTGATCAGGCTGAAATGGACGACGCCGCGGCCCGGGTGGGCCGCGGCGTGCGGGTTTGCTTCGGGCGTGTCTTACTTGGTACAGGCCTTGTTGCGGCTGGGGCGCATGCCGGCAGCCTTGGCGTCGGCTTCGGTCATGTATTCGCCCTGCTTGGTCTTGCCGTAATAGCGATCGCCCGGGCAGTGGTAGACCTTGGTGCTGGCATTGGCCCAAACCTTGTCGGGGCCGCCGCCGGGGGCAACGGTGCCTGTAGCGGCCGCGGCTGGTTTGGCAGGCGCTGCGGCAGCGGGCTTGGCTGCAGGTGCCGGGGCCGGAGCGGCGGCAGGCGCAGCGGGAGCGGCTGCGGCAGGTTTGGCGGGAGCCGGAGCAGCAGGTGCACCGCCTGCGCTGGCCTTCTTGTCGACCCCACCATGGCCGCGGCAAGCGCCCTTGAGCGTCGCGCCGCTATACGGCGTGCCATCCTTGCAGACCGCGTGGACGGCCGCCGGGGCCGCTGCCGGTGCGGTGGCGGGCGCGGCGGTGCCCTGCGCAAACGCCGAGCCCATCACCAGCGCACCCATCGAAAACATCAACGCAGACAGTTTCATAACGAGACCCTCAACGAGGCACGGAGATACGTGCGTGACCGATTAACGCTGGCCGACGGCGCGCGTTGACCCACCCGAGGGTTTGTCAGAAGACAAACGCTGCAACGTTGATCATTCCGCAACAGTCGGCGTCGCTTGTGTTGCGCCGACGGGCGATGCGGCGCCGGCGCCATCCCAGCATAGGCAAGATCACGTGGCCCGGTGAAGTTTCAGGCGAATGCGTCGATACCCTGGACCAGCCGCTTGGCCAGGCGGGGCTGCCGTAGTTGTTCGAGCCACCATTGGAGTGCGCGGCCTTCACCGTCGCCATCGCCGCTGCGCCAGCCGACGTAGAGCAGGTTCGGCTCGCGCGGATCGGTGGTGCGCTTTTCCACCAGCTCGCCGCGCGCAAGCAGGGAGGCCACGCGGTGCCTCGGCAGCCAGCCGACGCCCAGGCCGTCGCGCTGGGCAAGCGTCTTGGCGCGCATGCTGGGCACGGCCAGCGTCGGTTGCCCGCTGAGCATGCCGTAGGCGCGGCCGGCCGTGGTGCGCGCGGAATCGGCCACCACGACGGCCCGATGCCGGGCAATTTCCTCGCGCGTGAGTGGCGCCTCGATGGCTGCCAGCGGATGCCGGGGCGACACGGCAAACACCCACTCCACCACGCCCAGTTCGAACCACCCGAGGTTCGGGATGGACGGCGGCTCGTTCGTCGCCCCGATGACGAGATCGGCGCGGCCGTCGCGCAGCGCCTCCCATGTGCCGGCCAGCACCTCGTGCGTCACGCGCAGCGCCACGCCCGATTGCAGCGCATCGAACGCGTGCATCACGGGCATGAGCGATTCGAACTCCAGCAGCTCGTCCGTCACGATCCAAAGGCGGTCTTCCCAGCCGTTGGCCACCTGCCGCACGCGCTGCGTCACGCGCGACACATCCTGCGCCAGCCGTGCGGCTTCTTCTGTAAGCAACTGCCCGGCGCGCGTGAGTTGCAGCCGGTAGCGGCGCCGATCAAACAGCAGGGCGTCGAAGCGCTGCTCCAACTGTCGCGCGGCATACGACACGGTCGACGGCGCCTTACCCAATTGCGCCGCCGCGCGCGACAGGCTCCCCGTCTGCCGGATGGCTTCCAGCAGGGCCAATTCTTCATCCGTCAACATGTGCAATTCCTTCGAACATGTTCATCGTCCAGATCGTATGGCAAACCGCTTGCCGGCGTCCACACTGCAGTCACGCGATTGTTCAAGTTCAACTTTCCTACTGGAGGACATCATGAATCGCTTCGAAGGCAAGACCGTTCTGGTCACTGGCGGCAACAGCGGTATTGGCCTGGCAGCCGCCCAGGCATTTGTGCGCGAAGGCGCCCGCGTGGTCATCACCGGCCGTGATGCCGCAGCGCTGGAAACGGCGCGCGCCGCGCTCGGCAACAACGCCATCGCCATCCGCAATGAAACCGGCAGCGTGGCGGCCGCACGCGAGCTGACCCGCCAGTTGCAGGAGGCAGGCGTGCGTCTGGATGCCGTGTTCATCAACGCTGGCATGGCCAGGTTTGCCGCCGTGCCGGACGTGGACGAGGCGCTTTGGGACGCCACCTTCAATGCCAACGTGAAGGGCGCGTTCTTTCAGATCCAGGCACTGCTACCCATCCTCAACAAGGGCACGTCGATCGTGCTGAACGGCTCCATCAACGCGCACATCGGCATGCCGAATTCGTCGGTCTATGCGGCGAGCAAGGCTGCGCTGATCTCGCTGGCGAAGACGCTGTCGGGTGAGCTGATCGGCTCGGGTATCCGCGTAAATGTGGTCAGCCCCGGCCCGGTGACAACGCCGCTGTACGGCAAGCTCGGGCTGGATGCCGACACGCTGGCCGCCACCGCCGCCCAGATCCAGGGTCAGGTGCCGCTGGGCCGCTTTGGCCAGCCGGACGAGATTGCTTCGACCGTGCTGCATCTGTCGGCGCCGGAATCGGCCTTCATTGTTGGCACGGAAATCATTGCCGACGGCGGCATGAGCCAACTCTGAGCCCGTCTGTTGGCCGGTACAGCTGACTTGGTGGCGAGCACTAAGCGGCTTTCCTTAAGCGCGGTGCCTTGCCGGCTTGGTCGGCCAACGTCAGAAGTTGTGGGTCACGCGCAGTGTCAGCGTGCGGCCCGGCTGAACCGGGATGAAGTTCCCGGACTGCGCGTTGCCGTACGCCCGAATATTGAAGAGATTGCGCGCGAAGAGATCGACGCTCCAGGATTTCTGGTGCCAGAAGAGACTGGTGTCAACGCGCACGAAGCCGGGCATGCGAAACGGGGTGTCGCCGTAGCATGGGGCGCCGCGTTGCCCCGTGATGCCAATCCCGGCGCCAGCGCCTTTCAATGGGCCCGCCTGCATGGTGTACGTCGTCCAAACCGCGCCGCTCAGGAATGGCGCTTGCGGCAGGTATCCCGTGATCAGCGTGCCGGATACACGAGACAGTGCCACCCACAACGAAGTGTCCAAGCCTTTGGTTACCGCGCCTTGCATCGAGACTTCCAGTCCTTCGCTGCTTTGGTGCGCGATTTGTGTGTCGTAGCCGGCGGGCGCCACATCCACCAGCCTCACGTGGTGCGCGTCAATGCGATACAACGCCGCCTGCATCGTCAGCGCGCGGTTGGCATCTGCCCAGCGCAGCCCGGTTTCCAGCTGGCGACTCCGCTCAGGCAACAAGGCTTGGCACGGGTCGAAGTAGCTGGTGTTGAGACGGAAACCGCGTGAGTAATCGGCAAACCATGCGGTATGCGGCGTCAGCTTGTAGAGCACGCCCAGCGACGGTGTCCAGGGGGAGCCCTGAAGCTGCGCGAGTGGCAGTTTGGCGATGTAGTTGTTCACGTACAGGGCGCCGGATAGCTCCCAATGCTCGCCAATGGCGGCCTGGTCGCGCACGCGAAACACCGACTGCCGTACCGATTGCGAAACCTGAATGCCCGGCACGAACGTGGCCGGCGGCAGTTGAACAGGTGCAAACGGATTCTGCGGTATCAGAAAAGGTGTCGCCGCAAAGACCATGTCCTGCCTCTCCTGAAACTCATCCCAGCCGAATGTGAGCACGTGCTGGAACGGCCCATGCGCGAAGCTGCCCGTGAGCTCGTTCGAGATGGCCCACGAGGTGTTGTTGCTGCGGTCGCCAAAGTTCAGCGTCGACGTAGGTGCCATGTTGTTGACGACGAGCGCCGTATGCCAGAGCGCAGATTGTTCGGTGAGCGCTTCGTACGTGCCGCGTGAGTGCAAGGACCAATCGTCCGACAGGTTGCGCGAGACCTTGTAATAGGCGCGGCTCGCGCGGGACTGCACGTTGTCGTCGGCATTGCCTAGCGGGCTTTGCATGGCCAATCGGACAGGCGCGCCATTCAATGCAAACGTGGCGGGCGGCATGGGCTGGCGGCTGGTGACGGATTCGAGTCCGACTGTGACTTCCGTAGCTGCATCGTGCCAGCCGAGCGCTGCAAGCCCGTAGCTCTTGTGCCGACCGGCGTATCCCGAATCGCTGTTGGCCGTCGTGTCCTGCAACGCCACCGCCCGGTAAGACAGGTCGGTCGATCCGATCGGGCCGGCCAGATCCACCACGGCTTTGCGCTCGGCGTGCGAGCCGATTTCCACCGCCACCGTTCGTTGTGGCGCTGCCGTGGGTGCCCTGAGATTGGCATTGATGCCGCCCACGGCTGTGGGGGCGCCGCCAATGTCGGCAAGCGTTCCTTTGATCACCGAAACATCCTCTACCGCCTCGATGGGTCGCACCGCAGCCATCTTGTCGGGCTGACCATCGACGGAGATTTGTCCCGTCATGAAACCCCGCGTGGCGTACCGTGGCGCGGCGCTGGGGTCGAGCGACATTGACGAGACACCGGCAAGTGCCAGGGCATCTGCCATCGTCGGGGCATTCTGGCTGGTGAGCAACTCTCTTGTGAGGGTGCTGACGGCGTGGGGTACGCTCGTGATGGGCGTCTCGATATGCGTGATGGAGCCTGTTGTGAACGCGGCAAAATCGCTGCCCATCCTTGCGCGTACCTCGGCGGGTGGCAGGGTCCCGATGTCGCGCGGCGCCTCGGGTGCATCCACGATGGTCAACGTGTTGTCGGTCAGCGTGGTCAGTTGCAGCCCGCTGTTTTTTAGGGCCTGCTCCGCCGCCTGCTGGGCCGACATGGTGCCGCGAACCGGACCCGCGAACAGGTCTTTCGCAAGACCGGAGGGAAACGACATGGGCTGTCCGCTCACGCGAGCGATTTCCATCAACACGCGCTCCAAGGGCGCTCGCTCAATGGAGAAATCCCATGTGTCTTGTGATGCGGCGTGGGCGCACTGCACAGCGAACAGCGCGGCAAGACCGAGCAGCCGCACCCCGCGCGATGTGCGGCCCGTGCGCGGCGGCAGGCAGGCCTGCGCCGCAGCGCATGCGAAGGCTTTAAACGACCGCATGGTGCTGATGCACGCGGCGCAGCGGCACTTCGGGCACATCCTGAACAGCGATCAGGCAGTGGGATCAGCGGGCACCCTGGCGGGCGCGGCTCCGTCTCGATAGCGGCTCTGAAAAACACCGCGCCGCTGCCTAGCGTGAGCCCCTGCGCACATCCCTCTTGGTGAGCGAATTTCCCGTGTGTACTGCCCCTTCATCACGCAAGTCCCCCGAATTTTTTTGGTGGTACGGCGCAACGCGGTGTGCAGGAACCATGCCATGAGCGGCTTTGGGGGCCAGAGACATGCTGTGCCGCGATGCCTGACAGGATGCGTCGTCAAGCTTCCATGGCGGGGCAGATTTGATGAGGTTTTTTCAAGATGTTTTCGGGCCGCATGTCCGAGGTTCCGGTCTCGCGGTGAACATTGTTGAGATTTGCGGTGGGAGTGAGCGCACCCCCGGCAACGCGCTTCAGGAGAGGCCGAACGTTTTTCTCAGGCTCGAGTCGACGGGGCCAGCCGGCATGAAACGGCGCAGCTTGCTCAGAAGAGATGCCTCGCCTTTTGGCGTGCGGCGCATCTTCCATGCCCCAAGCGCAGCATCGACGATGGTGCTTGCGACACCATCGGGGTCCGGCGCCTTCTGGACACTCTTTTGAATCGCCTGAGAAACGATGCCGCGCTCCGCGTCGTAGGCGGAGACTTTGGAAACCGCTTGAGGTGCGTTGGCATCCAGGCTGGTCTTGGTGAATGACGGCTCGACAAGCACCACACGGATCCCGAGCTTGCGCACCTCGTGATCCAAAGTCTCGGACATTCCCTCCACCGCGTGCTTGGATGCCGAATACAGGCCCATGTAAGGCGCCGGCAGAAAGCCGAGCACCGAGCTGATGTTGACGATGCGCCCCGAGCGTTGCGCGCGCATGTGCGGCAATACGGCCTGCGTGGTGCGCAGGATGCCGAACACGTTGGTGTCGAACAGCGTCTGGGCTTCGGCAACAGACGTTTCTTCTGTCGCGCCGAGCAGGGCCACGCCGGCGCTGTTGACCAGCACGTCGATGCGCTTGGCCTGCGCGATGATCGTCTCGATTCCGCGCTGGACAGAGGCTTCATCACGGATATCCATCTGGACCAGTTCAACACCCGCGATCGGTTGAGTGCGAGCGATGTTGCGCACGGTGCCGAATACGCGGCACCCGCGCAGGGCAAACTTCGCGGCGGTGGCACGGCCGATGCCCGAGGACACGCCGGTAATCACAACAACTTTGGGATTCGACATGGCAATTTCTTTCTGTATGGGTGAATGGGCGCTGCGGTAAATCGGTTTTGCCAGCGGTCTATTTGCTGGCGACGGCGGTTGGCGTATCGGGCTGCCAGCCGCCGCCCAGCGCCTTGAATGCCGCCACAGCGGCACGCGCGGATTCCGTTTGGGCCTGGGCACGTGCGTCCGATGCACGCAACAGGCTCTCGTCTGCCTGCAGGACTTCGATCAGGCTGACGACGCCTTTTTGATACGCCGCAAACGAAGCATTGCGCGCGCGGCTCAGCGAATCCACGCCCTGCGCGAGCACCGTGGCCTGCTCCTCGCGCTTGACCAGGGCGGAGAACGCGTCCTCCACATCTTCCGTGGCGCGCAGCACGGCGAGCCGGTACGCAGCGAGCATCTCCGCCTCTTGCCCCTTGGCTTGATCGATCTGCGCGTTGATGCGGCCGAAGTCGAACAGCCGCCAGCGCAGGCCAAGCACGCCGGCAAATTGGCTGGCGCCGCTGCCGAACAGGCTTCCGGCGCCCACCGATGTGGCGCTGCCCAGCAGGCCGCCGAGCGAGAACTTCGGGTAGTACTCCGCGATGGCGACGCCGATGCGCGCGTTGGAAGCAGCGAGGCGGCGCTCGGCGACGATCAGGTCGGGACGACGCCTCAGCAAATCGCCGGGCGATCCGCTGATGGCAATCTGCGGCGCGGCGGGGATGTCACTGTCTTGCGCAAGCTCGTCCCGGTGCGTGCCCGGTAGCGAGCCGAGCATCACGTCCAGCGCGTTCATCGCTGCATCAAGACCCGCCTCAAGTTGCGGGATCGAGGCGCGTACCTGAGCGAGCGCGCCCTCTGCCTGCCTGACTTGAAGCTCGGCGGCTAACCCCTTGCCGTACAGCAGGTTGATGGTGGAGAGCAATTCCTCCTGCGTTTGCACCTGGTGACGGGCTACCTTCAGGCGCGTTTGCAAGCCGCGGATGGTGATGTAGATATCGGCGGTCTGCGCTGCCACGGCCAGCCGTGTGGCCACGGCGCCAGCTTGGGAGGCTTGGTAGTCCGCCAGCGCAGCCTCGCGGCCACGGCGCAGGCCGCCAAATACGTCCAGCTCCCAGCTCGCGTTCACGTCAGCCTCAAACGCGTTGCCGTAGCGGTCAAAGCCGGGCCTCGAGTTCAGCACGCGGCCCAATGGGGTTTCGACAGACTGGTATGCACGCGCAGCCTGACCCGTGACATTGCCGGAGGGCAGCAACGCGGCACTGGCGGCTCCCAAACCTGCACGGGCCTGGGTAACGCGTGCGAACGCCTGGGCAAGGTCCAGGTTCTGTTCCAGTGCAAGCCGCACCAATTTGGTGAGTTTCGGATCAGCAAAACCCGCCCACCACGTGGATAGATCCGCCGCAGCATTGGCCGTGCGTTGCTCGACCGCCGTCTGGCCTTGGAATCGTTCCGGAATCGGCGCATCGGGCTTCACATAGTCGGGGCCGACCGCACATCCGGCCACCAGGCTTGCGAGAAGGAGGGCCGCAGAGGCGTGTTTTGGCAACATGACGAGGTCCATCGAAATTTTTAGTGACTATAGTACAAATTGGTCACAAGTTGTTCAACTATTGCGACTCGCGTAAGCTGAAGCCCATGAAGACCCCTTCCTATCCCGTCTCCGCCCGTGGCCCGGCGGATCACGACGTGCGAGACCAGATCGTCGCCGCCGCTACCGAGCACTTCAGCCGATACGGCTATGAGAAGACCGCCGTGTCCGATCTGGCCAAAGCCATCGGTTTTTCCAAGGCCTACATCTACAAGTTCTTCGAGTCCAAGCAGGCCATTGGCGAGATGATTTGCGCCAACTGCCTGCGCGAGATCGAAGCCGACGTGAATGCCGCCCTGGCCGAGGCGGGTTCCCCGCCGGAGAAGCTGCGCCGCATGTTCAAAGCCTTGACGGAGGCCAGCCTTCGGCTGTTTTCCCACGATCGCAAGCTGTACGAGATCGCCGCCTCGGCAGCGACTGAACGCTGGCAAGCGGTGATCGCCTATGAAGGCCGCATCCAGAAGTTGCTGCGCGATGTGCTGCAGGAGGGCCGGGAGACCGGAGACTTCGAGCGCAAGACACCATTGGACGAGGCCACCGCGGCCATCTACCTGGTCATGCGCCCGTACATGAACCCGTTGCTTCTGCAATACAGCTTTGACTACACAGAGGTGGCGCCCGGACTGCTTTCCAGCCTTGTACTCCGAAGTCTTTCCCCCTGAGACGCAGATTTTTTCGTTGTGACCATTGACTAAATTGGTCACAAGAACAAGAATGAAAGGCCAGATCATCCTGTCGATGGGGCTTTCATGCTTTCGCGTCGCTTTATTACTTCTTTCGTTGTTCTTGCGTTGCCGCTAGCGCTGAGCGCTTGCGGCGAAAAAGCCCCCGCTGACCCACGCACCCAGGCGCCTCTGGTGCGCGCCGCGTTTGTTCGGCCCGTGGCGTCTGCGTCGCGCTCGTTCACGGGCGTCGTGGCTGCCAGGGTGCAAAGCGACCTCGGGTTCCGTGTGCCCGGCAAGGTGCTGGAACGGCTGGTGGACGCGGGGCAAGCCGTCAAGCGCGGGCAGCCGCTGATGCGCATCGATCCTGCGGATCTGAAGCTCGCCGCGCACGCACAGCAAGAAGCCGTGAGCGCCGCGCGGGCACGCGCGCAACAAACGGCGGAAGACGAAGCGCGCTACCGCGACTTGCGTGGCACGGGTGCGATTTCGGCCTCCGCTTACGACCAGGCCAAGGCCGCGGCGGATGCAGCCAAGGCGCAACTGAGCGCCGCTGAAGCGCAGGCCGACGTTGCGCGCAACGCCAGCCGCTATGCAGAACTCGTTGCCGACGGTGACGGCGTGGTCATGGAAACGCTGGCCGAGCCCGGCCAAGTGGTGAATGCAGGGCAGGTGGTGGTGCGCTTGGCGCATGCCGGGCGCCGTGAAGCGGTGGTCCAGTTGCCGGAAACGTTGCGGCCTGCGATCGGCTCAGTCGCCCAGGCCACGTTGTTCGGCAAGGAAAGCGATGGCACGCCTGCCAAGCTGCGGCAACTGTCGGATGCTGCCGATCGGCTTACCCGCACGTATGAAGCGCGCTATGTGCTGGATGGCAAATTGGCCAACGCGCCGCTTGGCGCGACTGTCACGATCCAGATTCCTGAGCAGCTGGCGACAGCGCAAGGCGATCTACAGGTACCGCTGGGTGCGGTGTTTGATGCAGGTAAGGGTCCCGGTGTTTGGGTCATCCAGGGGGACCCTGCCAAGGTGTCGTGGCGCTCCATCACCATCGTGCGTCTTGGTGACGAAGGGGCAAGCGTTGCCGGCCAGATCAAACAAGGCGAGCGGATCGTCGCGTTAGGCGCACAACTGCTGCGCGAGGGCCAGCAAGTCCGCGTGGCCGGGCAGGGCACCGGCACCGCCCTCGCGGGAGTGCGACTGTGAGCCCGGGCCGCTTCAACCTATCGGCGCTCGCCGTGCGCGAGCGTGCGGTCACGCTGTTCCTCATCTGCCTGATCTCGCTGGCAGGGCTTATTTCCTTCTTCAAGCTGGGCCGCGCGGAAGACCCCGCGTTTACGGTCAAGGTGATGAACATCGTCACCGTGTGGCCGGGTGCTACCGCGCAGGAAATGCAGGACCAGGTGGCAGAGAAGATCGAAAAGCGCATGCAGGAGCTGCGCTGGTACGACCGCACGGAAACGTACACGCGGCCGGGTCTGGCGTTCACCACGCTGACGTTGCTCGACAGCACGCCGCCATCGCAAGTGCAGGAAGAGTTCTATCAAGCGCGCAAGAAGGTTGGCGACGAGGTGGGCAACCTGCCAGCCGGCGTGATCGGGCCGATCGTCAACGACGAATATTCGGACGTGACCTTTGCCTTGTTTGCGCTCAAGGCGCAGGGCGAGCCGCAACGTGCGCTCGTGCGCGATGCGGAGACGCTGCGTCAGCGTTTGCTGCACGTGCCCGGCGTGAAGAAGGTCAACATCATCGGCGAGCAGTCGGAGCGCATCTACGTCGAGTTCTCACATGACCGGCTGGCGACGCTGGGTGTGAGCCCGCAAGATGTGTTTGCCGCGCTCAACAGCCAGAATGCGTTGACGGCCGCCGGCTCGGTCGAAACGAAAGGGCCGCAGGTGTTCATCCGCCTGGATGGCGCATTTGATGAGTTGCAGAAGATTCGCGATACGCCGGTGGTGTCGCAGGGCCGCACGTTAAAGCTCTCCGACATCGCCACCGTCAAGCGCGGTTATGAAGACCCGGCCACGTTCATGGTGCGCAATGGCGGGCAGCCGGCGTTGTTGCTGGGCATCGTCATGCGCGAAGGTTGGAACGGGCTCGACCTCGGCAAGGCGCTCGACAAGGAAGTCGGCGCCATCAATGCTGACATGCCGCTCGGCATGAGCCTGACCAAGGTGACAGACCAGGCGGTCAACATCGCCGCGGCCGTCGACGAGTTCATGCTGAAGTTCTTTGCGGCATTGCTGGTCGTGATGCTGGTGAGTTTTATCAGCATGGGCTGGCGTGCAGGCCTTGTGGTGGCCGCCGCCGTGCCGCTGACGCTCGCCGTGGTGTTTGTGGTGATGGCCGCGACAGGCAAGAACTTCGATCGCATCACCCTCGGCTCTTTGATTCTGGCGCTGGGCTTGTTGGTGGATGACGCCATCATCGCCATCGAAATGATGGTGGTGAAAATGGAGGAGGGCTACAGCCGCGTGGCCGCTTCGGCCTATGCGTGGAGCCACACCGCCGCGCCCATGCTGTCGGGCACGCTGGTCACGGCTGTCGGCTTCATGCCCAACGGCTTTGCACGTTCCACGGCGGGTGAGTACACCAGCAACATGTTCTGGATCGTCGGCATTGCGCTGATTGCGTCGTGGGTGGTTGCGGTCGTGTTCACGCCTTACCTGGGCGTGAAGATGCTGCCCGACTTCAAGAAGGTCGAAGGCGGTCACGCTGCGATTTACGACACGCCGCGCTACAACCGCTTCCGTGCGCTGCTCGGGCGCGTGATTGCACGCAAATGGCTGGTGGCGGGTACGGTGGTGGGCCTCTTCGCTCTGGCCATTGCGGGCATGGCGGTGGTCAAGAAGCAGTTCTTCCCGATCTCGGATCGCCCGGAAGTGCTGGTCGAGGTGCAGATGCCTTATGGCACATCAATCAACCAGACCGACGCGGCGACCGCAAAAATCGAAAGCTGGCTCGCCAAGCAGAAGGAAGCCAGAATCGTGACGGCTTATATCGGCCAGGGGGCGCCGCGCTTCTTTCTGGCAATGGGGCCGGAGCTGCCCGATCCGTCGTTCGCCAAGATCGTGATCCGTACCAATAGCCAGGAAGAGCGTGACGCGTTGGAGCAGCGTCTGCGTCAGGCCGTTGCGGAAGGTATCGCTCCCGAGGCGCGCGTGCGGGTGACGCAGCTCGTGTTCGGTCCGTATTCGCCGTTCCCGGTGGCCTACCGCGTGACCGGTCCGGATGCAGAGACACTGCGCCGCATCGCGGCCGATGTGCAGCAGGTCATGGACGCCAGCCCGATGATGCGCACGGTCAATACGGACTGGGGCATGCGTGTACCCACGCTGCATTTCACTTTGCAGCAAGACCGTCTCCAGGCCGTGGGCCTCACTTCCAGTGCCGTCGCGCAGCAACTGCAATTCCTGCTCAACGGCGTTCCGGTGACGGCGGTGCGCGAGGACATCCGCACCGTGCAGGTGACCGCGCGCTCGGCTGGCGACGTGCGGCTCGACCCGGCCAAGATCAGCGACTTCACGCTGGCTGGCGCCAACGGGCAGCGCATTCCGCTCTCGCAGATCGGCAAGATCGAAGTACGCATGGAAGAGCCCATCATGCGCCGGCGTGACCGCATGCCGACCATCACGGTCCGCGGCGACATTGCCGATGGCCTGCAACCGCCCGACGTGTCGACCGCCATCAGCAAGCAGCTTCAGCCCATCATCGAGAAATTGCCGAGCGGATACCGCATTGAGCAGGCGGGCTCCATCGAAGAGTCGGGCAAGGCAACGAAGGCCATGCTGCCGCTGTTCCCGATCATGCTAGCGGTGACCCTGCTGATTCTCATCTTCCAGGTGCGATCGATTCCGGCGATGGTCATGGTGTTCCTGACCAGCCCGTTGGGGTTGATTGGTGTGGTCCCGACGCTGATCCTGTTTGGGCAGCCATTTGGCATCAACGCGCTGGTTGGCCTGATTGCGTTGTCGGGCATCTTGATGCGCAACACATTGATCCTGATCGGGCAGATTCAGCACAACAAGAGCGAAGGACTGGACCCGTTCCGGGCCGTGGTGGAGGCAACAGTCCAACGTGCCCGCCCGGTGATCCTCACGGCGCTGGCCGCCATCCTTGCCTTCATCCCGCTGACGCATTCGGTGTTCTGGGGTGCACTCGCTTACACGCTGATCGGCGGAACGTTCGCGGGCACGATCCTGACCCTGGTGTTCCTGCCGGCGATGTACTCGATCTGGTTCAGGATCCGGCCTGGCAACGCGGCCGAGGCGCAGCACGCATCTCACGAAACAGCGCAGCCTCCAGGCCAACTGGTGCCTGAGTAATCTTTCTTCGCCTGCCCCAGTTACCTCCGTTCTCTCTCGACCTTCGGGCAGGCGTTTTTTCCTCGCCGGGAGCCGCGCGCCATCATGGCGGCTCCCATGGTGTTGACGAAATGTCAGTAATTGACGTATCGTCAACACCTATGAAGCCCATCGAAGAAAACCGCCTTTTGCTGCGCGAAGGCCGCAAGATTGTCGAGGCGCTAGGCAACACGCTGGCGCCGCTGGTGGAAGTCGTCCTGCACGACCTGACCGATCCCGATCATTCCGTCGTCGCAATCGCCAACAACTTGTCGGGCCGCCAGGTGGGCGACGCCGTGACCGAGCTGGGACTCGCGCGCCTGGCCGATCCGGACTTCCCGGAAGTCATCGAGAACTACGCCAACCGGTTTCCCGACGGGCGCCCGGCCAAGAGCACATCGATCGGGTTGAAGAACAGCCACGGCGACTACGTGGCCGCCATCTGCCTGAACATGGACGTCTCCATGCTGAACGCGGTGACAACCGGCCTCACGCAACTGATGCGCGTTGACGTGGCCGCGCCGCCGGTGCCCGAGTCGCTCGGCTCCCGCCGCGTGGAAGACGTGCGCGTTGCGCTCGAACAGTTTGCCGCCTCCCGCAACACCACGCCCATGGCCATGACGCTCGATCAGCGCCGCGAAGCCATGCGAGAACTGGCCGCCAGCGGCCTGCTGAACTTGCGCCGCGCGCTGACCGAAGTCGCCCAGACGCTCGGCGTGGCGCGCTCCACCGTCTACACCTACCTTCCCGAGAACCTCGCATGAGCCTGCCCATTTCCTACGACGACGTTGTTGCCGCGCACGCACGCCTGCAAGGCGTTGCCCACAAGACGCCCGTGCTGACGTCAGCAACCGCCAATGCCATGACCGGCGCCGAGCTGTTCTTCAAGGCCGAGAGCTTCCAGCGCATGGGTGCGTTCAAGTTTCGCGGCGCGTACAACGCGCTGTCGCAGTTCACGCCGGAGCAGCGCAAGGCGGGCGTGATCACGTTTTCGTCTGGCAACCACGCGCAGGCGATTGCGCTGTCGGCCAGGCTGCTGGGCATGCGTGCTGTCATCGTCATGCCCAAGGACGCGCCCGTTGTGAAGGTGGAAGCCACGCGCGGCTACGGCGGCGAGGTGGTGTTCTTCGACCGCTACACCGAAGACCGCGAAGCCATCGGCCGCAAGCTGGCGGAAGAGCATGGCTTGACGCTGATCCCGCCGTACGACCATCCGCACGTGATGGCCGGGCAGGGCGCGGCGGCCAAGGAGCTGATCGAAGAGGTTGGCCCGCTGGATGTGCTGCTGGCCCCGCTGGGCGGTGGCGGCTTGCTCTCCGGCTGCGCCACGGCAGCGCGCGCGCTAAACCCCGCGTGCAAGATCTTTGGCGTGGAGCCCGAGGCTGGCAACGACGGCCAGCAGAGCTTTCGCAAGGGCGAGATCGTCCATATCGATACGCCCAAGACGCTGGCCGATGGTGCGCAGACGCAACACCTGGGCAACTACACGTTTGCCGTGATTCGCGAACTGGTCGACGACATCATCACCGTGAGCGATGCCGAACTTGTCAGCGCCATGCAATTTTTTGCGTCGCGCATGAAGGCCGTCGTCGAGCCCACGGGCTGCCTCGCAGCTGCCGCCGCACTCACCGGCAAGGTCGACGTGCGTGGCAAGCGTGTCGGCGTGATTCTTTCGGGCGGCAATGTCGATTTGCAGCTCTTCGCCAAGCTGGTGCTGGAGGCGGCATGAGCGCCCACGGCCAAGCCGCCCCCAGCGGCGCTCGCTATGTCAACGCGCCGGGTTTGCGACCGCCGGCAGGGCACTATTCGCATGCGGTCTGCGCCAATGGTTTCGTGTTTGTGGCGGGGCAGATTCCAGTCACGCCGGCAGGCGAAAAGCTCGTCGATGCGCCATTCGCGACGCAGGTGCGCCAAGTACTGTCCAACCTTGACGTCGTGCTTGCCGCGGCCGGCACCGACCGCTCGCGCCTGGTGCAGGTGCGCGTGTACGTGACTGACATGGAAACGCACTGGTCGGCGTTCGATGCGCTGTATCGCGCGTGGATTGGCGAACTGCGGCCTGCGCGCGCCGTGGTGCCCGTGCCGACGCTGCATTACGGGCTCGCAGTCGAAATCGAGGCGACAGCGCTGGCGGCGTGATGCAAACGCTTGTCGTTGATGTGCGTCAGACAGACAGGGTTCGCGCGAGTTGATCTCCAGCCGTTTGCCCGCCATTGTTGCAGAATGGCTAGTATGCCTGCCGAGGCACATGCATATGCCTGATGCCCGGCCCAGACGCACAGATCCATCGCCCCCATGACCCTGCCAAAAGCGCGGCAACTCACCCTGGAAGACGTGCCGGTCGGCCAGCCGCTTCCCTTTCCGCTGGCCGATAGCGTAGGCCGCCTGCTGCTGCCTGCCGGTACCGTGGTGCCGGATGCCGAAGACGTGCGCCTGCTGTTTCATCATGGTCCTGTGTTGGCGTTGGACGAAAGCAGTGACGTTGCCCCGTCCGTGGCTGCCGCACCGGCAGAAACGAAGCCCCGCCTCGGTTCGGTGGGGCTGGGCGTCGGCACCGTCCTGCAGGTGCAGGAAAAATCTGCCCCGCTGCGCGGGCTGCTGCCATGCCGCCTGATTGGCTACATCGAAGGCGAAGCGGTGTTTGTCACACAGCCTGCCGATGGCAAACGAACGCTGCGCCCGGAAGTCCGGGACGTCCTCTTGCTGCGCGGATTCTCGGGCCGCGCGGTCGTCACCATGATGTGCAGCGTGGTGTCCGTCGGCCAGTTTCCCTCGCCGTATCTGGTGCTGTCTGCGCCGATCAAGATGCAGAAGATGCCGCTGCGCCGCGCCAAGCGTGTGCAGGTACGGATCGGTGCCCGCTTACGCCCCGAAGGGCAGGCGGCTTCAGCAGCAGATCGCGTGGCGGTGATCCGCGACATCTGCCTGAATGGCGCGCTTGTGCAAAGCGCCAGCGCGGCATTTCAGCCCGGCGACCGGCTGTCTGTCGATTTCAGTGCCTACGTCGATGGACAGCTGGAGTCGTTCTCCCTGACAGGCCGCGTGGCGAGCGGGTCGCCCGCCCTGGGGGCGCCTGCTTCTGCGTTCCCGTCGTTTGGCATGGAGTTTTCGCTGACGAAGGAGCAGACGGCGCAGCTTTCGCACCTGATCATCGATCGGCTTGACGAAAACTCCTGAGCGCCTAGCCCGCCAGCATCGTTTCCAGCAGCCACGCGCCGGCCTGCCCAAGCGTGCGCTTGCGTGACCATACGGCGTCGACCGGGACGAGGCGGGGCCAGCCGCGTGCGCGTACTTCATGCAACCGGTCTGCCGCAAAGTGATCCACCAGCCAGCGCGGCAGTTCCGTCCACCCGAAGCCCAGCACGGCCATTTCCAGCAACATCAGATAGCTCGGCGCGGACCATCGCCGAGGGCTACGCACAGGCACCGCGTCGGCGCGCGGCCCGGCTGGGTCGACGAAGGTGTTCAGCCGCAGCTCGCGTGCCTCGCGCAGTACCGCGTGCGGCACCTCCTCATCGCCATATCGGGCGAGCGGGTGCTGCAGCCCGACGAAGAGTCCAATCTCCGACTGCTCTGCAATGGTCGCCGACCCGATGTCGGCCGGATATGCCGCCTGCGCGGCCACCAGACCGATCTGCGCGCGGCCTAGCTGGATGATGTCGACCACGTCCTCGTGTTCGGCGATCAGGCATTCGAGTTCGAGGTCGGGGTAGCGCTGCTCGAGCGTGGCGAGCGTCTGCTCATAGCGGTCCGACTGGTAGGTGTCCGACACGACGAGCGTCAGGCGCGCCTCCAGGCCACCGGCCATTTGCGCTGCCAGCCGGTCCATCTGCTCGCTGGCGTCGAGCACGCGACGCACCTGAGTGAGCATCGCGCGGCCCGCTTCGGTCAGCGTCGGTTGTCGCGTGCCGCGGTCGAACAACGTGAGGCCCAGGTCGATCTCCAGATTGCCGATCGCCTCGCTCACCGTCGATTGCCGTTTGCCCAGCTTGCGAGCCGCCGCCGAGAACGAGCCCAGCGTGGCAGCTTCGGCAAAGGCATGCAGGGCTTCAGGGGAGTGGCGCATAGATCGCTCCAGGGCAGACGGATTGGCTCAATATATCGGAAAAACCGATGCTATCGAATTGGTAAAACCCGCTTTCGCCGATGAAAATCTCGCCCATTCATCGGAGTCGTTGCCATGCAAATCCCAGCCAAAACCCCTGTCGAGCGTGTATTCCATGCGCTGAGCTTTGAGTTGCTCGCCACCATCATCTGCGCGCCGCTGTTCAGTTGGATCATGGGCGTGTCGCTTGCACACATGGGCGCGTTGACCCTCATGTTTGCCGGCGTGGCGATGGTGTGGAACATGGTGTTCAACGCGATCTTCGAGCGGGTGGAGCACCGCTACAAGCTTTCGCGCACGTTGATGGTGCGCGTGGTGCATGCGTGCCTGTTCGAGGGCGGGCTGGTCGTGATGCTGGTGCCCCTGGGCGCGTGGTGGTTGAACATCAGCCTGTGGGAAGCCTTCGTCATCGACATCGGCATCATGCTGTTCTTCCTGCCTTACACGTTCTTTTTCAACCTCGCGTACGACCATCTGCGTGCGCGCTGGATGTCGCGTCGCGCGCTGGCCTGAAACGCGGGCTGGCCTAGGACAAAAGGGGCAGTGCGGGAGGTGGCGCGCTTCCTATAATGAAGTCCCTTTCAAGACGGGCGCCGCGGTCGCAAGCCGCTGCGCCCGTATTGCCTTCATGCTGCATCTTTCTGTCATGTCACCTCATGCCTCGGCAACCGTGCTGCGCCAGTGCTACGTGGCGGCCTGCGCGGGAGATGCCGTGGGCGTGATGAACGTGCTGCGCGATGCGTGCGGCGCGGACCATGCTGCGGCCATGATCCGGTGGCGCGTCGATGGGAGGTGGCACTGGGCGGCGTCGCGAGGCGCATCCTCGGTCGAAGTGCTGCTGCATGCGGTGCGCGGCAATGGCATTGACGCCTGGCCCGTGGCCGATGCTGAAGTGCGCGGCGTGGTGTGGCTCGATTACCGCAAGTCGGGCGTGCCGCAATCCATGCAGCATGGTGCGGCGCCACAAGCCTTGCTGCCGCACTTTGCGCAAGCACTGCCGTTGTGCTGGCAACGCGTTGCTGCACGCACAGGCATCTCGCCTGCGCAGCCGGCCAGCCTGTGGTTGACCGATGCATTCCACCTGACGCGCCGCGAAGCCGATGTGGCCGATCTGCTGGCAAGCGGCTCCGACCCAGCCTGTATTGCCCGTACGCTGGGCATTTCACTCGACACGGTGCGCACGCACCTCAAGCATGTCTATCGCAAGACCAACACGCACAGCCAGTGCGATGTGGTGCGGCTGATGCTGGCGCTGTCGGCGCGTCGGTAGGGGCGGCCGCGTTTTGATCAGGCAGCGGCCATCTTTGGTGGCGCCACGGCAGGGGTGCCGTCCTGGAAAAGAGTCTGCAGTTGCGCTCGCAGTTCGGGCGAATCGGTGTGCTTGTGCACGGAAACGGCATGCTGCACAGCCGCCTCCAGCAATTCGGCATCGCTGTCGGCGCTGATGGCGACTGAGCAGTTGGTCTCGCTGGGGAAGGCGCGGCAATCGATGTAGCGGCGGCCCATGGCGGTGCTCCTGAAATAACGAATGACGACGGCGCGACGTGGTGAATCACCGGTCGCGCGTCTCTTCGTTATAGGGTCGCCAAGGAAGCCCGTCGTCCCCCGTATGGGGTAGAGGCACTCACCTCGGAGTGCGGTGCGTCAGTCGAGGAAAACGTATTGCGCCAGGTACGGGCTACGGCCTTCCTGGCCTTCTTCCGTGCAGGGTTGTGCGGGTGCGATGCCGCCGTGGGTCTGCAGCCGCTGCACGTAGCGCACACCGCTCAACAGGCCCGCGCCGCCAACATTGGTGGCTTGCAACTGCAACAGCGGAATGGCACCGGCTTCCGAGGTGTTGGGCGCCTGCTGCAAGACTTTCCCTGTGATCTTGCTGCCGTCGGAGGCTTCCCAGCTTGGGCCTGCTCCGTGTTTGACGACGAGCTTGCCGCTGGCATCGTAAAGCTCCGCCAGTGGCGCCTTGAAGACCCACGCCAGAGGCTTGTCGCCGTCGCGCTTGCAAACGTAGATCTGCACCCCCGTGGCCGATAGCGTGGCGACGATGTGGTGTGCGTCGGCTGGCTGGAGCGCGGCGGGCGCACTTTGCGCCATGACTGTCTGCGCGCTGGTCATTGCCAGTGCGAGCAGAAGGGCAGATGCGGTGCGGTGGCGAAAAGTTCGGGGCAGGCTGGTCATGGTCTTCCTTGTATAAGTGGCGTGCTTGTTCACGGAGCCAGCTTCGCCCCACGCTCCTTCAACAACTCACGCAGTACTGAACGATGGCAATGCGCTTCATCCTCGCAATAGCAGCCGACCGACAGATTGGTCTGGTGCGAGAGCGCGGCCAGCATGTCGAGCAATCGTGCCGCATCGCCGTCGCGCATCTCGGTGCGGAAGTGGCGTACGAAGGTCTGCCAGCCCTTGTTTTGCTGATCCTTGTCGTGCGCGGTCTGCGCGGCCTGCGCTTGCTTGACGAGTTCGGGCGTGGGAGAGAGCAGCGGCATCCAGACGTCGTAGAAATCGCGGCTGGCGAATTCTTCCTTGGGCACGCCGCGCGGCGGGCGCCGCACGGTGCCGATGCGCAAGCCTTCATCGGGGTGACGCGGCTCGCCGAGCCGGACGATGCGTAGTGCCATGAAATGCCTCCGTGCGGATGCTGCGTGCTGCTCGTTGTGCTCAAGTGTTTCGCGTTACGAACCTTGCCGGTTCTGCACCGTCGGGAAAAAGACATCCTTCCACGACGCGGGCTTGTTCTTGAGCGTGCCCACGCGCTGCATGAATTCAGCATAGTGCGCGACGCCCACCGGCGTGGTCGTGAAGCGCGAATCCGGATCGTCCAGAATCTTCTTCACTTCTTCCGGCGAACTCTTCACCTTCGACTGCGCAATGTAGATCTGTGCGGCTTTGGTCTTGTCTTTGGCGATGAGGGCGTTGGCTTCATCCAGCGCGGCCACGAATGCCGCCGATAGCTTCGGATTGGCCTCGTAGAACTTCTTGCTGGTGTAAGTCATGTCCAGCGTGATGTTGCCGAGCACGTCGACCGTGTTGAACACGCGGTGCAGGCCGGGCGCCGCGGCCTCGGTGTACGAGAACGGCGGCGAAGCCATGTGGCTGTTGATCTGGCTGCCGCCGGCCAGCATGACAGCGGTGGCGTCGGGGTGCGGCAGCGGCACGGTAATCGGGTCAAGCTTGTTGAACTGCTTGTCGCCGAAGGTCTTGGCGGCTGCCATTTGCAGCACCACGGCCGGCAGCGAGGTCTTGATGCCCGGCACGGCAATGCGGTCCTTGTCGGAGAAATCCGCCAGCGTCTTCACGTTCGGGTTGCGCGTCATCAGGTACATCGACGAGGAGCTGAGCGACGACAGCCCGCGCACTTCCATCGCGCTGCCGCGCGTCTTGTCCCACAGCGTGAGGAAGCCCGGCACGCCCAGCGAGGCGATGTCGAGCGCGCCCGAGAGCATGGCGTCGTTGATGACGTTGCCGCCATCGAGGATGCGGTAGTTGACCTTTACGTCGCCCAAGCCTGCGGCCTTGGCCTGCTTTTCCAGCAGGTGCTCGCTGGCCATCACCATGATGGGCAGGTAGAGGATGCCGTAGCCGTGGGAGATGCGGATTTCGTTGGCTTCAGCATGCGCGGTGCTGACAGCGCCGCCGAAGAGGGATGTGGCCAGCGTGGCGGCCATGGTGAAACGGAGGATGTTGCGGCGGGGTTGCTGCATTGCTTGTCTCCTTGTCGTTGTTTGTATGGCTGTGTGTTGGTGGTGCATCTGGTGTTTCGTCCCCTGCCGGGGCCGACTCACTTTCTTTGTCTTGCCAAAGAAAGTAAGCAAAGAAAGGCGCGCCCGAGATAGCGACTTCCCCTTGAATTTCTGTGACCGTGCGGGGAAGGAGGCAAACTCGCTGCGCTCAAACAGGCTTCCTTCTTTTTTCCGCCTGCTCACAAAAATTCAAGGCGCCGCATAGGGCAGGGTACGGCCAAACCGTCTGGACGCTTGCGTTGCGCCGATGCTTAGTTCTGCATGCCCCAGCGTTTGACGGTGCGGGCTTCCAGCGTGCGGAACACCAGGTTCTCGACGAGCAGGCCGATGATGATGACGGTCAGCAGGCCGGCGAACACTTCGGGAATCTGCAGTTGGTTTTTGTTCTCGTAGATGTACCAGCCGAGGCCGCCTTGACCAGAGCTCACGCCAAACACGAGTTCCGATGCAATCAACGTGCGCCATGCGAAGGCCCAGCCGATCTTCAGGCCTGTGAGGATGGATGGGAACGCTGCCGGGATGAGGATCTTGGTCAGATACCCCATGCCCGATAGGCCGTAGTTGCGGCCCACCATACGCAGCGTGTTCGATACCGACAGGAACCCTGCATGCGTGTTGAGCGATACGGCCCACACCACCGAATGCACGATCACGAAGATCAGGCTGCCGTTGCCCAGGCCAAACCACACCAGCGCGATTGGCAGCAGGGCGATGGCCGGCAGCGGGTTGAACATGGCGGTGAGTGTTTCCAGGAAGTCCTGCCCGAGCCGATTGCTGATGCCCAGTACGACCAGCGCGCAGGACAACGCCAAGCCCAGCGCGTAGCCAGCCAATAGCGTCTGCATCGAGGTGCCGATGCGGGCGAACAGCGTGCCGCTGGCCAGGCCGGCCCACAGCGCCTGCACGGTATCGGAGAAGGTCGGCATCAACAGCGGGTTGTCGAGCCAGCGTGCACCGCCTTCCCACACGAGCGCCAGAACGACGAGGATGACAAGCTTGCGCAGCCATGCCTGCTCGTACAGGCGTTCAGCAATGGAGAGCGGTTTTTCCACCACGCCGATGCGCTCGAACGCCACGGGCGTGCTGTAGACGGGGGCGCGGTTGCTGATGTCGGTGGTGGCCGGCATGGAAAGGGTTTCAGTCTGCATGGGTTTCCTCCACCGTGCGGGCGAACAGCATGTCGTGAATCTCGGCTTCTAGCGCCTTGAAGCGCTCAGGATCATCGTCGTCGCGCGCGAGGCTCGGCAGTTCGGCGCGCACTTGGCCGGGATGCGGCGAGAGAATCAGGATGCGGCTGCCGCAGCGGATCGCCTCCGGAATCGAGTGCGTGACGAACAGCACGGTGAAGCGCGTTTCATCCCACAGCTGCAGCAATTCGTCCTGCATCTTGCGGCGCGTGAGCGCGTCGAGCGCGGCGAAGGGCTCGTCCATCAGCAGCACGTCAGGTTCCATCGCCATGCCGCGGGCGATGGCCACACGTTGTTTCATCCCGCCCGACAGCATGTGCGGGTGATGGTCGGCAAACTTGGTCAGATTGACCTTGTTGATGTAGTGCAGGGCGCGTTCTTCGGCTTCACGCGCGCCCAGCTTGCCCGTGGAGAGCAACGGGAACAGTACGTTCTCCTTCACGGTCTTCCATGGCAGGAGCTGGTCGAACTCCTGAAACACCATCATGCGATCCGGGCCGGGCTTGGTCACGGGCTGGCCCTTCAGGCGGATCTCGCCTTCGGTGGGCGTGAGGTAGCCGCCGATGGCCTTGAGCAAGGTCGATTTACCGCAGCCCGACGGGCCCAGCAGGATGTAGCGCTCGCCGGGATAGACCTGAAAGTCGACGCGGTAGGTGGCCGTCACCAGATGCTGGCGTGTCTTGTACTGCAGCGTGACGCCGCGCACATCCAGCAGCGGTGGGGCCGTCGATGAGTTGGCCTGCATGATGTTGTCTCCTATGTGTGTTTTTTTGTCGATATGGGTGGCAGCGCGTGGGCGCGTTACCGGATATCCACGTGGTACCGGAAATGCGCCGCCGCGCCGCGTGAGCGCCGCCATTCAAGCGGTATCCGGTCGTAGCCGCGCGCAACGCGTTCGATGACCATCACCGGATCGCCGGGCTGGATGCGCAAGAGACGCGCATACGTTGCGTTGACGGCCTCGGCGGTGAGCGTTTCTTCGGCGCTCGCAATAATCTGGCCGCAGTGGGATTCGTACAGCGGATACAGCAGGTCGCCAAACGCGTCGAGTTCCAGCGTGGCGAGCGGGGCGAAACGGTCGTACGGCAACCAGATTTCTTCGGCCAGCATTGGCGCGCCATCCAGCAGGCGCAGCCGGGTCAGGCGAATGACCGGCGAGCCGGTTTCAATCTGCAGACCCGCAGCCGGCGCAGACGGCGCATCGAGCACGTCACGCTTGAGGATGCGGCTCTCAGGAATGCGTCGCTCGCCGCTTTCACTCTGGAAGCGGAAGAAGCGGAACAAGGAGCTGGCAAAGCTGGCGCGCCGCACGAAGGTGCCGCGGCCCTGGAAGCGTTCGAGCAGCCCTTCGGCTACCAATACATCGACGGCTTTGCGGACTGTGCCGACCGCCACGTTGTACGTTTTGGCAAGCTCGGCTTCGGTCGGGATGGCGTCGCCCGGGCGCCAGTGCTGTTGGGCGATCTGCGCGGCCAGATCGTCACGCAGTTGCTGATAGCGGGGCAGGCGGAGATCGGCGGGCATGGGGTATCTGAAATGGTCAACTATTCATCTATATGATTCGTCATTGTAGGGAGCTTGTGAGCGGCAGGCATTACAGGAAAACCCGCAGGGCCCGGTCGAATCGACACGGGCCCTGCGGGTTTTTGAGAGAACTGCGCGGCTAAGAATTAACGCATGGCGCGAGCCGAAGCCGGCAGCGGCTCGGTCTGTTGTGCCTTCGGACGGCGCAGCAGCCGCAGCGCATACCAAGCCAGCACAAGTGCACCGATGGCGAACACGATGTCACCCGGCACGCGCAGCCAGACCAGCGTTTCCATCACTTTCGAGTGCACCACCTCTGGCGAACGGGCGTACCACATGCCCTTGGTGACGCTGGCCCAGGCCTGGTAGATGCCGGCCGGCAGCAGCGACATGAACACCATCATCGCCAGGCCGATGTTCAGGCCCCAGAACGCGGGCTTGAGCAGGCGATCGGCATGCAGGCTGCGCGCATACAGGCCGCGCAGGCAGAACAGCATCAGGCCGATACCGAGCATGCCGTATACCCCGAACAGTGCGGCGTGTCCGTGGGCGGCCGTCATGTTCAGACCCTGCACGTAGTACAGCGAAGCAGGCGGGTTGATGGCGAAGCCGAGCAGGCCGGCGCCGACGGTGTTCCAGAAGCCCACGGCCACGAAGCACAGCACGGGCCACTTGTAGGCGTTGAGCCACGGCGTGCCTTGCGTGCGGCGATAGTTCTGCAGCGCTTCGAGCCCGATCAGCGAAAGCGGCACCACTTCCAGCGCAGAGAACACCGCACCCACCGAGATGATCGAGGTCGGGGTGCCCGTGAAGTACAGGTGATGCAGCGTGCCCAGGATGCCGCCGAACAGGAACACGATCGTCTCGGCCACGATGGCGCGGTTGGCGCTGCTGGCACGGATCAGGCCCAGGCGCGTGAAGATCAGCGCAATGACGGCGGTGGCGAACACTTCAAAGAAGCCCTCGACCCACAGGTGGACGAGCCACCAGCGCCAGTATTCGATCATCGAATAGTGCGTATGTTGGCCCCACACCAGCGAGGTCGAATAGAACCCGCCGATGCACGTGGCCGACAGGAACACCATGGCGATCAGCCCGCGCGATTCCGACGGCGTCTTCAGTGCCGGCCACAGCGCGCGGCCCAGCAGCACGACCCAGAACAGCAGGCCGACGAACAGCAAGATTTGCCACACGCGGCCCATGCTGGTGTATTCCAGCCCCTGGTTACCGACCCAGAAGCCGAAGTCCGCACCGCGATGTTGCAGCGTGCCAAGCCAGCCGGTGGCGATGGAGCCCACCACGATAAAGATCAGCGCCCAGAACAGCACATCAACGCCCAGCTTCTGGAACTTCGGTTCACGCCCCGACAGCAGCGGCGCAATGTACAGGCCCGTAGCCAGCCACGCCGTGGCAATCCACAGCACGCCCAGTTGCGTGTGCACCGTGCGGCTGATGACATACGGCAGCACTTGCGCCAGCGGAATCCCGAAGAACGATTCACCCTCCACCGCATAGTGCGCGGTGATGGCGCCCATGCCGATCTGCACCAGCATCAGGCCGATCACGGCAAAGAAGTACTTGCGCGTGGCCTTCATCGACGGCGTGGCAACCACGTTGAGGAACGGATCGGCCGGCAGCGGCGCAGTCTCCTCTTCGTGCTTGCTGCTGCCGTGCAGCCACAGCATGGCGGCAATACCGCCGAGCAGCAGCACGATGCTGACCATCGACCACATGGCGGCACCGCCGGTCATGGTGTTGCCCACGAGCGGTTCATGCGGCCAGTTGCTCGTATACGAGATGTCGGTCTCGCCTGGGCGGTCGGCAGCGGCGGCCCACGACGTCCAGAAGAAGAACGCAGCCAGGGCTTCGCGATCGGCCGCCTCCGGCAGCACGCCGGTAGCCATGGCGTATTGATCACGCAGCGTTGCCAGCGACGGATCGGTTCCGAACAGGGCCTCGAAGTGCTGCGACACACCGCGGATGGCCTCTGCGCGCTCACGCGACACGGTCAGGATGTCGTGTTCCGCGTCGTACGTATTGCGGCGCATTTCCTCTTTTACGCTGGCGTCGACGGCGGCTTGCTGCACGGTCGTCAACGGCGCATCGGTATCGAACTGCTGATGCGCGCGGATGGCTTGCAGCGCCGTGGCTTCACGGTGCAGCCAATCGGCAGACCAGTCAGGCGCAACGTAGCTACCGTGGCCCCAGACGGTGCCAAGCTGCTGGCCGCCGGCTGCCAGCCAGGCTTCTTGGCCGCGCTGGATTTGTTCGCCGGTAAAGAGCACCTCGCCCACAGAGGTGACGACGGCATGCGGAATCGGCGGCGCTGCCAGATAGATCTGCCGGCCCAGATAGCCCAATGCTCCGAACGACAGGATGAAGATCAGGCCGAGCCACCGCCATAGCCTTTGGTTGTTTTTCATGACAAGGTTCCTTGCAGGATGCAATCGGAAGTTCAGGCGCCACCACCGCAACCACCACAGCAGTGGCCAGCGCTGGCGGCAGATGCCACCTTGGTGATGGCAACGCGCCACGTGCCGGGGCCGCGCTCAAGGTAGTCCCAGGAAAACTGGCCCGGGCGCTCCACTTGAAACTGCGACTGCAGCGGGCGCGGATCGTGATCGTTGATCAGCTCCAGGCTCTGGCCGATGCCGAGTTCCCCGAAGGCGGAGAAGATCAGCGGATGGCGCTCGCGCGGCGCCAGCACGCGGAGGTCGAGCTGGATGGTGGAGGCGGACTGTGTCATGGGGATTCCCTTTGTGGGTGTCGCATCAAAAAGATGCATTAAGGATGCAACTATATTACTGAGGGGAATCTCCGGTGTTATTGATGTACATCAGATGCTTGTTTTATGGGTATCTTGATGTGGCGAATCACGCCACGACTGGGCTTGCGCGCCACGCGGTGCGGTGGATGTACCGGTCGGGGCCGGTTTTCGTTTGCGCTGTATCAAAGCCCTAATGGCCTCCGGGGCCTAACGTGGAGCGGACGACACCAGACCGATACACGGGAGAAAAAAATGAGCCGTCTTCACACCGTCCGCAGCCTGATGCGCGCGGGCTTGATTTCTGTGGTGCTGGGCGCACTGCTTGCGGGCACTGCGGCCCGCGCCGCCAGCGCCAAGTTGCCGGGTGACTTCGGACCGCCGCGTGGCGAGCCGATCCACGCCGTCCTCACGAGTCCGCCGCTTGTGCCACCGCCGGTCCACCGGAACTATCCAGCCAAGGTCATCGTGGAGCTGGAAGTGGTCGAGAAGGAAATGCAGATCTCCGAAGGCGTCAGCTACACCTTCTGGACGTTCGGCGGCACCGTTCCCGGCAGTTTCATCCGCGTGCGTCAGGGCGACACGGTGGAGTTCCACCTCAAGAATCACCCGAGCAGCAAGATGCCGCACAACATCGACCTGCACGGCGTGACCGGGCCGGGCGGCGGCGCAGCATCGAGCTTCACCGCACCTGGCCATGAATCGCAGTTCACCTTCAAGGCGCTCAACGAGGGCATCTACGTCTACCACTGCGCCACCGCGCCCGTGGGCATGCATATCGCCAACGGCATGTACGGCCTGATCCTGGTCGAACCGCCCGAAGGCCTGCCCAAGGTTGATCACGAGTACTACGTCATGCAGGGCGATTTCTACACGGCCGGCAAGTACCGCGAGAAGGGCCTGCAGCCATTCGACATGGAAAAGGCCATCGACGAACGCCCGAGCTACGTCCTGTTCAACGGTGCCGAAGGTGCGCTTACCGGCGACAAGGCGCTGCACGCCAAGGTGGGTGAAACGGTGCGCATCTTCGTTGGCAACGGCGGGCCCAATCTGGTTTCCAGCTTCCACGTGATCGGCGCCATCTTCGATCAGGTGCGCTACGAGGGCGGCACCAACGTGCAGAAGAACGTGCAGACCACGTTGATCCCGGCGGGTGGCGCGGCGGTTGTGAAGTTCACCGCGCGCGTGCCCGGCAGCTATGTGCTGGTTGACCACTCGATCTTCCGAGCCTTCAACAAGGGCGCCATGGCGATCCTCAAGGTGGATGGCCCGGAGAACAAGCTCGTCTATTCCGGCAAGGAACTGGATTCGGTGTACCTGGGCGATCGTGCGGCACCCAATATGAGCGCCGTCACCAAGGCGACCGAGGCGTCGGTGAGCGGCACGCTGACCGTGCAGGATCAGGTGCAGGCAGGCCGCGCGCTGTTTGCGGGTACCTGTTCGGTGTGCCACCAGGGCAATGGCGCCGGGTTGCCGGGCGTGTTCCCGCCGCTTGCCAAGTCGGATTTCCTGGCGGCGGATCCGAAGCGCGCCATGAACATCGTGCTGCATGGCCTGAACGGCAAGATCAAGGTCAACGGGCAGGAATACGACTCCGTCATGCCGCCGATGACGCAGCTCAATGACGACGAGGTCGCCAACATCCTGACCTACGTGCTCAACAGCTGGGACAACCCCGGCGGCCGCGTGAGCGCAGACGACGTGAAGAAGGTGCGTGCCCAGCCGGCGCCCGCCAAGGCGGTGGCCGAACATTGACCAGATCCGCACGACCATGGGCCGCCTGACCTTGCACCTTGCTGCCATGTTGATGGCGCTGGCTAGCGCTGCCGCACAGGGCGCCGCCTATGTGCGGTTGCCCGGCGGCGACTTCGACAGCGTGCTGCCCCAGAACGCACCGGGGCAGCCGCAGCGGGTGCGCATCGAGCCGTTTGAGTTGCGCACCACGCCGGTCACCATCGGTGAGTTCCAGGCCTTCGTGCAACGTCACGAGGCCTGGCAGCGCGGCCGGGTGCCGCAAGTCTTTGCAGGCAAGGCCTACCTTGCCGACTGGGCCGATGCGACGCACGCCGATGCGCAAGCCTCACCTCAAGCGCCGGTGACTGGCGTGAGCTGGTTTGCGGCCCGTGCCTACTGCGAAAGCGAAGGCGCGCGCCTGCCGACGTGGCTGGAGTGGGAATCCGCCGCCGCGGCCGACGCCACACGCGCAGACGCCCGCGACGACCCGCAATGGGCGCAACGCATTCTCGGCTGGTACGAACGGCCCGCCACGCGTGTGTTGCCACCCGTTGGCGGCCCAGCGGATGTCCATGGCGTGCGCGATCTGCACGGCCTGATCTGGGAATGGGTCGACGATTTCAACGCACTCTTCATCGCCGGGGACAGCCGCACGCAGGGCGACCCCGACAAGCAGAAGTTTTGCGGCGCCGGTGCCATCAGCATCGTGCGCCGCGACAGCTACGCCGTGCTGATGCGCGTGGCGTTGCTGTCATCCCTTGAGGGCGCCGATGCCACGGGAAGCCTTGGCTTTCGCTGCGCCCGATCCATCAATGGAGAACGTCCATGACGCTTCTTAAGCAACTTTGCCGTGCCTTCGTGGCACTCCTGCTCGCAGGTGCCGCCGCAGGCGCGCTTGCCGCCGGGCCCGTCGCTTCGGGCTCGCTGTATCAATCTGACGTGGCGTTGACCGACCAGAACGGCCGCGTCTTCCACCTGGCAGACCTGCGCGGCGAGCCGGTACTCGTGAGCATGTTCTATTCGTCGTGCCAGATGGTCTGCCCGATGATCTTCGAGACCATTCGCGCCACGCTGGCCAAGGGCGGAAAGCCCGCGCACGACGGCGTGCGTGTCCTGATGGTGACGGTCGATCCGGAGCGAGATTCCGTTGCGGCGCTCAAGAAGACGGCCAACGCGCATGGCGCCGACGACCGCTGGCAAGTCGCCCGCGCAAACGCCAGCGGCACGCGCGAGGTGGCCGCGCTGCTGGGCGTGCAATACCGGCGCCTTGCAGATGGCGATTTCAACCATTCGAGCACGATCCTGCTGCTGGACGCAGAAGGGCGCATCACCGCGCGCACCAATACGCTGGGCGCGGTCGATCCGAAGCTGGTGGATGCCATGCGCAAGCTGGTGGCGGCGCAACGCTAAGCCTGCCGCGCCGCATGTCTAGGCTTTGGTGTAGGCGGCAACCGTCTGCGTCTGCACGCCAAGGCCGTCGATGCCCAGGCGCATGGTGTCACCGGCCTTGAGATAGCGCGGGGGCTTGGCTCCCATGCCGACGCCGGGCGGCGTGCCGGTACAAATCAGGTCACCCGGGTGCAGCGTCATGAAGCGGCTGACGTAGCTCACCAGATGCGCCACGCCAAACACCATGGTCGCCGTGTTGCCCCGCTGCGCACGTTCGCCATTGACGTCAAGCCACAGGCCAAGCGCTTGCGGGTCGGGCACTTCGTCACGCGTGACCAGCCACGGGCCGACGGGGCAGAAGGTATCGCAGCCCTTGCCCTTGTCCCACGTGCCGCCGCGCTCAAGCTGGAACTCGCGCTCCGACACATCGTTCACCACGCAATAACCGGCAACGTGTGAGAGTGCTTCTTCGCGGGAAACATCGCTCGCCGTCTTGCCGATCACCACACCGAGTTCAACTTCCCAGTCGGTCTTTTCAGAGCCGCGCGGCAGCATGACCGCATCATCGGGGCCGTTCAGAGCGCTGTTTGCTTTAAGAAAGAGGATGGGCTCAGCAGGAGGCGGCAAGCCGGCCTCGACTGCGTGGTCGGCATAGTTCAGGCCGATCGCGATGATCTTGCCGATGCCGGTCCATGGCACGCCAAAACGGCTATCCGGCATCAAGGGCAAGGCGGTGATGTCGACGCCCGCGAGCTGCGCGAGGGCGGCATCGGACAACTGCTGCGGGCCCAGTTCGCCAACCACACCAGACAGGTCGCGCACGTGGCCTTGCATATCGATCAGGCCCGGGCGTTCTGCGCCGGGCGCCCCCACGCGTACGAGTTTCATTGCGCGCCTTTCTTGGGGGCTTCCTTGGTCGATCGGGTCGGGCGCCCGGCCTCGGCCAGGCTGCTTGCCACGACGCTCAGCACTTCCTTGGCGGTGTTCTCCGAGTGCAGGCGCAGCACTTCTGCCAGGCGCGGGCGCCCTGGCTCGCGAAGGGCGGCCATGATGGCTTCGTGTTCTTCGTGCGATTCCTGCCAGCGCAGCGTGTCGGCGTTGGCCGCGCCGCGCGCGCGGTGCACCTTGCTCATCAACGTCGCGTAAATGCCGGCCAGCACAGGGTTGGCCGTGCCATCGATGATGAGCTGGTGAATTTCCTGGTTGATGCGGAAGTACTCGGTGCGCCTGCCTGCCGCGTGTGCGTCGAGCATTGCCTGGTGCTTGCGTTCTAGACGCGCCAGAGCCACCTCGGACAGCCGCGCCGCCGCCAGTTCTCCAGCCGTGAATTCCAGCCCATGCAGCGTTTCGAAGGTTGCGCGCAGTTCATCCAGATCGAGCGGGGCGACGCGGTAGCCGATGTACTGCCGATGCAGCACCAGACCCTCGGCCACCAGCACCTTGAGCGCCTCGCGCAGCGGCGTCTTGGAAACATCGAACATTTCACAGAACGCACGCTCGTCGATGCGGGCGCCGGGCGGCAGTTCGCCTTCTTCGATGAGGGTGCGCAGGCGCGAGGCGATTTCGGCTGACATGCCGAGCGTTCGCAGGCGAGGGGATTGGAGCAGCGGTTGAGTCACAGACGTCACCAGAATGGGGAAGATGCACCACAAAAGGCTATCACACACCGATATTGTGCTTTTCACATTCAATAAAATCAACAACTTACAGATGTTGTAATTACAGATTACGTATCCTATACTCGGCCACGTTGCGCAACACAAACCAATCAAATCGACTCAGGAGGTCGTTTCGGTGGGCGGAGTTGGGGCGGATCGGCGTCAAGACCGGCCCCCAAGCCCGTTTTCCGAAACGACTTCCGGAGCTACCAGGAGACACGCGTAATGGAAACCACAAGCCCGGCCCCGGCCATGGCGCTAACGGAGACGAAGAGCTCTGTGCGCTGGAAGATTTTCTTGATGATGTTGATGCTGATTTCCATCAACTACGTCGACCGCGCATCGTTGTCGGTCGCCATGCCGTTGATTGCGAAGGAATTCAACATCGGCCCGGCGGCGCAAGGCTTACTGCTGAGTTCATTCTTTCTGACGTACGCGCTCATGCAGATTCCGGGCGGCATGCTGGCCGACCGCTTCGGGCCGCGAGTGGTGATTGCGGGTGCCACGCTGGGCTGGGGCTTCTTCCAATCCATTGCGGCGCTGTGTACCGGTTGGGTGCCGTTGCTCATCACGCGTCTTGGCCTGGGTGCTGCCGAGGCGCCCATCTACCCCGCCGGGGGCAAGCTCAACGCCATCTGGATGACGCAGAACGAACGCGGTCGCGGTGCAACGCTGCTCGACGGCGGCGCGCCGCTGGGCGCGGCACTGGGCGCACTCATCATCGCTGGGCTGATCGCCGAATTCGGTTCGTGGCGCACGTCGTTCGTGGTGGCCGGTATCGGGACAATGGTGGCGGGCCTCTTCTCGTGGTGGTACATCCGCAACCACCCGCGCGAGCATCCGTCCGTCAATGATGCTGAAGCCTCCTACATCGAAGATGCACATGCCGCCGACCAGGCTGCTGAACCCGCCGCTGTCAGCGGCAACGTGCTGGACTTTTTCAAGTACCGCTCGGTGTGGGGCATGTTCTTCGGCTGGATGTGCTTCAACGCATTGTTCTACGGTCTGCTGACCTGGATGCCGACCTATCTGTCGAAGGTGCATGGGCTGGACATCAAGGAGATGGGCGGTGCCGTGTTCACCATGTTCTTCTCCGGTTTTGTGGGCGAGATGGTGGGTGGATGGATTGCGGACAAATGGATGGCCACCGGGGCATCGCGAGCCCGGGTGCTGCGCACGCTGTTCGGCATTGCTTCGGTACTGGCCACGATCGCCATCTACACGGTGGCGCGCTTCAAGGAGCCGGCCGTCGTGGTGGCTCTGTTGTCGACCACGTTGTTCTTCCTGCGCTGGTGCGGCCTGTTCTGGTGCATTCCGTCGATCCTGGGAACGCGCAAGCGTGTGGGTTTCCTGGGCGGCACGATGAATCTGGGCGGCAACTTCGCCGGGGTCGGCATGCCGATCATCGTCGGCCTGATCGTGCAGACGACCGGTTCGTACGACATGGCACTGATGCTGTTTGCGGCCGCCGGCGCGGGCCTCTTCATCTGCTCGACGCTGCTGATCGACTACAGCAAGAAGCTGCCGGTCTGAGCTGCGATGAACCAACGTAAGCCAACGCCATTTGCCTGCGGCGCGGCGTTTGCTTCCGACTCCTGACGACAAGCTGCAACCGTACTCATCAACATAACAAGCCGGCCCCGGTGCCCACACTCGCGTGCACCGGGCGCGCAAACCACGAAGAAGACTCCCATGACAAAACGCATCAAGCTCGGCATGCTCACGCCATCGTCCAACACGGCGCTGGAACCCATTACCAGCGCCATGGTGAGCGGCCTGCCCAATGTGAGCGCGCATTTCTCGCGCTTTACCGTGACGGAAATTTCGCTGCGCGACCAGGCGCTTGGGCAGTTCGATCTGGAGAAGATCCTGAACGCCGCCAAGTTGCTGGCCGACGCACACGTCGACGTGATTGCCTGGAACGGCACGTCGTCGGGCTGGCTGGGCTTTGAGAAAGACGAGGCGCTGTGCCGCCAGATCACGGAAGCCACCGGCATTCCGGCCACCACGTCAGTGCTGGCGCTCAACGAGATCCTGGCCAAAACCGGCGCACGCGATTTCGCGCTCGTTACGCCGTATCTGGACGACGTGCAGCAGCGCATCGTGCAGAACTATGCGCGCCACGGTTTCACGTGCGTGGCCGAGCGCCATCTGGACTTGCACGTCAACCACAGCTTTGCCGACGTGGAAGAAGACACCATCCGCACCCTGGTGCGCGACGTGGCGCAGCAAAAGCCGGCCGCCATCACCACGTTCTGCACGAACCTGCGCGCGGCTCACCTGGTTGAAGCGCTGGAAGCGGAAACGGGCATCCCCGTGTACGACACCATCTCGACCGTTGTGTGGAAATCGCTGCGGCTCGCAGGCGTCGACACGCGCGAGCTGCGTGGCTGGGGCCGCCTGTTCTCGGACGTTGCTTAACGGAATGAAGGAGCGCTAAGCATGTCCACGGAACTCGACCTGGTGATCCGCAATGCGGATGTGGTGACCGCGTCCGATCGCTTTAGCTGCGACATTGGTGTGCGCGATGGCCGCATCGCCGTGCTCGGCCACGGCTTGCCGCGCGGCGCGCGAGAGATGGATGCCAGCGGTCTGCTGGCGCTGCCGGGTGGCGTCGACGGTCATTGTCATCTCGACCAGCCCATGCCCGACGGCATGCGCATGGCCGACGATTTCTTTACCGGCACGCGCGCGGCCATCTGCGGTGGCACGACAACGGTGATCCCGTTTGCCGCGCAAGAGAAAGGCGGCTCGCTCAAGGCGGCGGTGGCCGATTACCACCGGCGCGCCGAGGGCCGCGCGGTGGCCGATTATGGCTTTCATCTGATCGTGGCCGATCCCACGCCCGACGTGCTGAAGCACGAACTGCCGGAGCTGATTCGCCAGGGCTACACCTCGTTCAAGGTCTACATGACGTATGACGACCTGAAGCTGTCCGACCGCGAAATGCTCGACGTGCTCGACGTGGCCAAGCAGAACAACGCCCTCGTGATGGTGCATGCGGAAAACGCCGACTGCATTTCCTGGCTGACGGAGAAGCTGGTCGGCGAAGGCCGCATCTCGCCGCGCTTCCATGGTCTGTCACGCCCGGCTGCCGTGGAGCGTGAAGCCACGCACCGTGCCATCACCTTTGCCGAACTGGTGGACGTGCCGATCCTGATCGTGCATGTCTCCGGCAAGGAAGCCATCGAGCAGATTCGCTGGGCGCAAAGCCGTGGCTTGCAGATCCTGGCCGAGACCTGTCCGCAATACCTCTACCTGACCGCCGAAGACATGGGCCTGCAAGGTGACGATGGCTACGAAGGTGCCAAGTGCGTCTGCAGCCCACCACCGCGCGATCCGGAAAACCAGGCGGCTGTCTGGCGCGCGCTTGCAGGGGGCGTGTTCAGCGTGTTCTCTTCCGACCATGCGCCGTTCAACTATGACGACCCGGAAGGCAAGAAGCTTGGCGGTCAGGCGCAACCGTTCGACCATATTCCCAACGGCGTACCCGGTATCGAGACGCGGTTGCCGCTGCTGTTTGATGGCGTTGCGCGCGGCAAGCTGTCGCTGCATCAGTTTGTGGAGCTGACGTCGTATCGCCCGGCACGGCTGTACGGTTTGTACCCTCGCAAGGGCACGATTGCCGTTGGGGCCGATGCCGACATCACGCTGTGGGATCCGGAGCGCCGCGTGCGTATCACCAACGATGCGTTGCATCACGCGGTCGACTACACGCCCTATGAAGGCATCGAAGTGACCGGCTGGCCGGTGCATTGCTTCTCGCGCGGCGAGATGCTGGTCGAAAACGGCAAGTACCGCGAACCGGCACCGGGGCGCGGGCAGTTCCTGCCGGCGGGCGCGCCGTCGCTGGTTTGACGGTTTTGGTTGGGTTCTCAAAATTTCATCATGCGTATTCTGGTCGTCAATCCCAATATCTCCGAGAGCGTGACGGAGTTGATCCATGCCGAGGCGCGTCGCTCCGTGTCACCCGGCACCACGCTCACGATGGCGACGGCGCCATTTGGCGTGGCCTATATCGAAACGCGCTTCGAAGCACTGGTGGGCGGCTACGCCACTGCGTGCGTCGTCGCCGAACATGCCGGTCAATTCGACGGTGTGGTTGTCGCGGCGTTTGGGGACCCGGGCCTCGCCGGCATCAAGGAGCTGTGCAATGTGCCGGTGGTCGGCATGACCGAAGCGGCGCTGGCCAGCGCCTGCCTGCTCGGCCAGCGCTTTTCGATCATCGCCATTTCGAACCGTATCCAGGCGTGGTACCGCGAGTGCGTGGCCGCCAATGGGCTGTCGTCGCGGCTGGCGAGCGTGCGCTCTTTGCAGCAGCCGCTGCGCGACATCGGCAGCGTGCAGGAAGACCATGCGGCACGGCTGGAAGAACTCAGCTTGCAGGCAGTGCGTGAAGATGGCGCTGACGTGATCATCGTGGCCGGCGCACCGCTTGCCGGTCTGGCCCGGACACTCAAGGACCGTATTCCCGTGCCGGTGGTGGACGGCGTCTCCAGCGCCATCCGCCATTGCGAGAGCCTGATTGCGCTCGCCCCGAACGGCGCGGCGGAAGGCAGCTTTGCGCGTCCGCCGCACAAGCCAAACCGTGGGTTGCCTCCTGCGCTGGCTGCCATGCTGGCGTAAGCGGGTTGTCTCACTGCCCTGGAGGGCAGGCCGGTGTGGCCAGAGGTACGATGCGCTATCTGCACCCGCTCGAACCTCGTATCCGCCATGTCCCTCCGCGCCTTGAGAACCCTCGTTGCCATCGCCCGCCACCGCACGTTTGCGCGTGCCGGCGAGGCCATCGGGCTCACGCAGTCGGCTGTCAGCCTGCAGGTCAAATCGCTGGAAGAGGAGTTCAACGTCCGCCTGTTCGACCGCTCCCGCCGCGAGCCCGCGCTGACAGAGGCGGGCCGCATCGTGCTCGCCCAGGCAGAACAGATCCTCGCGCTGTATGACCGCATTCCCGATGCGCTGAGCGATGAGAGGGCGCTGGTGGGCCGGTTGCGCATCGGCGCCATCCAGACGGCGCTGTCCGGGCCGCTGCCCAATGCGCTGCTAGCCATGCGGACGGCGCATCCGGGCCTGCGCGTGCACGTGGCCGCCGGCATGTCGGCGGAGCTCGCACAGCGCGTAGCCGACGGCGAACTGGACGCCGCAATCACGTCGCACCCCGTGCGGCCGCATCCGGCGGAACTGGTGTGGTCGACGCTCTATGAAGACCGCTTCTGGCTGCTCGCCCCCGCCCAATACGCCGAACACGATGCGCGCGCGCTGCTGACCGAGCTGCCGTTTATCCGCTTTGATGCGCAGGCCTGGGCCGGCCGCATGATTGCTTCGGAACTGCGGCGGCTGGGCGTGCGGGTGCGTGAAGAGATGGTGCTCGACAACAAGGACACGATCGTACGCATGGTGGCAAGCGGATTGGGCGCCGCCGTGGTGGCGCTATCCGACTCCGAACTGACGCAATTGCCGCCCATTGCCCGTTTGGCGTTCGGCCAACCGCAATTGCACCGCGCGGTGGTACTGCTTGAACACCAATCGCGGACTGCACAGCGCTTTACCCAGGCATTGGCCGATGCCGTGGTCGCTTCTGCAATGAGAATTTCTCATTGATCGCCAGATAAATAACAATTATTGCTGCTGTGACTGCGTGATAGCTTGGCGGTGTTCCTGTTTCTCGCCGAGCACCTCATGCCGTTCCGCACGTTCCTCTGCCTCTCGCCCGCATTGCGGGCACGCCACGGTGCAGGAGCACGGCCATGACCGCTGCAATCCTGCTCGCTCTCGCGCCTGTTGCCCTTCTGGTGGCGCTCGGCCATTGGCTCAAGCGCTCCGCCTTCCTCGCCGAGACCTTCTGGCCGCAGGCTGAGCGGCTCTGCTACTACGTCCTGTTGCCCGCGCTATTCATGCACGGACTGGCCACGGCACATATGCAGTCTTTGCCCGTACTGCCGCTGGTGCTGACGTTGATTGGTGCGACATTGCTCGTGGCGGTTGCGCTAATGCTGGCCCGGCCGTGGATGCAAGTGGACGGTGCTGCGTTCACGTCGGTGTTTCAGGGGGCCGTGCGGTTCAACAACTATGTAGGCGTGTCGCTCGCCACGGGCATCTTCGGTGCCAAGGGGATTGCGCTGGCGGCCGTGTGCAACGCCGCGATTGTGCCGACAGTCAATCTGCTGTGCGTGCTGGTCTTCGCCCGCTATGGCTCCGTGCGCCTGAGTGGGCGCGCGCTCGTGCGTCAGATCGTGACGAATCCGCCGGTGGTGGCCTGCACGCTGGGCATTGCCATGCAGGCGCTGGGGCTGCAGATGCCTGCGGCGATCGAGCCTGCGGTGCGGGCGCTCGGGGTGGCGTCCATGCCGCTGGGCCTGCTGTGCGTGGGGGCCGCGCTTAACTTCAGCGGCGTGCGTTCGTGGGCGCAGCCCGTGTTCGTGTCGTCGGTCATCAAGTTCCTGGCCATGCCCGTGTTGACGCTGGCCGTTGGCCACGCATTGGGCCTGACCGATGCCGCCTTGATCGTGGCACTGCTGTTCCAGGCGCTGCCCACGGCATCCTCGTCGTACATCATGGCGCGTCAACTGGGCGGTGATGCGCCGCTCATGGCCGGCATCACTGCCGCGCAGACGGTGATGGCTGCAGCAGCCATGCCGGCCGTGATGACGCTGCTGGCCCTCACACGCGGATTACCCGAAGGGTTGCTCGCGGCGTTGTGAGCCAGAAGCGTCAGCGGGATCGATGGTTCAGAGGTGCACCACATCCAGCATGGCCTGCACAAACGCCTTTGGCGCTTCCTGCGGCAGGTTGTGCCCGATGCCGCCACCGATGTTCCGGTGCTGATACTTGCCCGTGAACTTCTTCGCATAGGCTGACGGCTCCGGGTGCGGGGCGCCGTTGGCATCGCCTTCCATGGTGATGGTGGGCACCGTGATGGCCGGCGCGGTGGCCAGGCGCTGTTCCAGCGCGTCGTACTTCGATTCACCCTGCGCCAGCCCCAGGCGCCAGCGGTAGTTATGGATGACGACGGCAACGTGATCGGGGTTGTCGAATGCGGTGGCGCTGCGGTCGTATGTGGCATCGTCAAACTTCCACGTGGGCGACGCGAGCTTCCAGATCAGGCGGTTGAACGCCTTGCAGTTGGCGGCGTAACCCTGCGCGCCACGCTCCGTCGTGAAATAGAACTGGTACCACCACGCAAATTCCGCGGCCGGCGGCAACGGCTTGCGGTTCGCCTCCTGGCTGCCGATCAGGTAGCCGCTGACAGATACCAGCGTCTTGCAGCGTTCCGGCCACAGCGCCGCGATGATGTCCGCCGTGCGCGCGCCCCAGTCGTATCCGCCAAAGTGCGCCTGCTTGATCTTCAATGCGTCCATGAACGCGATGATGTCGACGGCCAGCGCGGCCTGCTGCCCGTTGCGCGGCGTGTCCGCCGAGCGGATGCGCGTCGAGCCATAGCCGCGGAGATACGGCACCAGCACGCGATAGCCCGCCGCCGCCAGCGCGGGCGCCACCTCTGCATAGCTGTAGATGTCATAGGGCCAGCCGTGCAGCAGGATCATCACGGGGCCGTTCTTCGGTCCAAGGTCTGCGTAGCCGATGTTGAGCACGCCGGCATCGATCTGCTGCAGCGTGTCGAACGGGTTGGCTTGTCCGGCCAGCAGCGCGCTTGCATTGGAGGACGGTGCCGGTTGCGCATGCACAAGTTCGGCCAGCCCGAGATCGAGCACGCCAATGCTGGCGATGGTGGTGCCCAGAAGGCGGCGACGGCGGAGGTTGACGGGGTTCGACATGGGGGTTCTCTCTTTGCGGTGGTTGGGGCAGGGATTAGTGAACGAGCTTGACCAGCGGCTCACCGGACTTCACGACATACGTGGCCAGTTCCGATGCCTTGCCGCTGCCAACGTTTCTTGCCGAGTGCGCAATGCCGGCCGGAATGAACAACGAATCGCCGGTCTGCAGCGTCACGGGAGGCTGGCCATCCAGCCGGTATTCGATCGTGCCTTGCAGGACGTGGGCGATTTCCTCGCCGGGGTGGACATGCGCGGGGGCGAATGCACGCTCATCGAAATCCACGCGCACTTGCAGGGTTTCGCGACCTGGCACGCTCAGGTCGTGGTGGACGAGATCGGTCCGATGCAGGCCTGCGGCTTGCGCAAACGCGTTGTGCGCGCCCAGGGCGCCTGCCAGTACGAGCAACGTTGCGGTCAATCGGGTCGGTTGCATGAGGGCTCCAGTGATCAAGGATGGATGACGAGGCGGGGTCTTGTTTGCCTCGTTTCCAGCATTGGGCGCCTGCGATGTATCCGGTCGGTTTCACGATGCCGCCGATTTGTATTGCTTTGTAGCAACGGGCATCGATGGACGGGGTTTTGTATGCGTTTGTATCCGGCGGCAGCTCCGGTACATGCCCAGACAAAACGGCTAGCACATCGCTACGTGCCGGATACGTCAGGCGACTTAAATGCATTCCGTGGCCACGACGCCGGGCCAACGCAACGCAAAGCACCGGCAGGCCGCGCAATCCCAAACCAACCGTTCAAAGGAAATCGATCATGACCCGCAATCTCGCCAAGACCCTCGCTGTTGTCGCACTCGCTGTGGCCGCTGCCGGGGCCCAAGCCGCTTCGTCAGTCGGCGCACGCGACCCGTACACCGATGGCGCCCGCGCCGTGCAAAGCGCGGTGGACGCCTATACAGAGGGCGCGCGTTCGTCTGATGTCTATACGGACGGCGCGCGTGCCACCGACATCTACACGGATGGCGCCCGCAGCGCGAATCCGTACTACGACGGTGCGCACGCCTGAAGCGGCGGCCTCGCGTACACCCCATCCCACTGAGAACCGAACAGATAACAAGGACCCGACATGTTCAACCGCAAAGCCGTCTCCATCGCAGCGCTGGCACTTGGCATGGCCGCCAGTGCGCCCCTCTTTGCCGCTACGGCGGCCGATGCCAATCAACCTTCCGTCGTGATCGTGCACGGCGCCTTTGCTGATGGGTCCGACTGGGCCAAGGTGATCCCGCTGCTGCAGGCCAAGGGCGTGAAGGTGCAGGCGGTGCAGAACGGGCTGAACTCGCTGGCTGACGATGTGGCTGCAACGCGCCGAGCGATTGGCAATCAGGCCGGCAAGGTCGTGCTGGTCGGGCACTCGTGGGGCGGCACGGTCATCACGGAAACCGGCGCCGACAGCAAGGTTGCCGGGCTGGTGTATGTGGCCGCGTTCGCGCCAGACGCCGGGCAGTCGACGGAAGAGGTGGGCAAGGATTACGCGCCCGCGCCGGGCATTGGCAAGCTGGTGGCGGATGCCAACGGCTATCTGTCACTGCCCCCAGCGGCGCTGGCGAGCGACTTTGCGCAGGATGTGCCCGCTGCCCAGGCGCGCGTGATGGCCGCCACGCAAGGGCCCATCAAGGCGACGGCATTTGGCGAGCGCACCACGGTGGCAGCGTGGCAGAGCAAGCCGTCGTGGTTCATCGTCAGCGCGCACGACCGGATGATCCAGCCCGATCTGGAACGTGCCATGGCCAGGAAGATTGGCGCCAAGGTGACGACGCTGCCGACGAGCCACGTGCCGCAGCAGTCGCGGCCGCAGGATGTGGCCAAGGTGATTCTCGATGCAGTGCACGCGGTCGAGGCGCGCAACTGAGGCGGAGCGCGTTGCTTGCGCGTCAGTCGGGGCGTTTGCCCATGGCGCGCAGGAATGTCTGCTGCGCGGTCAGCAACTCCCGGTAGGTGAGCGCGCGGTAGTCGAGCGCATGGGCGCGCGCCACCTCCGCCACACGTGCTGCCAGCGCTGGATAGTGCCGGTGGCTATACGTCGGGAAGAGGTGATGCGTCAGGTGCCAGTTCAAGCCGCCGAGCCAGTAGCCGATCCACGCCGGTTGCGGTTGCCAGTCGCAGGCGGTGTGGAATGCATGTTCGTGCCACGTGTGCGGCAACTGGCCCGATTCGGGCGGAAGATAGAACGTCACGTCTGCCCAGTGCGTGCCCAGAATCAGCGCCACCAGCACGCACGAGGCCAGCATCTGCCCCGCAAAGTAGCTGAACGCCACCCAGCCCCAGCCGAGGCCAAGCTGATGCGCCACCCATGCGGGCACCGCCACAGCAATAAGCAGGTGCAAGGTCTTGGCACACAGGAACGTCGCCCAGCCGCGCAAGCCGGGCAACACACGGTCTGTGGTCAGCGCCGTGAGGCCGAGGCGATCCGACCAGTCGTAGATCCAGTTGATGTACGGCAACGACAGCGCGGCAATCAGCGGCCAATAGCGATGCTGGTAGCGAAACTGCGGATACCACGGCTGAAAAGGCGTCTGCCGCAGGAAGCGGTTTGCGGCGGTGTCCAGGTCGTAGTGCTCCACGTTGGCATGCGCGTGGTGATAGTGCACATGACGCACCGTCCAATAGGCCGGTTCGATGCCGAGCGGGATGGCGGTCACGCGTGTCAGGAAGCGGTCCAGCCATGGCCACGGAGAGAGCGCGTGGTGTGCGCCGTCGTGCAGCACGTTCATCGCCAGCAGCATCGCGATGAACGGAAAGGCCACATAGGCGAGCACGAAAATCATCGTGCTCTTGGCCGTCACCATGGCCCCATACAGCAGTGCAGAAACTACGACAAGGAAGGCGCCCTTGGCGATGAGTCGTGCATCGGCAAAGCGGTGGTCGCCGCTTGCTTGCAGATGTTCATGCGCGGCCCGGCGCAAATCCTCCGCCAGCGACGACGAGCGCGGCGAAGCGTAGCGGAGCTTAGCGAGATTCGGCATGCGGTGATGAAGAAAGCGGTGATTCGGCACGCAGTGCGTGCCACAGCCCGCAGGCCAGGCCATGCAGCCCCAGTGCAACGGCCAACGTGTCGGACAATGCATCGCCCGCGCCGCATGCGCCAATCATCAGCACGGGCAGTGCAAGCGCCAGCAGCGGCCACAGCCAGCGGCCCCAGGCGCGCCCATCCGACAAGCCACCCAGCGCCAGCGTGAGCAGCAGGATGAGCACGAACCAAACCGCTTGCCAATGCCCGGGCCACAGGCCATCGGTGCGCACGTAGTCGACCACCACGCCAAATAGCAGCACACCGCCCGTGGCAATCCAGCCGGCGGGCGTGGCGCGCGTATCGCGTTGCAACTGCGGCGTGCGCAACCCCAGCCATTGCAATGCGGGCACCACGTTGGCCCAGAACGGGTTGTCGCTGTGGGTGGGCTTGTGCACGCCGTAGCGGATGGGCACGTCGGGCAGCGCGCGCTGATACGTGCCGAACAGCTTGTCCCAGAGGAGCAGCGTGCCGCCGAAGTTGCGGTCGATGTATTCTGGGTTGCAGCCGTGATGTACGCGATGGTTGGCAGGCGTGACCATGAAGCGGTCCAGCACGCCCGAGCGGCCGACCAGTCCGCAGTGGTTGTAGAACTGCACCGAGTAATGCAGGCCGGACACCGCCACGAACATTTCCGGCGTGACACCCAGCAGCGCCAGCGGCACGAAAAACGGCAGCGATGTCAGCGACGACAGCCACGCGTTCCGCACGCCCAGCGACAGGTTGAAATGCTCGCCTTCGTGATGCACCGCATGGATCGCCCACAGAAAGCCCAGTTTGTGGTGCGTGCGGTGCAGCCAGTAGAAGCCCAGATCCCATGCGACAAAGGCGAAGGCCCAGCCTGCAATCGGATACCAGCCATCCACCCAATGCAGGCTGGCATGGGCATACAGCCACGTGAAGCCGGCCACTTCCACGCCGCGGCACAGCCACATCAGCACGTGGCCCGAGTTCAGATTGAGGATGACGTCGCGCCACGGCACCGGTTGGTCGCGCCACCACTTCAGCGCAGCCAGTTCCAGAAGCACGCAGCCGAGCATCAATGCAAGCGGCAGAGCAAAGGCATTCATGTCGACACCGGTTCGATTGAGAGCGTTGACGCGCGTCGCGCCAACCATTGACGGGCGGCCACGCCGCACAGCACGCCCACGGCCACGCCCGCCGACAGATCGAGTGCGACGTGCCGGCGCGTCTGGATCGTGGCGTACAGGATGCCGAGCCCCCAGGCCGCTGCAAGCGTCGTGCGAATCGGCTTGCGCGCGTCTGCCAGCGCCCACACGGAAAGCAGCGTAAGCGCCCCGTGCAGCGAGGGCAGGCAGTTCTGGCTCGAATCCACGGCGATCAGCATGCGTTGCACGCTGGCCGGCAGCGATGCATCGGCCAGCGGCGGGTAGTGCAGCGTGGTCGGCCACAGCAGGAACACCGCACCGCTCACCAGCGCGCTCATCTGCATGGCGCGTTCCAGCCAGGGCAGGCGAGACATGTCGGCCAGCAGATACGCCAACGGAATCAGCGCGAAGAACGACACGTACAGCCAGATGCCTGACGCGCTGAACGGAATCGCGCGGTCCAATGCGGTTTCCGGCACAACCGTGCCCACGCCTTGCAGCACACCGCACAGACCATAGACGAGGCCCACCGAACACCAGCCCAAGGCCATATGACGCAGGCGCGTGGCAAGCGGGCTCATCGTGCCGCTCCCTACGCCGCGAGCCGAACGATGCGGCGTCGCTTGGTGGTGAAATCGGTGGCGATGCGTTCGGGCGCGGCGTGCCATGTCACACGCGATGCATCGACGCCCTGGCAGGCGAAGACATCCGCCAGATGCGCCTGGCACGCGCGGGCAATGTCGGCGTCAGCGGGGTGGATGGACAACGCCAGCGTGGACGCATCGGATTGCACGAGGCGGTAATCGGCATGCAGCGGCAGCGCCTGGGCCAGCGCCCGTGAACACACGTCCGCAAACAGCGTGACGGAGCCGCCGCCCAGCGCGGGCAGGACGAGTGTGTCGTCGCAGCGGCCTTCGATGCGCTCGATGGCCATGGCCGGATTGCCGCACGGGCAGGCCCCAAGCGCCGGGTCGCGGCGGATGAGGATGTCATCCAGCCGGTAGTGCACGATGGGCTGCGTGCTGCGAGTGAAATCCGTGATGATGGGAACGAAGCGGCGCGCGTCCAGCCATTGCGGCTCGATGTGCACGTGCGCTTCGTTCAGATGCAGCGTGCCTTGCGGGCAGGTCGCCCCCAGGAAACCTTCGGTGGCCTGATAGACCTCGCCGACATTGCCGAAGGCCTGCGCAAGCAGCGCGCGGTCCATCGGCTCCAGCACTTCGGCGCCGGACAGCACCTGCACCGGTGCAATGTCGAGCCGGCCGGCCAGTTTCTCCATGGCGAGCGCACGCAGCACCTGCGCCGGCCCCACGATGATGGTCGGTTGCAATGTCTCCAGCGGCGCGCGGTGCGAATCGAACGGCGCAAACAGATCGAAGAACGAGAACGTCAGCCACGGATTGCGCACGGCCGTGTACAGATTGCTGTTGGCGCGCAGGAACAGCGCGACGCGTTCGCCATGCAACAGCCCGCGCGGCAACAGCTTGGCGAGCAGGATGCCGGCCCACTGCGCGCGCTCGGTCGGGCTGACGACGAATACGCCCCGTCCGCCGGATGTGCCAGACGACAAGCCCACCGAATAGGCTCCGACCATCGGCCGGAAATCGCGCGACTGCTCGGCCTGTTGCGCGCAGGCGAGCACGTCGGCCAAACGCAGGCCGGCCGTGTTCATGGCATCGAAATTGGCCATCATCGTGGCCTTGTCCATCAACGGCCATTCATGCATCGGCTTCGATGCAAACGGGCGGAAGTACGGGCTGCGAGCCAGCACGCGTTGCGTGAAACGTGCGATCTGGCGCTGCTGATGCGCTTGCAGCGCTGCGCGATCAGGCAGCCGCAACCGGCGCGTTTGCCAATAAGACCACAGCAGGCGATGCAACGTCGTCACAATGCACCCTCGTGCGTGAGGAGAATGCGCACGTGGCCGCCGGCATCGAGCGCGTGCAGCTTGCGCAGCGTATCGAAGTAGGCGTGGCGGTCTTCCATGATGGAATACGCCAGCACCGACGGCCCGCGCAGCTCGCGATAGCTCAGCGGTGACCAGGCTGCGTCGGCGGCAAGCAACGCCCAGCCTTCATCCGTGCGCACGAACGCGCCGAGGTGTCCGGCAGCGTGGCCGGGCAGCGGCACAAGCAGCACGTCGCCGTTGCTCTCGGGCAGGGCCCAGGCGGATGTGAATGGCGCCAGCTCTGGCGGCAGCGCAACTTGCTCGAACTGTTCGACAAAGCGCGTGCGCGTTTCAAAATCTTCGGGAATCAGCCCGGGCACGAAAGCGCGCCGTAACGCGGAAACGCCTCGCAGCGCACGCAAGTGCATCCATCCCTCGCCAGAGCAGATGACCGGCACGCCCGGAAAGTCGCGCAGGCCGGCAACGTGGTCACCGTGGAAGTGCGAGACGATCAATCCATGCAGGTCAGCGGGGCGTATGCCCTGTTGTGCGAGCTGTGCTGCCATGGATTCCGATGTATCGAAATACACCGGCGTGACCTTGCGATAGATGGCAAATAGGCCGCTGCGCGTGTGGTCATGAAAATGCGAGGCATAGCCCGTGTCCCACAGCCAGCGTCGCCCGGCGGCTTCGATCAGCCATGCGCGCGCGGGAAAGGCGCATGTGCGCAAGCCCGCGCCGCGCAGTGCCACGCACGCGGTGTGCGTGCAGTAACCGGCTTCAAAAACGGACAACGTTGCCATGTTCGCGTAACCAGTGGGCCGTGCGGCGGATGCCTTCGGCCATGTCGATGGGCGGCACGTAGCCGAGTTCGATGCGCGCGCGGTCGTTGGCGAGCGTCATGTCGTAGTGCAGGGCAGCGGCGCTGTAGCGTGTGAGCAGCGGCTCGCGGTGCGTGATGGCACTGGCCGACTCCATGGCGCGTGCGGCCAATGCCATGGCTGGATAAGGCACGGCGCGGATGCGGTAGCGCAGGCCGAGCTGTTGCCCCAGCAGTTGATCGAGCAGATCGCGCAGCGTGGCCGGCGCGTGATTGGTGATGTTGTAGGCGGCGCCCGAAGGCACGACCGCCGTGGTGGCGCACTGCATGGCATGCACCACGTTTTCCAGATAGGTCAGATCCATACGTGCCGCGCCGCCACGGGGCAGCGGCAGCACGCCGCCGCGCAGTTTCAGCAGATGCAGGATGCGCGGCAGCACCACGCGGTCGTGCGGGCCGAACAGCCCACGCGGCCGCAGGATGACGAAGTGTGTGCGGTTCTGCTTGGCGACCTGCTGCTGGATGGCCGCTTCTGCCAGCATCTTGGTCGCCGCGTAATGATTGGCGAAGCGCGCAGGACGATAGCTCTCGGGCAGATCGGCGTGATGCTGGTAGTCGAAGTAGATCGACGGCGTGGAGATATGCACGAAGCGGCGGACACCACGCTTGACGGCGCCTTCGGCCAGAGCGGCTGTTGCGCGCACATTGGCCGCGTAGAAGTCGTCGTACGCGCCCCAAGGAGATGACAACGCCGTGCAATGCCACACCGTGTCGACACCATCGAGCAGCGCATCGAGCGTGCTCGGCGTCAGGCGTGCGAGGTCGGCCGGTACATAGTCCGCACCGCGTGCGACAAAGGCCTCGCGCTGCGCGGCATCGCGCCCCGTCGCGCGTACGCCTGCGCCTTGTGCCAGCAGTGCATCGACCGCGTTGCGGCCGAGCCCGCCCGTGGCCCCCGTCACAAGCGTGGTCATAGTGTCAGCACCATGCCGCCCAGCGTCAGCCCGGCGGCCGTGCCAACCAGCAGAACCGGCTTGCCAGGCTCGATGCGTTGGCGCGTCACCGCTTCATGCAGCGCGGTGGGAATCGATGCGGCCACCTGGTTGCCGTGCTGCGCGTAGATGTCGACCACGCTGGCTTCCGGCACGCCCAGGCGCTTGCGCAAATGCTGCATGCCAAGGTGGCTCGCCTGGTGCGGCACGACGACGTGCATGTCGCGCAGCGTGTAATGGCTGCCCGCAAACAGACGATCGAGGAAGCCGTCCATCAGTTGCGAGGCGAGCTTGAACACGCGCTTGCCGTCCATGTGGAAGAGGTAATCGGTGGGTTGCGCGCCGGTCCGCGGGTTGCGACGCGTGCCGCCTGCAGGGATTTCGCAATAGGCCTTGCCGGCGGGGTAGGTCTCCATGCGGTAAGCGTGAATGCCTTTGCTGGACACCGCAGGCGCCGCCTCAACGATGACCGCCGCCGCCCCATCGCCGAAGATCAACGCGGTTTCGGCATCGTCCCAGTCGATGCCGCGCGAGGCCAGGTCGGACGCCACCACGGCAATGCGCTTGTAGGCGCCAGTGGTCAGCAGGCTGCTTGCCACGTGCAGCGCCGTCAGGAAGCTCAGGCAACTGGCGTTGACGTCAAACGCGGGCGTGCCGGCCGGCAACCCTGCGGGCTCCAGGATGCGCGTGGCCGTGTTGGGCAGCGCCTGCTCCTGCACGCCCGAGGCGGAAATCAACAGGTCGATGGAGGCGGTAGGAACGTTTGCGCGGCGCAGCGCATCGCGCACGGCAGCGCCGGCAAGCTCCGATTGGTGCTCCGCAAGCGTTGCATGGTGACGGACGTCGATACCGGACTTCTTGCGCACGTACCCAGCCCGATGGCCCAGGCGGGCATCCAGCTCAGCGGACGTGACTCGGTGTTCCGGCAACGCCTTGCCGGTGGAAAGCAGATGAATCGGCAGCATAGATGCAGGCACGCACGGTATGCGTTGCCTTGTTCCCTCTTCCGGCTGCGGCTGTGTGGGGCGCATGCCGCAGCGTAACGATCTTGTCTTGTTGTGCCGCGATTCTAGCGGGTGCGGCCCGCTGCGCCGGATGAAGATTCGTTAATAAAGACGGCGTCTTCAGGCGCCGTAGCTGCGCAGCCGTTCGAGGTCGACGACCGTCACGCCGCCGTATTCCAGCCGCACCACGCCGTCCTTCTCCAGGGCCTTGAGCGATTGGTTGGCGACCTGCCGCGTCATGCCGGAGAGCAGGCCAAGTTCTTCCTGCGTGATCTCCAGGTGGTCGCCCGCGCCGGGGTAGAGCACCGGGTTGAACAACGACGCAATGCAACGCGCCAGGCGCGGTGTGACATCAAGCAGCCGGTCATATTCGAGCAGCGCCATGAAATGCCCGAGCCGCTCGTTGAGTTGCTTCACCAGGAAGCGGTTGAACGCCACGCTGTTTTCCACCAGCCACATGAAGGTGGCGCGGTCCATGAAGGCCATGCGCGTGTCGCGCAGCGCAACGATGTCGTAGCGGCGTGGCTCGTTCTTGAGCACGGTGCCCTCGCCAAACCAGCCGCCGGCCGGCACGCCCGTAAACGTGACGCTGCGCCCCTCTGGCGACACGGTGCCGATCTTGATGAGGCCCGTGACCACGCCCGTCCAGCTTTCCAGCAATGTGTTTTTCGGGCAGATGCAGGCGCCGCGCGCATAGGTTTTTTCCACGATGCCGGCGCAGGCACGCTCCGCTTCGTCCGGGGGCAGCTCAATCGACCACGCCGCAATATGGGCCAGCCGTGCGCGGCTGATACCGGGGCGCGAATTCGTGTCGTGTTCAGCCACGTTGAATGCCCACCGGCAACGTGCTCACGCGTTGCACTTCGGGCGTGGAGAGCCAGTCGGCGCGCAGGCTTTGCAGAAACATCTCGGTGGCGTCTTCGCCCCAGAACAGCTCGCCGTTGTGCACGAGCGTCGGCACCCCGAACACGCCCAGCTCGATAGCCGCATCGGTGTGCGCACGCAGCGCGTCTTTTACGGCGGATTGTTCGACAGCGGTTGCGCCCTGCGCAAAGCCCACCGCTTCGCACAGCGCGGCGAAACCCTCCGGCGATGCGACATCGTTGCCGTCGCGCCAGATATGGCGGAACACTGCACGCACGGCATCGAGCGAGCCGCCCATCGCAATCGTCAGCCGCAGCGCCTTGATCGGGTTGAACGGGTGTGCGGGCGGCATGCGAAACGGAATGCCGAGCTGCTGCGCGCGAAACAGCGCATGCCGGTACGTGAACACGCGTTTGCTGCTGATCTCGGCCGGGCCTTTCTGCCCCCAGTGGTGCAGGATCGCGCCGAGCACCAGCGGACGTGGGCGGATGACGATGTCGTTGGCTTCCTGCAGCGCAACGAACTGCTCAAGCTGCAGGTAGGCAAACGGCGAGATGACATCGAAGAACCAATCGACGGTGGCGGGCATGCAGTCTCCTCAGGCAGCGCGCATCTGCAGCAGCGGCGCCAGCGTAAAGGGCGCTGCCGTCATGGCGCGAATGTCGTCGAGTGTCGCATGCGAGAGGATTTCACGCAGCACAAGCCCCGCATCGGTCACATCAAACACGGCGTGTTCGGTGACGATGACTCTCACGCAGCCTTGGCCCGTGAGCGGCAGCGTGCAGCGCGGCAGGATCTTGGAGTTGCCTTGCTTGTCGGTGTGCGCCAGCGCGGCAATCACCTTGCGCGTGCCGTAGCAGAGGTCCATCGCCCCGCCAATGCCAGGCCACCATTTGCCGTTGCGATCGCACGCCCAGTTGGCGAGGTTGCCCTGCGCGTCCACCTGCAACGCGCCGAGGATGGTCACGTCGATGTAGCCGTTGCGCATTGCGCCCAGCGACGTGGCGAGGTCCATTAGCGCCGCGCCGGGCAGCAGGGTGATGGGCTCGCACCCGGCGTTGGTGAAGTCGCTGTCGATGGCGTCCAGCGCGGGGCGTCCGCCAAAGCCGAAGGCCCCGTTTTCGGTATGGAAGATGACGCCCGCATCGGCGTCCAGGTAGTTGGCCGTGAGCGTGGGGATACCCAGGCCAAGGTTGACGACTTCGCCCGCGCGTAGTTCTTGCGCGCAGCGGGCGGCGATGCGTTGCTTGGGCGTTTCGGGCAGAGCTTGCATGGCGGTCTCCTGGTTGTGTCGATCGACGATCAGGCTTCGGCGGCAGCGGGCAGGCGGCCGAGCTTGGTCCAGTGGCGCTTGTAAAGCGCGTGCTGCTCGTCCAATGACAGCCCTTGCACCACCGCGTTGACGAACACGCCGGGGCAGCCCACGCGCTCGGGCGGAATCGTGCCGACTTCCACGATCTCGTTCACCTCGACGATGGTGTAGTCGCCCGCCATGGCGATATCGCGCTGGTTCTGCAGCGCCGTGCCGCGAAACTCCACGTTGCCGAACGTATCGGCGCGCCAGCCTTTGATGATCGACACGTCGGCGCGCAGGGGCGGCTCCACGAAGCAGGTCATGCCGTCGACGGTGATCGTCGGCTTGGGCGCCCCCCGCTTGGGAAACATCCCGGGCTGGTCCAGGATGCCCACGCCCACCGGCACGAGCGCGCCGCCCAGGCCCAGCGCACCCGCACGCACTTTCTCGGCCCAGGTGCCCATCGGAAAGAACTCGGCCACGTGCACGGAGTCGGTCAGGTAAGCCTGCGTCGATTCATCCGTCGTACCGACGTGCGTGCCGATGAACTCGGCGAGCTGCCCCGAGCTGAACAGCCGGGCTTTGAGAAAACCGCCGCGCAGCCCCGGCGTGTTGGTGATGAGCGTGAGTTGCCCGATGCCGCTGGCGAGCAGCGCCTCGATGCAGCAGGCCGGCTCACCGGCGCCCACGAATTCGCCCAGCATCAGGCGGCTGCCGCTGCGGACGTGGGCGATGGCCTCGTCCACGGAAAGGACTTTGTTGGCGTAGCGCATGTGTCGTCTCCTTGGGGCCGCCCTGAGCGAGCGGTCTGCGGCGCAGTGTAGGAGCGGTGTTTTCGGCACGATGTCTTCTGCATGACATTTGCTTCGTAAGGTTTCGCAAAGGGCAATCCTTATAGTTGTGACGCAACCTGAACAAATCCGCGCCACGGTTGTCGCACAAGGGCCCCCCGGCCCCGCCTAGCTTTTCCGCCCCTCTCGTCTTTGAACCCGCCCCATTCCAATTCCAGGACCGCATGCACGTAGACACCCCGCTTATCTCCACCATCATCGGCGGCATCGTGCTGGCCTTCATCTTCGGCACCATCGCGCAGCGCCTGCGGCTGCCGCCGCTGGTCGGTTATCTGGTGGCGGGCGTGGTGGCCGGGCCGTTTACGCCCGGTTTCGTGGCGGATCAAAGCCTCGCACCGCAACTGGCCGAGCTGGGCGTGATCCTTCTGATGTTTGGCGTGGGGCTGCACTTCTCGATGAAGGAGTTGTTGGCGGTCAAGGCCATCGCCATTCCGGGTGCCATCGGGCAGATTGCGCTGGCCACGCTGATGGGCATGGGCTTGGCCTGGCTGCTCGGGTGGGATTGGGGCCCCGGGCTGGTGTTCGGGCTGGCGCTGTCGGTGGCGAGCACGGTGGTGCTGCTCAAGGCGCTGGAAGATCGCGGCATCGACAACTCGCACGAAGGCCATATCGCCGTCGGCTGGCTGATCGTGGAAGACCTTGTGATGGTGGTGACGCTCGTGCTGCTGCCGGCCTTGGCCGGGGCGCTGGGCGGCGCGGGCAGCACGGCGGTCAGCACGTGGGACATCGTCAAGGTGCTGGCCGTCACGCTCTCGAAGGTGGTGGCGTTTGCCGCGCTGATGCTGGTGGTGGGCCGCCGCGTGATCCCGTGGATGCTCGAACGCATTGTCATGACGGGCAGCCGCGAGCTGTTTCGCCTGGGCGTGCTGGCCACGGCGCTGGGCGTTGCTTATGGCGCGACGGTGCTGTTTGGCGTGTCGTTCGCGCTCGGCGCGTTCTTTGCGGGCATGGTGCTGGCCGAGTCCGAATTCAGCCAGCGCGCGGCGGAAGAATCGCTGCCGCTGCGCGATGCATTTGCGGTGCTGTTTTTTGTGTCGGTGGGCATGTTGTTCAACCCAAGCGTGCTGATTGAAGACCCCTGGGCGGTGCTCGGCACGGTGCTGATCGTGGTGGTGGGCAAGTCGTTGGCAGCGTTTGCGGTGGTGCGCGCGTTTGGTCACGGCAACCGCACGGCGCTCACGATTTCTGCCAGCCTCGCACAGATCGGCGAGTTTTCGTTCATCCTGATCGGGTTGGGGATCAGCCTGGAAATCCTGCCCGACCGCGCGCGTGGGCTGCTGTTGTCGGCAGCGATTCTGTCGATTCTGCTGAACCCGCTGATGTTTGCCCTGATCAACCGCCTCAAGCGCGAGGTGGCCCCAGAGCCGGCCACGGCTGATTGAGTATCAGGGCCGGTCTGAAGTGTTTTGCACGCAAGGAGCGTTTATGAGCAATCTGACTATCGGAGTGATCGTCGGCAGCCTGCGCAAGGCGTCGTTCAATCGCCAGCTGGCGCAGGCGCTGGTGGGCTTAATGCCGTCTGGCGCGACGGCGCAGTTCATCGAGATTGGCGAGCTTCCGCTCTACAACCAGGATCTGGATGCCGACTTGCCCGAGCCCGTGCAGCGCTTCAAGGCCGCGGTGGCGGGCGTGGATGCCATTCTGTTCGTCACGCCGGAATACAACCGCGGCATACCGGGCGTGCTGAAGAATGCGATTGACTGGGGTTCGCGGCCGTACGGCCAGAGCGTTTGGGGCGGAAAGCCCGCGGGCATTGCGGGTGCATCGCCGGGCGCCATCGGGACGGCGCTGTCGCAGGCGCAATTGCGCAATGTGCTCGCGGCGGTCGGGGTGAAGGCCTTACCCTTGCCGGAGGTCTTCTTCCACTTTGCGGGGGAGCCCTTTGATGCCCAGGGCGGGGTGACGGATGCGCGTACGCGCCAGTTCTTGCAGGGGTTTGTCGACCGATTCGTTCAGTGGGCAGGCCAAAAGCCAGCCTGACGAATCGATCAACCGGGGTGTTCAGGGCCGGGCGGGGAAGGGGTTCCCGCTCGGCCGTTTTGCCTTTTAGGGCGTTTGGGGCGTTAAGCCAGGAAGGCGGCGGCGCTGATGAGCCAGCCTGCTGCAACGCAGCTCGCAATCCAGGCGGCCATGACGGCGCCAATATCCAACCATTTCATCATTGTTCTCCTTACAACACTTGCATTGCTTGTTCAGGCAATCGATGTCTGAACAACTGTCACGAAGTGTAGGTGTTGCAATGCGGAAGAACAATACAGCGGCGGGTGAACAGACTGTTCCAAGAGTAACAACAGATTTCAGCGCTTGCGTGGCCGGGCCAGCGCTTGAGGGGCGGGGCCACCACGCGGGCTACGTTTGTTGTTGCGCCGCAACAATGAGACAGTCGGACGGCTACTTCGTGCGGAAGGTCGCAGCCACCAAATCGGCAAAACGTGCCTCTTCGGCAAACTCGGCGGGGTTGTCGTGCCCGGCGGTGCCGAAAATGCGAAGCAGGTAGACCGCGCCGTTGCCGAAGAACGCGTACCCGCGCACCACGACCGTCCGCGACGTGGAGGTGCTCCATTCGCCCTCCCAGTAGATCAACCGGTGCCCGGCAAGCACCTGCAGCGTCGGGGCCTTGCCGCGCACGAGGCGGGCGGCCCAGGCCGGGCGATCGCCATGCACGCGCGATTCCATATGATTGAGCAGGATTGCCAGATCGCGTGGGCGCAGGGTTTCCAGATAGTCCGGCGTGCCTTTGTCGAAATCGGATTTACGTACCGTCACCAGCGCGAAGCTCTCTGGCGCTACGGTCTGCTGCGCAAACACCAGCCGCGATGGGCCGAATGGCGAGTTGATCGTCGCCGCAACGGAAGGAATGGGCGTATCGGTGTTCAGCCGCAATGGGCCCCACGTGCGCGGCAGGGCGACGCTCGCGCCCGCGTCAACGCGTTGCGTGACTGGGTAGGCAAACCTAGGCGCCGCACGGGCCGGGCTCCATGGCGCCATGCCGACAAAGGCGATCCACGCGGCCGCGCATGCGTATCGGACGCCGCGGCTCCAGCGGCGGTACCACTCTGTAATGAACGGCGCCACTCGCGGGCTCCTGGCAGAAAAGATGGCGGACGATTCCGTGGGCGCGTGCATACCCCTGCACAGCAATGGCTATGCCCGCGCCTATGTGTGGCGCCGTCTTCCCCCGCTGCCAACATATCGATTTGCGCGCACCCGCGCTATCGGCGTGTGGCGGGGCATCGAACGGTTTAATCCGCGCGTGGGGGTGTTGGTGTGGCTCCATCGCGATGCGTTTCCATGGCTCTTTTCATGGGGCCACGAAGTTCTGTAGGGTGAAGGCTCCTTGTTGTTCTCGACTCAGGTTTCACGCATGCCCACGCTCAACGCTTATCAGCAACCCATAGGTGCATCGCTGCCCGGCTGGACGGCCCGGCCGCTGCCGCCGCACACGGTGCTCGCCGGTCGGTACTGCCGGCTGGAGCCGCTTGACGCTGCGCGCCACGCCGACGAGCTATTCGATGCGTTCAGCCAGGCGCAGGACGACCGCGTCTGGACATACATGGTGGAAGGCCCGTTCGCCGATATGGCGGCACACCGCGCCTATATCGAGCGCATTGCGGCGAAGCGCGATCCGCTGCAATACGCGGTGATCGACGCGCGCACGGATCGCCCGGTCGGCACGCTGGCGTTGATGCGCATCACGCCCGATCACGGCGTGGTGGAAGTTGGGGCGGTGACGTTCTCGCCGTTGCTGCAACGCACGCCGGCATCGACCGAAGCGCAGTTCCTGCTGATGAAGCACGTCTTTGAAGATCTCGGCTATCGGCGCTACGAGTGGAAGTGCGACAGCCTGAACGCGCCATCGCGGCAGACTGCGCAGCGGCTGGGCTTCCAGTTCGAAGGCATCTTCCGCCAGGCGGTGGTCTACAAGGGCCGCAGCCGCGATACCGCGTGGTTCTCCATCATTGATGCGGATTGGCCGCACGTGCGAGCCGCATTCGAGCAATGGCTGTCACCCGACAACTTTGATGAAGAGGGGCGCCAGCGGGCGTCGCTGGCTGCGTTGCGTTCGGTCTGAAGCGTCTTGCTACGAATCGGGCGCGGATGTATCGGCATACATGCCGCGCAGCGCCAGCGCGCGTTCGGCTTCCGGCAGGGCCAGGATCGAGCGGGAGAAACCGATCAGCGCCTGGCAGCGTTCGGCTGGCGGCGCGGAGTGGCGTAGCGCGGGCACGGTCAGCACGCGCTGTTCATTGAGCGGAAGCGCCGCCACGGCCAGTTGCAGCACCGGCAGGGTTTGTGCGCGTGTGACAACCGGGGCGTGGTCTGGGTCGGCGGCCTGCATCAGGTCGGAGAACAAGGCCTGCTCGCGGGTGACCAGCGCGCGCGGCAATCGTGCGGCAGCGGCGCTTGCCCCGGACGTGCCGTCCAGATAAGCCACGCAGGCTTCCGGGCTCACGCGCTGCAGGGCCTGGGCCTGCTCAAGCGTCAGTTGCGCGTTGGCAAAGAGCAGCGCGTTGGGTGCAGTCGGGATCAGCGCGCGGTACAGCTTGCCCGTCTGCTCGCGCAGCAGTGTTACCGCTCGCGCATCGGTAACGTTGCGCTGCAGTTCTGGCCACAGCTTGTCGATCAAGCGGCTGAAGTGCGCGGGGTACTTGCGCTCCAGCGTTGCATACAGCGGGGCGCTGCGCAGTTCTGCCGCCAGGGCTTCGCGGGTATTCAACTGCGTGGCCATGGTTGCGTATTCGCCACCGGGCGATGCGCGCGTGACGACGTGGTCGGCCAGCAGTTCCTGCGCGGTGGGAAACCACATCTGGTCGAATGGTGTGTCCTGCACGCGGCGCACGAAAGCATCGGGCAGGCCCGCGTCTGCATATGCACGCCAGAGTTCGCTGTCGGTGGCGCCGGGGGTCTGGTCATGATCGGCGCCAACCGCGCGCGGGCGGTGGAAGCCGATGCGTGCGCCCGGTGCGGCGGCACGGTCAGCGCCTGCCAGGAAGGCGATCGTGCACGCCGAGGCGCAGGTGCGTTCAACATACGTGCGCAGATGGTGGCGGCGGATGACATCTGCCACCAGCGTCCCTTCGCGCAGCCAACCGCCTTCGGAGCGCAGCACGACGGCCACGGCGTTTGGCGTCTTGCGCAGCGCGGCCTCCAGCGCATCGGCGGCGCCGTCGTTGATGCCGCCATTGAAGAGGATGGCGCGCCCATCACGTTGCGGCATCACCGTAAACGGCGACGCCGCTTGCTCACCCAGCGCGGTACGCAGATGCGCGCCCAGACGCGGCCCATCGTTGATGAGGCGCGAGCTGGTGCCCACGGCGCCCAACACGATCATCACCTTGGCGATCAGCGGCCACAGGTTTGACATGCCGGCAAGCCGGTTGCGCGCTTGCTCGCGATCGGCGGAGCGCCAGGTGCCCACCACCGCCCAGATCCACAGGGCCAATCCCATCACGTAAATCACAAGCAGCGCCGATGATGCCGCGCGCGCTGGCGCATTGTGCGCCAGCGCATGCGTGACACCGGCACTGAGCGCCACCACGCCAAATTGCATCAGCGCGGTGTGCAACCAATACGAGCGGGCCAGGGTGTAATCACCGCGCCAGTGGCGTGCAAAGAAATTGCGCGAGGGCGTGCGCGCCGGATGCGGATCGGCGGGGGCGGTCGGGGGCAGGGCGTCGCTGGCGGCGGAGGTCATGCGTGTTCTCGATGCCGCACACAGGATGGCGGCGCGGCGATTGTCGCTGTCGGCACCGCAGGCTGGCGTCCCCCCGATGGGAGGGGGTGAGGAAGGAGGTGCTCAGGCATCGGCGGGGGCGCCATCAAGGTAAGGCGGCCGCCGCGTTGCCGCCCCGTCAGGCCCTGACCGAAACCAGCGGTGGCTTGGCCGGCGTGATGGCCTCTGCGCTGGCGGGGTGGGCTGACTGCGCGGACTGTGCCTGCGTTGCCTCGCGGGTGTGCAGGCGGGCATCGCTCGCCGTGGACGAGCCGGTCACCTTGTCCGTCGTGCGGGCCTTGGCCGCTGCGTCGGTATTGCCTGTGCCCGAAGCGTTTTTGGATGCGTTGTGCCGGTTTTCCAACCGGGTTTGCGCTTGCTCCAGACCGTTCTGCGCCTGAAGGCGGGCGATCTGCGCCTGCACGATCTGAATCTGCTGGCTGAGCAACTGTGCCTGCTCGCGGGCCTGATCCGGCGGCAGATTCTGCGCGGGCAGATCCTGCATCGACTTCTGCAGGTTCTTGAGCTGGCGCTGCAGACGCTCGATGTCGCCGGCCGAATTGCTCCCGCTGCCCGATGCGCCGGCGGTCGCAGTAGATACGGAAGGGGAAGAAAGTTGCATGGCCATCTCGCTGATCAGTACGCCCTTCATCGGAAGGCCAGCGGAAAACTTTAGCGTTCGTGCGAACAATTCTCGCAAATCTGCAATGCTAGTTGTTCTGTCTGTAAGAACTTAATTTCTTCAGAAAGAACAAATTCAGGCGTTATCTTGGCGTGCAGCTGAGCGATTTCGGGCGGTTGGCTACTGTTTACGGGTTTACGCCCGTTAACTCCAATGTTGGTGGTATATAAAATAGAACTAAATTCCATAGAACAGAACGCATCGAATAAGGCGCGTTCAAGGAGACGCCCATGCTTTCTTCCCTTCCGGCCGCCAGTGGCCGAGTCCACGCCGGGTTGCCGGCGGTTCAGCTCAATCAGGTTTCGGTGCGATTCGGCAGCTTCACGGCGGTGCAAGGCGTCGACCTGTCGATTGGGGAAGGCGAATTCGTGGCGGTGGTGGGGCCGACTGGCTGCGGCAAGAGCACGTTGCTCAATGCCGTGACCGGGTTGCTCAAGCCGGCCGGCGGCACCGTCACCGTGTTTGGTGAGCCGCTGACCGGGCTCAATGGCAATGCCGGTTTCATGATGCAGCAGGACTCGCTGCTGCCCTGGAAGACGGCGCTGGACAACGTCGCTCTCGGCCTGGTGTTCCAGGGCGTGCCGGTGGATGAGGCCCGCGAGCGCGCCCGTCCGTGGATGAAGAAGGTCGGCCTGGCCGGCTTCGAAGCGCGCTATCCGCATCAGCTCTCGGGTGGGCAGAAGAAGCGCATCAGCATGGCGCAGACGCTGATCCTCTCGCCCAAGATTGTGCTGATGGACGAGCCGTTCTCGGCGCTGGACGTGCACACGCGCCACCTCATGCAGAGCGAGCTGCTGCGCCTCTGGCAGGAAGACCGCAAATCGTTGCTGTTCATCACGCACGACCTGGAAGAGGCCATTGCCCTGGCCGACCGCGTGGTCGTCATGTCCGCCGGGCCTGCCAGCCGCCCGGTTGGCGATGTGGAAATCACGCTGCCGCGCCCGCGCAACGTGTCTGAAATCAACATGTCCGACGCGTTCATCCGCCTGTATCGCGAGATCTGGTCGATCCTCGGCGCCGAAGTGGAGAAGAGCCATGCCGTCCAGCACTAATACGATGCCTGCCGTGGGCGCGCCGCGCGCCGGTCTCGCGCACAAGACCAAGATCCGCCTGTTTCAGTTGGCCGTGGTGGTGTTGATGTTCGGCTCGTGGGAGGGCCTCGGACGCGCGGGCGTGGTGGACCCGTTCTATTTTTCGATGCCGTCGTCCATCGTCGCGCGCATCTGGGAATGGTTCACCGGCGGCGATATCTACACGCACCTCGCCATCACGCTGGCCGAGACGATTCTCTCCTTCGGCATCGGCACGCTGCTCGGCATCAGCCTGGGGTTGTGGCTCGGCTTGTCCAGGCTCGCAGCCGAGGTGCTCGACCCGTTCATCAAGGTCTTCAACGCGATCCCGCGCATCCTGCTCGCGCCCATCTTCGTGATGTGGTTCGGGCTGGGGCTGACCTCCAAGGTGGCACTGGGCGCCACGATGGTGCTGTTCATCACCTTCTTCAATACGTATCAGGGCGTGCGCGAGGTCAACCCCGTCATCCTGGCCAACGCGCGCCTGCTCAAGGCCCGCCGCATCAGCCTGCTGCGCCACGTGTATGTGCCGTCCGCCACGAGCTGGATCCTCTCGAGCCTGCGTGCCTCCGTCGGCATGGCGGTCATGGGCGCGATCGTGGCCGAGTACCTCGGTTCGTCCGCCGGCCTGGGCCACCTGATTGCACAGGCCGAAGGCGTGTTCGATGCCACCGGCGTGTTCTCGGGGATCGTCGTGCTGTCGGCGTTTGTGATTGCGCTGGACCGCAGCGTCGACGCGCTCGAAGGCAAGTTGCTGGTGTGGCGCCCGAAGGCTGATCCCGAAACCAATGCCTGACCCAATAACAATGATGGAGACAACCATGAAGCGATGGATTTCGGCCCTGCTGTGTGCGGCCGTCTGGACAGCAGCCAACGCCGCCGAGCCGGAAAAGAAGGACGTGAGCCTGTCGGTCGGCTCGATGATCCTGAACTACATGCCGGTGCCGCTCACGCAGTCGCTGGGCAACTTCCAGAAGGAAGGGCTCAACGTGAAGGTGGAGAACTTCCAGGCCGGCGGAAGCAAGGCGCTGCAGGCCCTGATTGCCGGCTCGACCGATGCGGTGGTGGGCTTCTATGACCACACCATCCACATCCAGGCGCAGGGCAAGGACATCGTGTCGGTGGCGCTGCTCAACACCACGCCCGGCATTGTGCTGGCGGTGCGGCCCGACCTGGATATCAAGAGCGGCAAGGATCTGAAGGGCAAGAAGATTGGCATTACCGCACCCGGTTCGTCCACCGACCTGTTTGCGCGTTACTACGCCATCAAGAACGGTCTGCAGGTCAACGACGTGTCGTACATCGCCGTGGGATCGGGCGCGCCGGGCATGGTGGCGCTTGATCGCAAGGAGATCGACGCGCTCGTCAATTTCGACCCCGTGGCGAGCCTGCTGGAGAAGCGCCGCGCCGCCAAGTTCCTGGTGGATACGCGCACCGATGCTGGCTCCAAAACCGTGTTCGGCGGCCGCTACCCGACGGCAACGCTGTACGTCACGCGCGACTTCATGACGAAGAATCCCGAGACCGTCCAGCGCCTGGTGAACGCCTTTATCCGCACGCTCAAATGGATCGATGCCAGCACGCCCGAGGCCATTGCCGACAAGATGCCCAAGGAACAGCAGGTGGGCGGGCGCGACGTGTTTGTCGATGCGCTGCGCCACTCCAAGCCGATCTTTTCCAAGGACGGCCTGATGACGGATGCCGATGCCAAGGTGGCGCTGACGGTGCTCTCCAGCTACGACGAAAAGATCCGCAACGCCAAGATCGATCTGAGTAAAACGTACACTAACCGCTTCGTCGACCAAGCATTGAAGACGGTCAAGTGAACCGTCTCGCCCAACACGCCATGACCGCAGAGCGCCAAACCACACAGAACGAGACCGCCGCCGCCAACGAAGGCGATGCCGCCACGCCGGGGCAGTCGGGTGTGGCCGCGCTGGACCGCGCGTTCTCGATCCTGTTTGCGTTCCGCCCCGGCGATTACGCGCTGACGCTGGCCGAGCTGGCCGCGCGCACCGGGCTCTACAAGAGCACGATCCTGCGGCTTGCCGGCTCGCTCATCCAGCACCGCATGCTGTTTCGCCTGGAAGACGGCCGTTACCAGATCGGCGCCGCGCCGTTGATGCTCGGTGCGCTCTACCAGCGCAGCATGCGTCTGGGCGACGTGGTACTGCCGCACATGCGCGCGCTGGCCGAGGCCACGGGCGAGGCGGTGTCGCTCTACATCCGCGAGCGCGATGTGCGTGTGTGCCTGCACCGCGTGGATTCGAACCATTCGATCCGCGATCACGTGCGCGAGGGCGATGTGCTGCCGCTGGAGCGCGGTTCGGGCGGGCGCGTGCTGTGCGCGTTCTCCGGCATGCAAGGCGCCACGTACGACGCAATCCGGCGCGATCACTATTACGTGTCGATTGGCGAACGCGATCGGGAAACGGTCGGCCTGTCGGTGCCGGTGTTTGGCGCGCAGCAGGCACTGCGAGGTGCGCTGTGCCTTGCCGGCCCGGCTTCGCGCATCGACGGAGCGCTGCTGCAATCGTGGCGCGTGCCGGTGCTGGAGCACGCAGCGCAAATCACTTCCACGCTGGGTGGCGACCCCGCGCCGCTGCGTCTCGCCGCCCAGCTCATCCAGAAAACCTAGGCGCCGCCAAGACACCCAACTTCCTGAACGGGGCGAGGGGCGGAGCCGATTGTGTAGCAGGAGTTGTTTTCATGGCTTTGCCTCTCGCGGGTTTGCGCGTGCTCGACTTGTCGAACGTGCTGGCCGGGCCGTTCTGCGGCTATCAGCTGGGTTTGCTCGGCGCTGAAGTCATCAAGGTGGAGGTGCCCGGCAATGGCGATCTCGCCCGCCGTCTAGGCGCTGATCCGGAGCAGGCGCGCCGCAAGATGGGCGCCTCGTTCGTCGCCGTCAATGCGGGCAAGCAGTCCGTCACCGTCAACCTGAAGCATCCGGAAGGGCGAGCGATCCTGCTCAAGCTGGTAGCGCAGGCCGATGCCCTGATCGAAAACTACCGCCCCGGCGTCATGGACCGCCTCGAACTCGGCTACGACGTGCTGCGCGAGGTCAACCCACGCCTCGTTTACTGCGCCATTTCGGGCTTCGGCAAGGATGGTCCGCTCAGCGGCAGACCCGCATACGACCAGATCATCCAGGGCATTTCCGGCGTGATGAGCGTCACGGGCGATGACGCATCCGCGCCGCTGCGCGTGGGGTACCCGATCAGCGATACGGTCGGCGGCATTACGGCGGCGCTGGCCGTCACCGCATGCCTGCTCGGCGCGCAACGCACGGGGCAGGGCTGCATGGTGGATGTGTCGATGCTGGAATCGACGCTCGCCACCATGGGCTGGGTCGTCTCCAATTACCTGAATGCCGGTGTGACGCCGCACCCGATGGGCAACCAGAACTTCACGGCGGCGCCGTCGGGCACGTTCCGCACGGGCGACGGGCTGATCAATATCGCGGCCAACGAAGACAAGCAGTTTGCCGCGCTGTGTCGCGTGGTTGGTCATCCGGATCTTGCAACCGATGCGCGCTTTGCCGAGCGTCATGCACGCAAGGAACACCGCCAGCAACTCAACGATGCACTGGAAGCTGCGCTGGCCGCGCGCTCGGCTGCCGAATGGGAGCCGCTGCTGATCGATGCCGGCGTGCCAGCTGGGCTGGTGCTCGACGTGCCTGGCGTGCTGGCGCACGAGCAGGTGACAGGCCGCAGCTTCGTCACCTCGTTCCCGGAAGCGGGGCAGCACGTGACGCGCGCGGGCTTCCGCCTCTCGGGCGAAGACCCGTGCCCGAAGACCCCCGCACCGCCGCTCTCCGCCCATACCGACGACTGGCTTGCCAGGCTCGGCTACCGCCACGACCAAATCGAAGCCTTGCGCGCTGAAGGCGCCATCTGATCATGACGACCGCACCTGCCCCCAACGCAATCGATTCTGCCGCCGGCCTCGCTGCCGATTACTGGCGCACCGACATCATCGACATCGAACCCGGCCGCATCCACGTACGCGGCTACCCGATCCAGGAGCTGATCGGCCAGATTGGTTTTGCAGAAATGATCTGGCTGATGCTGCGCGGCGAGTTGCCTGCCAAGCGTCAGGCTGCGCTGCTGGAAGCGGCGCTGGTGGCGTCCGTCGATCATGGCCCGCATGCGCCATCCATTGCGATTGCCAAGATGGCGACGAGCTGCGGCCTGCCGCTCAACGGTGCGATGGCGTCTGCGTTGAATGCGCTGGACGACGTGCACGGCGGGGCGGGGCAGCAGGCCGTCGAGCTGTTCCACGATATCGAGGCGCGCATGTTTGACGGGGCCTCGCTGGAGGCGGCTACGGCGACGGGTGTCGACGCGTTCATCGCGGCGCATGGCAAGTACCTGCCGGGCTTCGGGCATCGCTTCCACCCCGTCGACCCACGCGCGGTGCGCCTGCTTGCGTTGGTGGACGAGGCTGCGCAGGACGGCGTGGTCGGCGGGCGCTATGCCGCCATCGGCCGCGCCATCGAAGCATTGCTTTCCGGCCGCAAGGGCAAGCCGATCCCGATGAACATCGATGGCGCCACGGCTGTCATCTATGCAGAACTGGGTTTTGCGGCGCCGCTGGCGCGCGGCGTGTTCTGTCTCTCGCGGGCTGTTGGCATCCTGGCGCACGCCTGGGAGCAAAGCAGCCGCGGCGAGCGCAACAAGGGCCCGATGCCGCGCCAACTGCCGTATCGCTATACCGGTGAGGCGACGCGCCATCTGGCTGATTCCTACGCGACGGTTGTGCCATGACGTATTTCAACTGGCCCATTGTCGAGACGACCGTCTTTGCGGAGATGCCCGCCGCGCTGCGCCGCCCGGTGCCGACCGAATGGTCCCGCGCCAACAAGGGCGGGGCGCCGGTCGATTGCTTTCTGGAAGGGCCGTGCTGGGATGCGCACGGCAATCTGTGGCTGGTGGATATTCCGCATGGCCGCGTCCTGCGTGTTTCTGCGCAGGGCGATTGGGATGTGGTCGCGCAATACGACGGCGAACCGAACGGCCTGGCGCTCCGCCACGACGGCACGCTGCTGATTGCGGACTACAAGAATGGGTTGCTGTCGCTGGATCCCGCGACGGGCGCGGTCACGCCGTTCCTGACTCGCCGCAACAGCGAGCGCTTCAAAGGCCCTAATGATCTGATCGTCGCCCGCAACGGCGATGTGTATTTCACCGACCAAGGCCAGACGGGCCTGCATGACCCGACCGGCCGTGTGTATCGGCTGCGCACGGATGGGCGACTCGATTGCCTGCTGGCCAATGGCCCGAGCCCGAACGGTCTGGTGCTGACGCCAGACGAATCCGCGCTCTTCGTTGCCATGACGCGCGACAACGCCGTCTGGCGTTTGCCGCTGCTTGCTGACGGCAGCACGAGCAAGGTCGGCCGCTTCGCGCAGTTCTACGGCACCAGCGGCCCAGACGGCATGGCGATGGACGCCGCCGGCCACCTGTTCGTCGCGCATGCCTCGCTGGGCGCGGTGTTTGTCGTCTCGCCGCATGGTGAACCGCTGGCGCGCATCACGTCGTGCCGGGGGCGTACCACCACCAACGTTGCACTCGCGCCAGACGGGCAGTCGCTCGTCATCACCGAATCTGCCACGGGCACCGTATTGCGCGCCCGCTGGACCCCGCCGCACCACGACTGAGCCCAGATGCGGGCAGTCCCAGATGCCCGCGTTGTCCTACAGCTGTCCTACAAGCGAGGCCGGCCTCAGATCATCAAAATTCCCGCGTTTTTACCTTCCGCAGACGACCCTGCGCCACTTTTTGTCGCGCTGCAAAAAAGGAAGTGCGTGGCCCGTCCTTTCCCACCCAGGCAAGTATGTTTCCAGGTCGATTTTTGTATCGATTAGATTGACGTGTCTGTTTTAGAGATACAAACAAGTAGGAGTCGTCCTACAAAATCGCCATTTGACTGTAGGAGCGGTCCTACAAAACCAGCCGAAAGCGGGTCGGAACTGTCCTACAGGGCGTGTAGGAGTGGGTCAGAAGTGTCCTACAAGCGGTTAACCCGGCATCCGATGCTCACAGTCGCAGAAGTGCGACGTCTTCTTTGTCGATTTAAGACAACTTTAGGCAATTTAATTGCTATTTTTCGCCGTTCATTGGGGTAAATACGTGTCAAACGCCCGCTTTAGCGCATCGTCTACCCAGGGCTGTTGCGTCGGCAAAGGCTTCATTTGCAACGTTTATTAACAGATTTGTAGGAAAATCGCCTACAAGAGAACGGACTACCTCACCCCTCCGACGTAGGGGTCCCCCCTTCTTTACTTACCCCGGACGTAAACCCACAATGTGTTCAACAGAAAACAACTTCGCCATGTCTTTAGCGACGTGAGTAAGAAGGAGCAGGAAGTGCCGGCAACGGCGCCGACTGCAGGAACATCCGATCCGTGGGGATTGGTGAACAGCCCGGCGAGGGTAGGCGCAAAAAAATAGCGCCAACCGGACATCACCATGCGAGATCGGATGCAGGTTGTACTTTTACTGCACACGACGGGACGTACATGGACACGCAAGACATTGTTTCCGAGATCAGCGAACTGAATCTCACCTACTTGATGCTTGCCCAGCAGATGCTGGCCAAGGATCGCGATGCCGCACTGTTTCGCCTCGGCATCTCTGAAGAACTGGCTGACATCCTGCTGACGATGTCGCCCGCGCAGATCGTCAAGCTGGCCAGCACGAACATGATGCTGTGCCGCTTCCGCTTCGACGATCACGCCATCCTGGGTCTGGTGACCCAGCCGCACCGTGACAAGGGTCTGCAGCAATCGCAAATGTCGATCCTGCTGGCACGTCAGGCGGTTGAGCAGATCAGCTGAGCCATTTGCGGCGGCCTTTTCGCCGGGTTCAGAGATTGCACTTTGGATGAGTAGCAAGCGTAGCGGGAGCAGTGCCATGCGTCACACCAGCGTCATGAACGAAGTTCAGCAGATCCACCTCGCAGCGGAATTGATTTCGCTTGGTGCGCGCCTGCAACTGCTGGAACAGGAAACTACGCTCAGCCGTGAGCGTCTGGTCAAGCTGTACAAGGAAATCCGTGGGGAATCGCCGCCCAAGGGCATGCTGCCCTTCTCGGCAGACTGGTTCCTGACGTGGTCGCCGAACATCCATTCGTCGATCTTCCTGAACATCTACCGCTTTCTGGGCGAGAACAGCCGCAGCACTGGTGTGCGTCGCCTGATCTCCGCCTACAAGCTGTACCAGGAACATATTCACGTCCACGAACAGGAAGAGGTGCTCTCGATCACCCGTGCGTGGATGATGCTGAAGTTCTTCGAGGGAAAGATGCTGCACACCGTGAAGTGCAAGCGCTGCACCGGCCATTTTGTGGCCCACGCAGACGACCTGCACCATGATTTTGTGTGTGGTGTATGCCAGCCGCCGTCACGCGCAGGAAAGAAAAAGCGCGTCGCTGCTCCGGTTGATGCGATCGCAGAAAAGACGATCGACGCCTGATAACGGCATTGCAGGAACACGGGACTTGCAGAACCGCCGGGGGATGTACAAAAAGGGCGGACGGGAAATGCGGGTAGCAGTACGGGAAATACGGGAATAGCCGGCCAGATCGGCAGATAACAATACAAAGAACAAAAGAGCAAGGAACACAGAGCAGGAAAAGCACAGGGGCTCAGGCAGGACAAAAGGGGAAGGGGGTAGGCCGGTCGCAGGCAACTGCGGACCGGCATTTTTTTTGCCGCCGCGCGTAGAAAGACGGCCGAAAAGCCGGGACGGAGAGCGATTTCCGTCCCTTTTTCTTTGAATCGGCCTAGGGGGAAGCCCTCTTTGGGCCAGGTGGTGCTCAAGCCGCCCGTTTTGTTGCCGTTCTTGGTGAAGAAGGGCGCGGCGGCAGGGTTTTCCAAGCACCGCGCAGCAGCAAAACCCGGCGCTCAAGCCTTCAGTTAACCGGGGGGATGCCGTTATTCCCTCTTGTATTGATCGAAGGATCGCCCATTCAGGAGTTCGCCCCGTGTTAGTTGCCATCGGTTACATCGTGATTCTCGCCTCGGTGTTCGGCGGCTACATGCTGGCCGGAGGACACCTCGGGCCCTTGTTCCAGCCGACCGAACTGCTGATCATCTTCGGCGCCGGCATTGGCTCCTTCGTGGTCGGCAACGACAAAAAGGCCATCAACGCCACCGTCAAGGCGTTGCCGGGCCTGTTCAAGGGCTCGAAGTACACCAAGGCCCTCTATATGGAAGTGATGGCGCTGCTGTATGTGGTGCTGTCCAAGATCCGCCGCGAAGGGATGATGTCGATCGAAGCGGACATCGAGAACCCGCACGAAAGCACGCTGTTCGCCAATTACCCCGCTATCCAGGCAGATCACCACGCGCTGGATTTCATCTGCGATTACCTGCGCCTGATGGTGGGCGGCAACCTGAATCCGTTCCAGATCGAAGCGCTGATGGATCAGGAAATCGACACCCACCACCACGAAGCCGAACAACCCGCTCGCATCATCACCAAAGTTGGCGACGCCATGCCGGCCTTCGGCATCGTGGCCGCCGTGATGGGCGTGGTGCACACCATGGGCTCGGTCGGCCTGCCGCCGGCAGAGCTGGGCAAGCTGATCGCCTCGGCGTTGGTCGGTACGTTCCTCGGCATCTTGCTGGCGTACGGCTTCATCGGCCCCCTGGGTTCGCTGCTGGAGCAGCGCGCCGAAGAATCGACCAAGTTGTTCCAGTGCATCAAGGTGACGCTGCTGGCCAGCATGAACGGCTACGCCCCGGCCATCGCCGTGGAATTCGGCCGCAAGGTGCTGTTCTCGACCGAGCGCCCATCCTTTGCAGAACTGGAAGACCACGTGCGCGGCGCCAAAACGGCCTAGCGCTTGAACCTATGAGACAGAGCGCGGCCAACGAGCCGCGCCGCTAACGACGCAGCACAAACAGACGGGAACGGACCATGAGCAAGTCCAGCACGCCGACCTTCATTGTCATTCGGCGCAACAAGAAAAGCGGACACGGCCACCACGGTGGCGCGTGGAAGATCGCCTACGCCGATTTCGTGACCGCCATGATGGCGTTCTTCCTGCTGATGTGGCTGCTCAGCTCGGTGACCAAGGCCGAGCTGTCGTCGGTTGAAACGTATTTCCGCACGCCGCTAAAGGTGGCGCTGTTTGGCGGTGCCGGTTCGGGCGACCAGTCGAGCATCCTGCAGGGCAGCCCGTCCCTCAAGCAGAACGTGCCGCAGCCGAACCCGAGCCCGAGCCCGACGGTGCAGCGCCAGCGCAACATCCGCGATGAGTCGGACGATGCGGCGCTGAACAAGCTCAAGCAGAAGATTGCCGAGATGGTCGAGACGAACCCGGTGATGAGTCAGTTCAAGCACCAGTTGCTGATCGACATGACCACCGAAGGCCTGCGCATCCAGATCGTCGACCAGCAGAATCGCCCGATGTTTGCCAACGCCAGCGCCGAGGTGCAGCCCTACATGCGCACCATCCTGCGCGAGCTGGGCTCGGCGCTGAACGACGTGCCCAACCCGATCAGCCTGTCAGGCCACACCGACGCCACGCAATACGCCACGCAACAGGGCTACAGCAACTGGGAACTGTCGGCCGACCGCGCCAACGCATCGCGACGCGAGCTGGTGGCGGGCGGCATGAAGCCCGAGAAGGTCAGTCGTGTCGTGGGTCTGGAGGCATCGGTGCCGCTGGACAAGACGAATATCTATAACCCGATCAACCGCCGCATCAGCATCGTTGTGCTCAACGCACGCGCCGCTGAAGCCGTGCGCTCGGGTGGGGTCGAGCCGGTGGCCGACCTGCGCAATGACGGCAAAGACACGCTGACCGACGCCGCTGCACGTGCCACGGGTGTGGCCGATGCGGTAAGTGCGGGCAAGCCATAAAGAGCGCCGAGGGGAGAAACAGTCGATGAGCGAGAAACACATCCTGGTGGTGGACGATTCCACGTCGATCCGCCGCATGATTGCCACGTGCCTGCGCGAGTGCGGCTTTGTCGTGACGGAAGCCGGCGACGGCACCGCTGCGCTGGAAGCCGCACGCACGCTCGCGCAGGGCAGCCACCACCTTGTGATTACCGATCAGGTGATGCCGTCGATGGACGGCCTGACCCTTATCCGCGCGCTGCGCACACTGCCGGCCTACGCCGACACCCCGATCCTCATGCTGACCACCGAGGCTGACAGCACCATTCGCGATCAGGCACGCGCTGCCGGCGCAACGGGCTTTCTGCCCAAGCCGTTCGACCCGGATGGGCTGACAGATTCGGTGATGCAGTTGCTCGAATGGCACGCGCAGACCCACGGGTCTGCTTCGACGCATTAAACGACCGAGACGACAGATATGAACCTCGACCTTAGCCAGTTTTTCGGCGCCTTCTTCGAAGAGGCGGAAGAGCTGCTCGTCGACATGGAGCGGCTGCTGCTCAACCTCGATGTCGCCAACCCTTCTTCTGATGATCTGAACGCCATCTTCCGCTGCGCGCACTCCATCAAGGGTGGTGCTGCGACTTTCGGTTTCACGCATATGACGGAACTCACGCATGTGGCGGAATCGATTCTGGACCGCGCTCGCACCGGTACCCTGCAGCTGCGCGAAAACATGGTGGATGCCTTCCTGGAAACGAAAGACGTGTTGAAAAGCCAACTTGATGCCTATCGGCAAGAGCACCCAATCGATACGGCCACGCTCGAATACATGGTGGCCAAGCTCAACAGCCTGACCGCCGAGGAAGGCGCTCCTGTAGCCGCCGCGCCGGTGGCTGCGGCGCCCGTGGTGGCGACGCCCGAACCGGTGGCTGTACCGGAACCCGAGCCCGTGGTGGTTGAAGCGCCTGCGGCCGAAGCCGTGGGCGACATTGACGGCGGCCTGGACATCAAGCTCATCAATGTCTCGAACGAAGACTGTGAGCTGATCGTCACCGAACTCAAGCATCTGGGCACCGTGCTGCGCCACGCGCGCACCGGCCGCAACAGCGACATCGTGCTGCAGACCACCTGCACCGCCGACGACATCATCGCGGTGAGCTGCTTCATCATCGATGCGGACCAGATCGTCATCACGCCGCACGTGGGTGGCGCGGCGCCGGCCGCGGCTGAAGCCGCTGCGCCGGCTCAGGCCCTTTCCGCCGCACCGACGCCCGCAGCCGCGCAGACGGAAGTGCACGCCCCCGCTGCCAACGAAGCTGCGCCGGCTCAGGCGGTTGCCGCTGCGGCCGCCCCGGCGCTGGCACGCCCGGCCGCTGCTGACCACAAGCCGGCCGTGGCCGCCGAAACGTCGATCCGCGTGGGCGTGGAAAAGGTCGACCAGCTTATTAACCTGGTAGGCGAACTTGTCATCACGCAGGCCATGCTGGCGCAGACCGCGCAGGCCTTCGACCCGGTGCTTAACGAACGCCTGTTTGCCGGCCTGTCGCAGCTCACGCGCAATGCGCGCGACCTGCAAGAGGCCGCCATGTCCATCCGCATGATGCCGATGGATTACGTGTTCAACCGCTTCCCGCGCCTGGTGCGCGACCTGGCGCACAAGCTGGGCAAGCAGGTCGAGCTGTCGACGTTCGGCAAGTCGACCGAACTGGACAAGGGCCTGATCGAACGGATCATCGATCCGCTCACGCACTTGGTGCGCAACAGCCTGGACCACGGTATCGAACTGCCCGAAGCTCGCGTGGCCGCCGGCAAGGATGCCACCGGCCAGCTGCTGCTGTCTGCTGCCCATCAGGGCGGCAACATCGTTATCGAAGTGAGCGACGACGGCCAGGGCCTGAACCGCGACAAGATCCTCAAGAAGGCGCGCGAGCGCGGCCTGCCCGTGTCGGACAACATGACCGACGACGAGATCAACCAGCTCATCTTCGCGCCGGGCTTCTCTACGGCTGACCAGGTGACGGACGTGTCGGGCCGCGGCGTTGGCATGGATGTGGTCAAGCAGAACATCCAGTCGATGGGCGGCTACGTCGAGATCCAGTCGCAGAAGGGCAAGGGCACGACCATCCGTATCGTGCTGCCGCTCACGCTGGCGATCCTGGACGGCATGTCGGTCAAGACCGGTGAAGAAGTGTTCATCCTCCCGCTGTCGTGCGTGGCCGAATCGCTGCAACCGCGTCCGGAAGATATCAAGGCTGTGCCGGGCGGCGGTCGCCTGCTCAAGGTGCGCAACGAATACCTGACGCTGGTGCCGATGTACGAACGCTTCCGCATCACGCCAACGCTGCCCGATCCTTCGGAAGGCATCGTCGTGATCCTGGATTCGGAGGGCAAGAAGATCGCGCTGCAGGTCGACGAGCTGGTTGGCCAGCAACAGGTGGTGGTCAAGAACCTCGAGACGAACTACCGCCGCGTGCCGGGCATCTCGGGCGCGACCATCCTGGGCGATGGCAGCGTTGCGCTGATCGTCGACGTGTCGGCCCTGATGCGCGAGACGCGCTCGGGCCATTCAGAAAACGCGGTGCGTGCCGTTACTGCCGAAAAGCACGAGACGGGCGAAACACAGGGCGGTCGTTTCTCGACCGAGGCGATGGCCGCGGCATAAGCGTTCACGCCTGGCAGGGTGGGATCCACCACCACAACGAATTCAATCTAGTGGCCCGACGGGGCCGAGGGGAGCCGCAATGGAAGTCAAGAAACACGTGATCGGCGAAGACACCGGCGGGGAGGAGTACCTGGCCTTCACGCTGGGCCGCGAGGAATACGGCATCGACATCCTGAAGGTGCAGGAGATCCGCGGCTACGAGACCGTCACGCGCATTGCCAATGCGCCCGATTTCATCAAGGGTGTGATCAACCTGCGCGGCATCATCGTGCCGATCGTTGATCTGCGCATCAAATTCCAGCTCGAGCGCGTCGAATACAACCAGTACACCGTCGTCATCATCCTGAACCTGATGGACCGCGTGGTCGGCATCGTCGTGGATGGTGTGTCGGACGTGCTGACGCTGCAAAGCCAGCAGATCAAGCCGGCGCCGGAATTCTCGGGCGCGCTGGACACGGAATACATCCGTGGCCTGGGTTCGATCGACGAGCGCATGCTGATCCTGGTGGACATCGAGCGCCTGCTGATGTCGGCCGACATGGCACTGTGCGACGAAGCGGAAGCCGCCTGATCGCGACATGAATCCGGCCGGGGCACGGCGTAAGTGCTCATGGCAAATGAAGGCCGGGCCGAAGGGGCCCGGTGGGCGACAAGACACCGTAACAATTGGTGCGGCGCCGTTAGGGGAGGGAAGCATGTTCAGCAAGATGACCATCCGGCTCCGTTTGGGGCTGATGATGGCGGGCATTGGTGTGCTCGCCGTTATCGTGGGCGTGACGGGCCTGATCGGCATGCGACACGCCAACACCCGCGTGCAGGACGGCTATGCCGTGCAATTGGCGGGCACCGTGGCATTGGCTGAATCCGATTCCAACCTCCTGAGCTTCCGCATCGTGCTCGATCGCGCAGCCATGGCGCCCAACGCGCCCGGCACGGAAAAGACGATCGAGCGCGCAAAGATGTTCCTCGACAAGTCCGACGCCGCCTGGAAGCGCTACCGCGCGCTGCCCACCACGGCAGATGAACGCAAGCTGGCCGACGAGGCCCAGGGCCTGCGCGACGTCTTCCTGCGTGATGGCGCACAGGTGCTGATGCAAGCGCTGCAGGCGCACGATGAAGCGCGCATCAACAAGACGGTCATGGACGTCATGCCCGCGTTGTACCGCCCCCTTGGCGACAAGGTGACGGCGCTCAACCGCCTGCAGATGGACGCGGCCAAAGCCAGCTACGAAGCCAGCCAGGCCGAGCACCACGCGCTGAGCACCCTCACGACGGGTCTGCTGTTGGGCGGAATTCTGGTGGGCGGGCTGCTGACGTGGGCGCTGCGCCGTTCGATCACGCTGCCGCTGATGCGCGCCATTGAACAGGCCGAGCACATCACGCAGGGCGACCTCACGCACACCATTCAGGTGGACCGCGCCGATGAAACCGGCCGCCTGCTGCAGGCACTGCAACGCATGCAGGAAAGCCTGCAGAAGATGGTGGGGCAGGTGCGCTCGGGTTCCGACTCGATTGCCAGTGCCACGCAACAGATTGCCGCTGGCAATGCCGATCTGTCGCAGCGCACCGAGCAGCAGGCTTCGGCGCTGGAAGAAACCGCGTCGAGCATGGAAGAGCTGACGAGCATCGTGCGCCAGAACGCCGACAACGCGCGCCAGGCCAGCACGCTGGCGGGCAACGCCTCGGACATTGCCGTCAAGGGCGGCGAAGTGGTGGGCCGTGTGGTGGATACCATGGCCGGCATCAACGACAGCAGCAAGAAGATTGCCGACATCATCGGCGTGATTGAAGGCATTGCCTTCCAGACCAACATCCTGGCGCTGAATGCGGCGGTGGAAGCTGCACGCGCCGGTGAGCAGGGCCGCGGCTTTGTGGTGGTGGCGGGCGAGGTGCGCAGCCTGGCGCAGCGCTCGGCCACGGCAGCCAAGGAAATCAAGGAGCTGATCAGCGATTCGGTTGGCCGCGTTGAAAACGGCACCACGCTGGTGGCCGAAGCGGGCAGCGTGATCGACGAGGTGGTCGTTGCCGTGAAGCGCGTGACCGACATCATGGGCGAGATCAGCTCCGCATCGGACGAACAGAGCGCCGGCATCGAGCAGATCAACCAGGCCGTTACGCAGATGGACGAAGGCACGCAGCAGAACGCTGCGCTGGTGGAGCAAGCCGCTGCAGCCGCCATGTCGCTGCAGGAACAGGCCAGCGGGCTGCGCCAAGCTGTGGCGGCGTTCCGGACGCCGGCCGGTGCACAGGCAAACGCAGTGTCCACCGTGCCGATGGCCGCGCGTGCGGCTGCCAAGCCGGCGCCCCAAGCCAAGGCCGCGCCGCGCCGCGCCGCCAAGCCGAAGGCTGCGGCACGCAATACCGCTGAACCCATCGCGCAGGCCGCGGCTGCAACTGCAGCGCCGGCCAGCGCCAAAGAACAACAACGCGAGCGCACCGCCGCCGCTGCCGTGAGCAAAGCGGCTGCGTCAGCGCCCAAGTTGCCCGTACCCAAGCTCGTTGCCGCAGGCGGCGACGATAGCGACTGGGAGACCTTTTGACCATGTATGCACGGGATCTTCGCTGCTCGCGAAAGCTCTCTCGTGTGTGTTTGTGGTGTGCAGCCTGCCCTCCGGGGCAGGTTTTTTTTTGCCTGGGCTAGTGCCTGCTGAAGCCGGGGTGACCCCCCACTGAAGTGGCATGACCCCACGGCGGTTCTAAAGAGCCGTCCCCCGCAGGCCGATAGCGGTTAGGGGGCATATAAAAAACAGGAAGAGGTAGACAACATGGGTTGGATCAAGCGGTTGCCGGTGTCCACGGTACTTACCGGTGGTTTCCTGATCGTGGCGGCCATGGGTGCGGCCATTGGCGGGTTGGGCATCTACACGATCACGCAGTTGACCAAAGCGAGCGAAGAACTGGCGCAAAAGCAGATGCGCGCCATCACGCAGATGGGCAGCGCGGCCAACAGCCTGGCGCATGCCAGCCGTGCGCAGACGGCGCTGCTGATCGCCACCACGCTCACCGAGCGCAAGACGCTCAGCACGCAGATTGCCGACAGCATGCAGCACCTGAAAGACGGTGTGGAGAACGTGCGCCCGCTGTTCACGTCGGACGAAGGCAAGAAGATGATCCGCGAAGTCGATGCGATCTACCCCGTCTGGGGCAAGCGCATGACCGATTTCGTGGCGCTGATGGACAAGCAGGGCCTGGACCCGACCCAGTTCGACAGCCGCGTCACGGCCGAAAACGTCGGCCTGCTGGACGACACCGCTGCGTTTGAAAAGACGCTCGACAAGATGGTCAAGCGTGTGGAGGAGGTCTCTGCCGCGTCCACCGTCAAGGCCCGCGACGACGCTCAGCGCTCGCGCCTGGTGATGATCGTGATGGCCTGCGCGGGTGCGCTGCTCGGCATCGTGCTGGGTCTGGTCATTGCGCGTCGGCTGTCGCGCCAATTGGGCGGCGAGCCCTCGTACGCGGCCGAGATTGCCCGCCGCATTGCCGCCGGCGACTTGGCCGTGCACGTGCAGACTCGCCCCGGCGACCATGACAGCATGCTCTTCGCCATGGCGCAGATGCAGCAACAATTGACCGGCACGATCACCAACATCAAGAGTTCGGCCGACTCCATCGCTAGCGCCACCAAGCAGATCGCAGCCGGCAATGCCGACCTGTCGCAGCGCACGGAAGAGCAGGCCTCGTCGCTGGAGGAAACTGCCTCCAGCATGGAAGAACTCACCAGCATCGTGAAGCAGAACGCCGACAACGCGCGCCAGGCCAGCCAACTGGCGGGCAGCGCCTCGAACATCGCCGTCAAGGGCGGTGAAGTGGTGGGCCGCGTGGTCGAAACCATGGCCGGCATCAACGCCAGCAGCAAGAAAATCGCCGACATCATCGGCGTGATCGAGGGCATTGCCTTCCAGACCAACATCCTCGCCCTGAATGCCGCGGTGGAAGCCGCGCGCGCGGGCGAGCAGGGCCGCGGCTTTGCGGTGGTGGCGGGCGAGGTGCGCAGCCTGGCGCAACGCTCGGCCACGGCGGCCAAGGAAATCAAGGAGCTGATTGGCGATTCGGTGGGCCGTGTGCGCAACGGGTCGGCCCTGGTGGCCGAAGCCGGCACGGTGATCGAAGAAGTGGTGGTTGCCGTGCGCCGGGTGACCGACATCATGGGCGAGATTTCCGCCGCGTCGGATGAGCAAAGCTCCGGTATCGAACAGGTCAACCAGGCCGTGAACCAGATGGACGAGGTCACGCAGCAGAACGCCGCGCTGGTGGAGCAAGCCGCCGCTGCCGCTTTGTCGCTGGAAGAACAGGCGCAACTGCTGCGCAATGCCGTGGCGACGTTCCGCACCGATGCCTCGGCCGAGCTGGCCGTGGCGGCGCCGACTGCCGTTTCGGCGCCGGCCGTCCGCAGCGCGGCCCGCCCGGAAAAGACCGAAGTGGTGCCCTCGGTGGCGCGCGCTCTGGCTTCGCGCAAGGTGGCCAAGCCGCCAGTGACGCCGGAGGCAGCACCGGAACAGGCTCCCGCCGCACAAACGGAAAAAGCGCCCCAGGAAGCACATGCCCCGGTTGCACCGGTGGCTGCGGTTGTGGTTTCGGCCGCCGTTTCCGAGGCTGTCGTCGCCCCGACCCTCAAGCTGGCCTCGGGTTCTGCCGATGAAGATGATTGGAGCACCTTCTGACGCCAGCCTCGCCAACAGCAAACTTGGCGCGGCCTGCGGTAACGGTGCCAGCCAACGACTGAAAGCGGGCATCAAGACTCGCCAAACACGGGGTTAGTTATCCATGGCAGCACAAAACTTGGCGCCAGTTTCGCCGACGCTCGCGTCGCGCGAGTTTTCATTCACGGCCGAAGATTTCGGCCGCATCCGCGACCTGATCTACCGCCGCGTTGGTATTTCGCTGTCGGACCGCAAGAGTGAAATGGTCTACAGCCGCTTGGCCCGCCGCCTGCGCGTGGTCAACCTCGGCTCGTTCCGCGATTATCTGGATGCCCTGGAAAAGGGCCAACTGCCCGACGAGTGGGAAGCCTTTACCAACGCACTGACCACCAACCTAACCGCGTTCTTCCGCGAGCAGCATCACTTCCCGATCCTGCACGAGCACGCCAAGGCCAAGCGCACGCCGTTCACCGTGTGGTGCTCGGCATCGTCGACCGGCGAAGAGCCGTACTCGATCGCCATCACGCTGGCCGAAGCCTTTGGTTCGATGTCGCCCAGCCAGGTGAGCGTGGTTGCCTCGGATGTGGATACCAACGCGCTGGCCCGTGCACGTGCCGGCATCTATCCGATGGAGCGAGTCGCGGCCCTGTCGCCCGAGCGCCTGAAAAAGTATTTCCTGCGCGGCACCGGCAAGCAGGAGGGCTACGCACGCGTGCGGCCCGAGCTGCAGGCCATGATCGACTTCCGCCAGATCAACCTGCTCGACCGCGATTGGCCGCTGCAGCAGAAGTTCGACGTGATCTTCTGCCGCAACGTGATGATCTATTTCGACAAGCCCACGCAGGCCAAGATTCTTGAGCATTTCATCGACGTGATGAAACCCGATGGCCTGCTGTTTGCCGGCCATTCGGAGAGCTTCCTGCAGGTCACCAAGGCGTGGTCGCTGCGCGGCAAGACCGTGTACGAAATCGCGCCCGAGCTGCGCGCCAAGATGGGGGCACGATGATCGAATTCGGCAAACGCGCGACCCTGCAATCGGCGGCCGACGCCGTGCGCAGCGATAGCGGCATGAGCAGCGGCATGAGCGCTGGCGCCATGGCCACGCTCGCGCAATCGGCCGCCAGCACCCACGCGTACTACGACACCACCTTCGGCCGGCGCGCCATGAAAGTGCTGCCCGGCGAGTATTCCGTCACCACCGAAGACCTGATGCTGGTCACGGTGCTCGGCTCGTGCGTCTCCGCTTGCGTGCGCGACAAGACCCTCGGCATTGGCGGCATGAACCACTTCATGCTGCCCTCGCGCAACGAGGGGGAATCGATCCTGTCGCCATCCATGCGCTATGGCACGCACGCCATGGAAGTGCTGCTCAACCAGCTCTACAAGGCAGGCGCCAAGCGTGAGCGCCTCGAGATCAAGGTATTTGGCGGCGCCGCCGTGCTGGCCGGCATGAGCACGCTTGACGTGGGCGAGCGCAACGGCAAGTTCGTGCTCGAATTCCTGCGCAATGAAGGCCTGACGGTGGCCGCCAAAGATCTCTTTGACGTACACCCGCGCAAGGTGTATTTCGTACCGTCCACCGGCCAGATCATGGTGCGCAAGCTGCGCTCGCAAAACACGGCGGCCGAGCTGGACAGCGAGGCGCAATACGCCAGCAAGCTGTCGAAGTCCATCACGACGAAGCCTGCCTCGCGCCTGCAACTCTTCACTTAATCCCTGAAACTTGCTCCCGAACATGAACGACAAACGCAAGATTCAGGTGCTGTGCATCGACGATTCCGCACTGATCCGCAGCATCCTGAAGGAGATCATCAACAGCCAACCGGACATGGAAGTGGTGGGTGTGGCGCCCGATCCGATCATCGCGCGCGACCTCATCAAGCAGACCAATCCGGACGTGCTCACGCTGGACGTCGAAATGCCGAAGATGGACGGCCTCGACTTCCTGGAAAAGCTCATGCGCCTGCGCCCGACGCCGGTGGTCATGATCTCTTCGCTGACCGAGCGCGGCTCTGAAGCCACGCTGCGCGCGCTGGAGCTGGGCGCGGTGGATTTTGTCGCCAAGCCCAAGCTGGGCATGCGCGACGGCATGAACGAATACGCCGACCAGATCGCCGACAAGATCCGCACGGCGGCCCGGGCAAAGCTGCGTCCGCGCACTGCCGCCCCGGTTGCGGTGGCGGGCTCGGCAACCGCACCCGCACCCAGCGCACACGTTCGCGCGGAGCACGCACCGGCAACCGCAGCGCCTGCGCGTACCCATTTCTCGTCGACGGAAAAGCTCATCATCGTGGGCGCTTCCACCGGCGGCACCGAGGCCATCAAGGATTTCTTGCTGGAAATGCCACCCGATTGCCCCGGCATCCTGATCGTGCAGCACATGCCGGCGGGTTTCACCACGTCGTTCGCCAAGCGGCTGGACGGCCTGTGCCGCATCCGCGTGAAAGAAGCCGTGCACGGCGAGCGTGTGCTGCCCGGCCACGCCTACATTGCCCCGGGCGACATGCACCTATCGCTCGGCCGCAGCGGCGCCAACTACGTCACCGAGCTGGATCAGGGGCCGCCAGTCAACCGCCATCGCCCGGCGGTGGATGTGCTGTTCCGCTCCGCTGCGCGCAATGCCGGGGCCAACGCCCTGGGCGTCATCCTCACCGGCATGGGCAAGGACGGCGCGGTCGGCATGCTGGAAATGCGCAACGCGGGTGCCTATAACGTTGCCCAGGACGAGGCGTCCTGCGTGGTCTACGGCATGCCCAAAGAGGCGGTGGCCCACGGCGGCGTGCACGAAGTCCTGCCGCTGTCGCAGATCGGCCCGCATGTGCTGGCCAAGCTGTCAGCCCATGGCCGTGTGACGCGGGTATAACGCATTATTTTTGCGGGTACATTGGTCGCGGGGCGCAGCAGTCAGGCGCCCCGCACCATTCCAGCGCTCAAGAATCGGCCCCAGACGCCGATAAGATTGCCAAGGAAGCCCGAAACCCCCCAATTCAGTAAGTTTGCGGAGATTGTGTCCATGGACAAGAGCCAGTACCGATTCCTCGTCGTCGACGATTTCCCGACGATGCGCCGGATCGTGCGTAACCTGCTCAAGGAACTCGGTTTTGCCAACGTCGACGAGGCCGAAGACGGCGCCGCCGGCCTGGCCAAGGTCAAGGAAGGCCGGTTCGATTTCGTGATCTCGGACTGGAACATGCCCAACATGGATGGCCTGCAGATGCTGCAGAGCATCCGTGCTGACGCCAACACCGCCATCAGCAAGCTGCCGGTGCTGATGGTGACGGCCGAGGCCAAGAAGGAAAACATCATCGCCGCTGCCCAGGCAGGTGCTAACGGCTACGTGGTCAAGCCCTTCACGGCTGCCACGCTGGACGAAAAGCTGGGCAAGATTTTCGAGAAGCTCGAAAAGGGGGCGTGATGAGCGAGATGCACGATGGCGCCCAGGCACCTGCCGCAGAAGGCGCAGACCACGGTGACATGCCGGAAATGCTCCAGCGCATCGGCCACCTCACTCGCATGCTGCGCGAAAGCATGCGCGAGCTGGGCCTGGACAAGGGCGTGGAGAAGGCCGCATCGGCCATTCCCGACGCGCGCGACCGCCTGAACTACATCGCCAACATGACCGAGCAGGCGGCCACCCGCGTGCTCAACGCCATCGACGCGGCGCGGCCCGTGCAAGACGCGCTGGAGTCCGACGCCGAGGCGCTGGTCAACCGCTGGCAGTCGTGGATGGACCGCCAACTGGGCGACGAAGAGATTCGTGCGCTCGTCGGCCAGACCAACGGCTTCCTGCGCAGCGTTCCGGAAAAGACCCGCGACACGAACCAGCAGCTCATGGAGATCCTGATGGCTCAGGACTTCCAGGACTTGACCGGCCAAGTGATCAAGAAGGTGCTGGACGTGGTTCAGCTGATCGAAAGCCAGCTCGTGGGCATCCTGCTCGACAACGCGCCGGAACACCTGCGCGTGGAAGCCGCGCAAGTTGCGACGACGCTGCTCAACGGCCCGCAGATCAATCCGGACCATCCGGACGTGGTCGCCAACCAGGAACAGGTCGACGACCTGCTGGAAAGCCTCGGGTTCTGACCCTGCCTTGCCAGCCCCTCGCAGGATGCGGGGGGCGGCGTCTCTCCGTACGGTCAGCCTCAGGTTGACAACTGCGACGGAGCGAATCACCTCATTGGTTCTTCAGTGCCGCGCGCGCCAGCATGGCGTCGATCTGCGCGTCCTTCTCTTCCCAAAGTTGTGCAAGCCAGCGATGAAGTTCGCTGCGCAATGCCGCATCGGCGGTGTAGTCGCGCACGCCCGACGGCTCGCGATACGCCGACGACGACGTGCGCGGCGCCGTGACTGACTGTGGCGATGGCATGCCCAGACCGGATCCAGTGCGCGTCAGGAAGGTGCCAGCTGCAGCAATATCCCACCGGTATTTCCATGACCGCCGTAGGGGAGTTGACACGTTACAACGCCCCGCAAAGCCTTGCGCTGACTGGCGTCAAGGCCTGAGTCGGCATTCATTCTTATCATGGTCATGGCCTATTTGGGCCACTGTTCTCACTCCTTTTGATTCGAGGTATCGACGTGCTCATTCGACCTATAACCATTGCTGCCCTGGTGGGGTTCACCTTGCTGACGGCATGCAGCAAGAATGAGGAGGCTGCTTCCGCTGCCTCCTCCACTGCGGCTCCCGCAACTGTGGCTGCAGCGCCCGCTGCGCCGCAGGCAACCCAGGCCAGCGCCGGCGATGTCGAGAAAGGGGAGAAGGTCTACAAGTCCACTTGCGCCATGTGTCACGGCACCGGTGCCGGCGGCGCGCCGATGTTCAAATCGAAGGACGATTGGGCCCCTCGTATCGCGCAGGGCAAGGACACTCTTTACGACCATGCGCTGCACGGCTTCTCGGGCAGCAAGGGTACGATGCCCGCAAAAGGCGGCAACGCATCGCTTGGCGATGAAGACGTGAAGGCTGGGGTGGATTACATGACGTCGAAGGCGACGTAAGGACTTGCAATCGGGCAGGCATGGCGGCGCTCCTGGTGAGCGCCGTTTGTTTATGCCTGTAACAGCGGGTCGACCAGCACGGCATCAATCACGGCGCGTACGTTGGCCCAGGGTTCCGCGTTCGGGTTGGTCAAGGGGTCTTCGCGCAGCGCGTCCGAAGCATCGTGCAGATGGTTAGGGAAGGTGGCAAGCGTGCGATGCAACGGTGCGGTGTCGATGCGTAATTGCGCATCGCCCCACCGCCACGCGATCGCATATTCCGACCGAGCGGGGTAACGTAGTTCGAGCAGAACGCCGTTGTCGAGCGAGACCATCAAGGCGTCCTGGCACAGCGTAGGAGGTTCCGACAACACCGCACCGTAGTGCGCCTCCAGTGCCTCTTTGAGATCGAGGTGCTGCATGATCAGCCTCCCATGCGCGCCAGTAGCGCCTTCAGTTCAGCGGTGACTTCTTGCTTGGCGGTTGCAAGCGCGAGTGACCCGAGGTAGTGCTCATAGGCCGGGTGTTCCGGCAAGTCTGCCGCCGCGATACGCGCCAGCAGATCGCCCTCGTCGTTCACCCCATAGGGTTCGAGCAGCTTGCGCCGGCTTTCCCGCAACTCGTAGGACAAGCGACTGAGCTGCTCCATCTGAACGGCATCATCGGGCGGAAGATTGGCAAAGTAATTGATCATTTCGTGTTCTCTGGGGCGGTTACATCTGGTGATCTTTCAATACGCCACCATCGAGCTGTGCCATTTGGGGCGTAATTTCGTTGAACTTGTAAACCTTGCCACCTTGATGTGTGGCGAAGGCGTCGGCATCGGCCTGCGAGGCGAAGGACGCAAACGTGGCGCCCATCGATCCGCGCGCCTTCGATCCCACGACGTAGAACGCGGTGCGGGCGTCGATCCAGTGGCCCTGCGGGGTGTTCCAGTCTGTCCTGGCCATGTCTTGCACGTACATGGCGAGCATGTGCCGCTGTTGTTCGGGGCGCAGCACGATCGAGAAAAGCTCGATGGTGTCGCAGAAGACGTCGGGGGTGCCTTTGTCATACAGAATCTGCGCTTTCGGGCCGGGGAAGTCAGTCACCGTCATGCCATCGAGGCTGCAAGGCGTATCGCGTGTGAGTTCGATCGGACCGGGCGTGGACGCGGCGCCTTGGCAGCCGGCCAGGACGATTGCGCTGGCGAACAGAGCCGAGCGCGCGCGGCGGCGCAGGGCGGATAGGGAAGGTTGCAGTGTGCGTTTCATTTGCGAAATTTCCATGCGGCCACAGCGAGCGGAGCGACGATCCAGGCGGCCATCAGCGAGCCGAGCACGAGCGGGTCGGCCATGTGCTCGGGGAACACGGTCGCCAGACCGTAGAGTGTGCGGACTTCGTCAAAGCTGAAGATATTGAGGATGCGGAAGATGTCTGCCGGATTCAGCAGCATCAGGTAGGGCAGGGCGTCCGATCCCAGCTTTCCGCCCGTGGCGATCAGTGCCCCGAGAAGCAGCAGATCGAATACCAGCACGAAGAAGAACCACAGCGCGATGGCGACACCGCTTGCGCGCGTGCGGTCGGCGGCGATGACGGACACCAACAGGGCCAGGCTCAGGAAGGCCATGCCCAGCAGCACCGAACTGAGCATGAAGCCGGCGTAGTGATACATGGCCGCGAGCGGCAGCTTGACGGCCAACAGTATCCCGACCACCCCGAAGCCGACGACCGTGGAGCACGCAAGCGCGGCCGCCAAGCCGAGGTATTTGCCGAGCAGCAGCTCGACTCGGGTGATCGGCATGGAAAGCAGTAGATCCAGCGAGCCGCGTTCGCGTTCGCCCACGATCGCATCAAAGCCGAGAATCAACGCAATCAGCGGTACGAGATAGATCACCAGGCTTACCAGGCTGGCGATCGTGACTTCCATGCCGCGCAGCCCGACTTCGCCTTGCTGTGCCGCGCCGAAGTAGGCGATCACCAGCGCAAAGGCTGTCAATACGGTGGTTACCGCCAGCACCCACCGGTTGCGGATGCGGTCGTGGAATTCCTTGGCGATGATGATCCCGATCTGCCGGGGTTCGAGTGTCAATTGCATCTCTGACCTCAAGCCGGTTGGCCAAGGAGCACGTCTTCGAGCGAAGGTTCGCGCAGTTGCAGGTCGGCAAGTGTTGCGCCGAGCGTGGATAGTGATTGCAGCAATGGCATCTTCGCCGGCCGTGGGCACAGCACAGTGGCGCGCGATCCATCCATGTGCAGTTCGCATCCTGGCGCGGCCGCGAGCGCGCGCCGCAGTGCGGGCTCGGCATGCTCTGGGCCGCCCGTCAGGCGTAGGTCGAACCACAGCGGCAAGGCCATCGATTCGCGTAACGATTGCACCGTCCCCTGCGCGTGCACGCGTCCATTCTTCATGATCGCCAGGCGACCCACCCGCTCCTGGATTTCCGAGAGGATGTGCGAGGTCAGCACAATGGTCACGCCTTGCGCCTGCAGTTCGCCCAGGGTGCGATAGAAGTCGCGAATCCCCTGCGGGTCCAGGCCGTTTGTGGGCTCGTCGAGAAACAGGAGTGTGGGCTGGCCGAGCAGGGCCTGGGCAAAACCGAGCCGCTGGCGCATGCCCTTGGAGTATCCGCGCACGCGGCGGTCTGCGGCATGGGACAACCCCACCCGTTCCAGCACGCGCGCGCAATCCGTTCGTGGCGCGCGCTTGAGCGCAGCGAAGAATTCCAGTGTTTCCTGGCCAGTCAGGTTGTCATAGAACACCACGTTTTCCGGCAGATAGCCAAGGTTGCGCCGAACCGACCGGAAGGCCCCACTGCTCATGGGCTGGCCTCCAATGCGCACTTCACCTGCGGTGGGCGCCTCCAGGCCAAGGAGCATCTTGAACAGCGTGCTCTTGCCCGCGCCGTTGTGGCCGATCAGGCCGAATAGCTCGCCGGGATGCACCGTCAGGCTCACGTCCGCCACGGCTTCGATCTCGCCGTAGCGCTTCACCAGTTGCCTCGCTTCAATCATGCTTGTTCACCCACGCGCGCCAATCATTGCCCCGTGGACGCATGCGGGGGCTGGCATCGACCACACTGGGTGAGCGCAGCAGCGGGAATTGCTCCGAGATCAGCCTCAACGTTTGTACCGCGGGGCTATTGAGCAGCAGCTTGGCGCTCGGAAAGCGCCACAACAGCCGGTCCATCAGATCGCTCGCGCGATAGGGCACGTCGCCATGGCCGTCGCCGTTGCGGTCCCACCCGGCATAGTTGCTCCAATAGTTGCCGCTACGCCCGCCCCAGGGCTCGTCGTGTGTGGCAACGTAGCGCACCTGTTCCTGGTTATCGATGAAATCGTTACCGTCCACTTTGTTGTGAATGGACCCGGCCCATACGTGCATGCCAACCGTGTTGCCGATGACGAGGTTGTTGCTCAGCACGTTGTATTCGGCGTCGTAGACGAAGAAACCGCGCAGGTTTCCGGACACGACGTTGTCTTCAATGACTGAATCCTGGATGGTGCGCAGCATGATGCCGTGGTCCGTGTTGCCCCAGGCGCGGTTGCCACGCACGATCTGGCGGCGCGTCATCATGAGCGCCAGTCCGCCGCGGTTGTGGTAGGCCTCGTTGCCCTCCCACACGTTGTCGTTGGAGTTCATGTAGTGCGTGCCATAGCGCACGTTGTGGATGCGATTGGCACGAAACAGCGCGTGGTGCGAGACATCGACATAGATGCCGTCACGCGAAAAGCTGATCTCATTGCCGTCGAGCTGCGCACCCGTCGTGTTGTAGAGCTGGATGCCGTTGCCGCGCTGGGCGGAAGGGTAATCGCGCTTGCCGGCAATCACGTTGCCCACGATGCGTACATCCTTCACGCCTTCAATCCACAGGCCGAACAGGTTGTAAGTGAGCTCGCAGTGTCTAACCGTGGCGCGATCGGCGCCGGGCTGGATATAGATGCCGGCGTTCTGCGCACCGAGGTCGTCGCCGCTGTCGCTGACAATCAGCCCATCGATCGTGACGTCCGGCGACGTGACGCGGATCACATCTCCGACAAGGCCGCCGCTGATGGTGGGGCGGTCGATGCCCACAAGGGTCAGGGGTTTGTCGATCCGGACCGGGCCTAGATACCGACCGCGCTCGATGATGAGGGTGTCCCCTGCATGCGCGAGTGTGACCGCCTGCGAAATCGAACTGCCGGCGTGCACGCGAATCTCCGCACCGCAGGCCGCAGTGCAGACCAGCAGTGCCGAGATCGCGCAGAGGAGCCGGTTCAGTACAGCCATTTCAGTTGGGGTAAGGATTGCAGTGCCGGAAGCACGCCCACGCCCTTCATGGCAAGGAAGAGTCCTGCGCCAATCAGCAGGTTCTTCATGCCCACATAGGCGGCCATGTCGGCCCAGGAGGCGGTACGCAGCTTGTAACCCCACCAGGCGCCTTCCTTCACATAGGGCTTGCACGCCATGCGCATGACCCATTCGTAGGCGGACCACGCCAACCACCAGCCGAGCACGATGCCGGCGCCAAGCCTGCCGCCCGCACCGAGCAGCCACGCCCAGGTGACCAGCACGGCCAGGCCAATGCCGGCGGCACGGAAGAACAACGGGTGGGCGAGAAATTGCCGGTTCCAGGGGAAGAGGTGGTCAGTCAGCTCGCGACGCAACCGGGCGACGATGCCCACCGGCGGCAGCGGCAGCGAAGCAGGCGCCGGTGCAGCGGGTTTGTGCGGCGCGCTTGGCACTGGCTGGATCGGGATGTAGTAGCCGTCGGCGCCGATCGGTGTCAGTTTCAAGCCGGCGCTCGTGCGGTGCTTGCGCTCCTTGACCAGCGGAGGGCACGCATGATCGTCGTAATACATGACCATGCAATCCAGGCACAGCAGGCATTCGCGCTGGTCGATCTTGCCATCGCGTCCGATCGCCTGTGATCCGCAGCCCGCCTCGCAGGCGCGGCATGGGCCGCATTCCTGCTTGCGTTTCAGACCCCACCACCGGAATGTGGACGGGATTGCGAGCGATGCACCCAGCGGGCACAGGTATTTGCAGAATGGCCGCTCGATGAACAGGGCGGCGACAGCCAGCACGCTCCAGAACGTGACGAAGGGCCACGTCCGGTTCCACACGCCGACCAGGAACGTCGTCTTGAAAGGCTCGATCTCCGCCAGCTTCTCGGCGGTGCCCATTGAGTAGAACGACATCCCGAGCAGACCGGCAAACACGCCGTACTTGATCCACTTGAGCTTGTCGTGCAGCGCCTTGGGCAACTGGAACTGGAAGCGCGCAAGGCCAAGTTTGCCCCCCACCTTGTAGAGGATCTCACTCATCGAGCCGTAGGGACACAGCCAACCGCAGAACATGCCGCGGCCCCAGAAGAACACGCTGATGATGATGAACCACCAGAACAGGAAGATGAAGGGATCGGACAGGAACAGATCCCACCGCCACTTGAAGAGAATGGCGTGGAACCATGTCAGCACCTGCGTGATGGACGGCTGCGCCATGAGATGGAACCCAGCGAAGCCGATGCTCGTGGTCCACAGTGCGTACTTGGGCCAGGAGACCCAGCGCTTATCCTTGCGCCTGGACCGGCGGACCAGCGTGTCTCGCGACGCATACACCACGCCTGCGCTGATCAACAGGAGGACGAATAGTCCGATCTCGACGGCACGCGCCTTCCAGATCTGCAGCCAGGGCGCAGCGGGGCGATCGTACTGCGGCCGCCCGCCAACGAGCTCATTCGCCGGGAGCCAGTATTCCTGGTCGAAGCTCGTGAACGTCTTTGCGCCGGTCTCCGCGTCCAACTTGTTGGCCAGGAACACCAGCTTCCACGGATACGCCGACGAAAATCCGGGGCTGCGGATGATGAAGATGCCGGATTCGCGATATTCCGGCGCACCGGTTGCGCGGATGCCGTAGAGGTTCTGGTAATCGAGGTCCCGGAAGGTGAAGGTGTCGGTGTCCTGGGCGACCTGGATGCGGTCGAAGATGCCCCCGCGCACGAAGCCCGAGCCTTTGAAACTCTCGGTGCCGTTCGACGCGATGAAGATCGCGTGTTCGCCGGGTTTCAGGCTCGACATGAGCGATGCGTAATTCGCATCGCCCAAGATGCTGCGTCCTACGACAGGCGCACTGACGTCACCGAACACCATATCCACATAAGGCTGGCCGCTGGCTTGGAGTCCAACGTCTTCTGGGTGCACGGTCAGACGCTGCACGGCGCCCTGGTCGAGCAGTGCCTTCCAGCTCAGCGGCTGATTTGCCGGCGTGAATTTCGCCTGGGCGCGCCGTTTGGGCGCGATGATTCCGGCCTGCTCGGCCACGGCCTTGCCGCTGCGCAGGATGACCTGATTCTCGGACATCACCGTCACGGTCGCACCGCTGATCGCGTCGAGTTCGACGGTGCCCTCGCTCACTGCGTGGGATTTGCCGATCTCGATGCTCCCGCCGACGAACTTGCCGATGTATTGCGAGGTGAAGTGCGTCAGTTGTGTTTCTGGAATGCCCAGCAGAAGGATCGGCTCGGAATGTCGCAGGACCTTGACGCCCGTGATCACGCCGTGCGCATCCATGCCCATCAGGGTAATGATGGGTTTGCCTGAATAGCCGGGCATGTCCACGATGTCGGTCGACAGGAACGTATAGCCCACCAGCTGGCGCTTGCCGGCAACGTCGCGATAGCCCTCCACGTAAGGAGGGTGCCCCTTGCGCGGGGAAAAGCTGCTGGCGCCAGGCAGCACGTCCGTGCAGGGCACCATTGCGCAGAGGTTCGGGTCGGTCGATAAACCGGCGGGCAGCGGCGCCTCATAAGCCATGCCGCCGATGCCCGCCAGTGCGGACGTGTCCATCGCACAAGTGGCGGCAATCACCGCCAATCGTGAGAACAGTTGTTTCATACGTCCGCCTTCTCCCTTATGCCTCAACAAGCATGCGCGAGCGCATTTCCAGGTGCAGCGCGTGGCAGAAGTTGGTGCAGTAGCACCAGTAGACCCCGGGCTTGTCGGCCTTGAAGGTGACCGACTTGGTTTCCTGCGGGTTCACGATGAAGTTGATGTTGTATTTCGGGATGGCAAAGCCGTGGGTCAAATCCTCCACCTTGTCCAGGTTGGTGAGGATGATGGTCACTTCGTCGCCCTTCTTCACGGTGAACTCGCGCAAGCCAAAAGCAGGTGCCTGCGAGGTCAGGTAGACCGTCACCTGCTTGCCCTTGCGCTCGACGCGGCACTCCTTCGGGTCTTTCACCGCGTTAGGGAATTCATCGATGTTGTAGACCTGACGCGTCTTGATGATGTCGCGGCGGATGACGATCGAGTCGTGCGGCTCGGAATAGACCGCATGGTCTGCCACGAGCTTCATCTTGTCGCCCGAGATGTCGATGAGCTGAGCCGTTTCCGGGTGGAGCGGGCCCACCGGCAGGAACCGGTCTTTCGAGAACTTGTTGTCCGAGATGAAGAACTTGCCATCCGGTTCCTTGGTTTCGCCCATCGAGGTGAAACCGTGGCCCGGCTGGTAATTGACGTCGATGCGGTCGACCACCGGCACGGCGGTCTTGTCGCCCTTGAACGCCTTGATCGCCGCTTCGAGGTTCCATTTGACGATCTGGCTGTCGAGGAACAGCGTGGTATAGGCGTTGCCGCGATTGTCAAAACCGGTGTGCAGCGGCCCGAGCCCGATCTCGGGTTCGGCGACGACGCAGTCGCGCGGTTCCTTGAGCTCGCCGTTGAACCACTTCAAGACCAGGTCGTGCTCGATGAGCGTCGCCGTCGGTGACAGCTTGCCGGAACAGGCGTAGTACTTGCCGTCCGGGCTGGCATTCACGCCGTGCGGGTTCTTGGGCACTGGCACATAGCATGTGAGCGCAGTCTTCGGGTCGGTGTTGGCGGCTTTGGTGCCGTCGACGACAGGGACTTTCGAGGTGCCGATGGTGAAGGACTTGCCGGCTTTGACGGCGGCTTCGATCCGGGCAATGTTGAAGAAGACGCACGCGTCGCGCTCGGCGGACATCATCTCTTCGTAATGCACGCCGCCTTCAGTGTTGTACTGGTTGGAAGCGGCGAGCTTGCCGTCATACGACGTTGCCACCAAGTCCATGTTGCCGTCGACCTTGACCTGCCAGCGGGGCTCGAGGGTCTCCGCGTCCACGCAGGTGAACAGGCAGAAATACTTCTTCGGGTCGTTCAGGTCGCGGCCGTCATTGGGCTGCGGAATATGGAACTCGTTGCCGCAGAACACGCGGGTGGTGTGGTTGATCTTGTCATCCACCGGGTCCCGCTTGTCCGGGAAGACGCCGTGGAAGCCCTGCACGTTCGGCAATTCGACGATCTTGTCGCATTCCATCGTGTCCATGCGCACACGGGCGAGCCGGCTGTGGATCTTGTCGTTGACGAAGATGTACTTCCCATCGTAGGTGCCGTCGGTATAGGACGGATGCACGTGGTGGGTATCGCCGGTCCAGTACTTGAGCGTGCCGTCCGGATTGGTGCCCATGATCTTCTTCGATTCGTTGGTGATGCCCCAGCCCACCAGACAATCGATGTTGAAGACGGGGATGCGCTTGAAGCAGCGTCCCGAAGGCAGACCGTAGATGCGAACTTCACCCGAGTGGCCGCCGCTGGAGAACGAGTAGTACGTGTCCAACTGGCCGGGCGGAACTTCGTACTTGCTGTAGTCGACGCTGCCGGCTGCGCCCGGTTTGCCATCGGCCGGAGCCGCCGCCGCAGGTGCGTCCTTGTCTGAGCCTTTGTTGCAGGCTGCCAGGCCGGCGGACAGGCCCACGCCGACCAGACCCGCTGCCGTCCGGTTCAGAAAGCTGCGTCGTGTCGGACTCACAGGAATCGGATTCTCAAAATCATTGTTGGATTGGCTCATCTCTTACGCTCCCTCAGAATTGGAAACCACATTAACAAACCGCAAGAATTTGCTATTGATAGCCATCAAAGTCATGGGAAACCCATCAATTCGATTTGAATTGCAATGAGCCCTATTCGATTGACCATTGGAAATTTGAATAACCTATTATTGATAAGGCTATTCGGATATGAATGAATGTGACGATGCCGTTGCGCTTTGTGCGGGTTGCGGTGTGGATTAGGTGGATGTGGCAGGGCGACCGCCCAGCGCAGCAAACGCGGTTGTCATCCGATCTAGATGGCGGCCTTCGGCATCGCGCAGGACGAAATAGGCGGCCAGCCCGAGTTGCTCGGCAACCTCGACGCCGCGCTCGGGGCCCAACACAATCAGCGCCGTAGCGTATGCGTCGGCAATCGCACACTGCGACGCGGCCACGGTGACGGAAGTCAGGCCATTGGCGATTGGGCGGCCTGTACGTGGATCGATCTCGTGGGAGTAATGCTGCCCGTCATGCTCAAAGCAGATGCGGTAATCGCCCGACGTTGCCATTGCCATATCGCGCAATGGCACGACGAATCGGGCACGGCGCGGTAGCCTCCGCTGGGGCTCTTCAATACCGATTTGCCACGCGCGCCCGTCATGGCGCCGGCCCTTGGCGCGCACCTCTCCACCCACCTCGACCATGTAATCGGCGATGCCCAGCGCGTCGAGCGCGATGGCCGCCTGGTCGACACCAAAACCCTTTGCGATGGCCGATAGATCGGTATAAACGCGAGGGTCGGCTTTCGTGGCGGTACGCGTGCGCGGATCGATTTCCAGTGCGCCGGTGCCGACTGCGCTCTTGAGCATCGCCAGCTCGCGCGGCGTTACCACACGTTGCGCCTTTTCCGGCCCGAAGCCCCACAGGTTGACGAAGCTCCCGGCAGTGACATCGAACGCGCCATCCGTTGCGAGGCTCACAGATCGCGCAATCTGCAATACGCTGATCGTGTCGGCGGACAACGCGAACGGGCGCTCGCCCGCATACCGGTTCAGTTGCGACAGTTCCGAGTCCGCCCGATACGTCGACATGCGTTGGTCGACTGCCTGTACGGCCGCATCCACAGCTGCGCGCGCCGCGTCGAGCAGCGCCGTGTCATCAAGCGAGGCAAGCGCGAGCCGGACGTGATATGTCGTGCCCATCGTGTCGCCCTCGAAGGCATATCCGTGCCGGGCCGGCAGCGTGCTCGCGGCCGGACTGGCAGTCCAGCGCAGCGTGTGCGCCAGTCCGGCGAGCCCGATACTCGGCAGGGTTCCACGGTTGAGCAGAGTGCAACGGTTCAAGATTTCACCGCATGTGTCAGAAGCGGCCGATGGTAGCGCTACGCCTGCAACACAGATTGATTCGCATCAATTGACCGAAATGCCCGTGGCTAGAATTGATGGAAATCAAGTATTGGAGATGCATTTTTTACCCGCAATGCAATGTCGGGTATTTTTTTGGATAATTTTTTGCTATGCAGAAATGGGAAATTCCAATACCGGAAGAGGGGTCTATTTAAAACGGAGAAGAGTCATTCATGTCCTCGATCAATTTAGAAGGTGGGCAGCGCCGGTATGCTCGTCATCCTGGCGTTGGCCGGCGATGCGACTGTCGACGGGATTCGGCAATGCCTCTCCCGCAGTGCCGTCGATCCGCTTTTGTGAGTGTGGAAACAGCGCCCGCTTGCCTTCGGAGGAGCTTTCAGTTGTGATTCGCCGCAGTCCTCTTCTGTCCAGAGCCGTCATTGCCTGTGGCACCAGCGTGAGCGGATGGAGCGGGTCATGACAACGCGCCGTCCGCTGTTGGCACTGGCTGTATTGCTTGGGGCGCTCGGGTCTCTCTGGTGGTTTGTGGGGCGTGCAGCCCTGCGGGCCGAACCGAAGTTGCCTGACGAGATCTGCTTTGTCGCGTCGGCCGTGCCGTACGATCCGCGGTCCGGATTGCAGCCACATGCCCCCCGCCCGGTTCCGGTCAATGCGCGTTGCCCCGTCTGTGGGGCGTTTCCATCTCGCGTTCCCGAGTGGGCGGCGCAGCTCATTTTTGCCAACGGCGATGCTTACTTCTTTGATTCACCGCTGACCCTGTTCATCTACCTGCGAAACCTGCAGCGCTACGCACCTGGGCGACAGGCCGCGGAAGTTGCCGCCAGCTACGTGCATGCCACGGGAGACGGTGGATGGCTTCCGGCACTGCAGGCCGTTTATGTGTCGGGGTCGACCGCTCTGGGACCGATGCGGCGCGGCAATCTTCCGGCATTCCGGAATCTGGCGGATGCGCAACGGTTCATCGCGCGAAATGGTGGCGTGGTGGTGCATCCGGCGGATATCACGGCGGACCGGTTGCAGGATGTCGAGCCGCACCGCATGGCTCGCGCGGCAGACCCCATATAAGGGGGGCGGTGTATTTGCGCGGCTAGGGGGCACGACCGCAAACCGGGCAGCTCGCTCATGCGAGCGGATCGGGTTCGGGAGGGGCCATCGCCACCGCGCGGCTCGCAGGCAACTGTCGGGCGACGTGCACATGCGTCAGGGGGCATCGGGAGAGCCGTCCCGCGCAATGTCGGCCCGCCGACACTGCGCGGGACGGCTTTTTGCCGATAAGCGTGCTTTCAAGGCGTCTTCTTTGCGCTTCGATGGCCAGACCGGGGCGGGATAATGCGAGCGTCCATTCACCCCTCGCACGCCCGGCATGTCCGAAGAAAGCGATCTCGAAAAAACTGAAGCCGCCTCTCCGCGGCGCCTCGAGCAGGCGCGCGAGGAAGGCGACGTTCCCAGATCACGGGAACTGGCTTCGTTCGCCCTCACGGCGGTATCGGCGGGCGGTTTGTGGGTGATGGGCGACTCGATCGTGCGGGCTGCGTCGTCTTTCCTGGCGCGCTGCCTGGAGTTCCACCGTTACAACTACACCAGCGGGCAGGACCAGTGGAACTACGTGACCGGCCAGTTCATGCCGCTGGCCATGGCGCTGGGCGGGCTGATGCTGATGCTGGTGATTGCCGCGCTGTCGCCGCTGGCGCTCACGCGCGGGGCCATCTCGTTCAAGCCGCTGGCCCCCGATATTTCGCGCCTGTTCAAGCTGCAGGGCCTGACGCGCATGTTCTCGCTGGAGGGGCTGATGGAGCTGCCCCGCCTGCTGATCAAGCTGTTTTTGATTGCCGGTGTGGGCTGGTTGCTGGTCCGGTATTACCGGGGTGACCTGATCGAACTTCCGCAGCAGGACCTGGGCGTGGCCATGCGCGACACCCTGCACGTGGCCGGCGTGGCCTTCCTCTGCATGGCGGCGGTGATGATGCTGGTGGCGGCCGTGGATGTGCCGCTGTCGTTGTGGCAATACGCGCGCAAGCACCGCATGACCAAGGAAGAAGTGCGCAAGGAGCACCGCGAGTCCGAGGGCGATCCGCACGTCAAGGGCCGCATCCGCAACCTGCAGCGCCAGGCGGCCCAGCGCCGCATGATGGCCGATGTGCCCAAGGCCGACGTGATCGTCACCAACCCGACGCACTACGCCGTGGCGCTGCGCTATTCCGAGAAGGAAGGCGGCGCGCCGCGCGTACTGGCCAAGGGCGCCGACATGGTGGCCGCCAAGATTCGCGAGTTGGGCACGGAGCACAAGATCCCCATTCTGGAAGCGCCCCCACTGGCCCGTGCGCTGTACCGCCATACCGAGATCGGCCACCAGATTCCCGAAGCGCTCTACGCCGCCGTGGCCGAAGTGCTCGCCTATGTCTACCAGCTGCGCCGCCTGCATCAGGTTGGCGGCCGTGTGCCGGTGCGCCCGACCGACCTGCCGGTGCCTGCCGATATGGACCCGGGGCCACAGCCCGGCCCGGACGACGAGCCCGAAGACGCCTAAAACGTCGCCTGTCGAGCAAAAAGCCTCACGCGTGGGGTTCCGAACTCTATTCGCCGAGCAAAAAGCCTCACGCGTCGAGCTCCGAGCTCCACCCGCCGAGCAAAAAGCCTCACACGTCGAGCTCAGAGCTCGGATCGCCGAGCAAAAAGCTCCACGCGCCGAGCTCCGAGCTCGGACCGCCGAGCAAAAAGCCTCACGCGTCGAGCTCCAAGCTCCATTCGCCGAGCAAAAAGCCTCACGCATGGAGCTCCGAACTCCACTGATCGAGCAAAAAGCGTCGGGCTCGACACTTTTTGCCCGGCGAGTAGCGGTTTGATGCCCGTGCATGGGGCGCTTGGCGTGCAACGGCGGCCAAACGGCGCCAATGGCCGCTTCCGCACCCCCCGGTGGGAGGGTATTTCAAAGAAAAGCCGCCTTTTGGGCGGCTTTCTCACGTCTTCGATTTGGCGGTTCCCCCGGCAAGATGGCATCCATCGAAAAGCCCCCCGCTGCACGCCCCGCCAATGAACGCCGCACTGCTCCGAGTCACCGACATCCTGCGCAAGGGCGACTACCGCTCCGCCGCGGGCCCGGTGCTCATCATCCTGATCCTGGCGATGATGGTGCTGCCATTGCCGCCGTTCATCCTCGATCTGCTGTTCACGTTCAACATCGCGCTGTCGATCATCGTGCTGCTGATCAGCATGCACACGCTCAAGCCGCTGGATTTCTCGTCGTTCCCGAGCATCCTGCTGATCACCACGCTGATGCGGCTGTCGCTCAACGTGGCGTCCACGCGTGTGGTGCTGATGGAAGGTCACACCGGCCCCGACGCCGCCGGCAAGGTGATCGAGGCGTTCGGCCACTTCCTGGTGGGCGGCAATTACACCGTCGGCATCGTGCTGTTCGTCATCCTGGTGATCATCAACTTCATGGTGATCAGCAAGGGCGCAGGCCGCATTGCCGAGGTCAGCGCGCGCTTCACCCTGGATGCGATGCCCGGCAAGCAGATGGCGATCGACGCCGACCTGAACGCCGGCCTGATCCGTGAAGACGAAGCCCGCAGGCGCCGCACGGAGATCGCCCAGGAAGCTGAATTCTTCGGCTCCATGGACGGTGCCAGCAAGTTCGTGCGTGGGGATTCGGTGGCGGGTATCGCCATTCTGCTGATCAACATCGTCGGCGGCCTGGCCGTGGGCGTGCTCCAGCACGGCATGGACGTCGGCCACGCGGCCACCAACTACACGCTGCTGACCATCGGCGACGGCCTGGTCGCGCAGATTCCCGCGCTGGTGATCTCCACCGCGGCGGGCATCATGGTCAGCCGCGTTTCCACCGACAAGGACGTCGGCCAGCAACTGTCGAGCGAGCTGTTTGCCATGCCGCCGGTGCTGATGACCACCGCCGGCGTGCTGGGCCTGCTGGGCCTGGTGCCGGGCATGCCGCACTTCCCGTTCATCCTGTTTGGCGGCGGCCTGGGCTATCTGGGTTGGTATCTCAAGAAGAAGCGCGAAGTGCCCGAGGTCGAACCCGTGCTGCAGGCCATTGCCCCGGTGGATACGCCCGAGGCGAGCTGGGACGATGTGTCGTGGGTCGACGTGCTGGGCCTGGAAATCGGCTACCGCCTGATCCCGTTGGTGGACAAGAGCCAGGACGGCGAGCTGCTGCGCCGGATCAAGGGCATTCGCAAGAAGTTCACGCAGGACATGGGTTTCCTGGCGCCGGTGGTGCATATCCGCGACAACCTGGAGCTGGGTCCGTCGTCGTACCGCATCACGCTCAAGGGCGTGGAAATCGGCCACGGCGAGGTGCAGCAGGGCAAGTTCCTCGCCATCAACCCGGGTGGCCAGGATGGCCTCGGCGGCCATGGCGGTCGCCTGGGCACGCAACTGCCCGGCACGCCCACCGTGGACCCGACCTTTGGCCTGCCGGCCATGTGGATCAACGCCGATGTGCGCGATCGTGCGCAGGCCGAGGGCTATACCGTGGTCGATTGCAGCACGGTCATCGCCACGCACGTCAATCAGTTGATTTACACCCATAGCACCGAGCTTCTCGGCCGTTTGGAAGTTCAGCAATTGCTCGATCATTTGGGCAAGGAAGCACCGAAGCTGGTCGAAGACGTTGTGCCGAAGCTGTTGCCCGTCGCGACCGTGCAGAAGGTGCTGCAGAACCTGCTGGACGAAGGCCTGCATATCCGCGACATCCGCACCATCGTCGAGACGCTGGCGGAGCACGGAGGCAGGACGCAAGACCCCGCCGAACTCACCGCCGCCGTGCGTGTGGCGCTGGGCCGGGCGATTGCCCAGCAGCTCTTCCCGAACAAGACCGAAATGCAGGTCGTCACGCTTGACCCGAATCTGGAGAACATCTTGCTGCAAAGCGTCGTTGGCTCTAACGCCGGCCCGATCGAACCGCAACTGGCCGACTCGCTCATGCAAGCGGCTGCGGACTCGTCGCGGCAACACGAACAGATGGGTCAGACGGGCGTCCTGCTCGTACCGCCCGCACTGCGCCCGATGCTTGCCCGCCTGTTCAAGCGTGCCGCACCGAGCCTGCGCGTGCTCTCGCACGCAGAAATTCCAGATCACCGAACGATTAAGGTTGTCGCCATGCTTGGAGGCCGCGCATGAAAATGCATCGATTTACCGGACTGACGTCGCGTGACGTTTTGCGCAAGGTCCGCGACCAACTGGGCGATGGCGCTCTGATCCTGTCGAACCGCGCCATTCCGGGCGGCATCGAGATCATCGCGGCATCCGATTCGCACGTGGATGCGCTGGTCGACGCGCAGTCGTCAGCGCCCAAGACCGCACAGCGCCGTCCGATGGCCCCGGCGCCGATCCCCGAGCCCGCACCGATTGCCGCTGCAACCGCAGCCGTCGTTGCCGCCCAGGCACCTGCCGAAGAGGCCCCGCAGGTCGAGGCTCCGGCGCCCAACGCGCTGGCGCGTCTGCGTAACCGCTTCATTGCTTCGCGCCGCGCCCCCGCACAGGAAGACGCACCGGCAGCGCCGGTTGCTCCGGTGGCCAAGCCGGCCGGACGCACGCTGCAAACGCGCGTGGATGACGATGTGGCGTTTGGCGAAGAAGATGCACTGGCAGCCTCCACCCGCATGCTGGCCGGCTTGTCGCTGGACCGCGCCAATGCCGAGGTTGCCCAATCTGCGGCGCAGGCCCTGGCCAGCACCGCCCAGTTCATCGCCCGCCGCACCGCGGTGGAAGACGACGAGCCGGAGATGGAATCGACCGCCCGCTTTGCCGCCCGTCGCGAACAAGCGCGTGAGCAGGCACGCGAGCAGGATGACCGCCCGGTTTCGCTGCGCAACTTTGCCGAGCGCGTGGAAGCCCAGGCCCGTAACCTTCGCGCCGAACAACAGAAGGCCGAAGCGCCCGTGAAGGCGCGCATCGAGGCGCAAGCCGACGCAGGCAAGGCGTCCGACATTTTCGTCCGCGTGGAGGACACGATGGCCAAGCCCGAAGCCCCGCGTGACGACGTGAGCCTGCAGCGTTCGGCCATCCAGGCCGACGTGAAGGAAAGCATCCGTGCCGAGACCGACGTGATGACCCGCCGCATGGTCGGCGAGATCGAAACGCTCAAGAGCACGCTGAACGACGCCATGTCGAGCCTGGCCTCGCTGGGCGTGAAGCTGGGCGACCCGGTGCGGACGCGCCTGTTCCAGACCATGCTCAACGCAGGGTTCTCGGCACAGCTCACGCGCTACGTGCTCGAGAACATGCCGCAGCACGACTCGTATGAAGGCGCGCTGGATTTCGTGCAGCGCGCGATTGAAAAGAACCTGACCACCGTGTCGGATGAAAACAGCCTGCTCGACCAGGGCGGCGTGTTTGCCCTGATGGGCCCGACCGGCGTGGGCAAGACCACCACGACCGCCAAGCTGGCCGCGCGCTTCGTGCTGCGCCATGGCGCATCGCGTGTGGCACTGCTCTCCACCGACAGCTACCGGATCGGTGGCCATGAACAACTGCGCATCTACGGCAAGATCCTGGGCGTCTCGGTGCATGCCGTGAAAGACGCGCAAGACCTGAGCCTGGCCCTGAACGATCTGCGCGAGAAGCACGTTGTGCTGATCGACACCATCGGCATGAGCCAGCGCGACCGCGCCGTGTCCGAGCAGATGGCGATGCTGCATGCCGTGGGCCCGTCGATCAAGCGCCTGCTGCTGCTCAACGCTGCAAGCAACGGCAAGACGCTCGATGAAGTTGTGGGTGCCTACCGCGACGCCAACCTGGCTGGCTGCATCCTGACCAAGATCGACGAGGCTGCCTCGGTGGGCCACGCGATGGACGTGATGATCCGCCGCCGCCTGCCGCTGCATTACGTGTCGTACGGCCAGCGTGTGCCGGAGGACATTGCGGTGCCGAACAAGAAGCTGCTGATCCATCGCTCGTTCCGGGCTGGTGCGGAGCAGTCGTCGTTCACGCTGGATTCGGATGAATCGTTGCTCGTGGCGCAAGGCGCTGCGCGTAACCGCGAACCTGGCCTGGCCGCTTTCGATTTCGCCTGACAAGGGGGCGACCATGACGACGCCATTCGCCAAGGATCAAGCCGCAGGGCTGCGGCGCATGCTCGGTCATGCCGCTGCCCGCCGTGTGCTGGTGATCGGTGGGCAAGAGCAGGTCGACGACTTTGTCGACAACCTGCGCATCGCGCTGTCCGCCATGGGCCGCGACACGGCCGTGGTGAACGCCCAGACCATGCTCGCCATGCCCGGCGTGCTCGAGCAGTACGACGAGACGGCGGATGTGACGCTCGTGGCCGCGCATTTCGGCACCCGGGCGCTGAGCACCGTGGCTGAAGTCTGCGACGACGTGCTGCTGACCTTCACCGATGGTCCGGAAGGCATCAAGAGCGCGTACACGCTGCTCAAGAAAACCGCCGTGCTGCAAGGCAGCGCTGGCATCCGCACCGTGGTGTGCGGCGCGCATTCGGTGGATTCCGCAGTGCGCGTGTTCAGCAACCTGGCCAACACCGTGGGCCAGTACCTGAACACCCGTATCGATTTCGCCGGCTACCTCCCAGAGGACCGGCACGTAGAACTTGCGCTCTCGCTCGGCAAGCCCGTGGCGAGCGCGTTTCCCGCATCGCCTTCGGCCATGGCCTTCCGCCAGCTTGCCGAAGAAATGTTGAGCTGGGCCAGCGCCGAGGCCCAAGCCGGTGATGGCAGTGCGCCGTCGCGGGTGGTCATGTCGGCGCGGGCACCGGCACAGCCGGCGGATGAATCGGCGCAAGACACGTCAATGTCGACTTCGACTGCGACGCCCCGCGCCACCGCACGCGCGGCCGAATTGGTTTATTGAGGCGCAGCATGAACGAAGCGTCAAAGGCAGGCATGAATATGTACACCGCAACCGGTCGCAAGACCAAGTCCGACGAGATGGCCATGTACGCACCGCTGGTGCGTCGCATTGCCAACCAGATGATGGTCAAGCTGCCCGCCAGCGTTGAGCTGGACGACCTGATCCAGGCCGGCATGATGGGCTTGCTCGACGCGCTGTCGCGCTATGAGGAAACGCAGGGTGTGCAGTTCGAGTTCTACGCAGCCCAGCGTATCCGCGGCGCGATCCTGGACGAACTGCGCGGCTCGGACTGGCTGCCGCGCGGCCTGCGCCGCAACGCGCGCACGATCGAGCAGGCGATCCAGAAGCTGCAGCAGCAGAAGGGTCGCGCGCCCACCGAAACCGAGATTGCGGCAGCGCTGGGCATGTCGCTGGCCGAATACCAGAAGCAACTGGTCGACCTGCAAGGCAGCCAGCTGCTGTATTACGAAGATTTCGACCGCGAAGACGCCGACGCCTTCATCGAGAACCGCGCACCCGAGAACGACGCCACGCCGCTGGACCAACTGCTGGACCACGACCTGCGCGAATCGGTTGTCGCCGCCATCGAGGCGCTGCCCGAGCGCGAAAAGCTCATGATGAGCCTTTACTACGAGCAGGATCTGAACCTGCGTGAAATCGGCGCCGTGATGGGCGTGTCGGAATCGCGCGTGTGCCAGATCCACAGCCAGGCCATCGCCCGCATCCGCTCGCGCCTGCGTGATCGCGCATGGCTGCCGACGCCGACCTGATCTGAGGTCAACCGGGCGCCGCTGCCTTTGGCCTGCGACGCTTGGTCTGTGCTTGACCTGCCAGTTTCTTACTGCGCGGCCAGCGAGTCATTTCGCGGCTGCGCTTTTTCTTTGGGGCCTCGGTCTCGCGGGCACGCTTGCATGCGTGAAGAGGTGGATGACAGCGCACACACGTTTCAGAACGCAAAATATGTACACAAAAAACAGTGGCAATTGTTGACAGAAAAACGGCGCACCTCCAAGATTCCGGCAAATACGCGGCATCACGCCGCATGAATGCCGGCGGATGGACTCCGCCACATCCGCCTAAAGCACGCTCCCGGCATTGACACGGGGGCGGCCCCAGGAGACAAACAATGCGCCAATCCCCCGGCCAACCCTCGCCTTCTTCGTCGACAATCGCTCACGCCGCTGTCGATCCCGTCAACGAGCGTCTGCCGCTGCCCCGCCTGTTTGCTCTTGGTCTGCAGCACCTGTTGGTGATGTACGCCGGTGCGATTGCCGTGCCGCTGATTGTCGGCAATGCGCTTGGTCTGTCGAAGAGCGATCTGTCGTATCTGGTCAATTGCGACCTGTTTGCGGCTGGCATCGGCACGCTTATCCAATCGCTCGGTTTCCTGATCTTCGGGATCCGTCTGCCGGTGATGATGGGCGTCACGTTTGCCGCGGTTGCACCCATGATCGCCATTGGCGTGGAGCCCAGCATGGGGCTGCCCGGCATCTTCGGGGCGTCCATCGTTTCAGGTGTGTTCGGCATTGCCATTGCGCCGCTGATGGGGCGGCTGCTTGGCCTGTTCCCGCGCGTGGTAACGGGCACGGTCATCATGCTGATCGGCTTTTCGCTGTTGAGCGTAGGCATCAACTGGGCCGCAGGCGGTCAGCAGATGATTCCGCAGGTGGTCGACGGCGTGCGCCACATGGTGCCGAACCCGGCGTTTGGCGATCCGTTCGGCCTGGCCATTGCGGCGCTGGTGCTGGTGACGATTCTGCTGCTGACCAAGTTCGGTAATGCACTGCTGTGCAATATCGCGGTGCTGCTTGGCATCGTGACGGGCACGCTAGTGGCAGCGGCGTTTGGCAAGGTGTCGCTGGCGGATGCGAGCGCGGCGCCGCTGATGACGCTGGTGACACCGTTCCACTTCGGCATGCCGAAGTTCGAGCTGTCGGCCATCATCTCGATGTGCATCGTGATCGTGATCACGCTGGTGGAATCAACTGGCATGTTCCTCGCGCTGTCGCACGTGGTGGGCAAGCCGATCTCGCGCAACGAACTCACCAACGGCCTGCGTGCCGACGGTCTGGCGACGGTTGTGGCGGGCGTGTTCAACACGTTTCCGCATACGTCGTTCTCGCAGAACATCGGGCTGGTGTCGATCACGGGCGTACGTTCGCGCTATGTGGCGGCCGCTGGCGGGTTGCTGCTGATCGTGCTGGGGCTGTTTCCGAAGCTGTCTTACGTGGTGGCGTCTGTGCCGCAATACGTGCTGGGCGGCGCGGGCATCGTGATGTTCGGCATGGTGGCTGCAGCCGGCATCCGCATGCTGGGCATGGTCGATTTCCAGCAGCAGCGCCACAACCTGCTGATCATCGCGGTGTCGGTCGGCTTTGGCATGATGCCGACGCTGGCGCCGGCGTTCTTCCACCACTTTCCGGACTGGATGCACCCCATCACCCACAGCGGCATCGTGATGGGCACGCTGGTGGCCGTGGTGCTCAACGCGTGGTTCAACGGCATCCGTGGCTCGCACGAAGTCATGCACGGCGCGGCCGCTGCTGCGCATTGAACATCCAAGCCGCGCGCCTGAAAAGCGGCTCAGGTCTGGCGGCTCAGGTCTCTTCAGCAACCGACACGCGGTATGCGGTGTGCTGGCGGTAGACCTGGCCGGGGCGGAACATGACCGCTTGCGCATCGGGCATGTTGACCTGGTTCGGGAACGCGCTCGCTTCCAGGCATAAGCCGCTGCGCAGCGCGTGCGTGCCCCCCAGCTTGTGCCCCGAGTAAAACTGCAGCCCGCGCTGATCGGTGAGCACCGTCAATTCGCGCCCGCTGCCGGGGTCATACAGCCGCGCGACCGCGCGTACATGCGGGTGACCCTCCGGCGCCGTATTGCGCAGCACGAAGCAGTGATCGAACCCGCCGGCCTGCGCGAGTTGCGCGTTAGGCCAGTCCAGCCGTACCCCAATGGGCGCCCCCTGACGAAAATCGAATGCCGTGCCCGCGACGCTGGCTGTTCGCGTCGGGATCAGCTTGGCGTCGACTTCCAGAAAGGCGTCGGCATCGATCGACAGGATGTGGCCCTTGATGTCGGTGCCGGGCTTGCCGCTCAGGTTGAAATACCCGTGGCTTGTCAGGTTGATCGGCGTGGGCGCATCGGTCCGCGCTTCATAGTCGATCGACAGCGTGCCATCGTCGTCAAGCGCATAGCGAACCTGGACGGCGACATTGCCGGGGAATCCCGCATCGCCTTCTGGGGACGTGAGCCGCAGGACCAATGCGCCGTCCTCATCCTCAGCCTCCCATAGCGCCCGATGAAACCCGCTCGCCCCGCCGTGGAGCAGATTGCCGCCCTCATTGCGGTCGAGCGCGTAGTCGATGCCGTCGAGCGTGAAGCGTGCGCCGGCAATCCGGTTGGCCCAGCGCCCGATCAAGCCGCCCAGATAACCCGGCGATTCCAGGTAGGCGGCAGGCGTCGCGTGGTTCAGAAGAATCTCGCCCAGGCGCCCGCCGCGGTCAGGTGCTTGCCAGGAGACGAGCGTTGCCCCCAGATCGCTGATCGAAACGCGCATGCCCGAGGCATTGCGCAGCGTGAACAGCCGAACCGGTTCACCGTCCGGCAAGTGCCCCCATGTTGCAGACGAGATGGCGCCGTCGAGCGGCGCGTGTGCGGACAGCGCTGGCGCGATGCTCATGATTGGCCCTCTGCGATCGTGCGTTCCTGGTATTCGCGCGGCGTGCAATCCAGCTCACGGCGGAATACGGCGTGCATGTATTGCGGTGAGGTAAAGCCGCAGCGCACCGCCACCTCGGCGGTTGCGACATCACGGCTGGCCAGCATGTGCTTGGCGGCGTCGAGCTTATGGCGAAGGATTTCCTGGTGCACGGTGCAATTCAATTCACGACGAAAGTGTTCTTCGAGCGATGACCGCGAGATACCGACGTAGTCCGCGACCTGCTCGGTCTTGATTCCCTGGCAGGCGTACTGCCGGATGAAGTGGCGCGCGCGCATGACATACGGGCTGGAAAGCGGCTGGTGCCTGGACGACGCCAGCACATTGATGCCAACCGGCGGCACGAGAATCTGCCGGCCTGCCAAGCGGGCACCGCCCAGCATCTGATGCAGCAGATGTGCGGCGGTGCGCCCCATCTCCATCGTGCCCTGAATGACCGATGACAACGGGATGCGGCTCAAGGTGCGTGTGAGCGGATCGTTGTCGATGCCAATGATGGCGACTTCCTCTGGCACGGCCAACCCTGCCGTCATGCATGCTTGCAGCAGGTGCCGGGCCCGCGCGTCGGTGACGGCAATGATGCCGATGGGCTTGGGCAAGGCACGCAGCCACTCAATCAACTGGCCGATCGCCTGATGCCAGGTCGGCGCGCTGGTCGAGAGGCCCCGGTAAATCTCTTGCTCAATCGGGGCGCTGGGATTGTCGAGCCGGCGCAAGCGGGTAAAGGCGAGCTCGCGCTGCTGTGCCCAGCGGTTCTCTGGTGCCTGGGGCAGGCTGTACAGCGCAAAGTGCTGCAGGCCTGCTTCGATCAGGTGCCGGTAGGCCAGCGAGACCAGCTTGCCGTTGTCCGTTGCGACATAGGGCTCCTTTGCCGGGTATTGCGCTGCATCTTCATATGATGAGCCGACGGCCACGACCGGCAGCGGGCAACCGCACAGCGCTTCAGCGACTGCAGGGTCGTCGAAATCCGCAATGATGCCGTCTCCATCAAACCGCTCGATGCCGGGCAGCCGGCAGCGGAAATCCTCTTCCAGAAACAAGTCCCACGTCACGCGCGTGGAGCGCATGTAGTCGCCAATGCCCGCGATGATCTCGCGGTCATACACCTTGTTGGCATTGAACAGCAGCGCAATGCGATGAATGCGCGCGTGCTGCGATGGATCGGAAGGTTGACGGTGCATGGTGGCTCGGGCCGCTCGCGGTGGCAGGGGTTGCCAAACGGCTGCAGCGCTGGGGCGTGCTGCGCGCTTGCACATTCTATTGGCTACGTGGGGCGCTGTCAGACGATCGCGGCGGGGTGGCAAGAAATGTTAGGGCGGTTGGGCAATTTCGTAATTGCCCGTGCTGAGCGGCCGCATCACCATGCGATGGCCGTCGAGCCGGGCGAGATCACTATTGCGGCGCACCACGCGCACCGTCGGCCTAGGGGTATCCACCAACAATAGAAGATGGAGTGAGACATGAAATCGAACCAACGCCGTAGTGTTCTGAGGGCCGCCTTTTGCGGTGCAGTGCTCGCCAGCCTGTCGATTGCGGCGCCTCTGGCGCATGCCAGCAAGGCGCATCCGGAGATTGGCTTTTGTATTGATGACCTGCGCGTGGAGCGCTGGTCGCGCGACCGCGACTACTTTGTCGCTGCCGCAGAAAAGCTGGGCGCGAAAGTGTCGGTGCAATCGGCGGATGCCAGCGAGCAACGTCAGATCTCCCAGATCGAGAACCTGATCTCGCGCGGTGTCGACGTGATCGTCATCGTGCCGTTCAACTCCAAGGCGCTGACCAACGTGGTGGCGGAAGCCAAGAAGGCCGGCATCAAGGTGGTGTCGTATGACCGCCTGATTCTCGATGCCGACGTCGATGCCTATATCTCCTTCGACAACGAGAAGGTGGGCGAGCTGCAAGCGCAGGGCGTCTACAACGTCCGCCCCAAGGGCAACTACTTCCTGCTTGGTGGCGCCCCCACCGACAACAACGCGAAGATGCTGCGGCAAGGCCAGATGAAGGTGCTGCAGCCGGCCATCGACCGCGGCGACATCAAGGTCGTGGGCTCGCAATGGGTGCCCGAGTGGAGCGCGTCTGCTGCGCTGGGTATTGTCGAAAACGCGCTGACAGCGAACAACAACAAGATCGATGCGGTGGTGGCATCCAACGACGGCACGGCAGGTGGCGCGATCCAGGCACTGGCTGCACAGAAGCTCGCCGGCAAAGTGCCGGTGTCGGGGCAGGATGCAGACCTTGCCGCCGTCAAGCGCGTGATTGCCGGCACGCAGACGATGACGGTCTACAAGCCGCTCAAGCTGATTGCCACTGAGGCGGCGCAGCTTTCGGTGGCACTCGCCAAGGGTGACAAGCCCAAGTACAACGCGCAGTACGACAACGGCAAGAAGAAGGTCGACACGGTGTTGCTGCAACCCACCCAACTCACGAAGGACAACGTCAACCTGGTGGTGAAAGACGGCTTCTACACGCAGGCTCAGATCGGCGGCGGCCAATAAGGTCGCGCAGCCAGGGCCACTTCGTGCCGGCGACGAGCCAACGCTTTGTCGCCGGCCGCGTTCGTACCTCAAGGACGAGGCATGTCTGAACCTCTGTTGCAGATGCGCGGCATCGTCAAGACGTTTGACGGTGTGAAGGCGCTCGACGGTATCAACCTGGTCGTAAGGCCCGGCGAGTGTGTCGGCCTGTGCGGCGAGAACGGCGCCGGAAAATCAACGCTCATGAAGGTGCTCTCCGGCGTCTACCCGAGCGGAACCTGGGATGGCGAAATCCTCTGGGAGGGGCAGCCGCTCCACGCGAGCGGTATTCGCGACACCGAGCGGGCGGGCATCGTCATCATCCACCAGGAACTGATGCTGGTGCCGGAATTGTCGGTGGCTGAGAACATCTATCTCGGCAACGAGATCACGCTGCCCGGCGGCCGCATGAACTACGCGGCCATGTACCAGGGCGCAGACAAGCTGCTGCGTGACCTGAACATCCGGGGCATCAATGTCGCGTTGCCCGTGATGCACTACGGCGGCGGCCATCAGCAATTGATTGAGATCGCCAAGGCGCTCAACAAGCGCGCGAAGCTGCTGATTCTGGACGAGCCATCGTCGTCGCTTACGGCGGCTGAAACGCGCATCCTGCTCGATATCGTGCGCGATCTGAAGGCGCGCGGCATTGCGTGTGTCTACATCTCGCATAAGCTCGACGAGGTGGAAGCGGTGTGTGACACGGTCACCGTCATCCGTGACGGCCGCCATGTGTCGACCGCACCGATGCACGACCTGACCACCGACCGCATCATCGCGCAGATGGTCGGGCGCGAGATTACGCAACTGTTCCCGCGCGAACCCCATCCCATCGGGGAGGTTGTTTTCGAGGCGCGCAATGTGACGTGCTACGACGCGAACAACCCGACTCGCAAGCGGGTCGATGATGTGTCCTTCTCGGTGCGGCGGGGTGAAATTCTTGGCGTGGCGGGGCTGGTTGGGGCAGGGCGAACCGAGCTGATGCAGGCGGTTTTTGGCGCGTATGAAGGCGCCAGTGAGGTGGAACTCGTACTTGACGGAAAACCGTTGAAAGTCCGGGCGCCGCTTGACGCCATTCGTGCGGGCATTGCGATGGTGCCGGAAGACCGCAAACGTCACGGCATCGTCTCGCTGATGAGTGTCGGACACAACATCACGCTTGCCGTCCTCCAGCGTTTTTCGCGTCTCGGCCGCATTGACGGCGCGGCCGAACTCGACACGATCCGCAAGGAGATGCGCCGGCTTGCCGTACGTGCCGCGCATCCGATGCTGCCGATTGCCAGCCTGTCGGGCGGCAATCAGCAAAAGGCCGTCCTCACGCGAATGCTGCTCACCGAGCCGCGCGTCCTGATTCTGGACGAGCCGACGCGCGGCGTGGATGTCGGAGCAAAGTACGAGATCTACAAGCTCATCGGTGACCTGGCCAAACGCGGCATGGCCATCATCGTCATTTCATCGGAACTGCCCGAAGTGCTCGGCATTTCGGATCGCGTGCTGGTGATCGGCGAGGGCGAGCTGCGTGGCGACTTCGTGAACGACGGGCTGACGCAGGAACACATTCTGACCGCAGCCATTCAACCGGTGCGGCACGCATCCACTTTTCATCAGGTAGGCCACGCATGACTTCTCAGACGAGCCCACAAGCCGCCGGCGGGGTGGACCCTTCGCGTAGCACGCTCAAGGCAACCCAGCGCCTGAGGCAACTCTTCGCACGCTACAAGATCCTGGCGTTGCTGATCGCCGTGGCCGCGATCTGGCTGTTCTTTTCGATGCTGACCGACGGTGCGTTTACGTCGGCACGCAATCTCTCCAATCTGCTGCGGCAGATGTCGATCACGGGGATGCTGGCCTGTGGGATGGTGTTCGTCATCATCGCGGGCGAGATCGATCTCTCGGTCGGTTCGCTGTTGGGCTTGCTTGGCGGCGTGGCTGCCATCCTGGATCAAGGACTGGGTTGGCCAATTGTGGCGACGGTGCCTGTGGTGCTGTTGCTCGGCGTGGCCATGGGTTTGTTCAACGGATGGTGGTCAACCTACCGGGGCGTTCCGTCCTTCATCGTTGGTCTGGGCGGCATGCTCGCGTATCGCGGCATTCTGCTCGGCCTCACACATGGCTCGACGATTGCGCCGGTGTCGGACAGCTTCGTGCTGATCGGCCAGGGCTACCTGCCGCGCCGGGTGGGTGACCTGATGGCAGTGCTGATCTTCTGCCTGTTGATCTTCGTGGTGATCCGACAGCGGCGTGAGCACCGCCGCTATGAACTCGATGTCGCACCGCTATGGCAAGACGTCGCCAAGTTGATTGCGGCGGGCGCGGTCATCGTTGCGTTTGTCGCCACGCTCAACAGCTATGGCGGCATCCCGGTGCCGGTTCTCCTCGTTCTGGCGCTGCTGGGCATTTTTTCGTGGATTGCCAGCCAGACGGTATTCGGGCGCCGTATCTACTCCGTGGGTTCGAACCTGGAGGCCACGCGCCTGTCGGGCATCAATACCGATCGCGTGAAGCTGGCCATCTTCGGGCTCATGGGCCTGATGTGCGCGTTTGCCGGCATCGTCAATACGGCGCGGCTCGCTGCGGGCTCACCGTCCGCCGGGACGATGGGCGAGTTGGATGCTATCGCGGCCTGCTTTATCGGCGGCACGTCAATGCGCGGCGGCGCGGGCACGGTCTACGGTGCGCTGGTCGGCGCGCTGGTCATGGCCAGCCTCGACAACGGCATGTCCATGCTCGACGTCGACGCGTACTGGCAGATGATCGTCAAGGGCGGCATCCTCGTTCTGGCCGTCTGGGTGGACGTCATCTCGCGCTCCGGCCGTCGCTGAACCAGCGCTGCGGGCTTTATCTCTTTTTGCTGTAACTGGAATCTCCTATGTCTTATGCGATTTATCCGAGCCTTGTTAACAAGAACGTTGTGATTACCGGCGGCGGTAGCGGCATTGGTGCTGCCATCGTCGAAGGCTTTGCCAAACAGGGGGCGCGCGTTACGTTTCTGGATATTGCGCGTGCGGACTCAGAAGCGCTGGCGGCGTCGCTGGGCGAGTGCGTGCATCCGCCGGTCTTTCGCTACTGCGATCTGCGCGATGTCGATGCGCTGAACGCCACGTTCTCAGGCATTGAAGCCGAATCCGGCCCCATCGAAGTCCTGATCAACAACGCCGCAAATGATGACCGCCATCAGATCGGAACGGTGTCGCAAGCCTATTGGGACAACCGCATCGAGGTGAACCTGCGCCATCAGTTCTTCTGCGCGCAAGCCGTGCTGCCCGGCATGAAGAAGCTGGGGCGTGGTGTGATCCTGAACCTCGGGTCCATCTCGTGGCATCTTGCCCAACCGGACCTCGCTATCTACATGACGGCCAAGGCCGGCATTGAAGGCCTGACGCGTGGGCTCGCGCGCGACCTTGGCGGATTCGGCATTCGCGTCAATTGCATCGTGCCCGGCGCGGTCCGCACGCCTCGGCAGATGGCACTTTGGCAATCGCCCGAGAGCGAAGCCAAGCTGCTGGCCGAGCAATGCCTGCATGAGCGTGTCGAGCCGGAACACGTAGCCCGAATGGCGCTGTTTCTTGCATCGGACGATGCCGCGCGTTGCACGGCGCGTGAGTACTTTGTCGATGCCGGGTGGTACGGCGGATGACGGCACCGATCATTCCGGAATGCGTCTGGCGCGTAGGCGCAACGCTCGGTGAAGGCGCGGTGTGGCACGCGGCGTCGCGCTGCTTGGTCTTTGTCGATATCAAAGGCCGACGGCTCTACCGATATGACCCCGATACCGCTGTGCGCCGCAGCTGGATCGCACCCGGCCAGATCGGCTTTGCGCTGCCCAGCGTTGACGGCAATTGGATCTGTGGCGTGCAAGGTGGCCTCTACCGGTTCGCGTTTGCAACGGGCAGCTTCAGTCGCGTGTTGCCGGTCGAAACCGATCAGCCGGGAAACCGTCTGAACGACGGCTTTGTCGATCGCACCGGGGCACTGTGGTTTGGCTCGATGGACGATGGGGAATCCGAGCCCAGCGGGCAGCTCTACCGCGTCGGTCTGGATGGCCGGCTGAGCGTGCGCGACTCAGGCTACGTGATCACGAATGGCCCGACCACGAGCCCGGACGGCCGCACGTTGTATCACACCGATACCTTGCAGCGTGTGGTCTATGCCTTCGACCTTGGCGACGACGGCAGCCTGCAACGCAAGCGCGTCTTCACCTCGATTGAGGGCACCGGCCACCCGGACGGCATGGCCGTCGACGAGGAAGGGTGCGTGTGGGTCGCGCTGTTCGGCGGAGGACGGATCGAGCGGTTCTCGCCCGACGGCCGATGCATCGGGCGCGTCGACTTTCCGTGTTCCAACATCACCAAGCTCGCATTTGGCGGCGATGACTTGCAGACGGTCTATGCAACCACCGCCCGAAAGGGGCTGTCGGACGAGGCGTTGCAGAAGGAGTCGCTTGCCGGCGGATTGTTCGCGTTTCGCGCGCCGGTCAAGGGGCGGCCTTCCACGGACTCTGCCGTGAACTTTTCCGCTGCGATGACCGATCAATCCTGACGGACGAGCCCGCGTGCTGCCAGGTTGCGGTACAGGGCGCGGACACCGAACGTCCACGGCGCGATCTCTGTCGACAGGCGCACCGTGTTGACGAGCGCGCCGAGTGCAGGCGCGCTGATCGTTACGCGGTCGCCGAGGTGGTGCGTGAAGCCGGCACCCGGTGCGTCGCGATCCTTGATCGGCGAGAACATCGTGCCGAGGAACAGCATGAAGCCGTCCGGGTATTGATGATGCGGTCCGCAGGTCTGGGTGACGAGGTCGAGCGGGTCGCGGCTGATCTCGCTCATGTGGCTTAAGCCGTCGAGCGTGAAGCCGTCGTCGGCGCCTTCAACACGCAGCGATACCTGCGTCGCGCGAATCGTGTCGATCGTGAAGTGCTCGTCAAACAGGCGCACAAACGGGCCGATCGCGCAGGAGCCGTTGTTGTCCTTGCATTTGCCCAGCAGCAATGCGGAGCGCCCTTCGATGTCGCGTAGGTTCACGTCGTTGCCGAGCGCTGCCCCGACGACATGGCCGGCGCTGCTGACCGCAAGCACGATCTCCGGCTCCGGGTTGTTCCAGCGCGAGGCCGGATGCAAGCCCACGTCGGCGCCGAACCCGACTGCCGACATCGGCTGCGATTTGGAGAACACTTCCGCATCGGGGCCGATACCGACTTCAATGTATTGCGACCATGCGCCCCGTCGCTGCAGCTCTTCCTTGAGCCGCATGGCCGCTTCGGAGCCGGGCTTGATCTTGGAGAGGTCCGAGCCCACCACGCCGACGATCGACTCGCGCACGTCGCGGGCCTTGGCCGGATCCCCGCCAGCCTGTTCTTCGATCACGCGCTCGATCAGGCTGACCGCGAACGTCACACCGCAGGCCTTGATTGCCTGGAGGTCGTTCGGCGCAAGCAGGGTCGGCGCGTTGTTCGCACGATCAGCAGCCAGCGAGCGTTCGACAAGCGCTTCGACGCGGCCCAGGTTTTCCCCCGGAGCCTGCCGGGCCACGGCCAGTGCGTCAGGATGCTCGAACAGATCTGCCACCGTTGGCACGGCTTCCGTGATGTCGAACACGACACCGTTGCGCACCACCACGACAGATGGCCCCGCGCCGTTGGCGGTCGTACGCCAGACACGACCAACGAGCGTTGACTGCTCCAGATCGTGCGGCAAATAGTTGGCGATGGCGGTCATGTGCACTCCGTAAATTGGACACCCTTGTTGCCAAGGAACCCGCGTGATCGTAGAGATGGCGGTTCGGGGTGTCCAACACGGTGACGTAATTTCCAACTTGTTGGACAATCGAGCCAATCATGAGCGGAGTAGCTTTCCAGTGAAGACAGATTACGAGGTGCCAGCACTCAAGCGCATACATGACGTGCTGGAAATACTTTGCGCGGCGACGTCTCCCGTCCGGCCGGCCGCATTGGCGCAGGCGACGGGCATGTCCAGAAGCACGCTGTACCTGCTGCTGGAGTCGCTCGAAAAGCGCCGCTGGATCGAAAAGCGGGCCGATGGCTATCTGATCGGCTTGACCTTGTTTGAGCTGGGTAACGCCTATTTCCGCCATGACAGCTTGTTGGCAGCGTTCCGGCGCGAATCCGCCGCCTTCGTGGCCACACACAACGAAGTCGTCCAGCTTGCCGTGCTCGACGGCGCGGAAGTCGTGTACATCGCGCGGGAGGATGCGCCGCGGCCGGTTCGTCTGGTATCGGATGTCGGCCTGCGCTTGCCGGCGCATTGCTGCGCGCTGGGCAAGGCGCTTCTCGCCAGCCTGGATGACGAAGCGGTGCGCGCGCTCCTGCCTGCCCGTCTGGCCGCCATGACGGAGCGCACGACCACGCGCCGGGCCGATCTCCTCCACGAGCTCGAGAGCATTCGCGTGCGGGGGCTGGCGACGGAGCGTGAGGAGGTGGTGGCGGGGCTGGCCTGCTTTGCGGCGTTCGTCGGCGTCACGCCGCTGGGAAAGCACGTTGCCGTGAGTTCCAGCGTGCCCATCAGCCGGCTGGACGCGCGCAGGGAAAAGCGTCTCGTTGTTGGTGTTGCGGGGATGGCGGACCGCATCGGCCGCGCGCTGACGCAGGCGTAGCGCCCGGCTGCATCACGGCCGGTTCCGCTATGATCGCCACTCCTCTTTCTCTTTCCTCTTCCCCTTGCGCGTAGGCGTTTCCCAATGACCACCGGCACCACACCCCCTCGCATGGCCGATGTTGCGCGCGCGGCCGGCGTGTCGAAGATGACGGTATCGCGGGTGCTGGCAGGCGGAAGCGTGTCGCCCGAGACCCGCGCGCGCGTGCAGCAGGCGATCGACGCACTCGGTTACGTCGCTACGGCCGCGGCCGGGATGCTGTCGAGCGGCCGGTCGGAGTTCGTCGCCGCTCTGGTGCCTTCGCTGGCCAGTTCCAACTTTGCCGACACCGTGCGCGGGCTGACGGATGCGCTTGCGCCACATGGCCTGCAATTGCTGCTGGGTGACACCGATTACCACCTCGACCAGGAAGAGGCGCTGGTGAAGTCGCTTCTGCGCCATCAGCCGCGCGGCATTGCATTGACCGGGCGCCACCACAGTGCAGGCACGCGCGCGCTACTGGAGCGCGCCGGCATCCCCATTGTCGAGATGTGGGATCTGCCTGAGCGCCCGATCGATAGGGCGGTCGGGTTCTCGAACGCCAAGGCGTCGCTCGCGATGCTGCGCCACCTGCATGCGCGGGGCTACCGGCGCATCGGTTTCCTGTGCGGCGCAAGCGAGCTGGACCGGCGCGGTACCGACCGCATGCGTGGATACGTGAGCGGAATCAAGGCGCTTGGCCTTGGCGAGCCGCGCGTGATCCGCCTGGGCGACTCGCCCATCACCATGAGCCACGGCGGGCCCGCCATGGCCGCCTTGCTGGAAGCCTGGCCGGACACCGATGCCGTGATGTGCGTGAGCGACATGTCCGCATTCGGCGCCATCATGGAATGCCACCGGCGCGGCCTGACGGTGCCCGGCGACATCGCTGTTGCGGGCTTCGGCAATTTTGAAGTCGCGTGGTGTTGCCACCCGACCATCACGACGATCTCCGTCGATGCCTATGGCATTGGGCTGCGCACGGGCGAGGTCTTGCTCGATGCGCTCGGCGTGGGCGAGGCCACGAGCGCGCGCAAGCTCTCGCACATCGACTTCAGCGTTGTCGAGCGCGAGAGCGCATAGCCGGCAGCTTCCTGCCTCAATGCGAGTGCCGTGGATTGCCCCGCGTCTCGATGACATTCAGATACAGCGTTGCCGGCTCCAGGCATCCGCCCGTTGAAAGCTGCCCGACAAACTTCCGATAGATTTCCTGCCAAGGCGTTTGCGACTGCGGCACGCTGAACGTTGCGCTTTCACGGCGGCGTTCAAGCTCTTCCGCGTCGATCAGCACATCGACCTTGCGCGCATTGAGGTCCACACGGATGCGGTCGCCGGTGCGCAATAGTGCGAGGCCGCCACCCACAGCCGCCTCCGGAGACATGTTCAAGATGGATGGGCTTGCGGAGGTGCCGCTCTGCCGGCCATCGCCCATGCACGGCAGCGATTCGATTCCTTGCTTGACGAGCGCTGCCGGCGGCGCCATGTTGACGACCTCGGCGCTGCCCGGATAGCCGACCGTTCCGCAGCCACGGATGACGAGGATGCATCGCTCGTCAATGGCGAGGGCCGGATCGTTGATGCGGGCGTGATAGTCCTCCGGGCCATCGAAGACGATCGCTCGCGTCTCGAAGACGTTTTCCGCGCCGGGTTCGCTCAGGTAGGTCTGCCGGAATGCCTCGCCCACCACCGACATCTTCATGATGGCGCTGTCAAAGAAATTGCCCGACAGCACGATGAACCCTGCGCGGTGCTTGAGCGGTGCGTCCACAGGAAAAATCACATCGCGGTCGGCGTCGGGGGCGGCATCCGCAATCGCGCCGATCGCGCGGCCCGACACGGTGGGGCAATCGCGCCGCAGCAAGCCGCCCGCGCTGAGCTGGCGCAACACGGCCGGCACGCCGCCCGAGCGGTGGAAGCTCTCACCCAGGTATTCGCCTGCCGGCATGCAGTTCACCAGAAGCGGAACCGATTCTCCGTGGCGCTGCCAGTCTTCGAGGCTCAGTTCCAGGCCCATGTGGCGCGCAATGGCGATGAGGTGAGGCGGGCAATTGGTGGACGCGCCAAGCGCCGAGGCCACCATGATGGCGTTTTCAAACGCCGCGCGCGTCATGATCTTCGAGGGCCGGATGTCTTCGTGCACCAAGTCGACGATGCGCTTGCCGGTGGCGTAGGCCATCTGGCCACGCTCCCGATACGCCGCCGGAATGCTGGCGCACCCGGGCAGCGACATGCCCAGCGCTTCGGCCAGGCTGTTCATCGAAAGCGCGGTGCCCATCGTGTTGCAGTGGCCGATCGACGGTGACGATGCGGTGGTCAGCTCCATGAAGCCTTCGTAGTCGATGTCGCCGGCGGCCAGCCGGTTGCGCGCATGCCAGATGACGGTGCCGGAGCCGACCCGTTTGCCCTCGTGCCAGCCGTCCAGCATCGGCCCGCCAGACAGGACGATTGCCGGCAGGTCGACCGTGGCGGCGGCCATCAGGCAGGCGGGTGTGGTCTTGTCGCAACCGGTCGTCAGCACAACGCCGTCAAGCGGGAAGCCGTGCAGGATCTCGACCAGCCCGAGATAGGCGAGGTTGCGATCGAGCGCGGCGGTCGGGCGGCGGCTTTGCTCTGCAAGCGGGTGAACCGGAAACTCCATCGGGATGCCGCCCGCGTCGCGTATGCCGGCCTTCACACGCTGCGCCAGTTCCAGGTGGTGCCGGTTGCACGGCGCCAAGTCGTTACCCGTTTGGGCAATGCCGATGATCGGCCGGCCCGACTGCAGCTCTTCGCGCGTCAGGCCGTAGTTCATGAAGCGTTCGACATAGAGGGCAGTCATGTCGGCGTGGCTCGGATCGTCGAACCAAAGCTGGCTGCGCAGTCTGCGTGGAGGTTGGGCGGGCATGGTGTCTCGGTTGTTATGTGGGGCAGGGTTCCCTCTGCGGGGAATCGGCGGGGTGGTTTCCGGAAGTGTTCAGCTGGATTTTGGTACCGGTAACAACTAATAGTAGAGCTGGAAGAACGCGCAGGCAATAGCGGGCCGGCGATGCAGCGTCAGGCCATGCCGGCCCCGGCCGTATCAACGATGCGTGCGCGTTGTCAGCCCCACTTCAGGGGAGGGTGTCTGGATTTGCCGACATCCACCTGAGTGCAAGCGTTTGCCGTGTGCCATCGAGGGGAAGCCGCCCCGGTTTCACGATTCTGCAAACAAGCCGCCCTATGTTGTGCCGATCTTCGGGCGAGGATAGGGGGCTGCCATGCGGGCGTTATCTGCACGATTCGAAAAAACAGACGCGGGGCGCCGTGAAATTGCCACGCGCAACGGCGCGCTTAGTCGCTCAAGCCGAGCGCTGCTGATCATGGTGGATGGCCACGCCACGGGCGAGGACCTTGCCGTGCGTGCCGGTCAGCTAGGCCTGGAGGCGCAGGCCGTGTTCGAGCTGATGCAGGCTGGGCTCATTCAGAGCGCAACCGATGTTGCCGGCGAGCCCGTTTTCGTTCAGGTGGCCGAGCCGCAGCCCGAGGCATCTACTGCACCCAAGGCGGGTGCGCCTGCCGCACCGGCACGCAAGCGTTCGCTGGCGGCGGCGCGCATGTATCTCATGGACATTGCGGCGCGCACGTTCAGCTCGGCTGAGCACCCGATCCGCCAGCGCCTGGTCGAGGCCACCGACCGCGCCTCCGTGGAAAGCGCGTTCGATGCGTTGCTGGCGGCCCTGCGCGAAGCCACATCGGCGTCGATGGTGGAGCAGGTGGAAGTATCGTTCCGTGGGTTTTTGCCGGCCGAAGAGGGGGCGGCCGGCTGAACGGTCAGGCTGCCTGTTGCGCCACTTCATCCTTGAGCAGCCCGCGCGCCCGCTGATTCGACTTATAGATGTTGTCGCGCACCGGCACCGCGCCGGTCTTCACGCTGTGCACCCATTCCTGGGTCGACATCACCGCCGCAAAGCGCGATTGCAGCACCACGCTGAACACGCGGTGGATCTCTTCCGCACTCGCAAAGCCGGCTTGGTTCTGATACGGCACGGCGCCTGATGCATCGTGAAGGAACTCCACCGCCGTGCCGTTGTGCAGGGCATGGTTGATCGTGGACGCGTCGCAGTTGTGCGTCATGTAGCCGACCACGGCCAGCGTATCGATGCCGCGTGCTTCCAGCCATTGCGCCAGGTCCGTCTCCGGATAGGCGCTGGGCAGCAGCTTGCGCAGATAGTGATCGTGCGGGCGCGATGCCACCACCGGGTGCAGTTGCCAGCCATCGGTGTCGATGGCAAACAGCGGCGAGCTGGCCGGCGAGGTCTGCTGCACGACGATCACCGGAATGCCGGCCTCGCGTGCCGCATCCATGGCGGCGCCAACGTTGGCCACAGTCTGCTGGGGGTCCGGATACTCGATCGGCAGGCCGCCGGTGAAGTATTCGTTCTGCACATCGATGACGATCAGGGCGCGCTTCGGGGCATTGTTCGTGGACATGGCTGACTCCTCAAGGTCGGTTGGGTCACGCATTTGCGTGAGCCCGTGGACAGCATCTTCGCGAATGTCTATCCTTCCCGACAGTGGCCCGGAAGACGTTTATCGAAAGAATCGGGCCAAAGCGCGGAGCCCGTATGCAAACGCAGCAGCCTCAGGAAATCGCCGTTCTGGCCTTCAACGACATCAGCCCGTTTCACCTGTCTGTGCCGTGCCTTGTGTTTGAAGACCGCATCTGGGCGGGGCTGCCGTCTTACAACCTGCGCATCTGTGCGGGGGAGCCGGCCAGGAAGGGCGGCCTGCGCACCACAGCCGGGTTTGCCGTGCAGACCGATTTCACACTCGAAGACGCTGCCCGCGCCGACGTGCTGATCGTCCCGTCATGGCGCGATACGCAAGAGCGGCCGCCGGCGCCCATGGTGAATGCGGTGCGCGATGCCTACGCGCGCGGTGCCACGGTGGTCGGCCTGTGCCTGGGGGCGTTTGTGCTGGCTGAAGCTGGCGTGCTCGACGGCCGTGAGGCAACCACGCACTGGAGCGCCGCCGATGCGTTTTCACAGCGCTACCCGCGCGTGAAGCTTGTGCCGGATGTGCTGTATCTGGACGCTGCTGACGGCCGGCTGGTGACATCCGCAGGCACCGCCGCCGGGCTGGATTGCTGCTTGCACCTGGTGCGCCGCTGGCATGGCGCGGAGGTGGCCAACCGGATTGCACGGCGGCTGGTGGTGGCGCCTCACCGGCAGGGCGGCCAGGCGCAATACATCGAGCAACCGCTGCACGATGCGCCCGGCGGCGATCGCCTGTCGGACCTGTTGAACTGGACGGTGGCCAATCTGGCGGAGCCGCATTCGCTCGACTCGCTGGCGGAGCGCGCGGCGATGAGCCGCCGCAATTTCACGCGGCGCTTTCGTGAGTTGACGGGCACCACCGTCGGCCAATGGTTGCTGGGGCAGCGTCTGGCCTATGCGCAGCGCATGCTTGAGACCACACGCCAGCCGGTCGAAGCGATTGCGCAACTGGCCGGGTTCGGCAGTGCGGTATCGCTGCGGCAGCATTTCAGCCGGACGTATCACACGTCACCCAGCGCCTACCGCGCCTTGTTTGCGCAAACCTGAAAAAAAAGCGGCTGGTCGGCCGCTGTGTTGATTACTCGGTTACTTGCTCAGCTCGTGGCCGATGACGGCGCCGGCTGCGGCACCCCCGATCGTCCCGGCCGTGCTATGCGTGATTTCATGGCCGGCCACACCGCCTGCCACTGCGCCGCCTGCCGTACACGCCGTGAGCGTGGGAGCCAGCGCGGCAATCGCGCAGACCAGCGCTGTTTTCCATGCGTTCATGATGTCCTCCTGAGGTGCCGGCTAGATGCAGCGGCCGGCATATCCCTCAGTCGAGCAAGGCGCGTGCCGCGCTCACATGAACAATGGCGAGAGCGACAGATGCGACAGCGCGATCACGATCACCTGCGCAATCACCAGCAGGATCAGCGGAGACAGATCGAGCCGGCCACCCAGCGGCGGCACCACGCGGCGGATCGGGCGCAATAGCGGGTCGACCAGCGTGTTGAGCACCGCGCCCATGGGCGATGCCGGCCCCATCCATGACAGCACGGCCGACGCAATGGTCACCCACACCAGCACGTTGAACGCCCACTTGAGCACCGTAAAGAGCGCCGCCACAAAGCCCATCGGCACGAGCGCCATCGGGCTCACGCCCACCGATGCCAGCAGCAGGAACAGATACACAAGCGCGGTGGCATAGGCCGCCACCAGCGACGACCAATCGATATAGCCCGTGGCCGGAATCACGCGGCGCAGCGGGTGCACCAGCCAGCCGGTCAACTGGAAGATCGCCTGCGACAACGGATTGCGCGGCGACAGCCGCACCGCTTGCGTCCAGGCGCGCAACAGCAGTGCCGCGCCAAAGAGCGAGAAGATCGTGTCGAGCAGAAAACGCGTGATATTGCCGAACATGCGTCCGGTTCTCCTATGGTCAGGTCAGGCAAGAGCGCGCGGCAAACGCTGCGCTGGGGCGCGGTATTGTCGCACGGCAATCTGACGGCCATCTGTGCGGCGGCGCCTCTGCGCACGGGCGGCGCATTCGCGTATTGTGGTGCCCGTTCGCCGTCTTTCCTGCCAGGAGACCTGCCTTGAAGCCAACCCTGTTTCGCGCGTTGTTGTCGCTGGCGTGCCTGTCGGCCGTGCCGCATGTGTATGCGCAGGCTGACACCACGTTTACCGTCGAGTCCCCCGCGTTTGCCGACAACGGCGTCATGGACCGCAAATACGCCGGCAAGAACCCCGCCAACGCCAACTGCACGGGAGACAACATCTCGCCGCCGCTGCACTGGTCCAACGTGCCCACCGGCACCAACAGCCTCGTGCTGATCGCCTCCGACCCGCAGGGCGCGGGCGGCCTGGGCGTGAACCACTGGATGGCCTACGGCATCCCCATGACGCAGACGAGCCTGCCGGAAGGTGCCGGCACCGGCGGTGCCTTGCGCATGGGCCAGAACGCCATCGGCAAGCCGGCCTACCTCGGGCCGTGTCCGCCCAAGGGCACTGGCATGCATCACTACGTTTTCCTGCTGATCGCCACGGATCTGGCGCCCGACGCGCTGCCCAATGGGCTCACGCGTGCTGAACTGGATGCGGCCATCAAGGGGCATAGCAAGGGCGTCGCTGCCTGGATTGGCCGGTTCGGCAACTTTTGACGTGACGACGCTGGCCGCCTGCGTTTACTGCGGCGCGGCCGGCTCCATGCCTTTGCGCTCGAGCAAGGCGGAGGCGTCCTTGCCATGCAGCGCCTGGATCAGTTTCTGTGCGCCCGCAAGGTTCTTCACATGGGCACTCACGGCCGCCGTATACACGGTGTAGTTCTGAACGGCCGCGGGCAATGGCCCGACGTACTGGATGCGCGGCACCGCAAGCAGTTCGCTGATCTGGTGGATGGCCAGCGCGGCTTGCCCATCGACAAGCCGGGTGCCTACCAACCCGCCGTGAACGCGCACCGCCTTGGGCGCAATCGCCTGTGCAATGCCAAGTGTCTCGAAGAGTTTCGAGAGATACACGCCCGACGATCCACCTGCAGCCGGGTCCAGATACGCCACCGAAGGCGCCGCCAGCAAGGTCTGTCTGAACTGCTCGACCGTCGAGATATCGGGCCTGGGGGCGCCCTCGGGCACCGCCACGCCAATACCGACGCGCGCCACGTTGCTGAGCGGGGGCGCCAGATTGCCGGATGCGCTGAGCGTCATTGCCAGGCGCTCCGGCAGGATCGCCACGTCGAAGGCTTCGCCGTCTTGAATGCGCTTGAGCAGTTCGCCTGCGGTGCCGTTCGTAATGATCAGATGGACATCGGCTGTGCGTTCGATAGACGGCGCCAGCGCATCCAGCACGGGCCGGAATGCCCCGGCCGTGAGGACGCTGAGGTCTGCCGCGTGCGCCGGGCCGGCGATGCACAGCGCGAAGAGCGCCGCCAGAAACGGGATTCTCGAAATCACGATGCAGCTCCGTTCACGTGTCGGTGCCGCACCTTAGCACTGCATGACAACCGATGGCAGACGCGGTCACAGCCCCGCTACGGGAAAACTCGCCTGCCAGACAGCGCTTTGCACGTTCACCGGTTTCGGAATCAGCTTCTGCTGTAGGAACAGGTCTGCAATCTGCTGCTGAGAGGCGACGATCTGCGGCGTGACCGGCGTGACGCCATAGGGCACGCGCCGCAACCAGGTCTCCACAACGGGCTGTTCGATGCCGAGCTTGGGCGCCAGCAGGGCGGCGGTTTCCTGCGGATGCTGATTCACCCACAGCCCGGCCGTGCGCAACTGGGCCAGGATGGCGTTGACTGCGCGCGGATGCGTCTTCACGAATTCCGGCGTGGCTTCGTAAAAGTTGAACACCGGCAGCTCGCTGAAATCGCCCAGCGTGCGCGTCTTCAACGCCTTTTGTGCCAGCGCGTAATACGGATCCCACACGACCCACGCATCGACCGCGCCGCTCTCGAAAGCAGCCCGCGCCTCGGCAGGCGGCAAGTAGATCGGCTGAACATCTTGCACCGCGAGGTTGGCGCGCCGGAGCAGCTGCACCAGCAGGTAGTTGGAGCTGGAGCCCTTCTGCAGCGCGATGCGCTTGCCTTTCAAGTCAGCCACGCTGCGCGCGGGTGAGCTGTCCAGCACGAACAGCGCCTCGTTGGTCTTGCCGCCCGGCTCGGCCCCCACATAGACGAGGCGCGCGCCTGCGGCCTGCGCAAACACGGCCGGCGGCGCGCCGGTGTAGCCGAAGTCAATGCTGCCGGTGTTGAGTGCTTCCAGCAGTTGGGGCCCGGCTGGGAATTCCTTCCATTCCACCTTGTAACCAAGTTCGGCCAGCGGTTTGTCGAGCGCGCCTTGCGCTTTCAGCACCGCCAGCAGTCCGGCTTTCTGGAAGCCGATGCGCACCGTGCTCGGGTCGGCGGCCTGTGTCAGGCCAGTGCATAGGGCCATGCCGCCGGCAAGCAATGCGGCCAGCCAACGTCGGCGGCCAGATGGGGCGGTGTGGGGCGAATGGCTTTGCATGGTTCCTCCTGCGTCGTCTGTGTTGTGCAGCTGATGCTACGGACTGCGGACGTGCGAAGGAACGAACAAGATTGCATGTGGATAGACGACACCAATGTCAGCCCGCCGCTGCAGTTGCAGCAAGCGTCGCCAGATACGCCCACGGATAAATGCCGCGCGCATGCCCATCGTTGAACACCAGTTGCACGCCGTAACCAGCGGGTGCGACGGCGGTGATGCGCACGTCGGCCGGCACGTTGATCGGCGTGCCGTGATGGCGCTTGAACTGGCACTCCGCGCAGCGGCACGTCTCGCGCAATGCAGTGTGGTCGAGTGCGACAACCGCGTCCGCCCAGTGCAGGCGCAACCGGCCTTGTGCGATGTCGTTGTCGATGTGTTCAGGCGGCTGCACGGGCGCCCTCGATCTGTGCCAATGCGATCCGCACGGCCTTAACGACTTCCGGGTCGCTATCGCTTTCTGTGCTGCGCAAGGCGGGCAGGGCAGAGGCTTCGCCGGTCTCGCCCAATGCGAGCGCGGCTTCCTTGCGCAGATTGCTGATCGGGTGCGCGAGCAACGCGGCGAGCGCATCGACGGCATGCGTGGCGCGCCACCGGCCCAGCGCGCGGGCCGCCTGCAGGCGGACTTGCCAATACGCATCGGCCAGCGCCTCGACCAGCGCTTGCGTGACGTGCGGGTCAGGTGCGAGCGCCCGCAGCTTGCCCAGCGTGCTGGCGCTTTCCTCGCGCACGCGCCAGGCGGTGTCGCGCAGCGCGTCGAGCAGCGCGGGCAGCACGGCGGCATCGGTCGCAAGGCCGAGGGCGCCTACTGCGGCACGCCGCACTTCGACATCTGCGTCATGTCGCGCGCGTTCCGCCAACGCAGGCAGCGCCCCTACATGCTTGCGCCAGCCGAGCACCGCTACGGCTTCGCGCCGCACGGCGGCATCGACGTCTTGCAGGGCGTGCAGCGCGGGCGCTTCGCTCTCGGGCACGCGCAGCTCACGCAGCCCACGCAACGCGGCGGCGCGCACAAAGGCGCTCGCGTGGTTTACGTAAGGCAACAGCGCAGGCGCGGAGTCGGGCGATTTCAAATCTCCAAGGCCGAGTGCTGCTGCGTCGCGCACTGCGCCATCCACGTCTTCCAATGCGCGGGCGAGTGCTGCCACCGTATCCGGCTGTTCCCATGTCGCCAGGATGCGCGCGGCTTCCAGGCGGACCTCCGGCGCGGGGTCGTGCGCAAGCAGCGTAATCACGTTGGGCAGCGCATCGGCGTCTTCTTCATCCGCGATCTGTAGCAAGGCAACGCGGCGGGTTGCGGCATCCGCGTTGTGCAGGCGCGCCAGGAGGGTTGTCGTCATCGTCACCTCAGCGCAACAGATACGGGATGTCGACCTTCACCGCGCCGGTCGGGCAGTCCTGCTCGCACGGCATGCAGTACCAGCATTCGTCGAATTGCATGAAGGCCTTGCCCTTGGTCAGATCGATGGCGAGCAGGTCGAGCGGGCAGACGTCTACGCACACCGTGCAGCCTTTGTCGGCAATGCATTTGGCTTCGTCGATGGTGACGGGCGCGCTGCTGCGCGAGGTGATGTCGTGCGGCGTGTGGGTGAAATGAACGGTCGTCTGTTGCATGGTCATGCAGCCTTTGGAATGCGCAGGTGCGCGTAGGAATCGGTGCCGAGCACATCGACGGGGATGACGTACGGTTCAACCGCCTGCTTGCGGCTGGCCATGGCGCCATGCGCGTCCTTGTACAAGCGCGTGTGGCAGAACCAGTTGGCGTCGTCGCGCTCGGGGTAGTCCACGCGGTGGTGATACAGGCCCCAGCGGCTTTCGGTGCGGAACAGCGAGGCGCGTGCGGCCATCTCTGCGCAATCGCGGATGAAGCCGACTTCCATCGCGCGCATCAGCTCGTGCGGGTTGCGCGCGTGCAGGTGCGTGATGTCTTCGGCAATTTCGTCGAAGCGGCGCAGGCCGATCTCCATCTTGCGCGTGACCTTGGGTGGCTGCAGGTAGTCGTTGACCATGCGGCGCAGCTTGTATTCCACCTGCGCGGGGGCCAAGCCGTGTGCGCGTTGCAGTGGCGCAAAGATGCGCGCACGCTCGCGGGCGATCTGTTCGGCGTCGATGTGGGCCTCGCCTTGCAGGCCGGCGATGTAGTCCACCGCGTTCTGCCCCGCAAACCAGCCATACGTGAACGCGCCCAGCATGTAGTTGTGCGGCACGGCGGCCATGTCGCCGGCGGCGTAGAGTCCTGGCACGGTGGTTTCCGCGCGCGCATTCACGTGTACGCCCGACGCGCTGTGCCCGCTGCAGAAGCCGATTTCCGAGATGTGCATCTCCACCATCTGCGTGCGGTAATCGGTGCCGCGTCCGGCATGGAAGCGACCGCGGCTGGGGCGCTCGTTGGTGTGCAGGATGGTCTCGATGGTCTGGATGGTTTCTTCGGCCAAGTGGTCGAGCTTGAGAAATACCGGCCCCTTGCCGCCCTGCAGCTCCTGGTAGAACTCCCACATCATCTGGCCGCTCCAGTAGTCGCACTGGATGAAGCGCTCGCCGCGGGCGTTGGCCGTGTAGCCGCCCAGCGGGCCGGTCACATATGCGCAGGCGGGGCCGTTGTAATCCTTGATGAGCGGGTTGATCTGGAAGCATTCCAGGTTGGAAAGCTCTGCGCCCGCGTGATACGCCATCGCGTAGCCATCGCCGGCGTTCGTCGGGTTCTCGTACGTGCCCATCAGGTAGCCGGACGACGGCAGGCCAAGCCGCCCAGCCGCACCGCAACTCAGCACCACGGCCTTTGCACGCACCACGAGAAAATCTGCCGTGCGGCAATCGAAACCGAGCACGCCGCAGGCTGCGCCATCGGCATCCGTCAGCACACGCGTGACGACAATGCGGTTCGTGATCTCCACCCGTGCACGCTTGAGCTGCCGATACAGCACCTTCTTGATGTCGTGGCCCTCCGGCATCGGCAGCACGTAGCTGCCCATGTGATGGACCTTCTTGACGGCGTAGTCGCCGGTTTCGTCCTTCTCGAACTTCACGCCCCAGCGATCGAGCTGCTCGATGGTGGCAAAGCTGTGCTGCGCATAGGCATACACGGCCGATTGATCGACGATGCCATCGTTGGCCAGCGTGATTTCGCGCGTGTATTGCTCCGGCGTGGCATGCCCGGGAATGACGGCGTTGTTCAGCCCATCCATACCCATCGAGATGGCGCCGCTGCGTTTCACGTGCGCCTTGTCGATCAGCAGCACGCGCAGCGCGGGGTTGCGTTCTTTGGCTTTGATGGCCGCCATCGGGCCTGCCGTGCCGCCGCCCACGACGACGAGGTCGTAGTCCAGTTCCAACGTGTTCATACGGTGCCTTGCAAAGGGAGGATGGATTGCGCGTGCGCCGCCACTTGCCGATCCAGCCGAAGCCGGTATTGGAGGGCGTCGCCACGGAAGTAGAGGCGTTCAAAGTCGATGGGCGCGCCTTGTGTGTCATGCGTCAGGCGCTCCACGCGCAGCAGCGCTGCGCCCCCGCCCGTGTCGAGTGCGGCAGCGGTGGCGTGGTCAGCCAATGCCGCATCGATGGCAAGCGTTGCGTGGCCGAGCGCCACACCTGCGTCTTGCTCCAGCACAAGAAACACATCGCGCGCGGCAAGGTCCGCCCGGGCGACGATGCTGCCAAGTGCTTCCGGCAGCCACGTCACCTCAAACGACACCGGCAATTGATCCAGCAACCGCACGCGATGCAATTCGGTGACGGGTGAACCGGACGGCAGTTGCAGCGCCTGCGACACGTCGGTCGGCGCGGGCACCGTCCGCAGCTTCAACACGCGGTTGCGTATGGCATGACCTTGTGCCGACATCGCCTCGGCAAAGCCCTGCAGCGCCGTCACGTTCTGGAACGCCTTGGGCTGGCTGACAAACGTGCCTTTTCCGTGACGGCGGAAGATCAGCCCTTCGTTCTGCAGATCGGCCAACGCCTGACGCACGGTGATGCGGCTGGCGTTGAACTGCACGCCCAGCGCCGCTTCCGACGGCAGCAGCGACGCTGGCGCGTAGTGGCCACTGAGAATGCCCTCGCGCAGCGTGCCCTTGATCCGCTCATAGAGCGGTGGGGCCGGTTGGCGGTGCAGATTGGGAGTCGTCATCAGGCGCGGAACTCGTCATAACAAGTGCGCCCAGTGTATGAAGCAGCCGTATTCAGCGGAACGAAGCTTTTTCGATATGCATGCTCGGTTTTTGGCATGCGCCACCGCCACAGTTCTGGCTGAGCGGGCCGCACGGGTGCCGTTACCTTGCGCGATTTTGGTGCGCTGCACGATGTTCAACCGCCCTGTCTGATATCAAAAGCGATATCAGTTGGCCCCCAAAAAAACATTAGACGGTCATGTCAGGCAGTCAATACCATGGCTCACCACGAATCACCGGCAAGGGAAGACGGGCGCCACATGCCGGATTTGACTCGTGTACCGCGTTGCAAAGACGACGTGCGCAGCCCCGGGGGCAGTCACCGGCTGCGTCCCACCATAAAGGAGACAAACGATGGAAAAAACGAGCGCTGCGAGCGCCAGACGGACCGTGTTGACCTTCCTGGCCGCAGCCGGCGTGCTGCTGGTCACGGGCTTTACCACAGTGGCTCACGCGGCTGACAAGTCGTTCACCATGGGCTTTGCCCAGGTGGGTGCAGAGAGCGAATGGCGCACCGCCAATTCGGAATCCATCAAATCGACGGCCAAGGCGCAGGGTGTGAACCTCAAGTTCTCCGACGCGCAGCAGAAGCAGGAAAACCAGATCAAGGCGATCCGCTCGTATATCGCGCAGAAGGTCGACATCATTGCGTTCTCGCCAGTGGTGGAATCCGGTTGGGACACCGTGCTGCAAGAGGCCAAGGCCGCCAAGATTCCGGTCATCCTCACTGACCGGGGTATCGACAGCAAGGACCCCTCGCTCTACACCACCTTTATCGGTTCGGATTTCGTCGAGGAAGGCCGCAAGGCGGGCCGCTGGCTGCTGGAAAACGTCAAGCCCAAGGGCGGCGACGTGAACATCGTCGAGCTGCAAGGCACCGTCGGCTCTGCGCCCGCGATCGACCGCAAGCGTGGCTTTGAGGAAATCATCAAGGCCGATCCGCACTACAAGATCATCCGCTCGCAAACGGGCGACTTCACCCGCGCCAAGGGCAAGGAGGTGATGGAAGCCTTCCTCAAGGCCGAGGGCAAGAAGATCAACGTGCTGTTTGCGCACAACGACGACATGGCGATTGGCGCCATCCAGGCCATTGAAGAGGCCGGCCTCAAGCCGGGCAAGGACATCACCATCATCTCCATCGACGGCGTGAAGGGCGCGTTTGAAGCCATGATGGCCGGCAAGCTGAACGTCACGGTGGAATGCAGCCCGCTGCTCGGGCCGCAACTGATGGATACCGCGCGCGCCGTGCTGGCGGGCAAGACCGTGCCCAAGCGCATCGTCACCAAGGAAGGCATCTTCCCGATGGACGTGGCGGCCAAGGAGTTTCCGAACCGCAAGTACTGAGTACTGAGCTGCGTTCGCAAGCCCTTTGCTGAACCGGAGCATGCCGGCAGGGCGGGTGACTCCGCCTTGCCGGCATGCTCCATCAACAGGTGACATCCATGTCGGATCACGTTGATCATGCCGCCGCGTCAGATGCCCGTGGCGCGTTGCTGCACATGCGCGGCATCTCCAAGAACTTTCCTGGCGTGCAGGCGCTGGCCGGGGTCGATTTCCGCTTGTTTCCCGGTGAAGTGCATGCCTTGATGGGGCAGAACGGCGCCGGCAAGTCGACGCTTATCAAGGTGCTGACTGGCGTTGAGGCGCCCGATGCGGGCGAGATACTGCTCGGCGATCAGCCCATCGCTCCGGGCTCGCCGCTGGAGGCGCAAAAGCTCGGTATCAGCACGGTGTATCAGGAGGTCAATCTCTGCCCGAACCTGACCGTGGCAGAGAACATCCACATCGGCCGCTTCCCCATGCGCATGGGCAGCATCGACTGGCGTGCCACCAATCGCGCCGCGCAGGCGCTGCTGGCCGATCTGAACATCCACATCGACGTGACGCTGCCGCTGTCGCTCTATCCGGTGGCCATTCAGCAGATGGTGGCGATTGCCCGCGCGCTATCCACCGAAGCCCGCATCCTGATCCTGGACGAACCCACCTCCAGCCTGGACGACGACGAAGTGGCGCGCCTGTTTGCCGCCATCCGCACGCTCAAGGCGCGCGGCATGGCCGTGCTGTTCGTCACGCATTTTCTGGAGCAGACCTACGCCATTGCCGACCGCATTACCGTGCTGCGCAACGGCCGGCTGGAAGGCGAATACGCTGCGCGCGATCTGCCGCAACTGCAATTGATCAACAAGATGGTCGGGCGCGACATTGATGCAAGCCGCTTCGAGCGCACCGAAGTGCCGCCGGTGGATGACACCGCGCCAGCGTTCCTGAGCGCGCGCGGCATGGGTCGCCGTGGCGTCGTGCAGCCGCTCGATCTGGACGTGCGCCCCGGGCAGGTGCTGGGCCTGGGCGGCCTGCTGGGCTCGGGCCGCACCGAGACCGCGCGCCTGCTGTTTGGCGTGGATCGCAACGATGCGGGCTCGATCAACGTGGAGGGCCAGGCGCATCAGTTCAGTTCCCCCCGTGACGCCATCCGTCAGGGCATCGGCTTCTGCCCGGAAGACCGCAAGACCGAGGGCATCATTGCCGAGCTGTCGATTCGCGAGAACATCATCCTCGCGCTGCAGGCCAAGCGTGGGCTGTTCCGCTATCTGCCCAAGAAGCGCCAGCGCGAAATTGCCGACCAGTACATCGCCCAACTGGGCATCAAGACGCCCGACGCTGAAAAGCCCATCGGCCAACTCTCGGGCGGCAACCAGCAGAAAGCCGTGCTCGCACGCTGGCTGGCGACCGACCCGGCCATGCTGATCCTGGATGAGCCCACGCGCGGCATCGACATTGCCGCCAAGCTCGACATCATGGACTTGGTGACCGCGCAGTGCCGCAAGGGCATGGCCATCCTGTTCATCTCCAGTGAGTTGCCGGAAGTGCTGCGTGTGAGCCACCGGCTGGCGATCCTGCGCGATCGCAAGAAGGTAGGCGAGCTTGCCGGCGCCGATGTGACCGAAGACAACCTGTGCCACGTGATTGCCGGCGGCGACGTGCCCGCCGGCCAGTCCACCACCCAGTCCACCACCACCGGAGGCGCCGCATGAACTCCGCCAACCTGCGAGCACTCACCGGCCACCGATTGTTCTGGCCGTGCGTGACGCTCCTCCTGCTGTGTCTGCTCAACGCGTGGTTCAACCCGCATTTCTTTCACCTCGACATCCGCGGCGGACACCTCTACGGCAGCCTGATCGACATCCTCAACCGCGCCGCGCCGCTGATGCTCATATCCCTGGGCATGACGCTGGTGATTGCCGTGGGCGGCATCGATATTTCAGTGGGCGCGGTGGTGGCCATTTCCGGCGCGATTGCGGCATCGCTCATCGGCGGCACGCTGGTGGTGCAGAACGGCCTGCCCGTGTATGTGACCAAGGTGCCGCTGCTTCTGGCGCTGCTGGCTGCCGTGGGCGCAGCGCTGGTGTGCGGCCTGTGGAATGGCTTGCTGGTGGCGGGTGCAGGCATGCAGCCCATCATTGCCACGCTGATCCTGATGGTGGCCGGGCGCGGCGTGGCGCAGCTCATTACCGGCGGGCAGATCATCACCGTCTACTACGAGCCGTTCTTCTTTGTGGGCAACGGCTATCTGTTTGGGCTGCCGTTCGGGCTGTACATCGCGGCCGCTGTGCTGGGCCTGCTGCTGTTGTTGATGCATCGCACGGCGCTGGGCCTGTTTATCGAGGCCGTCGGCATCAACCCGGTGGCCGCGCGGCTTGCGGGGCTGAACACCAAGGCGCTGCTGTTTGGCATCTACGGATTCTGCGGTGCCATGGCCGGCATTGCCGGGCTCATCATCTGTTCGAACGTCAAGAGCGCGGACGGCAACAACGCGGGGCTGCTGCTGGAGCTTGATGCCATCCTGGCCGTTACGCTGGGCGGTACCTCGCTGGCGGGCGGCAAGTTCAGCCTGTGGGGCAGCGTGATCGGCGCGCTCATCATCCAGACGCTCACCTATGCGATCTACTCCATGGGCGTGCCGCCAGAGATCAACCTCGTGGTGAAAGCCGTGGTGGTGTTTGCCGTGTGCCTGGCGCAATCGGAAGCGTTTCGCGGCATGTTCTTTCAACGCCAAAGCCGTGCAGGGGCGCAGTCATGAGAGTCAATCCACGGCGCTTGCCGTTCTACGTCACGCTGTTCCTGTTTGCGCTGCTGTTCGGCTTTGGGTCTGTGACTTACACGGGCTTCTTCAGCGTGCAGGTGTTTCTCAATCTGCTGATCGACAACGCGTTCCTGATGGTCGTTGCCATTGGCATGACGTTCGTCATTCTGTCGGGCGGCATCGACCTGTCTGTGGGGGCGGTGGTGGCGCTGACCACCATGATTTCCGCCGCGCTGGTTGAACATCACGGCTGGTCGATTGGCGTGGTGGTGCCGCTGGTGCTCGCCGTCGGGTGCCTGTTCGGCTTGATGATGGGCGTGCTGATCCAGGTGTTCCGCATCCAGCCGTTTATCGTCACGCTGGGCGGCATGTTCCTCGCGCGGGGGCTGTGCTACCTCATCAGCATTGATTCGATCAGCATTACCGACCCGATCTACACCACGCTGTCGCAATACAAGATCCAGGTGGGCGGCGGCAACTACGTGTCGCCCAGCGTGGTGATTGCGCTGGTGGTGTTTGCCGCAGCGGCGTGGCTCGCGCATTGCAGCCGCTTCGGGCGCACGGTCTATGCGCTGGGCGGCAACGAACGCTCCGCCTTGCTGATGGGCTTGCCGGTGGCGCGCACACGCATCCTTGTCTATGTGCTCAGCGGTTTCTGCTCGGCACTGGGCGGTGTGCTGGTCACGTTCTACATGCTCTCCGGCTACGGGCTGCACGCACAAGGCATGGAGCTGGATGCCATTGCCGCCACGGTTGTCGGCGGCACGTTGCTCACCGGCGGCGTGGGCCTCATCAGCGGCAGCGTGGTGGGCGTGCTGTTGCTGGGCGTCATCCAGTCGTTGATCACCTTTGACGGCACGCTCAGCTCCTGGTGGGCGCGCATCGCCATTGGGGTGTTGCTGTGCGTGTTCTGCCTCATGCAGCGTTTTCTCGGGCGGGCGCAACGCGGGGTGTCGGTGCCGCCGTCAAGCCCGCACAAGCCTGTGCGGCGCCCGAATGAAACGACCAAGGACGCAGCGCCGTCGGCCATCGTCATGCGGTCGCACGCCATGCCGCCGTTCAACTAGGCACGCACGCTCGTGCTGCTCGCAGTCGGTCCGTCACGCGCACGGACCGACCCTCGAATGTCTCCCGCAACGCACCCGAATCGCCAATGCATGCACCAGTGCAGGGCGCGATGCGGGCGCTTTGACTCACGCACTTAAGGTATTTCGTGGCCTACCGATATGCAGATATAGAACATCCTTAAATCCGGGGCACGTGCCTCCGGATAAACAAGTCGGGGGGAAATCATGCCGTCTATCGTGCATTCGGTGCGCTTCAAGTTGCTCGGGGCGTTTGGTCTGTGTCTGGTGCTGCTGCTGGCCACCGGTGTGTTTGGGGTACGCGGCCTGATGCGCCTGAACGCCAACATTGGCGACGCATACACCAACAACACGCTGCCCATTGAGCAGCTTGCCGAGCTTCGGACGGCCCAGCTGGACATACGCCTGCAACTGCGTCGCGCGCAGGTCTTCACTGACGATGCCGCGCAAGTTGCAGCGGCCGTGCGCACCATCCGCACGGATCTGGACCAGATCAACGGCGCATGGAAGCAGTACTACCCCGCCAGCGTGACGAGCGATCAGGAACGCGATGTCGCCAGCAAGGTCAACGATGCCCTGCCGCAATTCAACACGGCCACGAACGAAGCGATTGAAGCGCTGCAGGCAGGCCAGCACGACGTGGCCGCGCAAATCATCAACCGCCACGCCCGTTCGGGACAAGCCGTGAGCGACCTGCTCGCAAAGGACATTGCCATCAACCTGCAGCAGGCCAAGTTGGCTGTCGATGACAGTGAAGCCACCTACCACTCCATCTTCACCATGGCTGTTGTGCTGGTGTGCGCTGGGTTTGCCGTGGGCGTGGGCATGTGCTGGTATCTGCTGCGCGCGATCTCTCGCCCGCTCAGCCGCGCGGTGGACGTTGCCAACCACATTGCCGGCGGGCGGTTGGAAAACAACATCGTGATCGACACGCAGGGCGAGTTTGGTGAGCTGCTAGCCGCACTGCGCTCGATGGATCGGCAATTGACCGAGACGGTGCGCGGCATCAAGGTATCGGCCGAATCCGTGACGGTGGCTTCCAAGGAAATTGCAGCCGGCAACATTGATTTGTCTGCACGCACGGAACAGCAGGCCGCATCGCTTGAGGAAACCGCGTCGAGCATGACGCAGTTGACCGAGACCGTGAAACAGAACGCCGAGAACGCCGCCCAGGCCGACAGCTTGGCCGCCAGCGCCAGCACCATCGCGCAGGCAGGCAACCAGGCGGTGCAGGCCATGGTCGGCACGATTGACCAGATCAGCACCAGCTCGGGCAAGATCTCCGAGATCACAGGGCTGATCGAAGGCATCGCCTTCCAGACCAACATCCTCGCGTTGAATGCCGCAGTGGAAGCGGCGCGCGCTGGCGAGCAGGGCAGGGGTTTTGCCGTCGTCGCCAGTGAGGTGCGCACGCTTGCGCAACGCTCCGCCTCTGCCGCCAAGGAGATCAAGGGGCTGATTGGCGACTCCGTTGCCGTGGTCCAGGCGGGCTCGCAACAGGCGGCTGCGGTGGGCGAGACCATGAGCGAAGTGAAGGATGCCATCCGCCGCGTATCGGAGATCGTGGCCGAGATTGCCGCCGCCTCTGCCGAGCAAAGCCGGGGCATCGAGCAGGTCAACCAGGCCGTCACGCAGATGGACGAAGTCACGCAGCAGAACGCCGCGTTGGTCGAGCAGGCTGCAGCGGCAGCGCAATCGCTGGAAGAACAGGCGACGACGCTGCGGCGCGCGGTGTCGGTATTCCGTCTGTCGGATGGAGCCGGTCGGCCTGCGTCTGCCTGAACACCGGTGACGAGTCTTCTAGGCACTGCCCGCTGAGGCACCGCCGAGCCTTGAAAAGGTTGTTTCGTGCAACTATATTGGTTGCGCGAAACAACTAATCGAGGCCGGTATGGATTTCATTGAAGCGCCCGCGCAATCACGCGAGCAGACCATCCGCGAACTGCGGGAGATCTCGCGCAAGCTCGTTCGCGAACTCGGCTTCATGCGCAACACGCTGGCTGAGAGCGACCTGCCGCCGTCTGCGGTGCACGCGATCCTGGAGATTGCCGGCACGCCCGGCATCCAGGCACGCGACTTGGCCGAACGCCTGCGGCTGGACAAATCCAGCACCAGCCGCCAGGTCACCCGGCTGGAATCCGCCGGGCTGGTCGAGCGCCGCACCTGCGCCGACGACGCCCGATCTTCCGAACTGCACCTCACCAAAGACGGCCAGCAACTGCGGCGCAAGATCGACGCCTTTGCCGCCGGCCAAGTCTCCAATGCGCTGCGTCACCTGACGCCCGCAGACCAGCAACGGCTGGTTGCATCGCTGTCGCAATACGTCAGCGCGCTGGCTGATGACAACGACCACAAGCCCGCGCAAGCCCCCGCCGATGACGGCCCCCAGATCGTGCAAGGCTACGTGCCCGGCTGCATTGGCGACATCGCCAGCCTGCATGGCCGGTTCTACGCGCAGCATTGGGGGTTTGGCGTGTTCTTCGAGCGCCGCGTCGCCAAGGAACTGGCCGACTTTGCGCAATCCCTGCCCGACGCCAACAAGGCACTCTGGCTGTGCGTGGAAAACGGCCGCAGCCTTGCATCCCTCGCCATTGACGGCGACCCGGACACGCGCGTTGCACACCTGCGCTGGTTCATCGTGGATGATTCACTACGCGGCACCGGCGTTGGCCGTAAGCTCATGTCGCAAGCCATGCGCTTTGTCGATGAGCGCTTTGACGAGACGTACCTCAACACCTTCAAGGGCCTGGATGCTGCCCGCCACCTGTACGAATCGTTCGGCTTTCAACTTACGCATGAAGAAGCCGGCACGCAGTGGGGCAGCACCGTAACCGAGCAGCAATTCCGACGCCGCAAACAGGGCTGACGTTGCGTCGCCCCCGGCGCACAAGGAGACAGCACGTGACATCGCAACTCAATCTGGATGCCTACTTCAACCGCATCCAGTGGGGCGGCAGCACCCGCCCCAGCTACGACACGCTCGCGCAGTTGGTGCACGCGCACATGCGGCACATTCCGTTCGAAAACCTCGACGTGCTGCTCGGGCGCGGCATCCGGATCGACCTGGAAAGCCTGCAGAACAAGCTCGTTCACGCACGCCGCGGTGGCTACTGCTTTGAGCACGCCACCTTGTTTGCCGCCGTGCTGGAGCAGCTTGGCTTTCAGCCCACGCGCCACTCGTCGCGCGTGATCATCCAGACGCCGCGCCCCGAGGCGCCCCGCACCCACATGTTCCTGACGGTGCCGCTGCCCGAGGGCACCTTTGTCATCGATCCGGGTTTCGGCGGGCTGGCGCCTCGCGTGCCTGTGCCGCTGGACGGCACGCAAGCCAATATCGATGGCGAACTGCACTGGATGGCGCGCGATGAAGATCGCTGGATACTCCGCGCACAGGTGCGCAGCGACACGCCCGTCGACGCTTGGGTCACCACGATGGAGCAGGACTACCCGATCGATTTCGAAATGGCGAACCACTACACGAGCACGTATCCTGCGTCGCCGTTCATGAACCGCATCCTCATGCGGGCATTGACCGACGAAGGACGCGTGACGGTGATGAACCGGGACGCCACGATCTGGCGCGGGAATACGCCGCACAGGTTTGAACTGGAAGACCGGCGCGCGTTGCGGGGGCTGTTGGCCGAGTACTTCGGGATTGACTTGCCGGAGGTGGAGGGGATGCGGGTGCCGGGAGTGGAGGGGTGGGATTGAAACTGCATTGGCATCCGGATTTCCCGCCGCAGTGATGGCTTGTTGGCGTCTGACGTCAACAGCCTAAGCGGCTGCCGCTACCCATGAAAAAGTACGGTCAGTTCAACACATAACGAGATACGGTCTCTGCAAGCGTCCCCGCCCGTCGCGGGTTCGCTTTTACTGCTGTTTTTATTATTTCAGCTTGTTCGCGCGCTGAAGCACGCTCAGAACTTCCCACCGGTACAAGTCCACTGTCACACCATCCAGCGACGTCAGCATGAAAGCGCCAATCGCATCGAGAAACCCGGCCTGATACTCAACGGCCTTGTTCTGGACGCGAAGCTGGTATTCCAAGCGCAATGTCTCGGGGATGAACTGCCGCTGCATCTTCATGTTCATTTGAGCGCGCCGCAGATAATCCCGCCCGTTCAGGGCGCCTTGTGCATACAGGAGATTGTCTTCAATGCTCATCGGGCACCTCCGGACGGAGGACGTTGCGCGATGCTGGTGAAGTGACAGTTTGCGGGGCGATGCCCGCGTGGGATGGGTACAGCTTGGGTCGGTTGATCCATTGTCTTGCCTCTGGTTGATTGAGGAGCCACCCACCTGGGAGGGTGGGCGGGCACACGACAAGGTCTGCAATGCCGATCAAGACAAATCCAAAAATCGGCAGGGCCGAAGCCCTCCCTGCCGGGCCCGCCCATATAGGCGAACGACGGCACGCAAGGGCCTAACGGCACTCGCGGATTTGTCTTGAATTCGGGATTGCAGTCCCGGCTGCGCTTGGTTTGCGCGAGCGGGGATGAGTTTATGGGCGGCGAGCCGCGGCGGCAAGTTGCGGTTTGTCTCGGCGGCCAAATCAGAGCGCATTCGCGAGGTCCAGAACGTCGCGCGTCGGGCTCCGGACTCGGGGCGCCGAGTTCCGAAGCGCAAACGCCAAGCAAAAAGCCCCACACGCCGGGCTCCGAGCCTCAACGGTCGAGTCCAGAACCCCGATCGCCGAGGTCAGACGCTCGACCGTGCTCAAAAAAGCAGCATGTGTTGCTGAAAAAAGCAGCAAGCGCGAGGCAAAAAGAGTCGTTCTCCGAGTTCAGAGCCCCACGCGTGGAGTTCGGAGCGCCATGCGTCGAGGTAAAAGGTCCGACCCATTGCTGCAAAAAGCAGCAGCGGCGGAACAAAAAGCCCCACGGTTGGGGCTTGGAGGGCCGTAAGCGGGGGTTGAGGGGCGGCAGTCGGGCGTTTAAGGCTCAAGCGCCGAGCTTGAGGCTCCGAATTCGCTCCGCCTGCCATGCCGCCAACGCAGTGCTCGCTTCGGCTTCCTCTTCCTTGGTCGCCTTCCGGGTTTTATACGGCGACGAACTGGCAACCAAAATCGGCGCGGAGTTATGTATGTCCTGAGCGAGCCAGTTCAGGTAATCCCGACCTTCATCGCGATACTTTTGAACTTCCGCCGTGGTCAGCCGAATCATGAAGCTGTAGCCGACTGCCCCGTGGTTGCAATTGGCATCGAGATACAGCTCGCCATCCGCTTCAAATAAAAACCAGCTTTGCGGTTCGTGGTCCAGGACGTGCATCAACGCCTCCGAGCGCGTAGTTGATGGTGTGAGTGGTTGGCGGCCGATTGCTCGACATGCCATGGCGCATGTGGAGCGGCTTCGCGTTTGCGATTGCGTTTTCGCATGATTGTGCTGGACGCTGCAATGGGCCGCCTAGCATGCAAGCGTTCTTGCCCCATTTCTGCCCGCCATGCCGATTCCATCGAAGATCAGCGGACCGAGCGTCCACACACACATCAGCAGCAACGACGCGCCAGGCTCGTCGCCGGTAAAGCCGTCGCAACCTCAGACACCTCAGCGCACGGCACGTACGTCGCAAGGGGAGCTGGGAGCGTTGTCTGCGCGCGGCAAGAAGCGCGCACGCGAGTCCGGCGGTGATGATGCGGCTGCACAGCCCCAAGCCAAGCACCGCCGCTCGGAGCTTCCCCGCTCGGAACTCCCCAGCGCACACGGTGACGCAGATTCGCGCATGGAGCGGATCATGCAGATGCAGGCCGAGACCATGATCCGTAGTGCGGAGCTGCAGAACGTGCTGAACCGGGCCAACGCGCAAGCCAAGCTGATGGAAGAGGGCAGCAAGGCCGCGAAGGATCTGATCAACTAGCGCCTGCGTGCCAGCGTGGCGTGCCCGCGCCGTGGCGGTAGCATCGGCACGGCGCCGGTACCGGTGCGCGTGCTTCCTATGGGGGCCGAACTGATCGGCGCGCATACGATGTCGCTCAAATCCAGCCATATGTCGCTGGTTTCACACCCTGTGGCGGTGGCCGATTTCATCGAACGGGCAGCCAAGCAAGCCCAGCGCTAACTGCCTAGGTCGGCGAAATCTCTGCCTCCGCCATTGCGGGCGGAGGCTCACTCTGTCAATCCAGCCAGCCACGAATCGTCGATGCCATGACGTTTGTGGAAATCCCATAGCGGTCGTGCAGGGTGGGGAGTGCGCCGGCATCGAGAAATGCGTCCGGCAGCCCAACCTGGCGGAATGGCACGCTCACCCCGGCGCGCATCAGGGTGCCTGCAACCGCCTCGCCCAAGCCGCCGATCACGGTGTGGTTCTCTGCCACCACCACGAGCCGGCCCGAGCGCCGTGCCTCACGCAGGATCGTCTCGGTATCAAGCGGCTTGATCGTCGGCACGTGCAGCACGCCCACGCCAATGCCGTCGCCTTCCAGCGCCTTGGCCACTTCCAGCGCGCGCATGGTCATGATGCCCGACGAGATGACGAGCACTTCGGCGCCGTCGCGCAGCAGCTTGGCCTTGCCCAGCTCGAACTGATAGCCGTATTCGTCAAGCACCACCGGCACGTTGCCGCGCAGCAGGCGCGCATAGACAGGCCCGGCATGCGCTGCAATGGCCGGCACCATCTGCTCGATCTCCAGCGCGTCGCACGGGTCGATGACGGTCATGTTGGGCATGGCGCGCATCAGCGCCAGGTCTTCTGCGGCTTGGTGGCTCGGCCCGTAGCCGGTGGTCAGGCCGGGCAGCGCGCAGACGATCTTCACATCGAGGTTGTCTTCGGCAATCGTCTGGTGCATGAAGTCGTAGGCACGACGGGTGGCGAAGACGGCATAGGTGGTCACGAACGGTTGCGCACCTTCGTTGGCCAGGCCGGCGGCAGCGCCCATGAGCAGTTGCTCGGCCATGCCCATCTGGTAGTAGCGGTCGGGGCATTCCTTGGCGAAGATGTGCAGGTCGGTGTACTTGCCCAGGTCTGCCGTCATGCCGACGACGTTCGGCTTCACGCGCGCCAGCTCGGCCAGTGCGTGGCCGAACGGCGCCGGGCGTGTTGCCTGGCCCTCGCCCGCAATGGAGGCAATCATCGCGGAGGTCTTCAGCTTGGGCTTGTTGATGACGGTGCTGCTCATGCGGTCCTCCCGGCTTCCAGTGCTTGCAGCGCGAGCTGCCATTCGTGCGCGTCAACGCGGATGAAGTGATTCTTTTCGCGCTGCTCCAGGAACGGAACACCGCAACCCATGCGGGTATCGCAGATGATCATGCGCGGCTGCGCACCCTTGTGTGCGCGCGCTGCGTCAAACGCGGCCTTCACCGCGTCGATGTCGTTGCCATCCACGCGCTGCGTGAACCAGCCGAACGCTTCCAGCTTGGGCAGCAGCGGCTCGAACGCCATGATCTGCGTCGACGGGCCGTCGGCCTGCTGATTGTTCACGTCCACCACGGCGATGAGGTTGTCCAGCTTCCAGTGCGCGGCGGACAGCAGCCCCTCCCACACGGCCCCTTCATCCAGCTCGCCATCTGAGAACAGCGTGTAGACAAACGCGTCGGAGCCCTTGCGTTTGAGCCCGAGGCAGCGGCCGACGGCAATCGTGAGCCCCTGGCCGAGCGAGCCGCCGGACATCTCCATGCCGGGCGTATAGCTGGCCATGCCAGACATCGGCAGGCGGCTGTCGTCACTGCCGTACGTCTCCAGTTCTTCGGCGGGCAGGATGCCGGCTTCGAGCAACGCGGCGTAGAGCGCGATCGCATAGTGGCCGTTGGAGAGCAGGAAGCGGTCGCGGCCTTCCCAGTCGGGGTCTTCGGGCCGATAACGCATGGCGCCGAAGTAGGCGACGGCCAGCACGTCGGCAATGTCGAGCGCTTGCCCGATATAGCCCTGGCCCTGCACTTCGCCCATCAGCAGGGCGTTGCGGCGGATCCGGTAAGCGCGCTCGGCCAGAGGCAGAGCGTCGGTTGGGGGCAATGATGTGGAAGTCATGATGGTTCCTGTGATGAAGCGGGAAGCACGGAGGCAGAGACAGTCAGCGCCTCAACGGTTGACGGTCTTTGCGGGCACGAAGAACACCAGCACGGCGCCAAGCACGATGGCCGAGGAGATGAAGATCAGGCCAGCCGTTGATTTACCCGTCAGGTCGTTGAGCCACCCGACGATGGCCGGCGAGAAGAACCCGGCAAGGTTGGCGAAGCAGTTGACCGCGGCGATGCCCGCAGCGGCTGACATGCCGCCCAGCATGGCGGTGGGCAACGACCAGAACTGCGATGAAGAAGACAGGATCCCGGCGGCAGCGATGCTCAGGCACACCAGCGCAGCGCCCACGTTGCCAATCAGCGGCAGTGCGGCGAATCCGGCGGCGGCAACCAGCATCGGCACGGCAAGGTGCAGACGGCGCTCGCGGCGGCGGTCTGCGCTCATGCCAATCAACGGCAGCGCGACGATGGCGCAGATATACGGCACGGCGGTGAACACGCCCACCCACAGCGGATCAGCCACGCCAGCCTTGCGGATCAGGGTCGGCAGCCAGAACGTGAGCCCGTATTGGCCAAGCACCACGCAGAAGTAGATGGCGGCCAGCAGCCACAGGCGGCGGTCTGCGATGAAGGCGCCCACCGAGCCGTGTGCGGTCTTCTGTGCGTTGTCTCCGGCGACGTTGCGCTCAAGCAGCGCCTTTTCTGCGTCGGTCAGCCACTTGGCCTGGGCGATGCCGTTGTCCAGATAGAACAGGATGGCCACGCCCAGCAGCAGCGACGGCAAAGCCTCGATCAGGAACAGCCACTTCCAGCCGGACAGCCCCGCCACATCGTGAAAGGTGTGCAGGATGTAGCCCGACAGTGGCCCCCCCACGATGCCCGCAAGCGGAATCGCCATGAAGAAAATCGACAATGCCTTGGCCCGGCGCTGCGACGGGAACCAGTACGTCATGTACAGGATGACGCCCGGCGCGAAGCCGGCTTCGGCCACCCCGAGCAGGAAGCGCAGCACGTAGAACGACGTCGGTGTGTTCACGAAGGCAAAAGCTGCAGAGATGACTGCCCACGTCAACATGATGCGTGCGAGCCAGTTGCGCGCGCCGACCTTGTGCAGGATCACATTGCTCGGTACTTCAAACAGGAAGTAGCCAAGAAAGAAGATGCCGGCACCCAGGCCGTAGATCGTCTCGCTGAAACGCAGGTCGTTGAGCATCTGCAGCTTGGCGAACCCCACGTTGACGCGATCAAGGTAGGCGCCCAGATAGCAGATCATCAGGAATGGAATGAGCCGGCGCGCGACCTTGGCATACGTGCGGGCTTCAAACGTGGCGGCATCGGCGTGCGCCATCTCGTCGCCCGGCAGGGGCGATGCAAACTTCGTGGTCATGGTGTCTCCTACCATGTGCCCCGGGTGGGCCCGGGTGCATGTGTCTCGAAGAAGTCCACGGCCGGTGTACGTGCCGTGGCGGTGTAGGTTGGATCGTTCAGTGAATCAGCATGCCGCCGTTCACGTCGAGCGTGATGCCGGTCAGGTAGGCAGACAGATCGCTCACCAGGAACAGGCACGCGTTGGCAACGTCGGCCGCATCGCCGAGCCGGCCAAGCGGGATGCCCTTGATGATTTCGGCGCGCATGTCGGGCGTGAGCTTGTCGCCGGTGATGTCGGTCTGGATGAGCCCAGGCGTGATGGAGTTGACGCGGACATTGTCGCCGCCGAATTCGCGGGCCATGGCCTTGGCAAGGCCCAGCACGCCTGCCTTGGCAGCGCTGTAGTGGGGCCCGCCGAAGATGCCGCCGCCGCGTTGCGCAGACACCGACGACATGCAGACAATGCTGCCGCGCTTGCGCGCTTTCATATGCGGCAGGACAGCTTGCGACATGTACAGCGTGCCGCGCAGGTTGACGTCGACCACCGCATCGAAATTGCCCGCCTGGATGTCCAGCGTGCGCAGCGGCTGGGTGATGCCTGCGTTGTTGATGAGACCGTCAATGCGGTCGTATTTGGCCAGCGTGGCCTGCGCAGCCGCATCGCAAGCAGCCCGAACGGTCACATCACAGGCCAGGCCCAGATGGCCTTCACCGAGTTCGCGCGCCGCCTGTTCGGCATCGTCGCGCCGCAGGTCGAGTACGACCACATGCGCGCCTTGTGCGGCAAGTGCCTTTGCGGTGGCCCGCCCAATACCGCGCGGCGAAGCGGCACCGGTCACGATCACGACCCTGTTCTCAAGCAACATCGTTGTCTCCTGGCTGTTGGAATCTTGTTGGCTGCAGTGTTGTGCCAGCAGATGATTCGATCAACGCAGTTGGATTCAACTATGGCTGAGAAATTTTCAGATGACGCCGAGCATGCCTCTGGTGCAGCGCACCATCCCGCCCTGGCAGGCTAGGCGCCCGGTGATGTTTTGAGCTGCCGGTCGACCCAGGCGAGAAAGCGTGCCACGCGGGGCAGTTCGGCATTCTGCGGCGGGAACACGATATGGTGGCCCGCCACTTCCAGCGCGTGGTCCTTGCCAAATACCGGCACCAGGCGGCCCTGGTCGATCAGAACCGATGCGAGCAACGTGCTCTCCAACGCCACGCCCAGGCCGAGCGCCGCAGTCTCGAGCGACATGTACGAACGGTCGAAGGCGAAGTCGAACGACACGTGCATGTGCTCGACGCCAACGCGTGCAAACCACTGCTGCCACTGCACGATCGGCGTCTCCGACCGAATGAGCCGATGCGCGAGCAAGTCTTGCGGCGATTGCACGGGGTGCCGCTCGAGGTATGCCGGTGAAGCCAGCGGAGCGATGTGCTCGGTGCGCAGCGTCCTGATCTGCACGTCGCGCCAATGCGCGTGTCCGTAGCGGATGTCGAGGTCGTAGAACCCGCTGGTGAACGACACGTCTTCATACGAACACGACACGTTCAACCGAATGTCGCTGTGATCCTCCTGGAATGCCGCGAGCCGGGGCAACAGCCACATCAGGCCGAAGCTGGGGCTGGAATGCACGCGAAGGATCTCGACGTCGGTACGGCTGGAGGCACGTTCGGTGGCGCGGTTGAGCTCGGCCAGCGCCCCTGTCACGTCGCGCAGGTATTGCTCACCAACGGGCGTCAGGACCAGACCGCGGCCTTGCCGGAAAAAGAGCGGCTGGCCGATCGCCGCCTCCAGGTTGCTGATCTGATGACTGACGGCAGAGGCCGTCAGCCCCAGCTCTTCGGAGGCACGATTCACGCTCTTGGTCCGCGCGACGGACTCGAACGCGATGATCGCCTTCATTGGAGGAATACGCATCTTTTGCGTGGCAGAGGTTGATCGGCGGTTGATGAGGCACGGAAGCTATCTTATCGCCCGAACTCTGTGACGCGTACCGCCGCCGCATCCACCACCGGTTCACGCTTGCCACACGGCATAGCCTTCCTCGCGCAATCCGATCGCCAGCTCCACTTCCATCTCCCGCGCTGCCTCATAAGGCATCGGGTTGAAACACTCATACAGCTCCGGCATCAGACGCAACCCATACTCGCGCACAAACCGGTTCGATTTCAGCCCCGCCTTGTGTTTGTCAAACCGCACGTCCGGCGACTGACCTGTCATGCCCACATAAACGCAAGGTTTGTCGCCAAAGTAATCCGGATTGGCTTTCACAAAGCGCGCTTCGCCCAGCACTTGCCGTGACAGCTCGACGACGTAGACATGATGGTGATGACGTGGCATTGGGGAGCGCTCCACCAGCGAAGCAGCGAAGCAGAGAAGAAGCGGACGGTGGGCATGGATCGTAGCGCCCCCGCGCTTCTTCTGCCAGTGCGCGGCTGCATCAGGCCACCGCTGCCGCCCCTTGCAGCCGGAAGAACGCCACCGCATGGCTCAGTTGCTGCCCCTGACCTTCCAATGATGTGGATGCGGCCGCTGCCTGCTCGACCAGCGCGGCGTTCTGCTGGGTGACTTCGTCCATCTGCGTAATGGCCATGTTGATCTGCTCGATGCCACGGCTCTGCTCGACGGAGGCGGCGGCAATCTCGCCCATGATGTCGGTCACGCGTGCTACGGCCTGGGTGACTTCGTTCATGGTCTTACCGGCAGTCTCCACCAGCGAGGAGCCGTCCTGGATCTTCTGCACCGAGGTGCTGATGAGTTCCTTGATCTCCTTGGCGGCGCTGGATGAACGCTGCGCGAGGCTGCGCACTTCACTGGCCACCACGGCAAAGCCGCGGCCTTGCTCGCCGGCGCGTGCGGCTTCCACCGCGGCGTTGAGCGCGAGGATGTTGGTCTGGAACGCAATGCCTTCAATCAGGCCAATGATGTCTGCCACCTTGGCAGAGCTGGTGCGGATGTCGGTCATGGTGTCGACCACGTTGCCGACCACGGTGCTGCCGCGTTGCGCAATCTCTGAGGCGTCGGATGCGAGCACGCTGGCCTGCTGGGCGTTGTCGGCGTTCTGCTTCACGGTGGAGGTCAGCTCTTCCATGCTGGAAGCCGTCTCTTGCAAAGACGAAGCCTGCTGCTCTGTGCGCGACGACAGATCCTGGTTGCCGCTGGCAATCTGGCCCACATCGCTGGCAATGCCGTGCGCGGCCTGACGAACCTGGTCGATCAGCTTCACAAGGCTGGCCTGCATTTCCGACATGGAGGCGAGGATGCTGCCGCGCGGTGCGGCTGCGCCGCCGAGCACGGGGCTCAGGTCTCCGGAGGCTACACGGCGCGTGATGTCGCTCAGGGCATCGGGCTCGGCGCCCAGCGCGCGGGTCAGGCCACGGGTGATGAGAATGCCGGCAGCCAAGGCGCCCAGCACGGTGGCAAGGCAAATGCCGATGAGCAGCGTGCGCTGGAATGCGTAGCGCTCGGCCGACTGCTGCTCCATCTCGTGCGCGCGCTCGCGGGCGTGTTCGCTGTAGGCGTTGGTTGCCTTGATGAGGGCGGCCAGGAGCGGGCGGCACTGCTCGTTCATCATCGTGATGGATTCTTCATGCTTGCCAGTCAGCGCCGCGTTGACAATGGCGAGCGCCACCGGGCCGTACTTGACCTCAATGCTGTCGATGTCGGCAACCAAGGCCCGTGCGCGGTCATCGGTGTCTCCGGTTTGCGCAGTCAACTCCTTGAGTTTGCCCAGGCGGCTCTGCACGTCTTCGTGCGCCTGCGTGACAGCGGCTTTTTCCAGGTCGATGTCTGACTGCTTCGTGACGAGCACGAGGTTGCGTGCCGCAATGGCGCGGCGGTCCACGGCGGTGCGCACACGTTCGGACAGCACGGCCCGGGCGTTCACGCCGTTCACGTACTTGGAAAAACGCGCGTTCGACTCGCTCAGCGCCTGCACTGCAAGCGCAGACACCAGCAACACCAGCCCCGCCAAAAAGCCAAACGCCAAGGTGAGCTTGGCGCGCACCGTCAAATTGTTGATGCTCATTGTGATTTCCCCGTTCGGCCTTTTAACCGCGCCGTTTGTTGGTGGCAGGCCCCGATGGCGCTGCTCGAAACTTGCAACGGCAAGGAAACTTGATGCTGTAGCGACCAAGTGGGGGTAATCCTCTCTATGTGAGCAATTTTGAGAATTGGCGCGACCAACGCGAGCGTCACGGGCCGGCGCGATCTCAGTCCAGCACGAAGACGAAATGCCGTGATGGGGCACGTTGCCTGGGCAAGTGGTTGTGGCGGGGCAGGCGGTGATTAGTTTTTTTGGAGGGGGCGATTTGTGCCCGCTTGAGGAGGGGTGAACGGTTTCAATTTCCCACGCGGTCCGGCAACTTCGCTGGATGCACCGGCGTTTCGTGGCGGCGGCAGCACGTGGCGGGTGCCGCTCTAACATGGTCGTCGACGCTACGCGGTTGCGCAGGGCACCGGCTCGTCGTCTTTCTCCTTCCGAATCTTGGGAATGAAGTCTATGGGCAACCATCGCATTGGCTCGGCATCCACCACGCTGCCACATCACAGCACCTTGGCGAACAAGGAAAACGTAGCACCGCAGCAGCAGCCCAGTGGCAAGCAGGTTCGGTCTCGGCAGGGGGTCTTGGCGTCGCTTGCGGCGAGCCCGCGTCGTGCAGGGCGCGCGCTGCAGCGGATGCTGCATATCAATCGGCCCGCCGAGCCGGTCAAACCACAAGTTGCCCGACCGGCTGCGCAGGTGCGGCCACCCGTCCAGCAGCCCCCCTTGGCCAACGCCCCCGTGCGGCGCGAAGTTGCGGGGCCACCCAGATCGGTGCGTACGCCAGGCCATGGAGTGTCTGGCGGCAATACCTCGGTCCAGCATCATCGTGCGCGCGTGTTGAGCCAGATCGAGCATCTGCCCACCGAGCACGGCAAGCAGGCTTGGCGCAAGCCGATCGAGGCGATGGAAACACTCGATCGACACGTTGCTCACTTGCCGCCCGCGCAATCCGTCAAGTTGCTGCAGCAGATGCAGGTCATCCTCAGCATCAAGGACAGCCATACGCGCAATCTGAACCTGGATCACTTTGTCGCCTCGCTCAAACCGGCAGCCGTACACGCGCGCCCATCGGGAGGAATGTCTTCTCCGGCACCGCGTCCATCCGCTCCTCGCCCGGTTGCAGCCACGCCGAACCGCCCGGCAGCCACGCCGACCAAGCTGAGCTTCAAGGATCTTGAGGATTTCGCGAGCCAAAGGCCGCATCCGGCCGCGCAGGCCCAAAGCACGCCCGCACGGCGCCCGCAGGCTGGCCGACCGGCGAGCGCACCTGCCACGCCCGCACGTGCGCATACCGCCCCGACCCGAACGCTGGCCGACTTCGAGCGCGACGCAGAGGAAGCCGCCGCCTATCACGGCCACGCGCATGCGGACTACAGTGCCGCTCGCGCGGAGTACGCCAGCTATCTCGCGCGCAGCAATCCGGCGCCAGAACGCCGCTCGCAGTCTGCACCGCCGCGCCTGCAACGCGCTGCGCCTTCCAAGCTGGACCATGTGCAGCGCGCCCAGATTGCGCGTGCCGAAGACGAGCGCGCCCGCTACCACGGCGAAATGCCGAACTATCAGCAGGCCTATGCAGACCATGCCGCTCGCCAACCGACGCCCGCCGCCGTTGGGCTCAGGCGTGCGGCGCGCCCGGCGCCTCGTCAGTTGAGCGCCAGCGAGCTGCAGTCGATCCATCAAGCTGAAGACCAACGCGCGGAGTACCACAGCGAAAGCCCCGACTATGCAGGCGCGGAAGCCGCATACCGGGCGCAACACGGGCTGTGAGGGGTTTGTGCCGGGTTTGAATCAGCGACGGGGCGGGACACGCGGAGCATCCTCGCGCACGAGGATGGATTGCCACACCCGGCTAGCGCGAACCACCAAAGAGTTGACTGACCACACCGCGCAACCAGCGGTTGCCGGCTTCGTGGTGATACCGGGCATGCCAGTGCTGCCGAACGGCAAAACCCTCCACAGGGAACGGACACGCGCGCACGGCAAGGTCATTGGCCTGCGCGAGGGTTTCGCCGATGTGGCGGGGCAACGTGGTAATCAAGTCCGTCGTTTGGACAATCGCGCCCAGTCCGAGGAACCCCGGTAGTTCCAGCACGACCTGGCGCTCGATGCGCTCGCGCGTCAGTGCTTGCTGGAGGAGTTGCGCCCCCGTGCCTGCTGTGACGGCGATGTGCCCCTCCGCACAGTATTGCTTGACTCCAAACCGGGTGCGGATCCGGGGATGGTGGCGGTTGGCGAGGCACACCCAATCCTGCTCGTACAACTGCTGCTGGTAGATGCTGCCGCTCAGCCAGGGCACGTAGCCAATCGCGAGGTCGGCCTCGCCCGATTCCAAGGTGCGTTCTGTATTGCCGTCAATCCGGGCAGCTTCCAGGCGAACACCGGGCGCCTGCGCGCGAACGTGTGCCAGCAGGCGCGGCAGCAGGGTGATGTGGCTCGCATCGGTCATGCAGATGCGAAAGCGCCGCTGCGCCGTTGCTGGGTCGAACGCAATCTCCCATGCAGTAAAGCGCCTCAGCGATTCGAGAATTTCCCGACACGGCCCGATCAGCGCGTCGGCCTGTGGCGTCGGTGCCATGCCGCCTGGCGTGCGGATGAACAGGGGATCCCGCACGTAGTCCCGCAGGCGCCCGAGCCAGATGCTGACGGTCGGCTGGCTCTGTCCGAGCTGTTCGGCAACCCGGCTGACGTTGCGCACGTCGTAGAGGAGGTCGAACAGCTGCAGAAGCTTCAGGTCGGGCAGATCGGCCAGCGACGCCGCACTATTGTCCATGGCAATAACGGTATTTGGATCATTGTATTGTCAGTATAAGTGCCGCCTTCTATCGTGCAACCACACGACAAGGAGACGCCATTGAAGATTGCGATTCTGGGCGCCGGCGCGCTGGGCTGCGCCATCGGTGCCGCGCTCACGGAAGGCGGCCATGAGACCTGGCTGATCAGCCGCTCACCGGCCCACGTCAACGCCATGCGCAGCGAGGGCCTGCGGGTTGACGACGCGCAGGGCACCCGACGCATCCAGGTGCTGGCAGCGGCACACGCTGCAGAGGTCGGCATAGCAGAACTGGTGATCGTGCTCGTCAAATCCTTCCAGACCGACGCGGCCATGCGCGGCGCGGCCGCTTTAGTTGGGCCCGATACGCTGGTGCTGTCGTTGCAGAACGGCTTGGGGCATGAAGAGATCCTGGCGGACATCGTCGGCCGCGAACGGGTGCTGGCAGGCAAGACCTACGTGGGCGGGGTGTTGCGTGGCCCCGGCCATATTCAGTCCGGCGTGGTTGGCAAGGCAACGTACATCGGCGAACTCGACGGCCGCGTGACACCGCGTGTGCAGGCCATCGCAGACGCATTCAACGCAGCGGGGCTGGCGACCACCGTCAGCGAGAACATTGTCGGCACGATGTGGGACAAGCTCCTGGTGAACGTCGCCACAGGCGCGCTGACCGGCATCACACGCCTGACCTACGGCCAGCTCTATGACGATGCGCTGCTCAAGGCCACCTCACTTGCGGCGGTGGCCGAGGCGATTGCGGCGGCGCAGTCCGCAGGCGTGAAGCTATCGATGACGGACCCGGAGCAGGCCTGGACGCTTGCCGCCGAGGGCCTTCCCGCGGCGTTCAAGACATCGATGCTGCAAAGCCTGGAGAAAGGGTCGATCACCGAGATCGATTTCATCAACGGTTCAGTCGTGCGCTACGGGCAGCAGCACGGCGTGCCGACACCGGTCAATGCCACGCTGGTCGCCTGCATCAAAGGCATCGAGCGCGAGATGGCTGATCGTCAACGCCAGGAGACCACCGCATGAGCGCCCCCAAGGCCTATCTGGAACACGTCGCCATCTGGGTGAAAGACATCCATTGGCACATCCGTTTCTTCGAAGAGGTGCTCGGCATGACGCTGCGCGAGATCGATGGCACGCGTGAAGCGCCTCGGCAGTACTGGACCCTCGGTGGACTGCAGTTCATCCATGCCCCGGAGTTCGAGGGCCCCGAGGGCCGGCTCGCTCACCTTGGGGTGATGTGCGAAGACCTCGAAGTCGCGCTGTCCCTGGCACACGGTTTCGGCGTCAGCGAAATGCCGCAGGGCCGCAATTGGCTGCGCTTGCCGGATGGCCTGGCGGTCGAACTCATCCAGGCCAAGCCTGCGTCTTGCGTAGCGCAGGCGCTGGCCATCAACCCACGTGCGCAGGCATAAATATGACCATCGTCGAAAAATATTGGGATGACGCACGCGAGGGCGACACCTGCGTGAGCCCGAGCTACACGGTAACGAAGGAACGCATCCTCGCTTACGCCGACCTCACCGGTGACCACACACCGGTGCATGTTGATGAGGCCTATGCCGATGCCAGTCATTTCGGTTGCATCGTCGCGCATGGGCTGTTTGGGCTGTCGATTGCCGATGGCCTGAAAACGCAGAGCGACTACCGCTTCCTGCCCGGCATGTCGCTCGGCTGGACCTGGGATTTCCTGCTGCCGATCAAGGTCAACGACGTGCTGCACGTGAAGTTCCGCGTCGGGGAGATGCGGGCAAGCAAGAGCCGGCCGGGCTGGGGCATCGTCGTGTTGCCATCGGAGCTGATCAACCAGGACGGTCAGGTGGTGCAACGCGGCGAGCATCGTCTGATGGTGCCGCGCCGGCCGGGAGCGTTCTGATGCAAGCTCGCCCTCTTGAAGGTATCCGCGTTGTCGACTACAGCCACTTCCTTGCAGGCCCCTACGTCGGTCGATGCCTGGCCGCGCTCGGCGCCGAAGTGATCAAGGTCGAGCGCCCCGGCACCGGCGACGCCGGCCGCCAGCACGCCACCGTGCTCGACGATGAGCAAAGCGGCTATTTCCTGCAGCTCAACATGGGCAAGCGCGGTGTGAGCGTCAACATGAAGGACCCGCGCGGCAAGGCGTTCATGCTGCGGCTGTGCGATTCGGCAGACGTGTTCATCGAGAACTACCGACCCGGTGCGCTGGACAAGCTGGGACTGGGCTATGCCGAGCTGTCGGCGCGCAATCCTGGCCTGGTCTATTGCTCCATCTCGGCTTACGGACATACCGGGCCGGACGCACATCGCGCCGGTTTCGGACTGATTGCCGAAGCCAAGAGCGGCATCATGCAAATGGTCGGCACGCCGGGTGAGCGGCCGCCGCTGCTGCGCATCTCGCTCGGTGACATGTATACGGGCATACACGCCGTCGCCGCCATCAACGCGGCCTTGTTGGGACGCGTGAAGAGCCATCGAGGGCAACACATCGACATGGCGCTGTACGACACGCTGGTGTCGATGCACGAATACGCGGTGCAGTGCTACACCCTGCAGGGCGTACTGCCCGAGCAGACTGGACATGACATGCCGACCTCCACCCTCTATGGCGTCTTCCGCGCGGCTGACGGCGATCTGGTGATCGCCGCGCAGGTGGACGACGCCTGGAAGCGCTTCGCTGCGCTGGTCGAGGCGAATGGTGGCCCGGCGGGCTTCGGCACCGACACGCGGTTTCATGCGGGCGCTGGGCGCAACGCGTGCCGCACGGAAATCCTCTCTGTGGTCGAGCCCTGGGTGGCAGCACGTTCCGTGGCATCGGTGCTGGAGCTGCTGGATGGCATCGATGTGCCATGCGCCAAGGTGCAGCGCATCGACGAGGTGCTGGCCGATCCGCAAATTCAGGCGCGGGGGATGGTGGTCGAGCAACAGCACCCACGCTATGGCACGTTGCGCCTGCCGAACCTGCCGTTCAAGTTCTCCGATTGCGATACGACGGTCCGCGATGTCGCGCCCGACCTGGGCGAGCACAACGCCGAAGTGGCGCGCGCCCTGGGTTTCGACTCAGACGAGATTCACGCGATGCAGGTTGATGGCGTCCTCTATTCGAAGCGAGCTCAATGATGACTGACCACTACGCGGTGATCGGCAATCCAATCTCTCATACCAAATCGCCGCTCATTCACGGGCTATTTGCGCAGGAGACGCGACAGGACATGCAATACACGGCCATCGAAGGGCCGGTCGAACCGGAGGCGGCGTTCGCGGATGTCGTTCGCAGGTTCGCCGCAGGCGGGGGCAAGGGCATGAATGTCACGGCGCCGTTCAAGCTCAAGGCCTTTGCGATGGCCGACGAGCGCAGCGAGCGTGCAACGTTGGCCGGCGCGGCGAACGCACTGAAGTTTGAGGATGGCCGCATCCTGGCCGAAAACTTCGACGGCATTGGGCTGGTTCGCGACATCGAAGCCAACCTGGGGCTCCCGATGTCTGGCAAGCGCGTGCTGATGCTCGGTGCCGGCGGCGCGGCGCGCGGCGCTCTGCTGCCGTTCCTGCAGGCGATGCCGGCGGAGATGGTCATCGCGAACCGCGACGTCGCAAAAGCGCAGGCGCTGGCGGCACAGGTTGCGGAGCGCGGCCCAGTTGCTGCGTGCGGGTATGCCGATCTGGAGTCGATGGGGCGCTTCGATCTGGTGGTCAATGCCACCTCAGCGAGTCTGACAGGCGATTTGCCACCTGTTCCACCGAGCATCTTCCGCCCCGAAGGGATGGCCTATGAACTGGCCTACGGCAAGGGGTTGACGCCGTTCCTGCGGCTCGCCCGCAACGCGGGTGTGCGCAACATCGCAGACGGTGTCGGCATGCTGGTCGAACAGGCCGCTGAAGCGTTCGCGTGGTGGCGCGGCGTGCGTCCGGAGACACGGCCGGTGATCGATCGGCTCACCGTTCCCCTTGATTGAGTCCAGCACGGAGGCCCGAATGAAGCTGAAGCGCATCTTGATGCTGCACGGCGTCAATCACAACATGTTCGGCGAGCGCGATCCTGTGCAATACGGGACGATCACGCTGGCCGAGATCGACGCCAGATTGCAGGCGTTGGGCGCCGAACTTGGCGTGCAGGTGGAGTCCTTCCAAACAAACAGCGAAGGGGCGATGTGCGAGCGCATTCACCGTGCATTTGAGGACGGCCAGGACGCCGTGCTGATCAACGCGGGTGCGTGGACGCATTACAGCTACGGCATTCGCGACGCACTGGCGATCCTGACTTGTCCGGTGGTGGAATTGCATATGTCCAATATCCACGCACGCGAGCCGTTCCGGCATCACTCGGTGTTTGCAGACATCGTCACCGGGCAGATCTGTGGGTTCGGAGTACAGAGTTACCTTCTGGCCCTGAGGGCTGCGGTCTCGGCACTCGATCCAGCTTAGCGGGCGGGCAAATGCTATGGATGAAGCTTCTCGCCCTTGTTCAGCATGTCGATGAACTGAGCGATCTTCCTTGCGCGCGTCTCGGCCTTCTTCACGTTTTGGATTCTGAACAGAATCGCATAGCGGTTCTGGCTATTCAGGGTCGAGAAGAATTGCCCGGCCTTCGGGTTGGCGTCGAGAGCCAGCTGCAGGTCATCGGGCACCGTTGACGTACTTGCCGATGCATAGGCAGCCTCCCAACGCCCGTCGCGCTTGGCCAGATCGATTGCACGAAGCCCGCTTGGGCGCATCCTTCCGTCGGAGATCAACGCTTCTGCCTTGGCTTTGTTGATCTTCGACCAGATGCTTTTCGTGGTTCTCGGCGTAAATCGCTGTAGCCAGTAGTGCTCGTTCTCAGCCTTTTTTTGGCCATCGATCCATCCGTAGCAGAGCGCGCTCTCCAGCGCCTGTGCGTAAGACACGGTCGATTGGTCGGCCGACCGCTTTGCGATGCGGAGCCAGACACCGGTCACGGCCTCTGCGTGGGTGTCGAGCCAGGCTTCCCAGGCATTCTGAGTGGTGAACGTAAGTTGTTCGTTCGACATCTCGCTAGATCACTCACCGTCAAGTTGCCAGGGGAGGTTATTCGCGCTTGAAACGCAGCACACCTCTTCCCATTGGATTTTCGGAAACCAGCGGGTTCGGCATCCACGCTGTGTGGACCTCAAGTGTGTCTGCGTCGAGCGTGTAGAACCGTTCCTGCTCCGTGCCAGTCCAGGCTTCATTCCAGGATGCATCCACCTTTGTGATGAACCGGTCCCCCTCGACCCGATACCGCCCCGTATAGGCCATCACCGTACGGAATAGCGCGAGCAGTTTCTCGTCTGTATTGCCGGGCTCCCGCACCTTTGCGGTGAGAAGCACCATGAGGCGCCCATCCGCACCGAAGATCAGCGACCCTTTGGGATCCGCGCCCCAGGGCTGCGTGCGCTCCTTTGTCTCTTGCATCTCGGTCTCGAAAGACACCAATCGCCAGCTACCGTGCAGTTTTGCGTCGTGCTCAGTCATGGTTCGTCCTGTCATCGTCCGTTCAGATGTTCGTACGGGGCGGGCGCCGCAGAACAACATGCGTCGCGTTTTCCGACGCTACGGATTCAACACACGTATAGCCCTGCGCTCGCAAATCAATGCCTTCGAAGAGAGGTTCCCCACGGCCGAGCAAGATCGGCGAGATCGCAATGTGCAGTTCATCGATGAGGCCCTCGCGAAGGTACTGTCGGATGGTGCCTGCCCCACCGCCGATGCGTACATCTTTCCCGCCGGCCGCCTCGCGGGCACGGTCGAGCGCTTCCTGGGCGCCGCCTGTGATGAAGTGGAAGGTCGTGCCGCCCTCCATCTCGATGGGCGCACGCGCGTAGTGGGTCAACACGAATACGGGAACGTGATACGGCGGGTTGTCGCCCCACCAGCCTTTCCAGTTGTCGTCGGGCCAGTCCCCGCGAATGGGGCCGAACATGTTTCGCCCGAGAATCCACGCCCCAACGTTCTGAAAACTGCGGGCGGCAAAATCATTGTCAACGCCGGTGGTGCCGCCGTCCTTGCCAAGCAGGGCGTGCTGGAACGTGCGCGTCGTGACGAGCCACGTGTGCAGTTCTGTCCCGCCAATGCCGAGTGGATTGTTGATGTCCTGATCCGGACCTGCGCCGTATCCGTCAAGCGAGATGGTGAAGCCCGCAACGCGAACGCGTGTCATCGTTTGTCTCCAGCTCGAATGCGACGCCCGAACGGTCATCAACGGATGCCGGCGTCAAGACCTGCATATTAGTACCGGCGCCAGCCGAACGTGCCGCGCGCGCCGGGCCGGACATCGGCCATTGGGAGGAGGGGGCCGCCATCATTTAGAATCGCGCACTTTGCCCGTACTCCCATGTGGTTCAAAAACCTTCAGCTTCATCGCCTGCCGGCACCTTGGGCCGTTACCCCTGAACAGCTTGAAAAGTGGCTGGCACCTCACGCGTTTCAACCGGGCAACAGTGTAGAAAAGCAGACCTCCGGCTGGGCATCGCCACGTGATGACGGCGCGCTCGTGTATTCGAACAACGGCCAGATGCTGCTGACCTTTCGCGCGGAAAAGAAGCTGCTGCCGGCGTCCGTCATCAATCAGGTGACCAAAGCCCGCGCGCTTGAGGTTGAGGAGCAGCAGGGCTTCAAGCCCGGCCGAAAGCAACTGCGCGAACTCAAGGAGCAGGTGACCGACGAACTACTGCCGCGCGCGTTCAGCATTCGGCGCGATACCCGGGTTTGGATCGATACCGCAAACGGCTGGCTCGTGATCGATGCGGCCTCGCAGGCGGTTGCCGACGACGTGCGCGGCCTGCTCGTGAAGTCGATCGATCAATTGCCGCTCACCAACGTGCACGTGGCGCATTCGCCGGTTGCGGCAATGACGGAGTGGCTGCTCTCTGGAGAGGCGCCCGGCGGTTTTACCGTAGACCAGGACGCGGAGCTGCGCTCGACGGGCGAGGGCGGTGCCACCGTGCGATACGTCGGCCACGCGCTCGAAGCGGAAGACATGCGCCGGCATATCGAAGCCGGCAAACAATGCATGCGCCTTGCCATGACCTGGGACGACCGGGTCTCCTTCGTGCTGACGCCGTCGCTCCTGATCAAGCGCGTGACGCCGCTTGACGTGATCAAGGAAGCCGAAGACCCCACCGCCCAAAACGATGATGAACGCTTCGACTCCGATGTCGCGCTGATGACCGGCGAGCTGGCGCGGATGCTGACCGACCTGGTCGACAGTCTTGGCGGCGATCAGCTCGACGCTGTGCAACAGGCCAAAGCGGCCTGAGCTTCGTCAGCCGGCTGGCGGTGTGCCGGTAAACACCGCCAGTTGCGCCTCGAACGCGCGCTGGTAAGCGGGCCGCGCTTCACCGCGCGCGACGTAGGCGGCCAGGCTCGGGAATTCGTCCAGAAGGCCCGACGGCCGCAGCCGGAGCAGTACGGACACCATCAACAAGTCCCCAGCGCTGAATGCACCATCGAGCCAATCCGCATCGCCCAGGCGCGCAGAAAGTTGATCCAGCCGACGGCGGATGCGATCCATGATCAGCGGCAAGCGCTCAGCGGTCCACGGCTTGTCGCCCTCCTGGAACTTTGCAGTAACGAGTTCAAGAATCGGCGGTTCGACGGTGTTGAGCGCCGCAAACATCCACGTGATCGCCCGCGCCCTGGCATTGTTATCGTTTGGTAATAAATCCGTATGCCGCTCGGCGATATGGAAGACGATTGCGCCTGTCTCGAACAGGGCGAGGTCGCCTTCTTCGTAGGTAGGAATCTGGCCGAACGGATGCAGGCTCAGGTGCGGAGGCGCTTTCATCGCCTGGAACGAAACCAGCCGGACGTTGTAGGGCCGGCCTGCTTCTTCTAGCGCCCAGCGGACACGTGTGTCGCGCGCCAGTCCCTTGCCGCCATTGGGCGAGCGTTCAAAAGCGGTAATGGTAGGGATCATGCGTGCGCTCCGGTGCGTGCCTGGAGCCACCCGTGGAGGCCGCGGCACCGGCGGTTGGTTTTCAGTAGAACGGAAGACTCCACCACGTTGCGTGCCAAGCATGTGCACGCCGGCGTCAAAGGTCAACCGACATTCGTTGACGCGACTCACGCCGGAAGGCACACTCGTCCCCATGCAAACCCACACGTCCCTCACCATTGCGATCCAGCATCACGCGCATGCCCATTGGGGATGGCCGCTGGGGACGTGCACGCATTAGCAATCCGCAACACCATGCGCACCGAAGCCCCGCCGACATCGACGGGGCTTTTTGTTTTTTGCGCGTTCCATCCGCTGTCGCATCAACCGGGGTATCCAACCTCGATTCAACCGCCGCTTCCCTATCGATGAAACAGGAAGATCAAATGCCAGCCGTGTCGCCCCCTTTCGCAATGCCCCTCGATCTGTACCGAGCGCTCTCGAACGTGTGGTCCGCAGATACATCGAGCCCGACCAATGCGTGGTCACCGTCAAATCCGGCGCAGAATCATTGCAGCGTGACTTCGCTTGTCGTGCAGGACTATTTCGGTGGAGACATCCTCACGACGCAGACGCCAGGCGGCACGCACTTCTACAACCGGATCGACGGCAAGATGTGGGATCTGACAGTGAGCCAGTTTGCCGAGCCGGTGCCGTATGACGACACGCCGTCCACGCGCGAAGCCGCGTTGGCTGATACCTCACCGGAAAAATATGCACTGCTCGTGTCGAGGCTGAAGGCGAGCAGATAGCGCTTTCCGCTCGGTATCCCGCAGCATCCGGCCAGCCTGGCGCGAATTGACGGTGCCTGTTCGATGCTGCGTCGTGCTTGTGCGTGCTCGACGGGGCGCGGGCAGGAGGCACCCCGGCTTTTGGGCGCCATTTCTGGTGTTTCGCTGCCAGTGATACCGCGCTCACCCCCGTAGGGAGGGGGCTGCCGCGCCCGATGCGCGACGATGTTCCCACGTAAAATCCGGAGCGCGCGCCGCCATGCTCGGCGCCCTGTTTTGATATCCGGATGTACGTCGATCTTCTTACCCTTTATCTCCTTGCCGTCGGAATCCTGCTCGCCAGCGCTGGAATGCTGTTCTGGGAGCATCGGACCAACCCCCGGCGCAGCAAGGCGTTGCGCCTGCTGGCGGCCGGGTTTGCGACGCTCTCGCTCGGGTGCACGGCCGTGCTGTTCCGCCACGTAGTGCCGGGCGCGACGGGCGCTGCACTCTGCAACCTCATCATGCTGTGCGGCTATCTGCTCGTGCTGTCGGGCGTGGCGGCGCTGAACGGGCGGCAGTATCGCGGCGCCGCAGCCGGCGTGCTCATCGGCATGGCCCTGGTCTGGGCGATCTGGAGTGCGCAGTGGCAAGGCATCCTCTGGAACTACGTCAGCGCGATTCCGATTGCGTTGGTCAGTGCGATGACGGCCCGGGAAATGTGGCGATGCGACACCATGAAGCCGCTGCGCCCGCGACAACTCGTGGTGATGGTGACGATCCTGCATGCCGCGCTCTACCTTGCCCGCGGGCTCGCGCTACCTTGGCTGGTGTCCGCATTCGGGCCGGCCATGCAGCCATTGGCCAGCAAGTTGACGATGATCGAGGGCGTCTTGTACGCGATGGTGTTGCCGATGACGTTGCTGAAGCTCATTCGGGACGAAGCCCACGGCCAGCTTCTGAGCGAGTCGCAGACGGACTACCTGACCCGCCTTGGCAATCGCCGCTGGTTCTTCGAGCGGGGTGAACGCCTGATCGAAGGCATCGGCAGCAACCGGCCCGTCGCCATGCTCGTGTTTGATCTGGACCGGTTCAAGGCCATCAACGACCGCTACGGACACCAGGCTGGCGACACCGTTCTCAAGGTGTTTGCGGAAATCGCGCAGGGCGTGCTTGGCCCCGACGTAATGCTTGCGCGCATTGGCGGCGAGGAATTCGCCGCGCTGCTGTCGGGCGACGACGCCCGCCATGCCAGAACGCGGGGCGAGGCCGTGGCCAAGTGTTTTGCGGAGGCGGTGCAACGCCGCAGTGACAGCGCCGGCATTCTGGCGACAGTCAGCATTGGCATGGCTCAGTTCGACGCCGATCTGCCGTCGCTGGCGGATGGTCTGGCTGCTGCAGACAAGGCGCTCTACCGTGCCAAATCGCTGGGCGGCAATCGGCTTGAAGTCGCGCAGCCTGCCGGGCAAGTCGACGAGGCTGTGTTCTCGTAACGGTGAACGTTGTTCAGTCCGTCCGCCCGGCGCGCAGGTCGCTCTTGCGGATGAGCTGCAAGAGCGTCTCCGCAGGCTTGCTCAAGCGCCGCGCAGACAACGTAATGAATTCGATTGCCGGCAGCGGCGGCAGGACATCGCCATTGACGGGCGGCACCAGCCCGCCGCCGGCCAGGTTCTGCGCACGCACGGTAATCCCCAGGCCGCCGCGTGCGGCCGCAATACACCCGGAATGACTGCTGCTGGTGCAGACCACGCGCCACAGCCAACCGGCCGCGGCCAGCGTGTCCAGCACGATTGCGCGGGTTACGCTCGGCTCGTTGACAAGGATGAGCGGCAGCGGCTGACTCACATCGACCACGGTACCGGGCCGCGCCAGCCATTCGAGCTGCCCTCGGAATAGCGGGACACCACGTCGGCCGCCTTCGCGGCGCTTGCCGACAATCAGGTCAAGCGAGCCGTCTTCGATGCCTTCATACAGCTTGCTGGTCATCCCCATCGTGATTTCAAGCTCCACATCCGGGTGCGTGGCCCGGAAAGCGGCAAGCAGATTGGGCAGCGGCCCCTGCGCCAAGTCTTCCGAAGAGCCCAGCCGGACACGGCCCTGCAGCCGGGGCGCACTGAACTGCAACTCGGCGCGCGCCAGGGATTCGAGGATCAACTTCGCGTGAACGAGCAGCGCCTCGCCGTCGGGTGTGAGCGAGACCGAATGGGTGTCGCGCACAAATAACCGCCGGTTCACGCTTTGCTCCAGCCGGCGGATGTGATCGCTGACCGACGATTGCGACAGGTCAAGCTGGCGCCCGGCCTCCGTAAAGCTATGGGCGGCGGCCACCGTGGCGAAGGTTTGAATCCAGACAGGATTGAGCATGCTGGCATTGTCATCGGGTTTTCCGATAACAGTCAACGTCTCTAGAGGGGTTCCCGATTGGCTATCCATCGGTAGCATTGCGGGTGATGTCCGGCGCTTTCCGGACAGCATTCCAGGATTCACATGCACACCGCTTCAACTTCCGCCGCCCCACAGAGCGCCTCGCAGAAGGCCATGCTGTGGATTGTCTTTGCCGGCTTCTTCATGCAGGCGCTGGACACAACGATCGTCAATACTGCGCTGCCATCGATGGCACGCAGCCTCGGTGAAAAGCCGCTCGACTTGAAATCGGTGGTGGTGGCCTACACGCTGACCATGGCCATGCTGACGCCAGCATCAGGGTGGCTGGCGGACAAGTTCGGTACGCGGCGCGTCTATTTCACCGCGATCCTGATTTTTGTTCTCGGTTCGGTGTTCTGTGCAACGGCACACACGCTGCCGCAACTGGTGATCGCACGTGTGCTGCAGGGGATTGGCGGATCGATGCTGTTGCCGATCGGCCGGCTGGCGGTGCTGCGCAACATTCCGGGCGAGCAGTACATCGCAGCGTTGGCCTTCGTGTCGGTGGCGGGGCAGGTTGGTCCGCTCCTGGGGCCCGCCCTGGGCGGTTGGCTCGTGCAGGATGTCTCGTGGCACTGGATTTTCCTGATCAACGTGCCGGTGGGTTTCGTCGGTCTGTTTGCGGTACGGCGCTATCTGCCGCAAGACGCCGTGCGCGCCGTGGCGCCATTCGATTGGCTTGGCTGCGGGCTGCTGTCGTTGTGCATGGTGGCCTTCTCGCTGGCGCTCGAAAACGGTGCACGTAGCCCCTGGAGCGTGGCGCTGATCGCCGTGAGCATCGTCAGCGCGCTGCTTTATATTCCGCACGCAAGGCGGCGTGTGGCACCGCTGTTCCAGCTTGTGCTCTTTCGCGAACCGAACTTCAGCATTGGGCTGGTCGGCAACCTGTTTTGCCGCATCGGTTCCGGCGCCGTGCCATTCCTGTTACCGCTGCTGTTCCAGTTGCAGCTTGGGTATTCGCCGTTCCATTCGGGGTTGCTGCTATTGCCGATTGCCATTGCCGGCATGCTCGCCAAGCGTTGGGTCGTCCCGCTCGTGAACCGGTTCGGATACGACGTGTTTCTTCAGGTCAACACGTGGGTCGTCGGTGTCTCGATTGCCTCGTTTGCGGCCATGGCGCCGGGCTGGCCGCTGGCGCTATCGATCGTGCAACTGTCGGTGTTTGGATGGGCGAATTCGATGCAGTTTGCGGCCATGAACAGCATCACGCTCAAAGGCTTGTCGCATCAGGATGCGGGCAGCGGCAACAGCTTGTTCTCAATGGTGCAGATGTTAGCAATCGGCCTGGGCGTATCGATCGGGGGCGGGCTTGTGAGCCTTTTCTCGGTCAAGCTAGGTGTGGCCGCGCCGGCGTATCGGCTGGCGTTCTTCACCATGGGCGTCGTGACCGTGTTTTCTGCGTGGATTTTTCGCAGGCTCGATGCCAAGCCCGCGCCGCTCCATGCCAAGAACGTAGAAGCGAAGGCTGTTCAGGCGCGCTAACGATTGCAGGCGCTGCGTGGGTCGGGCCTCATCCGCGCATGCGCAGAAGATCGGCGTAAGAGACCAATTTGCGCTTTCCCGTCCCGAGCGTCTTGCGCTTTGACGTTGACCTGCCTGGCTTGCTGCGCTCGAACTTGGCCGCAGCACGTGCGTCTTCCTTGGCATGCACGCTGGCGGATTTCGTTTCCGCCTTGATGCGTTCGGCATCCAGCCGCGCGGCCACCCGCTCTTCGCGCGCAACTTCCTGTGCGGCCGAGAGGATTTCTGCCTTGAGTAGATCGCGTCGCTGTTTGGCGGCAACGCGGGCGGCCTGCAGTTGTTCCTTCCGTTGCCGAAGCCAGTCTTTTCGGCTCACTGGCGCGGGCCGTGCCTCTGCCGGCACGCTCAGGCGCAAAGCCCGGCTGGCGGCGACTTTTTCGGCGTGGATCTGGCGACGCGGATCGCGTTTCGCATCACTCATGGTGCGCAACGCTCCCTGGCGGCACCGTTGTGCCGCCATGCACCAGCAGGGGATGGCGGGTCATGACATTCATTCCGTCAACCGTACCATAGGGTTTCAAGTCCCGCAGGGGTGATGCCCGCCCATCAAGCCTTCTCGCGCCCGTTCCGGCAGGCGCGCGAATGCCCCGGCGACGGCGCTATTCCAGTGCGGTATTCCCCCTCAGTCAGGCGGCGTCTCGGCCATGGAGCTACGGCGGTTGATGCCCGTGGGCGGCTCGTCCAACCGCATTGTTTTTCCGCCGCCGGCAATACCGTATGTGCGTGAATACGCAACCAAATTGCATCGCCGTTGGCGCAAAATAGCGGTTTGGGCATTTTTGTGCCCCCCTGCACCCTTGGAGACGGTATGAACAACGTTGTCGAATCGGCCATTTCGATCGAGAAGCGCCCGGACACTGTTCCGGCGGAAGAGCGCGCACGCCTGCTGGAAAACCCCGCTTTCGGCCGCGTCTTCACAGATCACATGGCCACCATCCGCTACACCGAGGGCAAGGGCTGGCACGACGCCAAAATCGGCGCGCATGGCCCGATCCAGTGCGATCCGTCCACGCTGGTGCTGCACTACGCGCAGGAAATCTTCGAGGGCATGAAGGCCTACCGCCTGCCGGATGGCGGCGGTGCGCTGTTCCGCCCGGAGGCGAACGCGCGCCGCTTCCAGAATTCGGCCAAGCGCCTGGCAATGCCCGCGCTGCCGGAAGATCTCTTCCTGCAGGCCGTGCGCGAGCTGGTCAAGCTCGATCGCGACTGGATTCCGTCGGGCCAGGGCTCGTCGCTGTACCTGCGCCCCTTCATGATCGCCACCGAAGTGGTGCTGGGCGTGAAGCCGTCGGCCGAATACCTGTTCTGCGTGATTGCCTGCCCGGTGGGCGCGTACTTCAAGGGCGACGCATCGTCAGGCGTCACCATCTGGGTGTCGGACAACTACACGCGCGCCGCGCCCGGCGGTACGGGCGAGGCCAAGTGCGGCGGCAACTACGCTGCCAGCCTGGTCGCCCAGGCCGAAGCCACCCGCGAGGGCTGCGACCAGGTCGTCTTCCTCGACGCGGTGGAGCGCAAGTGGATTGAAGAGCTGGGCGGCATGAACGTGTTCTTCGTCTTCGATGACGGTTCGCTGCAGACGCCGCCGCTTACCGGCACGATCCTGCCCGGCATCACGCGCGATTCGCTGATCACGCTGGCGCGCGGCATGGGCCTGACCGTGCGTGAAGAGCCGTACTCCATCGACCAATGGCAGGCCGACGCGCAAAGCGGCCGCCTGCGCGAAGCCTTTGCATGCGGTACCGCAGCGGTCGTCACGCCCATCGGCAAGGTCAAGGGCCACAAGCACAACTTCACCATCGGCGATGGCAAGGCGGGCGAGCTGACGACCAAGCTGAAGGCGGCGCTGGTCGATCTGCAGAACGGTCGCGCACCGGACCCGCACGGCTGGCTCGACCGCCTGTTCTGAGACCGGGATGGCTGAGTCGCTTTCTGCGGTTTCGGCGGATGGCGCCGAGGCATGGATCACCACACCCGATGGCCGTCTCCATGCCAGGCAGTGGGGCGGCCCGTTAGACGATGCCGCCAAACCGCCCATCGTGCTGCTGCACGATTCGCTCGGCTGTGTAGCGCTGTGGCGCGATTTTCCGCAGCGGCTGGCGCAGTCGACCGGGCACGCGGTCATCGCCTACGACCGGCTTGGCTTCGGCCAATCCGACGCCTTTGCGGGCCAGCTCGATCCGGGCTTCATTCAGCAGGAAGCGTACGGTGGCTTTGCCGCGCTGACCGAGCAACTTGGCGTGGACCGCTTCATCGTCTTCGGCCACAGCGTTGGCGGTGGGATGGCCGTGTCGATTGCGGCGGCGTATCCGGGCCGCTGCGCGGGGTTGATCACCGAGTCGGCGCAGTCGTTCGTGGAAGAGCAAACGCGCGAGGGCATCCGCGTTGCCCAGGCACAGTTTGCACAGCCCGGCCAGATGGGCCGGCTGGAGCGCTATCACGGCAGCAAGGCGCAATGGGTGCTGGATGCGTGGGTCAACACGTGGTTGTCTCCGGCGTTTGCGCAGTGGTGCCTGGACGATGCGCTGCTTGCCGTGCGCAGCCCCGTGCTGGCGCTGCACGGCACCGAAGATGAATACGGCTCGACTGCGCAACCCGAGCGCATTGTCACGCTGGCCGGTGCACCCGCCACGCTCAAACTCGTGCCGCGTTGCGGGCACGTGCCGCATCGGGAGCAGGAGGCCGCTGTGCTGGATGCGGTCAACACGTTCCTCCCCACATTGGCCTGATTCGCATTGCCCACCGGCGCCCTCGGGCGCTGGCATAAGCGGTTGTTGCGAGCCTCCGTTCAGGTGCGTCGCACCAAAATCGAACGACCGTTTTTAAATCGTCCGTTTCAATCACCTGCTTTTTTCTCGCCTCCAAAGGGCTGCACAGCGGCCGCTTTGTTTGGAGTTTCGCGCCTAGTTTCTGGCGTTGGTCTCTCCTCCTGCTGCGCCTATAACGCAAGTGTCGGGCACGACCCCGGCGGCGCACGCATGTGCGTACACAAGCCAAGCCACCCAGCGGGGCAAAACAGGAGGAAGACAATGGCAACACCCGGCATGGTCGCGTCCGTGGAATGGACCGACGGCAAGCGCTATCTCTGGATGCTCGGCGCGCTGACCATCACGCTACCCATCATCGCGGCCGTTTCGGCGCTTGCGACGGGCTGGCATCCGCTCTGGTGGGCGGGGCCGTTCATCGTGTTCACGATCATTCCGTTGCTCGATTTACTGATCGGCGACGACCGTGACAACCCGCCCGAAGAAGTCGTCCCGACGCTGGAAAAACAGCGCTACTACCGCCGCATCGTTTACCTGGCGACCACCGTGCTCTACGTGAGTTTTGCGGTGTCGATGTGGGTGCTGCGCACGTATGACCTTGCCTGGTACGACTACATTGCGTTCGCGTTTTCGGTGGGCGTGGTGACGGGCATCTCGATCAACACCGCGCACGAGCTGGGTCACAAGACAGACCGTTTCGAGCGGTGGCTCGCGAAGATCACGCTGGCGCCAGTCGCCTACGGGCACTTCTATGTAGAGCACAACCGCGGTCACCATGTGCGCGTGGCCACGCCGGCCGATCCGGCAAGTGCGCGCTATGGCGAGTCGTTCTGGGAGTTTCTGCCGCGCACGGTGGTGGGCAGCGTCAAATCGGCGTGGGCATTGGAGAAGCGTCGGCTGGAGCAGCAGGGCCACTCGGTCTGGTCCTGGCGCAACGATGTGCTCAACGCCTGGGCGATGACGGTGGTGCTGTGGGGCGTGTGCATCGCGTTTGTCGGGCTGAAGGCGGTGCCGTTCCTGATCATCCAGGCCATCTACGGCGCGTCGCTGCTGGAGGTGGTGAACTACCTGGAGCACTACGGCCTGTGCCGCCAGCAATTGCCCAGCGGCCGCTACGAGCGGTGCACGCCGCAGCATTCGTGGAACAGCAATCACGTGGTGACGAACCTGTTCCTGTATCAACTGCAGCGGCATGCCGATCACCACGCCAACCCGACGCGCTCATTCCAGGCGCTGCGGCATTTCGAGCATTCGCCGCAACTGCCTGCCGGTTATGCCGCGATGATCCTGATCGCCTATGTGCCGCCGCTGTGGTTTCGCATGATGAACCCACGCGTGGTGGCGCACTACAAAGGCAACATGTCGCTGGCGAACATCAAGCCGTCGATTCGCGACAAGGTGCTGGCGCAGTATCCGGCGCGCGCCTGATCTGCGGGCCTAGCGCCGCGCCACCAGGTACTGCACACCCTGCGCGCCGTAGCGCTCGGTGTGCGGTGCGTTGGCTGCCAGATGGAATGTGTCGCCGGGCCGGTAGACGCGCTCGGCGCCGTCTGTGCGGATATGGATTTCTCCTTCCAGGATGAGCGCTTTCGCCTCGAACGGGTGCGTGTGCGTGTCCAGCTCGCCTGCGTCTCGCGTAACGACGACAAACTCTGTAAAGCCCTCCGCTCTTAGCGCGCTGACGAATGCGTCACGGTCCATTGACGTGTCTCCGTGTCATGGGTGCCACCGTTTCACCATAAGCGCAGGGCACCGAAATAAAAAGACGGCCCGGAGGCCGTCGGCAATTCGGCTGCGGGAAAGCCAAATACAACGTTCGCAAGTATCTGGCTATCGATATCTGAAATCGAGTTGATCTTTGTTATGGCAACGATAGGGCGCCGTATGGGCGCAGAATGTCGAGGCGCCACCGAACCTCCGCCCCTGCCATGAACGCCATCACGCCCGCCGCCTTGCTTGAACCCGCTCCAGTCAGCCTGCGCTCCAGCGAGGGCCGCGGCTGGGACGGCTTTGCCGCCACCCTGCTCGGCATCCGCCCCGGCACGTACCGGGTGCCCGCCATGGCGCAGCACCGCGTCACCGTGCATGTCGGCGCACCCGTGCGGACGAACTGCGTATGCGATGGCCGCCGTTATTCGGGCATCCAGGCGCACGGCGATGCGAACGTGATTCCCGCCGGCCTGCCTGGCATGTGGACGGACGATGCCGACTGCCGGATTCTGCGCATCGCTATCACCGATACGTTTGTACGCAGCATCGGCGAACAGGTGGGCGCACCGGCAGACATGACGCCGCGTCTGCAATGGCGCGACGCGCGCGTGCACCATCTTGCCGCTGCGCTGGGGGCCGAACTGGAGGCGGAAGACACCTCCGATGCGTTGTATGCGGAAAGCCTGTGCACGGCATTGGTGGTCCGTCTGCTCAACAGCAGTCGGGATGTGGCTGCCGGGGCGGCCAACAGCGCTCGCACGCTGGCGCCCCGTGTGGCTGCACGCGCGATCGACTACATCGAAGCCCATCTGCACCAGCGCCTGACGCTGGCCGAACTGGCGGCGCAGGCCGGCTTGAGCGTGCCGCATTTCAACGTGCTGTTTCGTGCAACGCTGGGCGTGCCGGTGCACCGCTATGTCGTGCAGCGCCGCGTGGAACGCGCGAAAGCGCTGCTGTTGGAAGGCCGCTGCAGCGCGTCGCAGGTCGCGCTCGAGGTCGGCTTCGCACACCAGAGCCACATGACGCAGTGGATGCAACGGCTGCTTGGTGTGGGCCCGCGTGACATCGCGCGCGCGGGCAAGGCTGCGGCCGCTTCTCCGGACATGCTGGCCGGGTAGCCAATCCTCCGAATCTGCCGGATTCCTCCTTTCCTGCAAGTCGGGTTTGCAAGGCCGCTCTAAGCTCGGGCCTCCCACTTGAGAGGAGCGCGAACATGTTTGTCATCTTTGGGGCGTCGGGCAAAGTTGGCCGCACCACCGCCACGGCACTACGCAACGCGGGTAGGCCAGTGCGCGCGGTGGTGCGCCATGCGCGGCAAGGCGAAGCGCTGGCCAAGCTCGGCTGCGACATTGCGATTGCCGAGCTGACAGATCCGGCCTCGGTCGCATCGGCCATCAAGGGCGCCACGGCCGTGCAGATTCTGTGTCCGGTGCCGGTGCGCGATGCGGATCCAGCGTCGACCATGGAGCGCATGATCGACGTGGCGGCTGATGCGCTGCGCGCCAACCCGCCCTCGGCCGTCCTGGCCTTGTCCGATTACGGCGCAGAACTGGACCGGGGCACCGGCCTGACGCGGCTGTTTCATTTGCTGGAAGCGCGACTCAAGCCGCTGGCGACGCACCTGACGTTGCTGCGTTCAGCCGAGCACGCGCAGAACTGGGCGGCGATGCTGCCTGTCATGCTGGCGACAGGACGGTTGCCGAGCCTGCACCAGCCGCTGGACCGCGCGTTTGCGACGGTCGCCACGCAAGACGTTGGTGCGCTGGCCGCCGAATTGTTGCTGGAGGCGCCACCGGTCAAAACGCTGCGCATCGTCAGCGTGGAGGGCCCGCGTCGCGTGAGCTTGGTCGACGTGGCACGCGCATTCAGCGCCGTTATCGGCCGCGAGATTGTTGCCGACGCCGTGCCGCGCACCGCTTGGGCGCCGATGCTGCAACGCGCCGGTCTGAGCGCGAATCACATGCAGCTCATCACCGAACTCTACGACGCGGTCAACGCCGGGCAGATCGACGTGGAGAAGGGCGTGTCGGAGCAGCGTTTCGGTAAGACCGAGCTGCACGATGTGTTTGCCTCGATGCTCGCGGCGCACGTGCAGTCGAGATAGTTTGGGGAGTCGTCCGGGGCGTCTGGATGGTCCGCCGCTTTGCGCCTATGCTTCGCAGCATTGCTCAAGCCGAAGCCCCGTGCGGGCGAGGAGGCCACCGTGATGATTTCCGCACGCAGCCTTGCCGTGGCGCTGCTGCTTGCTGCGCCGGCCACCCACGCTGAAGACGACCTGCAGAACCGCGGTCACGACCCGTTCTTCCAGATTTCGTCAGGCGTAGCCAACTGCCCCGAGCCGGCCGGCCCGCGCATCACCGAGGCGGAATGGAAGCGTGATTCCCACCACCGAATCGAGCACGGCAACCATTGTTGGCTGGAAGGGCGCTGCCGCCAATTCAACTCCTTCGCCTACGACGATGAGATTGCCGAGACTGCGAAGCGGCGCCTGCAATGGATGTCCATCCATGTGCCGGGATGGAAGCAGAACACCACGCTGTGGGTGACGATATGGGAGCGGTGGATGCTGGTGCAGGGCTGCGTGGCGCCGGGTTATGCGCTGGCGCCGTTCATGACCGCCCTGCATGACGTGCCCGATGTCGAACGCTTCATCAACGAAACAACGGCACACCCGGAGCGGGGCGTGCCGTATGCGTTGTTCCACAAGGGCGCGGTTGCCAAGCCTTGAGAGGAAGCCTGCCTCAACTTCTGACGAATCGGCTCAGTGGTCGTGCTTCTGATAGGTGCCGACAAGTTCGGCTTCAGCCAGCACATGGCCACGCATGGCTCGCTCCAACTCGGCCTTGGTAGGCGCGCCAAGCTCCGGCAGTTCGACGTTCAGCGCGTAGAGCTTGTGGTAGTAGCGATGGCGCCCGACGGGCGGGCAGGGGCCGCCGTATGCGGTGCGCTTCCAGTCGTTGTTGCCGGGGCGTGCGCCGGGAGGCAGCCCCTTGCGCGACGCGTCTTCCGCCAGCGAAGTCGTGGCGGGCGGGATGTTGTAGAGCACCCAGTGGACCCACGTCATCTTTGGTGCTGCGGGGTCGGGGGCGTCGGGGTCATCGACGATGAGTGCCAGGCTGCGTGTGCCGGCCGGAGCGCCGGTCCACGCAAGCGGCGGCGATGTATCCGCACCTTCACATGTGAGGCGGCTGGGGATTTCGCCGCCGGCGGCAAAGGCCGGAGAGGTCAAGGTGAGCGTCATGGCGTTCCTCACTTGAGCGGAGACGGGAGAGCCCCACACCAGGGTTGCCAGCAGCAGCGCCCGGCCCAGCATTCGGAGCGTCCGGCGGTCTGCAGGCGGCATGTGTGAGGTCCTGGTTGGCGAGAGCGCATCGTCTAACGCGCTCCTGACTCCTTCCAAGCTAGTGCGCGGCGGCGGGGCAGACAAGCATTGCCGCCGTCGCCTCAGCGCCCACTGCCTTCAGGCGAACCACCCCAGCACCAACGCCGCCACAGCCGGCACCGTCTGCACGAAAAGAATCCGCTTGTTGACGGTGATGGTGCCCCAGATGCCGGCCACCGCCACGCAGATCAGCCCGAACAGCGCGAACGACGCGTTGACGGTCGGGTCTGGCGCCACCAGCCCAATCACCAGCGCAGCCACCAGAAAACCGTTGTACAGGCCCTGGTTGGACGCCATGGCTGCAGTCTCGGCAGCTTTCTCGGGCGTCATGCCGAAGACCTTGGGCCCGCGCGTCTTCCAGAGCACCATTTCGAGCACAACGATATAGACGTGGATCAGCAATACGAGCAGGTAGGCGATGAGGCCGAGGGTTTTGATCATGGGAGGCAATCCGGATGTGAACGTGCCGCCATGATAGAGACTTTGTGCCGCGTATCGGCACCCTGATGGAGGGGTATCGGCAGGGCGGCGGCGCACGCAGCCCATTCCCGCTGATGCGCCGCCTGCAAATTTCATCTGGCAGGACTATCCTGTGCGTTTTCGTTCCAGGCAGAGGAGCCATCGCATGACTGCATCGCAAGGATCCATGATCTCGTTCAAGCGCCCAGACGGGCAGGACGTCCAGGGCTATCTGGCCAAGCCCGCCAAGGCGGAAGGCGCCCCGGGCATCGTCGTCATCCAGGAGTGGTGGGGGCTGAACGACCAGATTCGTGGCGTGGCAGACCGCCTCGCACGCGCGGGCTACGTGGCCCTGGTGCCCGATCTCTACCGCGGCAAGATGACGGTAGAAGAAGAGGAAGCCCACCACCTGATGACCAACCTGAATTTTGGCGACGCAGCTACGCAGGACGTGCGCGGTGCGGTGCAATACCTCAAGCAGACCTGCGCCCGCGTGGGCGTGACGGGCTACTGCATGGGCGGCGCGCTGACGCTTCTGACGCTGAGCAATGTGCCGGAAGCGGATGCCGGCGTGATGTGGTACGGCTATCCTCCGCTGGAATACATCGACGCCTCGAAGATCAAGGTGCCGGTGCAGGGCCACTGGGGCACGCAGGACAACGCCTTCAAGATCGAGGGCGTCGATGCGCTGGAAAAGAAGCTCGTCGATGCCGGTGTCGATGTCGACTTCCACCGCTATCTCGCGCATCACGCTTTCGCCAATGAAACGGCCGTGGGCGAAAACCGCATCGCCATCACGCAGTACGACCCGGTGTGGGCCGAACATGCGTGGGACCGCGCGCTGACGTTCTTTGGCCGAACGCTCTGGCCGCGTCAGGGGTAAGCGCGTAGAGGGAATGTGGGTCTGGCGGTAAGGCGCGATCACGAAATGCTGCAATTTCGCGTGGGGACTGCGCTCTTGCCGCCGTTACATTACGCTTTTGTTCGCCCACGTATCACGGCGGGCCGGATAGGGGACCTTTGGTCGCCGGCGTGCTACGGGCCGGTCTGCTAACCCTGTCGTCTGGCCCGCCACCCCCGTTTAGCAGCGGCTAGTCTGCGCTCTTGCCGCAACTGATGACCACGATCGAGCGGCTGCCTTAGAAGCTGGCGACACGCCGCAATCAGCCGCCCAGAATGCGCCGCGCCGCCCGATCCCCCCACCACGCGGCTTCTTCAAACACGGAGTAGCCGGACAGGTCCGCATGCGCGTAGTGGATCGGCCCGGCGCTCTCACGCAGGCGCGCAATGTTTGGCCGCGAGAGAAAGCCCGGCGAGGGAATCGCCATCGCGTGGCCGCGCAGCGTCAGGTCTGCGCGGCGGATCTGTGTGCGCAGGCGAATGCCGTACACCGTATCGAGATCGGCCAGCGCGCGATCGAGCAGCGCTTGCGGCGATGCCTTCAGCAGCCATTCACGCGCGGTCTTCGGCGTCATGTCCGACAGCGCCACGTAGGCCGTAAACACGCTCTGCGCGGGCGGGCCGACGCGAATGTCCTGGTGATTGGCCACCACGTAGCCCAGGCCCGTGCCGCGATAGACCACGTTGTCCCACGCCAGCGGCGTGTCGTCGTGTTCAGGCGGAAAGCCATCGATGAGCAGGTTGGCGAGCAGCCATGGCGCGGCTTCGGGCAACTCGGCGGCGGGCACATCAAAGCCGTCGACGATGTGTTTGGCAACGTGCAGCGGCATCGCGCTGACCACGTGATCGGCCAGCAGGCGCACAACGCGGCCGTCTGCCTGCAGCACATCGGCGAAGACGCGTGCGCCGGCCTCGTTCGTCATGCAGATGCGCGCGGCGCTGCCAGGTAGCAAGCGGCCTGGCTCGTTCAATCGGGCGGCGTTGAACAGCCGCTCGGCCATCCAGTCCAGCCCTTCCGGCCACGTGAGCACGGTGCCTTGCTCGGCGTTGCTCGCCATGCCGCCGCGGCTGGCGAAGTACGCAATGCCGGCCCAGGCGGAAACATGATCTGCCGTGGCGCCGTAGTCGTCGCGGCAGCAATAATCGGCATACCAGTGCAGCGTGGCGGCGTGGTAGCCCTCGCGGTGCAGCCAGTCGCGGAAGGTGAGCGCATCGAGCGCACGCCATGCCGGGTCTGCGGACGAGAGCGCTGTCGGCACGGCAAAGATGCGGCGGCCGTCGGCGCCCTTGGTTTGGCGCAGGCTGTCGATCTGGGCGAAGAAGCGGGTGTGCTCGGCGCGCTCGTCGGGCGTAATGCCCTCATGCGGCACGAAGCCGTCTTGCCAGCGATTGCCGAGCCACAGGCGTTCATCGGGGGCATGCACGAGCACGCGTTCGTCGTACGTCGGCCGCAGCGCAAATGGGTTACGCTCGATCACGCCAAAGTCGGCCAGCATCTCGCGCACGTGCGTCGATTCCATCGACGGCAGCGGCAGGTAATGCGCACCGGTGGGGAAGCGCTGCGCACCGAAGGCGCCGCCCGCGGCATTGCCATAGCGCTCGGGGCCTTCCACGACCACCACGTCGCGTCGGCCGCTCTTTGCCAGTCGCCACGCGCAGCTCAATCCGCCGATGCCGCTGCCGCAGATGGCCACGCCGACGCGGCGCGTTTCCGACGGCGCGGGCAACGCGCGCAAGTCGCGCAATTGGTGGCCCGCAGCCTGACCCGGCATGCGCACGTTGGGCGTGATTTCCGTAAAGGCCCGAAAGCCCGCCCACGAAGCGGCGCCCGCTGCGGCCACGCCAGCCGCTGCTGCGCCTACCAGAAAGCTGCGTCTGCTGTTCATGATGTGCCGGTCATCAGCGCAGCACGCCGTGCCAGTCTTCTTCGAAATACCGCACCAGCGATTGGTTGTTCAGCCGGTTCGGCTCCACCTGCGGGCGCGGCATGTCGGGCGCAAAGCTGAACATCTGGTGCGTGGTATCGGCATCAAGGAAGCGTGTCGGCACACGGTATGACGTGGGCGGCTTGAAGTCCGCGCGGCCCGGTGCGGCCAGGATGAAGCCCCATTCGCCAAAGGACGGCACCAGCGCGTGATATGGCCATGTACGGTAGCCGGCTTCCTTCAACGTCGCATCCACACACCAGTACGAACGCGGCGCGAAATACGGAGACGTGGCTTGAATGACGACCAAGCCCGTATCCGCCACATGGCGCGACAGCAGCCGATAGAACGGCACCGAATACAGCTTGCCGATGCTGAAGTTCGACGGGTCGGGAAAATCCACAATGGCCACGTCGAACATGTCGGTGGCGGTCTGCATCCATTGCGCCGCATCGGCGTTGACCACCGTCACGCGTGGGTCGCTGAACGAGTGTTCGTTGAGCGCGACCAGCGCTTCCGCGTGCGAGAACAGGTTCGTCATGCGCGGGTCCAGGTCAACCAGCGTGACGTGCTCGATCTGCGGGTACTTCAGGATCTGCCGCAGCGCGAGGCCGTCGCCGCCGCCCAGCACCAGCACGCGGCGTGCACCGCGCACCGATTCCAGCGCAGGCAATACCAGCGCCTCGTGATAACGGTATTCGTCGCGCGAGGAGAACTGCAGGTTGCCATTGATGTACAGGCGCAGGTCGTCTTTCCAGCGCGTCACCACCAGCCGCTGATACGGCGAGGAAATCGCATGGATGATCTCGTCGCCAAAGAGCGCACGTTCAGACCAGTGCGTGAGCTTGTCCGATGCGCCAAAGCCCGCGAGCAATGCCGCTGCCACTGCGCCTGCGCGCCACGCCATCGCCGTGCGCATGCGGGCCGTGAGCGCCAGCTCGGCGCGGAAGTGCCAGAGCGTCCAGACCGCAATCGCCGTATTGAACAGGCCGAACAGGAAGCCGGTGCGCACCAGCCCCAGGCGCGGCGCCAGCACCAGCGGAAACAGCAGCGACACCGCCAGCGCGCCCAGGTAATCGAACGTCAGCACGCGGCTGACGAGTTCGGAGAACTTTGCCTGCCGCCGATGCAGCATGCGCATCACCAGCGGGATCTCCATGCCGACCAATACGCCGATCACCGTCACCAGCGCATACAGCACCAGCCGGAACGGTGCCGATTCCAGCGCAAACAACGCAAACAGCGCCGCTGCAGATACGCCGCCGAACAGCCCGACCAGCAATTCCAGATCGACAAAGCGGGCGAGCAGCGCGTCATCGGCCACGTAGCGCGAGAGCCACGAACCGATGCCCATGGCAAACAGATAGGCGCCGATGATGGAAGAGAACTGCAGGATGGAATCACCCAGCAGATACGAAGCCAATGCCCCGGCAATCAATTCGTAAGCGAGCCCGCATGAGGCGACCACGAAGACGGCGAGGACCAGCAAGGCATTGCTGCGGCCCGCAGGCTGCGTGGGTTCGTATGTGGCGTCAGGCTGCGGCGTCGACATGCTGCGAAGGTGGAAAAATGAAGGTGCGTTAACAAACGGCGGATGCCAAAGGCGAGCGCGATTGTGCCGCCTTTTTTCCCTGCCTGCGAGCCGGCTGGTGCATGGCCGCATCGGGGGGTACGCAAGCGGCGCATCAGCCGCTATAGTGGCGCCACCTATGTACTGCACGGCCTTCCCATGCCCGACATGACCGCTCCCGTGATCGCCTACGCCTCGCACCTGCTGGCGGGCGCCGTGGTGTTCTCCGGCTTCTTTTTCGTCTATCTGCGCCTGACGCCGTATGACGAGTTCAAGCTGATCCGCGAAGGCAATATTGCGGCAGCGCTGTCGCTGTCCGGTGCGCTGCTCGGCTTCGTGCTCACCATTGCGTCGAGCATCACGCATGCCGATGGCCTGGTGCCCTTTCTGTTCTGGGCGGTGATGGCGTCGGTGGTGCAACTGATCGTCTTCCTGGTGCTCACGCGGCTGATGCCGGATTACCGCCTGCAGATCGAGCACAACAGTATCGCCGCCGGTATGCTGTTTGGCGTGAGCGCGCTGGCCGTGGGTGTGATCAACGCGGCGTGCCTGTCCTGACCTTGTCCTGATTGTTCCTGCCCCGCGAATCATCGCGAAGGAGTTTGCTGTGAGCCTGTCCAGTTTCATCAAGAAGCAGTTCATCGACATCCTGCAATGGACGGAGAGCGAAGACGGCGTGCTTGCCTGGCGCTATCCGATGCAGGACATGGAAATCCAGAACGGCGGCACCCTGGTCGTGCGCGACTCGCAGATGGCGATGTTCGTCAACGAAGGCCAGATCGCCGACGTGTTCAGTGCCGGTACCTTCAGGCTGACCACGCAGACGCTGCCCGTTCTCACGTACCTGAAGAACTGGGACAAGCTGTTCGAATCCCCCTTCAAGTCCGACGTCTACTTCTTCAGCACGCGCCAGCAGCTTGGCCGCCGCTGGGGCACGCCGCAGCCGGTGACGGTGCGCGACAAGGATTTCGGCATGGTGCGCCTGCGCGCCTTTGGCGTGTATGCCTACCACGTGGCCGATCCGAAGCTGTTCTACCAGCAGGTGAGCGGCACGCGCGACATCTACACCGTGGATGAAGTCGAGGCGCAGCTGGGGCCCGTCATCATGGGGGCGATGGCCACCGCGTTTGGCGAATCCGGCGTGCCGTTCCTGGACCTGGCCGCCAACCAGATGCTGATGTCGAACAAGGTGCGCGAGGCGTTGCTGCCGCAGTTCACGCAGTACGGCCTGGCGCTCGACAGCTTCCAGGTGTCCAGCGTCACGCTGCCCGACGAATTGCAGGCCGCGCTGGACCGCCGCATCAGCATGGACATGACCGGCGACATGCAGCGCTTCACGCAATACCAGACGGCCGAATCGCTGCCGCTGGCCGCGCGCAACGAGGGCGGCATCGCCGGTACGGGCGCGGGTTTGGCGGCAGGGCTGGCGATGGGCCAGGCGATGGCCGACAGCCTACGCACGGCGGTGCAGGGCAACGCAGGTGGCGCGGCTGCGCCGGCGGCTCAACCTGCGGCTGCGGCACCTGCAGCCCCAGCGGCTCCAGCAGCGGACGACCCCACCGCTCGCCTGGCCAAACTCAAGGAACTGCTCGACAAGGGCCTCATCACGCAAGCTGACTTTGATGCCGGCAAGGCTGCCGTGCTCAAGGCACTGACCGGAGGCTGAGCTTCGGCCCAGCTGATCGGATGACCGGGCGGCACCGCAAGCCGCCCGTTTTTCTGCGCAATTTTTCGCGCAATCGAACGACCTGACCATGTTTCATGCCAACTGCCCGGCGTGTGGCGCGCCGGTGGAACTGAAGTCTGCGGCTGCCGTCATGGCGGTGTGCAGCTTCTGCAAAAGCACGCTGCTGCGCGACGGCGAGACGCTGTCCGACATCGGCAAGATGTCTGCCGTGCTCGAGGATTACGCACGCGTGCAGATCGGCACCACTGGGCGCTACAAGAACAAGGCGTTCACCGTCGTTGGCCGCATCCAGTTGCGCTACGACGCGGGTTTCTGGAACGAGTGGTACGTGCTGTTCGACGACGGCACCGATGGCTGGCTGGCAGAAGCGTCCGGCCAAGTCACGATGACGTTCGCGCGCGGCACACCGGCCAATGCGGTGGCATTCGAGGCGCTGCGTCCCGGCCAGCTTTACGACGCCGAGGGCACGCAATTCACGCTGTCCGACGTGCGCGAGGCCGATTGCACAGGCGGTCAGGGCGAATTGCCGTTCCGCGTGGGCGAGGGCTGGCATGCGCGCGTGGCCGACGGCCGCCGCGAAGACGCTTTCATCACGCTGGATTACTCCGACGGCACGGCGCCCACGCTCTACGTGGGTGAGGCCACCACGCTCGACGTGCTCAAGTGCCAGCTTCTGCGCACCGACGCCGAGATCAAGGAAACCGCCGGCCGCGTACCGCGCAAGCTCACGAATCTCGACTGCCCGCAGTGCGGCACGTCAATTCCGTTCAGCCCCGGCCTGACGGGCCACCTGCTGTGCCCCGGCTGCGGTGCGGCCATCGATGCCGCCACGCCGCGCGGCGACATCATTGCGCGCGCACGCTCGGTGCCGCAGGTGGCCACCACGCTGGAGCTGGGCGACAAGGCGCTCATCGACGGCCTGCAGTGGCAGGTGATCGGCGTGATGCGCCGCGCAGTGGTCGATGGCGGCGGCGAATGGTTCGAATACCTGCTGTACACGCCCAAGCGCGGTTTCAGCTGGATGGTCGAAACCGACGATGGCTGGTTTCGCGCGAGTGTGCTCGATCGCTGGCCCACCCAGAAGGACGGCCGCACCGCGGTGCTCGACGGCAAGGTCTACGCCCGCGACGAGGACTACACCTCGCGCGTGACCTACGCCGCCGGCGCCTTCAACTGGCGCGTTCAGGCCGGTGACCAGATGCGCGTTATCGAATACACCGCAGGCGAGGAAAGCCTGGCTGCGGAGAGCGACGCGCACGAGCTGACGTGGTCCAAAAGCACGCCGGTGAGCGCCGCTCAGATCAAGGCGTGGTTCGGTAAGGTGGTGGCGGAGCCTGCCAAGGCATCGTCGACGAACTACATGACGGTGGCGGTGGTGGCCTGTGTGCTGCTCGGTCTGCTGAACCTCGTACCGTTCTTCATGGCGCCGGGTTCGGTGTTCGGTATCACGTTCTTCGCGGCACTGCTGTTGCTGGTGCCCGCGTGGCTGGTTGCCAAGATCGGGGGCGGCGAATGAAGAACTGGTTCGTTCTCTATGCCGTGGCGGTGGTGATTGGCGCCACCTATATGGACTGGAAAGCCGGCTTTACCGCGCCGCGCACGCCGTCGTACGGCAGCAGCACGGGCGGCTCGTCTTACTGGGGTGGCTCATCGGGCGGCAGCGGTTATGGCGGCGGTTTCAGTGGGGGCCACAAGTGACGCGCACCGACGCAGCGCTTTCAGTGGATGAAGCATCCGCCGCCGTGGGCGAGCATCTTCTGCTCGATCTGTACGGCGTGGCGCCTGCGCTGCTGCGCGATGCCGCTGCACTGGAAACCGCACTGCGCGATGCTGCCGACGCGCTCGGCGCCACCATCCTGCATGCACATCTGCATCGTTTCGATTCCGTGCGCACGGGGTCGTCCGCTGGCGAGCAAGGCGGCGTGACCGGCGTGTTGCTGCTTGCTGAATCGCATCTTTCCATTCACACCTGGCCCGAGCATGGGTTTGCCGCCATCGATGCGTTCATGTGCGGCACCGGCACGACGCATGCCGCGCGCGCAGTGTTCGAGCGTGCGTTGGCGCCCGAACGTGTTGACGTTCGCGTCGCCCGCCGCGGCGGCGAGCCGTCGCCCGCCTGACCTACACCGGCTGGCCGTCGAATATCACGCGATTGCGCCCCAGCCGTTTGGCAGCCAGCAGCGCGGCATCGGCGCGCATGATGAGGTCGGCGGGCGTGCACAGGTTCTTCCCCGGCTCACAGCTCGCCAGGCCCAGGCTGATCGTGCACCGGATGTTGGCCTCGGGCGTGCCAATCTCCAAGGACTCCACAGCGCTGCGTAAGCGCTCCGCAATGCTGGTGGCCTGGGGGTTGTTCGTGTCGGGCAGCACCACCAGGAATTCTTCGCCGCCGTAGCGGCCTACCGCGTCGATGGGGCGCGAATTCACCCGCAGCGCACGTGCGATCTCAACCAATACCGTATCGCCCACGGGGTGGCCGTAGGTATCGTTCACGCGCTTGAAGTGGTCAACGTCAACCACCAGCAGTGAAAGGGGCTGCCCATGCAGCATCGCGTGGCCGCATTCGCGCGTGAGCAGTTCCATCGCAGCGCGCCGGTTCCAGATGCTCAGCATCGGATCGGTCAGGCTCTCGTGGCGCGCGACCTGCAGCTCGGTCAGGATGGAGCGCTGCGTTTCGCTCAGTTCGCGCTCGCGAAAACCCGATTCCACCCAACTGGCCAGGTCGTCGAGCAGCTCTCGCTCTGCGCGGTCGAATGTACGCGGCTTCTGGTCGATCACGCAGAGCGTGCCGACGGCATAGCCCGCGAGGTTCCTGACGGGCCGCCCGGCATAGAAGCGGATGTGGGGCGCGCCGGTAACGAGCGGGTTATCGGCAAAGCGCGGGTCGGCCATGGTGTCGGGAATGACCAGCATCTGGTCTTCGGCCACGGCATGTCCGCAGAACGAGATGTCGCGCGGGGTCTCGCGCACGCTCAGACCGATGCACGATTTGAACCACTGGCGCTGGGCGTCGATGAGCGACACGAGCACCACGGGAGCGTCAAACACCCGTTTGGTCGTGCGCGTGACGCGATCGAACAGTTCCTCATCCGGCGTGGACAGCAACAGCATGTCCTGGAGGGAGGCCAGACGTTCTGCTTCGTTATCCGGAATGGGGGCGGGTTTCATGCGCAGGGGGCGCCGGTCGGGCCGGCGCGCTTGAAACGGGCAATGCGAGAGGGATAGCCCACGCGTAGCAAGCCGCGGGCCCGTGGCACATCACGTTAGCGGCCGACCATGTTCTCTGGCCGCACCCACGCATCAAACTGCTCGGGCGTGACATAGCCCAACGCCAGCGCGGCTTCGCGCAGGCTCGTGCCTTCCTTGTGCGCCTTCTTGGCGATCTGCGCCGATTTGTCGTAACCGATATGCGGGTTGAGCGCCGTCACCAGCATTAGGGATCGCTGCACCAACTCGTCGATACGGTCGTGGTTCGGTTCGATCCCCACTGCGCAATGGTCGTTAAAGCTGCGCATGCCGTCGGCCAGCAGGCGCACGCTGTGCAGGAAGTTGTAGGCGATCATCGGGCGGAACACGTTCAGCTCGAAGTTGCCCGACGCACCGCCCACGTTCACTGCAACGTCGTTGCCGAAGACCTGCGCGCACAGCATTGTTACGGCTTCGCTCTGCGTGGGGTTGACCTTGCCCGGCATGATGGACGAGCCCGGCTCGTTCTCGGGGATGGAGATTTCGCCCAGGCCGCTGCGCGGGCCGCTGGCCAGCCACCGGATATCGTTGGCAATCTTGGTGAGGCTGGCGGCCAGCGTTTTCAGCGCGCCGTGTGCATGCACGAGGCCATCGGCCGACGCCATGGTCTCGAACTTGTTCGGCGAGGTGATGAAGGGCAAGCCGGTCAGTTGCGCCAATTCTGCGGCCACCTGTTCGGCGTAGCCGCTGGGGGCGTTCAAACCTGTGCCGACGGCCGTGCCGCCCAGCGCCAGTTCGCACAGGTGTGGCAGGGCGGCGTTCAGGTGCGTTTCGTTGTGCTGCAACTGCGCAACGTAGCCGGAGAACTCCTGGCCCAGCGTGAGCGGCGTCGCGTCCTGCAGATGCGTTCGGCCGATCTTGATGATGTCGTTGAAGTCCTCGGCTTTCTTGGCGAGCGTCTCGCGCAGCGTGCGCAGCGAGGGCAGCAAGTGCCGCGTGATGGCCGTTACAGCCGCCACGTGCATCGCCGTGGGGAACACATCGTTGGACGACTGGCTGCGGTTCACGTCATCGTTCGGATGCACGAGGCGCGCTTCGCCACGCTCGCCGCCGAGCAGTTCGCTGGCGCGGTTGGCGAGCACCTCGTTCATGTTCATGTTGGTCTGCGTGCCCGAGCCCGTTTGCCAGACCACCAGCGGAAATTCATTCGGGTGCTTGCCTGCGATGACTTCATCGGCGGCACCCACAATGGCGTTGGTTTTTTCGGCGGACAGCAGCCCGAGCCGCTGGTTGACGACGGCGCTGGCACGTTTGATGCGGGCGAGCGCGTCGATCAGCTCGCGCGGCATGCGGTCGCCGGCAATGTCGAAGTTCTGCAGCGAGCGTTGCGTTTGTGCGCCCCACAGGTGGTCGGCAGGGACTTCAATGGGGCCAAAAGTGTCGCGTTCGGTACGGGTGGTCATAGCAGAAGGAAAGGCGCGAGGTGACTGGGATGAACGCTCCAGTATAGGCAGAGCCCAGTGCCCTTGTTGGCGGTAGGGCGGATACGTCAGCCAAGCCGGGTACAGCGTTTGCGGGCTCACGCCAGGCGCGCCACAATGACGGCTGCCTCGCACACCGTGCCGCTCCTGCCCCCCGCCCCATGCCCACCACGCCCTCCGCTTCCGTCGACAAATCCCTGAAACCGCTGCTCTGGCTGGTGGCCATGGGTCTGTTCATGCAGACGCTCGATTCCACCATCGTCAACACCGCGTTGCCGGCGATGGCGCGCAGCCTGTCGGAAAGCCCGCTGAAGATGCAGTCGGTCATCATCGCCTACACGTTGACGACCGCCATGCTGATGCCCGCGTCAGGCTGGCTGGCCGATCGCTTCGGCACGCGAAAGATGTTCTTCGCCGCCATCTTCCTGTTCACCATCGGTTCTTTGTTCTGTGCAGAATCCCGCAGTCTGGACATGTTGATTGCCTCGCGTGTGGTGCAAGGTGTGGGCGGCGCGCTGCTGATGCCCGTGGGGCGGCTCACGGTGCTGCGCGTGGTGCCACGGGAGCAGTTTCTGCCCGCCATGAGTTTCGTCACGATTCCGGGGCTGATCGGCCCGCTGATCGGTCCGACGCTGGGGGGCTGGCTGGTGGAAGCCGTGTCGTGGCACTGGATCTTCCTCATCAACATTCCCGTGGGTGTGATCGGCGCCCTGGTCACGCTCAAGGTGATGCCCGATGTGCACGCTGAAGATGACAACGGTTTCGACTGGTCCGGCTACCTGATGCTGGCCTTCGGCATGGCAGCGGTGTCGTTCTCGCTCGATGGGCTGTCGGAACTGGGCTTCCAGCACGCGACGGTGCTGGTGCTGCTGGTCTTCGGTTTGGCCGCGCTCACAGCGTACTGGCTGCACGCGGGGCGCGTGGCCGGGCCGCTGTTTCCGCGCACGCTGTTCGGCATTCCGAGCTTTTCCATTGGTGTGCTGGGCAACCTGTTTGCGCGCATCGGCAGCGGCGGGATGCCGTTCCTCATTCCGCTGTTGCTGCAAGTGAGCCTCGGGTACACACCGCTGCAGGCCGGGCTGATGATGGTGCCGGTGGCCGCTGCCGGCATGGCCGCCAAGCCGTTGGGCACCTGGGCCATCAAACGCTACGGCTATCGCCGCATGCTCTCTGTCAACACGGTCATGGTTGGCCTGATGATGGCCAGCTTTGCCGTGATGACGCCCGACGTACCGGTGTGGCTGCGCATCGTGCAATTGGCGGTCTTCGGCACCTTCAACTCGATGCAGTTCACGGCCATGAATACGCTCACGCTCAAAGACCTGAGCGGCCCGCTGGCCAGTGCGGGCAACAGCATGCTCTCGATGGTGATGATGCTGTCAATGAGTCTGGGCGTGGCCGCAGCGGGCGCGTTGCTCACGGGCTTTACCGATTTCACCGCCGGGCCGGAAGGGCGCGACACGCTGGCTGCATTCCACAAGACGTTTGTCTGCGTGGGTGTCATGACTTGTGCGGCCGCGTGGATCTTCGCGCAGCTCTCGCGCTTCGAGTCAACGCACGTCGTCAAGCGGCCCGAGATGGAAGTGCATTGATTGCGTGCTTTGGCTGCCGCGCTGGCTACTTTTTCCAGTAGCCGCGCATCTTCTGGCTCAGGTCGACCTTTGCGGCGGCACGCGCTTCGGCCGCGGGGTCCGCACCGGGCTCCGGTTCCGGCCAGGCACACGCTTCGAACATCGGCAGCAGCGCAGGCGGAATGAATCGCGTGCGCGACGCGTAGATGTGCCGATCGCCATTGGCTGTTTGCTGCGTGACGTAGAAGCGCTGGGGCACCAGGATGTCCAGGTGCTCGCGCGCACGGGTCATCGCAACGTAGAGCAGCCGGCGTTCTTCTTCCAGCTCTTCATGCGAACCGGCGCCCAGATCGGCCGGCATGCAGCCGTCCACGGCGTTCAGCACATACACCGCTTTCCACTCCTGGCCTTTCGATGAATGGATCGTTGAGAGGATCAGGTAGTCCTCATCGCGGTATGGGTCGCCTGATTCATCGCTGGTCAGCTCGGGCGGGTCGAGCGTCATCTCCGTCAGGAAGCGCTCACGCGTGGCGTACGTGGCGGCCATGCGGGCGAGCTGGTCCAGATCGCCCTGGCGCACGGCCGCGTCGTCGTGCAGACGTTCCATGTGCGGCGAGTACCAGGCGCCTACGGCTTCGAGTTCACCAGCCCATTCCAGGCTGTCTTTGGGCGTGCGCAGGGCTTGCATGAGTGCCATCAGCGCAGACCAGTCGCCGGCCAGCCGTGCCGGTGGTTCGTGGGCGAGCAGCGCGGCAATCGGGTCCGCCGCTTCCGCCATGGCGTCGAGCACGCGTGCCGCCGTGGCAGGGCCTGCACCCGGCAGCAGTTGGATCACGCGAAACCCGGCGATGCGGTTGCGCGGGTTCTCGGCCCAGCGCAGCACCGAGAGCACATCCTTCACATGCGCGGCCTCCAGAAACTTGAGGCCGCCGTATTTCACGAACGGGATGTTGCGGCGCGTGAGTTCGATCTCCAGCGGCGCGCTGTGGCTCGCAGTGCGAAACAGCACCGCCTGCGATTTCAGCGTCAGCCCGCCTTCCCGTTGATGCAGCACCTGCTCGGCCACACAACGCGCCTGCTCGGCTTCATCGCGCACCGAAATCAAGCGCGGGCGATGCGTCGATGCGCGGTCCGTCCACAACGTCTTGGCAAAGCGCTCCGTTGCGAAGCGCATCACGCCGTTGGAGGCATCCAGAATCGGTTGCGTCGAACGGTAATTGCGCTCCAGCAGCACCGTGTGCGCCGGCCGCGAAAAGTGGCGCGGAAAGTCGAGGATGTTGCGCACCGTCGCCGCGCGAAATGCGTAGATCGATTGCGCGTCGTCGCCCACCACGGTGACGCCGCGGCCGTCCGGACGCAGCGCGCGCAGGATGGACGATTGCAGCCGGTTCGTGTCCTGGTATTCGTCGACGAGGATGTGGTCGAAGCGTGCGCCAATCTCGGCCGCCAGTTCTGCGTCAGACACCATCGCGTGCCAGTAGAGCAGCAGGTCGTCGTAGTCGAGCACGTGCTGCGCCTGCTTGGCTTCGACATACGCATCGAACAGCGTGCGCAGCTGCGTTTCCCACATCGCGCACCACGGGAAGTGGTGCTTGAGCACGACGTTCAGCGGGCTCTCGGCGTTGATGGCGCGCGAGTAGATTGCGATGCACGTCTGCTTGAGCGGGAAGCGGCGTTCCTTGGTCGACAGGTTCAGCTCATGGCGCACGACGTTGAGCAGATCGGCCGAGTCGCTGCGGTCATGGATGGTGAAATCGGGGGCGAGGCCGACGCGCTCGGCGTATTCACGCAGCAGGCGCGCGCCGATGCCGTGGAAGGTGCCGGCCCAGGGGAGGGTGGTTTTGTACGAAGTGCCAGCCGAATTGAGGGCGTTGTTCGATCGCTCGCCTTGCATGGCACGCGCCAGCAGGTGGCCGGCGCGGTTGGACAGCTCGCTCGCTGCCCGGCGGGAAAACGTCAGCAGCAGGATGCGCTGCGGATCGGCCCCATTGGCCACCAGATGCGCCACGCGCCAGCCCAGCGTGTGCGTCTTGCCGGACCCGGCACCGGCCAGCACGAGGAGCGGGCCGGTTTCCGCCGCATCCGCCCCGGAAATACCGAACTCGACCGCCTGGCGCTGCTGGTCGTTCAGTTGGGCTAGATAACCGGGGCCGGCCGCGGCATTGGCGGTGTCAGGGGTGGAGGAGGCGGTAAGCACGGCAGGGCGTCACAGAAAATAACTGTATGAATATACAGCACTGTGACGCCTGCTTTCGGAAAGTGAGGGCGGTGAATGGGAGGGCCGATCAGATCCCGTCCCGCAGCGTCTTCGCGAAGTCCTGCGGTGAGGCCCGCCGGTTGACGGCCTCCACCAGATCCGCCAGGAACCAGGGCAGCACGAGTTGCGTGCTTGGATCGCTCAGCCCGACGCGTAGTCTGTCAGGAGACGCCGGTTCGGCGGCTTTGGCCGGCTGGATCTGCTGCGGAGGCTGGCTGTGCGCGAGCATCCCTTGCAGGTCCTGATCGGTGAATGTGAAGGTCGACGTGGTCAGGGCCGAAGCGGACATTGCTGCCGACATCAGCGTCGCGGCCACGACAAGGTGTTTGAGGGTGTTGGCAGGCATCGTGGCCTCCAGAACAGAACGGTTGGGTGAGTAGGTGACCGGCGCGCTGCGCGATGGCCGCAGCCATGATCCTCCCTCCGATCCTGGCGGTGGCTTAGGGTTCCGTTTCTCTCAGGAAAACCTAAATATCTGCGCAATTCGATCAGTTGGCCTGCGGTTGCAGGGCGATCACCGCCATGCCCGTCAGCGCAATGGCCGCACCGCCGATATCCCAGCGCGTGAGCGTCATGCCGTCGACCAGGCGCAGCCACACCAGCGCCACCGCGATATACATGCCGCCGTATGCGGCATAGGTGCGGCCGGCCGCGGTCGGGTGCAGCGTCAGCAACCACGCGAACAGCGCCAGTGAGGCGGCCGCCGGCAGTAAGAGCCAGACCGGCTTGCCCTGACGCAGCACGAGCCAGGGCAGATAGCAACCGACGATTTCCGCCACTGCGGTGACGGCAAACAGCAAGGCAATGCGAAGCAGTTCCAAAGCGGGCCCCGAAGCAATCAAAACGCGGACGGCGCAGATTGTGGCATGCGGCGCCGCGCTGCCACGTGGTCTCAGGCGTGCGAGGCGGCGTGCGCCTGCAGCAGTGCATCGACTTCCTCTTGCGTGCCCGCATAGGCGCCGGCGCGCGTAGCTGTGAGGGCAGCCGCCGCAGCGGCTTGGCGCAGATGCGCTTGCACGGGCGCATCGGGCGATTGCAGCAGGCTCGCCAGCCAGCTTCCCATGGCGGCATCGCCGCAGCCGACGGTGTCCGCCACCGGCACGGCAAAGGCCGGTTGTGCGACACGGGCATCGTCTTGCCCTCGGTGCGCTGCTGCCAGCCATTCCATGCCATCGGCCCCGAGCGTGAGCAGGATGTCGGCCTGCGGCGCGAGGGTGCGCAGCGTGTTCAGTGGATCGGCATCACTGGGGAAAAGCTGGCGCAGATCTTCATCGGACACCTTGATGACAGACGCGATGGCGGCCATGCGCAGCAGCAGCGGCGCGTAGTGCGGTGCGTCCATCGCCGTGCGCCAGTTCGGGTCGAAGGTGATGCGCGTGCCTTGCGCGGCCAGCGTCTCGGCCAGTGTCACCAGGCGGCTGCCCAGCGGCTCGCGCGCGAGGCTGATGCAGCCGAAGTGGGCGATCTCCACGGCGGTTTGCCAGCCGGCGGGCAGGGCGTGTGCATCGAAATGCAGATCGGCGCTGTCATCGCCCACGAAGAAATAGTGCGGCGGCTGGGTGGACGTGACCATTGCCAGCAACGGCGAGCGGTCGACGCGCTGTAGAAAGCGCAGGTCAAGGCCAGCCGCCTGGGAATCTGCGAAGAGCGCATCGCCGAACACGTCGTTGCTGATGGCGCCCGCGTAGCCCGTGGGCACACCCAGACGCGCCGCCACGCGTGCCACATTCCAGCACGCGCCGCCCGGCCGGGCGAGCCACTGGCCGTTGCCCTGGTGCAGAAAATCAGTCAGCGCTTCACCAAAGACGACGAGGCGGGGCAATGACAAGAAGTCGGTCATGCTGGCAATGGCAGGTCAGTCGTTTGAGCGGAAGGTGTAAGCGGCAGCGGCGACGCACGCCGATACAGCGCACGGAATGTCGATAGCCGTTCAGCCAGGCGCGCGTGGCGTGCGGCATCGGGCCGATACGTGGCTTGCACGGGTGGCTTGGCGCAGACGGCCGCTTCGATGCCGCCGTCGGCCATCCAGCCCAGGCGGGCAGCGCCGAGGGCGCCGCCGGCTTCGCTGCCGACATGCGTCGTCAGTTCGGTGTTGAGCGTGTCGGCCAGCAACTGCGCCCAGAACGGACTGCGCGAGCCGCCGCCCACAAACGACAGCGATGCAACCTGCGTGCCCGCTGCGCGCAACGCGTCCAGGCCATCCGCCATGCCGAAGGCGACGCCCTCGATCACGGCATAACCGAGCGCGGCACGGTCGCTGGCGTGTGTGAGGTTGTGGAAATGCCCTTGCGCAAACGCGTCGTTGTGCGGCGTGCGTTCACCGCAAAGGTAGGGCAGGAAGAACGGCGCTGACTGGCGTTCAGATTCGGCCAGCGCGGCAATTTCAGGGAGCAGCGTGGCTTCCGGCACGCTCGTCAGTCGGCAGAACCAGCGCAGGCAGCTTGCCGCAGACAGCATCACGCTCATCTGGTGCCAACGCCCCGGCAGCGCATGGCAGAACGCGTGCACGGCTTGGGCAGGGTTCGGGCGAAAACGGTCGTTGACCACAAAGATCACGCCCGACGTGCCCAGTGAGAGGAAACCATCGCCTGGCTGTGTCGCGCCGATGCCCACAGCGCTGGCCGCGCCGTCGCCACCGCCGCCGGCAACGATGACGTCATGCGCTAGGCCCCATGCATTGGCCACCTCGGGCAGCAGCGTGCCGCTGGGCGCGCTGCCTTCCACCAGGCGCGGCATCTGGCGGCGTGACAAGCCCGTCGCGGCGAGCAGTTCGTCGGACCAGGTGCGCCGTGCCACGTCCAGCCAGAGCGTGCCGCCCGCGTCCGATGGGTCGGATGCGCGCTCGCCCGTCAGGCGAAGGCGCAGGTAGTCCTTGGGCAGCAGCACGCAATCGATGGCGTTGAACACATCGGGCTCATGGCGTGCGCTCCACAGCAGCTTCGGCGCGGTAAAACCGGGCATCGCCAGGTTGCCGGCGACGGTGTGCAGGTCGGGCACGCGACGGGTGAGTTCAAGGCATTCGGCGGTGCTGCGCGTGTCGTTCCAGAGCATGGCGGGGCGCAGCACACGGTCGCGTGCGTCGAGCAGCACCGCACCGTGCATCTGGCCCGACAGGCCGATCGCGCGTATGGCCGCGAAGGCCTCCGGCGCCGCATTGCGCAGTTTGCCGACGGCGGCACTCGTGGCTTGCCACCAATCTTCCGGCGTCTGCTCGGCCCAGCCCGGATGCAGTCGCGATACGGTGAGCGGCTCGCCCGCCGTGCCGACGATTGCGCCCGCTGCATCGAGCAGCAGCACTTTGACTTCCGAGGTTCCGAGATCGATGCCGAGGTACATGGGGCCGCCGGGTCCGGTTGCTTGAACCGTGGATTGTCGCGCGAATCCGCTGATACGTTGGTTGGCAACTAACCGGCCGTTGCGGCTTGTTCGACTGCCAGCCACGCCCGCACGCGCTCGATGGCGTCGCGAACAAGGCCGGTGAGCGCTTCCGTGCCCGCGAGATTGCCCCACAGTGCGGCGTTCCGGCAGTACACGGCAACCGGGTCGTCTGCGGCGAGCATGGCGTGCGCGGCAACCGGATCGAACTGGCCATCCTGATAGGCATACGGCAGCGCGCCCGCATGCCAGCGCTCCAGAAATACGAAGAACAGTGCCGGCAGCGTCGCCGTGGCAAGCGGCACATGCCCGCGCGCAAAGGACTCCGCCAGCGTGGGCGTGATGAACCCGGGGATCTTCGAAAAGCCGTCTGCTGCCACGCGCTGGTTGGTGTCGCCGATATGCGGATTGGCGAACCGGTCGAGCACGGTGTCGCGGTAGGCCGCCAGGTCGATGGGGCTGGGCTGATTGGCAGTGAGACACGGGATGACATCGTCGGTCACGTAGTCGCACGCCAGGCGCTGGATGGACGGCACGGCAACGCTTTCGTCAATCGTGTGCAGCCCCAGCAGCGTTCCGGCCCAGGCGATGCAGCTATGGCTGGCATTGAGCACGCGGATCTTTGCTTCCTCGTACGGCAGCACCGAAGGGACGAACTCGACGCCCACGCGTTCGAGCGCGGGCCGCCCGGCACGGAAATCGTCTTCCACCACCCATTGCGCAAAGGTTTCGGCCATCACGGGGCAGCGGTCTTGCCAGCCGGTCTGTGCGGTCACGCGATTGCGCAACGCGTCGGTCGGGCGTGGTGTGATGCGGTCGACCATCGTGTTGGGCGTGCTGGCATGTGCGTCGAGCCATGCTACGAGGCCGCTGTCGTCGGGCCTGCCGCGCAACGAAAGGAATTGGCGCAGGCCGCTGCGAAAGCGTTCTCCGTTGTGGCGCAGGTTGTCGCAATTGAGCAGCGTGAGAGCCGCGCCGCCACGCTGCAAGCGCAGGTGCAGCAGACGGGCCAGCGCGCCGTATAGCGTGCAGGCACCGCCGCGCAGGTCAGCGGCGATGTCGGGCTGCGTCGTGTCGAGCTGGTGCTGCTGGTCGAGGTAGTAGCCGCCTTCCGTCACGGTAAAGGAGATCACGCGCGTATCGGGCGCCGCCCCGATCTCGCACAGCGCCGCGAGTTCGGCATCCCACGGCACGACGGCATCGATGGATTGGATGCGCGTGTACGCTCGATGCCCGGCGGTGTCGACGGTCTCCAGCGTGTAAGCGCCGTGCTGAGCGGCAAGGTCATGCAGCAGCGGGCCGGCATCGTCGCGGATATTGGCCAGCGCCAAACGCCACGACGTGTCGCCGGTCTCGCGAAGGCGATGCAGATACCACGCCTGGTGCGCGCGATGGAAGGAGCCGGCACCCAGGTGCAGCCAGGTGGAGGAGGTCGGGGAAGGCATGATCGTGTGCAACGTTGGAGTATGAGCCTCAGGCGGCCAGTTGCGCCTGCAGGCGCGTCAGCGCATGGCCCTCGGCGTCGAACAGGTGGCAGTGCGCAGCGTCGGCAGACAACGTGATGGCGCTGCCGTGCGCGAGCCGGGTCGATTCCGGCACGCGCAGCACCAGGCCGTCGGGTGCGGCTTCGCAGTCGGCATGCAGATAGGCCACGTCGCCCAGGGACTCGATATGCGTGACGGTGCCCCGCAGGGTGCCCGCCGCGTCGAGATGCAGATGCTCCGGCCGGATGCCGAGCGTGACGGCATCCCCCGCACGCAGCTCACCCGGCGATACGGCCACCCGCTGTTGGCCGCCCGCGAGCGCCACGGCCACGCCCGACGTGTCGGCACGCGCGACGGTGCCACGCAGGAAGTTCATCTTGGGAGAGCCGATAAAGCCCGCCACAAACTGGCTGGCCGGGTGGTGATACAGCGTTTGCGGAGAGCCCACCTGTTCGATCCGTCCGTCACGCAGCACGACGATCTTGTCGGCCAGCGTCATGGCTTCCACCTGATCGTGCGTGACGTAGATCATGGTGGTCTTCAGTGCGTCGTGCAGGCGGGCAAACTCCAGGCGCATCTTCACGCGCAATGCGGCATCCAGGTTTGAGAGCGGCTCGTCAAACAGGAAGACCTTCGGTTCGCGGGTGATGGCACGGCCGATGGCCACGCGCTGGCGTTGACCGCCGGAGAGTTGGCGCGGCTTGCGATCGAGCAGCGCATCAATGTGCAGGACTTCGGCAGCGCGGCGTACGGCAGCGTCGATGGCCTCGCGCTTCATGCCCGAGAGTTTCAAACCGAAGGCCATGTTGTCGTACACGCTCATGTGCGGATACAGCGCGTATGACTGGAACACCATCGCAATGCCACGCTTGGCGGGTACCACATCGTTCACGCGCGTATCGCCGATCAGCAGGTCGCCGCCGTCGATGCCTTCCAGACCTGCAATCGTGCGCAGCAATGTCGATTTTCCACAGCCAGAAGGCCCGACGAAGACGACAAATTCGCCATCGGCAATATCCAGGTTGATGTCGTGCAGGACGGTGTTCTGTTCGTAGCGCTTTTGCAGGTGACGCAGGGTCAGGCTGGCCATGTCGAGGTCTCCTTGGGCGTGTTCTGTGTGCGGATCAGGCGGGCGTGGCGAGGGTCGACGAAAGCGCGTCGGCGAGTGCCCGCATGTCGGTAAAGACGTGCCGCGCGCCGGCAGCTAGCAGGCGCTGCGTGGCGACAGCCGGCACATGTGCGACGCCGGCAAAGCCGAATACGGTCAGGCCGGCGGCTCGCGCGGCGCGGACGCCGGTGTCGCTGTCTTCAATGACCAGGCATTGTGCGGGGCTGGCGCCCAGGCCCGCACACGCGGCGAGATACACGTCAGGCGCCGGTTTGGGCCGCGGTGTTTCGTAGGCGCTATAGATATGCTCGCCAAACAGCTCGCGCAGTCCGGCGCGGCGCAGGCTCGCTTCAATGCGCGGGCGGCTGCTGTTGCTGGCGACGGCCTTGGGCTGCGGCAGCGTGGCGAGCAGGTTGGCAATGCCGGGCACCGGCTGCGATTGCGTGGCGCAGTCGTGTTCGACATCAGCCACCACGGTGGCCAGTTGCGCGTCGGACAGGTGAAAGCCGATGCTGCTCTGCAACTCGCTCAGCAGTGCCATCGTGTTCATGCCCAGGCGCGGTTCGAGCATGTCTTCCAGCGCGGCGGATGAAAGGTGCGGTATGTGCGGACCCAGCGTGCGGATCAGCGCGCGCAACGCCACCGACTCGCTGTCGATCAGCACGCCGTCGCAATCGCAGATCAGGTAGGCGGGGGCGCGCTCGTTGGCATATTCGTTGGCGTGTGGCGTCATTTCACGGCCCCGAATGTCAGGCCGCGCACAAGTTGTCGTTGTGCCAGCCAACCCAGCACGAGGATCGGCGCAATCGCCAGTACCGAGGCCGCCGACAGCTTCGCCCAGAACAGCCCCTCGGGGTTTGAGTACGACGCAATGAACACGGTGAGCGGCGCGGCATCGATGCTGGTCAGGTTCAGGCTCCAGAACGCTTCGTTCCACGACAGGATCAGCAGGAGCAGCGCAGTGGAGGCCAGCCCCGGCAGCATCGTCGGCAGCAGCACGTAGACCAGTTCCTGCCAGAGGTTGGCGCCGTCCATGCGCGCGGCCTCCAGAATCTCGCGTGGCACGTCGTTGCAGTAGGTGAAGACCATCCACACGGCAATCGGCAGGTTGGCGAGCGTGTAGACGATGACGAGCGCGGTGATGGAATCCAGCAGGCCCGCCGTCTTTGCCAGCAGGTACACCGGCAGCAGCACGCCCACGGCCGGCATCATCTTGGTCGACAGCATCCACAGCAGCACCTGCTGGGTGCGCTTGTTCGGGAAGAACGCCATCGCATATCCCGCCGGAATGGCAATCGCCAGCGCCAGCAGCGTGGAAAGGATCGACACCGCCAGCGAGTTGCCGAGAAAGCTCGGGTAATGCGCGCGCTCCAGCACCTCGCGAAAGCTGTCGAGCGTGGGCGTAAACCACAGCGTGGGGGTGTAGGCGTCCTGCTCGGTCTTGAAGGCAGTGAGCGCTGCCCACGCGATCGGGAAGAACAGCACCAGGGCAATCGCCCACGCCAGCACGCCGGCAAGCCGTGTGCGCCAGGTTGAGGTGAGGGCGCTCATTGCTCGTGCACTCCCTTCAGGTTGCGGGCCAACATGCGGACGAGGAAGAACGCCACCACGTTTGCCAGTACGACGGCCACGATGCCGCCGGCCGACGCAATACCGATGTCGAACTGCTGCAGGCCGAGGCTGTAGACGAAGTAGGCGAGGTTGGTCGTGGCCGTGCCGGGGCCGCCGGCGGTGGTGGTGTGGATCTCGGCAAAGATCGAGAGCAGGAAGATGGTCTCGATCATCACCACCACGGCAATCGCACGCTTCAGGTGCGGCAGCACGATGTGCCAGAAGATGCGCACGGGGCTCGCGCCGTCGAGCTGCGCGGCTTCCTTCTGCTCAGGGTCGAGCGATTGCAGCGCCGTCAACAGGATCAGGAAGGCAAACGGCGTCCACTGCCACGCAACGATGATGATCACGGAGAGCATCGGCTGCGTCGCGAGCCAATCCACCGGCTCGACACCGAACAGGCGTGCCACCCACGCGGCCAGACCGTACACGGGGTGCAGCATCATGTTCTTCCAGATGAGCGCGGCCACCGTCGGCATGACAAAGAACGGGCTGATCACGAGAATGCGCGCCACACCGCGCCCCGCAAACGGCTGGTCGAACAGCACGGCCAGCAACGTGCCCGCCACGACGCTGATCACGAGCACCGAGCCGATCAACACCAACGTGTTGCCGATGGCCGGCCAAAAGGCGGGGTCTTCGATCAGGAAGCGGTAGTTGTCGAGCCCCGCCAGGCCGGTTTGGTCAGGGTTGAGCAGGTTGTAGCGGCTGACGGAGAAATACAGCGTCATCGCCAGCGGCACCGTCATCCACAGCAGCAGAACCAGCACCGATGGCGACACCAGCAGCGTGGGCAGCCAGCGCCGCGCGCGCTGTGGCTGTGCCGGCGTACCACCCATGCCGTTCACCCGCGACTCCAATACATGTTCCATGACACCTCCTGGCGCAGCAGCGGCTGCATCACTTCAGATAGCCGCCTTGGCGCATAGCCCGCTGTGCCTGCGATTGCGAGACACGGAGTGCATCGTCCACGGTCGTTTTGCCCGTGAGCGCGCCGGCAATCGCCTGGCCAACCACCGTGCCCAGCGACTGGAACTCCGGAATCGTCACGAACTGCACGCCGGTGTACGGCACCTTCTGCGCGGACGGATCGTTCGGGTTGGCAGTCTCGATAGCGTGGCGCACGAAGCTCGAGAACGGCGCAGCCTTCTGGTAGGCCGGGTCGTCATACGTCGATGCGCGCGTGCCCGGCGGCACCTCGCCCCAGCCCTGCGCCTTGGCCACGGCGCGAATGTATTCCTTGGATGTCGCCCACGCCGCAAACGTCTTGGCGGCCTCCGGCGATTTCGACGATTTCGGCACCGCAAGCGCCCAGATCCACAGCCAATGCGAGCCCTTCGGTGTGCTGGCGATGGGCGCATTCGCAAAGCCCACCTTGTCGGCCACCTTGGAATCCTTCGCGCTGCTGACCATGCCGGCGGCGACGGTCGCGTCGATCCACATGCCGCACTTGCCGCCCGAGAACAGCACAAGGTTCTCGTTGAATCCGTTGCTGCTTGCACCGGGCGGGCCGTATTTCTTCAACAGGTCGACATACGTGTTGACCGCCTGTTTCCACTGCGGCGTGTCGATGGTCGGCTGCCATTTCTCGTCGAACCAACGGCCGCCGAACGTGTTGACCATGGTGGACACCAGCGCCATGTTTTCGCCCCAGCCGGCCCGGCCGCGCAGGCAGATGCCGTACACACCCTTGGCGGGGTCGTGCAGCTTGGCGGCGAACTTGGCAATGTCGTCATACGTGGGCTGCTCGGGCATCTTCAGGCCCGCCGCACTGAACAGATCGCGCCGGTAATACGTCATCGAGCTTTCGGCATAGAACGGCACGGCGAAGAGTTTGCCACCCTGCGAGAGGCCATCGCGCACGGTCGGCAGCAGGTCGGCCGCGTCGTAGCTGGCGGGCATGTCCAGCGGGGCGAGCCAGCCTTTCTTGGCCCACAGCGGCGCTTCATAGCCGCCAATCGTCATCAGGTCGAACTGGCCGCTGCCGGTGGCGATGTCGGTGGTCACGCGCTGGCGCAGTACGCCTTCTTCCAGCGTGACCCAGCGCAGTTTGATGTCGGGATGCGCCTGCTCGAACTGGCTCGACAGTTTCTGCAGCACGATCATGTCGGGGTTATTGATCGTGGCAATCGTGAGCGTGGTGGGTGCGGCATGCGCAGAGACAGCGCAGAGAGCGGGGAAGGCAGCGAGGGCGGCCAGCTTGAGTAGTTGGGATGGGCGGGCCATCCCGCGCAGAAGCGTGCGGAACATGCAGTCGTCTCCTTTCTTGGAATGTGGCGATGCGGGCGCACCGCCTGGACTTGCTTCGGGTTTTGAGCAATTGTCCGTGTTGTGAGCAAATAATCGGATGCGATGTTGCGCTTGTCAAGCAAATGCTCGGTGAAAGGGCAAAAGCACGCTACGATGCATGCCATATCGCCAAGGTTCTAGAGGAGGCGCTGCGTGTCCAAGCAGCAGGAAAAACGAGACCAGGCCGCGCGTGCGGCGTGGCTTTACTACGTGGGCAACCACACGCAACACGACATCGCCGAGCAGTTGGGCGTGTCGCGCCAGATCGCGCAGCGGCTGATCGCCTATGCGGTGGAGCACGGGCTGGTGAAGGTGCGCGTGACGCACCCGGTGTCAGCGTGTCTGGAGTTGGCGGAGAACCTGCGCAGCCGTTTCCGGCTGGAGACCTGCCATGTGGTGCCGGCCAGTGCCGACGATGCAGACGCTGCACAACGCATGATTGCCGTGGCCGCTGCAGAAATCATGGAGCGCCACCTGCTGGCCGACGCGCCGCGCGTGGTGAACGTCGGCTCGGGCCGCACGCTGCGCGCCGCGATCGACCAACTTCCGGATCTTGACCGGCCGCAGCATCGCATCGTCTCGATGGTCGGGGCGATTGCGGCGGATGGCTCGTCCAACCGCTACGACGTCGCGCTTGCCGCGGCGGAGAAAACCCGCAGCCGCTATTACCTGCTCCCTGCGCCGCTCGTTGCGGACAGCGCCGAAGACACCCGGCAGTGGTGCCAGCACCGGCTCTACGGCGTGGTGGCCGATTTGGCTGCGCAGGCGGATGTCACCTTCATTGGTGTCGGCACGATCGGGCCCGGTTGCGCATTGCAGGTCGACGGCTTCATCAGCGCGAAGGATGTGGAAGATCTGCTTGCCCATGGCGCGGCAGGCGAGTTGATCGGCCGGCCGATCGACGCCCAGGGGCGCTTGCTGGATGTGGCGCTGCAGAGCCGCATCACCAGCTTGCCGCTCAAGCCGATGCCATCTCGCCCCGTGATCGCCATTGCTGGCGGCGTGGCCAAGGCGGGCGCGATCGGGGCGGCGTTGCGAGGCGGCTGGCTGACCGGTCTTGTGACCGACGAAGCGTGCGCGCAGCGGATTCTGGCTGCAATGGACTGAACTCACCACACCGAGAACGTGATGCTCGAACTCCGCCCGACCTGCGAACACTGCAACACGGCGCTGCCGCCCGATGCGACCCACGCGCGCATCTGCTCATTCGAATGCACGTTCTGCGCGACCTGTGCAGACGGCGTGTTTGGCAATGTCTGCCCGAACTGCGGTGGCGGCTTTACGGCGCGGCCGATTCGCCCGTCGAAAGATTGGAGAAACGGCAACTTCCTGGGCAAGCACCCGGCCAGCACGACGGTCAAGCATCGTCGGGCCGACCTGGCAGCGCATGCCGAACTGGCGGCGGCTGTCGGATCAACGCCGCCGGAAAGGCGCTGACTGGAAAACGCGTGCGGGCTAACGCGGTACAGCCGGCGGCAACACTGGCGTGACTTTATATCCGCGCGCGGCCAGCAGCGCCGGAATCCCTTTCGGCCCGATCATGTGCAACGCGCCCACAGCAGCAAACACGCGTTGGCCGCTGTTGTGCACGCGCGCAATGTTGTTAGCCATGGCGCGGTTGCGGTTCGTCACCAGACGTTGGAAGGCGCGTTTATCCGTCGCGGTCTTCAGGCAATCGCACCACCGGGGGTAGTGCTCCAGCGTGCTGATGTCGCTGTCGGCCCAGGCGTTGGCGAGCGTGAGCGTCTGCGTGCGCGCCTCGCCCGATTCAATCGCGTCGAGCACGGTGTCGAATTGCTGCGCGACCTCGTTCTTCGGCACGATCTCGTTGAGCACGCGCACCTGCTGCGCCAGCGTTTCTAGCGGCACGATGGGCAAGTGCACGCTCTTGGCGTAGGTCGTCAGAAACAGGTCGATACCGAAATCGGGATAGAGCCCGTCCGTGCGCACCCCCAGCACCGCCAGCGAGGCCAACTGCATGGTCGGCTGGAATTTGCGGATCTGTGTGAGCGCCGTGTCGGGCAGGCACGCGGCAGAAAGCAGCTTGTTGAAGCGTTCACCGCGCCGGCCGGCCATGAGGCGGCGATCTTCTGCGCTGTTGTGCGTGGTGAGCGGTTTGCGGTCGGTGTCCTTGTCGAGCAGGTCGAGTTCGAGCGCGATGCTATCCACCTGTTGAAGCGCGCTGCGCACGGCGGGGCCGGGCAGCATCCAGTCGGCCCGCGCCACATGGATCGTCCCGTAGAGCCACGAGGTGTGACCGTTCTTTTCGATACGCCAGAGCAGGCCGTGGTCGGTCGCGCGTTGCGCGGCGGCGGCCCAGCCGTCCTTGGGGATGAAGCTGGAGGCCGGGGGCGGACAGTTCGTGGCCGGTGCCTGTGCCTGCGCGGGCGTTGCGTCTTGCGCCACAGCGGCGCCCGTGCCCGTCAGCAGAAAAAACGCGGCCGCCAGCGCGCGCCACGTGGTGCGATTGCGTGCCATTTGGCTGCTCCCCGAAATATTGTTGTGGTCGTCTGTGCAGTTTAGCGGGCGCAGACCATCGCGTCCCACGCGGCCATCGCGCAATCGACGGTCGCGATCAATGCTTCACGCGGGGCGCCGTCGCGCGCCTGGATCGACAGGCCGTTGAGCACGGTCGCGTAGTAACCGCCAAGTGCATCGGCGTTGGCCGTGGCAGGCACGTCGCCTTCGTCCATACCGCGGCGGATGCGCGTTCGGATGGCCTCGATGGTTTCCAACCGGATCGCGCGCAAGTCCTCCTGCACCTGCCGATTGGGGGCCGAACACAGCAGCGCGCCGAGCACCACCATGCAGCCGCGCGGCGCGTCGGGCTGGCTGAAGGCAAGGGCGTTGCTGCGCAAAAGCGCGTCGATGGATTCGCGCGCCGTGGCTGGTTCCGTCAGGGCGATGGCCGTGGTGCTGCCGGCCGTCTGCCGATACAGCGCAACGGCCTCGCGAAAGAGCGCTTCCTTCGAACCAAATGCCGCGTAGAAGCTCGGCGCGGTGATGCCGCCCATCGCCAGTTTGAGTTCGTCGAGCGTGGTGCCTTCGTAGCCGCGCGCCCAGAACACGGTCATGGCCTGGCGCAAGGCTTCGTCGCGATCAAAGGTGCGGGGGCGTCCGCGTGTCGCCATGATGAAGTCCTGAAATCCCTATTTCTGTACCGGTCAATATATTAATCCTTGACGCCGGTCGTGTCGCCTCGTTAATTTGTATACCGATCGATACAAAAATAAGAGGCTCCCTTGAATACGACGATTTCGCATCGCTCAGAGCACGCCGGGCGCTGGCTGGTGCTGGCGGCGGTTTGCATGGCGGGGCTGGTCCTGCCGCTGTCTTTCACCGGTGCGGCGGTAGCCACGCCGGCCATCGGACGCGCGCTGGGCGGCAGTGCCACGGCGCTCAACTGGGTGGTCAACGGCTTCATGCTGGCCTTCGGCAGTTGCTTGATGGTGGCAGGCGCGATGGCTGATTCGTATGGCCGCAAGCGCGTGTTCGCCTGTGGGATCGCGCTGTTCGTGCTGGCATCGATTGGCGTCGCGCTGGCGCCCAGCGTGAACGCCATCGGGTGGCTGCGCGCGCTGCAGGGCGTGGCGGCGGCGATGTCGCTGGCGGGTGGCTCGGCTGCGCTGGCACAGGAGTTTGACGGGCATGCGCGCATTCGCGCCTTCAGCCTGCTGGGGACGACCTTTGGCGTGGGTTTGGCCTTCGGGCCGTTGATTGCGGGTGCGCTGGTACAGACGCAGGGCTGGCGCGCCATCTTCGTGCTGTGCGCGGTGATGGGCGCGCTGGCTTTTGTGTTTGGTGTGCCGCGCATGCGGGAAACGCGCGATCCCGATGCGCGCGGCGTGGATTGGGCCGGCGCCGCAAGCTTTACGGCCACGCTTGTCCTGCTCACGTGGGCGCTGATGGAAGTGCCCGAGCGCGGCTGGGGCGACGGCGTGGTGCTGGCGTTGTTCACTGCGTCGGCGCTTGGGCTGGCCATGTTCGTCGCCATCGAGCAGCGCGTGGTCAGGCCGATGCTGGATCTGTCGCTCTTCCGCTTCCGTCGTTTTGTCGGCGTGCAGTTCTTGCCGCTCGCCACGGCGTGCTACGTGGCGATGCTGGTGCTGCTGCCCGCGCGCCTCATCGGCATCGAGGGGCAGGGCGAAACCGAGGCAGGCATCACGATGATTGCCTTGTCGCTCCCGTTGCTGGTGGTGCCGCTGCTGGCGGTGCAACTCGCGCATCGGTGGTCCGCTGCGGCGCTGACGTGTGGCGGGCTGCTGGTGGCGGCGATGGGCTTCTGGTGGCTGGGCGATGTCGCGCCAGGCCAGCCGGCCGCCGCGTGGTTTTTGCCGATGCTGCTCACGGGTTTCGGCACCGGTTTCGCGTGGGGGCTGATGGATGGTCTGTCGGTGAGCGTGGTGCCCAAGGAGCGCGCGGGTATGGCCACCGGCATCTTCAGCACCACGCGCGTGGCTGGCGAGGCGGTTACGCTGGCCGTGGTGGGCGCGGTGCTGACGGCGCTCATTGTTACGCAGGCCGGCGCGTCGGGCAGTGCGAATGTGGCGACCTGGATGGAGGCCGCACACCGCACCGCCATGGGCAACGTGCCCGCAGCGTTGGCGCTGCTGCCGGCCGGATCGGCGCCGACGCTCATCTCGGCCTACGTTGCCGCGTTCGCTCAGATTGCGCATGCGCTGGCCGTCGTATCCGTGGTGTCGGCGGCGGTGGTGTGGGGCCTGCTCGGCCGCACGCAGGCGGTGCCAGTGGCAGCGGTTTGACGATCAGAGGCGCTACGTGCTCAACTTCGGTGGCACGGCATGGGCGCCCCGCGTCTCGCGAAACCACAGCGCCAGGCTTTCGTCTTCCAGCGCGTAAGCGCCGCGTGACTCCTTCCAGATCAGGTTCTTGTCGCGCAGCGCGTCAAGCGCGGCTTGCACTGTGGCGGTGGAAAACTCGCTGTGGCCAAGCTTGGCCGCATACGCCTTCATCGAGTCTTCCGAGAAAGGCGAATAGCTTTGCCCGCGCTCGATCAGCACCGCCAGCACGGCGCGTTGGATTTCGGTCAGCGCGCTGTAATCGCTCTCGATCTCGCCCCAGATGCGATCGCGAAAACCCTGCGCGCCGCGCTTGAGCAACTCGCCCAGGCTGGCGGCTTCACCCAGCTCCAGGGCGATCTCGCTGACGATGCCCTTGAGCATCTCGGGCCGGTGGCCGACCAGCTGGAAGGCGGCAAACATGTCGTCTTCCTTGAACTGGTTGTTCGGCGCCAGGTGTTGATTGACCCACGCCGTGTACGCCGACACATACGGCCGCCCCAGCAGCGGGAAGTTCGTCACGCGCGAGCCGAAAAACGGCTGTGTGCGATTGAGCAGCAAGTTGGCAAGCTTGTCGCGGTTCGACCCCGTAAAGACGAGGAAGAGCCGGGGTTCGTCCACGCCCTGATTCATCTGGTCCCGCGCGGCCTTGAGCGCGAACATGGCGTTGGTGCCCGCCTCGGTGGACAGCGCGTGCTGCGCCTCATCGATGATCAGCACGACAGGCCGCTGCACCGCCTTGTAGAGCACATCCAGCGCGTCGGCCAGCGTGATGCCCGGCGGCAGCCCAATCTTGCCGAGGTTGAAGGTGAAGGTGCGCAGCACGTCCACCTTTTCCATGCCGGCCTGCTTGGCCAGCTTTGCGATCGGCCCGTCGAACTGGGCCAGCTTCGATTTGATGGCATCGGCGATGAGCAAGCCGGGGTCGCGGGCGCGGTCGGCCCATAAATCCACGTAGATGGCGATCCACTTGCGGCGCTCGACCTCGGGCACCAGGTCTTCGCGCAGGAACGTGCTTTTGCCTGTGCGCCGGGGCGCTGCCAGGAAGAGCCCGGAACGCGCGTCGGCCAGACCCTTGCCTTCCAGGCTGTCGCACAGCGTGTTGGCAAGGTCCTGGCGGTGGAAGTTGAAGCGGCCGGTGTCGCCGGAGTCGATTCGGGAATCCATGGAAAGCCCTGTTTTAGACCTGATTATGGAAGTCAGTATAAATTATAGTTGATCCAATAATTAAGGCTAATTCCGATCGAATTGCCAGTCGATCTCGGTCGATTTGCCTTTGCGCGGCACTGTGCCGCAGGCAGTTCGGGGAACTGTGTGCAGCGCTATACTCCGCACATTCTGACGTTGTCCATCCATGCTCCATCGCCGCTGGCTCTTCCTCGTCTGGCTTGCGATCGTACTGAACGTACTGTCGCCGGTGCTCGCTTCCGCTCGCGCGGCGGCCACGGGCACGCTTGCCGTCGAGCTGTGCAGCGCAACGGCACCGCATGGCAGCACCGTGCAGGTTGCCATCGATCTGCAAGGCGATGGCTCTGCCGACGATTCAGCCGCCCACCACAGCGTGGCGCACTGTCTGTATTGCCCGGGGTTTGCGGCCGGGCTGGCGCTGGCCTCGTTGCCGGCGCTGGATGTTCCTTCCGCCCATTTCGTCTATCGCGTGCGGCAGCCGGCCAGCCCGGCGCCCGTGTATGCGCGCAGTGCGCTGCGCGTGGCCGAGTCGCGCGCGCCTCCTGTGTCTCCGTCGTTGTCGATCTGACGCGCCTGCGGAGATGCACTCCGTGGCGCCTTTGCGTCTGGCCCTGCTTGGGGTCAACGCCATCGCAATCCGGAGATCTTTCCGATGTCATTCCACAAGCGCGCCGGGGCCGTCGCCCCTAAGCGCACGCTGGTGTGCCGTGCTGCGCTCGCGCTGAGCGCGGCGGCACCGCTGTCTGCTTTCGCCGCTGAAGACGCGGCCCCCGTGCCCGTGCCTGTCACGCAGGAACTCGCGCCCACCGTGGTGCGGGCCAACGCCAACCCCACGCCGTTCGCCCGCAATACGCCGGCGGTCGTGCAAAGCGTGACGGCCGATCAACTGGCCGACCGCAATGTCGTCACCACCGAAGACGCGGTCAAATACCAGCCCAACGTGATGGTGCGCCGCCGCTTCATCGGCGACCGCAACTCCATCTTCGCCGGCCGCGATTTCAACGAGATTCAAAGCGCACGCGGCCTGCTGTATGCCGACGGCATCCTGCTCTCGAACCTGCTGGGTTCGAGCTACAGCTACCCGCCGCGCTGGTCGATGGTCGGGCCGGACGACCTTGCACGCGTAGATATTTTGTATGGGCCATTCTCGGCGCTGCTGCCGGGCAATTCGATGGGGACGACCATCGCGATGACCTTGCGCCGCCCCGAAAAATTCGAGGCCGCCGCGCAGACGCAGGTGATGAGCCAGCATTACAACGATGCATATGGCTTTTCGCGCAACGTCACCGGAAACCACGAAAGCGCGTCGCTGGGTGACCGCATCGGCAAGTTCTGGTATGCGCTGTCGGTCGACCGGCTGGAGAACGACAGCCAGCCCATGCAATACGCCACGCCCAACTCCAGGTTCACGGCGGGCGGCACGCCGGTGCCGGTCACGGGTGCGCGGCAGGATCTTGGCCCCAACGGCCAGCCGCACGTGATTCTCGGGCCGCAGATGCTGGAGCGGACCCAGCAACTGCAAGAGACGCTGCGCCTGGGTTACGTCTTCAGCGACAACCTGGAGGCGTCGCTCACGCTGGGTCACTGGGAAAACCATTTCAACGATCAGGCGCTCAGCTTCCTGCGCGATGCCGCCGGCAACGTCGTCACGGGCGGCAATGTGCTGATCAACGGCACGCCTTACACGATCGCCCCGAACACCTTTGCCCCACAAAACGGCGATCAGGAAAATTGGCTCTACGGCCTGGGCGTGAAAGGCAAGATCGGTGGCTGGAAGATCGACACCAACGCGTCGGCCTACAACGTCTCGCGCGACATTCTGCGCGCGTCCAACACGGCGGCCGGCAATGGGCCCGGCACGGTGTTCTATGGCGACGGCACGGGCTGGTCCAACTTCGATATCAAGGCGACGTCGCCCGCGGTGTCCGGCCATACCTTCACGACCGGCTACCACTACGACCAATACCACCTGCGTAACCAGACCTTCAACGCGACCAACTGGTCAACGGAAACGCTGTCGACGCTCAAATCCAGCTACCAGGGCGACACGCAAACGCAGGCCGTCTTCCTGCAGGACGCGTGGGCGTTTGCACCGCGCTGGCTCGCCACGCTGGGCCTGCGCTACGAAAGCTGGCGCGCCTACAACGGCCAGCTCGGCAACGGCGCGAGCACGTTGGGCTACGCCAGCCGTACTGAAGACGCGTTCTCGCCCAAGGCGGCCATCCAATGGCAGGCCACGCAAGACACGCTGCTGCGCCTGTCGTACGGCCGTGCGGTGCGTTTTCCGACGGTGGCGGAGTTGTTCCAGGGCACGATCAGCGGCAACGCGATCGTCAACAACGATCCGAGTCTCAAGCCTGAACGCGCCAATGATTTCGACTTCACCGTCGAACAGGCCGTGCCCTACGGCGTGCTGCGTACCAGCCTGTTCCAGAGCGACGTGCGCGACAGCATCTACACGCAGACCAACATCACCGTCACGCCCAACGTGACGAACGTACAGAACGTGGACCGCGTGCGCACGCGAGGCATTGAACTGGCGTATTCGGGGCAAGACGTTCTGCAGGATGGGGGGGTGCGCGGTGTGGACGTTGAAGCCAACGTTGCCTTCACGCAATCGAAAACGCTGGCCGACGCCGCCAACCCAACCTACGTCGACAAGACCTGGCCGCGCATGCCGCGCGTGCGTGCAAACCTGTTTGCCAGCTGGCACGCCACGCAGGACTGGACGGTGGGCGCAGGCGTGCGCTATTCGGGGCGGCAATACGGCACGCTCGACAACACCGACGTGCTGCCGAACGTCTACGGTGGCACCAGCAGCTTCTTCACCGTGGACCTCAAGGCCAGCTACCGCATCGACAAGCACATCACGCTGGCGCTGGGCGTCGACAACCTGACCGACCGGCGGTACTTCGTGTACCACCCGTATCCGTCACGCACCTTATATGGACAACTGAAATGGCGTCTGTAATGCAGTCGATTCCTCGATTCCTTGCCGGTGCGCTGCTGGCTCTTGCGGCAACGGTGGCGCTCGCGCACGAAGGCCATGACCACGGCGCCATGGCAGGCAAGGCTGCCGCAAAACCGCAGCTTGCGACGACCGCGGCGTTCGACAAGGCAGGGCGCTTGTGGGTGACGTGGGCGGAAGGGCAGCACGTGGTGGTCGCCTCGTCCGACGATCTCGGCAAGACGCTTTCCAGGCCGCAGCGCGTGAACCCGCAACCCGAGCCGATCTACACCGACGGCGAGAACCGTCCGAAAATTATCGCCAGCCTGGACGGTGCGTTGTATGTGAGCTGGTCGCGCCCGCTCGATGCGCCGTACACGGGCTTCGTGCGTTTCTCGCGCTCGCTTGACGGCGGCAAGACGTGGAGTGCGCCGGTCACTGTCCACCACGACCGCCAGCCGATCACGCACCGCTTCGATTCGATTGCAGTCGACAGCGCCGGCCATATCTTCGTCACGTGGATCGACAAGCGCGACCTGCTGCGCGCGCAGGCAGCCAAACAGCCGTACGACGGCGCGGCGGTGTATTACACCGTTTCGACCGACCGCGGCGCCACCTTCGCACCCGAGCGCAAGGTCATCGACCAGACCTGCGAATGCTGCCGCATTGCGCTGGCGCCCGATGCCGATGGCCACATGCTCGCGCTGTGGCGCAACGTGTTTGCGGGGCAGATCCGCGACCATGCATTGGCGACATTACCGATCGATAACACGCCGCTTACCGTCACGCGTGCAACGTTCTCGGAATGGCGCGTCGATGCGTGTCCGCACCATGGCCCCGCATTGGCCGTCACGGCGGATGGCGTGCGGCACATGGCGTGGTTCTCGGTGCTGCAGGACAAGCCTGGCCTGTTCTACAGCCGGCTCTCGGCCGACGGCAAGCCGATCGGTGGCGCATGGTCCTTTGCCGGTTCGGCACAAGCAGGCGCGCAGGCATCGCACCCCGCGTTGCTCGCGGCGGACGGCGCACTGTGGCTGGTGTGGAAACAGTTTGCCGAAGACCGCATGCAGATCCTGCTGCGTAAATCTGCCGATGGCGGCGCGCACTGGACAGCGCCGGCCAGCGTTGCAAATACCGATGGCGGTAGCGATCACCCGCAACTGCTCGCGCACGATGGCCATGTCTACCTGTCGTGGCGCACGCAGGCCGAGGGCTACCGGCTGATTGATATCGGCAATGTCGCTCCGTCCAATCCCTCATTGGAGGCATCGGAATGAAGATTCGATGGAAATTGTTTGCGATGGGCGTGGCGCTGACCGCCGTCGCTTTTACGGCGCAAGCCGCCGGCGCGCTACAGTTTCAGCCGCTGCATGCCCGCGATGTGCCTGCGCTGCTGCAGACGCCGCACGCGCGCCCGCTCATCGTCGAAATCTGGTCATTGGAATGCAGCTACTGCCGCGAGAACATCGCCCGTATCGCGCAATGGCGGCGCACCGCCAAGCAAGATGTGGATGTGGTGATGGTGTCGATGGACGGCCCCGACCAGGCCGAGATGCTGAACCGCGCGCTGGCGCCGCTGGCCCGCGACAGGAAGATCGGCATTGCACGTGTGCCGCAATACGCTAATGCCGAAGACATGCCGGAGCGCTTGCGCGCCGCGCTCGACCCCGGCTGGCAGGGCGAGATGCCGCGCACGATCATCCTGCGTCCTGACGGCAAGCGTCACGCATCGAGCGGGTTGCTGACGCCGCAGGCGCTGGACACAGCGCTCAGGGATTAGTCAGAAATGACACGGACCCCCCTCGTTGTTGGGGTATGGCGGGGGGCGAGCACTTTTTATAATGGCCTCGCTTTGTGAATTCCGGCGCATTGCTCGTTCACAAAGCACACCCGACCATCTTTCGTCGTCAAAGGCTGAAGATGTTAAGCCCGCCCGCCCCCCGGCCCGCGGGCTTTTTCTTTGCCCGGTCGATACTGGATTTGTATTGAACGGGCCTGTGCTGCGGGGGGCGGATGATAACGCGCCCTCAGCGCGCTGTCGCGTGCGAAGAAGGGGGGTATTGCGCGGAGGGGCGCTCCGCATCATCGGATGCCGCACCCAGGCCCACCGCCACGGCAGCGAGCAAAAGTGCAACACCACGCGCGATGTAGAACACCGCCTGAGCACCCACCATTTCCGGCTTGGCAGAGGGGGTTTCAGCAAGATGGACGTGCCAGCCATTGCGCGTGGCCCGATCCCGATAAGGAAGCGGATCACGATACGCGCGTGGCGCGAGCGTGCGGTGCGTCGGATGAGGCTGCGTGTGCGGCATGGCGGTTCTCCTCACGCTCAAACGTGTGACCAGGCGCGCCAGAACAGCAGCGCTGTCATCGAAAAGCCGAAGGTGGAAATCAGCGCCCGCACAACCGCCACCGGCAAACGCTTGCCGACGTGCGCGCCCAGATAACCGCCCAGCGCGGCAGCCACCAGCATGACCAGCGTCTGTGGCCACCACACCATCTTCGCCAGGGAAAAACAGACCACGGCTACGAGGTTAGTCGCGCCCACGAGCAGCGTGCGCGAGGCGTTCAATGCTTTGATGTCGTCGTGGCCGAACAGTGCCCAGACGGCCATCATCATGATCCCCACCGCGCCGCCAAAATAGCCGCCATAGATGGCCAGCGCACCTTGCGCGACCAGCAATGTTGTCCGCCCGATCTGCATGCGCTGGCGCAGCCATACACCGGCCTGTTTGCCGAAGGTAAATGCGAGCGAGCCGATCAGCAGCAGCCACGGCACGATGAAATCGAACGCGCGGGACGACGTGTTCATCAACAGCAGCGCGCCGAGCAGCCCGCCCACAAGGCTGATCCCCACCATGGCGCGCATCGAGACCTGCCCGAACCCGCGATAGTCCGCGCGATACGCCCACGCCGATGTGGCCGCGCCGGGTAGCAGCGCCACCGTGCTCGACGCATTGGCAAAGACCGACGGCACACCCGCGAACATGAGCGCGGGCAGGGTGACAAACGAGCCGCCGCCCGCCAGCGCATTCATCATGCCGGCGAGCAGGCCCGCGCCAAAAAGCAGCAGCGTGGCGGATTCCATTGGGGGCGAATTTTGGGGTGTTCTGTTTCTGGGATGCCTCAGTTTCCGGCACTGGGAATTGCGCGGCAATCTGCGATACATTGACCCTGCCTCAGCGTGAAACTGAGGCTCACGCCAATTTTGAGATGCATCGTGCGCTTCGACCTGACCGACCTGCGACTCTTCCTCCATACCGCCGAAGCCGGCAGCATCACTGCGGGGGCTGAGCGTGCCCACCTGACATTGGCGTCGGCCAGCGCGCGCATCCGCGGCATGGAAGACACGCTGGGCGTGCCGCTGCTCACGCGCAACCGGCGCGGCGTGGAAACGACCGCCGCCGGCCGTACGCTCGTCCATCACGCCCGCGTTGTCCTGCAGCAGATGGATCGCATGCGTGGCGAGCTGGGCGAATACGCGCGTGGCCTCAAGGGCTACGTGCGGTTGCTTTCCAACACGGCAGCCATGACCGAGTTCTTGCCGGAAACGCTCAGCGCGTTCCTGGCCGCACATCCTGAAGTCGATATCGACCTGGAAGAGCTGGTCAGCCACGAGATTGTCGAAGCGATTGCGCAGGGCCGGGCAGACATCGGCATCGTCAACGACGCGGTCGATTTGTCGGGGCTGGAGACCTTTCCGTTCCGCCACGACCGCCTCGTGCTGGTGACCGCCCGCGATCACCCGCTGGCCGAGCGCCGGGAGCTGGCCTTCGTTGAAACCTTGCAGGAAGATTTTGTCGGCCTGACGGGCGACAACGCCTTGCAGGCGTATCTGGCCGGGCATGCCGCGCGCGCCGGCCATCGGCTCAAATACCGCGTGCGGCTGCGCAGCTTCGACGCCGTGTGCCGCATGGTGGAACGCAACGTGGGCGTGGGCGTCATTCCCGAGCATGCGGCAATCCGTCTGCAGCGTTCCATGGGCATCCGCCGTGTCCGCCTGACCGACGCCTGGGCGACGCGCCTGCTGCGCATCTGCGTGCGCCATTTCGATGATCTGCCCGTCTTCGCACGCCAGTTGATCGAGCATTTGCGCGAGGCCTGAGGGCGTTGCGCGTCCGTCATTTGGCGGAGGGATGCTGTTTGAACTCGCGCGGGTGTAAACGCGTCGGTACACTGCAAGCAGTTGCGGGCCGCACAGCGCCACAGACGTGCGGCGGCGCACCAACCCCTCCGCTCATGGAGCACATCATGGCGTCTGCCGGTGTTCCCCCTGGTGTTCCGCCGATTGGCCTGCTGCACGCGGCGCGTGCGTTGCGCATCTATCGGCGCCACGAGATCAATGCGCTGGCGTGGATCGCGCTGGGCGTGTGCCTGCGCACTCCGGCGCCCATGGCGGCCATCAGCGTTGCGTTGCTCATCGTATGCGCGTGGTCGCTCACGCGGCACATCCAGTATCTGAAGCCCCTATATGAACTGCCGGTGTTCAGCCGCCTGCTGGCACACAGCGGCATGGCGTTCGCGGCTATCAATGCGGCGCTGTTGGCGGTCGAACTGGCCACGGGTGCCGGACGCGGCGCATGGTTCGACGCCGACGGCTGGCTTGCGCCCGCCTGGCCGCAGATCCTGCCGGACATGGCCGGCACGATTGAGCTGATGCTGGTCAGCGCCCAGTGGATCGTCGTGTTGGGTGTCGTGGTTGCCGCAACGGCCTGGGCGTGGCTAAGCCTGGGTGGCGGCCGTTCGCTGCGCTTCCCGCCGCGCTCGCAATGAGCGCACGGCTCGGGAGAATCCGGGCTGGTCTGGCGGAAGAATTCCTCCTATAAGTGGCGATGTCGGTTGCAGGTGCGTTTCCGTAGCGCCCGGACGAGGCGCGTGCAGTTAGAGCGTGCACAACACGCTCCGAACCCCAGGAGACAGGCATGACATCGCTGGACGCTTTCCTGCGGTGCCGCGACTTTCTGCTCGCGCACCGTGAGGATTACGACACCGCCGTGCGCGATTTTGCGTGGCCCGAGTTGGACCGCTTCAACTGGGCGCTGGATTATTTCGACACCATGGCGCGGGGCAACGACGGTATCGCGCTCTGGGTGGTCGACGATCAGGGCAACGAGACGCGGCTGTCGTTCGCGCAGATGGCCGAGCGCTCGGCGCGCGTGGCCAACCACTTGCGGGCGCTTGGTGTGCAGCGCGGCGATCGCATCCTGCTCATGCTCGGCAACGTGCCCGGGCTCTGGGACGTGATGCTCGCCAGCATCAAGATCGGCGCGGTGATCATCCCGGCCACGACACTGCTCACCGCCGAAGACCTGCGTGAGCGCATTGCCATGGGTGAGGTGAGCCACGTGGTGGCGGGCGCGGTGGATTGCGCCAAGCTCGACGTCGTATCTGGCACGTTCACACGCATTGCGGTCGGGGCGGACAAGGCGCCGCCCGGCTGGCACCGCTTTGAAGATGCCTACGATGCATCCGCCGAATTCACGCCCGATGCACCAACGCAGGCCAACGATCCGTTGCTGCTGTATTTCACTTCCGGTACTACGTCCAAACCCAAACTCGTGATGCATACGCATGCGAGCTATCCGGTCGGGCATCTGTCCACTCTGTACTGGATCGGCCTGCGTCCGGGTGATGTGCACTGGAACATCAGTTCGCCAGGCTGGGCCAAGCACGCGTGGAGCTGCTTTTTCGCGCCGTGGAATGCCGGCGCAACCGTTTTCATCTACAACTACGCGCGCTTCGAGCCCAAGGCGGCGCTCGATGTGCTCTGCCGCGCCAAGGTGACGACGCTGTGCGCACCGCCCACGGTGTGGCGCATGCTGATCCAGGAAGACTTGGCCGCATGGAATCCCGCGTTGCGCGAACTCGTGGGCGCGGGCGAGCCGCTCAATCCAGAGGTGATCGAACGTGTGCGCGCCGCCTGGGGCATCACCATTCGCGACGGCTACGGCCAGACCGAAACCACCTGCCAGATCGGCAACAGCCCCGGGCAACCGGTCAAGGCGGGCTCGATGGGCCGGCCGCTGCCGGGCTACCGCATCACGCTGCGCGACCCCGACGGGCACGAGGCGGAAGAGGGCGAGATCTGCATCGAATTGAATTCACGCCCGACCGGCCTGATGGAGGGCTACGCCGGAAACCCCGACAAAACCGCCGAGGCCATGCGCGGCGGCGTGTATCACACCTCCGACATTGCCGCGCGCGATGCCAGCGGCTACCTGACCTACGTCGGCCGCGCCGATGACGTGTTCAAGGCATCGGATTACCGTGTCAGCCCATTCGAGCTGGAGAGCGTGCTGATCGAACACCCGGCAATCGCCGAGGCCGCCGTTGTGCCAAGTCCCGACCCGTTGCGCCTGGCCGTGCCGAAAGCGTTTCTGGTCCTGCGTGCGGGGCACGAAGCCGGCCCGGAACTGGCGCGCGACATCCTCGGGTTTTGCCGTAGCCGATTGGCTTCCTACAAGCGCGTGCGCCGCATCGAATTTGCCGATCTGCCCAAAACCATCTCGGGCAAGATCCGTCGCGTCGAACTGCGCATGCGCGAAGCCGCGCGCAGCGAAAGCGCCGCGGGCGTACGCAACCTGCAGGAATATTGGGAAGAGGATTTCCCGGCCGATTGATTTGCGTGGTTTGCTTGGCACCCACGGAACGTGCGGCCCCCCGACCGCACGTTCCGCCGCGCCAGCGCTGACGGATATCAGCGCGACGAGCGTGGGACCAGGCGCAGTTGACGCGCGCGATCCAGATCGTAGGCCGGTACGCCACCGTGCGGCAGCGATGCGCGTGAAGCGGCCAGGTCGCGGCCGCGCACGATGACCGGGGCGAGCGAGCCTGCCCGGATCAGGTCCGAGGCAGCCAGTTCGATCCAGTCGCGGTAATTGCGATAAACCTCTTCGGCCGTGATTTTCTGATGTGCGCAATCGCAGAGCGACAGCGCTTCAGACGTGACGAAACAACTCACGACCTTGCCGTCGACAATGGCTTGGAAGAACAGGTCGCCTACGGACCTGAAGGTCTTGCCAGTGAATGAAATGTTCATGATGCTCCCCCATTGATCAGGCGTGCCGTTTGAGCGGCGTGCCCCACATGCCGCTTTCGCGGCGCAATGATCACATGCAGGAGCGTGTTTCCGAATGGAGGGATGACGATGCTCCAGATGTTGAATCCATCCGGATGCGATTGACCCAGTGAAGCGGGTCGGACTATCCCTCGGTGCCGTTCTACGGTCTGTCAATTCGGTGGTTGACTGCGGGTTCGCTCTCGCGCTGCGACCTTCCCCGTACAAAATTCCGTTATGTTTTTTTGGTTACCACAATTGGTGCATCAGCCCGACACCGACGGTAATCGAGATGGCCAGAACCCAAAGCAAAACGGTGGAGGCGCGCGTGGCCGGAAGGCGTGTTTGAAAAAGGCGCCGACGCGTAGGAATTACCTGCCAATTAGCAGGGTGTCGTTCCCACCCCAGGCGAGCACTCAAGCTCGCTGTTCCCCGTTTGATTGTTCCCATGGCCCGCTCCCGAAAGCTCGCCGCTGCCGCGTATTTAGTTTTATTTAAATCTACTATTCTTCGGTTGCATTCTAGAACACTCTCTGCAGACCGCTAGCGACCCTTGGCATGATTCTTATCCTCCATTTGGCTCATAAACGGGAGGTTTAGGACATATTGGGGGTTCAAATATGAAGCGATTTTCATCACCTGCCAAGATGATTAATCGATGCGCAAACGCTTACGTTTGAAACGCACGCCGATCGTGCCTCGCAACCTGCCTGCAAGGTACCGCCGATACAGTCATGCGCGTCCGGGTCCCATGTTGTAGGACTGCACAGCAACAGGCGCCCCAGCGTAAAACAACGAAATGCCACGCGCGCTGCGGTACAGTGCCGCCGGGCTGGCTAGGCATCAGAAAACGAGCAGGACATCGACATGACGCAAGTAAGACGCGCCCAGAACAACAGGGCGTTCGCAGGGTTCGGGCGAGGGGCGAGCGCCGCTTTGGTGGCATTGGCAGCGTTGGTGGCAACGGCCGCCGCGCACGCTGCCGCGCCGAGCCTGGCAACGCGCCGTGCTGCCGTGGAATCCACACTCGCGAATGCCGGCAGTTGTCAGCGTCTGGGCGATTACTACTGGGAAATCGGTGACGCCCATGGCGAACTGATGCACGGGCAGCGGGGCCAGCGGATCGGCCCGAACAAGACGGTGCGGCTGGCATCGGCATCCAAATGGGTGTTTGGCGCCTACGTGGTGGAGCGTGCGCAAGGCAAGCCCACACCTGCCGAAATCGACGCGCTCACCATGCGCTCCGGCTACGACGGACTCAATCCTTTGCTGTGCAACCGCAACGACACCGTGCAAAGCTGCTTTGGGCGCGGTCGCAACGCCACCTTCACGCCGGGCCACGTCGGCCGTTTCAGTTACAACGGCGGCCATGATCAGAAGCTGCTGATGGATCTCGGTCTGGGCCGGGCCGACGCCGAGGCGCTCAACAACGACCTCGACCGCCAGCTTGCCAATGCGCCGGGCCTGCGCGATGCCGGCCGGCCGCTCGGCATCCGCTACCTCGCACCCGAGCCGGCGGGCGGAATGATCGCCACGCCGGCGGCTTATGGCCAGTTCCTGCGTCGCCTCATTCGCGGCGAATACCAGCTCGGCAAGATGCTCGGCCAGCATGCCGTTTGCACCGAGCCGGGCACGTGCTCGACCGCTGTCAGCACCCCGGCCGCACTGCCGTGGCATTACGCGCTCAACTACTGGATCGAGGACCAGCCCGGCGGCGACGGTGCGTTCAGCTCTGCCGGCGCATTCGGTTTCTATCCGTGGATCACCGCTGACAAGCGCCATTACGGCATGCTCGTGCGCGAAACCCTGGCCCCCCGGGCCTATGTGCGCAGCGCGGCATGCGGCGCACTGATCCGCCGTGCCTTTGCCGAGGGCAAGCCGCAGCATGCAGCAGCAGAAGGTGCCAGCAGCCCCGATTTCACCGACTGACGAACGCTGTAGATCAAGCGGGCAAGCCATCGCCTAACGTGGTTGGAGGTGGCGCCGCATCCTGTCGGCACCTTCCGTACCTCGGCACGCCGGTTGCGACGCACAGGCCACCTACCTACATGGAGATGGCCCATGGTCCGGCACCCCCTGCGCGGCAGCGAGCGCACCATTCCTGAAGACGCGCGCATCCTTGGCGATGCGCATCCGGCAGAGCAGATCCGGGCGCTCGTGCAATTGCGCCGCCCTAACGAGGCTGAGCTCGATGCGCGGCTGTCCGGATTTGTCCACGCGCATGGCGCCGGAACGCCACCGCCCACCCCCCTGAGCCGCGAAGAGTGGGCCGCCCAGTTTGGCGCCGCCACGGACGACATCGATGCCGTTCGCACGTTTGCCCGCGAACATGGCCTGCAAGTGGCCGAAGTGAACGTGGCCGCCGCTACCGTCATGCTCGAAGGCTCCGTCGAACAGTTCTGCCGGGCGTTCGATACGCACCTGCACCGCGTGGAACATGGTGGCAGCGAATATCGCGGACGTTCCGGCCCGCTGCGATTGCCGGACGCATTGCAGGACGTGGTGGTCGCCGTGTTGGGGCTCGACTCGCGCCCACAGGCGGCGCCGCACTTTCGCTTTGTGCCGTTGCCCACCGGATCGGTCGAGCCGGGAGGCATCCGGCCCGCGCGTGCGGCGCCCACCGCGGCGTACACGCCGGTGCAACTCGCGCAGCTCTACGGCTTTCCGCAGGGCGACGGCGCAGGCCAGTGCATTGCGTTTGTTGAGCTTGGCGGTGGCTATCGGGAAGACGATCTGCGTGCGTACTTCCAGGAGGTGGGCGTGCCGATGCCGACAGTGACGGCCATACCGGTCGGGCAGGGCGCCAACCGCCCAACGGGCGACCCGAGCGGGCCCGACGGCGAAGTCATGCTCGACCTGGAAGTGGCAGGCGCCGCAGCGCCGGGCGCCACGCTGGCTGTGTACTTCACCGTCAATACCGACGCCGGTTTCGTGCAAGCCATCAACGCCGCCATCCATGACACCAAGCTGCGGCCCTCGGTGGTTTCCATCAGTTGGGGCGCGCCCGAAAGGGCTTGGACGCCGCAGGCCATGCAGGCCGTCAACGCCGCGTTGCAGAGCGCCGCAACGATGGGCGTGACGGTGTGTGCGGCCTCGGGCGACAGCGGCTCCAGCGATGGCCAGCCTGATCGTGTGGATCACGTCGACTTTCCGGCCTCCAGTCCGTACGCGCTCGCATGTGGCGGCACCAGCGTGCGTGCCAGCGGAAACCGCATCGCAGAGGAAACCGTCTGGAACGATGGCGCACGAGGCGGCGCGGGCGGCGGCGGGGTGAGCACGGTTTTCGCGTTGCCGAGTTGGCAGCAGGGCCTGGCCGCGCAGCAGACCGGCGGCGAGAGTGTGCCGCTGGCGCGGCGCGGCGTGCCGGATGTCTCGGCCGATGCCGACCCACTGACCGGCTATGTCGTCCGCGTGGATGGCGAGTCCGGCGTGGTGGGCGGCACCAGCGCCGCGGCACCGTTGTGGGCCGCGCTCATCGCGCGCATCAACGCCATCAAGGGGCGGCCGGTGGGTTATCTGCATGCGCGGCTGTATCAGAACCCCGCCGCGTTCAACGACATCAAGCAGGGCAACAACGGCACCTTTGCCGCCGCGCTTGGTTGGGACGCCTGCACAGGCCTGGGCAGCCCCAAGGGCGACGCGATCGCGAATCTTTTCTAGCAGCGAGGCACGCATGACCACCACTGACCAGCCGTTCTTCGACCCCACCGCTTACGGCAACGGCCCCGACGACAGCGTGACCGACACCAGCGAGGGCATGGCGATCACGCACCACACCGTGCGCATCGGCGGACGCGACATCGCCTACACCGCGCATGCCGGCCACCTCGTCACGGTAGACCCGAGCAGCTCGCAGCCCGTGGCCAAGATGTTCCACGTGGCCTTTGTGGCGGACACGCCAGCGGGTGGCGCGCAGGCGCGGCCGGTGACGTTCTTCTATAACGGGGGGCCGGGGTCGTCGGCGGTGTTTGTGCTGCTGGGGTCGTTTGCACCGCGCCGTATCGTGACGTCGATGCCGTCGTTCACGCCGCCCGCGCCGTATCGCATGGAAGACAACCCCGACAGCCTGCTCGATCGCTCCGACCTTGTTTTCATCAACCCGGTCGGCACCGGCTATTCGACGGCCATTGCGCCCAAGCGCAACCTCGATTTCTGGGGCGTTGACCAGGACGCACGCAGCATCGCGCAGTTCATCAAGCGCTGGCTGACGGCCAATGATCGATGGAATTCGCCCAAGTTTCTGTTTGGCGAGTCTTACGGCACGGCGCGTTCCTGCGTGCTCTCGTATGTGCTGCATGAAGACGGGGTCGACTTGAACGGCATCACGCTGCAGTCGTCTATCCTCGACTACACGCAGGCGGGCAACCCGGTCGGGCTCTTGCCGACGTGTGCCGCAGATGCGTGGTTCCATAAGCGTGCAGCCTCACCCAAAGGCGGCCCGCTGCCCGCAGACGTGGGCGACTTTGCAGAAGCTGCTGCCGTATTTGCCAGCACCGATTACGAAAAAGCGCTCGCCAAACCCACGCATGCCGATCCGGCCGTGCTGAAAACGTTGTCTGCCTACATCGGCATCGATGCGGCGACGTTGCAAGGCTGGCGGCTGGATGTGGCAGCGTCTGACGGTGCCGGTACGTCGCTGTTCCTGACCACGCTGCTGGCGGACAAGGGCTTGTCGCTGGGTGCGTACGACGGTCGCGTCACGGGTATCCACACCGGCATTGCGGCCAGCGTTGATCCGAACTCCGGCGGCAATGATCCGACCATGACGGCGGTGTCCGGCGTCTACACCGCCATGTGGAATACCTACCTGAACGACGACCTGAAGTTCACGTCCAACTCCGCCTTTACAGACTTGAACGATCAGGCCTTCCGCCATTGGGACTTCCGCCACACCGACCCGACCGGCGCGCAGAAGGGGCTTGATGCCAACGGCAACGTCGCGCTTTACACCGCCGGCGACCTTGCCGCCACGATGAGCTTGAACGTGGATCTGAAAGTGTTCTCTGCCAACGGCTATTACGACTTCGTCACGCCGTTCTACCAGACCATGCTGGACCTGAAGGCGATGCCGTTGCTGGATGCGGGTGTGCGCAAGAACCTCTCGGCGGGGTTCTATCCGTCGGGGCACATGGTGTATCTGGACGGTGGTTCGCGCACGGCATTGAAGGCCGATCTGGCACGCCTTTACGACGCCGCCACGACCGACCATCAGGCCGTCGCGCGCATCCGCATGCTGCAGGCACGCAAGGCTTAAGCGGCGGGCATGCCGGCCGCGCCGCACACTGCGTGAATCAATAGCCGCGGTAATACGGATGGTAGTAATGCGGGCGTTCGTAATAGCCGCCCGCCGGCACCACCACGCATGCGCTCAGCGCAGAGGTAGCGGCAGCAGCAAGGATGAGCAGGGCGATGGTGCGTTTCATGGTGAGGCTCCGTTGTTATCGTTGGACTTGGCCTCACTGTATGGACACTCCTCGAAACCGCGCTTTACCGTTTGTAAGAAAAACTGTGACGTTCAGGCCGGTAATCGACTGCCCGCCCCGTGCTGGCAACGCTCGCGTTACGGCGGCCGTAATTTGCCGTTACCTTTGCGATCAGACTGTGGAGCCGGATCGGGCGTCTTCAGGCACTGTCAGCACAGCGCCACAATGTTCCACGAACTTATCGCCACACTATTGACAGATCGTCGAGATCGGCGGGAAATACAACAAACGGCAAACGTTGGGCTTCAAGTTTGAACGCACAGCGCCGATAGCCGTCCATATAGATGTCAGGGCGTCTCGGCCCAGTCGAGACAGCAAAGCCCTGCGGGGACTATGCGATGCGCGCCGCCCAACCGTGCGCATCGGCAACACATCGGGGGACGCATCATGACGAATTTTCTGGAATCCACCATTGCCTGGGTCGCACCGTGCCTGATTGCCACTGCGATCATCGTGCCGGTCATGTGGAGCAAGCTGCGTACGCGCCGGATGCTCGAAGCCATGCACCAGGCACGCGAACACCGCGACGAGTGATTTGCCGATCGGCCATCTGCGCCGATCCAATCTTCTTGCCACGCCAGTAAAAACGAAAACGGGCGCCGCATTGCTGCTGGCGCCCGTTTGGCATTCTGCGAGGCCGGTTGCGGCGCGTCCCGTTGCGTCGCAATCGTGTCCGCTCAGGCTGCCACGGCCTGGCTCACCACGTCGCGCATGGCGGCGTGTGCTGCTTCCAACGCTTGCGTGCGGGCGTCCGGGCCCATCGCCAGGCGTTCTGCGCGTACGAACTGCACATCGGTGATGCCGAAGAAGCCGAACACCGTCTTCAGATACGCCTCTTGGAAATCCATGGCAGCTGCCGGGCCGGCGGAGTACATGCCCCCGCGCGTCGACGCAACGATCACCTTCTTGCCACCGGCCAAGCCAACCGGGCCGTTTTCCGTGTACTTGAACGTGCGGCCGGCTTGCGCCACGCGGTCGATCCAGGCCTTGAGCTGGCTGGGCACCGAGAAGTTGTACATCGGTGCGCCGACCACGATCACATCGCTGGCGAGCAGTTCGTTCACGAGCGTTTCCGAGCGGGCATGCTCGGCGCGGGTGGTATCGTCAAAATCATCGGCGCCCGTGGCGCGAAAGCCGGCGGCAATGGCGCCGTCCAGGTGCGGAATGGCTTCGACCGACAGGTCACGTTGGACAACGGTGGCGCTGGGGTTTTCGCGGCGCAGCTCGTCAACAATGGCGGCGCTCAGGATGCGCGAGGCCGAGGCGTCACCGAGGATGCTGGAATCAATGTGAAGGACTTGCATGGTGTCTCTCCAAGAAAAAGGTGGGTTGCTGCAAAGATAGTGCGATGCAGCAGGTTCCAGTAGTGGGTCGAATCGACACACATCGTTCTACGAGTGGGACAATGCGCCCGTGCTTTGGAGAACGGCCATGGAAGACCTGAACGACCTAGTCCTGTTTGCCAGTGTGGTGACGCACGGCAGTTTTTCTGGTGCCGCGCGGGCGCTGGGGATTCCCAAATCGCGCGTGAGCCGCCGCGTGGCCGATCTCGAAACGCGTCTGGGTGTGCGGCTGCTGCAGCGCTCAACGCGGGCGGTGCACGTAACGGACGTGGGCTCGGCGTTCTTTACGCATTGCGAATCGATGACGCAGGCGGCCCGCGCCGCCTTCGAGGTGGCCGAGCACGCCGGCGAAAAACCTTCTGGCCGCCTGCGCGTGAGCTGTCCGGTGGGCGTGGCGCACGTGTTCATCGCGCCCGTGCTGTCGAAATTCCTGCGCGCGCAGCCCGATGTGCGGCTGGAGTTGGACGTGACGAACCGCCGTGTCGACGTGATTGGCGACGGCTACGACGTGGCGCTGCGCGTGCGCTCGACGCTGGACGATTCCAACCTTGTCGTGCGCAGCTTTGGCGTGAGCGATCAGGTGCTTGTGGCCAGCCCGTCATTTGTTGCCGAGCATGGCCCGTTCGAGACGCCGGAATCGATGCGCGGAGCAATTGGCGTGGGCGTTGACGGCGCGGCCGGCGAGCGGACGCGCTGGCGCCTGACCGCCCCTGAAGGCGGCGCAGTGGACATCGAATACACCCCCGCACTGGTAACCGACGACTTGTATCTGATGGGACAGACCGCGCTGGCAGGCATTGGTGTTGCACAACTGCCGTTCAACCTGTGCGCCGAGCCGGTTCGCGATGGCCGGCTGGTCGTGCTGCTGCCGGAATACCGCTTGCCGGTGCACCAGTTTCACGCGGTGTTTCCGTCACGCCGCGGGCTGGTGCCGGCCGTGCGCGCGTTCATCGAATTCCTTGCAGAAGAGTTGCCCGGCATGACGGCAAATGTCAGCCGTTGTTATGAGGACATCGTCCGGCAACCCGATCGTTGACTCTGCAACGAATGCGAATCGGCAGTATCATCAACGGCTTCGCTTTTCCCATTGGCGCGGGTGCCTTGAGCGGCATTCGCGCACATTCCCATGTCCTCCCGCCCGAGCATCGAACCGCCCAAGCCAGACACGCCTACCGCGCCCATCGCAGCGGTATCCAGCCCGCTGGATACCCCACCGGTGGCTGAAATTCCGGTGATGGCGGTGATGGGCGGGCTGATGCTCGCCATCTTGCTGGGCGCGCTGGAGCAAACCATTGTTGCGGTGGCGTTGCCCGTAATCGCAGGCGAATTCAACGGCTTTGCGCTGATGGCGTGGCTGGTGTCGGCGTATCTGGTGGCGTCTACCGTGGTGACGCCCATCTACGGCAAGTTGAGTGACCTCTACGGCCGCCGCGCCATGCTGACGACGGCCATCGTCCTGTTCGTGCTGGCCTCCGTGGCGTGCGCGTTGGCGACGAGCATGCCGATGCTGCTGTTCGCGCGCGTGCTCCAGGGGCTGGGTGGCGGCGGGCTGATTTCGGTATCGCAGGCCACGATTGCCGATGTGGTGCCGCTGCGAGAGCGTGGCCGCTACCAGGGCTATGTGAGCGGCATGTGGGCGATGGCCAGCCTTGCCGGCCCGGTGATTGGCGGCTATCTCACGCATTACCTGTCGTGGCGCTGGATTTTCTGGATCAACCTGCCGCTGGGCATCGTCGCGCTGCTGGTCGTGCGCCGCACGCTGCGGCATCTGCCGGTGGCGCATCAGCGTCGCCCCATCGACGTGCCGGGCGTGGTGCTGTTTGCCGGCGGGCTGACCGCGCTGTTGTTGATGATTACCCGTGTGGGCCAGGGCACGCCGCTCACGCAGCCCGAAAACCTTGGCCTGCTGGCGGGTGCCGTGGTGTTGCTGGGCGCGTTTGTCTGGCAAGAGAACCGTGCCGTCGAGCCCATCATTCCGCTGTCGATGTTCCGGGTGCGCACGGTCACGATCTGCTGCCTTGCGCTGTTCCTGTGCTTCTTCCAACTGATTGCCACGTCGGTGCTGATGCCGCTGCGCTTCCAGATGGTGGCCGGTGCCAGCCCGGACGCTGCGGCGCTGCGCCTCGTGCCGCTCACGCTGTCGATTCCGCTTGGCGCCTTCATTGCCGGCAAGTGGATGACGCACAGCGGCCGCTACAAGCCGCTCATGCTGGGTGGCGCATGCGTGGTGCCGTTTGCCGTGGCTTCGCTTGGTTTGCTAGACCCGCATAGCGTATTGGCGTTGACCCTTGCGATGATCGTGCTTGGCCTGGCGATTGGCGTGCAGTTTCCGACCGGCTTGGTCGCCACGCAAAACGCTGTGCCGCCGCAGACAGTGGGCCTGGCCACGGCGCTGACGGCCTTCTCGCGCCTGCTGGGTGGCGCAGTGGGTGTGGCGGTGCTGACGTCCGTGCTGATTGCGCTGCTGCGTCAGGCTGCGCCTGAAGCGCATGTGGCGGCCGGCGGCGATGTGCTGATGGACCTTTTCCACGCCGCGCTTGCCAGCAGCGGCGCCGATGCCGAGGCCTTGCAGCGCGCGGGCGAAAGCGCCTTCAGGCATCTGTTCTTCTTTGCGGCTGCCGTGTCGGTGGTCTCGCCGCTGCTGATCATCCGGCTGGAAGAGAAGGCGCTGCGCGGCAAGGTGTCGCTTGCCGAAGCCATCGAGTAACGCGCGGACGCACTATGTCGTTGCGGGCGCCAGCGCGCGGTGCCTGGCCCGGCGCGCGACGCTGCCCTCGTATAGCGCCCAGCGCAGCGTGGGCGCCACGGTGCGCATGGCTGCCGACGCAAACGCTGCCTGCAGCGGCGGCCGCTTGAGATCGAGCATTTGTATCGCCCACGGCGGCAGCAACTGGATGCCCGCATCCAGGAAGAGGCGTACCGCCGGGCGCAACCCCGGGCGCGGCGCCTGCCACGTCATCAACACCTCCACCACCGTGCGCGTGCGATCGCCGGCCACCAGCTCGGCGCGCATCGCATTCAGATAGGTCTGCACGGCTGCCCGCGATTTCGGCACGTCGCGCGCGCCGAGCATCTCGGCCACCAGCGAGGTCTCTTCAAAATAACGATCCTGCTGGGTGACACTCAGGTTGCCATCCACGTAACGCAGATAGCCTGCCAGGAAGCTCGACATCTCGGCCACATGCACCCAGGTGAGCAGGTCTGGGTCGTTGGCCGAATACGGCCGGCCATCGGGCGCGATGCCTTGCACTCGGTCGTGGATGGTCTTGACGCGCTCGATGAGCGCCAGCGCATCATGCCGGCTGCCGTACGTGGTGCCGGCCACGAACTGGGCGGTGCGGCCCAGGCGCCCTTGCAGGTCTTCGCGAAAGTTGGAGTGGTCCCACACGCCGGCCAGCGCACGCGGGTGCAGCGCCTGGAGCAACAGCGCGCTGATGCCACCGGCCATCATCGCCGGAAAATCGGCATGCACCTTCCAGCAGACCGCGTCGGGGCCGAACAGGCCCGGGTCGCCTGGCGGCGAGGCAATGTCGAGGGTGAGGCTGCCGGTGGCGCGCGTAAGGCCGCGGACCTGGTTGGCGATGCGTTCGCGAATGGCGACGAGTGGCGAGGGCATGGTGCCGGAAGTGCCGGGAAGCACGAGGCGAAGAAGCGTTCATTTTACCGAGCCGCATCGAAGCACGCCCTGGCTGTCGTGATGACAGAACGCCGCATGGCCGATGTGCATCCGCAGGACCATTTGTTGCGAGACTGTGGGCGTTAGCGCCTCCTAGAATGAAGACCAATTCCACAAAAACGCCGTTTATGACCTTGCACCGACATCCCGCCTGGCTGCGCCCGATTGCCCTGCTTGCGCTGGTGGCCGGCCTATGCCTGAGCCCCGCCTCGCGCGCGGCAGACAATGCGCAGGGCCTGCGCGACAAATATCAGAGCGTGGCGTCCCAGTTGGCTGACAACCCGTTCCACCGCCCGCTGGCGTTGGAATCCACCGAGACGCCCACCATGCTCCAGGGCGACATTTACAGCGTGGTCGATTACCCGTTCGCTACGGTGAGCGGTGCGTTGAGTGACGCGACGCAAGGCCCCGGCAACTGGTGCGACGTGCTGATCCTGCACCTGAACATCAAGTATTGCCGCGCCGGGTCCGGGCCCCGTGGCACCGTGCTCGACGTGAATTTGGGTCGCAAGGTTGAGCAGAGCTTGTCGGCCAGCTATCGGCTGGAGTTCAACTACCGCCCCGTTGCAAGCAGCGCAGATTACTTTCGCGTGGAACTGAATGCCGAGTCCGGCCCGTTCAGCACGAAGGATTACCGAATCATGCTGGAGGCCATTCCGGCCCCGGCCGGCGGCAATCGCACCTTTCTGCATCTGACGTACTCGTACGGTTATGGCACCGCAGGGCGGCTGGCCATGCGCACGTATCTGGGCACGGTCGGCAGCGACAAGGTGGGTTTTACAAAGACGGCAGAATCCTCAGCCACCGCACCTGAATATGTGGGCGGTGTGCGAGGCTTGCTTGAGCGCAACACCATGCGCTACTACCTCGCCATCGATGCCTATCTGAAGGCGTTGTCGGCGTCGCCCGACAAGCGCCTGCAGCAGCGGCTGAGCACGTGGTTCAACGCGACCGAGCAATACCCGCGCCAGTTGCATGAAGTGGAGCGGCAGGACTACCTGCAGATGAAGCGCCACGAAGTCGAGCGCCAGCAGACGGCGCAGTAACGCTTCAGGCGGGCCGGTAGACCTTGGCGAAGCGCTGTGCCTGCACGACGCCGTAGTCGCCAGGGGCGTATTGGAGTACCCAGTCACCGGGCTGGCCGTGCAGCACATCGCCGGCTTCGGAGCGCGCCATCGAGAACGCTTCGCTCATCTGCCTGGCAAGCACCACGCTCGGGCGGTTGCGATAAGCGCCGGCCTGCCCATGTGCGAGCGATGCATCGGCGGGAGCGTACTTCGCATCGAAACGTTCGCGCGAGACCACCCAGCGGTCGCCCGTTGAACCGGTGATCAGCGCATCGCCGGGGGCGTAGTGGTTGGGGCCTTCCAGGCTCATCAGCTCGCCGGCTTCGGCGGCAAAGTCGACGTGGACGGTCTCGTCCTTAACGAAGGGGCGGGCGGCGGGGTCCGTGCGCAGGTCGACGTGTTGCAGCGTGGGCATGAGGTGACGCGAAAGCGATGAAGGCGAGGTCGGGCGAAAGGCCATAAGCGTAGCGCAAATGGCATGGCTGCAGCGTGGTGGGATTGCCGTTGCGGCTGCTTTCCAGCATCTTGTGGCGTGTCGGGCAGTCAGATCATGCGCGATTTTGCCCAGACCGCATCCGCTGAATCGCACCGACTTCTTTCGTCGATGTCTCATGCCAAGGAATCCATCGTGACCGCATGTGAACCCCACGCGCCATCCCAACTGACCGATCTCGATATGGCACTGTTGCGCCAGGCGATTGCGGTGGCCGACGACGCACGCAGGCGCGGGCGCCATCCGTTCGGCGCACTGGTGGCCGATGAACACGGCAACGTGATCGCCAGCGCGGGCAACAACTCGATGCCGCCCGAAGGCGACCCCACGCAGCATGCCGAGCTGGCGGCCGCGGCAGCAGCGGCCAGGATCCTGTCGCCCGAGCAGCTTGCGCGTTGCACGCTGTACACCAGTGCCGAGCCTTGCTGCATGTGCTCGGGCGCCATCTACTGGTGCAACATCGGCCGCGTGGTCTATGCGTTGTCGGAGCATCACCTGTTGACGCTTACGGGCGACCACCCAGAAAACCCGACGTTCTCGCTGCCATGCCGCGAGGTGTTTGTACGCGGCCAGCGCCAAATCGACGTGCACGGCCCGCTCATCGAAGACGAAGCCGCGCAATCTCACATCGGCTTCTGGGGGTGAGCGCCATGAACGTTCAAGATCGTCATGCTTTGTAGGGGCGTGTAAGCAACGGCGATAGAGCGATGGGCCGATCGCGCGCACAAGACCGCAGCTCAATTTTGCGGGGTGCGCATGCTCATCGATCGGTCCGTCATCGCTACGTACAAGCCCGACGCGCTGCAAGACACGATCGTCGACATGGAAGGCTGGGCGATGCCGCTTGACGCTGACCCGTCAGTCGAGACCGGCCAGATTCTGGGCGGCAACTACCGGCGCGTGTTCGAGGCGACGGTGGGTTGATCGGGGCCCGTGCTCTTTCTCACGGGCCAACGCGTGGTACGCAAGCGCTATAGGGCAGAAGCGATGGCGCCCATAGAGTGGTCTCGCCCTCTGCGGTTTGCTGTCTGTCGGGGGCATTTCTTTCACTCTTTGCGGAGCCCACCATGCCCCAAGCATTGCGCATCTATCAACTGGAATTCACCCAGAACAACGTCTCGGCCGGCAGCCTGCATACCAATCTGCAGACGTACGCTGCGCCCATCGCCCTGAGTGATCAGCGTTTCATCGTCGGTATTCGGCTGAACGAGCGCGGACTCCGCGATCTGCTCGGACACTTTTACTCCAACGGCCCCGCCATTATGCGTGTCGAGCACACCGACCGAGATGACTACGACCGCGCCGTCTGGACGCAGATCAACAACATCGTGAACAACGCCACCAATGCCAACATTGAGGTCGATTGGTAGGCTTGGAACCGGGCAGCGGCGCCCGGCCGATGATGGCGCGGACGTAGTAGAAGATCGTGGCGCGTGCATGCGGGCGGGTGAGCGCACCAGCCTAGACGTCCGCCCGCCGTCCGGTCAATGCCGCATGCGCGCGCGGTAGCGGACATTGGCGGTGTGATTGGCGTGTGGCCCAATACGGCGGATCTTCCCAATCTCGATGCCATGGCGATGGGCATCAAGCGCATGGCCGATTTGGTGGGCGTGGCGCACGTGGGGCTGGGCACCGACATGCTCGGTTTTATCCGGCCGCCGGTGTTCACCGGTTACGCGCAGTTGCCGACGCTGGCCACGGCGCTGCTGAAAGCGGGGTTCACTTCAGTGGAAACGGGCCAGATTCTGGGTGGCAATTACCGGCGCGTGTTCGAGGCGACGGTAGGTTGATCGTGGCCCGCAGGGCGCCAGGCAATGACGCCTTGCGGGCCCGATCACCGCACTTCCCCGTGTGTGCCCTGCGTTGCTGCGTTCCTGCGTATTAGCGGTCGTACTCGACCGACGTGGTGAAGTTCAGATCCAGCGGGTCTGCCCACGACATGTTGGTGAACGACATGTCTTGCGCGCCCGACCAACCCGTCACTGCGGGGAAAGCCACCCCCTGGTCGCCCGCTACATTGACGGTGAGCGTGGTCCCGGGCGCTGCCGGTGCGGCGCGGCCCACACCGTTCACGAACACCGTCGACTGGCCCGACATCGTGGAACGAATCTGCACGTTGACGCGCTTCACGAATGGCACGCCCGCCTTGGTCGTCCACGTGACGGGCAAGGTGGCGCCGCCTGCAAACGTTGATGCCGTGCCCGGGGTGAGGATGTCGCGCGTGGTCTGCGAGATGTCCTGCCACGTGTATTGGCGCAGCGCATCGGGCGAGGGCGACGGCGTGCGCAGCCGCACCGTGTACGTCTTGGACGGCTGGCTCGTAACACCGCCCTGATAGATGGCGATCGTGTAGGCGCTGAACGGCGTGATGGTCGCCAGCTCCGATGCCGTCAGTTGCGGCTTGGCCCAGGCCGTGTTGTTGCGCGGTGCATCGCCGGGCCACGTGAAGCCGCCCTGGTTGGCCGGGTCCTGTGCCACGCCTGCCAAGCGGAAGTTATTGCGGCAGGAGCTTTGCTTGGCAAGCAGAGCGAGTTGCGCCGGGGTCTGGCTCGCGCCAACCTGCGCACGGATATTCAGCGTGTCGCACGTGCCCGAAGAGGGCTGCAGGAACACGCCATTGCGCAGACCGGGCCCCGTAACAATCGCAAAGTCGACCGGCGTGCCGGCGGCGTCCGCGATGCCCACCTGCATGTTGATCGAATCGACAAACGCGTTGGTGCCCGTCAGCGCGGTGGCGCTGTTCAGCCAGTCCCACTTCTGCGCGTTGGCGTTGACTTTCGTGAACACGGCGCGCTGGTTGCCGACGATGCGCCAGCCGTTGTCGCCGCTGGCGCGTGAGGCAGGTTGTACCGCCACTTGCACGTGTTGCTGCATGCCGTCGCGAAGGCCATCGGCGCGGGTCCAGGCGAGCTTGACCCACAACGTGTCACCGCTGCTGGATGCTATGCGGATGATCTCCGGCAGGCTGAAGCTGGCGTTGTTCATCGCGTCGTCGGCAAACAGGCCCGGATTGCCCCCGCCCGATGCCGGGCCGAACTCCTGGTCAGCCGTCATGCCGTTGTTCAGGTAGGCCGACGGCACGCCGTTGATGAGCGCGCCGTTGGCCACGTCATCCACGAAGATTTGGCCGCAAACGGGCACGCTGCCGCCCGTGCGCGCCGCACCCGTGGAGCCGGCAAAGCACTGGTTCAGCGCAGTTTGCAGCGCAGCAAGGTCCGAGGCGGTCGGCAGGTTGGTGACGGGGTTGCCATTCATGGTCGCCACGCTGGGCAGGCTCGCCTTGTCGCTGGGCTGGGGCGCTACACCCGGCGCAAGCTGCAATTGCGCAGGCGTATCGCTCGACGCGCCCGCCACAGAGCTGATCTGCACGCTGCCGTCCGGCAGCACGTTCACCTTCAGCTGGTCGAGCAGGCGGTCGAGCCCCGGTGCGCCGGCCGTCAACGGGCCCGAGATCAGATCCACCCCGGTGTTGCCGGTGGCGGCCAGCAGGTCGGCCAGGGCGGCGGCATAGGCGGCCACTGTGCTTGAGACGGTTTGCGCGGTCACCTTGCTCTGCAGCAGGCCCGTGTTGCCCAGGAGCTTGCTCGGGTTGTCGCCCACGATGGTGGCGGCAATGGCATTGGTGATGGGCGTGATATTGATTGTCTGGCTGCCGGCACTGGCGGACAGCGCGATCAGCGTGGCTTGCGAGTCGGCCACGTTGCCGGCCGCCGACAACACGAACGGCGCGGCAAGACCCGTGACCGTGCACTGGAAAGCCCCCGTGGTGGCGTTGGCCGGGCAGTCGACCGACTTGCCGGCTGCGTCCATCAGCGTGACTGTCGCGCCCTGCATGGCCGCGCCCGTGGCGGCAACGCCGCTGACGGTCTGTGCTGCCGGAACGTTGGTGCCGGGCGATGTGCTGGCGCTGCTGCCGGAATCGCTGCCGCCGCAGCCCGACAGGGCAAGCGTGGCCAGTGCGATTGCAATGGGGGTGAGTTTCATGGAGTCCTCCGCTGGATCGTGGGTGCGCCGTGCATGCGACGCCGTTATTCGGCACGGAGATTCTCAAGTCGGCACTATGCGCCCGCATCATTCATTTGGAGGAAAGCGCCCCCAAATGAATGATGTTGAGCACCGCACGCGCGTGCTAAGTTATGTGCCCATAACATCACCGCAGCCACTTGGTTCTCACAGAGTGAGCATGGCGGGCGCCAAGGCCAGACAGCCATCCTTCGGGGGAGGGACGCGTGCTCAAAGACCAGCTTATTGGTGATCTGTACGAAGCTGCGGTAACGCAGGAAGGGTTTCTGAACGTGTTCCAGGGCGTGACCGAATCGCTTGGTGCCGACCTGTTCCACATGTTCAGTTGGGACGCCGTGCGCAATGCACCTCAGCTTTCGGTCTACTCCCCGAAGCAGGGGCTGGACGACACCATCGGGCTGTATGACCGGTACTACGGCGCATTGGACCCCCGACGCGGTTTTGTCGAACGTGCGAGCGTGCGCGAGTTTGCCTTCTGCCAGGATTACCTGTCCGATGCGTATGTTGAGCGCAGCGAATTCTTCCAGGACTATCAAATCCCTGCGGGTTTCCGTTACCTGATGGGCGTGCGCCTGGAGCGCCCCGGCAGCAGCGACATCCTGCTCGGCATGTTGCGCGCGCACGGCCGGACGCCCTTTTCCGACGAGGATCGTTTCAACGCTGCCGGCATGACCGACCACCTGCAGCGCACGATCAACCTCTGGCGGGATACACGCGTGCTGCATCGCGATGCAGCGCTCGGCGCCGAATTGATGGAGCAGCTTGGCCTGGCCGTATTCGCGCTCGGGCGGGACCAGCGCGTGCTGTTTGCCAATGCGCAAGCCGAAGCGTTGCTGCGCGCATCAACTTGCCTGCGGCTGGAGCACGGCCGACTGACAGCCGCGTTTGCTGCCGACAACGATGGTCTGCAAGCTGCACTGGCGCGGGTGACGAAGTCACGCAAGGGCGAGAGCTTTGCCGTGCGGCCGGCGCTCGGGGCGCCACACGAGATCTTTCTCGGCATTTCCCAATTGCCCGCCAATGCCGCGCATGCCGCGTTTGGCGATGCCGCCATGCTGGTCACCGCCCGGCGCAAGGGCGATGCGGTGCCGGTGACAGCCATGCAGTTGCGCCAGGCGTTCGGTCTGTCAGCGGCAGAGGCAGCGGTGGGCGAAGCACTGATCGCCGGCAAGACACCCGACGAATATGCGGCCGACGCCAATGTCGCCATGTCGACCGTGCGCTCGCAACTGCGGGCGATCTTCGAGAAGACCTGCACGCGCTCCCAGGCAGAAGCCGTGGGAGCGATGCTTTGGGTGCTGTCGCAGCGCAGGCCGCAAGGCTAGGCGGGCGTCAAGAAAGCACCGGGCGGAAGAAGCTGCGCTCGTAGCTGACGATGCAGCCGGTTTCTTCGGCGTACTGGATGGCCGCCATGCAATCGGGATCGGTCTTGGCGCGCTCGCGATAGACCTCGTAGGTCGCCAGACTCGGGAACGAGAATAAGGCCAGCGCGACGTTGTTCGCCCCTTCCGATGGGAGAAAGTAGCCGTGGTGCTGGCCGCCGAATTTCTCGACGAGCGGAATCCACATCTTTCCGTAGGCTTCGAATTCGACAAGCCGTGCCGGGTTGATGATGTAGCGGAGGTAGCAGGTGATCATGGCGCGTGTGGTGAGGTCGGGAGCGCGCCAGCCTAAACGCCCGCCCGCGGTCCGGTCAATGCCATATGTGGGCGGCGTGCTCAGTAGTACCGCAGTTCTGTCGCCTTGCCGTGGAACACCTTGTACGAATAGATCGTGTAGCCGACGATGGTTGGCAGCACGATGGCCACGCCCACCAGCATGAACTCCAGCGATTCCGGCGCACTGGCGGCCTGCCAGATGTCGAGCCTGTCCACAACGAGATACGGAAAGAGGCTGTAGGCCAGGCCATTGAAGGCCAGCAGGAAGATGGCGCCGGTGCCGACAAACGGCGCCCAGATCAGGTGTTCGTCACCCTTGGCAATCTGCCGTGGCAGGCGGCGCAGTACCCAGTCGATCAGCAGGAACAGCACGAACGTCACCAGCGGCACGGGCGCCAGCAGGATGATGTTCGGCAGCGCAAACCACTTGTCGAACACGCGTGTGCTGACCCACGGCGTTGCCAGCGACACGGCGGCCACGCCCAGCGCGGTGAACCACAGGCTGCCGCGAGCCCACTGCACCGCGCGCAATTGCAGCGCACCTTCGGTCTTCATGATGAGCCACGTGGCGCCCAGCAGCAGGTAGCCGGCAATCAGGCCGCCCGCCGTGCAGATCGCAAAGATGACGTTGGCTGCGTCGTACTGGAAGCCTGTGATGTACAGCCCGAGCATCAGACCCTGCGCTGCGGTGGCGATGACCGAGCCGGCATAGAACGCGCGGTTCCACCACGGCTTGTGGTGCGCGCGCGCCTTGACGCGAAAGTCGAATGCCACGCCACGCAGGATGAGGCCGAACAGCATCAGTGCCACCGGCAAATACAACGCGCCCAGGATCTCGCCATGTGCAGCCGGAAACGCCACCAGCAGCAGCCCGACCCCGAGCACGAGCCAGGTTTCGTTGGCGTCCCAGAACGGGCCGATGGAGGCGATCATCGTGTCTTTTTCGGCGTCGTCGGCGCGGCGCAGCAGGATGCCGACGCCCAGGTCGTACCCGTCGAGCACAACATAGGCGAGCACGGCAATGCCCATCAGGGCCATGAAGACCATCGGCAGCCAGCCGGCGGGTTGGGTGAGGTCAGGGATGGTGCTCATGCGTGGCTCGCGAGGGGCGAAGAAAGTTGAGAGGTGTGCTTGGCTGGGATATCGGCATCCGTCGGATCGATGGCACCGCCGGCCTTCCGGGCCAGATAGAAGACCACGCCGATGTAGGAGGCGATGAGGAACGCGTACAGCGCGAGATACATCGCCAGCGTGCTGCCGATCATCCGCGCGGGCACGGACGACGCAGCCTGCGCGGTGGTCAGCACGCCATAGACGAGCCACGGTTGCCGGCCGATCTCGGTGATGTACCAGCCGGCCACCACGGCCACCCAGCCTGAGAACGTCATGGCGACGAGGGCGCGTGCCAGCCAGTTCGGCAGTTCACCATTGCGGCGGAGGCGCCAGGCGCTCGTCCACGACACCGCCAGCATTAGCAGCCCGACGCCCACCATCAGGCGGAAGGCGAAGAACACCGGCAGCACGGGCGGGTGCTGGTCGAACTGATCGAGCCCCCGCACCTCGCCGTCGAGCGAATGCGTGAGATACAGCGACGCCAACTTCGGCACCGCAATCTCGTAGCGGTTGCTGTGCGAAGCTGCATCGGGAATGCCAAACAGCACGGCGGGCACGCCGCGCTCGGTTTGCCAGATGCCTTCCATCGCGGCCAGCTTGGCCGGTTGATGCTCCAGCGTGTTGAGACCGTGCGCGTCGCCGGCGGCAATCTGCAGCGGGATCAGCATGGCGGCGAGCACCACGCCTGTCTTGAGCGCCGCACGCACATCGCCACCGCGGTCCTTGCGCAGCCAGCGGTAGGCCGATACGCCCGCCAGCAGGAACGACACCGTCAGCCCCGAGGCCAGCAGCATGTGCGTGAACCGATACGGGAACGACGGGTTGAAGATGATCGCCAGCCAGCTTTGCGGATGTGCGCGGCCGTCGATCATCACGTAGCCGGCGGGTGTCTGCATCCACGAGTTGAGCGCGATGATCCAGAACACCGAGATGGTCGTGCCCAGCGCGACCAGGAACGTCGCGAATGTATGGATGCGCGGGCTGACGCGGCCTGTGCCGAACAGCATGATCCCGAGAAAGCTGGCCTCCAGAAAGAACGCGGTCAGCACTTCATACGCCAGCAGCGGCCCGGCGATGTTGCCGACGGTATTCATATAGCCGGGCCAGTTTGTGCCGAACTGAAAGCTCATCGTCACGCCGGACACCACGCCCAGCGCGAACGTCAATGCAAAGACCTTTACCCAAAGGCGATATGCGGCCATCCAGGCTTCGTTGCCGGTCTTGCGATAGCGCAGCTTGAAGAACAGCAGCACCCACGCAAGCGCGATGCTGATGGTGGGAAAGAGGATGTGGAACGTGATGTTGGCGCCAAACTGGATGCGCGCAAGGACAACGGGATCGAGCGACATGGTTTTTCTTGATACGGGGCTACTTCGATTTGCCGCCAACGACAACGGCAAGCTTGTTCTTCATCTCCAGCAGCTTGTGCACCTTGGAGCCCATCTTCATGAGTTGCTGCAACGAGTCGGCGTCGAGTTTCTGCACGTCGTCAAACCAGTTGGTCATGAGCGTGATGAGCTGGTACATCTCCTTCATGCGTGCCTGGGCGTGGCGGTCATCCGGATCGGTGGGGGATTCGAGCATGACGTCGCGCAGCAACGAGAGCGTGGGGTCGATCTCGCGCTTGCGGCGCTCCTCGGCCAGCGTGCGGAAGATGGTCCAGATGTCGTCCGGGGCGGAGAAATATTCGCGCCGGTCGCCCGGCTTGTGCGACAGCCGCACGAGCTTCCAAGACTCCAGCTCCTTCAGCCCGATGCTTACGTTTGAGCGGGAGAAGCCCAGCGCCTCGGCGATCTCGTCCGCGTTGATTGGCTCGCGCGCGGCGTAGAGCAGCGCGTAGATCTGCCCGACGGTGCGGTTGATGCCCCAGCGGCTGCCCATCTCGCCGAAATGCAGGACGAAGCGCTGTTTCAAGGGGGAGAGTTGCATTGTTTTGATCTTTCTCAATTTTTAGGAATTTCTGAAAGTTTAGCCCCCGTTGCCGCCCTTGGGATGTGACGCGCTGTCGCGGCGCGCGTGGGACGCTGCCCGCGGCCGAAGGTGCTCCAAGTGTGAGATCGATTCACAGGAAAACGTGTGGCGCCTCAATATCGCGCTTTGTATCTTATTTATCCGCCAATAATTAACGCAGATAAGGTATTAGCGGACTCGGCATACGGCATTCACTCGTGTCGCTTGCTGAAAAAGACAAGGGAGCGCGCGGGCGAAGCAGATAAGAATCATTTCCACTGAAGCAGTATCTGCTCGGGCAGATGAATGGGTGTTGGCTGAAAAACTAGGTTATCGGGTCTTAATAAATCCAGTTATGTGCCGATAATCCGTTGCGAAGTAAATCATCAAAGGAGATCCCCCCATGCGTGTCAACGAACCTGTTACCCAGCACGAATACGAGTTCCCGGACAACGCCACGCTCATGTCGACCACCGACACCCAGAGCTACATCGCCTATGCGAATGCAGCGTTTGTGGAGGTGAGCGGTTTTTCCCGCGAAGAGATTGAGGGCCAGCCACATAACATCGTGCGCCACCCCGATATGCCAACCGAGGCATTTGCCGATATGTGGGCCACGCTCAAGGCGGGGCAGCCATGGACGGCGCTGGTCAAGAACCGCCGCAAGGATGGCGACCATTATTGGGTGCGAGCCAACGCCACGCCCGTGGTGCGTAACGGACGGGTCAGCGGCTATATGTCGGTGCGCACCAAGCCCACGCGCGAGGAAATCGCCGCGGCCGAAGCGCTCTACAAGGATTTCCGCACCGGTCAGGCGGGCAGCCGCAAGTTTCACAAGGGTCTGATCGTGCGAACGGGCTTGATGGCCTGGCGTTCGGTGTTCCAACTGATGCCGGTGCGCTGGCGCATCCGGCTCACCTTCCTCGCATTGCTGCCCGCGTTGGCGGCGGCGGCGTGGGCATTTGGTCTCTCCGGCGCGGCGCTCGGCGGTTTTGCCGGCGCGTTGCTCGTGGCGCTGGCGCTGGCCTCATGGTCCTTGAAGGTGCAGATCGCCACGCCGCTTGAAAAGCTGCAGGAGCTCGCGCTGAGCGTGGCCTCGGGCGAGAGCCGGAAAGTCGCCATCGCAGACCGCGTGGACGAGATCGGCATGACGTTGCGCACGATCAGCCAGCTCGGGCTGATGTTCCGCTGGTTGATCGACGACGTGGCCGAGCAGGTTGTCAACGTGCAGTCGGCCAGCCAGGAGATCGCCAAGGGCAACGGCGACATCAACACCCGCACCGAGCAAGCCGCCGCGAGCCTGGAAGAAACCTCCAGCTCCATGACGCAAATGACCGCCACGGTGGCCAGCAATGCAGAGACGGCGGGGCAGGCGAATACGCTGTCGGGCGCGGCCACGCAGGCGGCGGTCAACGGCGGCCGTGCCATGGAGCAGGTGGTGGCCACCATGGGCGCCATCACGCAGAGTGCCAAGCAGATTGCCGACATCATCGGCGTGATCGACAGCATTGCCTTCCAGACCAACATCCTGGCACTCAATGCCGCCGTGGAGGCCGCGCGTGCCGGCGAACAAGGTCGGGGTTTTGCCGTCGTGGCGGGCGAGGTGCGTGCGCTTGCGCAGCGCAGCGCCGGCGCAGCCAAGGAGATCAAGGAGCTGATCGGCTCCAGTGTCGACAAGGTCGAATCGGGCTCGCGGCTGGTGGACGATGCCGGCAAGACCATGGACGACATCGTCGAGCAGGTCAAAAAGGTCTCGGCCATGATCGCCGACATCAGCCTGGCGACGGCGCAGCAGACCGACGGCATCACGCAGGTCAGCCAGGCGGTCAACCATCTGGATCAGGTCACGCAGGAGAACGCCACGCTGGTCGGCCAGAGCGCGGCGGCGGCCGAGGGCTTGCGCATTCAGGCCACGCGCCTAGTGGAGGCGGTCAACGTGTTCCGTTGAGCACGATGCAATTGCAAAAACCGTGTGAGCGCCACAGCGCGATTGTGCTGTCTTCGCCTACTATGCCTGTGCGGTAACGTCCCTCAAAACGCACATTCTTTGGAGCGCGAACATGGCCTCACACGGTTTGATTGCCTGGTTGATCATTGGCGCGGTGGCGGGCTGGCTGGCCGGCATCCTGGTCAAGGGTGGCGGTTTCGGCATCTTCGTCGACATCGTGGTCGGCATCGTCGGTGCGTTCATCGGCGGATGGCTAGCTGGGGTGCTGGGCATCTCGCTGGGCGGCGGGTGGATCGGCTCGATCATCACGGCGGTGATCGGTGCAGTGATCCTGCTGTTCATCATTCGGCTGATCAAGCGCGCATAGCGCAAGGAAGCACCAGTCCCAAGAACGGCGGTGGATGGCAGTGTCATCCAACCGCCGGATTTCAACACGCACCCCATCACCTAGACTGGTTGAACCAAGGGCAGCCGCGCCGCGCCACAAGCGCCGGCACGGCCGGTACACGCTAACCCAGCGAGGCCACCATGTCTGACCAGCTCACCACCGCACCGCAAGAACTCTACGAAGGGTTCGAGATTCACGTTGTGCCAAGCCCGACGCGGGCAAACTCCACGCGCTACACCTACACCGGCTACGTGTGCCACCCGGGCGCCGATCCTCAGTTGCCCGGTCACGTCGTGCCCTTTCATGCTGACGGGGACGACACCTTCCGCAGCCCAGAAGAGGCCATGGAGGAAGCCGTGCACGTGGCGCGCAGCATTGTCGACGGCACGCATCCGGATCTGTCGGTGCTGTCGATCGTGACGCACGGCTACTGACGCCGATACCTGCCGACATCTGGTCCGGCGGCTCCCTCAAATCGGTCCTGCACGTGATGCACCGGTCGCCATTGGCGGCCGCCGACGCATTTGCTGTGCCGCACCATCCCGAATCGCATCTGCACCGAAACCGTGCGATGCAGTGCTCGCGCATGAGGCACGCACCCCGGCCGATTTCGAGCTCATTTCCTGCAAACCGCGATAGCACAAGGCTTTGCGCGCCTGGCATACCTGTTGCATAGCAACATTGCGCGGGTCAAAGGCGATTCGTGCTCTTCGTGGTGAAGGCCCTGGTGCTCAGGGCTAATTGGACAACGGCGTCCCAGAACTCGGCTCTTGCAGCCCTGTTCTCGGACGCCTTTCTTTTTTTTGGCCCCTGATTGGGATTCAACATGACCGGCAAAGCCACCCGAATCGACCTGTTCAGCCTGCGTACGCCGCAGATGCGCGCCTTCCACCTGACGTGGCTCGCGTTCTTCGTGTGTTTCTACGCATGGTTTGCCTGCGCGCCGCTCATGCCGGTGCTCAAGGGCGAGTTCCACCTCACGCCCGGCCAGATCGCCAACATCAACATCGCCGCAGTGGCGGTGACGATCCTGGTGCGGTTGCTTGTCGGCCCGCTGTGCGATCGCTTTGGCCCGCGCAAGACCTATACCGGTTTGCTGCTGCTGGGGGCCATTCCGGTGCTGGGCGTGGCGCTCGCGCAAAGCTACGAAACCTTCCTCTTCTTCCGCCTGGCGATCGGCGCGATTGGCGCGAGCTTCGTCATCACGCAATACCACACGTCGGTCATGTTCGCGCCCAACGTGGTGGGCACGGCCAACGCGGCCGCTGCAGGTTGGGGCAATGCGGGCGGCGGTGTGGCACAAGGCACGATGCCGCTGCTGCTGACCGCCATCGTGATGATGGGCGTGACGCAGAGCATGGGCTGGCGCCTCGCCATGGTGGTGCCGGGCGTGGCGATGCTGATCGTCGCGGCTCTGTACTGGCGTTATACGCAGGACTGCCCGGAAGGCAATTTCAGCGCGCTGCGCGCTGCCGGCAAGACCATCGAAGGCGGCAAGAAGGGCGGCTGGGGCAGCTTCGTGGCAGCCGCTGGTAACTATCGTGTGTGGCTGCTGTTCATCACCTACGGCGCGTGCTTTGGCGTGGAGATCTTCATCCACAACATCGCCGCCACCTATTACGTCGACCACTTTGGCCTGTCGCTGTCGGGCGCAGGCATGGCTGCGGCGAGCTTCGGTCTGCTGGCGCTGTTTGCACGCGCGCTGGGCGGCATCGTGTCGGACCGCGTGGCAGCCAAGCGTGGCCTGGATGCGCGTACTCAACTGCTGTGCTTGCTGATGGTGGGCGAGGGCCTGGGCCTGTTCGGTTTCGCCCACGCAGGAAGCGTGACGGTGGCGGTGCTCGCGATGCTCGGTTTCGGCCTGTTCACGCACATGGCGTGCGGCGCCACGTATGCGCTGGTGCCGTTCATTGACCGCCGCGCGCTGGGTGGCGTGGCCGGCATCATCGGCGCGGGCGGCAACGCCGGCGCGGTGGCGGCGGGCTTCCTGCTCAAGGGTATGGCCGACACGCAAGCCACGTTGTCGGTGCTCGGCGTGTTTGTGGCGCTGTCTGCCATCTGCGCGATTGCCGTGCGCTTCTCGCCGGAACACAAGGCGCGCGAGCAAGCGCTGTACGACAACACGCTGGCCGCCGCCGCCAACGCCTAACGCAGTCAAGGAGACATCACCATGACCATGAAGATCGTCGTCATTGGCCACGGAATGGTGGGCCATAAGTTTCTGGAAAGCCTGCTGCACACACCGGGCCATCACCTTCAGGTGACGGTGCTGTGCGAAGAGCCGCGCCCCGCATACGACCGCGTGCACTTGTCGGAATTCTTCACGGGCAAGACGGCGGAAGATCTCTCGCTCGTGGCCCCGGGTTTCTTTGATCGCGATGACGTGGTGCTCAAGCTCAACGCTCGCGCCACGGCCATCGACACCATTGCCAAAACGGTAACGGCCTCCACCGGCGAGGTGCTGCCGTACGACAAGCTGGTCATCGCTTCGGGCTCGTCGCCGTTTGTGCCGCCGGTGCCGGGCAAGGACCGCAAGGACTGCTTCGTCTATCGCACCATCGAAGACCTCGAAGCGATGGCCGAATGTGGCCAGCGTGCCAAGACGGGCGTCGTCATTGGTGGCGGCCTGCTGGGGCTCGAATGTGCCAAGGCGCTGCGTGACATGAACCTGCAAACGCACGTGGTCGAGTTTGCCGGCCGCCTGATGGCGATGCAGGTGGACGACGGCGGCGGCCGCATGCTGCGCCGGAAGATCGAAGATCTTGGCGTGACCGTTCACACGCAGAAGAACACCTCGGAGATCATCGACGGCGAAACGGCGACGCATCGCCTGAACTTTGCCGACGGCACGCACCTGGAAGCCGACATGGTCGTCTTCTCGGCCGGCATCCGTCCGCGCGATGAACTGGCGCGCGCCTGCGGGCTGGAAGTGGGCGAACGCGGCGGCATTGTGATCGACTCCGAGTGCCGTACCTCGGCGCCGGACGTGTACGCGATTGGCGAATGCGCGCTGTGGGGCGGCAAGGTCTACGGCCTGGTCGCGCCGGGCTACGAGATGGCGCGCATCACCGCCAAGCAGATCCTGGCCGCCGACGAGGTGGCAGAGTTCAGCGGCGCCGACATGAGCACCAAGCTCAAGCTGATGGGCGTAGACGTCGCCAGCCTGGGCGATGCACAAGGCATCACGCCGGGCAGCCGCAGCGTGCAGTTCACCGACGAGCGCAAGCAGATCTACAAGAAGCTGGTGGTGTCGGAAGACGGCAAGTACCTGCTGGGCGGTGTGCTTGTTGGCGATGCGGCTGAATACGGCACGCTGCTGCAGATGATGCTCAACCGCATCGAGCTGCCCGAGGCGCCGGAATTCCTGATCCTGCCGCAGGCCGATGGCAACGCGCGCCCCGCATTGGGCGTGGATGCGCTGCCCGATAGCGCGCAGATCTGCTCGTGCAACGATGTATCGAAGGGCGCGCTGTGCCAGGCGGTGTGCGCCGGCGCCACCACCGTGGGCGCGCTCAAGGACGCGACCAAGGCCGGCACTTCGTGCGGCGGCTGCGTGCCGCTCATGACGCAGGTGATGAAGGCCGAGATGAAGAAGCAAGGCCTGGCCGTCAACAACCACATCTGCGAGCACTTTCCGTATTCGCGCCAGGAGCTGTATCACCTGGTGCGCGTGGGCCGCATCCAGTCGTTCGAAGCATTGCTGGAAGCGCACGGCAGCGGTATGGGATGCGACATCTGCAAGCCGGCCGTCGCGAGCATCCTCGCCTCGTGCTGGAACGACTTCGTACTCAAGAAAGAGCACGCCGGCCTGCAGGATTCCAACGACTACTTCCTCGCCAACATCCAGAAGGATGGGACGTACTCCGTGGTGCCGCGCATGGCGGGCGGCGAAGTGACGGCAGATGGCCTGATCGCCGTGGGGCAGGTCGCCAAGAAATACGGCCTGTACACCAAGATCACGGGCGGCCAGCGTGTCGACCTGTTCGGTGCGCGTCTGGAGCAGTTGCCGCTGATCTGGGAAGAGCTGATTGCGGCCGGCTTCGAGTCGGGCCATGCCTATGGCAAGTCGCTGCGTACGGTGAAGTCGTGCGTGGGCTCCACATGGTGCCGGTATGGCGTGGGCGATTCGGTTGGCTTTGCGGTGGCGCTGGAGAACCGCTACAAGGGGTTGCGCTCGCCGCACAAGCTGAAGTTTGGCGTGTCGGGCTGCACGCGCGAATGTGCCGAAGCGCAGGGCAAGGATGTCGGCATCATCGCTACCGAAAAAGGCTGGAACCTGTACGTGTGCGGCAACGGCGGCATGAAACCCCGTCATGCCGAACTGCTGGCGGCAGACCTCGACCAGGAAACGCTCATCAAGTATGTCGACCGCTTCCTGATGTTCTACGTGCGCACGGCCGACCGCCTGCAACGCACCAGCACGTGGCGCGACAACCTGGAAGGCGGCCTGGATTACCTCAAGGACGTGGTCATCAACGACAAGCTGGGCATCGTGGCGGAACTCGAAGCCGACATGCAGCACGTGGTCGACACCTATCAGGACGAGTGGAAGACGGCTGTGACCAACCCCGAAGTGCGCAAGCGCTTCCGTCACTTCGTCAACAGCGAAGCGAAGGATGCGAATGTCGTCTTTGTAGAGGAGCGCGGCCAGATCCGCCCTGCCACGGTGGAGGAGCGTGCCAAGACGCGGCCCGTGCGCATTCCTGTTGTTGCTGAAGCTGCTTGAGCTTGATAGAGGAGGACGCCATGCAAGCATCCCGTTGGACCCCGATCTGTGCCCTGGACGACATCGTTCCCAACACCGGCGTCTGCGCGCTGGTGGAAGGCGACCAGGTTGCCGTGTTCCGTGTGGGCGGCAACACACCGCAAAGCGTGTACGCCATCGGCAACTACGACCCGAACTCCGCCGCCGCCGTGCTCTCGCGCGGGCTGGTCGGCAACCTGGGAGAGCGCATTGTCGTCGCCTCGCCCATCTACAAGCAGCATTTCGACCTGACCACGGGCGAGTGCCTGGAAGCGCCGGCCAATTCCGTGCATGCCTACGCAACCAAGGTGGAAGACGGCAAGGTCTGGATAGCGGCATGAGCCGCAAGCCGTGAGCCGCGGCCATGGCCGCCGGCACGGAGTGAATCAAATGACCGACAACCTTCAGGAGAAGGCAGCATGAACGCCAAGACCGTACGCCCCAAGCTGGTCGTCATCGGCAACGGCATGGCCGGCATGCGCACGGTCGAAGAGTTGCTCAAGCTGGCGCCGGACCTGTACGACGTGACCGTGTTCGGTGAAGAGCCGCACGGCAACTACAACCGCATCCTGCTCTCGCCCGTGCTGGCGGGTGAGAAGCAGGTTGACGACATCATGCTCAACACGCGTGAGTGGTACGACGAGAACGACATCACGCTGCATGCGGGCGACCCGGTGGTCGCCATCGACCGCCCGCGCCGCACGCTGCGCTCGCGCGACGGCGTGGAGGTGCGCTACGACCGCCTGCTGATCGCCACGGGCTCGCGGCCGTTCATCCTGCCGGTGCCGGGGCACCTGCTTCCGGGCGTGATCGCCTTCCGCGACATTCAAGACGTGGAGACGATGCTGGAGGCGGCCCGCAACCACCGGCATGCGGTCGTCATCGGCGGTGGCCTGCTTGGGCTGGAAGCCGCCAACGGCCTGATGCGTCAGGGCATGGACGTGACCGTGGTGCACCTGCCCGACAGCCTGATGGAGCGCCAGCTCGACAAGCCGGCCGCCAAGCTGTTGCAGAAGGCGCTGGAGGCCAAGGGCCTGCGCTTCTTGTTGGGTGCGCACACGGCAGAGCTACTTGGCACCGACCGCGTGACTGCCGTCCGCTTCAAGGACGGCACCCAAATTCCCGCCGACCTCGTCGTCATGACTGCCGGCGTACGCCCGAACATTGAACTTGCAAAGGCCGCCGGCCTGCACTGCGAACGCGCCATCATCGTCGACGACACGCTGCAAACCTACGACCCGCGCATCTACGCCGTGGGCGAATGCGTGCAGCACCGCAGCGCAACGTTCGGTCTGGTTGCACCCATCTGGGACCAGGCCCGCGTGTGTGCCGCGCACCTGGCCGGTGCCGGACACCGCCGCTATATCCAGCAGGCCACGGCGACCAAGCTGAAGGTCACGGGCGTGGACTTGTATTCCGCTGGCGATTTCATCGGCGGCGACGGCACCGAAGACATCGTGCTGCGCGACCCGCGCCGTGGCGTCTACAAGCGCCTTGTGCTGAAGGAAGACCGCATCGTCGGCGCGGTGCTGTACGGCGATGTGGCTGATGGCCCGTGGTATTTCGACATGATCCAGCGCCAGACCCCGATCACACCGATTCGCCAGCGCCTGTTGTTTGGCCGTGCGCTGTGCGAAGCAGAAGCCGCCTGATCTCTGATCTGCCTGACATCCAAGGCCATCTCATGACGATGACGACCATCCCCATCCACCCGGCAGTCGATACCGCCGCCAACACAGTGCGCACCACCTGCCCGTACTGCGGCGTGGGCTGCGGCGTGCTGGCGACCCCGCAGGCGGATGGCAGCGTCGGCATTGCCGGGGACCCGGCGCATCCGTCCAACGCTGGGCGCCTGTGCGTGAAAGGCTCGGCGCTGGGCGAGACCGTCAGCCTGGACGGCCGGCTGCTATATCCGGCCATGCGCGAGCGCTCGCATGACGCGGACGCTGCGCAGCTCACCAAGCCGGCGCCATTGCAACGCGTCTCGTGGGAGACCGCGCTCGATGCCGTCGCGCAAGGTTTTCGCCGCATCGCTGAAGAGCACGGCCCGGATTCCGTGGCGCTCTACGTCTCAGGCCAGTTGCTGACCGAGGATTACTACGTCGCCAACAAGCTGATGAAGGGCTTTATCGGCACGGCAAACATTGATACCAACTCGCGGCTGTGCATGTCGTCGGCCGTGGCCGGGCACAAGCGTGCGTTTGGCGAAGACCTCGTGCCCGTCTGCTATGACGATCTGGAAACGGCGGACCTCGTCGTGCTGGTGGGGTCCAACACAGCGTGGTGCCACCCGATCCTGTTCCAGCGCATCGTGCGTGCCAAGGAAGCGCGGCCGGAGATGAAGGTGGTGGTGGTTGACCCGCGCCACACGGCCACGTGCGAGCTGGCCGATCTGCATCTGCCCATCAAGCCCGGCACCGATGTGTGGCTGTTCAATGGCCTGCTGTCGTTCCTCTCGCGGCGCGGTGTGGTGGACCGGAACTTCGTCACGCTGCACACCAACGGCCCGGATGCCGCCCTGGAAGCCGCAGGCACCGAGAGCCACGACGTCGAAGCCATCGCCAAGGCCTGCAAGCTCAAGCTCGACGATCTGCTGACGTTCTACAACTGGTTTGCCGAGACTGAACGCACCATTACAGCGTTTTCGATGGGCGTCAACCAATCGACAGCGGGCACGGACAAGGTCAACAGCATCATCAACTGCCACCTGCTCACGGGCCGAATCGGCCGCGCGGGTATGGGGCCGTTTTCGATTACCGGCCAGCCGAATGCGATGGGCGGACGCGAAGTGGGCGGTCTGGCCAACATGCTCGCCGCACACATGGAACTGAACGAGCCTTCGCATCGCGACCTCGTGCAGACGTTTTGGGGCGCACCGCGCATGGCCGACAAGGTGGGCCTCAAGGCGGTGGACCTCTTCAACGCCATTGAAGACGGGCGGATCAAGGCCGTGTGGATCATGGGCACCAACCCCGTGGTCAGCCTGCCCGATGCGGACCAGGCGCGCCGTGCGCTGGCCAAGTGCGAGCTCGTCGTTGCTTCGGACATCGTTGAAGCCACCGACACCACCGTTCTGGCCGACATCCTGCTGCCCGCACTGGGCTGGGGCGAGAAAGACGGCACGGTGACGAACTCCGAGCGCCGCATCTCACGCCAGCGCGCCTTTCTGCCGGCTCCCGGCGAGGCGCGTGCCGACTGGGACATCATCGCCGACGTTGCCCGCCGCATGGGTTACGACGGCTTCGACTTCAAGAGCCCGGGTGATGTGTTTGATGAACACGCACGCTTGTCCGCCTACGCCAACGATGCAAGCGGCACGCGTCGTGCCTTCCATCTGGGCGGCCTGACGGGGCTTGATGCCGATGCATACAACGACATGTCGCCGGTGCAATGGCCCATCGCAACGTCAGGCAACAGCGAAGCGCGTCTCTTCAGCGATGGCCGTTTCGCCCACCCCGATGGCCGCGCGCGTTTCGTGCCGACGCCTGCCCGTGCGCCCGCGCATGCGGCAGATGGCGAATATCCGCTCATCCTCAACACCGGCCGAGTACGCGACCAATGGCACACCATGACGCGCACTGGCCGCGCGCCCAAGCTGGCGGACCACGTGCCCGAACCGTTCGTCGATCTGCACCCGCACGATGCGCTCCTGGCCGGCGTGCGCGAGGGCGGCCTGGCGCGCGTGTCGTCACTCTGGGGCAGTGTGGTGGCACGCGTGCGCATGACGGGCGGCATCGCGCGCGGCAGCGTGTTCGTGCCGATCCACTGGAACGGCCAGTTTGCTTCCGATGCGCGCGTGGGCGCGGTCGTCAATCCGGTGGTCGACCCGGTCTCGGGCGAGCCGGAGTTCAAGCACACGCCGGTGATGGTTGAGCCTTTCGATGTGGCGTGGCACGGCTTTGTTCTCTCGCGTCGCGCGCTCGACACCGACGATGCAACCTGGTGGACGCGCATTCAAGGCAAGCAATTCGTGCGCTATGAGCTGGCCGGCCGCCAGCATCTTGGCTCTGTACACGATTGGGCGCGCGCGCTGCTTGGCGTGACCGACCCACATGCCGATTGGCTCGAATATGAAGACACCACCGCGCGTGTTTACCGCGCCGTGCACGTGGTGGATGACCGCATCGAAGCCTGCGTGTTTCTGTCACCCCGTCCGGACCTGCCGTCGCGCAACTGGCTCGCGGGCCTGTTCGCGCAAGAGCGCCTGGAAGACGTCGATCGCGCGGGCGTGCTGCTCGGCCAGCCGATCGAAGCGGGCGTCGATGTGGGGCCAACCGTGTGCTCGTGCTTTGGCGTAGGCCGCAATACGATCTGCGATGCCATCCGCACCAAGGGCCTGCAAACCACCGGCGAGATCACGGCTTGCCTGAAGGCGGGCGGCAATTGCGGGTCGTGCGTGCCGGAACTCAAACGGCTGCTGGTGGAGGCGCGCGTGCAGCAGGCCGCATGACCTTTGCATCACGGTACGCGCCAGACCGCTTTTATGCCCGGGTAATATTGACATCTAATTAAACCCGGGTAGAATGCGTTCCTGTTGAAACTTCAGCAGGAGCGCTTCTCATGGATGCCGCAGCAATCCACGCGTGCACGGCCTTTGCCGGCACACAACGCCTGGCCGGCGGGCCCGTCCGCGATGTCGCACGGGCCGTCAAGATACACCTCGATGCGCATCCCGAATCGCAGGTGCTGGTGTTCGACAACACCAGCGCGCAGCCCGTGGAGTTCGACTTGCGCGGCACGGTTGAAGAGGTGCTGGCGCGCATCGATCAACCCGCCCCATCTGCCGCTGAACCCGCCGAATCCGAAAGCCGCCCGCGTGGCCCCGGCCGTCCCAAGCTGGGCGTGATTGCCCGCGAGGTGACCTTGCTGCCGCGCCACTGGGACTGGCTGGCCGCGCAGCCGGGCGGGGCGTCGGTTACGCTGCGCAAGCTGGTCGAAGATGCGCGCCGCGCCGCCGAAGGCGCAGACCGCCGCCGTGTTGCGCAAGAGGCGGCGTATCGCTTCATGTCCGCCATGGCCGGCAACGCCGCGGGCTTTGAAGATGCCACGCGCGCCTTGTTTGCCGCGGATGCCATGGCGTTCGAATCCCTTACCCAATCCTGGCCCGCCGACGTGCGCGACTTTGCGCGCGAACTGGCGAGCCGGGCATTCCATCCTCAACAGGAGGCTGCATGACCGCGCCTGCTGCTCGCCCGTTGTGGCGAACATTCATTGCATTCCTCGGCCCGCTGATCCTGGCCAACATCTTGCAATCGTTGTCGGGCACGCTCAACAACGTCTATGTCGGACACTTGCTGGGCGTGAAGGCGCTCGCTGCGGTGTCGGCATTCTTCCCGATCCTGTTCTTCTTCATCGCCTTCATCATCGGGCTGGGCTCCGGGGCGGCGGTGTTGATCGGGCAGGCTTGGGGCGCCAAGAAGCCCGAGGCGGTCAAGACCGTTGCGGGTACCACGCTGTCGGTGGGCTTCATCGTCGGGCTGGCGGTGGCGCTGCTGGGCGGGCCGTTTGCAAACGCGCTGCTGGGGTGGCTCGGCACGCCGGCCGACATCCTGCAGGACGCCACGCTTTACGCCAGCGTCATGCTCTATGCCATGCCGGGCCTGTTTGTCTACCTGCTTGCCACGGCGATGATGCGCGGCGTGGGCGACACGCGCACGCCGCTGCGTACGCTCGCGCTGTCGACGTCGATCGGGCTGGTGCTGACGCCCACCTTCATCCGCGGCTGGTTTGGCTTGCCGCAACTGGGTGTGGCAAGCGGCGCCGTGGCCACCATCATCTCGTTCACCGTGGCGCTGGTGTGGCTCGCCTTCTTCCTGCGCCGGCGCAATCATCCTCTTGCGCCTGATGCCGTGTTGGCGCGCCATTTGTGGGTCGATTTCGGGGTGCTCAAAACCGTGCTGAAGATCGGCGTGCCGACGGGCGTGCAGCTTGTGGTGATCTCGATTGCCGAGCTGGCGCTGCTGTCATTCGTCAACGGCTTCGGCTCCGACGCAACGGCCGCTTACGGTGCAGGCACGCAGATCATCAGCTACGTGCAGTTTCCCGCCATGTCGATTGCGATTACGGCGTCCATCCTCGGCGCGCAAGCCATCGGCTCGGGCAATACGGAGCGGCTTGATGCCATTACGCGCACCGGGCTGTGGCTCAACTTGGCCATTACCGGCGTGCTGGTGGTGATGGCCTTGCTGTTCTCGCGCGCTGTCATCGGCTGGTTCACCACGAACACGGAGGTGATGAGCCTTGCCCAGAACCTGCTGCATATCTCGCTGTGGAGCTCGGTCATCTTTGGCATGGCGAGCGTCTTCTCGGGCGTGATGCGTTCTAGCGGCACGGTGATGGCGCCCACGGCGATTTCCATCCTCGCCATCGCGGCGGTGGAAGTGCCGGTGGCCTGGGTGCTGAGCCGGCATATCGGCACCGACGGCATCTGGGCTGCATACCCGGCCGCCTTCCTTGCCATGTTCGTGATGCAGGGGCTGTATTACGCGCTCGTGTGGCGCCGCCGCGCGCAGCGGTTCGGCATCCGCCGTATGGTTTGACGACACTGCTGCCGGCTGCCGCGGGTGCGGCCGGCGGTGGAGCGCGTGTGGGTTACGCCACGTTCTCGCGCAAGGCCTTCTTGTTGATCTTGCCGACGCTCGTCTTCGGTATCTCTGCGACGAAGGCGATCCGGTCCAGTTCCGGCACGGCGTACTTGCTGATGCGTTTGGCTTCAGCGTGTGCCAGCAGGCAATCGCGGATGGCCTCAGCCTTCAGGCGCGCACCGGGCTTGCCGACGACAAACGCCATCGGCCGTTCGCCCCACTTCGCGTCGCGCACACCGATCACTGCGCTTTCCTGCACGCCCGGCACCTGGGCAATCAGGCTTTCCACTTCAATGGACGACACCCACTCGCCGCCGGTCTTGATCACGTCCTTGATGCGGTCGACGATCTGCACAAATCCATCGGGCGTTATGACGGCGATGTCTTGCGTGTGCAGGTAGCCGCCGGCCCACAGCTCTTCTGATGCTGCCGGCTTGTTGAAGTAACCCTGCGTGAGGTACGGCGTACGCAGCACGATCTCGCCTTGATGCTTGCCGTCGTGGGGCACATCGCGCAGATGCTCGTCGACGATGCGCAATTCGGCCAGCGGCACCGGGCGCCCCGTCGCGCAGCGCATGCGGATCTCTTCCTGCTGGTCTGCGGGCTTACGGCCCGGCGGCAGTTGCGCCAGCGCAACCACGGGGCCGGTTTCCGACATGCCATAGCCGGCAAACACATCAATGCCCCGCGCGAGCGCCGCCTCGCAGAGCGCCGGCGACAACGCCGAGCCGCCGATGAGAACCTTCCACCCCGACAGATCGTGCATGCCGCCTTCCGCCGCCTGCAGCAGCATCTGCAGCAGCGTCGGCACGCAATGCGAGAAAGTCACCCGTTCCGTATCGTGCAGCTTGAGGAGAAGATCGGCCGCGTAGCGCCCCGGCAGAACGATCTTCAGGCCCAGCATGACGGCGATGTACGGCATGCCCCACGCCAGGACGTGGAACATCGGCGTGATCGGCATGTACACGTCTTCGCGGTGCAGGCGCTGGCCATCGCGCGGTGCGCACAGCGTCGTGGCGGTCGCCATGGTGTGCAGCACGATATCGCGGTGGCTGTAGCTCACGCCCTTGGGGTCACCGGTCGTGCCGGTCGTGTAGAAGGTTGCGGCCCGCGTGCGTTCGTCGAAATCGGCAAATGCAAAATCGGATGATGCATGGGCGAGCAGCGCCTCGTACTCGCCCGCCACCGGCAGCGTGGTGTGCGGCATGGGCGCGTTGTCGGCCAGCACCACAACGTGGCGCACGCTCGTCAGTTCGTTCCAGATCTCTTCCAGCAGAGGCACGAAGTCGGCGTGTACCAGCACGACTTCGGCCCGCGCATCGTTGAGCGTGTAGAGAATCTGCTGAGCAGAGAGCCGCACGTTCACGGTGAACAGCGTTGCGCCCATCATCGGCACGCCGAAGTAGCACTCGAGGTAGCGGTGGCTGTCCCAGTCCATGACGGCCACGGTCGAGCCGTGGTGGACCTCCAGCGTGCTTAGTGCCGATGCGAGCCTACCGATGCGTTCACGAAACGTGCGATAGCTGTGGCGCAGCGCACCACGATAGGTGATTTCCTGTTCGCTGTAGAGACATTGCGCATTGGTCAGCAAGTGCTTGACGAGCAGCGGATACGTGTAAGCCGAAGGTGTCGGGGTGATGAGGTTCGGATGCATGTTGAATGGTCTCGTTCAGTGTGCAGGTTCGTATCGCGCTTGGCGAATCAGCTGGCGTCTTCGAGCTGGATGACGACGTGGCCGTCGGTCTCCTGAACGGGGTAGGTTTTCAGGCACAAGCCGCCGGAGCCGGGCGTGCAGCCGGTGGCGAGATCGAAGCGCAAGCCATGCGCCGGGCACTGCAATACGTTGCCGACAAGACGGCCCGAGGCCAGCGATGCACCGTTGTGCGGGCAACTGTTGTCGATGGCATGAAGCCGGCCTTCAACGTTGAACAGGACGATGCTGCGGCCGTTGACGAAGACGAGCTTGCGCTCTCCGGCGCCCAGCTCGCCGGACAAGGCCACGGTGACATTGCACGCCATGTTATTCACTGCGCTTCCTCTTGCGATTGCAGTGGCGATAGCGACAGTGCGTTCTGCATGGCGCGCACCAGCGTGCTTGCCGGATGCGCACCGGAAATCGCCACGTCCGAGTTGAAGATGAAATGCGGCACCCCGGAAACAGTCACGCCGCGGCCCACTGGCTTGCAGACGCTGGGTGGGCACGCGCCGAGCGCCATTGCCTGGGCGATGTCGTGCTCGAACTCCAGGCGCTGCAGCACGTCTTCGTTGCCGATGTCGGCGCCTTCCAAAAAATAGGCACTGAAGATGCGCTCGATGAGCTGAGCGGGCTGTCCGCCCGCGTCGACCCGGCGATATTTCCGAACCACACCGTGCGCGCGCTCGGTATTGGGCAGGACATTGATGCGTGTGAAGTCGAAGTCGATGCCGGCCGCTTGCCCGGCGCGCTGCACCTGAGCACGCCGCATCGACACAGCAGTGGGGCTGCCGAGGCGGCTGAGATAGAACGCCTGATAGGGCAACCCGTCAGCCGGGGTGTCCGGCAGCAGCGGATACGGGCGCCATCGCACCTTCGGCTTCACCTCCGGATGCAGCGTCGCGAACGTGCGCAGCGCGCTGGCCAGATGGCGCGTACCGATCCAGCACCACGGACAGATGAAGTCGAAGAAGACATCGACGGTGAGCTTGGTGCGTGGGCGGATTGCGTCGCGCGGACTTGCCTGCATGGGCCGGTCAATCGAGTTCATGGATCAGGGCTTCCGCCATGGGCCACGGGCCGAAGCCGGCGGCAGGGTTCAAATGACCGACGTCTCCCAGATCGATCAGGCGGCTGCCCCAGTCGGCGGCCATGCCGGCCACGCGTTCGAACGATGCCAATGGATCGTTCCGACTGGCGGCGACGATGCTTGGAAACGGCAGCGGACGCCGGGGGCAGGGCAGCCAGCCATTTTTTTGCAGCACGTCCTGCGTGGGGTAGCCCGACGGCAACTGCGTGTCGAGATCGGCCGGGGTGGCCAGCAGGGCGCCGTGGATTTTGCGCGCGTGCCGCTTGGCCCAATGCACGGTGATCATCACGCCTGCGCTATGCGCCACCAGGATCACCGGGCCGTCGATGGCGCTGACGGCTTTGTCCAACGCTGCCACCCGTGCCGCGCAGCTCAGCCGGTCGACTTCCAGCGGCGGGACTGACGCAGCCTTGTGGCCCGCAGCCCGGAGTCTGGCTTCGAGCAACGTCTGCCAGTGTTCGGCCACGTGGTCGCGCAGGCCGGGCACCATGAGGATGGTGGGAGAAGTGTTGGACAACGTCATGATGAAGCGCCATGAAGAAAAAACGAGGAGGTCACCCTCCTCGAATGCCGACCGGGGAGACGGCGGAGTCCGCCTCCCGTGGTGTGGGCCGCTCAGAACTTGTGGCGAATACCGACGGCCGCGCCGAGCATGCTGGTCTTGCCGGCACCCAGGCCGTAGCCGGTGGCGTTGAGGTCCACCGTGGCCTGGTCGAGCGCCAGGCCCGCGTTGCGCGCATAGGCCGTGGTCAGGTACAGATCGGTGCGCTTGGAAAGGGTGTAGTCGGCAATGAACGCTACCTGCCACGGGTTGGCCTGCGTGGACGGCGCGCTGTTGATGGTCTTGATCTTCTGGTACGAGTATTCGAGCGAGAGCATCACGGCGTTTGTCGCCTGATAGTTCACGCCGGCCCAGAAGTAGTCGTCGCGCAGCGCCACGCTGCCGTTGGCGTTCTTGTTCTGGCCCCAGCGGTAGCCGCCCATGACCTTGAACACGTCGCCAACGAGGTAGCTGCCCGCCAGCGCCGCCTTGCGCACGGTGCCGGAGCTGAACGCGCCACCGCCCAGCGGGGCGCTGGGGTTGTACTGGTCATATGCGAGCGTGGCACCCAGCGGGCCAGCCGAGTACGCCACCCCGGCGCCATAGCCGCTGTCGCGCCGGGCTTGGCCGGGCACCTCGCCGTTGCCGCCGCCGGCGGGGTTGGCGCTCGGGGCGCCGGTGCCGAACGACCAATGCGCCTGCGCAGTCACCGGGCCGAAGTTGCCCGTGTACATGGCGGTGTTGTCGGACCGGAAATTCACGCCGGTCTGCACGGCGGCCGGTTCGTACTGCGTGGAATACGCCATCGGCTCGAAGTTGGCCAGCAACTGGAAGAGCGTCGTGTACTGGCGGCCGAAAGTGAATTGCCCGATCGTGCTGCTCTTGAGCCCAACGTAGGCCTGGCGCCCGAACAGCCGGCCGCCTTGCTGCGATTGGCCCGTGTCGCTTGCAAATCCGCTTTCGAGCACGAACAGCGCGCTCAGGCCGCCGCCAAGGTCTTCCACGCCACGCAAGCCCCAGCGCGAGCCTGACAGGCCGCCGCTTTGCATCGACACGCGGTTGCCCGAGCTGCCCGGTGTGGCGCCCGCCAGGTTGGTCGCATATTCGATGTTGGTATCCACCACGCCGTACAGCGTCACGCCGGATTGCGCGCAGGCCGCGCCGGCGCAGGCCAGCAGTGCAGCGGGGGCGATGTGCTTCGTCTTCATGTTGCAGGGTCTCCTCTTGGTGTTATCGCCGACGGGTCCGATGTGTCCCGACGATCGTTAGAACGGCTTGCCGCCGATGATGCCGGCGCGTTCCATCTTGCGATGGCACGGCGCGTAATCCATGACCGCGTAGTGCTGCGTGGCGGTGTTGTCCCAGATGGCCACGCTGTTCGGCTTCCAGCGCCAGCGCACCTGGTATTCAGGAATGTAGGCCTGGCTGATCAGGTAGCGCAGCAGCTCCGATGCACCTGTCGTGGCGTCCTGCCCGTAGCGCACGCGCCCAGGGGTGTGGTAGTTCGTGAAGTGGGTCGTGAAGCCGTTGACGTACAGGACTTTCTCGTCCGTTTCGGGGTGTGTGCGCACCACGGGGTGTTCCGGATCGGGGTATTGCGCCTTGAGGGCGAGACGCTTTTCGATGGGCATGGCGGCACCAAAGCTGGCCTCGATGCTGTGGCGGGCGCGCAGGTTTGCAATGTCGCGCTTGACGTCTTCCGGCAGCTTCTCGTACGCCAGCGCCATGTTCGCCCACATGGTGTCGCCGCCCACGGGCGGGCATTCCACGCAGCGCAGCACGGCGCCAAACTGCGGTGCCTCGCGCCACGTGGTGTCGGCGTGCCAACAGTTTTCGTAGCGATCGTTCGGGTGGTCGGGCGTCTTGTAGATGCGCACGAGGCCCGGGTGCTCCGGGTCGCTACCGGCCACGGGGTGGTCTTCCAGATCGCCAAAGCGGCGTGCAAACGCGACATGCTGCGCGCGGCTTAACTCTTGATCGCGCAGGAAGATCACGCGGTGCTTGAGCAGCGCGGTGCGGATTTCGCCGAACAGGCCTTCGTCTTCGATCGCGTCAGCCAGTTGCACGCCGGTCAGCTCGGCACCCAGGGCGTTGGTCAGTTGTTCGATACGCATGGCGGCCCCTCAGATGACGAAGACGGACGAACCCGTCGTCTTGCGCGATTCCAGATCGCGGTGTGCCTGCACGGCGTCTTCCAATGCATAGCGTTGGTGGATCTCGATCTTGATGCGACCGGCGGCCACGTGATCGAACAGCTCGCCGGCAAGCTCGGCTTTCTCGGCCGGATCGGCGATGTAATCGGCCAGGGCCGGGCGCGTGAGGTAAAGCGATCCCTTCATCGCCAGCAGTTGCGGGTTGAACGGTGGGATCGGGCCAGATGCCGTGCCCACGCACACCATCAGGCCGCGTCGCTTGAGCGAATCGAGCGAGGCATCGAAGGTGGCCTTGCCCACGCTGTCGAACACCACGTTCACGCCCACGCCGTCGGTCAGTTCGCGCACGCGTTTTGCAACGTCTTCGTGCGCGTAGTTGATGACGTGGTCGCAGCCGTGCGCGCGGGCGATGTCCGCCTTGGCTTCGCTCGATACCGTGCCGATCACGGTCAGCCCAAGCAACTTGGCCCACTGCGAGACGATGAGCCCCACGCCGCCGGCGGCCGCATGCAGAAGGATCGTGTTGCCCTTCGCAAACGGGTAGATGCGGCGCAGCAGGTAGGCCGACGTCAGGCCGCGCATGGTCATGGCGGCGGCGGTTTCGCAGGCAATGGCAGCGGGCAGCTTGATGAGCGGTGCGGCCGGGATGAGCCGTTCGGTGCTGTACGCACCCAGCGTGTTGATGAAGCCGGTGTAGGTCACGCGATCGCCCACGGCGACATTGCTCACGCCATCGCCCACGGCTTCAACGATGCCTGCTGCTTCCACGCCCATGCCGGCGGGGCGGGGTACGGGGTAGAGGCCCGAGCGGAAGTAGGTGTCGGCAAAGTTCAGGCCAACGGCTTCGTGGCGCAGACGGACCTGCCCCGGGCCGGGTTGGCCCACTTCGACGGTCTCGCAGCGCAAGACCTCGGGGCCGCCGGTTTCATGAAAGCGGACTGCGGTTGCCATGGATGTCTCCTGGATTCTTTTTCAGATGTTTGGGGTGCGCGCCGCCCGCGCGGCTCGCTTGGCGAGACGCGGTCAAGGCGGGAGAGGGGTGCGATGCCTTGTGGCGGCGCGCGGTTAGCGGAGTCAGGCCGTCATGCGGAAGCAACGGCGGCTGGTGCAGCGGTGGGCGCTGCGTCGATCGACACGTTGGCCACGCGCTTGAGTTCAGCTTCGTAGCTGCGTGCGGCCAGCAAGAAGCAGCCTGCCGCAACCACGCCGAAGATCGGCATCACTGCCAGGGCGGTCTGCAGGCCCCACGCGTCGGACACGGCGCCGCCCACAAACGGCCCGATGGCCAGGCCGAACAGGTTCTGGAACAGCGAGAGCACCGCAGCTCCGGTTGAGCGCACGCCGGGGTGCACCACGTCGAACACCACGCTGGAAGCCGGGGCCACCGTGCACGTCATCAAGAAGCCGCCGAAGGCGATCAGGAGGAACTGCTGGTTGGCCGGCATGGCGGTACCAAAGGCCGTCATGAACACGAGCAACGTGACCACCGCCAGCACAGCCACGGCAATCAGCCGGTTGCGCTGGCGGCGCGCTGCAACCACATCGGCCACCACACCCCACACGAAGGCGCCCAGCGCACCGCACAGCACCACCAGTGCGGCTTGCATGGCAGCGCGGTCCGGCGGTGTCCCGTGATAGCGATTCAGGTAGCTCGGCAGCCACGCCCAGATGGTCGACACGACGATCAACTGGAAGGCTGCGCCCAGGCACGTCCACCATAGCGTGCGCGAACTGGTGAGCGCGCCCGCAACGCGTTGCAGAAGCGTGCCTGCGGGTTGCCGCACTTGCGTGCCGCCAGCGGCCATCGCCACCGTTTTGTAGTCCGGCACGAACACATAGAGCAGCGCCAGCACCAGCCCCGGTACGCCCACCACGCCAAATGCCGCCTGCCAGCCCCAGCGCGCTGCAATCACGCCACCGAGCAACACGCCCAATACCGAACCGACAGATGCCGCGGCAAAGAAGGCGCCCATCAACGTGGCGCGCAGGCGCTTGGGGAACAGGCTGGCAATCAGTGCCGCACCCACCGAGCCGTAGCCGGTCTCACCCACGCCCACGATGGCGCGCGCGGTGAAGAGCTGTCCGTAATTGCGCGTGAACATGCAGGAGATCGTTGCCAGGCTCCATACGGTGGCCATCACGACGATGCTCTTGACGCGGCTGTAGCGGTCGGCCAACAGCGCCACCGGCAAGCCACCCACCGCCACCACGATCGAGATGACCGAGACGAGCGCGCCAAGTTGCTTGTCGGACAGCGCCCAGGCTGTCTTCAGATGCGGGAAAAGCGACACGATGACTTGCCGGTCGATGTAATCGAACAGCATCAGTGCAAAGGTCATTGCAAACGCAAACCACGCCTGGGGTCGGCCGACGAGGTAGCCGTCGTGGTGGTCTGCGCGCGGGTCGGCGGCATGCAGATTCATGGTTGTCTCCGAGTGGCGGCGCTTGCGTTGAGCGCCGCCTGTGTTGGCCCGGTGATACTGCGGCTTCTAGTTTAGGCCGCGCGCAGCGGCAGGTTTTTCACGTTCGGGGCACGGTTGGGGGACATGCCGTTCTTCGCCAGCGTTTCTTCCACGCTGTCATATTGCACGCCGATGCGGTAGATGGCGCGGGCCTCCTTGCCGCTGGCAACCTCACGGCCCAGTTCATGCGCCACGCGCACGCACTGCTCGATCTGCTGCACGGATGTCATGCGGTTGCCGTGCTGGTCGATGATCGTGTCTTCAATGCCGCAGCGCGGGTGCAGGCCCATTGCCATGGCCATCATGTTGAAGGGCAGCACGTTCTTGAGCAGCGACTCGGCCGTCAGCGTGCAACCATCCGGCGCGCGGTGGATGAAGTTGAAGAAGTTGAACGGGTTGGGGCCGTCGAAGCCGCCGCCAATGCCGATCCACGTCAGGTTGAGCGGGCCCTTGTAGACGCCCTTGCGGACCACGCGCTCCAGCGTTTCCAGCGCGTGGATGCCGGTCAACTGGAAGTGCGGTTGCACACCGGAGGCCTGCAGACGGCGCAGGTGCTCCTCCAGCCAGGCGGGGCCGGCGGGCACGGTCATTTCTGCGTAGGCCGCAGCCAGCGCCGGATTGGCCAGCGATGTGCCCTCCAGATATGCCGGATACAGCAACTCCATGATGTTCATCTGCGTGGTGTTGACGGCCACGGTCACCTGATCGGGTGCTGGGGTCAGGTCGGCCAGCATGTGGCGCGTGTCGTCCGACAGCCACTTGGCGGCTTGCCCTTCGTCTTCCGGCGCAAAAGAAATCGAGCCGCCTACCTGGATGATCATGTCGGGCACCGCCGCACGCACGCCGGCAATCAGCTCGTTGAATTTCGAGAGCCGCTTGGAGCCCTTGCCGTCCAGTTCACGCACGTGCAGGTGCAGCACGGTCGCGCCGGCGTTGTAGCAATCGACGGCCTTCTGCACCTGTTCTTCCATCGTGACCGGAATGTCTTCGGGAAAATCTTCCGGCATCCATTCCGGGCCGTACGGCGCAACGGTAATGACGACTTTGTCCTGGTTTTCGGGGTGCAGCGAATCATCGAGGAATTGCATGTTGGGGGCTCCTGTAGGGGATGTCTCGGCTGGACTTCACTATAGGGAAGCGGTAGCTTTGAATTTCTCAATTGGCGCCAATTTTTTCTCTTTTGGCGCCATTCCGTGTAAACACCAAGACGGTTCGGAGCACCCTGAAATCTATGGAAACGATGGTGCGTGCCCGCTCGCTCAACGGCTACTTCCAGGTCGTGCGGCGGCTCGGTTTCAACCCGCAGGAGGCGCTGCGGCAGGTGGGGCTGGACCCCGCCAGACTGACCGATCCAGAGCAGCTCGTCTCGGTCGTGGCGACGTGCCAGTTGATGGAGATCACCGCCGCTAACGCCCCGTGCCCGACGCTCGGGCTGCAGATGGCCGAGGCGCGCCAGGAACTGGATTTCGGTGTGCTCGGGTTGTTGCTCGCCCACAAGCGCACGCTGCGCGAGGCGCTGCAGGCCATCATCCAGTACCGCCACCTGCTGAATGAGGCGCTGGCGATCTACCTGGAATCCGACGGCGACATGGTGGTCATTCGCGAAGAGGTGATCACCGAGACGCCGGTGCCGCTGCGGCAGGCCAACGAGCTGGCCGTCGGCGTGCTCGCCCGGACGTGCAGCGCGCTGCTGGGGGTTCACTGGAAGCCGCGAAGCATCCACTTCTCACATGCCGCCCCCAGCGACGTCAGCCTGCATCGGCGCGTGTTTGGTTGCCCCATCGTGTTCGGCAGCGACTTCAACGGCATCGTCTGCGCGGCTGCCGATCTGGAGACGCCCAACCCTGCGGCTGACCCGGCCCTCGTGCGTTACGCGGAGAGCCTTGCCGAGCCGCTCAATGTATCGGCGCAAGAGGCGGTGGTGCAGGACGTGCGTCGGGCGATCTACCTGCTGCTGCCGCTGGAGCGCGCCTCGGTGGAGCAGGTGGCGGACCACCTCCACCTGAGCGTGCGGACCTTGCAACGCCAGTTGGAATCGGCTGGCATGACGTTCTCTGACCTGGTGGAGGAGGTCCGGCACAACCTGGCCGTTCGTTACATGGCGAACCCGAGCTACCGGATCGGGCGGGTAGCTGCGTTGCTCGGCTATACGCGGCAGGCGTCGTTCACGCGCTGGTTCATCGCCCACTTCGGCATGACGCCGCGTGCGTGGCGCGATGTGCAGCGCGGTGATCGCGGTGCCGACGCGGCTCAGGCAGGTTCAAGCCCGGCCGACGTATCGTCCGCACGCGGCTGACGCGCCAGCCGCACCGCGGGCGATTGCAGGATGCACAGCAACTGCAGTGCAAAGCCCGCCGCCGCCATCAGCAGGCACGCCCCCGCACCAGCGTGTGCGGCAAGCCACGCGGCCATTGCTGCGCCGATCGGCCGAGCGCCATACGACATCACATTCACTGCGGATACGCGCGCCAGCAGCGTGGGCGGCGTTACCGTTTGCCGAAGCGTCGTCGTGCTCACCACCCACAGAATCGGCCCACAACCCAGCAGAAAGAACCCCGCTTGTGCCAGCGCGGGCCACGGCTGCCAGAGCGTGGCCGCAAGAAGCACACCGCCCGCCAGTCCGCACACCGGGCCAGTCGCCACCACATGGCCGAAGCGCCAGCGCGCCAGAATGCGCGCGGCCAGCAGCGCGCCGATCACCATGCCCGCGCCGTACATGCCGAGCGTCATCCCAATCGCTTGTGCAGAGAGGTTCAACCGATGCGCCGCATACGGAACGAAGATGGCAAACACCATGAAGAACGCCATGGTGAAGACGCACTGCGTGATGAACACCGGCCGCAGCAGCGGATGGTGGAACACGAAGCGCGCGCCCTCGGCAATGTCGCGCAGCGGGTGCGCCGCGTGCCGCGCCACGGGCTCCGGAGCCGTCACACCTGCCAGCAGCGCCGCAGCCATGGCGGACAACGCCGCCGCCAGCGCGAATGCTGTCATCGAGCCGGTCCAGCCGATCAACGCACCGCCGATAGCCGGCCCGCACGCAAATGCAATCGTGCGCGCCAGCTCGATGCGGCCGTTTGCGCGCGCAAGCATCGCTGCCGGCACGAGCGAAGGCACCAGCGCTGGCGCCGCCACGCTGAACACCACCGTGCCGCACACCGCAATAAAGCCCAGCACGCCCAGCGTTGCCAGGTTCAGCCGCCCCGCCACCAGCAGGCCCGCCACAACAAACAACGCCAGCGCGCGCACCGCCTCTGCGCCGGCCATCAATGCGCGTTTGGGCCAACGGTCCGCCAGCATGCCCACGGGAATGGCAAACAGCACAAACGGCAGCGTGAGGGCCACCTGCAGCCAGCTCGCTGTGCTGGCGTCGGCATGCAGGGTAAGCACCGCAACCATTGGCATGGCGGCCAGCGCAATCTGTTCGGCCGACTGCGCGGCCAGGTTCGAGGCCGCCAGCCGGTTGAAGCCCGGCGGCAGGCGGTCGACAGCAGAGTCATGGGGATCGGACATCGCACACTCCTGAAAATGTTCACTTCAGGGTACGGACAGCGATGCCTGGAAGCGCTCCGCTTCTTGCGGGCGAACTCGGAACTCGTAACTCGGAGCGTGATTACAAGATGGGGGCGAACAGTTTGGCCACGTGCATGATCACGCGGCGCAGCGGGTGTGCACGTTCGTATTCGTCGCGGCCAACGCGAGCGGCTTCGGCAAAATCGACTTCGAGCATCTGTGCGACGTCATTGGCGAAGCGCGGGTCGGCGGTCATGATCATCAGCTCGAAGTTCAGGCGGAACGAGCGGTTGTCGAGGTTGGCGCTGCCCACGGCGGCGGCCTCGTCGTCGATCAGCACGACCTTCTGGTGCAGGAAGCCTGGCAGGTAGCGGTAGATTTTCACGCCTGCGCGGATCGCCTGATACGCGTACAGCGTGGAGGCCAGGAACACCATGTGATGGTCTGGCCGTGACGGGATCAGGATGCGCACGTCCACCCCGCGCAGCACGGCCAGGCGAAGCGCGGCAAACACAGCTTCGTCTGGTATGAAGTACGGCGACGTAATCCACAGCCGCTTGCGCGCCGATTGAATGGCTTCCATGAAGAACAGCGAGCAGGTTTCCTGCTTGTCTGCCGGGCCGCTAGCCACCACCTGACAGACCATGTCTTCCTCAGGCCGCAGTTCTGGCACGATCAACTGCGGCACTTCGCGGGCGGCCCAATACCAGTCTTCGGCAAAGGTCAGCTGCAAGTCCATCACCGCCGCACCGACGATCTCGATATGCGTGTCGCGCCACGGTGCGAGCGGCGGCTTTTCACCCATGTATTCGTTGCCGACGTTGTGGCCGCCAACGTAAGCGCGCTCGCCATCCACCACCACGAGCTTGCGGTGGTTGCGGAAGTTGAGCTGGAAGCGGTTGACGAACCCGGCGTGTGTGGAGAACGGCTTGGCCTGCACGCCGCCTTCAATGAGGCGCTGCACATAGCGGCGGGGCAGCGCGTGGCAGCCGATGCTGTCGAAGAGAAAGTACACCCGCACCCCGGCACGTGCGCGCTCGAGCAGCAGTTCGGCCAGGCGGCGGCCGAGCGTGTCGTCATGCACGATGAAGAACTGGACGATCAGCACGCGCCGCGCCTGTGCAATCGCCGCAAAGATGGCATCGAAGGTTTCCGCGCCGTTGACGAGCAGACGCACGCGATTCCGGGCCAGGCACGGTGTGCCGGTCAGGCGCGGCAAGGCCTGCATGCAGGTGTGCTGCGGCGCGACCACGCTGGATTCATGGTCGCGCAGGCGGCGCCAGTCGTCGGAGAGGGTGATTTCGCGCAGGCGGGCGTTGTGAAAGCGTCGCGCATCCACATAGCCGGCAAAGGTGCTTCGCCCGAAGATCAGATAGGGGATCAGCGTGAACTCCGGCAGCGTGACGAGCGAAATGGCCCACGCGATGGCACCCTGTGACGTGCGCACGGTCAGCACGGCATGCATGGCCGCGAGCACGCCCACGCAGTGCACAAGAAAGAGGAAAGTGGCAAATGCCGTGGTGTTGGTCAGCATTGAAGGCAGTGGGGGGAAACGGCACACCGTTGGCCATTTTGACACGCTCGGGGTGGCGTCGGATAAACACGGATATTGCCCCGGCTGATATCTCGCGTAGTCTGGCCGTGGCGTCGGTTCAGGCACGCCACATGCTGGTGTGAAGTAGACGTCCTCTCGACCTGCCGTACCCAACACAACATCGAACATGCAAGGGCACCCGAGGAACCTCCCGATCGCGTATCTGCGCGCCTGGTTTGCGTGTCTGGCCATCGCGCTGGTGACGGATTGCGCAAGCTTGCCGGAACACGTCGATCGCACCGTGACGACGGCGCTGCCCAATGCCGAGTCGGCCACCTCGCTCGGGCGCCTCGCACAGTCGAATGCGCCCTCGGCGGATGTGTCCGGCTTCCGGCTGATCCCGTCGGGCGAAGAAGCCTATGCCACGTTGCTCACGCTGGCCGACCGGGCCGAGCGCACGCTAGACTTGCAGTACTTCATCATTGCGAGCGACAACAGCGTGCGCGAACTGATGCGCCATGTGCGGGCCGCTGCCGACCGCGGGGTGCGCGTACGCATGCTGGTCGACGATCTGCACAGCGATGGGCGCGATCTGGCATTTCTCAAATTCTCGTCGCACAAGAACATCGACGTGCGGCTGTTCAACCCGTTTCCGGGCGGGCGGATGTCGAACGTCACACGGTACCTGAGCGGTGCCGCTGAGTTCCGCCGCGTCAATCGGCGCATGCACAACAAGGCCTTCATTGCTGACAACGCCCTGGCCGTGACGGGCGGGCGCAATCTGGGCGCTGAATATTTCACGCAGAACCAGACCACCAACTTCGTCGATCTGGACGTGCTGGCCGCGGGGCCGGCGGTGCGCCAGTTGTCGTCGGCGTTCGATGCGTACTGGAATAGCGAATTTGCCTATCCGGTGCAGGCACTGGCGCCCGAGCCGAGCAAGGCGCATCCGCCCGAGCCGAGAGAGGGCAACTATCCGCCGCCGGTGACGATGCCCAACCGGCCTGAAGGGCCGCCGCAGCATATCGATGTGCCGACCCGGCCGATCGACATGGGCTCCGGTTCGGCCAAGCCGGCATCCGATCAGACGATCTCGCAGCTCGAGCAACGCCGCAACCAGACCGATCTCGCCAGCCCCGCGCCGGAGCAGCCCTTGCCACTCAAGCCTGCCCCGCGCGATTGGTTCCTGGCTGATCAGATCGCCCGTGGCCGCCTGCGCCTCGAGTGGGCGCCCGCGCAGGTGATCGTCGATCGTCCAGCCAAGGTGTCGGGTGACGAGGTGGAACCTGGCGGCGAGCGCCTTGCCCAGACGCTTCTGCGTCTGGTTGACGAGGCCAAGCGCGAGGTGGTGCTGATCTCGCCGTACTTCGTGCCGGGCAAGCGCGGCGTCGAGGTAGCCAAGCGCCTGCAGGATCGGGGCGTGCGGCTGCGTGTGCTGACCAACTCACTGGCAGCGACCGACGCGCCCATCGTGCATGTGGGTTACGCGAAATATCGCGGCGCGCTGATCGACGACGGTGTCGAACTGTACGAACTGCGCCCGACGCTGGGCGATCGCCCGAAGATGTTCGGCACGTTCCGTTCGTCGCAGGCAAGCCTGCATGTGAAATCGATCGTGGTGGACCGCAGCACGCTGTTTGTCGGCTCGATGAACATCGACCCGCGCTCCATCGGGCTGAATACGGAAACGGGGTTGATCATCCGCAGCCCGGTGCTGTCGGATGCAGTAGCCAAGCTGTTTGACGATTCGGTGCGCGACAGCGCCTACCGGGTGACCAAGGACGACGGCCACTTGCGCTGGACCACGCATGAGAACGGCAAGGAGATCGTCGTCGATCACGAGCCGGAAGTGGGCCTCGGCCGCCGGACGTGGATCCAGATGTTGGCGCCATTTACCCCGGAAGAGCTCCTGTAGCGGCTCCAAAAGAAAAAACGCCGCGAACTTGCGGCGTTTCTCATCTCAAGCCAGGGGCTCCCCCCGACCGTCCCTTTATTACATCTTCTGCTTGGTGTTGTCAGCAGCGTTTTCCAGCTTCTGGCCGCCCGTCTGAATGTCCTTGCCCATGCCGGCCATCGTATTGCAGCCTGCCAGGACGACGCAGCCCAGGGCCAGCAGCGCGATCAGTTTCTTCATCTCGATCCCCTAGTGAGCCGTGCGGTATCCCGCACGATGTTTGCGTAATTGCCACCCCAACGGTGGCGCAACCCGCATTTTAGTGCCACCTCGCGCACGCGGGTGCGTCGGCCGCATCTTTTTTACTTCTTGCATATCACTTGCGGCGCATTCCGGACATTCGCGGTGATGCCCTCTATTTCCGCCGTCGCCTGCCGTTAGCACCTTTGGGAGTGAACAGGGTGCCTGGAGAGGGGCGCGGGAAGACGATCTCTGCGCCGCACGGCCCAATCATGCGGGGGAAAACAATATGTGGAAGTGGATGGATACGAGCATTCGCACGCGGCTGACGTTCCTGGTCGCGGTATTTGCAGTCATGATTGCCGTGGTGGGTTTCGCCGGTATCACGACCGGCCGGGCCACCAATGAAGATTTGCGCGCCGTGTATCTGGAAGATGCCAAGGGCCTGGACCTGCTGGCAAAAGACACCATCAACCTGCTGTGGGCGCGCATCCACCTGACCAATTTCGATGCGGTCTCGTCGCCTGAAGAGCTCAAGAAGCTGCTGTCCGATGCGCACACGATGGTCAACACAGCCAACGATGCCTGGGCCCAGTTCATGAAGCTGCCGATTCCCGATGCGGACCGCGCCCAACTGCAAGCCGCCGACGCGGCGCGCACCAAGTTCGTCAAGACCGCGCTGGAGCCGGCCATCGCCGCACTGGAACGCAGTGACCTCACCACGTACCGCGAACTGAACACGAACCTGGTGCCGAAGCTGTTTGTGGATTACGACTCGGCGCTCGGCCCCCTGGTTGGGGCGCGCTTCAAGTACGGCCAGCAACGCTTTGATCATTCCCAGTCGCGCTATGCGATGAGCATCTGGATCTCGGGTGGCTTGCTGGCCGCCGCGCTGGTGCTGTCGGTGGTGGCGCGTGGCGTGCTTGGCCGCACGGTGGTGCGTCCGCTTGAGCGCGCCATTCAGGTGTTCGAACGCATGGCATCGGGCGACCTCGCCGCGCGCATGGAAGGCCAGACCGCTGCGGGGCGCCGCGACGAAACCGCACGCCTGATGCACGCCGTATCGTCCATGCAAACGAGCCTGCAGCAGATCATCGGCCAGGTGCGCACGGGCTCGGATTCGATCGCCAGTGCCACCAAGCAGATCGCCGCCGGCAATGCCGACCTGTCGCAGCGTACCGAGCAGCAGGCCTCGTCGCTGGAAGAAACGGCGTCGAGCATGGAAGAGCTGACGAGCATCGTGAAGCAGAACGCCGACAACGCGCGTCAGGCAAGCACGCTGGCCGTCAACGCTTCGGATATTGCCGTCAAGGGCGGGGAAGTCGTGGGCCGCGTGGTGGACACGATGGCTGGCATCAACGAAAGCAGCCGAAAGATCGCCGACATCATCGGCGTGATCGAAGGCATTGCGTTCCAGACCAACATCCTCGCGTTGAATGCCGCGGTGGAAGCCGCACGCGCGGGCGAGCAGGGCCGCGGCTTTGCGGTTGTTGCCGGTGAAGTGCGCAGCCTTGCACAGCGCAGCGCCACGGCTGCCAAAGAGATCAAGGAACTGATTGGCGATTCGGTGGGCCGCGTGCAGAACGGTACGACCCTCGTGGCCGAAGCTGGCACGGTGATCGACGAGGTGGTGGTGGCCGTGCGCCGCGTGACCGACATCATGGGCGAGATCAGCGCTGCGTCAGAAGAGCAGAGCAGCGGCATCGAACAGGTCAATCAGGCCGTCACGCAGATGGATCAGGTGACGCAACAGAATGCAGCGCTGGTCGAACAGGCTGCTGCGGCGGCGGAATCGCTGGAAGAGCAGGCGGAGGCGCTGCGTAGCGCCGTGGCGGTCTTCCGCGTCGAGCACGCATAAGCAGCACGCGCGCAAGCACCAATGCCCTTCCGCCGTGAAAGCGGGAGGGCATTTTCTACGGCATCAGATCGCGTGCGCGCTCGGCAATCACGTCTTGTGTGTCGTCGATCCAGCGAGCAGGGAAAGGCTGCGAAAGCAGGTAGCCCTGGATCACGTCGCACCGGCAGGCGCGCAATGCGTGGAGCTGCGCGGCGGTTTCCACGCGCGTGGCGATGACGGGCACGCCCGCGCCATGCGCGGCAGTCACCAGGCGCTGCAGCACCGCGTGATCGCTCGCGTTGGTCACTGCGTTGACGATGGCCTGATCGAGCTTGACCTGATCGGGGCGGAACGTTGCCAGGCAATCAAGGCTGTGCGCGGTGGCGCCAAAATCTTCCACTGCCACGCGTGCGCCGCAGGCGTGCAGAGCTTCCACGGCTTTCTGCGCCGAACCGTTGGCACGATGCAGCGTGTGTTCCGATATTTCAAAGACGAGGCGTGTGGCCGGAACCGCGTGGCGCGCCGCAATCTCGCGCACCACGTCGCTCAATTGCGGATCAAGCAGCTGCGCAACCGACAAATTGACGGCTGCATGCACGCCTAGCTGGTGCCGGCTGTTGCGTCCCGCGCGCTGGGATTCCTCGCGCAGCAGCCCGGCCAGCATCTGGGCGGCGTTGTCGAGCACCCAGTGGCCCACCTCGCGAATGTCGCCCGTCTGCTCCAGGATCGGCAGAAAATCGGCAGGCGCCACGACTCCCAGTTCCGGTGAAATCCAGCGCAGCAAAAATTCGTAGCCGACGATCCGGCCGTCGGTCAGGCTCAGTTGCGGCTGCAGGTTCAGGCTGAACTGACGGCGCGCAAGCGCATGGCGCAGCCGGGCGGCCAGGCGTGGATGCTCGGCGGCGGCGTCGTATCCATCAATGGCGGCGGTGTTCCCGCCCGAGATCGGAGGCATGGCCGCCGGGGCATACAGCGCCGGGCTTTGTTCGGCACCGTGCTGGACCCCGTAGAGCGCCCGGTCGGCCTGTTCAATCAGCCGCGCTGCATCGGAAGGCATGGTCTCAAAAAGCGTCATGCCGATGCTGCACGAGCAGACCAGTTCGTAACCATGCGTGATGAAAGGTCGCGTGAGTGCCGCGGAGATCCGCCGCGCGAGGTCGTGCACGTCTTGTGCCGAGACGAAATCTGCGCAGGCAACGGCAAAGGTTTCAGGGCCGACGCGCCCGACGATGGGTGCGATGCCATTCGCTGGCGGCACGCTCAACGCTTCAAGCCGCGATGCACATTCGACGATGACCTCGCGCGCGGCCAGCGGCCCGAGCGTGTTGGTGGCCTCGGCAAAATGGTCGAAGCCGATCAGCAGCAGTGCGCCGATTGCATCCTGGCGTGCGGGTTGCGGCATGGCAGCCAGCAGCTGAACGAATCGTTCGCGGTCCGGCAATCCGGAGATTGGGTCCAGACTCGATGGCGCGGCAGACCTTGCGCGGCTCATAAATGGGGATCGTCCTGCAAATGCCTTTAAAACGGAAATACGTGCACTCGGCGCACTTTCAATTGTATAGCTTTGTCACAAGCTCGCCTTCTGCATCATAAGCTGAAAACCGGCCATGGAGGCCGCTTCCGGGCATGTTTTCGGGTGCGTCCGGCAGGCGGTTTTAACGTTTAACAGCAATTAAGTCTGATCAAAAAAAGTCGAATATCAGGTCTGTCTGCACGTTACACCATACGCTGGCCGCCCCAAAGCAGCTGTTCATAGATAAAGCACTGCAGCAGCATTTTTTGAGCAGCGACCAATTCGATGAATTCCACGCCGTATTGGTAAACGTTGGGCAGATCGGCCGGCTTCTCACTTCGCACGAGGGCCGCGGCCACCAGTTCGGAGTGGTAGTCGCGCGTTTTCACGCGAAAGCGCAGACGCGCCGGCGCGCCGCTCACTTCCAGCCGATGCGCGGAGCGGAATGACGCGCCCGTGGTGCTGATGTCGGAGATATGGATCATGCGCGGCGGGTCGCCGCTCACCAGCATCTTGCCGACCACGTTGGCACGCACGCGCAGCGATTTGCGCAACGTGCGGTTCTTGATCCGCCGCGGTGGTGACAACACGACGTATTCGAACGGGATGCGGCACACCCCCATCACCGTGCATTCGAAACTGGCAATGCCCTCGCCCGAGAATGCGTGGACTTCCACCAGCTCGTCCTTGACCGGCATGACCGTGCGGCCGTTGTCGGTTGGCATGGTGATGAGCAGATGGCGCTGCGGGCTGTAGCCCATCACGCGCGCGGCTCCCTTGGTCTGGCCGGCGCCCGCGGTCAGGCGCACGGTCAGCATGCCGCCGGGGCGCAAGCCCAGCAGCTCCATGGCGATCGTGCGTTCGCCGTCAGGGTCGTCGCCCATGTCGGGGAACATCGTGTTCGGGAACTGCGTATTTGCAAACGCGGGTGCAGGCGCGGGCGTGCCGTCCGCCAGACGGTGCGGGCGGTGCAGCGTGCACAGCAGGTCGACCTCCTCCGGGGAATGGATGACGTCGCCCTTCGGGACGAGCAGCTGCCCGTCGGCGTCAAGCATCGGCCACGGCAGGGGGATCGCAAGCGGAATGTCGAGAGGTTGAAGTTCGAGCATGGCAATAGGGGAGCCAACAGCCGCGCACGGCCCCACCGGTTTTATACGGCCAAATGTTGCATAACTTTAAGCGCGCTTATTGTGCGGGGTGCGTGGCACGCTCGTTGCGACCCCGCAGCCATGATCGAGCACAATGTCGGTTCCAAAGTGGATGGGGTGGGCACGCGCATGGCGTCTCGGCGGCATTTCTGGGCGGCGGTGGAGCAGTTTGCGCGCTATGTCGTCATCGGCGGGGGCGCGACGCTGGCGCATTATGTGGTGCTGTTCGGGCTGGTGCAGGTGGGCGTCTCGCCCTGGCGGGCGTCGGTGGCAGGCAGCGTGATCGGGGCCACGCTCAACTACTTCATCAGCCGGCAGGCCGTCTTCAACAGCACACGCGGGCACGTCGGCGCGATGGTGCGGTTCGGCCTGGTGGCCTTTCTTGCGCTCGGTTGTAACGCGACCATCATGGCCATCGGTCTGGGGATTGGCCTGTATTACCTGATCGCGCAGGTGTTCGCCTCGGCCATCACGGCCATCTTCAACTTCCTGCTGCACCGTTACTGGACGTTTCGTGACGCCGACGCAGTCGGCGCGCCAACTGAGCCGCAGCCGACCATCGTGCCGGAGCGGCCCACGCATCACGGGCCCTGAGCGGCCCTGCCCAGATTAATGTCGGCTTGCCACGCTGTGCAGGCCGGCCGTGGTTTCCGTAACAAACGTCACTTCGCCGATGCCGTCAGCAGGCGGCGTGGGGGCACCGTCACGCAGGCGCTCCACCACGAGGTGTACATCGATTACATCGGCCACACCGGATGCCTCCAGCGACACAAGTGCGGCCAGCTGCGCAATCGCAAACGTATCCGCGAGTAGCGGCGTGTCGTCGTGGAGATCGCCGGCAACGCGTGCAGGTGAGGTGTTGCCGGTAGCGCGCGTGCGGTGCTGTGCCGTCTCACGGGCGCGATAGGCGAAGTAGGCGTCGGCAAAGTGCACGCGGTGCGCGTCGAATACGCGCACGGCGGCGGTAAGGGCGTCGTCCACCCAGGCTGGATCGATTGGTGCCGTGCCGGGCTCCGTCCCTTCGGGTAGGCCCGCGAGCTTGAGCGCATACCGATGCGTCTGCGTGCCGGGGGCGACAAAACTCAATTCCATACAACCTCCCACAACCGCGTGCGCTTGTGCCGCGGCTCGCCGTGTTTGAATTCGCCCCCCCGAGCGATATTGAAGAATAGTAACGGAGCGGGCCGTTTGCGCGTTTCGTCCTTCCGGATGAGGTTGAGCGGCCTTGTCTTAACCTTAAGACATTCACAATGTGGAGATTGGGTGCCACCCACGTGGCAAACGGTTGCGTGCCGGCGGCGTCTGTGCGACCTAACCGAACGGCTAACTGCTTCGCCCAGGGGGCCGGTGTACAGTTATCGGGTGTCTGGCGACGCCGGGCAGCTGTCGACAATCGACGTCGACAAACGCAGACGGGAATGACGCGGGGCGCGTTTCCTTCGCGTCATCTCGCGCACATGGGGACCCAAAGCGGGCACGCGGTCCATGTCCCCTCGCGGGAAGGGATTGCCCCGTTAACTCGCGGCTTCTATAGTCCGCCTCGATTCGTGCGCTTGCAACGCACCTAGGTCTGCCATTACCCGCCGCCAACTGGGCCACGCAGACCACGAGACCGGTTACGGGGATCACGCCAACTGCCACCGCGCGCCTAACGCAACGATTGCGTCATGGGGCACCGGCGGTGCGATGGCCATCATATCAACCACCCCCCGGGACTGCCGCATTCGCGAAACAGCATCGCCATGCTTGAGGACCACCACTTGTACAAGGCTGCGATCGAACATTCGCCGATAGGAATCGGCCTGTGCGCGCCGGAGGGTCGCTTCCTCGACGTGAACCGAGCGCTGTGCGCGCTGACCGGCCACGAAGCGCAGGCGCTGCGCGCGCGCGATCTGTTTGACCTGTGCCACCCCGACCACACTGAACGCACACGACATGGCGTTGAATCGCTGCTCGCCGGTCAGCGCGACACGCTGTCGATGGAAACGCGCCTGGTCCGCCAGGACGGCACCACCGTCTGGGTGCAGACCGACGTGGCGGTGGCGCGCGACGACGGCAATGAGCACCTTGTCGTGCAGATGCAGGACGTGACCGCGCGGCGCCTGGCGCTGGAATCGCTGCGCGCGTCGGAGCAACGGCTGGCCTATGTGCTGGACGGCGCGGGGCTGGGTACGTTTGACTGGTCCACGCGTGCACGGCATGTGTCGTTCAACCGTCGGACGGCCGACATGCTCGGCTACGAGCCAACGGATCTGTCCAACGATCCGGATGCCTGGTTCGCCATGGTGCATCCGCAAGACGCGGCCTTGAGCGCGCGACGCATCTATCGCCATATGCGCGGCGATGCCGACAGCTTTGAAGTTGAACAGCGCATGCGCGCGCGCCATGGTCAATGGATCTGGGTGGCGGCGCGCGGCCGCGTGACCGAGCGCGATGCCCGCGGCACGGCCACGCGCGTGAGCGGCACGCTGCTCGACGTGACACAGCGGCGCACGGCGCTGGACCGGGCGCACCACCTCGCGCTGCACGATCCGCTGACGGACTTGCCCAATGCACGTTTGTTGCGCGATCGCCTGTTCGTCGCCATTCAGGCGGCACGTCGCGCGCGCGGCCAGGTTGCGGTCGTGTTCATCGATCTCGATCGCTTCAAGCCCGTCAACGATGAATACGGCCACGGGGTTGGCGATCTCGTCCTGAAGGCTACGGCCATGCGGTTGCGCAGCGGGCTGCGTGCCTCGGACACGGTGGCGCGCCTGGGCGGCGATGAGTTTGTCGCCGTGCTCACGCATTGCGCCACGCGCGACGATGTGACGCAAACCGTCGAACGCCTGATCGAAGAATTGCAGACGCCGTTCCGTGTGGAAGGCCATGTGCTGTCGATGGGCGTGAGCGCCGGCGTGGCGCTGTATCCGACCGACGGGCATGACGCGCAGACGCTCATCCGCAATGCCGACGCTGCGATGTATGAAGTCAAACGCGCCGGCGGCAACGGCGTGGGCTTCCATGCCTCGCTCAATTACGAGCGGCTGATGGGCATGCGATCGCGCGATCGCGATCTCGACGGCGACGCGCGTTGATTCACCGCCGCACGCCAAAACAAAACGGCCCGCCGCAGGGCAGGCCGTCTTTCTTCAAGCGTTGCAAACGCTCAAATCTTAGAACGTGTAACGCAAGTAAAGCTCGTTCAGGTCCGTGCCCGGATTCGGGCGCTTGATCGACGCGTTCGACAGGTGTTCGAAGCGGTAGCCCATTTGGAATTGTTGCTTGCTGCCAAAGGCCACGCCCACGCCGATCATGTCGGAGAACTGGAAGGCCGTGCTGAAATAGTGCTCGTTGGACGTGCTGACGTGCGACAGCAAGCGCGGGCCGACACCAGCCTCGATGAACGGTACCCACGAGCCGCCGCGCTTTTCAAGCCGGAACAGCGGCGTCACGCCGAATTCGGTGATGTTTTGGCGGTTGGTGCCCTTGGTCGAGCGCCACTGGCCCAGCGCGACTTCCCAATCCAGATTCACGAACCAGCCTTCCGGGTTGCCCCAGTGGAAGCCCGAGTCGAAGTCGAGGTCGACGCCGTATTTCTCGATGCCGTGCTTGTTGTCTTTGCCATAGATGACGCGCACGGACGGGTCAGCCTGAGCGGGCAGGGCGGCAAACAGCGTGGCGGCGCCCAGGGCGGCAGCCAGCAGCTTGGCGGAACGGGGAAGCGCGGATCGGATCATCAGAGAGAGCAGAGTCAGTTGAGCGGCGCGCGTGAATCGGGGCAACTGCGTCGGCAACCACGCGCGCGGCGGACATGGTGGCTGGCAAACAGACGGCCTGGATAGGACCGGGGCGGCTTGCAAGGCATCGGGCGACGCAATTTGCGCGCCCGATGCTGCATCAGCCGGCCCGGATGGTCGGGGCGGTCTGAAATAAAGTCCGTCGATTATAGGGGGAACTATCCGACTGCGTGCGGGCTTACGCACAAGGGGACATTGCCGGTGGCGAAATGTTGTCGGCCACCGGCAACAAAAGAAGGGTTATTGCGCGGCAGGAACGGATGCCGGTTGCAGTGCCGCCTGGCCAACCACCGGCACTTCGCCGTGCCACCCGCCGCCCAGCGCCTTGACCAGCAGGACGGCTGCCGAATATTGCTTGCCTTGCAGCGTGAGCAGCGTGCGCTCGGCATTGTAGGCCGTGGCCTGCGCGGTGATGACTTCCAGGAAGCTCACCGTGCCCGCGCGATAGCGGTTCAGATTGAGTTGCGCGGCTTCCTGCGCGGCCTTGACGGCATCGGCCTGCACGCCAAATTCCTGCGTCTGCCAGCGAAGCGCGGCGAGGTTGTCTTCGACATCCTGGAACGCGCCCAGCACCGTCTGGCGATATGTTGCGACCGACGCGTCATAAGCAGCGCCGGCCTTGTCGACGGCGGCTGCACGCGCGCCGCCATCGAACAGCGTGGCGGCCAGCGTCGGGCCGATCGACCAGACGCGGCTCGGCAGCGTTGCCAGGCGCGTCAGCGTGTTGGCAGCCAAACCTGCCGATGCGCCCAGCGTGAGCGTCGGGAAGTATGCAGCCTTGGCCACGCCGATCTGCGCGTTGGCAGCGGCCATGCGGCGCTCGGCGGCGGCGACGTCAGGGCGGCGTTCCAGCACGGCCGATGGCACTTCGAGCGGAATGGCGGGCAGGGCAGGCAAGTCGGCCGCGCTGGCAGCGGTGGCCGGGGCCAGCGAGAATTCCGCCGGCGGTTTGCCGATCAGCACCGCAATGGCGTGCTCAAGCTGCGCGCGGGTGACTTCGGTATCCAGCAGCAGCGCCTGCGACTGCTTAAGCTGCGTCTGCGCGGTCAGCACATCCGACCGCTGCGCCACGCCCACGGCGTACTGGTTTTGCGTGAGCTTCAGGAAACGCTCGTAGTCTGCAACCGTGCGTTGCAAGACAGCCTTCTGGGTATCCGTGACACGCAATTGAAAATAGTTCTGCGCAAGCGTTGCCTGCGCGGACAGCAAAGCGGACGACAAATCACCGACACTGGCTTGCGCGCTGGCCTTGTTGGACTCCACCGATCGGCGGATGCGGCCCCACAGGTCCAGTTCCCAACTGGCGTTGAGCGAAAGGCTTTGCGAGTTGAGCAGGCTCGGGTTGCCGGTCGACAGGCTGCCGTCCGGGTTGACCGAGGTGCGCACTGAACGGCTGCGTGTGGCCGAGGCACTGGCACCCAGCGTGGGGAAGAACGAAGCCTGCGCCGATTGCACCAGCGCCTGGGCTTGCCGGTATTGCGCCTCGGCCACCAGGATGTTCTGGTTGGCGGCGGCCACCTGTTCTTCCAGCGCGTTCAGTTGCGGGTCGTTGAAGATCTCCCACCACTTGCCGCGGGCAATGGCGTCGCTCGGGTCGGCGACTTTCCAGTCGCCGGCTTCTTTGTATTGCTGCGGCACTTCGGCGGTGGGGCGCTTGTAATCGGGCCCGACCGCGCAGGCCGAGACGAGCGCGCACGCAGCCAGCGCGAGCAATGAGGTACGAAGGGCTTGAGTGCCTCTTGTCATGTTCAGCTTCCTTGCGAATCCAATGCGGGCAGCGGTGCGTCTTTGCTGCGGCCGGCGCGACGCAGGCGCAGCCGGTCGAGCGCCAGATAGACCACCGGCGTGGTGTAGAGCGTGAGGATCTGGCTGACCAGCAGCCCGCCAACGATGGAGATGCCCAGCGGCGTGCGCAGCTCCGCGCCGTCGCCATGGCCGAGCGCCAGGGGCAGGGCGCCCAGCAGCGCGGCCATCGTCGTCATCAAGATCGGCCGGAAGCGCAGCACGCACGCGTGGAAGATCGCATCCGCGGGGCTCATGCCCTGGCTGCGCTCGGCCTCCAGCGCGAAGTCGATCATCATGATCGCGTTCTTCTTGACGATGCCGATGAGCAGAATCACGCCGATCAACGCGATGATCGAAAAGTCCGTGTCTGTAATGATGAGGGCCAACAGCGCCCCGACACCGGCTGAGGGCAGTGTCGACAGAATCGTGATGGGGTGGACGTAGCTCTCGTACAGCACGCCCAGCACGATGTAGATGGTGATGAGCGCAAACAGGATCAGCACGGGCTGGCTGGAGAGCGAATCCTGGAACGCCTTGGCGGTGCCCTGGAAGCTGCCGTGCACGGAGGACGGCACGCCGATGCGGTTCATCGCGTCCTGGATGTCCTGCGTGGCACCCGACAGCGAAGCCCCTGGCGCCAAGTTGAACGAGATCGTGCTCGCCGCGAATTGCCCCTGGTGGTTGACTGCCAGCGCCGTGTTGGTCGGCTCGTAGTGCGAGAAGGTCGACAGCGGCACCTGCGCACCTGTTGATGTGATGAGGTAAATGTCCCGCAGGCCGTCGGGGTTCTGCCAGTACTGCGGTGCGGCTTCCATCACCACACGGTACTGGTTGAGCGGGTTGTAGATCGTCGACACCTGGCGCTGTCCGAACGCGTTGTTCAGCGCGTTGTCGACATCGCTCGGATTGATGCCCAGCGACTTCGCCTTGTCGCGGTCAATGACGAGGGAAGTCTGCAGGCCCTTGTCCTGCGTATCGGTGTTGACGTCTGTCAGCGATTTCACCTGCGTGAGTGCCTGCTTGATTTTCGGATCCCACGCGCGCAGCTCGTTCAAGTCATCGGCCTGCAACGTGTATTGGTACTGCGCGTTGCTCGCCCGGCCCCCCACGCGGATGTCCTGTACGGATTGCAGGAACAGGCTCGCTCCTGGCTCGCGCGCCAACTTGCCACGCAGGCGATTGATCACCTGATCGGCAGAGAGTTTTCGGTCGGCCAATGGCTTGAGCTGGATGAACATGAAGCCGCTGTTCCGCTGGCTGCCTCCCGTGAAGCCGACGACGTTTTCAACCGCAGGGTCTTGCTGGATGATGTGGATGAAATCGGTCACCTTCGTGCGCATGGCCTGGAACGAGATGGCCTGGTCTGCCTGGATGTTGCCGATCACGCGGCCTGTGTCCTGCTGCGGGAAGAACCCTTTGGGTACGATGATGTACAGATAGACGTTCAGGCAAACCGTCGCAAACAGGATCAGCAGTGTGAGCCAGCTGTGCCGCAGCGCCCACGCCAGCGAGTTGCGATAGATGTCGAGCAGGAAGGTGAAGAAGCCTTCGGTCTTGCGGTGGAACCAGCCGTGTTCTTCCTCGGCGGCGGGCTTGAGCAAGCGCGCGCACATCATCGGCGTGGTGGTGAGCGACACCACCAGCGACACCAGGATGGCGACCGACAGCGTCACTGCAAACTCACGGAACAGCCGCCCCACGATGCCGCCCATCATCAGCAGCGGGATGAACACCGCAATCAGCGACAGGCTCATCGACACCACGGTAAAGCCGACCTCGCGCGCGCCCTTGAGCGCGGCCTGCATGGGCCGCATGCCGTTTTCGATGTGCCGCGAGACGTTCTCGAGCACCACGATCGCGTCGTCCACGACAAAGCCTGTCGCTACCGTCAACGCCATCAGCGAAAGGTTGTCGAGGCTGTAGCCGCACAGGTACATCACCCCGAATGTGCCGATGAGCGAGACCGGCACCGCCACGCTCGGAATGAGCGTCGCCCGCACGTTGCGCAGGAACAGGAACACCACCATGATCACCAGCGCAATCGACAGCACCAGCGTGCGCTCCACATCCCTGAGCGAGGCGCGGATGGTGGGTGTGCGGTCCATCATCACATCGAGGTTGATCTGCGCGGGAATGGTGTTGCGCAGGTACGGCAGGATGTCGTTGATGCGGTCGACCGTGTCGATGATGTTGGCGCCCGGTTGCCGGCTGATGATGAGCAGCACCGACGGCTTGCCATTGGCCGAGCCATAGTTGCGGATGTCCTGCACGCTGTCACTGACGCCTGCCACGTCAGCCAGCCGCACCAGCGAGCCATTGCGCCACGCGACGATGAGCGACTGGTATTCGGCAGCCTTCTTGGCCTGGTCGTTGGCGTAGATGGTCCAGACGCGTTCGCCGGATTCCATCATGCCCTTGGGCTTGTTGGCGTTAGTGCTGGCGATGACGGTGCGCACGGTCTCCATCGAGATGCCGTACTTGTTCAGTGCCATCGGGTTCAGCTCCACCCGCACCGCCGGCAGCGACGCACCGCCGATGGTGACCTGGCCGACGCCGTTCACTTGCGACAGCTTCTGCGCAAGGATGGTCGAGGCCGCGTCGTACAGCTCGCCGCGCGACTTGGTGTCGGACGTCAGCCCCACGATCATGATCGGCGCATCTGCCGGATTGACCTTCCGATACGTCGGGTTGCTCGGCAGGCCCGAAGGCAGCAGGCTGCGCGACGCATTGATGGCCGCCTGCACGTCGCGCGCAGCGCCGTCGATGTCGCGCGACAGGTCAAACTGCAGCGTGATCCGTGACGAACCGAGCGAGCTGGACGAAGTCATCTCGGTAATGCCAGCGATGCGGCCGAGTGATCGCTCCAGTGGCGTCGCCACAGTGGCTGCCATGGTCTCAGGGCTGGCGCCCGGCAGCGACGCGTTGACCGAGATGGTCGGAAAGTCCACCTGCGGCAGCGGCGACACCGGCAGCAAGCGGAACGCCGCGATACCGGCCAACGCCACGCCGATGGTCAGCAGCGCCGTGGCAACCGGCCGGGCGATGAAGGTGGCGGACAGATTCATCGCGGTCCGCCAGACTGATTGGTGCCCGCAGCGCCGTGGCGTCGGGCAGCACGGCGCGCGCGCCAGTCACGCAGGCGTTCGCCCAGGTTGTCGAAGGCCAGATAGATGACTGGCGTGGTGAACAGCGTCAGCACCTGGCTGACCAGCAGGCCGCCCACCATCGTGATCCCCAGCGGCTGACGCAGCTCGGAGCCCACGCCGGTGCCCAGCATCAGCGGCAGGGCACCCAGCAGGGCGGCCATGGTCGTCATCAGAATCGGGCGGAAGCGCAGCAGACACGCTTGGTGGATGGCGTCGCGCGGGGTCATGCCCTGCTCGCGCTCTGCTTCCAGCGCGAAGTCGATCATCATGATCGCGTTCTTCTTGACGATACCGATCAGCAGGATGATCCCGATGATCGCGATGATGCCCATGTCCTTGCCCGATACCAGCAGCGACAGCAGGGCACCCACGCCGGCCGACGGAAGCGTCGACAGGATCGTCACCGGGTGGATCGTGCTTTCGTACAACACGCCCAGCACGATATACATCGTGATGACGGCTGCGAGGATCAGCCACAACTGATTCGACAGCGACGCACGGAACGCCAGCGCCGCACCCTGGAAACTGGTTTGCATGCTGGCCGGCAAGCCGATTTCCTGTTCGACGGCATTGATCGTGTCGACCGCCGCACCTAATGAGGCACGCGGCGCCAGGTTGAACGAAATGGTCGCGGCCGGGAATTGCCCCTGGTGGTTCACCACCAGCGAGCCCGGTTGTTCCACCACCGTGGCAAACGCGCCCAACGGAATCTGTTGGCCACTGCTAGAGGCCACGTGCAGGTCGTACAGCGATTGCGGCCCAAGCTGCATCTTCGGGTCCGTTTCGAGCACTACGCGGTATTGGTTCGATTGCGTGAAGATGGTCGAAATCAGGCGCTGGCCGTAAGCGCTGTACAGCACGCTGTCCACCGCTGCCATCGTGATGCCGTACACCGCGGCCTTGTCGCGGTCGACCTGCACGTAGGCGCGCAAGCCGTTGTCCTGCAAGTCGCTCGCCACGTCGCGCAGTTCGTTGGTCTGCTGCAGGCGTTCAACGAGTTTCGGCACCCACTTGGAGAGGTTGTTCGGGTCTGGATCTTCCACCGTGAACTGGTACTGCGTGCGGCTCACGCGATCTTCAATCGTCAGATCCTGCACCGGCTGCATGTACAGCGAGATACCCGCCACCTTCGCCAATTCGGGCTGCAGGCGCTGAATGATCTCGGTGGCGTCGGCGTCGCGTTTATCTTTCGGCTTGAGGTTGATCAGCATGCGGCCGCTGTTGAGCGTGGTGTTCACGCCATCCACGCCGATGAACGACGACAGGCTCTCGACCGCAGGGTCTTTGAGCACGACCTCGGCCAGCTTCTGCTGCCGCTCGGCCATGGCCGAGAACGAAATCGACTGCGATGCATCCGAAATGCCCTGGATCACGCCGGTGTCCTGCACCGGGAAGAATCCCTTGGGCACCACCACATACAGCAGGCCTGTCAGCACCAGCGTGCCGATGGCCACCAGCAGCGTGGTCTTCTGCCGGTCAAGCACCCATTGCAGCATGCGGCCGTACCGCGCGATGACGTTGTCGAAGAACGCGCCCGCAGCGTGATAGAAGCGCGATTGTTCAGCTTCAGGGATGTGCTTGAGCAAGCGTGCGCACATCATCGGCGTGAGCGTGAGCGACACCACGGCCGAGATCAGGATCGATACCGCCAGCGTGATCGCAAACTCGCGGAACAGCCGCCCGACCACGTCGCCCATGAACAGCAGCGGAATTAGCACGGCGATGAGCGAGAACGTGAGCGAGATGATCGTGAAGCCGATCTGCTTGGAACCCTTGAGTGCGGCTTCCATGGGCGGGTCGCCCTCTTCGATGTAGCGGGCGATGTTTTCGATCATGACGATGGCATCGTCGACCACGAAGCCGGTGGCAATCGTGAGCGCCATCAGCGTGAGGTTGTTGATCGAGAACCCGGCCAGGTACATCACGCCGAACGTACCGACCAGCGACAGCGGCACCGCCACCGCCGGAATGACCGTGGCTGGCACGTTACGCAGGAACAGGAAGATCACCATCACGACCAGCGCCACGGCCAGCATCAGTTCGAACTGCACGTCTGATACCGAGGCGCGGATCGTTGTGGTGCGGTCGGTCAGTAGCGCTACCTCTACGTTGCCGGGCAGTGTTTCTTTCAACTGTGGCAGCAGCGCTTTGGCACGGTTGACCACCTCGATCACGTTGGCGCCAGGCTGGCGCTGCACGTTCAGGATGATGGCGGGGGTGGTGTTGGACCACGCGGCCAGCTTGCTGTTTTCGGCGCCGTCAACGATCTGCGCCACGTCGGTCAGGCGGATGGGCGCGCCGTTCTTGTAGGCGACGATCATCTTGCCGTACTCGGCGGCCGACTTGAGTTGATCGTTGGCGTCGATGGTGGAGGCGCGCATCGGGCCGTCGAAGCTGCCCTTGGCGCCATTCACGTTGGCGGTGCCGATGGCGGTGCGGATGTCGTCGATCGACAGCCCGAGCGCGGCTAGCGCTGACGTATTGGCCTGGATGCGGACGGCCGGGCGCTGCCCGCCGCTGATGCTGACCAGGCCAATGCCCGGCAACTGCGACAGCTTTTGCGCGATGCGCGTGTCGACCAGGTCTTCCAGCTTGGGCAACGGCATCGTGTTGGAAGTGATCGCCAGCGTGAGGATCGGCGCGTCGGCCGGGTTCACCTTGCTGTAGATCGGCGGCATCGGCAGGTCGTTCGGCAGCAGGTTGCCGGCCGCGTTGATGGCCGCCTGCACCTCCTGCTCGGCAATATCGAGCGAGAGGGACAGATCAAACTGCAGCGTGATGACCGAGGCGCCGCCCGAGCTGGACGACGTCATCTGTTTCAGGCCGGGCATCTGCCCGAACTGCCGCTCCAGCGGTGCGGTGATGGACGAGGTCATCACGTCGGGGCTGGCACCCGGGTACAGCGTTGTTACCTGGATGGTCGGATAATCGACCTCGGGCAGCGCAGAGAGCGGCAGCATCCGGTACGCCACCAGGCCCGATAGCAGGATGGCGACCATCAACAGCGTGGTCGCCACGGGCCGGAGGATGAAGATTCGGGAGGGATTCATGCCAGCTCGGAACAGAAGACTTCGTCAGGCGAGTGCACGCAATGCACGACTCACGGCTTACGGCTTGGCAGCCGGGGCACTTGCGGCGGGTGCCGAAGCGTCACCCTGGCCACGGCGATGACGCCCGCCCTGATGGGCCTGGCCGGCCGCGGGTGCGCTTGCGGCGGCGGCACCCGGCTGAATCACCTCCACCGGCGAGCCATCGCGCAGCTTGTCTGCACCGTCGATCACCACACGCTCTCCGGGCTGCAGGCCTTGCGCAACCGACACGCGTTCCTCTTCGGTCACGCCCAGCTTGACCACCCGCAGCGCCACCTTGTTGTCTTCGCCGATCACGTAGACGAAGGTGCCCTGCGTGCCGCGCTGGATGGCTGCGCTCGGCACGATTACCACGTCGCGTAGCGTATCTACACGCATGCGCACGTTCACGAACTGATTCGGGAACAGCATGGCGTTCTGGTTCGGAAACTGCGCACGCAGCTTGACCGTACCGGTGGTGTTGTCGATGGTGTTGTCCACCGTCATGAGCACGCCGCGCGCGAGCTGCGTGGTCTGGCCGCGGTCCCAGGCTTCCACCTGCAGCTTGTCGCCGGACTGCAGGCGCGGCATGACCTTGGGCAGGCTGTCTTCAGGAATGGAATAGATGACGGTGATCGGGTCGATCTGCGTGATGACCACGATGCCGTTGGTGTCCGAGGCGTGCACGATGTTGCCCGGATCGACCTGGCGCAGGCCAACCCGGCCCGACACCGGCGCAGTGATGCGCGTATAGGAAAGCTGCACGCGGGCGTTGTCGACGTTGCCCTGGTCCAGCTTGACCGTGCCGTCGTACTGACGCACCAGCGCTGCCTGCGTATCCACCTGCTGCTTGGAGATCGAATCCTGCGAGAGCAGCGTCTGGTAGCGCTGCAGGTCGAGCTTGGCGTTCTGCAACAGCGCCTGATCGCGCGCAAGCTGACCTTCCGCCTGGGCAAGCTGTGCCTGATAGGTGCGCGGGTCGACCTCGGCCAGCAGGTCGCCGGCCTTGACGGTCTGCCCCTCCGTAAACGCCAAGCGCACGAGTTGGCCATCTACACGTGTCTTGACCGTCACGTTGTTGACTGGCGTGACATTGCCCAGCGCCGACAGCACCACGTTGATGTCGCCTTTGACGGCCGTGCCGACCATCACAGGCATCGGCTTGCCGGCCATGGCCGCGCCGCGCCCACCGGGGCCACCTCGCCCACCGGGGCCGCCCGCGTTGCGGTACTTCGCGTGATAGACCGCATAGCCGATCAGCACCAGGATAATGATCACCACCCAGATGCCCCAGCGGCGGCGCTTGCCACCCTCGCGCGGGGGCGGCAGCAGCGTTGGAGACACCTCGTTGGGCGTCTCCTTCCCCTCGTGCGTACGGCGGCCGGCGTCGTCAAACTGGCCGGGCTTCTGGTCCTTGGGATCGGACATGTTGGCGTTCCTGTTCTTAACAATATGGGGACGAGCGCACATGATAGCTGGCGCCCATGCCAGTCAGACCGCAGCTTAAAGGCAACGTCTTTGCGAAGAATTAGTCGCGCAGCGGGTTCTATTACGGCAGATTACAAACCCATCGCGGTGTTACCGGGCGAAACAATATGGTGAAAGCGCGCGCGATTCGTGGTGGCCACAATCGCTATCATGAGCACACCTTCCTGCGCATACCAGACACTCCACCAGACAGATGAGCGGCACCAAGATCCTGGTCGTCGATGACGACGTCGAACTGCGCGACCTTCTGCGCGAATACCTGACCCAGCAGGGTTTTGCCGTTTCCGTGCTGCATGACGGCGATGGGCTGGGCGCCCGGCTCGAACGGGAGCGCCCGGCCCTTGTCGTGCTCGACCTGATGATGCCCAAGGTGGACGGCCTGTCCGCCCTGCGCGACCTGCGTGCCCGCAACGACGACGTGCCCGTCATCCTGCTCACCGCTCGCAGCGATGAGATCGATCGCATCATCGGCCTGGAAATCGGTGCCGACGACTATCTCGGCAAGCCGTTCTCGCCTCGCGAGCTGCTCGCCCGTATCAACGCGGTGCTGCGCCGGCGTCTTTCCGTGCCGGCCTCCGCACCAGAAGACCGCGACAGCTTCAGCTTCGGGCCCTTCAAGCTCAACTTCCGCATGCGCACGCTGTTTCGTGGCGACAGCGCATTGTCCATCAGCGATACCGAATTCGCGCTGCTCAAGCTGCTGATCGGGCATGCGATGCAGGTGCTCACGCGCGAGCACATCGTCGAGCTGATGTACGGGCCGGGCAGCGGTGTGTCCGACCGGGGCATCGACGTACAGATCTGGCGCCTGCGCCGCGTGCTGGAAGAAGACGCCCAGCGCCCGCGATACATCCAGACCGTGCGCGGCCGCGGCTACACCTTCGTGCCGGACGAGCGGGAAGAGGCCAATGAAGTTCAAGGCTAGATTCGACACGCTGTTCGGCCGGCTGGCGGTGCTGATCGTGGTGGTGCTCGTGCTGAGCCACTTCTCGTGGCTGGGCGTGCTGCGCGCGGAGCGCCGCGAGCGGCAGTTCCAGGCGTCGGTAGATCAGATGGCGTTCCAGTTGCAGGCCTTCCAGGCGGCGATGGACGGCCATCTGCATGTGAAACTGCCCGATCTCGTGACCGAAACTGATGAGCCGCCCTCGGGCGACGCGTCTTCGGCATCGGACAAGTCTGCGGAGTTGGTGCGACAGCTTGCGCGCCGTTTGCCATCCGACACGCAGTTGCGGCTCGAAGTGGGCCCCACGCCCCGCGTGTTCGTGCGCTTTTCGCAGCGCAACAAGTGGATTGCCATGCCCCTGGTGTGGGTGCATGCGCCGCCCACCATCTCGGCCGTGGTGCCGGGCGTGATGGTGGTGTTGGCGATTGCCATTGCGTTCTCGCTGTTTGCGGCGTGGCAGATCCAGCGCCCCGTGCGCGAGCTGGCCGATGCTGCCGGGGCGTTAGCCCGGCGCCGCTACGTGGCGCCGCTCAAGGAGCGCGGCCCGTACGAACTCCGGCAATTGACTGACCAGTTCAACCATATGGCAACTGACTTGTCGGCCGCTGACGAAGAGCGCAACACCATGCTGGCTGGCATTGCGCACGACCTGAAGACGCCGCTGTCACGCCTGCGCCTGCGTGCCGAAATGCTGGCCGACCAGAAGGCTGGCGCCGGTATCGAACGCGACGTCGAGTCCATGTCGGCCATCGTCGAACAGTTTCTCGCCTATGCGCAAAGCGGCGACAGCGAGGCGCGCGAGGTGTCGGTCGATCGCCATCTGCGCGGCCTGGTGCAGCCCTTTGCAGAGCACGGCAAACATGTCGCGCTCGATCTCCATGCGGGAGACCGCTTCCGCCTCAAGCCGACGCATCTGGAGCGCATCGTCGTCAACCTGCTCGACAACGCGTTCGCGTATGGCGCGGAGCCGGTGAACGTGCGCACCGCGGCGGACGAAACCGGCTATACGCTGACGGTGGAAGACCACGGCGCTGGCATCCCCGCTGCCGACTTTGACCGCGTCATGCGGCCCTTTGTGCGCCTGGATCCGGCGCGTGGCGGCAATGCGCATTGCGGGCTTGGGTTGGCAATCGTCGATCGGCTGGTGCGCCACCTGGGCGGGGATCTCGCCGTCGGGCCGGCGGATGTGGACGCGCCGTCGCCGGGGTTTCGCGTCACCATGCGGTTTCCGGCCTCAACAGCGGCGGCTTGATCGCCCGATCGCTCGACTGATTGCCCGACTGACACATGGGCAAGCGATTGCGTGAGCTATCCTAGGCGAGGCAAGCACGCTTGTTGCGTGCGTTCACCAGAACTCCGGGAGGAAAACGCATGAATCGCGCTGTCTGTCTCGTCAAGGATGCCGGCCAAGCCCGCATAACCGCCGCCGTTGCCGCGTGTGTGCTGGCGACGGGCCTGGCGGCCTGCTCGTCGCCGATGCCTCCGTGGCAGCCGCCGCGCACGATTATTCAGCCTGCGCCGCCGCCCGCACCGGCACCTGCGCCGGTGACCACGCTGCCGCCGTCACCGGCCATGCAGCCGGCGCCGTCTCAGCCGCCGGCCTACGCTCCACCGCCTGCCGCAGACACCGAACCCCCGCGCGCAACGCCGGGCATGGCGAATCCGGCATCCACGTATTGCCTGCAGCGCGGCGGCCAACTTGAGTTTTCCACGCGTGCGAACGGGGCTGACGTTGGAACCTGCGTCAGCCCCGGCGGCGACGAATGCGAGGAATGGGCGTTCCTGCGCGGTAGTTGCACGTGGTAAGTCGCGGCAGTTGCCGCAGGCAATAAAAAAGGGCCGCAGATATTGCGGCCCTTTTTGTTTGGAGGAGGCGAATGGTTTGGAGATGCGCTTACCGCCGCGCCACCACCACCTTGTCTGCAGATTCGGCCACCAGGCGCATGGGCACGCCGGCGTCTTGGAGTTTCTGCCAAGTGGTGCGGCGCATGAATGCGTAGGCGGGTGGCCCGTCGGTCCAGCGTTTGATCCATTCGTCTGTGGTGGCGACAACCTTGCTCGGCTCCAGGCCAGCGCCCATTTCCAGTTCGTCAAAGCCCGAGACCAGCGTCATCGGGCGACCGAGGTAGTAGATGGCGGTCTGGTCCAGCCACTCGACCGAGTAGAACGGCATCTCGGCCGGAATCGGGCCCGTCGCGCTCAGCGTCTTTTCGATGACGTCGCGGGCGGACAGTGCGTCGCGGAAGATCTCGCTGGCGTTGAGGACGCGGTCCCAGCAGACCAGGGCGGAGATGGATAGCACGATCACGGCCACGGTGCGCTTCTGCCAGCGCAGCGCCAAGAGTGCGGCCAGCGTACCGACGGCCAGCATGGCCATCACCTGACGCAACGCTGGCATGGCCAGCGCAACCTGTTCGGCGGGCATCTTCGCGCCGGCCTTGGCGCCGATCATCGGCACCGCAAACCACAAGCCGATGGCGATCAGCAGATTGACGCCCAGCGACCACGCAACGGCGCGCGTGGGCATCTTCTCCAGCGCCAGCGCCAGCGCAATCGCCAGTGCAGGGAAGGCCGGCACGATGTAGCCCGGCAGCTTCGAGTTGGATACCGAGAAGAACAGGAAAATCATTCCCGCCCACGCAATCGACCAGCGCATCAGGTCAAACTGTCGCGTGCCAACGAAGAGATCGGCCACGCGACCCATGCGCCGGCCGATGGCCGCAAACAGCAGCGGCGTCCACGGCAGCAGCCCAGCCAGGCCCACCGCGATGAAGTACCACCACTTGCCGCTGCGATGGTGCTCGTTGGTCAGGAAGCGCTCGAAATGCTCGTGGATGAAGAAGAAATGGAAGAACTCGGGGTTGCGCTCCTGCACCATGACGAACCACGGCACCGTGGCGATCAGGTACAGCGCAAGGCCAGGTAGCCAATGCATGCGGCGGATCAGTGCCCAGTCGCGCGTCATCAGCAGGTAGGCCATGCCGATCAAGCCCGGGACGACCAGCCCGATCAAGCCCTTGGTGAGCGTCGCGCCCGCCAGCGCCAGCCAGACCACCAGCATCCACGCGAGCTGCCCGCGACGCGATGCACCGCGCCGCTGGGCCAGCGCGAAGCCGCACGCGCCGACCGTCAGGAAAAAACCCACGCCCATGTCCAGCGTGATGACCTGCCCGAACAGCAGATACAGCAGCGACGAGGCGAGAATCGCCGCGCCGGTTGCCGCCGCGCGCCCACCGCGATAGACCGCCAGCGTCCAGGCTGTCATCAGGATCCCGCCCAGGCCGAACAGCACTGGCCACAGGCGCGCACCCCAGGCATTGACGCCGAATGCCTGGAACGTGGCGGCCGTCGTCCAGTACTGCAGGGGCGGCTTCTCGAAATATTTGAGATCGTTCAGGCGGGGCGTCACCCAGTCACCGGAAGCCACCATCTCGCGCGGGATCTCCGCATAGCGGCCTTCATCTGGTCGGAAGAGGGTGGAACGCTGGAACAGGTCGTCCGTCCACAGCGCGAGGAACACGGCGATGAGCGCGACGACAAGCAACGCCATCCATGGCGAGCGGCGGGAGGAGACTGGGCGGGATTCCATGCTGGGGTGAACTTCGCGGGCACGGTCGGAAAGGGTAGGATTCTAGTCGATGCCGGATTAGCGGATGGTTAGCCTGGCCAAATGTCTTTGACCTCACCTGTAAGACGCATGAGCAAGGCCAAGCTCGACACCTACCTCAACGACCGCCTCGACTGGAACCTGCTCCGCACGTTTCTCGCCATTGCGCGGGAACGCAGCATCAGCCGCGCCGCCACGCGCCTGCACCTGACGCAGCCGGCGGTGAGCCAGGCGCTCAAGCGTCTTGAAGACCAGCTCGGCCTGCAATTGATCGACCGCCAGGCCAATCCCATTGAGATCACGCGCGCGGGCGAAGAGGTTCGCCTGATTGCCGAGGAGGTCTACGGCACCATTTCGCGCCTGTCGCAGGCCAGCGGCGAGGGCGGACACGAGATTGCCGGCATGGTGCGCGTGGCCATCGTCAGCGGGCTGGATTTTCCGGAGTACGACGCGTTTCTCGGCCGTTTTCATCGGGACTACCCGCGCATCGAACTCGAATGCCAGGAAATGCGCAGCGCCGACGTGGTGCGCAGCCTGGAATTGCGCACGGCCACGCTCGGCCTATCACCCAAACGGGCGCTGCCCAGGAAGATCGAGCACCGGTTGTTCCTGCGCCAGCGCTACGCCCTGTTCTGTGGGCAATATCACCCGCTCTTCGGCAACGCCGATGTGCAGATTGCCGACCTAGCGGGCGAAAAGTTTGTCTCGTTCACCGGCGACAAGATCGGCGATCCGCTCTCGATGCTCACGTTCTTTCGCGATGAGATGGGCCTGACCGGGCCGGTGGTCGGCTCGTCGTCGAGCATGTGGGAAGTGCGGCGGCTGATCGTGGCGGGCTTTGGCATCGGTTGCCTGCCCGAGCATGTGGCGCAGGACGACGTGGAGCAGGGCCGTTTGCAGCGCCTGCCGCCCGAAGGCGGCGTGGCCGATGTCGACATGCACCTGCTGTGGATGGCCGACCGCAAGTTCAGCGCGGCGGAAGCGGCGTTTCTGGAAGCGCTGCACCGTTTTATTGATGTGCGCTATCCCGAAACCGCTTTGCGGGCGATGGGCGGTCAGTAACCCCGCTTGATATCCACCACATTTGCGAGCGCCTCGCCATTGAGCAGGCGCCGCACGTTTTGCGCGACTTGCAAGCCGATGGTATCGGCGCTGGCGACCGATGCCATGTGCGGTGTAACGATCAGGTTGGGTGCTCGCCAAAGCGGGGCGCTTGCGGGCAGCGGCTCGTGGGGGAATACATCGATGATTGCGCCTCCGAGCTGTCCATCTTCCAGTGCTTCGAGCAGATCGGGCGCGACGAGGTGTTCGCCGCGCCCGACGTGAATCAGCTTGGCGCCGGGCTTGAGCTGCGCGAACGTGCCTGCGTTGAGCAAGCCGCGTGTGGCTTCGGTCAGCGGCAACAGGCAGATCAGGATATCGGTGCCGTCAAGGAACATCGGCAAGCCTGCCTGGCCGCAGTACACGCCGATGCCGGGCAGGTCGCGCGATTGGCGCGCCCAGCCGCGTACGGTGAAGCCGAGTCGATGCAGTTCTTCGGCCACGTGCGAACCGATTTCTCCCAGGCCCATCACGCCCACGGTGCAGGTCGACGGATGTTGCTGTGCCGGCCGCAACCACGTTGCGCTGCGCTGGTTTGCCAGCACACGGTCCAGCTGCCGATGGAAATGCAGCACGCCCCAGGTGACGAATTCCGCCATGCCGCGTGCATGCTGTGGGTCGACCACGCGGCACAGTGGGACGGCAGGCAGCGTGGGGTCGACGAGGATGTTGTCGACGCCGGCCGCGATGCTGTGCACAAGGCGCACGCGCGGCATTGCGGCGATGGCGCCTTCAGGCGGATTCCAGCAAACAGCGATTTCCGCGTCCTGCGCGGCAGGTTCCCCGTACATGCGTACATCGAACTCTGGCGCCGCGCGCAAGATGGACGGCACCAGGTGCGACATGTCGTAGTCGCGACTGATGAGGGCAAGGGTCGTCATGCGCGTCAGCTCCGGTAATCGGAGCGGGAGGTGTCGATCAAGCGCAGCGCCGCAAGCCATGCACGGCGCGCAATGACGGGGGACTCTTCCCGATTGAACTGAGCAGCCGTGCGCTGACGCACTTCTTCAGGTGGAAAGCGCAACTGCGTGCCGCCGGCCAGCGCCTGCACCTGTGCCTGGCAAGCGCGTTCAAGAAAGTAGATCTCGTGGAACGCATCCGCTGCCGTGGTGCCGCCGGCCAGCAAGCCGTGGTTGCGCAGGATCATCGCCTTGTGCTGGCCGAAGTCGTGCAGGAGGCGTTCGCGCTCGCCCAGGTCCAGCGCGATGCCTTCGTAGTCGTGATACGCGAGCTTGCCGTAGAACTTGAGCGCATGTTGGCTGATCGGCAGCAGACCATGCTCTTGGGCCGAGACCGCAATGCCCGCGGCCGTATGCGTGTGCACCACGAAGTGCAAGTCGTCGCGCGCTGCGTGAATGGCTGAGTGGATCGTGAAACCGGCTGCGTTGACGGCGTAGTGCTCCGGGTCCGCATCGGCGCGTTCGTCGATGACATTGCCGTCCAGATCGATCTTGACCAGATCCGACGCGCGCATCTCGCCAAACAGCACGCCGTAGCGGTTGATGAGGAAGGCGGGGCGGCCATCCTCATCCGGAAGGCGCGCGGTGATGTGTGTGTCGATCATGTCCGTCATGCGGAAATGGTCGACGAGCCGGTACAGCGCGGCCAGATCGGTACGGACCTGCCATTCGATTTCAGAGAACGCCGCAGGGCGTGGCGTGTGCAGCGAAACGTGTTGAGCTTCCATGGGAATGCGGATGGAGGTGGACATCAATTCGTGGCGAGCGCAGCCGATTCTTCAGGCTGCCTGCCGTCGCGATACCGACCCAGGCCGATGATGCCGATGAGCGAGATCGCGGAGAGCCCCGTAAAGAACAGCGCCAGCGGCAGCCATTCGCCCTTGTAGCGTTCAGCCAGCATCGTGCCGATGAGCGGGGTGGTGCCGCCCGCGATCATGGTGCAGACCTGATAGGCGATCGAGATGCCGGAGTAGCGCACGCGCGTGGGGAAAGCAGGCGTCATGAACCCGGCGATGACGGCATACACGGCAGACAGCGTGACCACCGCCAGCGTGATGCCTGCCACCATCGCCACGGGGTTTTGCGTGCTCACCAGCAGGAACATCGGATATGGCGTGAACATCGAGATGAATGCGGCCCAGGTCAGGAAACGTGTGTCGCCGTAGCGTTGCGCCAGCAGCGCCGACACCGGCTGCGACGCCAACTGCAGGATCGTCACCATGAACAGGCAATCGAGAATCAGCGCCTTCGACATGCCCAGGTACGTCGTGACGTACGAAATCATGAACGTGTTGGTGAAGAAGAACCCTGCGGAGCCGATGGTGGTGGCCATGGCTGCCAGCACGATGGGGCGCCACGCCGTGCGCAGCACTTCGCCCACCGGGTTCTTGAGCACTTCGTTGTTCTTCTTCATACGCTCGAACTCGGGCGATTCCTTCACCCCCATGCGGATCGCTACGCCCACGAGCAGCAGCACGAAGCTCGCCAGGAACGGCAGGCGCCAGCCCCACGTGATGAAGCTCTCATGATCGAGCGACGACACCAGGCGGAACGACAGCAACGAGAGGATCAACCCAACGGGGCTACCCATCTGCGGGAACGACGCGAAGAACACACGCTTGGCTTTCGGTGCGTGCTCGCTTGCCATCAGCACCGCGCCGCCCCATTCGCCGCCCACCGCAATGCCTTGAAGCACGCGCAGCAGCACCAGCAGGATCGGCGCCCACACGCCGATGGTCGCGTAGCCGGGCAGCAATCCGATGCCGGTGGTGGCAATGCCCATCAGGAACATCGTCACGAGCAGCATCTTCTTGCGGCCGATGCGGTCACCCAGGTGGCCGAACACGGCGCCCGAGAGCGGTCGCGCGATAAAGCCCACGAAGAACGTCGCGAACGACGCCATCGTGCTCAGGAAATGGTTGCTGCTCGGAAAGAACACCTCACCCAGGACGAGCGCGGCGGCCGTGGCGTAGGTGTAGTAGTCATAGAACTCGACGGCGGTGCCGATGAAGGCGGCGGTGGCCGCACGCACGGGTTGGTGCGTCGCGGTGGATGGTTGCGGCGTTGACATGGGGCGTCCTCCTCTTTTGGGCGTGGTCCCGCTGCTGCGCCGCCGATGTTCGAACATCGGTCTGTGCCGTGGAAGCGGGATGTCGGTCGTCAGCCGACGCCGCCATTTATGCGCATCGATGTGGGCGGCGGCAAATTCGCATTTTTGATTCCCCGTATTAGCCGGGCTTATGCCCCCGGATGGGGCGTTCACGGGGCGCTCTTGCGTCATCGAGGTGCGGAAGCGCTATCGGGTCATCACTGCATGCACGCTTCGCGCCAGTGGTATTTGCTGGATTTATAGCCCGAATAAAGATTCGCAATTTGACGCGCATTTTGCGAGTGCCAGATAAAGACGGCTGAATGCGCCGAGCCGGTCGGCGTGCATGCAAAGGAATGGAGACATGTTGAAGGTCAACGGGGCGCGGCTGTGGTCGAGCCTGATGGAAATGGCAGCGGTTGGCGGCACGTCCAAGGGCGGCGTGCGGCGCTTGGCGTTGACAGAAGAGGACGCCGCTGGCCGCGCGCTGTTCACGCGCTGGTGCAAGGACGCGGGCATGACGCTCAGCACCGACCGCGTCGGCAATCTGTTCGCACACCGCGCCGGCAAGTCCGCCGAAGCCCGCACCGTGGCGAGCGGCAGCCATCTCGACACGCAGCCCGAAGGCGGGCGCTTTGATGGCGTCTACGGCGTGCTGGCCGCGCTGGAAGTCGTGCGCACGCTCAACGACGCGGGTATCGAAACCGATAAACCCATCGAGATTGTTGTGTGGACCAACGAGGAGGGCGCGCGCTTCACGCCCGCCATGTTGGGTTCTGCTGCATTTGCGGGCGTGATGCCGCTGGAACAGGCACTGGCCTCGCGCGATGCGCAGGGCGTCTCGGTGGCCGATGCGCTGGCGGCGACGGGCTACGCGGGCGAACGTGCCGTCCCCGGGGCACCGTTCGACGCGTATTTCGAGGCGCATATCGAGCAAGGCCCGATCCTGGAAGAGAACGGCGTGCCGATTGGCGTCGTCACGGGCGGGCAGGCGATCCGCTGGCTCGATGTGCGTGTGCGGGGCCAGGCGGCACATGCGGGCACCACGCCAATGCGCTTTCGGCGCGATGCGATGTTCGCAGCCGCCGAGATGGCTGCCTCGCTGGAAACGCTGGTCGAGATGTTTGCCCCGTACGGCCTCGTGACCATTGGCGAGATCGGTATCCGCAATGCCTCACGCAACACCATCGCCGCCGATCTGACCTTCACGGTGGACTTGCGCCACCACGAAGACGCTCGCATCGCCGAGATGGAAACCGCGCTGCGAGAGCGCTTTGCCGACATTGCCGAGCGCCGTGGCCTGGCTGTGCAGATCGACCAGCACTGGGTGAGCCCGGCCACGCCATTTGACGCGACCTGCGTGAAGGCGGTGGCCGATGCTGTGGAAGCACTTGACTACCCGCACCAGCGCATCGTGAGCGGCGCGGGACACGACGCCATCCACATTGCCAAGCGTTGCCCGACGGCGATGATCTTCATCCCGTGCGTCAACGGCCTGAGCCACAACGCAGCCGAAGATGCGCTACCCGAAGATGTGACGCGCGGCGCCGATGTGCTGCTGCACGCCATGTTGGCCCGGGCGCAGTGAACGAGATAGCGGGATAGCACTTTGCCCGACCCGTCAGTAGGGGCGAATCGTTGCAACTTGTTGCGGTAGCATTGCGCTTGCCGGCGATCCTGCCGGTTCAGTACGTCTTCAGGGCGGGGTGGAATTCCCCACCGGCGGTATGCGGACCTTGCGTCCGTGAGCCCGCGAGCGCCTTGCATGCGCCTGCATGCAAGGGTCAGCAGATCCGGTGAGAGGCCGGGGCCGACGGTCAGAGTCCGGATGGAAGAAGATGTGCGGAACAACACGCCCGTGCGACAGGGGCGCTTGGCTTTGCGCCCGGCTGCGCCGCTGCATGGCGCGCGCGTGTTTGTCTGCTTGCCCTGGAACGTCTTGTCGCCAATCTTGCGAGGAGCGTTTCCATGTTGTCCACTCAGCAATCCCCTGTAGTTCACCCGCCCGCATTGCCTGCCAGCAATGTGATGCTTGACGCCATCGATGCCCGCTTTGATCCGGCCGACATGCCTGCGCGCATGGCCGCCGCGCTCGACGCTGTGCGGTTGGGCGTGCCTGTTGTCGTGCTTGACGATGCCGACCGCGAGAATGAGGCCGACCTCATCGTCGCTGCCGACAAGCTCACGCAGGCCAGCATGGCCATGCTTATTCGCGAGTGCAGCGGCATCGTCTGCCTGTGCCTGACGGCCGAGAAGAGCGCATCGCTCGGCTTGCGTCCGATGGTGGAAGACAACCGCAGCCAGTACGGCACGGCGTTCACGGTGTCGATCGAGGCACGCACGGGCGTGAGCACCGGCGTCTCTGCGGCGGACCGCATCACGACCATCCGCGCAGCCATCGCGGCAGATGCCGATACGCAATCGGTCGTCAGCCCCGGGCACGTGTTTCCGCTGGTGGCAAAGGAGGGTGGGGTACTGGCACGGCGCGGCCATACCGAGGGCTCGGTCGACCTGGCACGTCTGGCGGGCTTGCCGCCGGCTGCCGTGCTATGCGAACTGATGCTGCCCGACGGCACCATGGCACGGAGGGACGAAGCGGTGCGTTTCGCTGATCAGCACAACCTGCCGGTGCTGACCATTGAAGACATCGTTCAATATCGGGAGCAGATGGAGCGCGCGGTCAGCTTCGTCTAAAGCCGAAGCCGGCCGCGCGAAAGAGGTAACGCCGATTTACCGCTTGAGCGCGGCCGCTTCCTTGGCGAGCGCCGTGATGCCTGCCCAGTCGCCGGCAGCGACCTTGTCCTTGGGCACCATCCACGAGCCGCCTACGCACACCACGTTGGGCAGCGCGAGGTAGTCGGGCGCGCTTTGCGGCGTGATGCCGCCGGTCGGGCAGAAACGCACATCGCCGAACGGTCCGTAGATCGACTTGAGCATCGGGATGCCGCCCGCCGCTTCAGCCGGGAAGAACTTGAGCGTGTTCAGGCCGAATTCCAGCGCCAGGATCAGCTCGGACGGCGTGGCGATGCCCGGCAGCCAGTCGAGTTCTGTCTTGGCCTGCGCCACGGCCAGCATGGGCGTAATGCCCGGCGACACCGCAAACACCGCGCCGGCATCCTTCGCCTGCTGGAAATGCTCTGGCCGCGTGAGCGTGCCGGCACCGACGATGGCATCGCTGCCCAGGTCATTCACCACCGCACGGATCACATCCAGCGCCACCGGCGTGCGCATCGTGATCTCGAACGTGCGGATACCGCCCTCGTACAGCGCGCGGCACACCTTGACGCCTTCATCGACAGATTGGAACTGCAGCACGGGGATGACCGGGCCGGCCTTGACGACGGAATCGATACCCACAACGTTCTCCTAGATCAACTTCAACAGAACAAGCTTAAACGACGGTCGCCAGCGCAAGCGTGAGCAGCAGCGCGACGATCGAGATGATGGTTTCCAGCACCGTCCACGTCTTGAAGGTCTGCGGCACGGTCAGGTTGAAGTACTCCTTCACCAGCCAGAAGCCGCCGTCGTTCACGTGAGAAAGGATCAGCGAACCGGCGCCGGTGGCCAGCACCATCAACTCCGGCTTGACCGCGGCGCCCGAAGCTGCGGCGATCGGGGCGACGATGCCGCAGGCGGTCGTCATGGCAACAGTGGCCGAACCCGTGGCGATACGGATCAGCACGGCCACCACCCAGCCCAGCAGCAGCGGCGACAGATGGGCATCGGTGGCGACAGCCACGATGGCCTTCGACACGCCCGAATCACGCAGAATCTGGCCGAAGCCGCCGCCTGCGCCCACCACCAGCGTGATCGTAGCGATCGGTGCCAGGCACTCGTTGGTGAACTTGAGGATGGTCTCGCGGGTGAAACCGCGTGCCTTGCCGAACGTGTAGAAGCTCACGATGGCGGCAATCAGCAGGGCCATCACCGAGTTGCCGGCCAGCTTGAGAATGTCGTTCGCCAGCGTCTTGGGCGCGGCGATCAGGTCGGCCCAGCTGCCGATCAGCATCAGCACCACCGGCAGCAGGATCGTGAACAGCGTCACGCCAAAGCCCGGCAGTTCGCGCTTCTGGTCGGCTTCAACAAATTGCGCGGCCAGCGGGTTGTTCTCGTCCGGCTTGACGTAGCGCGAGACCAGCATTGCCCACAGCGGACCGGCCAGGATGGCCGTCGGCAGGCCGACGATCAGCGCATACATGATGGTCTTGCCGATGTCGGCTTGGTAAGCCGTCACCGCCAGCAGCGCGGCCGGGTGCGGAGGGATCAGGCCGTGCACCACCGACAGGCCGGCCACCATCGGCAGGCCGACCATCAGGATCGGCGTGCCCGTGCGCTTGGCCACGTTGAAGGCAATCGGGATCAACAGCACGAAACCGACCTCAAAGAACACCGGCAAACCGATGATGAACGCCACGACCATCATGGCCCAGTGCGCGTTCTTCTCGCCAAAGGCACTGATGAGTGTTTTGGCGATGCGCTCGGCACCCCCGGATTCCGCCATCATCTTGCCGAGCATCGTCCCCAGGCCCACCACCAGCGCAATATGGCCGAGCGTGCCGCCCACACCGGTTTCGAATGCCTTGACGATATTGCCCATCGGCATGCCGACCACCACGCCCAGCGCGAGCGAGACGACGATCAGCGTGACGAACGGGTTCAGTTTCTGGACAGCAATCAGGTAGATCAGCGCGACCACCGCCAGCGCGGCGGTCAGCAATAGCGAGTTGCCTTGCATCGGGACCATCGGGTTTCCTCCTCAGGGATATTCACGGCTCTTGTTGTCGTGAGCGCTCCGTCGTGCGGGGCGCCCGTTTTGAATTGCACTTGTATTGCGCGTTACGGCTTCTTGTAGGCCACGCAATCGACTTCAACCTTGCAGTCGATCACCATGCTCGACACCACGCAGGCGCGCGCGGGCGGGTTGGCGCCGAAGTACTCCTTGAACACCTTGTTGAACGACTGGAAGTCGCGCGGATCATCCAGCCACACGCCGCATCGCACGACGTGTTCGGGGCCGTAGCCCGCTTCAGCCAGGATGGCGAGCACGTTCTTGATGGTCTGGTGCGATTGCTCGACGATGCCGTTGCCGACCACCTCGCCGTTCACCATGGGCGTCTGGCCCGAGACAAACAGCCAACCGTCTGCGCCGGCTGCGCGGGCAAAGGGCAGGTGCTGGCCACCGGTGCCGGTGCCGCCTTCAACGCCAATTCGGGTAATCGTCATCGCTACGTTCCTTCTTTCAAAACTCTCAAACAAACTTGGATTTCAGTGGACTTCCGCGGCCGCAACGGCTTGCGCACGTGGCCCGCGCTTGAGGAAGCGCCCGGCACGATGCGGTTGCACGGCGCCATCCTGATACGAGAGGCGGCCGTTGACCCACACCGCCGCAATCCCCGCAGCGGGTTGCTGCGGATCGGTAAAGGTGGCGACATCGCGCACCGTTTCGGGGTCGAACAGCACGAGATCGGCCCAGTAGCCTTCGCGCACCAGGCCACGTTCGGTCAGGCCGAAGCGCTCGGCGGACTGGCCTGTCATCTTGCGGATAGCGGCCGAAAGCGAGAGCAGCTTGCGCTCGCGGCTGTAATACCCGAGCACGCGCGGGAAGGCGCCCCACAGGCGCGGATGCGGTTTCGGGTCGTTGGGCAGGCCGTCGGAGCCGATTACCGTGGCAGGGTGGGTGATGATGCGGTCCAGATCCTGCGCCGACATGTTGTGGTACACGGCGCCGGCCGGCTGCAGGCGGCGCGCGGCGTCCGTCAGGTCGGTGCCCCACGCGGCGGCGATCTCCTTGAGCGTCTGCCCGGCCATGCCCGGCTCCGGCTCCGACCAGGTAATGAAGATGTCGAACTCGTCCGTCACCTGCTTGAGGTCCAGCGTGGACGAGCTTGCGGTGTACGGATAGCAGTCGCACCCCACCGGCTGATAGCGCTGCGCACCTTCGATGGATTCCAGCACTTCGCCCGCGCGGCCCCAGTTGGCCGCACCTGCGCACTTCAGGTGCGAGATCACGATGGGCACGCGCGCATGCTTGCCGATGCGATAAGCCTCGGCCATCGCATCCAGAATGGCGGCAAATTCGGTACGCAGATGCGTCGTGTAGATGGCGCCGGCCTCGGCCAGCGGCTCGGCCAGGCCCATCACTTCCTCGGTGGTCGACGCAAAGGCATTGGCGTAAGCCAGTCCGGTCGACAGGCCCAGCGCGCCGTGATCGAGCGCCTCGCGCAACTGTGCGCGCATGCCTTCGACTTCATCGGCGGTGGCAGGGCGGTCGAGGCGGTCCAGGTGGTTGTTGCGCAGCGCCGTGTGGCCGACCAGCGCCGCCACATTGACGGCCGGCTTGGCGAGCTCCACCGCATCGACATAGGCGGCGAAGGTCGGGTATGCAAACGCGCTGGCTGGCCCGAGTAGGTTCATCGGGTCGGGCGGTTCACCCTTGAGCGTGGCGGGCGACGCGCTAATGCCGCAGTTCCCGACGATCACCGTTGTAATGCCCTGCGACACCTTGCACAGCATGTCGGGCGTGCGGATCACGTTGGTGTCGTCGTGCGTGTGCACGTCGATGAAGCCCGGGGCGAGGACGCGGCCCTCGCCGGCGATTTCCTCATCCCCCAGCCAAGCGGTGGAGTCCGATGTGGCGATAGCGGCGATGCGGCCGTCGGTGATGGCCACGTCGAACAGCGTGGCCTCAGGTTCGTGGCCGCTACCGTCCACAATGCGGACTTGGCGGATGACGGTGTCGTACTGCTGCATGTGCTGCTCCTGCTCAATCTCCGAGCGGCTGGCGATTGCCGCCGCCGCGATGCGCATCGAGCACGTACTTGATGCGCCGTAAGAGCTCCTTGCTGCGATCGGCCTGCTGCAGTGCGACCTCGGTGGCCAGCAGGTCGATCATCATCATCATGGCGTAGCGCGATGACGACGGCTTGAAGATGAAATCGGTTTCCATGGCCTGGATCGGCAGCAAGACATCGGCCAGCGCCGCCAGCGGCGAGCCGATGGCCGTGATGGCGACGATCTTGGCGCCGTACTCGCGCGCGATGGTCACGCTGTCGATCACCTCGGGCACGTGTCCAGTGACGGAAAATACGACCACCACATCGTCCGGGCTGAGCGTGGCCGCGACCATCCTCTGCAGCATCGAATCATGATAGGTGGTGACCGGCCGTCCCAAGCGGGCGAGGCGGTAGCGCATTTCGTCGGCCATGGTGGTCGAGCCGCCACCCATGCCGAATACGGCAATCATGCGCGCCGCCACCAGCGCCACTGCCGCGGCGCGGAACGCCTCGGGTTGCACCAGCGCGCGGTTGGCCTCCAGCACATTGCTGATGTCGGCCAGGATGCCGTCGGCGCTCGACGGTGGGCGGTCTGCGCCGCCATCCAGAAAGCGCTGGCCGACTGCGGCTGCCTGCGCTAGCTTGAGCTTGAGTTCACGCACGTCGCGGCAGCCCATCGCCTTGGCAAATCGGGTGACGCTGGCCTCACTCACGCCAGCGCGTTCGGCCAGCGTCTGGATGCTGCCGGCGGCGGCCTCGGCAATGTCGCTCAAGACCGTTTGCGCGACCTTCTGCTCGGCGGGGCGCAGTTCTGCGGCGCGCTGGGAGAGTCGGGTCACGATGTCCATCGGTTCACGCATGAGGTCGGGCTTAGGGTCTCGCATTCTGGCCCCCGGTAGTCGTCCGGATAGCGGCTTTAAGAGTGCTTTGGTACTTTGTAACAGGCTGGCCGGGAGAATAATTTCGCCGCTATCATTGTGTCAACCCGATGTTTACCCCCAAAGGAACGCGAGCCGATTCCCATGAGTGATACAAAGTACCAAGGAGACGCCAACGCCGTCGTCAACCCGCTCGACAAGGGCTTGGGTGCGTTGGAAACCGCATGCGCGCCGGAACAGATTGCTGCCCAGCGCTGGAATGTGTTGAACGAAGACCTGAACCTGCCCGCGGCGGTGCTCTCGCAATCGCGTGTGGAGCACAACCTGGCCTGGATGCAGCGCTTCGTGAGCGAATACGGTGCCAAGCTCGCGCCGCATGGCAAGACGACGATGGCCCCGCGCCTGTTCCAACGCCAACTGGCCGGCGGTGCATGGGGCATTACGCTGGCAACGGCGCACCAGACGCGTGTTGCCTATGCCCACGGCGTGCGTCGCGTGCTGATGGCCAACCAGTTGGTCGGCAAGCGCAACATGGCCATCCTGGCTGAGCTGCTGGCTGATCCGACGTTCGAGTTCTTCTGTCTGGTGGATGCGGCGGACCAAGTCGATCAGCTTGCCGCCTTCTTCGGCAAGGTCGGCCGTCCGATCCAGGTGCTGATCGAGCTGGGCGTGCAGGGCGGCCGCACCGGCGTGCGCGACGACGCGCAATTGCAATCGGTGCTCGACGCGCTCACGCGTGCCAATGACGCCGTCAAGCTCGCAGGCGTCGAAGTCTATGAGGGTGTGATCAAGGAAGAAGCGGATATCCGCACCTTCCTGCAGCGCGCCGTGAAGGTGATGGAGGATCTGGCCAAGGCGGGTCGCCTGCAGCGCACGCCGGCCGTGCTGACCGGCGCCGGGTCGGCCTGGTACGACGTGGTGGCAGAAGAGTTCGCCAAGGCCAATATCGGCCAGCCGCTGGATGTCGTGCTGCGCCCGGGCTGCTACCTGACGCACGACGTGGGCATCTACCGCGCGGCGCAGGCTCGTATCGACGCCAACAACCCCATCGCGCACAAGATGCGTTCGAGCTTGCTGCCGGCGCTCCAGCTTTGGGCCTATGTGCAATCCGTGCCTGAGGCTGAGCGCGCCATCATCGCAATGGGCAAACGTGACGCTGCATTCGACGCGGGCCTGCCGCTGCCGGTGCTGCATTTCCGCCCGGGTGACAAGACGCCGTCAGCCACGCCCGCGCACTGGGAAGTCACCGGCATGATGGATCAGCATGCCTACCTGAAAATCGCCCCCGGCGACGACATCAAGGTGGGCGACATGATCGCCTTTGATATCTCGCACCCGTGCCTGACGTTCGACAAGTGGCGCCAGATTTCGGTGGTTGACGATGCGTACAACGTGGTCGACGTTGTGCAGACCTACTTCTGAGCGAGAGCGCCCATGGCAGACATCCTCGCCTATGGCGAAGCGCTGATCGAGTTCAACCAGGCGGATCCCGGCAGCACGTCGTGGAATTTCGGCTTCGGCGGTGATACGTCGAACTTCTGCATTGCCGCGGCACGGCAGGGCGCACGCACCGGCTATATCAGCGCGGTGGGCGCCGACCGCTTCGGCCAGGCGCTGCGCGCGCTGTGGCAGGACGAAGGTGTCGACCACACCTACGTGCACACCGATACGCAGGCGCCCACAGGCCTGTACTTCGTTTCGCACGATGCGCGTGGCCACCACTTCGACTACCTGCGCGCGGGCTCGGCGGCCAGCCGCTTCCAGACGATGCAACTGCCGTTGCAGGCGATTTCGTCTGCCAAGGCCTTTCACCTGTCAGGCATCAGCCTGGCGATCAGCGATACCGCGTGCGACGCGGGTTTGGCGGCGATGGCGCATGCGCGGGCGTCGGGTGTGCTCGTCTCGTTCGACACCAACCTGCGCTTGCGCCTGTGGCCGCTGGCGCGCGCCCGCGCCGTGATGCAGGAAGCGATGCGCACGTGCGATCTGTGCCTGCCGAGCTGGGACGATGTGACGGTGCTGCTCGACTGCCATGACCGTGATGGCATTGTCGATACGCTGCTCGGATGGGGCGTGAAGCTGGTGGCGCTCAAGATGGGCGCGGAAGGCTGCTATGTGGCGACACCGGAGTCCCGTACGCTGGTGCCGCGTCACACCGTCAATGCGATTGACGCGACGGGCGCGGGCGATTGCTTTGGTGGGTCGTTCGTGGCGCGGATCGTGGCGGGAGACTCGCCGGTAGAGGCGGCGCGGTATGCCAATGTGGCGGCTGCGATTTCGACTACTGGGTATAGCGCTGTGGCGCCGATTCCTCGGGCTGAGGTTGTGCGGGCGGCGTTGGCCTCGGCTCAGGCTGCTTGAATGGGCGTTGCGGGTGGGCTTCGTGTTTCATCCCCTGCCGGGGCTGACTCACTTTCTTTGTCTTGCCAAAGAAAGTAAGCAAAGAAAGGCGCGCCCGATGCGGCGAACCCCTCCTTGAATTTATGTGACCGTGCGGGGAAGGAGGCAAACTCGCTTCGCTCAGACAGGCCTCCTTCCTTTTTCCGCACGCTCACAGAAATTCAAGGCGCCGCATAGGGCAAGGTACGGCCAAACCCTCGTGTGCCTGTGTTCGTGCCAGAGTGGGTGCTTATTGGGTAAAAAAAACGCCACTGCATTGTTTGCGGTGGCGTTTCTCTTTTGCGCATCGTGTGCTTACTTTCCCGGCACCAGATGCACCCTAGACTCGGTAGCCGCCTCAACCGCCTTGCGCGAATACAGCAACGGGAAATACTCACCCTTGAGCCACAGCAGTGCTAGGTCGCGGTAGTGCGGGCTGTCAGGGTCACCGGACTGGCCGGGCAGGTTGACGGCGCGCGAGTTGTCCCAGTTGCCGACGTCCACCACCGTGCGGAACGACGGGCCGTTGGTCTGCAGGAAATCGTTCGCGCGATACGTGGATTGGTTTGGCGTGTAGGGGCTGCCGCCTTCGGGCGTGGGGCCGACGTTGAGCTTGGCGCGCGTCGCCTCGTCGACGATGGCGGCGAAGGGATGGGCGTTCAGGTTGTGGTGCAACTGGCCCCAGTTCCACGCCTGCGGGTTCGGGCCCTGGCGCCTGACCATGTCGCTCCACGCCAGTTTCAGGCTGTTGAGCAACACGGCATCGCGCTTGGCCGCGGCCTGTTGCGGGTCTTCGCCAAACTTGCGATCGCTGCCTTGCGGGTGTTCCAGCGTGTCGAGCATGACGGCGGTATCGGGCGCGGCCATTGCCTCGGCGCCGGCCTTGGAAAGCACGGCATTCTTGAACGCGCGGCCAAGATAATGCGTGAACCAGACCTCATGCAGCGCGGCCTGCGGAGAATCCTCCAGCATGGTCGCGTTCCAGCCCTTGAACAGATTGAGCGCAGCCTGCGTGTCGGCGTCGTTGGACGATAGCGGCGCCAGCAATGCCATCAGCCTGCGCGCCGGGATCGACACCATGTCGTTCTGCAAGTGCATCGAATCTTCGATCGACACCTTGTCGAGCTTGGCCAGCACTTCGTCAATGCGCGCGTGGCGCGAGCCGTTGGTCCACTCAAAGCCCAGTTTCCGCTCGCGGTACGGGTAATCCGGCGGCAGGTTCATCTCGTTGGACGAGGTGAAGTAGCCAGACTTCGGGTTGTAGGCGCTGGGCAGTTGATCGCCGCGCCAGAAGCCGGCCCATTCGTAGCGGCCGTCACCGGGTACGGGCAGCAGGCCATCCCAGTTCGGGCGGATCGGGGCGAGGCCGCCCGGCACCCAGCCGATGTTGCCCTTCGTGTCCGCATAGACCTGGTTTTCGGTGGGCGCGCCCCAGTTCATCATGGATTGCTTGAACTGCGCGAAGGTGCGTGCGCGCATGTAGCCGACCGACCCGAAATACGGCGACATGCCCGGTGACAGCCACGCGGAGCGCACGGCATACGCCCGGTGCTTCTCGGCATCGATGTAGATCACGGGGCCGTGGCGCGTGAAGGTCAGGTCGACGGGGCGGGGCTCACCGCCGCGCACCTTCACGGCTTCGTGCAGCACGGTGAAAGGCTCCCAGCCGCCGTTGTAGCGGTATTCGCTGTTGTTGACCGGGTTCAGCTCGTAGACGTAGAGGTCTTCCTGATCAATGTTGAAGATGGTCAGGCCGAACGCGATGTGCCCGTTATGCCCGATCGACACGGCCGGCAGCGATGGCTCTCCGGCGCCGATGATGTCGAGCGTGGGTGTGCTGACGTGGGCGATGTAGCGCAGGCTCGGTGCCGAATACGCGCGGTGCGGGTCGTTGGCCATCACGGCGCGGCCCGTGGTGGATTTGCCCGGTGCGATCACCCAGTTGTTGCTGCCCTCCATGGTCTCTTCAAGGTTGGCAGCGGCGGCCACGCGCGTGCTGTCGACATCTACGCCCTTGAGCGATTCAGGCGTGAGGCGCACGCCCTGCGTGGCGAGCGTGAAGACTTTCAGCAGATCCTTCGGCAGGCACGGGTCCAGGCCATCGGGCAACTGGGTTTGCCAGGCAGGCTGCAGGCCGAAGCGGATGGTGTCGTCGGCAAGATTGGCCTTGCACGCCACGTTGGCGCGCGCAACTTCCGATTGCAGATTGCGCGTCAGCCCGTGGCTGCGGATGCGAACCACGTCTTCCGGCGCCCAGTGCGCGGGCGTGTAGTTCAGCTTGCGGAACTCGAACGGCATCTGCTCCGGATGCTTGGCCAGCCAGTCGACATACGCGTTGATGCCGGCAACGAAGCGCGTGGCAATGCGCTGCGCATCGGGGCTGTAATGATTCCATTCGACCTGCATGTCACCGCGATATAGGAACAGCCGCGTCGCGCGATCCTGCTCGACATAGGCCGGCCCGAATACTTCTGAGAGTTGCCCCAGGCCCCGGCGACGCCACAAGTCGATCTGGAACAGGCGGTCTCGCGCCGCGTTGAAGCCTTGGGCGAAGAAGCCGTCGTCTTCGCTCTTGGCGTAGATGTGCGGCACGCCCCAGCGGTCGATCAGGATGTCGGCGGGTTTTGACAGGCCGGGTACGGCGATGGTCTGGGTGGCCGCCTTGGGCGCGTCTTTGGCAACGGCCTGCGCGGAAATGCCGAGCGCAACGGCAGACAACAGCATGGGAAGCGAACGGATAAGCATGGCGATGCAGTCTCCTCTCTGAGCCCGGAATGCCAGCGCAGCCCAGACGGGCAGGGAGGATTCAGGCGTTCTTATGGATACGGCAGACAACCGCGAACGCGGTTCATGGGAAGGGCAAGCTGGCCGATCGAGTGAGCCGGTGCTGGCAACTGCTAGGGGAGAGATGCCCACCGATCGGCACAGACCGATGAGTATGCGGATGCGCCGCCACTTGCGCCAATGACTTTTGTTCGGTCAACCATTCCGTCAAGGCATGGTTGCCGATGTGTCACACCAGCGTCTCAGGCCCGGTCTTGCGATGCACATTGGCGGCCAGAACGTGGCCCAGCTCGCCCGGGAAGATCGGCTTGGTGATGACGGATTGGTAACCGGCTTCCTTCGCTGCCTTCAGGCGGATCGGGTCGGCAAACGCCGTCACGGCGATGGCGGGCATGTCGGTCAAACCGCGTTCGCGCACGGCCCGGACCAGCTGCATGCCGTCCATGCCCGGCATGGCGAGGTCGCTGACCAGCGCATCGAACGGGTAGGCGTTGGCGGCTGCTTGTTCCAGCGCATCGAGCGCGGCAGCCCCACTGGATACGGTGACAACCTCTGCGCCGTAGCGCTCCAGCATCAGCGCGATCACGCCGAGCGATTCTGGGTTGTCATCCACCGCCAGCACGCGGATGCCGTCCAGCGTCGGCATGCCCGTCCCCGCCACCAAGCCCGGCGTTCGGTTGGCCTGTTCGCCCGGTTGCGCTGCATGCAGCGGTAGCGACACGGCCATGGTGGTGCCACGGTCCGCACCGCTGCTGGCCGCGGTGATGCGGCCGTGGTGCAGCTCGACGAGTTGTTTGGCAATCGCCAGCCCCAGGCCGAGTCCGCCGTGTCGGCGCGTGCTCGACAGATCCGCCTGCTGGAAGCGGTCAAAAATATGCGGCAGGAAGGCCGGCTCGATGCCGATGCCGGTATCGCGCACGGTGGCGACCACGCCTTCGGGCGACGGGTGCACCGAGAGCCGGATGTGCCCACCCTCGGGCGTGAACTTGACGGCGTTGGCCAGCAGGTTCCAGAAGACCTGCTTCAGGCGTCCGGCATCGCCTTGCAGCATTGGCACGGGCAGGAATTCGGTATCGATGGTGATGTTCTTCTGGCGCGCCATGGGCTCGATGGTCTCGCGCGCGCGTTCCAGCACGTCGGCCAGGTCCACGGGGCCTACCTCCAGGGGCACCTTGCCCGAGAGGATGGCCGACATGTCGAGCAGATCGTCGATCAGGTGGACTTGCGTACGGGCGCTGCGCTCGATGGCTTCAATGCCGCGCTTGAACATCGCTTCATCGTAGGCGCGCATGTTCAGCAGTTGCGCCCAGCCCAGCACCGCGTTGAGCGGCGTGCGCAGCTCGTGGCTGACCGTCGCCAGGAAATCGTCCTTCAGGCGGCTGGCGCGCTCGGCTTCTTCGCGGGCGCGGGATTCGGCTTCGAGCAGCTGCGTGCGGCGCGCCTCGGTCTGGCGGCGCTCGCTGATGTCGATCACGGCGTTGGTCAGACCGATGATCTCGCCCGTGTCGTCTCGCAGCGGCATGACCACCACGTCGTAGACCACGCGCTGCGTATGGCGCCGACGGAAAGCGAACTCCACGCGCGTAGGCGTGCCGGTTTCGATGACGTGCTGGCCGGCTTCAGTCAGGCGCGACGCGGCGCGGCGGCCGAACACTTCGCGTACCGTCCGCCCGAGGAGTTGCTCGGGCTGCAGGCCGAACACGGGGTTGTGGACCCACGTGAAGTGCATCGTGTTGTCGACGTCGTAGAGCGAAATGGGCGAGGCCTGCAGTGCGGCCAGCAGGCGCTGCTGCGATAGGCGTTGCTGGGTTTCGGCCCGCGCGCGCCGTTCAGCCCCGGCGCGGGCCCGGCGCAACTGCTCACACAGCGCGCAGATGAGCAGCGCACCCACCCCAAACACCGTCATCTGGATTGGCGTGAGTGGAATAGCGGCAGGCCAGCTTTGCAGCGCGGCCAGCCCGATGAAGAGCCCCGCATAACAGACGATGGCCAGCATCCCCGGCCAGAAGCCGCCATACCACGCGGCAATCGTCACCACCGGAAAGGCAAGATAGAACGGCAAATGGATGCCCATCGCCGATTCGAGCAGCACCCGGCCAATCGTGCCGACTGCGGCCGCACCGATCGCCACCAGCCACGCCGATGGACGAATGGCCGGTGCACCGTTGAACCCGCTGGTGCTGAAAGGCCCAGGATCCGGCAGCCGGGCAGCGCCGGCAGCGCGCGCGTCCGACGGGCGGGACGAAGAGGGCAGGATGGACGTCACAGTCAGGCGCAATACCGGGCGTGGAACAAGGCAGCCAAAGGTGACTCAGGATACGAATTGGCCACCGTCGATGCCATCGGGGTTTCGCTGACACGCTTGCAAGACACTGCCCCATTCTTGCTCAAGCCACCAGCGGCGCGGGTCTGCGGGTTTATCCCCCTGAAGAGGGGTGTCCGGTGTGCTCGTGATGCGGATCGCGCATGCGGTCGCGGTGCGTCAGGGCAGGGAACAGCCGCATCCAGGCTGCCGCCACCAAGAGCGTGCCCAGGCCACCAATCACCACCGAGGCCACGGGCCCCAGCAGCCCGGCCAACATGCCCGATTCGAATTCGCCCAACTGGTTGGACGCGCCTACGAACACTGAATTGACTGCGCTCACGCGCCCGCGCATGGCATCCGGCGTGTCGAGCTGCACCAGCGACGTCCGGATCACCACACTGATCATGTCCGACGCGCCTAGCAGCACCAGCGCCAGCATCGACACCGGCAGCCAGCGCGACACCCCGAAAACCAGCGTCGCCAGTCCAAACACCGCCACGGCGGCAAACATGACCCGGCCAACGTGCCGATCCAGCGGGCGGTGCGCCAGGAAGAGCGCCATGCCCAGCGCCCCCACCGCCGGCGCCGAGCGCAGCAGCCCCAGACCCCATGCGCCTGTGCCCAGGATGTCGCGCGCGTAGATCGGCAGCAGCGCTGTCGCCCCGCCCAGCAGCACGGCAAACAGGTCGAGCGAGATGGCGCCCAGCACCACCGGCCGCCCCTTGATGAAGGCGATGCCCGCGAACAGCGATTCGAGGCTCACCGGCGTGCTGACGGGCACCGCGCGCTCCATCCGCACCAGCGCCAGGAGCACGTGCGCCAACATGAACAGCCCGGCTGCCGTGGCATACACCACCGGCGCGCCGGCCACGTACAGAAAGCCACCCAGCGCCGGCCCCAGGATGACGCCGGTCTGCCCGGCCGAGCTGGACAGCGCCACCGCGCGCGGCAATGCCTGCAGTGGCACCAGCGTCGGCAATAGCGCTTGCAGCGTCGGCGTCTCGAACGCGCGCATCGCGCCAATCACCACCACGCACAGGAAGATCGGTTGCACACCGGCGTGCCCGTTGGCCGCCAAGACGGCCAGCGCGAGCGCAACCAGTGCTTCGACGGCCTGGCAGGCGCGTACGACGTATCGCCGGTCGTAGCGGTCCGCAATATGGCCGGAGGCCAGTACCAGCACCACCGACGGCAGGAACTGCGCCAGCCCCACCAGCCCCAGCACATAGGCGCTGCGCGTCAGGTCGTAGATCTGCCAGCCAACAGCCACCCCGAACATCTGATACGCGAAGGTGGTGGACAGCCGGGCGAACCAGAACAGCCTGAAGGCAGGGTAGGAGAACGGCGCATCTGACAGCGTTTGCGCGGATGCAGAAGAGGGGGCGGGAGAAAGACCGGCGTCGCCAGACACGTTGGATGTGCGCCGGAACCCGGCGATCAATGAAGGAGGCGAAAAAGAGGCGTGAAGCGTCCGTCATCGTAACGGAAGTCGCCCCTTTGTAGCCGCCCACGCGGGTATGCGGCTTGCGGAACTGTCGGTACCTCATTACAGGAGATTTCATCATGGCCATGCACCACGCCCGGTCCAAGCCGGCGCCGGCCAAATCGAAGGCCACACCGAAGCCCCAGCGCTGGTCGCACCATGTGATGGAAACCAGTGACGCGCTGGACATCGAACCCGACATCTTCAAGTCGCGCAGCCCCGCGCGGATTGCCGCGTCGCTCAAGGCTTCAGCCGAGCACAGCCGGCGGCGCAAGGGGACAGCATTCCAGTCGGCCATGTCAATGCTGACGTTCTATATCAATCGGGCTGGGCACAACCTCAGCGCCGGGCGGCGCCAGATTCTCGAGCGTGCCAAGGATGCGCTGCGCGCCGAATTTGGCCGCCCAGCACACAGCGCGGCCAAGGGCCGGCACTGATGAAGGTTTGGAGCCGCTCAGATGGTCAGCATGACGCTGAGCAGTTGACGGGCGACCGCCTTGTAGTCGGCTTCGGCACCCTGCGGCGAATACGTGGACAGTGTCTTGCCCCGGTATTTGACCGTCACGATGCCGTTGCGGGTCGAATAGGTGGCTTCGATGCTCCGGCCGTTGCGCTCGAGATTGAAGGGGATGGTCTCTGCAACCAGTCGCGCGGTTTCCTGTGTCGCCCGCGGCGTGGGCGGCACGGCCGACAACGGCGAGTATGAGGCGGGGGCTTGTTGTTCTGGGTGGCGCATGGCGCCTCCTCTTCGGGGAAACGGGTGTGCACTCCAACGCAGGTTCCGTACCAGCCCCGTCCGGCAAGGACATGCCGTGCGACCGCCCGAAAAATGGCACCTCAACCGCCATCAGGCGTTCGTCATGCGCGCGGGTTTGACGCCACGCGTCGGTCCGCTGACGATATTTGTCAGATTTGTAAACGCAATTAACCGCCAGGATTTTTTGGCCCCGTGCAAATCCGGGCTATCAAGGCGGAGGGACAGGTGCCATTCTGGTAAGTGCAATGGCGCGCGCATCGCATGCCAGCCGCATGCATATCGCGCCTTGCAGACACCCTGCCGACGTTCCAACCATGCCAACAAGGAGGCGATATGGGTTCCCATACCTACAAGATGATCGAGCTGGTCGGTTCTTCACCCGACTCCAGCGATGCAGCCGTCCGCAACGCCATCGCGCGCGCGGGCGAGACCCTCAAGCATCTGGACTGGTTTGAGGTGCTGGAAACACGTGGCCACTTGGTCGACGGCAAAATCGCCCACTGGCAGGTGACGATCAAGGTGGGGATGCGGCTTGAAACGCTGGAGAGCGAGAAGCCCGCCGGCAAGAAGAAGGGCAAATAGCGGCTAAAGAAAAAGGCGGCCAGGATTGCTCCGGGCCGCCTTTCTCGTGAGGACTGCGCTGCAGCGTTATTGCGCTTGCGTGAAGTCCAGCGCGTTGGTCAGGTCGCCCATCGGCTTGTTGCCGTTGGAGACGAGCGCCGCGTCACGTTGCTTGATACCCGGCAGCGTCGGCAGGTCGAAGCGGTGCGTGATCAGGCGCAGGACCGAAGCCGTGTCGTACTGGGTGTGGTCAACGAAGCCCTTCTTGGCGAACGGCGAGACGATGATCGCCGGGATACGCGTGCCCGGGCCCCAGCGGTCAGCCTTCGGCACCGTGGCGTGGTCGTAGAAGCCGCCGTTTTCGTCATACGTCACGACGATCACCATGTTCTTCCACTGCGGGCTCTTCTGCAGTTGAGCGATCACGTTGGCGATGTGCGCGTCGCCGTCAGCCACGTTGGCATAGCCCGGGTGCTGGTTCAGGTTGCCTTGCGGCTTGTAGAACGTCACAGCGGGCAGCTTGCCAGCGGCTGCGTCTTGCAGGAAGGCGGCGTCGTAGTCGCGCAGGTGAGCGGCACGTTCAGCAGCGCCGGTGGCCGTGGCCGGGTCGAAGCGGCTGAAGTAGTTGAACGGCTGGTGGTGCGGCTGGAACTGGATCGAGCCGCTGTAGATCACGCTGCGCGTGGTGTTCGGGGCGTCGGCCAGGGCTGCATTCCAGGCGCCCGCATACCAGGCCCAGTCCACGCCACGGGCCGTCAGCAGATCACCGATGTTGGTGGTCGACTGCTTGGGCAGCGTGGTGGCCTTGGTCGGATCGGCGTAGGCCGCGTTGCCGCTGGCCACGGCATTGCCCGACGGCTGGTACGGCGGCTGCATCGTGTTGACGGCGTACGCGTTGCCGTCCTTGTCGACCGGCGTCAGGTTGCCGTCCTTGGTCGCGTTGCCATCATCGGCGGCGCCGGCGTACGACGTCGGTGCGCCCGCCATCACGGAGCTCGCTGCGGGAATCAGCGTCGGGCTGCCATCTGCATTCGTCTTGACGTTGGCAATGCTGTTGGCCGCCGGCGATGCCTTTGCGTTCGGATAGATCGGTGCGCACGCGCAGATCAGGTATTGGTGGTTCAGGAACGAACCGCCGAAAGCGCCCATGAAGAAGTTATCCGCCAGCGTGTATTGCTTGGCGATGTTCCACATGGCCATCTTGCTGCCGTCGTAGTAGCCCATGGTCAGGCCACCGGCATCGGCAAAGGCGGCGAACTTGTCATTCTTGCCGCCGTTGATCTGCATCTGGTTCTGGTAGAAGCGGTGCCAGAGGTCGCGCGTGATGACGTTCTGGCCGACCACCGTGCCCGTGCTGCCGAAGCCCGACGGGCTGTCGATCTGGAACATCTGGTTGGGCATGTTGGCCGTGGAGGCCTGCGTGATCTGCACGCTTTGACCGGCTGCGGTCACGCCACCCCAGGTGGGCGGCAGCGTCGGCAGTACGGAGCCGTCGAAGTCCTTCTGCGCAACGGCAGTGCCCGTCGAACTCTGGTTCACACCGGGAATGCCATTGGCGCCGGGGAACAGGCCGTACAGGTTATCGAAGCCGCGGTTTTCTGCGTAGATCACCACGATCGTCTTGACGTTGCTGGCCAGCGCCATGCGCTTGGCAACGCCGTCGCGCAGGCTCTTGCCGATGTCGCCGCCATTGGCAACGGCGTCGGCAATCAGGGCGATGGCCTGGTCGATTTCAGCCTGCAGCGCAGCCTTGGTGCCAGCGTCGGTTTCCTTGTTGTGGTCTTCCAGCAGCTTGTCGATCGTCACGCCAAGGCGGGCGGCGAGCGCGGTCTTGGCGGCATTGATGTCGCCGCCGTTGCTGTCCATCAGCACTGCCAGTTCGGTCGAGATGGCGCTGACAACGGCATTGGCGCCAGCCGGTGCGCGAAACACCAGCGGCTGCGTGATAGCCGTGTGCGCGCCGGTGTCCGGATCGTTGCGGAAGGCGTCCGTACCGATTTCAACGGTGATGGGGCCCGTGCCCGACAGCGTGTAGGCACCGTTCTTGTCGGTGCGCGTGCTGGTTTCACCGGCATCGCACTTGCCATTGTTGTTGGCGTCGATACAGACCTTGGCATTCTCGAAGTAGCTGCCCGTCACGACGCCCGACGTGGACGCGGAGGCATTGCTGCTCGAATCACTGCCACCACAGGCAGACATGCTGGCCGCAACCAACGCGGTCAGCGGCAAAAGACGAAGCGCTCGGCTCATGATTTCCCTGGATTGTTGTGTGGGGGACGAAAGCGAGCGGGAGTCTGTGCTTCGTGTGTGACAAGTTGATGATGAAAACGCAGGCGTAGCGCCGATTTCGCCCCAGTTCAGCGTGATGACCATCATCAGGATGAGCAGGGGCGCCACCGAACGTTTGAAGACATTTGCCACCATGGGACCTCTCCAAGGGCTGACGTGACACACGTTTGACGACATCAAAGTGTCATGGGAGCCATGCTAAGTTGCAAGGCTCCCAAAATTTCGCCTATCGCCAATGCGCCGCCTTCTGCCTGCTGCAACTCTTCGCGTGATCGCTGTTTCTGCGCTTGTGCTTGTTGGACTGGCTGCCGGATTGAGCGGTTGCGGCCGCGGCGAAGCAGCGGTGGCCCATGCCGCAACCGTGGGAGCTTCGGCACCGGCAGCAGCGGCTGCTGCGGCAACACCCGCCAAGCCCGCAGCGGCGCCGGCGTACGAAAAGGCCTTCTACACAATGATGGCCACGCGCCGCCCGTCGGTACCCGCAATGACGGCGCTGGGCAAGGCGCTGTTTTTTGATCCTGCCCTGTCTGCTTCGGGCAAGCAGTCCTGCGCAAGCTGCCATAGCCCGACGCATGCGTATGGCCCGCCGAACGATCTGTCAGTGCAACTGGGTGGCGCAGACATGCGCAAGACCGGCGTGCGTGCCGCGCCGTCATTGCGCTATATCCAGAACGTGCCTGCGTTCACCGAGCATTTCTACGAGAGCGACGGCAACGACTCAGAAGATCAAGGCCCGACCGGCGGCTACACCTGGGACGGCCGCGTGTCGTCCACGCACGATCAGGCACGCATCCCGCTGTTGTCTGCGCACGAGATGGCCAACGGCACGCAGGCCGCCGTGGTGGCCAAGCTGCGCAATGGCCGTCATGCGCAGGCCTTCCGCCAAGTGTTTGGCAACGACATCCTGGACAACGAAGACACAGCCTTCCGTGCGGCGCTGATGGTGCTGGAGGTCTTCCAGCAGACGCCGGCCGAGTTCTATCCGTATGACAGCAAGTACGACGCGTTTTTGCGCAAGCAGGTGAAGCTGTCGCCGCAGGAAATGCGCGGGCTGCAGGCATTCGCCGATCCGGCCAAGGGCAACTGCGCCTCGTGCCACGTGAGTGCCATCAAGCAGGACGGGGCGTTCCCGGCCTTCACCGATTTCGGCCACATTGCCGTGGGCGTTCCGCGCAACCGTACGCTTGCGGCCAATGCTGACCCGAAGTTCTTCGATCTGGGCCTGTGCGGGCCCGATCGGACCGACCTGAAAGACCGCGCGGACTACTGCGGCCGCTTCCGCACGCCCTCGCTGCGCAATGTGGCACTACGCAAGACGTTCTTCCACAACGGCGCGATCCATTCGCTGGAAGACGCGGTGCGCTTCTACGCCCAGCGCGACACGCAACCGCAGAAGTGGTATCCGCGTAAGGCAGACGGCACGGTCGACAAGTTCGACGACCTGCCGCCCCAATACCGCGCCAACGTCAACATGGAGCCGCCGTTTGGCGGCAAGCCCGGAGGCAAGCCCGTGCTGTCCGAGGCCGATGTGCGCGACATCGTTGCCTTCCTCAAGACGCTCACCGACGGCTACCGCCCCGTGCGGACGACGCAATCCAGCGCCCAAGGCGGCAGCCGGGTTGCACAGCGCTGAACTGCCGGCTCCAAGCCCCGCGGCCCGTTTGTTGCAACACCCAACGCGGGATTCGCGCAAGGCCGTGCGTGCGCTGCGGTTATCATCGGCGGATCGTCTTTTTGCAGTCTTCCATTTCCCGCTATGACCTGGCTTGCTGACCCGTCCATCTGGATCGGCCTGTTCACCCTGGTGGTGCTCGAGATTGTTCTCGGCATCGACAACCTCGTTTTCATCGCCATCCTGGTCAACAAGCTGCCGCCAGCGCTGCGCGACCGTGCCCGGGTGATCGGGCTAGGCCTCGCCCTGCTGATGCGTATGGTGCTGCTGGCCGCTATGTCGTGGCTGATCGGGCTCACCAAGCCCCTGCTCACGCTTGGGCCGGTCGATCTGTCGGGCCGGTCAATCATCCTGCTGCTGGGCGGTTTCTTCCTGCTGTTCAAGGCCACGTCCGAGCTGCATGAGCGTCTGGACGGCGAGCCGCAGGACGAAAGCCATGGCACCGGTCACGGCAAGTTCTGGAATGTGATCGCGCAGGTGGTGATTCTCGATGCGGTGTTCTCCATCGACTCCGTCATCACCGCCGTGGGCATGGTCAACGATTTGCCGGTGATGATGACGGCCGTGGTGATTGCCATGGGCGCCATGCTGTTTGCCTCGCGCCCGCTGACGGAGTTCGTCAACGCGCATCGCACGGTGGTGGTGTTGTGCCTGAGCTTCCTGCTGATGATCGGCTTCTCGCTCGTTGCCGAGGGCCTGGGCTTTCATATTCCGAAGGGCTATCTGTATGCGGCGATCGGCTTCTCGATCCTGATCGAGTTCTTCAACCAGGTAGCCCAGCACAATACAGTGCGCTACGATCGCCGCCGCCCGCTGCGCGAGCGCACCGCCGATGCGGTGCTAAGCCTGCTGGGCGACCGCCGGGGCGCGCCGGCAGAGTCCGAATCGCACGAGGCCGCCTCGCACGACGCTGGCCAGTCCGTGCCCGAGACCGTGTTCCGCCCCGAAGAGCGCAGCATGGTCAGCGGCGTGCTGGACCTGGCCGAGCGCTCAGTGCGCTCGATCATGACGCCGCGCCACGATATTTCGTGGGTGGATCTCGATGCCGACGTGTCCATCACGCGCAAGCTGTTGCTGGCTGTGCCGCATAACCAGTTTCCGGTGTGCCGCGGCGGGTTGGATGACCTGGTTGGCGTGGCGCGCGCCAAGGACCTGATGGGCGACCTCGACACGCGCGGTGCCATCGACGTGGAGCGCAGCGTCAAGCCTGCGCTCAAGGTGTCGGACAACGTCGGCATCCTGCGCCTGATGGACAAGCTCAAGCGCGCACGCGGCCGCATGATGTTGGTGACGGATTCGCTGGATGTCGTGCAGGGCGTGGTGACGCCCATCGACGTGCTCGAAGCCATTGCCGGTGAATTCCCCGATGAAGACGAACGGCCGGGCGTGGTGGAAGTCAGCGATGGCTGCTGGGAAGTCGCCGGCGAGGCTGACCTGCGCCGTCTCGAAGATGTGCTGCATGTCGACTGGCTGCTCGACGAAGGCGGCAGCGCCACGAGCCTGGGCGGCTACCTCTTCAATCAATGGGACCGCCTGCCCGAAGTGGGCGATACGCTGGTGCGCCACGACCTGCGTTTCGTGATCCTTGAAGCCGGTAGCCGCCGCATCGTGCGCGTGCGGATTGAGCGTATGGAAGATGTGACGGCACCCGAGGCGGAAGCCTAAGACGTCGTCGATATTGCTGGCCGTGGTGCACGCGCCAAGCCAAGGCTGAGCACCGCTGCCAGCACGCAAGCAATGCCACCCACCTGGCGCGTGCTGACGGCCTCGCCGAGCAGCGTTGCTGCAAATACCATGGCTGCCACAGGTGCTAACGCGGTAAACAACGATGCCTCTGCACCGCTCACGCGCGCGGCCCCGGCATACCAGAGCACAAAACCACCGACGGTCGGCACGATGGCGTAATACGCCACGGCCATCAGCGCGTGCGTTGCTTGCGCCGATGCGTGCAACTGCCACGGCGCTTCCCACAGCGCGGGCAGCAGAGCCGTCAGCAAGCCGAATGTACTCATCAATGCCGACAGCGCAAGCGGTGGCACCGGCGTGCGCAGCCGCTTGTTGAGCAGGATGAAAAGCCCCTCGCACACCACTGCGCCCATCACGAGCAGATTGCCCAGCAGCGGATGGGTCGCGTCGCCGCGCGGCTGCAGGGCGATGGCCAGCACGCCGGCGGTGGCCAGCGCAATCGCTCCCAGCACCGCGCGCCCGGGCCGTTCGCCCAGCAGCGCGATGGCGATCAGGGCCGACATGACCGGCAGCGTGCCGATGATGACGCCAGCGTCTGCGGCTGACGTGTGCCGTAACCCGGAAATGAGCAGCGTCGTATAACCCACGCTGCCGGCACCCGCCTGCACGAAAAGCAGCGCCCAATCCCGGCGTGCGAGCACGGGCCAGCGTGTGCGCGTCATGCGCATGATGAACAGGAACAGCGGCAGCGCCATCGCAAAGCGCAACGCTGTCGCCGTAAATGGCGGCAAGCCCGCCGCGATGATCTTGCTGGCCGCAACGGTGCTGCCCACCAGCACCATTGCCAGGGCGAGGTAAAGACAACCTTCGAGTCGTTTGGACATATCGCATCCTGCGTGTGTGGAAGCCGCAGGATGGGCCCGCGCGATGTGCGCGTCTTGAACGAAATTGCAGCGGGGGGAGGGTGGGGGGAGGATGCGGCTAGCGCGCTGCCGCCACCATGCCCGGCGACACGCCGTACTTGCGGACGAACTGCCGCGTCATGTGGCTTTGATCGGCAAAACCGCATGCGGCTGCCACTTCCGCCAGCGGCTCGCCTTGGGCGATCAGGCGGCGCGCCAGGGCCACGCGCCGTTGCACCTGATAGGCGTGAGGCGTGAGGCCGGTCACGCGGGCAAAACCGCGCAATACCTGAAAGCGGCTCAGGCCTGTTTCCTGTGCGAGGTCGAGCAGGGAGATGGCCGCCGCGGGGTCGTCATCGATGCGGGTGCGGGCAAGCCGGATGGCGTCGGGGGCTGCGTCAGCGTGGTGGTTGGTGCGGTCGTTGGCGGCGTGCAGCGCGTCTGCCAGTACGGACAGCAGCAGCTGCTCGCGCAGCAGTGCATTACTTTGTGCGGCGGGCACCGTCATCTGCGCAAACAGCATGCGCATGCGGGGAGCGAGGTCTGCGTCGTGGATGACCGGGCGGTCGAATTCAGCGTCGCCGCAGTGGCCGGGGTGCAGGTCCGTCGCCAATTCAGCGACCACGCCGGGGTCGAGGTAAAGCATGCGCCATGCGCGGCCGGCATCGCCGATGGGTGTTCCATCGTGCACTTCAAACGGATTGACCGTGATGACGTCGCCTGCGCCGGCTTCTACCGTGCCGCGTCCGCTGAATGATCTCTGCGCTCCGCGATCAACGATGCCGATGCCGAACTGGCCATGCGTATGGCGCGGGAAGGCGTGGCCGGAATCTGCGGCGACGGCTTCCACGCCGCGCATGGCGCAGCGATGCATCGAAAACGCGAGGTTGGCCGGCCGGCTGGGCAAGGGCGGTTCCTTGTGAGGGGACGCGAATCTACGGGTGTGCAGCGTGGCAGCAGCATACGCTTTCTTCGCATTTCGCTCATTTTTCGCGCACCGGCGGTTGGTATGCTGGCGCTTTCTGCGGCAGCGCGCCCGGTAAGATGCGGCCGTGCCTGCTGCCGGGCAGCGCGGGAACCGCTCCCGCCAGCGGCGTCCGGCAGCCCCTGATTGATCCATGCGCCCGTCTTTCGGTATTACCTCCAAGCTGTTCGTTGCGTTGTTCATGCTGAGCATCGTTGTTGCGCTCGCCATGGGCGCGGCGGTGCGCTGGCGCTTTGATGCCAACTTTCTCGACTACGTGAACGCGCGCGAATCCGAGCGCATGGCCGTGCTCGCGCAGGGCGTGGAAGCCGCCTACACGCAGCACGGCAACTGGGATTTCCTGCGCAACGATCGCATGGCGTGGTTCCGCCTGCTGCGCCGCGAAGGCGCCCGGGCCCGAGCCAATGGCATGGGCGGCGACCGCTTCGACCTCCCGCCGGGCCACCGCTTCGATCCGCTCCCGCCCGGACCGGACCGCGGCATCGACAGAGACATGCCGCCTGGCCCGCCTCCCGCAGGGAGCCTGCCGCCGCACCCGCCCGGCGAGCCGCCGATCCCGCACTCGCCGATCTGGCTGCTTGATGCGCAGCGCAACGTCATCATTGGCGACGGGCCGCCGCTCGGGCCGAACGCGCGCTGGCATGAACTGCACCACAACGGCCAGACCGTAGGCTGGCTGGCCATGCCGCCGCGCGTGCGGGTTCCCGAAGGCGCGGATCAGGCCTTCCAAGCGCAGCAGTTGCGTGCCACGTGGATCATCGCGGGCCTGTCTGTCCTGCTGGCGGCGCTGGTGGCGGTGCTGCTCGCGCGCGGCCTGCTCGCTCCGATGCGCCGGCTGACGGATGCCGCACGCCGTATGGCTGACGGCGACTACGCCACCCGTGTCGACGTGCATTCGCGCGATGAACTTGGCGGGCTCGCGGCGGATTTCAACCACCTTGCCGCATCGCTGGAGGCCAACCAGAAAATGCGGCGTCAGCTCACGGCCGACATCTCGCACGAGCTGCGCACGCCCCTGGCGGTGCTGCGCGGCGAACTGGAAGCACTCGAAGACGGCGTGCGCCCGCTGACGGCCACCTCGCTCGCGTCATTGCAGGCGGAGGTGTCGACGCTCAGCAAGCTCATCGATGACTTGTACGAACTCTCGCTGGCCGACGTGGGGGCGCTCGCCTTCCACATGGAGCCGCTCGACCTGGCCGATACCGTGTGCAGCGCCGTGCAGGGCTTCACGTCACGCCTGATGGAAAAGGGCATCGCGCTGCAGCTGGACGTGCCGGCAGCACCGTCGCATGCAACGATGGTCAAGGGCGACGCGCAGCGCCTGCGGCAGGTCATGCAGAACCTGTTGGAGAACACCCTGCGCTACACCGATGCCGGCGGCACGCTGCGCGTGCATGTCCATCTGGACGGTGACTGGCAGCACATCGACGTGCAGGACAGCGCGCCGGGCGTGCCCGAGGCGATGCTGCCGCGCATCTTCGACCGCCTGTTCCGCGTTGATGCCTCACGCAGCCGGGCGCAGGGCGGGGCTGGCCTGGGCCTGAGCTTGTGCCAGACCATCGTCGCTGCACACGGCGGCACCATTGAAGCCAGACCTTCGCCGTTGGGCGGGCTGTGGATCGCCATTCGCCTGCCTGTTCTTGATGTGCTTGATCCGCTAGCCGACCATGATTCTGATCATTGAAGACGAACCCAAGCTGGCCGCATTGATGACTGACTATCTGCGCGCCGCTCACTATGAGACCGAGTGGCTGGCCGATGGCACGCATGCCACGCAGCGCGTTCGCGAAACCTCACCCGAACTCGTGCTGCTCGACCTGATGCTGCCCGGCAAGGACGGGCTGGAGATCTGCCGCGAGGTGCGCGCCTTTAGCGAGGTGCCCATCGTCATGGTGACGGCGCGCGTGGAAGAAATCGACCGCCTGCTCGGCCTCGAGCTTGGCGCTGACGACTACGTCTGCAAGCCCTTCAGCCCGCGCGAACTGGTGGCGCGCATCAAGACCATCCTGCGCCGCGTACAGCGCGCTGGCGGCGTGCCGGAGAGCGCCTTGCAGATCGACGGTGCCGCCTATGCCGCCACGCTGCGCGGCCAGCGCCTCGACCTCACGCCGGTGGAGTTTCGCCTGCTGGCCGCACTGGCGGGCGCACCGGGGCGCATTCTGTCGCGCTCGAACCTGCTCGAGCAGATCTACGACGACCACCGCATCGTGACCGACCGCACGGTCGATACCCACATCAAGAACCTGCGCCGCAAGATGGAGCAGGTGAACCCGGGCACCGACATGATCCATTCCGTCTACGGCGTGGGTTACCGACTCGACGCCTGAGGTTCAAGAAAACTCCTCTGTTTGCCCACCTTTTGTGCAGGGTCGATGGCTACAGTGAACGTATGGCCGGCATGTTCGGCCGACGATCTCATGAGGAGCTTCAACATGACCGCAGTGACTTCCCGCGTGGCAGGTTTTGCCGCCGGACTTTTGCTTTCGTGCGCCGCGCTGGCCCAGACCGCCGGGCCCGGCGCTGTTCCGCTCTCGCCCATGCCACCCATGTCACCACGTGGTCCGGGCATGATGGAGCGCGGGCCAGGCATGGGTCCAGGCGGCCCGCGTGGCATGGGCCCGCATCATGGCGGCGCGCCCTTTCTGCGTGGCCTGAGGCTGAGCGAAGAGCAGCGTGACAAGATTTTCGCCATCGAATATGCGCAGATGCCCGAAGCGCGAGAGCAGCGCAAGGCTATCGAGCATGCCCGCCGCGATCTGCATCAGATGGTGGCGTCAGGCCAGTATGACGAGGCGCGTGCGCGTGCCCTGACTGAATCGCTCGGCCGCGCCGTTGCCCGCGAAGCGCAATTGCGCGCGCAGGCCGGCGCCAAGATCATGCAGGTGCTTACGCCGGAACAGCGCAAACAGGTGGGTGAGCGTGAAGCCCAGCGCGTGGCGGAACTCGAGTCCGGCGAAGGCGGGCCGGAACCGGTGCCGATGATGTAATTCGCGGCTGCCCAAAGATGGAATCGATTCTCGGTCCGCAGCGGAGCCCGAGAACGGATTTCTAGCGGTAGACCACCACCGGCACGTGCGCGTAGGTCAGCACCTTGCGCGTCTCGTTGCCGATCAACAGTCGCCCCATCAGGCTGCGGTGCCCGTGCGATGCCATGAAAATGACGTCGCACGCGTGCCGCTTTGCCGCATCGAGGATGCCCAGATAGGGCTCGGCAAACTGCGACACATCGCTGTCGAACTGCACGCCTTCTTCCCGCGCACGCTCTGCAATGCGGTCGATGCAGTCCTTCGCGTAGCCCTGCACCGTTTCCATGTAATGCGCATGCGGACACTCGCCCACGCCGGCCGAATAGGCCATGTTGGGGAATTCTTCAATGCACGTGTAGGCGGTGAGACGGCAACCGGTGGCGTGCGCCAGCTTAAGCGCGCCGTCGATGGCCTTGCGGCACTGCTCGGAGCCGTCGGTCGGCAGGAGGATATGGGTAAACATGGCGGTCTCCATGGGGAACCCATCTCCACGTTACTGCGCCCGCCGATGCGCCTCTATCGTGGAAAACGCTAGTCCAGCACAGCTTTTCGGCCGATATGGACGACCAGGACAACCAAACGATCGCAATGCACGGTCGTTCGCATATTGACTTGGCAGATTGCGGGCTAGCCCCGTTGCCACGCCTGCCGGTAGCGCGACGGCGACGCGCCAAGCTGCAGCGCAAATCGCCGGCTGAAATGGCTGGCGCTGGCAAAGCCGCAGCGCTCCGCAATCGTCGCCAGCGCAAGGGTGGTCGTGCGCAGCAGCGTTTGCGCGCGCGCCATGCGCTGCTGCATCACCCACTCATGCGGCGCCGCCCCGAAAGACGCGCGAAACATCCGCGCGAAATGGAATTCCGACAGATTCGCTTCTGCCGCCAATTGCCCGAGTGACAGCGGCAGGTGCAGTTCGGCGTCGATGCGCGCGGCAATGCGCCGGCACACGTGTGGCGCCAGCCCGCCGCGCACAGCCAGCGCCCGTGTGCGGCCCTGGGTCTGCACGAGATACGACAGTGTGTCGTTGGCCAGCGCGTTGGCGCGCATGCGCGCGTCCAGGTCGGTCCAATCGAGCTTGGCGATGTTCGCGCAGGCTTGTGCGAGATGAGCGTCTTCGATGAAGGTGCGGTCGTGCAGCGTAAACAGGCGCGGCTCTGCGTCGAGCAGGCGTACAGCGTGTCCGGCCAGCGCATCGGGCGTGAAATACAGGTGAACGAAGCGCATCGGCTGCTCGATCACCCAGCTCGACTGGTGTTCGGCCGGCAGCATGCACACGCGGCCCGGCGCGCCGAACAGGTGCGGTAGATCTTGCCGGTGCGTGGTGTAGCCGCCTTGCAGATAGACCGACAGCGTGTGGTGCTCGGGCTGGATGTAGCGCGCCTCGTCGTGCTCGTTGCGCCAGATGGCGGCGGTCACGCCGTCGCCCAGATTCGTCACGCGCTCAAGCGATGCGCGCGAGCCGCGTGCAAGCGTGCCGAAGACGCTCGCGTCTGCGGTTACGCGAGGGTCGGCAGGTTGATGCGAAGGGGGCGTGGGGGCGGGGCGCACGCGTCGATGTTACCAACGATGGCATCGCGATGCGACGCAAAGAGCCCGGACGCTATCCGCTGCAGAGCTGGCGCGCCACCTCGCCCGCCAGGCCGACGCCATCCACGCGTTGCCAGCCCGCATCGTTGGCGATCTGTCTTTCGCTGACGGTCAGCGCGCCTTGATACAGCTTGGCTTGCGAGACCGAGAACTGCCGGCTGCGGCAATCGACGGTGTACAGAAAATCGGCCATGTCGCCGCGAAAGGCGCCGAACATGCGCTGCAGCGACCGCATGCCCGCACGGTTGGATGCTTCTACGCGCACCCACGCGCTGACCGGGCCGCTGGGCATCCGCTGGATGCTGCCGACGTCGAGCGACGCGTGGCTGTCCGGTTGATCGGGCAGCGGGATCCAGCGCTCAGCACCGGCCACCGGCATGGACAGCGCTGCCAGCGCCGCCAGCATGCCGGTCACGACACGGTGTGTGAAGCCGACGGATGTCATCGGGGCTTGCCGCCCGGTACGGGAATGGCAATCGAGTCGGAATGGCTGCAGGCCATCATCACGCCTGCCTTGTCGACGTCGATCATCACGGTGCCCGGCTTGTCGGCCGTGCTGGGCGTGGCCGCGAGGCTGCCCGACAGGCGCTGCATGATCGCCTGGCAGGTCGGGGCCGTGGAGGCAACGGTCGTGGCTTTGGCTGTCTTGGCGGCCGGAATTGGGGCAGGTGCGGCAGCAGCAACGGGTGGACGACTGGGAGCAGGGGCTGCCGCAGCCGCGGGCGGCGTAGAAGCGTGCGCACGCGGCAACGCAACAAGTGCGGCCAGCACGCTCACGGCAATCAACAACCGCGTGGTGCGCCGTGAAAGCGATCGATTGGGGGGAGACAGAGACGGCATGACAGTCCAGACACGTGCATCCAATTTGCGCCTGCTAGGTCACGGGGCAGACGCGCTCTTTCGACCACTAACGGCACGCCGCGCCCGAACTTGACGCGGCAATCTGCCTCATGGATCACTCAAGCGTGATTTTGCCTGCGCAAAATACTTCATGTGAACGACATAATCGGGCGGGGTTGGAACATTCTCACCAATGTAGCGACCAACCAATATGCCGGGGAGATTTTTTCCGGCATCGTCGCATCGTGAAACGAACCGCACATAAGGCTCGCACATGCAGGCGATGTAAGCAGACGGGGCAAGCAGCAACGGGGTTCGTGCAGTGCCAAAACAAATGGGTCGGCGGAAATGAAAATGCGATGGAATATCCGGCCTTTTCCGCCCTTTGTTTTTCCAAGGGGGCCACTATGATTCCTAACATGGTGATGCGATGGAGCTTTGCGTCGCTTGCCTCACGGGTCGGTTCTCCTCTCTGGAACAGATCGACACGGTCCAGAGATTTCAACCCGCGCCTCGTCAACTGAGCGCGGGTTTTTTCTTGGGTCATGCCAACGTAGGGTGGCCACCACACGCCCCTCAGGGGTATCACACGCTGAACCCTTCAGTTTTCCACCGGCGCGCCGTTGTGGTTAGGGGCGAGACACGTGTAGTCTGCCTCTCGCTTTCCCATTGCCGTCGCTGTTGCTGTTATCGCTCAAGCCATCGCATTGCCCATGACCCAGTTTCTTCCGGCGCAGGCCGGAGCCTCTCCTACAGACGTTGCGCCGCGCTCCGAAGCCGCGCAACGTCCGGTGGCGGCCATGGCGGGGGCGATGACTGATATGCGCGGTACCGGTTTCGACGCGCTGTCCCGGCTGTCGTCCGACGCGGTATTGCTGACCGTGGACGGGCGGCTGGTGCGAGCCAACCCGGCCGCCGCCCGCTTGCTGGGCGCGCAGGATCCAGCGCAACTGACGGGCCTGCAACTCGCCGGCCTGATTCATCCCGATGACGTTGCCCAGGTGATTCCGCGCCTGGCAGGCATGGTGAGCAGCGGCCTTTCTGCCCAGCCGGTCGAACACCGTCTGGTGCGCGCCGACTACACGCATGTGCTGGTTGCCAGCGAAGCCGCTGCGTGCGAGCACGAAGGTCAGCCCGCCGTCATGCTCGTGCTGCGCGAGGCCATGTCGCGCCATGCGTTGGAGCGCAATGCCGTAAAGGCTCGCGCCGAAGCGCTGCATGCGCGCCGTCTGCTTGCTTCGGAGAACGCCGTGCTTGCGCAACTTGCCTCCAATGCGACGCTGTCGACTGTGCTGCGCCACCTGTGCCTGTACGTCGAGCAGGTCTATCCGAATGCAATGTCGGCGCTGTTGTTGCTGGACGCCGACTCCCAGACCATGAGTGTGGCCGCTGCGCCGACGCTACCTGCGGGCTATGCCGCCACGCTGGAGAGCACGCCCGTCGGTCCCGACGCTGGCGCATGCGGCTGTGCCGTGTATCTGGGTGAGGCCGTTTTCATCGACAACATTGCGACCGACCCGCGCTGGCAACACGAGCGCACGGCAGCATTGGCAGCGGGCTTTGTTTCCGCATGGGCTTTGCCGATTCGCTCATCGCGCGGCGACAAGCTTGGCGTGCTCGGGCTGTTCTATCGGCAACCGTGCATGCCTGTGGAAGAAGAACAGCATTTCCTCGACGACGTCACGCATCTGGCAGGCGTTGCCATTCAGAAAGACAACGTCGAACGGGGCCTGGCCGAAAGCGAGGAGCGCTATCGGCTGGCGATCTCGAACCTGCACGAAGGCGTCGTGATCATGTCGCCGGACGGCGTGGTGCAGGCTGCCAACGCCAGCGCCGAGCGCATCTTGCGCGTGCGCCCGGGGCAGCTCGTCGGGCGAAACCGGCTCGACCCGATTCAACGCGTGGTGGACGAAGACGGCAAGGAAGTCGGTTCGACCATGATGCCGTCAGGGTTGGTGCTGCGCACCGGCGAACCCATCTTCGGTCGCGTGTACGGGCTGTTGCTCAAGACCGGTGAGCTGATGTGGGTGCGGCAGAACATCATCCCCATCCGTCGCCATGCTGAGCCGGCACCAAGCAGCGTGATGTTGTCGTTTGCCGATATCACCGATATCAAGCGCGCCGAGCAGCGCCTGCGCCATCTCGCTGCGCACGATGCGCTCACGGGGTTGACCAACCGCAGCTTCTTCATCGCGCACCTCGAAAGCACCATTGAGAGCGCCCGCGACGAGAGCCGTGAGCTGGCGTTGTTCTTCCTCGATCTCGACCGCTTCAAGAGCGTGAACGATACCGCCGGCCATGCTTGCGGCGACACGCTGCTGCAAAGCGCCGCCGCACGCCTGACCGATTGCATCGGCCCAGGTGACGTGATCGCCCGCCTGGGCGGCGACGAATTCGTCATCCTGATCGACCAGCGTGTCGAAGGAAAGCGCATTGCGTTGCTGGCTGAACGATTGCTTCAAGCCATGCGCGAGCCGTTCGATACCGTCAACGGGCGTTACTACCTGGGCGTGTCGATTGGTGTGGCGCTGTATCCGCATGACGGCATTTCGGGTTCCGACCTGCTGCGTTCGGCCGACGCCGCCATGTACCGCGCCAAGCAGAACGGCCGCAACCGTGCGCAGTTCTACACGGCTGAGCTCAACGCCCGGCTGCAACGCCGCTACATGCTGGAAAACGCGCTGCGCGATGCGCGCGAGAACAACGAACTGCAGCTCGTCTATCAACCCAAGTACGACCTGGCCAGCCATCGCATCGTCGGGGCCGAGGCGCTGCTGCGCTGGAACAGCGCCAAGCTTGGGGCGATCTCGCCGGTGGAGTTCATCCCGGTGGCGGAAGAGACCGGTCTGATCGTGCCGATTGGCGCATGGGTCTTACGGCGCGCGTGCGAACAGGCTGTGATCTGGTACGAGGCGCTGGGCTATGACTTCCGTATGGCGGTCAACCTGTCGGCGCGCCAGTTCCAGGCCGGGGACGTGGTCCCCATGATCGAACAGACGCTGGCCGACACCGGCCTGCCGCCTACCGCGCTCGAAGTCGAAATTACCGAAAGCCTGCTGATGGGCGGTGCGGATGAGGTCCGACCGATGTTCGATGCGCTCACCGCGCAGGGCATCCGGATCTCGATCGACGATTTCGGTACCGGTTATTCATCGCTGTCGTATCTGCAGCGCTTCCCGATCAGCAACGTGAAGATCGACCGCTCGTTCATCACCGGCATTCCGGGCGATCCGGATTCCGTGGCGTTGACGGAGGCCATCGTCGCCATGGCGCGCGCGCTGGGCATGACCGTCACCGCCGAAGGCGTGGAAGACGCCGACCAGGTGGAGTTCCTCGCCAAGGCGGGTTGCCAGGAAATCCAGGGTTACTACATCGGCAAGCCGGTCACGGCCGAAGGTTTCGACCGTTTGCTGCGTGCGCACCTGTCGGTGGTGGATGCCGGCGTGCGCGCCGCGCTGGGCTGACAGCGCGGCTAGCTGCACGGCTGGCTGAGCCGTTCACACCGGCGTTTCTGCCGTTCGTCGCAATCCGCTCCCGCGTGCGGGGGCCGGCACCTAAGCTGGCGTCATTCCAACAGGGAGACCGCCATGCTCGAATCGATCGCCTCCATCGTGTCGCATACGCCCACCTGGGTGTTCGTGGTGTTTGCCGTGCTGATCGCCATCGGGGTGCGTCAGATGCAGCCCCGCATCGTGTCGCGCCGCCGTCTGATCGTACTGCCGCTGGTGGTGGCCGCGTATTCGCTTTACGGTGTGTCGATGGCAAGCCATGGCAGCCCGCTTGCGCTCACGATGTGGCTGGTGGCCGTTCTGGTGGCGTTTCTGCTGACGTATATGTCGCCGCCCAACGGCGCTGTGTCTGAAACGGCCCGCACCGTTCGGGTGCCCGGAAGCTGGGTGCCGATGGTGGTGATCGTGGGCCTGTTTGCCGCCCGCTATGCCTACAACGTGATGCTGGCGATGCACCCGGAGGTCTCGCACTCTGCCAGCTTCATGGCGATGTTCAGCGCGCTGTTCGGCTTCCTGGGCGGTCTGCTGCTCTCGCGCTCGGTGCTGCTGCATGTGCGTACGCCGCGCCTAGCGGCGGCTTGAGCCGACCAATCAGCGTTAACATCTTGCATGTTGCAATCTCCATCCAAGACGAGACGACATGCTGGAACTCGACGGCACCATCTGGCTGCGCGCCGGTGAAGACAATTGGGGCGGGCGCGGCCGGATCGAACTGCTGGCTGCCATCGGGCAGACCGGCTCCATCACCGCAGGCGCGAAAGCTGTGGGTCTTTCCTACAAGGCCGCGTGGGACGCCATCGACACCATGAACAACCTGGCCGGCGAGCCGCTGGTGGTGCGCACCACGGGCGGCAAGGGCGGCGGCGGCAGTGTGCTGACGCCGCGCGCGCAACGGCTGATCGAGAGCTTCCGCGTGCTGGAAGCGGAGCACCGTCGCTTTGTCGAACGCCTGGATGCCGCCGCGCACGCTGCCAGCGAAGACGTCACCCTGCTGCGCCGCCTCATGCTGCGCACGAGCGCGCGCAACGCGCTGTTCGGCACGGTGGAATCGGTCGCATCAGGCGCCGTCAATGATGTGGTGACGCTGCGCCTGCCCGGCGGTCAGGCTGTTGCCGCCACCATCACCCAGGAAAGCACGCGCGTGCTGGGGCTGGCGCCGGGCGTGCAGGCCGTCGCGCTCATCAAGGCGCCTGCCGTGATGCTGATGCGCGGCGCCGGCGAGTGGCGCGTCTCGGCTGAAAACCAGTTGCCGTGCGTGGTCACGGAAATCCGCGATGGCGCGGTGCAGGCCGAAGTGCGCCTGCGCCTGCTGGATGCGAGTGCCGCATCGGCCGGGGAAACCGTGCTGGTGGCCATGCTCTCGCGCACGGCTGTGGAAACGCTGGCACTCGCCGAAGGCGTGGAAGCCGTGGCGGTGTTTGAAGCGTCGAGCGTGATCCTGGGATTGGCCTAAGCCCCCATGACGCTCAAAACCCTGCTGATCGTCTACCACTCGATGACGGGTGGCGCGCGCCAGATGGCCGAGGCTGCGCAGGCGGGTGCCGCAGAAGAAGGCGGCGTTGCCGTGCGGTTGATGCACGCAGCGCAGGCCGGCCCCGACGATGTGCTGGGGGCGGACGGCTATCTTTTCGCGACACCGGAAAACCTCGCAGCCATCAGCGGGCAGCTCAAGGATTTTTTCGACCGCTGCTATTACCCGGCGCTCGACCGCATCAACGGCCGGCCATACGCGTGCCTGATCTGTGCAGGCAGCGATGGCCAGAACGCGGTGCGCCAGATTGAGCGCATTGCCACTGGCTGGCGGCTCAAGCCCGTGGCCGAGCCGATCATCGTCTGCACGCATGCGCAAACACCCGAAGCCATCCTGGCCCCCAAGCAGATTGGCGCAGACGAGCTGGAGCGCTGCCGCACCCTGGGGCAGGCCATGGCCACCGGGCTCGCGTTGGGCGTTTTCTAGCGCTTCACCACAGCCGTCAGATGCGGATACGGCGACAGCGGTGCCGCATCGGGTGCGCGCACCGCATCGGCCACGACGCGGCCATCGCGCAACTCGAATACGTGGTCTCCGAAGATCTCCACATCGGCCGGGTCGTGCGTGATCATCAGCATGGGTATCTGCAGCCGCGCTTGCAGGGCGGACAGCTCGGAACGCATGCGCGTGCGCAGTGCCGGGTCCAGTGCGGCAAAAGGCTCGTCGAGCAGCAGCATCGATGGCTCGGCGATCAGCGCGCGAGCCAGCGCCACACGCTGGCGCTGCCCGCCGGAAATCTGCGACGGGTAATTGGCGGCGACGGCGCCCAGCTCGAACGTGTCGATCCACTGCTGCACGCGCGGGTCGCGTGTGCGGCGCGGCGGGTTGAACCACCCGCGCTTGAGCCCGAACGCGATGTTCTGCGCCACCGTCAGGTGGTTGAAGAGCGCGTAGTCCTGGAAGAGGTAGCCGACGCGGCGTTCCTGCGCGCTCAGGTTGATGCTCTCGGCGTGGTCGAACAGCGTGCGGCCGTTCAGCACGATGCGGCCGCGCTCGGGCGTCATGAGGCCCGCAATGCTGCGCAACGTGAGGCTCTTGCCGGCGCCCGACGGGCCGTACAGCACCACGCGCCGGCTCTCCGAGCGCACGGCAACGTCGAGCGAGAACACGCGCGCTGCGCTGGTGAGCGTTTTCTGCACGACGAGATCGATCATGCCGCCGCTCATGCCAGTTGCTCCTGCAGGCTCGGCGCGCGTGCCTGTAGCAGGCGGCTGGCCACCACCAGCACCACGATGCAGGTGAGCGAGGTAATCAACACCAACGTGTTGGCCGTGGCATCGTCGCCGGCCTGCACGGCTTCGTAGATGGCGACGGAAAGCGTCTGCGTACGGCCGGGCAGGTTGCCGGCAATCATGAGCGTGGCACCAAATTCGCCCAATGCGCGCGCAAACGCCAGCAGAACGCCGGCGGCGATGCCGCGTGCGGCCAGCGGCAGCGTGACGCGAAAGAAGACTGCGGCCTCCGGCAAGCCCAGCACGCGCGCCGCGCTTTCCAGTTGATGATCCACACCTTCAAAGGCGGCGCGCGCGGATTTCATGACCAGCGGAAACGCCACCACGGTGGAGGCGATCACCGCGCCCTGCCACGTAAAGACGAGCTGGATACCCATGCTGTCTAGCCATCCGCCGACCGTGCCGCGCCGGCCCAGCAGCACCAGCAGGTAATAACCGAGCACCGTGGGTGGCAGCACCAGGGGCAGGGTCAGGACGGAATCGATGACGTCGCGCAGGCGGCTGCGCGTGCGCGCGAGCGCGTAGGCTGCGCCCACGCCCAGCACGAGGTTCAGGACGGTCGCCCAGCCGGCCACCTTGAGTGAAAGCAGCAGAGGCATCCAGATGGATGTGGACATGCGAATAGTGAGCGAAGGTGCCATCGGCCGGCCGAGTGATTCTCGCGAACCGAGAGGTGACGCGTTGGGTGCCGGCGACAGATTGGAAGAGTTATCCGCAATATAGGGTTGGATATAACGCACGGTCAATCCTGACACAGTGATGCCCGGCATGCGGCAAGGGGCATGGACGCGCGGCCCCACAGCCATTGTCAGAGGCATGGTTCGCTGCATTGCGACATAAGCCGCGTCGATGGTGGGGCACTAAAAAGTTTTGTTGGACAACGTTGCCACCGGCTTGCAACAATGCGCCAAAACGTAGGCCGGACGTCGCTTTTCACGATCTGTGCCCAGCGGTGCTCAGGGTCACCGCGCAGCAAATGTCATCCCCCGGGGGGGAAACAGCCTTGGCGATGGCCGGAAGCATTCCGGCGGCCAAGCAGGTGTTTCCAACATGACCGGAGGACGGCAATGGCCGCCGCACATCGCTCAGATGGTCTGCAGGCAGTACGTTTCCCCCGCGCCGAAGACCTGGCGCTGCTGATGGACATGCGCACCGCGCTCAAGGCGGCGGGCGCGCAGTCTGGCGTTTCCACCCACGCAAGCACTTCCGTCCAGCTTGACCTGGATGCGCTATCCGCGAAGGCGGACACTGCGCCGCTGCCAGGGCACGCCGATTCCCTGGCCGCGCGCACTGCCGCAGACGATGCCGCCAATGGCGACCGCTTTTTCGTACCGCTGCCGCCTGGGACGGACATGGTTTCGGTGGACGAGCACGCGCTGCTGTTCGAGCCCGCGCCCGCACAGCCGGGTCGACTGCGCTTGGCTGCCGAGCTGCAGGCCGCACGCGGGGTGGCCGAGCGTGCGCGCATCGTGTCCGGGCTGATGGGGTTGATGGGTTTTTCTTCGCTCACCTACGCGCTGACCGAACACCACGAAAACGCGCCGCCCACGGTGGCCATGCTCAAGAATTACGTGGCGCCGCGGTTCCTGCAGCGCTACTGCGACGAGCGCCTCTTCACCGTCGACCCGCGCCTGCCTGCGGTGTTTGCCACGGGCATGCCGCTGGTGTGGGATCTGGCATCGCTCGCGCGGGGCCAGGCGCGCATGGAACCAGCGATGCGCGCGCTGCTGCAGACGATGGACGAACACGGCTTGCGCAGCGGCGTGATGTTCAGCCTGGGTGCGGGCAAGGGCATGAACCATGCGATTGTCAGCCTCAGTTCGCCGCATGCGGGGCGGGAATGGATCAGCGACAGCGTGCTTGGCCAGTCGATCCTCTTTGGCATGGCGCTGCATCAGGTCTGGCGGGCGCCGCTGCAAACGTTCACGCGCAACACGCGCGTATCTGGTGAAGACGCACCGCTCACCGTCATGCAAAGCCGAGTGCTGACGTGCCTGGCCGCCGGCATGAGCGACAAGGAAATCGCCATCAAGCTGCACACCACGGCGCACAACGTTGATTACCACCTACGCCTGATTCGCCGCCGCTACGGCGCGACCAACCGCGCTCAGTTGGCCTACATTGCGGGCCGCCTGAACCTGATCTGACCGGGATGGGGATGTGGAAGCTGCCGCGCGGCGTTCAGCGCGGCAGCGCCACGCAGCGCAGGCACGATGTGCCGTCGGCGCGATTACATGCAAGGATCATCACCTGCCGGCCGGTCTGGCCGGTGCATGCGCTGCCGGTCAGCACTCGTGGCTGCGCGGGCGCAGATACCGGGCGTGGCGCCCTGGGAGCGGGCGTACCGCCGCCGGCGGGCACGACAGGAATTGGCTCGATCCGTCCACGGGCGGCGTCGGGCACGATGGCCGGCACGTCGCCCGCATTGGCGACAACCTTCTGCACATAGCCGTGGCGGAAGCCGGTCTCGAAATTGCCGCTGTAATAGCACGACAGCGCCGCGCGCAACGCCTGTTGCTGATCTCCATAGCGCGGCAATGAGCGTGCAAAGCATTCAGCCAGGATGGTGCCGCCTGCGCGCAGGTTGCGGCAGGCATCGAACGCGGTTTCCAGCGTCTCGCCAAAGCGTGCGAGGTTGTAGCGGTTGACCTGCCCGAGCCCCACGCTGAAGTTGTAGCCCTGGCGTTCCAGCGAATGCGCAGTTGCCACGGCTTCTTCCAGCGTGGCGGGCTGGCGCTCGAGCCTGCCGCCCACCACGCCGATCGCATAGGGGTTGTAGGCAGACTCTGTACGCACCAGCGCTTCGAGCGTGACGCGGTCAACGCGCGGCGCGCACGTGGCGGCCAGCGTGGCGAAGGCTCGTGCATCAATACGCGGGCCTGCCACGGCAGACGTGGTTGCCATGCAAGCGCCAAATGCCATGGCGGCAATGATCAAAGCACTGGCACGCATGGTCGCTACCTCTATCGATAAGACAGCACGAGCCCGTGCACGAGCACCGACCAGCCATCGAGCATCACGAACAGCAGCAGCTTGAACGGCACCGAGATGGTGGTCGGCGCAATCATCTGCATGCCCAACGCCAGCAACAGGTTGGCCACCACCAGGTCGACCACCACGAAGATGATGTAGAGCACAAAGCCCACCTGGAACGCCTTGATCAGCTCGGTGAGGGTGAAGCTCGGCACGAGCACCGTCAGGTCGTCGTTCTTCAGGCCGGCCGCCCGCTCCTTGGGCCAGATGCTCGTTGCCGATTTGACGAAGAAGTTGCGCTCCGATTCCAGCGTGTGTGTCTGAAGGAATTTCTTCACCGGCGGCTGCGCCGCATCGAGGATGGCGATCACGTCATCCACGCTCATCTGGCTGCTCAGGTTGAAGTTGCGCCCGCGCAGGTTGTCGACCATGTCCATGCCGACCGGCGCCATGATGAACACCGTCAGGATCAGCGCGATGCCGTTGAGCACGATGTTGGGCGGCACCTGCTGAATGCCCAGCGCCGAGCGCAGCAGGCCAAACACCACCACCAGCTTGGTGTAGCTCGTGACCATGAGCGCGGCAAAGGGCGCGATGCCCAGCGCCGCCACCACGGCGATCATCGCTACGGGATTGGGCAGGTTTCCCATGGGGCGTGTCGAGTGTGTCGATGCGTTGTTCTTGTTGAGGGGAGGGCTGGGCGTTATGCCTGCCCCGGTGCCGCCTGACCGATGAAGCGCGATACGCGCACACCAAGCCGGTTGCCGACAGCAATCAGGTGGCCTTCGCCCACCGGCATGCCATTGGCCAGGATGCGGATGACAGCCTGGTTGAGTGGCTGCGCCAGCTCCATGACCGTGCCGGGCCGCAACGCACGCAGTTCGGCCAACGACAGGCGCCGCTCTTCCAACTCGAAGGTGGTGACGAGTTCGATGTCGTCCAGGCTGTCGGTGGGAAGCGGGCGCGCCGTGGGCTCGGTGCCGGATGCAGCGGTGTTCGGGGCTGGGTTCTCGGTTGTCATTGGCTTTTCCTCCACGTTTTCCACGACGATGCGCGTGCCTTGCACTTGTCCGAACACACGCAGGTGCAGCCGCCCGCGCACACGGGCCACGCAGCGCAATGCATCGCCCGCAGGCAGCCATTTTTCGATGCGCACGATGTCGCCCAGCGCAATGCCGGCAAAGTCCCGGCGCGACAGAAAGGTGGCGCCCAGCTCGAAGCGCAGCGGCACGTGCGTGCCCATGAAGGCGGCCAGCGGAAGGGGCTCCGCAGTCAGCTCGGTCGGGCACAGTTCGGGCAGGACGTTGGGCGCGTCGAACAGCAGTCCGGCGCGCGCCAGCCATGGCGCGGCACCGTCTTCGATGGGTGCGTCATCGTGGCGGCTGATCATCATCTGCAGGACGTCTGGCCGGTCCAGCAGGACCTCTGGCGAGGCGGCCTCCGGCAACCATGTAAGCGCACGTCCGCTGCGTTGTTCGATACCGCGTGCGAGTGGCGCCAAGGCATCGGCCAGCACCGCGCAGCGCAGGGCTTGCGGCACGTGCGCATCTGCGGCGTCGGCCAGCCATGCATGCTCAGCGGCGGCATCGAGCAGCAGCCAGCCCGGTGCATCGCCCAGCGTGAATCGATAGGCCTGTGCCGCAGCCTGCACGGCATGGGCTTCGCAACGCGCTTCGAAGGGCGTGTGCCCTACGGAAAACGGTAGTGCCGCGCGCGCCAGGTAAAGGCGCGACAGCGTATGCGCCAGTGTCTGGTCCACAGCCGAGAGCATGCGGGCGTCGAGCGTATTCATGTCATGAACATGCGCCCGGCCATATAGGCCAGCTGCACGCGGTTCTGCGCACCGTATTTCTTCTTGAGCTGACGCAGGTGATAGTCGACGTTGTGCGGCGACATGTTGAGCTGCTCGGCAATCGCCTTGTCCGATAACCCGCTGGTGATGAACTCCAGAATTTGCCGTTGCACCTGCGTGAGCGCGCGCGCGTGCGTGTCTTCATGCAATGGCTTGGCGTGCTGCATAAGAAATTCATGCAGGCCCAGCCCCACGGCATAGGCTTGGCCGACCACGTTGTCGGCAATCCAGCCCTTGGCGTTGTTGCCCGATCCAAAGCAGATGACGCTGTGCTCCAGGCTGCGCGGGCTGACGACACCAAAGCTGATGCCGCTGCGCAGGCCGGCGCGTTCGGCGTCTTGCAGCAGGCGGTGCAGGCGATCCGCATCTGCCGGAGCGGTGAGTGTGGCGCCCAGGTCGGCCAGATCCCACACAAGTGGCCATTCGTAGCGCAGCGCGAAGGCCAGCCGCGGGTCGACTTCAAAGTAGCGTTCGTCGACGTAGCGCTTGGGCCAGTTCGGCGGGGAATACGCACGGAAGTACAGCACGCGCGTAATCGATTCCCCAATGCGTGTCAGCCGGTAGTAGCAGAGCCAGTCGAAGCCGATGCTGCGCAAGACTGCGCGCAGCAGCAATTGTCGTTCCTGAGCACCGTGCGCGGCCCGCAGGTCCTGCGCGGTTTCAGAGAAGGACTCTGCGCGCGCCGTCGCACCCAGGCGGATCGATTCCGCATCGACCACGATGTGCTCTTCGCCAAACAGGATCGGCGCGCGGACATCGCCGGCACCCACATTCGAAGCATTCAACCGTGGCCTCTCGCGTGGCAAGTGAATGCACTTACTGTAGTGGCGCGCACACGCTGCGATGAACTACCGAAAAGCGTAGTCGACCCCGAAACTTCGTCAGAGATTGGCTGCACGACTACGAGTTTCAGCGTTGAGCGGACAGCCCCCCCACTTCTACACTTTTCGCAAGGGAAGCGGGTGCTGAACGGCGCCGGTCTTCTACGGACATTCGTGGGCTATGCCCACACGGCCCAAAGGCGCTCCATGGCAAAGCCTCGCAATCTTGCTGCAGCGTTGGACGTTCCGCTCTCCGGCTTGCGCTGGGCGCGGCTGTTGAACTACGACATTGCGATTGCCGTGTTTGTGGTGGCGGTCGTCGCGCTCTTTGTACTGCCGCTGCCGACCGTCGTGTTGGACGGGCTCATCTCGCTCAATCTGGCGGCCAGCATCGTGCTGCTGTGCGTGTCGATCTATCTGCCGTCAGCACTTGCGTTCTCGTCATTTCCGGCCGTGCTGCTGTTCACGACGTTGTTCCGGCTGTCGCTGAACATCGCGTCGTGCAAGCTGATCCTGCTGCAGGCCAATGCAGGCCACGTGATCGACACGTTCGGCAAGCTGGTGGTCGGCAACAACTTCGTCGTGGGCGGCGTGGTGTTCCTGGTGATTGCGGTGGTGCAGTTCATCGTGATCGCCAAGGGCTCGGAGCGCGTGGCGGAGGTCGGTGCGCGATTTTCGCTGGATGCGATGCCCGGCAAGCAGATGAGCATCGACGCTGATCTCCGGGCCGGCATCATCACGTCGGACGAAGCCAAGCGCCGCCGCGAAGCGCTGGAGCAGGAATCGCAGTTGCACGGCGCGATGGACGGTGCGATGAAGTTCGTCAAGGGCGACGCCATCGCGGGCATCATCATCGCGGTCATCAACATCCTGGCTGGTATTGCCGTGGGTGCGCTCATGCACGGCATGTCGATTGGCGATGCGCTGCACCGTTACGCGATCCTGACGGTGGGCGACGGCATGGCCTCGCAGATTCCGTCGCTGCTGGTGTCGATTGCAGCCGGTATCGTCACCACCCGCGTGGCGACGCGGGATCGTGAAGCACGCCACCTTGGCCAGCAGATCGGCGCGCAGATCACCGCCCATCCGCGCGGCATGCTGATGGCCAGCGGTGTGCTGCTAGCGTTTCTGCTGGTGCCCGGGTTTCCGAAGTGGTCGTTCCTGCTGCTGGCGATCGGCACCGCTTCGGCTGCGTTCCTCCGCATGCGCCAGCGCCGGCAGGCCCCGCCGCTCGATCTGCTGGTGCTCGGCCCCGACGCACGGCGGTTGGCCGAGCCCGAGGCAGGCTCGCCCGCTGAAGGCATTGCGGCACCCATTGCGGTGCGCCTGTCGGATGACCTGCGCGGCGAGATCGAACTCGTTGCCTTGCAGACCCGCCTGGCCGAAGCCAAATCACGCGTGCAGCGCAGGCTCGGCGCGGTGTTCCCGCGTGTGCAACTGAACTGGGATGCGGCGTTGCCCGCCCACAGTTACGCGTTGCTTGTGCAGGACGTGCTGGCCGCCGAAGGCACGCTGCCGGAGCGCGATGCGATTTCGGACGCCGCCGTGCCCTCCGAAGACCGCCTCGCGGCCGAAGTCGAAACGCTCATCGAGCGCAACGCCGCGTCACTCATCGGCATTCAGGAAACACAGAACCTCATCCAGATCATGCGCCGCGAACACGGCGAACTGGTGGCCGAACTCACACGGCTGGTGCCCCCACAGCGCATTACGGAAGTGCTGCGCCGGCTGGTGCAGGAGGGCGTGTCGATCCGCAACCTGCGCGCCATTTTCGAGAGCCTGATCACGTGGTCGCCCAAGGAGCCGGAAGACGTGATCGGCCTTGTAGAACTGGTGCGCGTGGATTTGCACCGCCAGATCACCGAGCAGTTCTGCGGCACCAGCCGCGTGCTCGATGTGGTGCTGTTCGAGCAGTCCTTGCAGGAGCGCATCGAGCAGGCCGTCGTGCACACCAAGCAGGGCAGCGTGTTGAGCCTCACGCGTGAGGCTAAGCAGGCGATTACCGACCAGGTGGTGAAGATCCTTGGCGGCACACGCCCGCTGGAGAAAGACCGGCATGGCCGCCCGCTGGCGGTGATGGTGTCGCTCAATTGCAGGCGCTACGTCAAGACGATGTTGCAACCGGTGTTTGGCGATCTGCCGGTGCTGTCGTACCAGGAGATCGACGAAGCCATCGAACTCAACACGGTGGGCTGGGTGACCAACCCCGCCTGAACACACAGAACGCACGGACCGCACAAGGAGACAGGCCCATGAACATGAGCGCCACCATTCTTGAAGCCACCCGCCAGGGCTTGCTGCTGGTGCTGCTGGTCTCATTGCCGGTGGTGGCCGTGGCGACGGTATCGGCCTTGCTGATTGCCATCGCGCAGGCAGTGACGCAGATCCAGGATCAGAGCATCGGGCTGTCGGTGCGGCTGATTGCGGTGATGGTGACCATCGTGGTGCTGGCGGGGTGGGGCGGACGCGAAGTGCTGCGTTTTGCCCGCATGGCACTCGATCAGGTGTTTTACGGCGGTGTGGCGCCTTTTTAGCGAGGGGATCGCGAGATGGCGCCGAACGAACAACAACATAACCGAGCGAGAACACGCGTGAACAAACGCTATCGATTCCTGCGGTGGAGTGCATCGGCGGCCTGTCTGTGGTTGCTGACGACTGCGGCCATGGTGCAGGCGGCCGAGCTGCGCTGGCGCAACCGGTCTTACACGCTGGTGGCGGAAGGTAAGAAGGTGGGCGATTTCATCCGCGAGCTGGCGGCATCCCAAGGCGTGACGGCGGTCGTCGACCCGAAGGTGGAGGGCACCATCAACGGCAAGTTCTCGGGCCCGCCGGCCAGCACGCTCAACACGGTGTGCGCCACCTACGGGCTCACGTGGTACTACGACGGTTCGCTCATCTACGTGGACCGCGCAGATGATTCACAGACGCAGGTCTTCCCGATTCCGAAGGGCAGCGGGCCAGAGCTTGCGCAGATCCTGCGTGCCATGCAGATCACCGATCAGCGCTTTCCGCTGGTTGTGAGCGACAAGGAAAACACGGTCTACGCGTCTGGCCCGAAGCGCTATGTGGAACTGGTGCGCCAGGCCATTGCATCGATTGCCGATCCGGCGCGCGGCATGGATCGCGCAGAGATTCGCGCGTTCCCGCTCAAGTACGCCTGGGCGGGCGATGTGGAGATCAATCGGTCTGGCAAGCCCGTGACGATTCCGGGCATTGCCACCATGATGCGTCGCCTGCTAGGCGCACCCAACCCGGGTGCCAGCAGCCCCGGCATGTCGCCTACGCGCGCCATGCGGCTGACTGGGCCGACGCGGCAGATGAAGCTCAGTTCCGGCGACAGCATCAACGTGCCGCGCATCGAGATTCCGCTGGCGGGCGCGCAAGGCGATTCCGGCTACGGCGTGCAGGCACCGGTAGCATCGGGCGGTGGTGCGCCGCCTGACCTGCCGCGCATCGAGGCCGACGCCGGCATCAACGCCGTGCTCATCCGCGATGTGCCCGAGCACATGGCGCAATACGAGCGCCTGATTGCCTCGCTTGATACCAAGCCGCGGCTGGTGGAGATCAACCTCACCATCATCGACATCAGCACCGATTCGCTCGACAGCCTGGGCGTTGACTGGCGCCTGCATACCACGCACGGCGATTTCCAATCCGGCAACGGCAACAATCCGCCGCTCACATTCAACCTCGGCACCACCGAAGACGGCCAGACCGGCGCCACCACGCCGATCGGCATGGCGCTCACCGCATCGATTGGCGGCAGCTTGCGCAACTACCTGCTGGCGCGCATCAATGCGCTCACGCAGAGCGGCAATGCGCAATTGCAAGCCAAGCCGAAGGTGCTGGCGCTGGACAACACCGAGGCCATCCTTGAAAACCTCATCCACTTCTACGTGCCGGTGTCGGGCTTTCAGGATGCATCGCTGTACGGCATCACGACGGGCACGAGCGTGAAGGTCACGCCGCTCATCGTCAACGAGGCCGGGCAGATGAGCGTGATGATGTCGATCGACATTGATGACGGCAACCTGACCAACGACCGCGTCTCGCAACTGCCCGTGGTGCAGGAGCGTTCGATCGTGACCAAGGCGATGATCGAAGAAGGCAAGAGCCTGCTGATTGCCGGCTTCAACTCCGACAGCCTGAACAACACCAAGTCGGGCATTCCGTTCCTGTCAGACGTGCCCTTCATCGGCAATCTGTTCAAGTACACCAACAAGACCGGCCAGCACATGGAGCGTTTCTATCTGCTGACCCCGCGCATCCTGACCGCCGTCAGCACCAACCCGAACGACGTGCCCGCCGTGTCGATTCCGGGTGTTGGTATGCCGGTGCCGGGATCGACCGATTGGAAACCGGGCCCGTTGCCCAACACGCCGGCACCCAACCAGCCGCCGGCCAGTGTCGGTACCTTGCCCACGCCGCCTGTTTCACGACTGCATGAACCAGCCAGCCATACAACCCTCGCCGCACTCGGATAAATCGCCCTGGAAGCTGTGCTTCCTGAGCGGCCCGCTGTACGGCAGATCGATGCCGCTGCGGATGGGCGCCAACGTGGTCGGTTCGGCGCCCAGCTGCGAAATCATCGTGCCCGACAGCAGCGTCGCCGCGCGCGAGTTGATGTTCGAGGTGGGCGGCATTGCCGTCTCTGCCCGCCGGCTGGACGACGCCGAGCCAACGCTCAACGGCCAGCCCTTCGGCCAGACGCGCCGCAGCGTGGTGCCGGGCGATGTGATTGCCATGGGCGACATCCGCGTCGGCATCGAGAAGGTCGGGACGATCCGCATGCCGGCCGCTGCGGTGGAAGGTGGGGGTGCTGCGGTGCTGGCAGAGCGCGTGCCGTCGTGGCTGCCGCTGGCCGCCGCGGTGTGGCTGTCTCGGGTGTCCACCAAGGCCGGGCGCGGGCGGACGTGGCTGATAGCCGGCATCGGCCTGTGGCTTGCGGTGCTGCTGGCCGGTGGCGTGGTGGCGTTTGCCGGGCACGACGGCTGGTCGCTCTGGGGGCGCGACCCAGCAGCGCGTGCAGCGCAGGTCCGTCACGCGTTGGGTGATCCGGCGGAGATTGTGGTGACGCCGGCGTCGGACGGCACGTCGCGCGTGTCCGGCTACGTGCCGACCGAGGCAGACCATCAGGCGCTGCTGAGCCGCGCGCGCGGGTTGTCCGATGTGTCGATTGGCGAGGTGTATGTGGTGAGCGATCTGCTGGCCGCTGCGCAGCAGTACTTCAGCGCGGGCGGCACAAGCGGTACGGCCGCGCTGAACGTGGCCTACGACGGACATGGCCGCATCGTGGTGAGCGGCACGGCCGATCGGGCGCAGGCATGGCAGCGCATCCGCAACTACGCGCGCGACGCCAAGCCGGCCGTCGAGGTGATCGACCGCGTGGCGTGGGATGGCCCGCCGCCGCCGAACATCGTGGCGGAAGCGCCGCGCGCCGACGGCCTGCCCGCCATCGTGAGCACGTATGAAGACGAAGACGGCACGCGCTTTGTGCAGACACGCGATGGCCAGTTGTATTTCGAGGGCGCCCGGCTCAAGGGCGGCCTCCAGGTGAAGAGCATCGCTTCAGATGGTGTGGTGCTCGACCGCGGCGGGCAATCGGTCACGTGGCCGATCCAGCCGCAAACACCGTAGCGCAGCGGGTCCCCCTTTCCCGCGCGTGAGGTGTGTCGTACGGAGGTCGCCGGCAGATGCGAGGCCGGCAGCCCCCGCCAGGCAGTTGGTAGTTCCGGTAGTTCCGGTAGTTCCGGTAGTTCCGTTTGATCCTTTTGACCCTTTTGACTGACATCCAGGAGAGCACCATGGCAGGTACACCCACCACCGGCGTTGACGGCGCCATCGGCAGCATCAACCAGTCCGGCGATGACCAACTGAAGATCGCCACGGCAGTGCAGGCAGCCGCAGCCAAGGGCGCCGCAGCCAGCGGCATCATCGGCGCGGCCCAATCGCTGAGCAATACGGCGGCTTCGGCAGCCGGTGCCGTCCGCGACGGCGCGCGCGCGAGCTGACGCGCAACCCCAGCGGCGGCGGGCGCGGCCTGCCGCCGCTTCACCGAATTCAGGAGGGCACGATGTCGATCGAAGCGAATGCGATTGCGGCCGTTGCCGCGACTCAGGCCGCACAGGCGCAAGCCGGCGGCGCTGCCGGTGCCAGCCAGGCCGCGCAGGTGAACCCCGCGGCGTATGCGGCCCAAGGCCCGGGGCAGGTCGAGCAGGGCATCGGCACTCCGGCTACGCAGGCCGCCATGCCCACCGACGCCCAGCAGTTTGGCGGCATGATGCGCCCGGTTGCCACCACGACGGTGCAGCCGGCCACGCTGCCGGCGCAGCCCATTCCGATGGCCTCCAACGCAACGCCATCGCCGGTGCCGGATGTGTCGTTCTCGTTCACGCGCGGGCCCGGTGCCGACGGTGCGATGGGCCAGTGGCGCGACTACGGCCATGACCTCAACGAGCGCTACACCAGCATCAACAGCAAGCGGCAGGAGATGCTCGACTCGCTCGACAGCATGGACGTGACCATGACGATGGTGAAGCTGGCTGACTTCAGCTACTTCGCCTCGATGACGCTGGCCGAGTACCAGATGGACATGAGCTTTGCGCAGGCCGCCAACGGCGTGAGCCACTCGCTGCTGAAGAACCAGGAAGGCTGACATGAACCGATTGCTGGGTGTGCTGATGGCGCTTGCCTGCCTCTTCGGCCTGGCCGGGTGCGAGCAGGAGCTGTACACCGGCCTGTCGGAGGTCGAGGTCAACGAGATGGTGGCCGCGCTATCGGCGGCAGGCATCAGCGGGCAGAAGCTCGTGCAGGACGGGCAGGGCCAGGAGGGCCGTACCTGGACGCTTACCGTCGACCAGGCCGACATGGGCCCTTCGCTGGCCGTGCTGCGTGCGCAGGGCCTGCCGCGCCCGCGCCTGGCATCGCTTGGCCAGGTGTTCCAGAAACAGGGGCTGGTGGCCACGCCTGCTGAAGAGCGCGTGCGCTACATCTACGGCGTATCGCAGGAGCTGTCGCGCACGCTGCTGGATGTGGACGGCGTGATGCTGGCGCACGTGCACGTCGTCATTCCCGAGAATGATCCGCTGGCCGACAAGGCCAAGCCAGCCTCCGCTGCTGTGTACATCCGCTACCGGCCCGGTGTGAACCTCACCGCCATGGCGCCGATGGTGAAAGACCTGGTCGCGCACAGCATTGAAGGGCTGAGCTACGACAACGTATCGCTGTTCTTGCAGGGCGCACAGCCGGTGCCCGTGGACGCGCGAAAGGGCGCGGCGTTGCTGGGCACATTCAGCACGCGCAACCCCCTGGTGTGGTTGCTTGGCTTGCTGATCGTCGCGGCGCTTGTTGTGACGGGTCTTGTGGCATGGCGGCGCGGCGTGTTCGACAACCTCAGCGGACGTAGGCCGGAGCGCGCGTCATGACCACCGATGCGCGCCTGGCAGGGCTGGTTGCCACGTTCAACCTGCGGCCGGATCGCTATATCGACGCGTCGTGGCTCCCGGCCGACTGGCCGCTTGCGCTGCGCGACCCCGCCCGTTACGGCGAGGCAGGGCGCGCCGTGCTGGCGCGGGCGCTGCTGCAAGCCCATCAGTTGCAGGATGAATGGGACTACGACTTTGCTGCCGTGGAAAAGCGCATCGCCCTGTTGCCCGCCGACGCGCTGGAGCGCCTGGCCGTGTGCTGCGGCCTTTGCCTGCATCGCCAGTGGCTGCGCGAGGGCGAAGTCCCGCGCAAGACGCGGCAGGCCATCGATCTGGCGCTCGGCGCACCGCTGGTGGCATTTGCGTTGGAGCGCATGCCGGCCTTCGAGGCCGTTGCCGAAACCCTGCAGGTGCAGCGTCAGCACCCCCGCCTGGCGGTGGAAACGCTGCGTGCCCGTGGGCGCCGGATACTGACCGATTTTTTGGTGCCCTTTGGTCCGGCCGTCATTCGTCGGCTGGCGCTGAAGTTTCCGCGCAATGCGGTCGATGCCGATCGGCCGCCGTATTTGCTGGGTCGCACGCAACGCGCTGAACTGGGCGAGCTGCTGCGGCTGAGCTTGATTCCTGAACAGGTGCCGGCATGGGACTGGCTTTTCTGATTACTACTGACAAGCTGCAGATCCTGAGCGAGCGCAAGGTGCTCAAACAGCACGAGTATGCAGCGCTGCTCGACGCCACGAGCATCCTCGGCAACGCACAGGAAGAGCGCGAGAGGCTGCTGGAAGATGCCGAAGCCCATCGCCAGCAACAACTCAAGGCAGGCTACGACGAGGGCTATGAAAAGGGCGAACGCGAAGCCGCCACGCGGCTGTATGCCGATGCGCTTGCCAACGCGCGTGCCCTGGCGGCCATGAAGCAATTGATGGCCGAGCTCGTCACGCGCACCGTGCGTGAGCTGGTGGCCGATCTGCCGCGCGAGGCCATCTATGCCAAGGCGTTCGCGCGCATTGAAACACTGGTCGAACACGAGCCTGTGCTGACGGTGCGCATCGCCCCGCAGCAGGTGGCCGATCTGGAACGCGTGCTGGGAACCATGACCGACGGTACCCGCCGCGTGCGCGTGGTGCCCGATGCCAGCCTGTCGGAAGAGGCGCTGGTGGTGGAGACCGCATCCGGCGTGGTCGAAGCCGGCATCGACACGCAACTGGCTGCGCTGCACGCCGCACTCGTTGGGGACGAAGCATGACCGAACCCGCCGTCAGCCACATCATCGACGCGGGCGATCTGGAACGTAGCCTGCGCGACGTGCTGGAGCGCGCCGACGGCGTGGCTGCGGGCGTCCAGATGCGCGGGCGCATTCACCGTGCGGTGGGGCTCATGCTCAATGCATCGGGCATCCAGGCGCGGCTGGGCGAGGTGTGCGAATTGCGCACGCCCGGTGAACGTAGCATCTATGCGGAAGTCGTTGGCTTCGAGCGGCAGTCGACCTTGTTGACGCCGCTGGGCAGTGTGCACGGCTTGTCGGCGGCGACGGAGGTGATCCCATCCGGCAGCGCGCATCGCTTTGGCGTGGGCGACGCGTTGCTTGGCCGCGTGCTCGATGGGCTGGGCGCGCCCATGGATAACGGCGGGCCGCTGTTCATCAACGAGCGTGTTTCAACGCATGCAGAACCACCTAGCCCGCTGTCTCGCCGCCGCATCGACGCGCCGCTTTCAACCGGCGTGCGCGCCATTGACGCCATGCTCACGGTGGGCATTGGCCAGCGGCTTGGCATCTTTGCGCCGTCGGGTGTGGGCAAGAGCACGCTGCTTGGCATGATCGCGCGCGGTGCGCAGAGCGATGTCAACGTCATCGCGCTGATTGGCGAGCGCGGGCGCGAAGTGCGTGAATTCCTGGAGCTGTGCCTGCCGGAGGCGACGCGGCGCAAGACGGTGCTGGTGGTATCTACGTCTGACCGGCCGGCCATGGAGCGCGTGAAGTGCGCGCTGGTGGCCACCGCCGTGGCCGAGTATTTCCGCGACCGCGGCAAGAACGTGCTGCTGCTGGTCGATTCGCTCACGCGGTTTGCGCGGGCGCAGCGCGAGGTGGGCTTGGCGAGCGGCGAGCCGCCCACGCGACGCAGTTTTCCGCCCTCTACGTTTTCCGTATTGCCGCAGTTGCTGGAACGGGCAGGCGCCGGTGCGCATGGTGTCATCACCGCCTTCTACACCGTGCTGGTGGAGGGCGATGAAGAGAGCGATCCGATCGCCGAAGAGGTGCGCTCGATCGTCGACGGGCACATCGTGCTCTCGCGCAAGCAGGCGCTGGCGGGGCGCTATCCGGCCATCGATTTGCTGGCCAGCATCAGCCGTGTGATGCCGCAGGTGACCACGCCCGCGCATCGCGCCGCCGCGCAACGCGTGCGCGAGCTGCTGGCCAAGTACCAGGAGATCGAATTGCTCGTGCAGATTGGCGAATACCGCGAAGGCAGCGATGCCCTGGGCGATACCGCATTGCGCGCCCATGCCGCGCTCGGTCGCTTCTTTGAGCAAGACGCCGATGCGCGTGTGAAGCTGGAGCGCACCGTGGCCGACCTCGAAGCCGTGGTGGGGGCGCTATGAGCGATGTGCTGCGGCAGCTCGCGCGCGTGCGCGAAGCGCGCAAGCTTGGTGCCATGGCGCGTGCGCAGAAGCAGGCTGCCCTGGTGGCCCAGGCAGCCGCGCAGAACGCGGCGGCGCAGCAAGGGTTGCAGCAAACGGTATCGGCGCGGTCTGCGCACGACGCCGCCGTCGAACAGGCCGTGCGTGAGGATGCCCGTAGCGCCGTCGCGCTGCTGTGCGGCGCCAATGCCGCGCGGCTGGCGCTGGATCGTGCCATCGTCAACGCGCATGTCGAATCAACGCAGACCGGCACTGCGCTGGCGGCCGAAGAGGTGGCGCAGGCCCGTGCACAGCGGCATGTGGCCCGCGCAAATGCCAAGTGCGAAGCCGTCGATCGTGCCGAGCAGCGCGTGGTGGCCGCCCAGCGCCGCGCGGCGGAATGGCAGGAAGAAGACGCCGCGCTTGAAGCCCAGCTCGCGCGCCAGTTGGTCAGCCAGAAGATCACCGCCTGAGCCGATGCAAGGGTTCGATCCACACTCCATGGAAGGCCTGTTCCGGCAAGCGTTGCTGGTGCTGCCGCGCCTGCTGCCCATCATGTTCATCGTGCCCGTGTTCAGCGGGCGGGTGGTAACGGGCATGGTGCGCAGCGGGTTTATCGCCATCCTGGCGGTGTTCGTGGCGCCGTCCATGGCGGGCGCGGCGATGAACGTGCAGGGCGGCGGCCTGTGGATGGCGCTGGCGCTCAAGGAAGCGCTGATCGGCGTGCTGCTCGGCATGGCGTTTGGCGCGCTGCTTTGGGCTATCGAAAACATCGGCCACCTGATCGACTTTCAGACAGGCTCGGGAAACGCATCGTTCTTTGATCCGGTGGCCGGGCATGAGAGCGGGCCGACCGCCAGTTTTCTCGGCTTCATGGCGGTCACGTTGTTTGTCACGGGCGGCGGCCTGCATGTGATGCTTGGCGCGTTCTTCGAGTCGTACAAGCTTTGGCCGATTGAGCGCATGTTGCCAAGCGCATCGGTTGCGCTGGAGCAGTTTGCGGTGCACGAGGCCGATAGCGTGCTTGGCTGGACGCTCAAGCTGGCCGCACCCGTGATCATCGTGCTGGTGGTGGCGGAGCTGGGCATTGGGCTGATCAACCGCTCGGTGCCGCAGTTGAACGTGTTCCTGTTTGCTCAGCCGGTAAAAAGCCTGCTGGCCGTGCTGATGATGGTGCTGTTCCTCGGCTTTGTCTTTGAATCGATGCGCACCTTCCTGGCCGGCAATGGCGAGATGGTCTGGCTGTTGCGCGCGCTGCTGCACAACCCCGGCTCATGAGCGAGAAACAGCACAAGCCCACACAGCGCCGGCTGGAGGACGCGCGGCGCGAAGGCGAAGTCGTCCGCAGCACGGACGTGACGAGCGCGCTGGTCTTTATGGGGATGCTCGTGCTGTTGTGGCAAGGCGGGCCGTGGTTGCTCGAACGCATGCGCGGCCTGCTGATACAGAACGTGAGCGCCGTGGCGCAGGCGCGCGACCCGGCTGCAGCGGTGCGGCAGGCATTGGTATCGGCAGGGGCGGAGTGGATCCTGTTGAGCGCAGCCGTCCTGGTGCTGGTGACCGTGCTGGCCGTGCTCGGTGCGTTTGCCCAAGTGGGCGGCATGTTCGCGCCCAAGCGCCTGATGCCGCAAATGTCACGGCTCAATCCTGGCGAAGGCATTCAGCGCATGTTCTCCGTGCGCAACCTGATCGGCCTGGCCATCATGCTGTTCAAGGTGGCTTGCCTGGCGCTGACGCTGTTCGTGGTGATTCGCGGGTCGTTGGCGTTGCCGCTGCAGGCGGGCTACGGGCGGCCGGCGGCCATCCTGGCCGTGGTCGCGCACATGATTCTTCTGCTGTTCGGCTGGGCGGCGGTGGTTTACGTGCTGATGGCTGCGCTCGACTACTGGCACGTGCGTTTCGAATTCTTCAAGAAGAACCGCATGTCTACCGAAGAACTGCGCCGTGAGCACCGCGAGCTGCAGGGCGATCCGCACATCGTGGGACGCCGCCGCCAGCTTGCATTGGAGGTGCAATACAGCGCGCTGGAAGATCGCATGCGCATTGCCACCGCCATCGTGTTCAGTGCGCGGCATGCGGTGGCGCTGTATTACCCCGGCGATGGCACGTTGCCGATGGTGATCGCCAAGGGCAGCGGCGAGTCTGTCCAGCGCATCCGGCAGATGGCCGAATACCACCTCGTACCGACCGCAGCCAACGCCGGCCTGGCGGAGCGCCTGCACGACACCGTGCCGATGGATACCACCATTGACCGCACGCTGTTCCGCGATGTGGCGGCGCTGCTGCGCTGGGCTGAAGGCGCGGATGCGGTGGGTAACCCGTACGTGTCGTCAACCTCCTGAACGCGCACAAGAAAACAGCGGGCAAACAGCGGGCGCCTGACTGCTGCGCCCGCCGTTGATGGCTCACCTTCCCCGTTATCCGATCCGCACGATGTCCCCCGGGACGACAAGATCCGGGTCCTGCCCCGTTGCGCCCTGCGTGTACGGATTGCCGTCCAGCGCGGCCCAGTCGAACTGGCTGTTCATCGGCGGCAGCTTGTCGAATGCGGCAAGCGTACGCGGGTCGGATGCCGGGCCCGTGGTGCCGAGCAGCTTGGCGGCATCGGCAGCGCTCAGTTGCCAGAGCGTGTCGCCAGGGCCAACGATCGCGTACTGCGGCGAGGTGGCCGTGCCGATCGAAGGTAACGCGTGCGGAGCGTTGGCGCGCAGCACGTCACCGCTCACGCCTTGCATGTCGGGCAGCGGGAACGCGGCAATGGGCTGGTTGTTTTGATCCTGACCGTTGCCGCTGGCCTGCACTTGCGCGACGGCCGGCTTGGCTGCCTGGTTGGGCACGAACAGCTCGATGCCGAAGCGCGTGACTGCCGCTACACCCAGGATCACACCGCCAGGCAGCATGGCGTTGCTTGGCAGGCGCTGGCCGACCTTGGGCATCAGGTCGCCGGCAATGCGCAGGGCGCCTGCACCGAATGCCAGGTCCAGTGCCGCCTTGGTGGCGCCCATGGCCGGGCTGTTCGTATGCATGAGCGCGTCGTTCATCGCCAGGGGTACCGAACCGACCGTGTACAGCGACATCGTGAACGCCTGGGCACGGTTGAGCCACGGGCTCGTGTTGGTCGGCTTGTCGTTGAACGTAGCGCCCAGGCGGCCGGCAAAGTTCCGGCTGGACAGCGCCAGGTTGGCGCTCAGGAACAGCGCATTGCTCCAGAACGATGGCGTGTTCAGGTGTGCCCCATGTGTGGCAAACCAGTAAGCCGTGTTGCCGTTGTTGAGCGCCAGCGTGAGCAGTTGCAGCGTGTCGTTGGCGCGGCCAATGGGGCTCTTTGGAGAAAGCAATTTCGCCGGTGCGCTCGTGAGCGCTTGCAGGCGCTGCACGTCGCGCTCAGTCTGGGCGTCGGGGTTGTTTTTCTTGCTTAGCGCATCGGCGAGGGCGTCCGGGTTGGCTTGGAAATGATCCAGCGCTTCACCGATGGCCGCGCGGTCTGTCTTTGACAGCCCCCAACGGCCGGCCTGATCGCGCACGTTGGCTTTGAGCCACGCCAGCGCCGAGGCGGAGTCCTCCGTCCCCAGCTTGCCAAGCTGCTCGTTGATCGCGCGTGTCTTGTTGGCGCGCAGCGCCGCGATGCTGCCGCGATACATGAATGAAAGCGGACTCGTGACGGAGGGGTCGAATACCGCATGCGTGGCGGCGCTTCCGGTGAGCGTGGCGGAACTCGCAGCCGTGGAGAACGCCCCCGTCAGCGAGCCCGCGAAGATCCACCGGATCCACGGCTTGCGCTTGGGTTCTCCGGCGCTGGCGGCGCTGTTCGGCTCGGTGGGCGGGTTGCCGTTGCTATCGTCGCCGGCCTCGCCGGTCTTGATTGGCGGGGTGCTGGGCTCCGTGGGCTTGCTGCTGGAGGCCTGCGTGCCGGGTGCGGGCGTGTCCGGCGACGGGCTGTCCGGACCCTTCGGCCCCGTCGCGTTTGCTGCCGCTGGTGGGGGCACGTCAGGCTTCTTGCCGGCGGCCAGATTGATCATCTGCACAACGGTCTGGTAAGTGTTGCTGTCGTGCCCGCCCACGGTCGGATCGGTGCGGCCGGTGACGCCATCAACCGCCCCGGCGTTGGCACTGGCCTGGAGCGCGTCCATGTGCTGCTGATGCGTACTGAGCAAATCCGTGCGGCCAGCGGCCTTCAATGCAGATGCCGCAAGGCCGTGCGCGCCCCAGTTTGAGTTCGATGCGCTCACGTAGTGGTCGGCCGCTACAACGGAGCGGGGGTCGACCACGGTGCCGTCGGGCAGCGTCACTTGCGGGGCCGTGCGGCGCGTGTTGCCCATGCCGGCTTCATGCCCGCGCGAGCCTACGCCGATGGTGGTCACGCCATCGGTCTTCCAGCCGGCTGCGACCACTTCATCCAGCGGCACGGTCTGGTCAGTGACGTCGTTACCGTTCTGGTCGATATACCGGCCATCGGCGTTGCGACCGTGCACGTTGATCGAGACGATCGTGTCGGGCGACTCCTGGTTGATGAGGTCTTGCGCGGTGGTGCGTGCCGGCTCGCCGGGGGCTGCATCGAACGGGACGATGCTGTAGTCGTTGACCGCCGCGCCGCGTGCCTGAAGGGCGGCATCGAGCGCGGGCACCGCTTGGTGCGGGACCACATAGACGACCTGCTTGCCTGATGCCTGCATGTCGTGGCCAAACACGGCGGCGCCGGCAATGCCGTCGGTGTCGACAGCGCCATGCGCATTGCGGGCGCCGGCTAGCACCAGGATGCGGTTGCTGTCCTGTAGCGCGGCGGCGGCGTTGTCGACCCCCTTCGGGTTTTCAATGCGCGCCATGTCGGGGTTGAACAGCGCCATCACGGCGTTGCTGATGGGCGTGGGCTCCATGCGCGGGTTCGGCGGGATGGTGCCGTCCAGCGTCTTGCCGGGGCCGAACCTGCGCACGCGCTGCACGGGCACGTTGAGGCGCTCCATCAGGTTCTGCACCGATTCGCTCACGGGCCCGGTCTTGCCGGAAGTCACGACGTAAGGCTCGGTGGAATAGGCGGCGCTGGGTACGTGCCACTCGGCCTTCCCGATCTGGTTGAGCAGGGCCTTGGCCTGGTACTCCATCGGATCGATCACGGGAATATCCATGCCGCGCTTCTGCAGCGAGGTCACGAGAAAATCCTTCATGGCCGGGTAGTGCGTGCAGCACAGCCACAACGACGTGGTATTCGGGTCGAGTTCCTCCACGTATTTGTCCGAGGCGGCTTGCAGCTCCGCTTTCACCGCCGGGTCATCGCTCTTGTGCTTGAGGTCGTTGACGAAATCCGCAAATTTGTGGGCTGCCACAGCCTGCGGTGTGATGTCGCCATTGGTCAGCTCAGCGACCTTGTTCTGGTATGCGCCGCTCTTGACGGTGCCTGCTGTGGCGATGACGGCAGGGCGGTCACCGCCGTGTTCGACCATGGCGCGCGAGGTCACGTCAATCAGGTTGATGACAGGCACATCCACGTTGTCCAGCGCTTTCGGGAACGCCGTACACGCGGTGTTGCACGCCATGGCCACCATGGCCGCCTTCAGGCGCTGTGCGGTCTGCAGGCCATTGCCCACCAGCCGGATGAGCGTATCGGGGCTCTTGGGGCCGTAGGGCGCGTTGGCATGGTCCACCACCGGCACCATCTGCAGGTCTTCCCCCGTTTCGGCCTTGATGATTGCCAGCATGTTCTTGGCCGCGATCAGCCCGCCGTTGCTGGAGTCGAAAGCGGCAACGGTGAAGGGTTCGTTTGGCGTGGCCTCGTCAAACGTCTTGCCGTCAGGCATGTGGTTCATGGCGTTACGCAGCAGTACGAGCATGCCCTGGTGCACCTGCGAGGCGAAACCGTCGACGCTGGCTTCGCCCTTGCGGCTCACGCCATCCACCGCACCGGCATCCACCGAAGCCTTGATGGCCGCGTGCAGTTGCTCCGGCTTGGGCATGAGATCCAGCCGCCCCATGTTGCGCAGCATGTTGGCCAGGATGGCCTGCGCGCCAAAGTTGGAGTTCCACGCCGTGACAGGAAAGTCCACCGGGACCGTCGACGCGAAATCGACCGTGCTGCCGTCGGCCAGCGTGACCGGCGGGATCTTGCTGCGCAGGCTGCCCATGCCGGCTTCGTTGCCGCCGTCACCCACGCCCACCGTGACGATGCCCTTGCGCTTGTTGGCCTCCAGAACGATCTGGTCTTTCGGCGCATTGACGTCGGCGACCGAGATGCCGCGCATGTTCAGGTAATCGCCGTCGGCATTGCGCGCCGGCAGCTCGATGGCCACCACGGCTTCGGGCTGCACGCGGTCGAGCAGTTCGTTGGCCGCATCGCGCGCGGGCTGGCCGCGCTTGGCATCGAACAGCTCGAGCTTGACGAGGTGGCCGCCCGGATATGTATCGAGCACCGACTGGAGCACGGGCATGTTGGCCGAGTCGGTGGCGACGGTGATGTCGTAGCCGGCCTGTGCGAGCGTGGCGGCTTTCTCGCCTGTGCCGACGGGGCCATCGGTTTCCGGCAGCATGCGGCCTGTGGTGGGGTCGCGCCCCACTGTAAAGCCGGTCACCATCAGGATGCGCTTGCCCATCAGCGCGGCGGCGGCATCTTCGGTCCCGCCCTTGACGAAGAAGTTGCGGATGCCGCGGTCGATGAACATGGCCTGGATGCGGTCCACCGGCGACATGATGCGATCGGCCGTGCGCCCGAATACCGACGACTTGCCGCGATAGAGCTGCATGCGCTGGCGCCAGCTCATGCGCACCGGGTCTTTGATGTTGGCGGTATCGTGCGCGAACTCGGCCTTGCTCAGGATGAGTTGCCGCTGCTCATCGCTCATCTTCGAAAGCGCGCTGGCCAGGCGCCGCACGCCAATGCCACGCGGGTGACGGCCAGCGGTGGTCCCGCTGGTACGGTAATTCTCTGCGTCAAGCAAAAGGTCGGCGTGCTGCGACAGCGCGTTCTGCGTGCCCGCGTCGAGTGCCTTTTGCGTGTCGGTAAAGTTGGTGAGCGTGACTTCCGGGTTGGCGAGGTCATCCAAAGCGCCCGGCAGCGGCCGCGAAGGGCGGGCGGGTCCCGTGTTGGTTGGATTGCCTTCGTCGCCCGGCGTGCCCGTTTTGCCGGGTTCAGGGGGGAGCTCGCCTGCTGTTTTGGGCTTGCCTGTGGCCGGGTCGATCGGGTCGGTTCCGGGCTTGCCCATCGTGCCGTCTTTCCCATCGTTGCCAGCGGTGGTGCCGGCAGGCTCCGTCGTCTTGCCGCTGGCTTGCGTGATCACTGGCTCGGTGGTCGGGTCGGTTGTGGGCCGGCCCGCGCTGGCTGGGTCATTGGCAGCCACCGTGGTGGGCTCGGGCACCACCTCGGTGGGCTTGTAGCGGTCGGCGTTGTTCTTCAGGGCGTTGAGCAGGCCGACGCGCTCCGTGCCTTGCGACAGGCCAACTCGTTCGAGCATGCGCGTTGCGCCCACCTGGCCCAGGCCGAGACCCAGGAACATGATGGATTCGGCTTTCTGTTCGCCCGACATCCGGTCGCCGTACATCAGCAGGTCCTTGACCTGCGCGCCCGTCATGACGATGCCGCCGCCACCGGCCACCAAATCCGAAGCCGAGCGCGTGAGCGTGAACATCTTTGAGGCCGCCGCCGCTTCCGACAACGCGGACACCCCCTTGCCGGCCAGGCTGTATTCGCCCGCTGCGGATGTGACGATGGCTAGCCAGTCGTTAAAGGCCTCGGGGTTGGTGGGCGACCACGAGCGGCCGTGGTCGGCCAGCGTGTTGAGGTGGTCGACGGATTCGCCAACGATCCAGCCTGTGCCCACCGCCACCATGGCGCCGCCCACAATCGATGCGCCGCCGAATGTGCCGACCGACAGGATCACCCCGCCCACCGCCGTGGCCACGCCGGCCACGATGTCGACAACGTGCCGGATCTTTTGCCCCGTTGTGGTGATGTGCGCGCTGAAGTGATCGACGTCAGGGATGCCCTTGCTGTCGAGCGCCACAGTGCCCGCAAGGTTCTTCGGCACGTAGATCGTGCCACCGTCAGATAGGGCGTTGTTATGGCGGTAGTCGTCGAGGTTCTCGTAGTCCCAGCCGCGATCGTCGATGTAGTGCGGCTTGCCCCCATTCTTGTCGGTGACTTCGAACAACGCCGTCGGCATCACGCCTGCGCTCTTGTCCACGTAGGCAATCGGAATGGCTTTCACGGTTGGGTTGTTGCCACCCACCTCGTGGATCTTCTTGTTGACCTCGTCGATGATCTTGGTGCTGTTGCCGCTGGTGAACCACGCTGTGCCGGTGGTGCCACTGCTCTGCGCGCCGGCGTTGTCAGCCTGGATCATCAGCGCGCCGCCGATGTAGTTTTTGAGCTGCGTGTCGGCATCAGGGCCGGTGAAAGACTGCGCCTTGTCGTTGTAGAGCGGCGTGTCCTTGCCAAAGGTGGCCTTGGACATCTGCCCGAAGATGTTCTTCAACCCCGCATTCTGGTCGGACTGGAACGTCTTGTAGTCGGCTTCCGCCTGCTTTTGCTGGACCTTCTCGTTGCCGCGATCGAATGCGCGTTGCAGCATGTCGGCGTTGGGCAAGTCCTTGCCGTGCTGCTGGATCAGCGCGTTGGTGACCGTGGCGCCGTTGCCGTCGCCCACGGCGTTCTGCACCGGCACCCACGACGGCATGCTCCCCCCCGAGCCGGAGGTCTGCATGCTGTAGAGGAACGATTTGGCATTCGAGTTGGTGGTCAGCCAGTTGGCAACCTGCTGGGCGTGGTCGGTGCTCGACTGGTCACTGGCAAAGCGCGGCGAATCGGCCACGGCAGCCGTCAGGCTCAAGCCGCCGTAAAAGTCCGAGCCGTGGGGCACGAGTCCCGACGTGTCGGCGCCGGCGTTGCTCTGGAACCAGTTGCCGTTGTCGTTGAAGCGATCTTCTACGGTGGTCAGCAGGTTGTTTGCCACCTCGGGTGGGGCCACCTTGGCCAGGTCCTTCATCCATTTGCCGACGGCGTCGTATTTGACGGTGCTATCGGCCATCTTGCGACTGGCGTCGGGGTCGTCGGGGTTGTACTTGTAGACCTGGGTGAGGTCGCTGATCTGCTTGTTGAAGTAGTCGCTGTGTGCGTTGAAGAACGGCGCGCCGGCCACCTGGTACAGATGGTCGCGCGCGTCGGGGTCGGCGCTGGTGACCGACACGTCGTTCATGTTGGTCGACAGGATCTTCAGCGCGCCCTGCGCATCGCCCGCCTTCATCTTGGCCGCGACCTGATCCTTGGTGTAGTTCACGCGCACGTCGTAGCTGGCTGCGCCGATCTGTTCGTAGATCTGCTCGGCGTTCTTGTCATTGGCGTGCGGCCGCGCAAGCTGCACGCACGCGAACTGCACCGGATCGTTGGTGGCGAGCGCCTTGTCCTGCGCCGACAGCGTTGGGTCGTTCGGGTTGATGTGGTTGATCTGGTACTGGATCGCATCGGCTGTGGCGATGTTCCTGGCAAACGCGAGGCTGCCGTCGTCCCAATCGGGGTGGGCCTTTGCCAGCGCATCGGCGGCGTCGTTGGCCGCCTTCAGGTTATCGCCCGAGCCGAAGTTCTCATAGCTTGAAAGCTCGCCGCCAATGGCGGTCTTGAAGTCCTGGATGGCCTTGTCCAGGTTGGTCTGCGCCGTGTTGATCGAGTCCTGCTTGTCTTCAGCGATGGTCCTGTTGGTGACCTTGATGTTCTGCGCATCCTGCAGCTTGTCTTGCGCGTCGAGCACGCCGTCGCGCGCTTCCGATGCGGTGCGCTGGCTCGGGTCTTGCTTCTCCACCGCGTCCTTTGCATCGTCGACGATCTTGTCGAGCCATTTGGCATCGGGGTCGCGTTTCTTGATGGCGTCCGCTGCGTCTTCGATGGCTTTCTTCTCGCCGCCAGCGGGCGCTTCGTCGGCCTGCCGGCGCAGCTCGTTCTGCACCGAGTTGATGACGTCCGAAAGCGGCTTGTCGAGCTTGGCCTGGGCGGCCTTGGAGTCGTCGCCGTTGTTGATGTAGTCGTTGACCGCCGTGTTGGCCGTCTGGATGGCCGCGTCGGTCTTGGTTTTGGCGTCGGCGGCTGCTTGTTTCTGCTCAGGGGTGGGTGGAGGCGGCGGCGGGGGCGGCGGACGGTAGTAGACGATGCGGCCGTTGATCTCGTCGATGGCGGGCATGGTGTTCTCCAGCGGCGCCCCATACGGGGTGGGCCTGATTGAAAGCAATCGGGTGATAGGGGCATTCTGGACGCCGGTTGTCAGCGCAGCTATTGGCGAATTACGTAGTGCGGCGCGGGATGGGGGCGCCCGCGTTGTAGAAACTACGAGGTTCCGTGGCAGTTTTGGCCGGGCATTGGTAAAAACCGCCCAGCACGCGTGCATGAGCGTGCGCCGCAGCGCGAAAATCCGTAACCTGAGCGCGCTGCATGGGCCGATGGCGCAGCGAGTGCGCCGCAAGCGAGCCGCATACAACAACACGAGGGGCAGGGCATGAACCTACGTTTTCTGGAAACCTTTGTCTGGGTGGCGCGGCTGCGCAGTTTTCGGCTCACCGCAGACAAGCTGTTCACTACGCAGGCGTCCATTTCTGCACGCATTGCCGCGCTGGAAGAAGAGCTTGGCGTACGCCTGTTTGACCGCGACACACGCGGCGTGCAACTCACGCCCGATGGCCACAAGGTGCTGGAATATGCAGACCGCATGGTGAGCACGCTGCACCAGTTGCAGGCGGCCGTGGCACAACGCCCGGGCTTTGAGGGGCGCGTGCGGGTCGGGGCGATGGACAGCGTCATCCATACGTGGCTCTCGCCGCTCATTGCGCGCACGGCGGAGATGTTTCCCGCCCTGGAAATCGAACTCGTGGCCGACAGCGCGATGCACCTCGTCGAGCAGTTGCAGAAGGGCGCGCTCGACATTGCGTTCCAGACCGATCTGCTGCGTGCCGAAAGCGTGCGCAACGTGCAGCTCGCGCAGTACCCGATCCATTGGGTGGTGGCCACCAACTCGCGGTTGGCGCATCCATACGGCAGCCTGGGCGAACTTGCGCGCGAACGGCTCATCACCTTCGTGCGCAACTCCCGGCCGCATCAGGACATGCTGAACCTGCTGCACCTGAGCGGGGTGGAATCACCGCGCGTGAACTGCGTCAATTCGGTGGCCGCCATGACGCGCCTGGTGGGCGATGGCTTTGGCGTGGGCGCGTTGCCCACCGTGCTGGTGCGCGACCGCATTGAGAGCGGCGCGTTGACGGTGCTGGAAGTGGAGCCGGCGTTGCCCGCCCTGCCGATCATCGCGTCGTGGCGCGCGGGGGCGGGGCTGGAGGTGCACGAAGCCATCGTCGGCCTGGCGCGCACGATGGCGCGCGAATTCTGCCTCTCGGTCGGGCCGCGCTACGCCATTGCCGAAGAAGTCGAGCGCAATACGGAAGCGGCCTAGGCTAACGCAGCGTGCCGTGGCGCCAGCGTCAGAAGATCGAGCGGCCGGTCAGCGTCGTGAGCCATTCCAGCGCCTGCAGGCCGGCCAGCGAATTGCCGCTGACGTCCAGCCCCGGAGACCATACGCACACGCCAAATTCGCCCGGCAGCACGGCGACGATGCCGCCGCCCACGCCGCTCTTGGCCGGCAGCCCCACGCGATAGACGAAGTCGCCAGCCGCGTCGTAGGTACCGCAGGTCAGCATCAGTGCAGAGAGGCGCTTGGCAGGGCTGGTACCGACGATGTGCTCACCGCTCCACGGCACGACGCCGCCGTTGGCGAGAAACAGCACGGCGCGGGCGAGGTCGGTGCAATCCATCTCGATGGCGCATTGGCGGCAGTACGCATCGATGACAGTTTCCACCGGCATGTGCAGGTTGCCGAAGCTCTTCATGAAGTGGGCCATCGCGCGATTTCGGTCGGCATGGGCCAGTTCGGATTCGGCCACGCGCCGCACGTAGTCGATGCGTGGGTTGTCGACCAGCCGCCGCATGAATTGCACCAGTGCGGTTTCAGCCTGCACGAAGCGGCGGCACAGCACGTCGGTCACGACCAGCGCACCGGCATTGATGAACGGGTTGCGCGGGATGCCGTTCTCGTATTCGAGTTGCACCAGCGAGTTGAAAGCATTGCCGGAGGGTTCGCGGCCGACACGTTGCCAGAGCGTTTCGCCCTCAAGCTGAAAGGCCAGCGTGCAGGCAAACAGCTTGGAGATGCTCTGGATCGAGAACGGCACATCCGCCTTGCCCACCGTGTAGACATCGCCGCCCAGGGTGACGATTGCCATGCCGAAATCCGCCGCATTGGTGCCGGCCAGCTCGGGGATGTAATCGGCAACCCGCCCCTGGCCGAGGTACGGCTGGATGTCGCGGTGGATGGTGTCCAGGATCGCTTGGTAGTCCATGTCAGGCCAGGAGGGCAAACGGTGGGGCGGCGATTTTACACGCGCGGGTGCTGCACCGGCCTCGGCAATCACCTTTTCCTATCGCCTGCAATCCGAAACTTTCGTTGGACCGCGTTTCATCACGCTTTCACAATCAGCCGCACGAACAACCTTGTGGAAGAGCTTGCATGACTACGGCAGTGGAGACAGCCCAGGCAAAAAGAATGCCGGAACAACCGGCACCGATGCCCGTACCCGCCCGCACGGGCGCCAGCGTGGCCTACGCAAATCCGTATTCCGCCCGACTGGCAGCACGCTCGGGCGTGCTGCGTGGCCATACCAGCGGCCTGTGCGATGGCTATGTGCAGGCCAACATTGTGATGCTGCGCGATACGTGGGCCAACGAGTTCCTGCGCTTCTGCCAGCTCAACCCGAAGCCGTGCCCGCTGCTGGACGTGACCGAGCCCGGCGTGCCCGTGTTCCGCCATCTCGGCCAGGACGTTGACGTGCGCCGCGACGTGCCGCGTTACCGCGTCTACCGCAACGGCGAACTGGCCGGCGAACCGGCCGACGTTGAAGCGCTGTGGACCGACGACATGGTTGCGTTTGCCATTGGCTGCTCGTTCTCGTTCGAGCATGCGTTGATGGAGGCGGGTGTGCCGCTGCGTCATATCGCCATGTCGCGCAACGTGGCGATGTATCGCACGTCGGTCGATACGATCGGTACGTCCCGCCTGGCCGGCAAGCTGGTGGTGTCGATGCGGCCGATGTCGGTGCCAGATGCCATCCGCGCGATCGAGATCACCTCCCGCATGCCGCGTGCGCACGGCGCGCCGGTGCACTTTGGTGACCCGGCGGCCATCGGCATTGCTGATCTGGCGCAGCCCGACTGGGGGGATGCGGTGCCCGTGCAGCCGGGTGAAGTTCCGGTGTTCTGGGCCTGTGGCGTGACACCCCAGGCGGTGGTGCAACAAGCGCGGCCTGAGCTGTGCATTACGCATGCGCCGGGGCACATGCTGATTACAGACTTGCGCACCGCAGCGCTGACCTGAGCGCGCAGTCGCAAGACCGAAAGAGCGAAAGACGGACGGGTACCGGGGTTCCAGCCGGCGCACGCAGAGGCGCTGGCCTATAGCAAGCAATAAGCGATAGACGCATCGAGACAGCATCAGTAACAAGGAGGAAACACCATGACAACCGAAGCCACGGTTGCGCGAGCGCCCGCCGGGACGGACGCCACAGCCGCAACCAATTCCGGCGGTTTGTTCCGCTGGTACCGAGAGATCTCCACGCAGGAGCGCCGCACGTTCTGGAGCTGCAAGGTGGGCTACGCGCTCGACGCGATGGACACGCAGATCCTGAGCTTCGTCATCCCCACGTTGATCGGCGTGTGGGGGCTTTCCAAGGCCGATGCGGGGTTGATCGGCACGTGCACGTTGCTGGCATCGGCGGCGGGCGGCTGGGTGGCTGGCATCCTGTCGGATCGAATCGGGCGGGTGCGCGCGTTGCAGATCACCATCCTCTGGTTTGCGGTGTTCACTTTCCTGTGCGGCCTCGCGCAGAACTACGAACAACTGCTGATTGCACGCACGCTCATGGGCTTCGGCTTTGGCGGCGAGTGGACGGCCGGCGCGGTGCTGATCGGTGAAGCCATTCGCTCGCGGGATCGGGGCAAGGCCGTTGGCATGGTGCAAGCAGGGTGGGCGCTGGGGTGGGGCGCATCGGCATTGCTGTACGCGTGGTTCTTCAGCGTGATGCCCCCTGAGACCGCATGGCGCGCGTTGTTCCTCGTGGGGATCGTGCCTGCCGTGTTCGTGTTCTTCCTGCGCCGGCTGGTGAAAGAGCCAGAGGTGTTTCAGGAAGCGAAGTCACAAGCCGCCGAGCGCACGAGCTTCTTCGAGATTTTCTCTCCGCGGCTGTTGAGCACCACGCTGCGTGCCGCTGTGCTGACCACCGGCGCGCAAGGCGGCTACTACGCCATCACCACGTGGCTGCCGACGTTCCTGAAAACCGAGCGCCATTTGACCGTGCTGGGCACCGGCGGCTATCTGGCCGTGGTGATCATCGGTTCGTACATCGGCTACCTGATCAGCGCGGTGCTGACTGACCGCCTGGGCCGCAAGCGCAATTTCATCCTGTTTGCTGTGGGCTCGATGGTGGTGGCGCTGGCCTACACGCAGCTGGAGGTGACCGACAGCACAATGCTGCTGCTCGGCCTGCCGCTGGGCTTCTTTGCCTCGGGCATCTTTGCCGGCATGGGCGCGTTCCTGACCGAATTGTTTCCAACGGCGGTGCGCGGCTCGGGTCAGGGCTTTTGCTACAACGTGGGCCGGGCGGTGGGCGCATGCTTTCCGTTCCTGATCGGGCAGGTGAGTGCGCATTCGTCGCTCGGGCATGCCATTGGCATCTTCGCGGCGGGCGCCTATGGGCTGCTCATCGTGGCGGCTCTCACGTTGCCGGAAACGCGCGGCCGAGAACTCGAATCGATTTAACTCCTGTGCTTCCCCCAAAAGTGCACAGCGCGCGGCGTTTGGAAGACGCCGCGCTTTTTTTTGTCAGCCGATAATCCAAACACCCCACTAATGGGTGGGAATGATTTGGCCTTTTTGTGTTTTCGTTGCACGTTGCAATTGCGTATGTTTCGGTTTCAAGACAAGCCGGGCATGAGACGCCGATTTATCAGCTGATTATTCAAGATCAGGCAATCAACCGGCTGCAACGCAAGTGCCAGTGCGGCTCCGCGTCCTGCGGACAGTTTCAGCAACGCACGCGATCCCGCATCCAATTTTCTCCGTTAGCGCTGGTTATGTCCGGCACCCCCTAAAGAAGGGGTAATCCTAGTCAGCCTTTCTGTTTAAAAAAACGAGGGGTGGCGGCAATGGCGTGTTCATTGAGAAAATTGCGGCCTGCACGACGCCCGGTTTCCCCGCCCCCACGGTCGCACAAGAACAAGAAGGAGGCACGGAGGAGGCGTCACCCGTTTCCCTTCGTCAGTCCTGTGTGCTGTATGCGCGTCTGCGATGCGCATGCCGTGCGTCTTCTATCCGGCTATGAAAATTCTCTCCGTCTTCGGCACACGGCCCGAAGCGATCAAGATGGCGCCGCTCGTCAAGGCACTGGCCGAGCAGTCGGCCATGGAATCCGTCGTATGCGTGACGGGGCAGCACAAGCAGATGCTGCAGCAGGTGCTGGACCTGTTCGACATCACGCCGCAATACGACCTGGAGCTGATGACGCAGAACCAGACGTTGAACGGACTGAGCGCGCGCCTGCTCACAGCGTTTGACGACGTGCTGGAGACAGTGCGCCCCGACCGCATCCTGGTGCACGGCGACACGACCACCGCGATGATGTCGGCCATGGCGGCGTTCCACCGTCGCATTCCCATCGGCCACGTTGAAGCCGGCCTGCGCACGGGCGACCTGTACCAACCGTGGCCGGAAGAGATGAACCGCCGCACCATCGACGTGTGCGCCGATCTGCTGTTTGCCCCGACCGATTCGTCGCGCCGCAACCTGCAGGCAGAGAACCTGGGCGGGCGCATTCTGGTGACGGGCAATACCGTGATCGACGCGCTGCTGCAGACCACGCAGCGCATCGTGAAGGACGATGCCTTCCGCAACGAGCTGGATGCGCATTTCCCCTTCCTGAAGGACGACCGCAAGGTGCTCCTGGTGACGGGACACCGGCGTGAAAACTTCGGTTCGGGATTCGCCAACATTTGCGAGGCGCTGGCCAAACTGGCGCGCCGCGACGATATCCAGATCGTCTATCCGATCCACCTGAACCCCAACGTGCGCGGGCCCGTGCAGACCGCGCTGGCAGGCCTGCCGAATGTGCACCTGATCGAGCCGCTGGACTACGCCCGCTTCGTGCGCCTGATGCAGCGTGCCCACGTGATCCTGACCGACTCGGGCGGCGTGCAGGAAGAGGCGCCGTCGCTGGGCAAGCCGGTGCTCGTCATGCGCAACGTGACGGAGCGCCCGGAGGCCGTGCAGGCCGGCACCGTACGCCTGGTCGGCACTGAGGTGGACAGCATCGTGGGAGCCGTCAGCCACCTGTACGACAACGACGACGCATGGCGCGCGTTCTCGCAGCACCTCAACCCCTATGGCGATGGGCTGGCTTCGCAGCGCATCGTGTCCGCCCTGGGCGGCGGCTTCGTCCATGAATTCCTGGGCGACGCGGACGCACGCGAAGCCGCGTGAGCGGAAACCGAAAAGGCAATCACGATCATGTCCACGCTCGCAATCGATATTCTGCTGGTGCTTGCGTTCTGCATCATCACGCTGCTGGTGGTGTACACCGCGCGTCACTACCTGTTCACGCTGAACCGGCTGTTCGGCCGTCAGCGTCAGCCGTACCTCGACATTGAACAGGGTGTGTGGCCCAGCGTGGTGGTCTGCGTGGCGGCGCACAACGAAGAGCGCGTGATTGCCGATTGCCTCAACGCGCTGCTGCTGGTGGATTACCCGCAGGACAAGCTGACCATCATGCCGGTCAATGACCGCTCGAAGGACCGCACGCGCGAGATCATCGACGAGATTGCAGCGCGCAACCCAGGCCGCTTCCAGCGCTTTCACCGCACGGAGGGCCGGCCCGGCAAGGCGGCGGCGTTGCGCGACGCCACGCAGTTGATCGACGCCGAGATCATGATCGTGTTCGATGCCGACTACCTGCCGGCGCGCGGCCTCATCAAACAGCTCGTGGCGCCGTTCTTTGATCCGGAAGTGGGCGCCATCATGGGCCGCGTGGTGCCGGTGAATGCCGGTGCGAACCTGCTCACGCGCCTGCTCGATTTGGAGCGCTCCGGCGGCTACCAGGTCGACCAGACCGCCCGCATGAACCTGGGCCTGGTACCGCAGTACGGCGGCACCGTGGGCGGCATCCGCCGTCGCGCGCTGGACGATATCGGCGGCTGGAACATCGACACGCTGGCCGAAGACACCGATGTGACGTTCCGCCTGCTGCAGCACGGCTGGAAAACGGTCTACCAGAACCGCTCCGAATGCTACGAAGAGGTGCCCGAAGTCTGGCCCGTGCGGCTCAAGCAAATCAGCCGGTGGTCGCGCGGGCACAACCAGGTGATGGTGCAGAACATCCGCAAGCTGCTCGCCAATGACCGCATCAGCCGGCTGGAACGGCTGGATGGCGCATTGCTGCTGCTGATTTTCGTCATGCCGATGGTGCAGCTGGCCGGCTGGGTGGTGGCCGTCATCCTGTTCTATGCGGCGGCGCAGTCCATCGTCTCGGGCTGGATTCTTCTGGCGGCGCTGCTGTGCTACGGCGGGCTGGGTACCAACGCGGCCTTCTTTGAGATTGCGGCGGCCACCTACCTCGATGGGCATCGCAACCGCATCCGCTTGCTGCCGCTGAACCTGCTCGGCTTCCTGGTCAGCATGATGACGATCGCGCGCGCGGGTGTGACGCAGGTGATCGATGCCGTGAAAAAGCGCGAACTGGTGTGGGACAAGACCGAGCGCTTCCGCACCGAAGCCGCGGGTGTGGTCAACCTCATGGCTGGCGAGGTGCCCGTGCGCACCGGCCCGGAGGGCACATGATCGGAAGCGTGCTGCTGCTGAGCGGCGCGGTTGCGGGCCTGCTCGTGCTGCCGTTCCTGCCGGCGTTGTCGGAATGGCTGCGCCCCACCGACTCCGCGCCGCTGCCGATGCGGCGTGACCAGCCGAACAATCTCACCTTCTTTGCCAACAGCTTCCGCCGCCGGCTGCAAGAGCAGTACGGCGTGGATGTTGAAGCCATGCGTGCTGCGGGTGCCGCCTACCAGGTGCCCGTGAGCGCGGAACTGAGCGTGGGGCGCGACCCGCGCGGCCGGCCGTCTGCCGAGCAATCCGGGCTGGTGCGCATGCTGGACAAGGTCAACCACATCGTCGTGTTCCGGGGCAACGCGTGGTTGGGCCCACGCAGCCGCGTGCGTGCCGACTTGTACGTCGAGCAGGATGTCGAGGTGGAGCACGACACCCGCCTGCGTGCCTGCCTGGCTGAAGGCGATATCGAACTGGGCGAAAACGTGGTGGTGCAGCGCTGGGTGCATGGCCGCAATGTGCGGTTGCGGCCTAACGTGCGTGTCGAAGGCCGTGTCACGGCGGAGGACCGCATCGTGATGGCTGCACCGGCGCGCTTCGAACGTGCGGGCGCCACTGAGGTGATGTTTGGCGACGTGCGCAACGCTGCGCAGCCGGCGGGCATGCCGAAACCCGCAACCGAGCGCCGCGTGCTCGATGGCGATGCCACGCTGTCGGCCGGCGAGGTAACCGATTGCGACTACGTGGTGCGCGGCGACTGCCGTGTCGCGGGCGGCATTGCGCTCGAAGGCAGTATCAAGACGCACGGGCACCTCCGTACGGGCGACGGCGTACGCATCGCCGGGACGCTGTCTGCGCGCAAGAATCTTGAGATCGGCGCGGGCAGTGCGGTACTGGGCCCGCTGATCGGTTTTGAGGACATCGTCCTCGGACCCAACTGCCGTATCGGCCGCCCTGATGCGCCGACCACGCTGGTCTGCAACCGCCTGTTCGTTTCGGCGGGCTGCGTCGTGCATGGCGTGATTACCGCGCACGAGTTCGCGCGTGTGGAAGGGTAAGGAGGCTTGCATGGTCACGTTCTGGAGCGCTTGCGTTCGCCGCTGCGGTGCCGTACTGGTCGGGCTTGTGCTGTCGGCTGCCGCTGCGCACGGTGCCACGATGTTTGAAGACTTCACCACGCCCGACGGGGCCATGACCGTATTCGCCCGGGGCGATTACGTCGAGCCCTACGTTGCCATCGAAGCCCTGCTGGTCGCGCACCGCCTGGGTGCCGACGTGCAAGCCCCGGCTGTGGGGCTTGCCAATTGGCTGCTGCCGTATCAACAGGCCAATGGCACGTTCCCACGCCTTTGCCGCAATGGCACAGACGGATGGGCCGCATGTGGCCACGCCGACGCGGATGACTCGCAAGCGGTGTTCTGGTGCCTGCTCGTCAACGAGATCCTGCATGGCCCGCCGCAACTGCTGGCGAGCTGCAGCCTCGCGTTGATGCACCTGGCCACGCTGTGGGACCCGAAGCGCGCGACATTCCAGGCGTTTGCCGACCGGCCGGAAGCCTACTTTGCCGACAACGTGGAAGTGGCCGGGGCACTCAAGCACCTGCGTGCCGACCCCAAGGCATCGTTGCACTACACGCTGGAGCTGGCCGCGCTGCCCACACACAAACAGATGATGGACGGCCTTGCGCATGCCTATGGTTACCAACGGAATGGCGCGCTGGAGCCCGCACGCGTGAGCCTGCCGCCCACGCCCTACGGCTTCTACCCGACGGCGGTTGCGCCGGTCTATCCGTGGGTGCATGACCTGGAAACCGGCTCCGCCGCCCAGCGTAAATGGGCGGTATGGAAGTTCCGCTACGGGCAGGCGTGGCTGTCGGGCAAGGCAGACCCGTTCCCGTGGGGCATGATCGCCTGGGCCGCCTACACGCTGGGCGATATGCCGACCGCGCAGAAGTGGCTGCAGGCCGCGCCGCAATGGCGCGCCGCAGGCCGCTGGAACTTGATGGAAGAGGGCGCGTTGATCGGGCTCTCGCATGCACTGGCGATTTCCGAATGAGCACACCTTCCAAGCGCATCAACTGGCGTAAGCACCTGGCCAGCCTGTTGATCCTGATCGCCTTTGCCGCCTGCGCGCTGCTGCTGGCACGCAACCTTAGCGCCGGCCCAGGCCGCCCGCAGACCGACGACATCGTGCTGGTGGTGCCTGACAACCTCGGGCAAGACAACCGCATCTACGTGCAGGCCTGGGAAGACGCCGCACTGGAAGAGGGCGTGCGCCTGCGCACCATGTCGGCGTCGGATTTCGTGCGCCATGGGTTGAATGGCGAGCGTGTGTTTGCCGGTGTGATCCTGCCCGACACTGTGCACCGGTCGATGACGACCGCGCTCGTCAACCAGATCAGCCAGTTCGTGCAAGACGGCGGCGCGCTCATGCAGGTGTACGACGCCGGCATCCTCAACGAAAAGGGCTTCTACGAGGATGGCGCCTCGCGCATGTCCACGCTGGCCGGCGTGCAGTACGGCTTCTATTCAACGCTGCGCGAAAAGATGGCCAGCAAGGCCACCGTCTATGGCCAGCCCGATGCAATGGTCGATCTGCATATTCCGCCGGGGCGCTGGATTGTCTCGCAAGGGCGCGCCGTGTTGTCGGGCTACGGCCACGACATGCTGCAGTATCCGACCCTGCGCACGCATGGCGACTACGCCGGCAAGGTGCTGCTGCGCTCCGAAGACAACTCGATCATTGCGGGCGAGCGCAGCGTGGGCAAAGGCCACGTGTTGTTCGTCAACCTGCCGCTGACGTATCTCAAACTGCGTACCGATGGCGTGCTGATGCACGGCTTCCTCAGCTACTTTGCCGGCCACGTGCTGGAACAGCCGCGCCTGTCGCCGGCGCCGCAAGGTGTGGGTGGCCTCGTGCTGAACTGGCACTGCGACGCGCGCATCTGTATTGACGCCACAGACAAGCTGATTGAAGACGGCGTCTTCAAGCGCGGCCCGTTCAGCTTCCACATCACCGCCGGCCCTGACCAGCGCCAGTTTGGCGACGGCTTGGGCGTGAACCTGGCTCACAACCCTGCGTTTGCGGAGGTCGTGCACGGCCTGATGAAGCAAGGGCACGAGGTAGGCAGCCACGGCGGCTGGATTCACGACTGGTTTGGCCTGAACGTGACGGAAGAGAACCAGGCCACCATGGAGACCTATCTGCAGAAGAATGCAGACGCCATCCAGGAGCTGACCGGCAAGCCGCAGACCGAGTATTCCGCCCCCACCGGCAACCAGCCCGAATGGGCGACGCGCTGGCTGGATGAGCACAACGTCAAGGGCTACTACTTCACCGGCAACATTGGCCAGGGGCCGACGCGCACGTATCGCAACGGCCGGCGCGACGCGCACATCTGGTCTTTCCCCGTACAGACGTATGGCCAGTACGCGACTATCGAAGAAGCCGACATGGCGCACATTCCGGAAGCGGAGATTGCGGCGTGGCTGACTTCGCTGGTGAAGTTCACCACGGACTCCGGCGAGATCCGCCTCATCTACTTCCACCCGCCCGGGGCGGTGCGCTACCTGCACGCCATTGACGCGCTGATGGAAGCCGCCGACGCGGAAGAGGCACGCAAGCGCTTCCACTGGCACACCATCACGCAGATGGCCGAGTTTGCCGAGCGGCGTGAGAAGACCGTGTGGCACACGACATCGGATCGCGGCGACGTGCGCGTGATTGCAGAGAATCCTGAAACACTGAACGACCTGACGTGGCTGTTCCCGGCGGATCGCTATGCCGAGCCGCGTGTGGAGACGGGCCAAGCGAGCGTGGTGCGGGAAGGGAGCAACTGGCGCGTGGTCGCAGGCACGGGCAACAAGCTCGCTATTGCAGCCCGGTTGAACACCGGCAGCTAAGCACAAGAGAACAAGCAGGCAGGGCCGCCGCCACGCATCAAAAAAAATGGCAGGCGCCCGCTTCAATAACAGACGGGGAAATATCAGCGTGGACCGAACTCCAATCGCGTGGATGGTGGCGGCGGCCATCTGCGGCATGACAGCGCCAGCGGCGTGGGCTCAGGCTGCCGAGCCGGCCGCCGCCCCGGATGCCGCCAAGCCGGCGCAAGACGCACAACCGGCGCAACCGACAGAAACTGCACAACCGGCCGGAGCGATGCAACCGGCAGAGCCGGTAACCCAGCAAGAGGCTGCAACCGAACCGGAACAACCGGCTGCACAGGAAGGCGCCACGCCGCCGGCAGACGCCACGGCATTGGCCGCAACCCCCGTGCCCACGCCTGGCGCCAACGCGCCCACCGTGCCGCAGCCTGTGCCGGAACCCTACGCGCCCGAGCGCGCCGCCATCGAAGCCGTGCTCGACACCGGCCGTATGAGCGACGGCTTTGGCGGTGCCACGGCAGTGGCCTTGCGCGGCATGATGGTCACCTCATATGGCATCTGGCAGGCTGAGCTGGATCGGCAGAGCCGGTTTGGCTTTGCGGGCCAGTACGGCGCACTCTCGCTCACGCGCGATATCTCCGAGGATTACTACTTCCTGGTTGGCGCTGGCACGGGCAACAGCGAGCTGTTCTCGAAGTGGCGTGTGGATGTAGCGGGCTATCGCAAGTTCGGCCCCGACCGCCGTTTCGTGGCCGGCATTGGTGCGTACTACGCGCAGGGCCAGGACAGTGTGCGCAATGACCAGGGGCTGGTGCTCAGCTCGCTGGCGTATTTCCAGTCGGTGGTGCTGGAAGGCGGCCTGCGCTTCAACCGGGCCAATCCCGGGCTTGTGTTCGGCCCGAGCCAATACATTGCAGCCACGATCGGCAACGACGAAAAGCGCGCGCTCGTGCTGCGCGTGGAGCACGCTCGCGAGGCTTATCAAGTCTTGACCACCGGCACCGAGCGTGCGGACTACAACAGCATGAGCTACGCCATCCAGTGGCGCGAGCGCGTGTCGCGCGATCTGCTGTTGCTCATCGGCGCGCAGTACTACCGCAACCCCTTCTACAACCGCACCTACGGTGAAATCGGCTTCCGCTGGAGTTTCCGATGAACGCCAAGCCGATCGAGGAAGCGCCAGCCGACGACTTGCCCACCAGGCGGAGATTGCGCGGGCATGAGCCCAAGCGGGTGATCGGCTATCGCGGCGATCGCATCGTCATGCACCGTGCGATGCGGCGTCTGGCGTTCCCGCTCTCGCGCTGGATCGACGTGCTGGGGCTTCCGCTGGCGCTCACCGCCGGCTACTGCGCGCTCTGGCCAACCGTGGCCCGTCTGTGGGAACGCATCATCGGTTTCTGGAGCGTGGCATTGGAAGGGCAGGTTCGCGTGGCGGCCGTGAAGGCGCTCGTGCCGGGCTTTGGTGCCATTCCGTATCCGCACAGCGACGCCGGTTTGCCCACCGCCGTGCAATGGCTGGTCGGGATGATCGTCACGCTGGCGCTGCTGTTCGGCACCCGCTTCATCGGCGGCCGTGCGTTGCCGCTGGCGTACTGGCTGCGCTTTATTGGCGTGGTGCAGGCCAGCGCCCAGTTCTACTTCTTCATGTGGCCCGCCAGCTTTCCGTATGACGGCGGGGGTTCCATCGGCTCGCTCACGCAGGCGTCGGTCGTGGTGGTGCTGATCACGCCATGGCTCTATGCGCTGATCTACAACGTGCTGGACTTTGGCCTGATCCGCAAGCTTGTGCTGTCGGTCATGGGCATGGCGTATCTGACGGTCTTCATTCCGTTTCAGTACACGCTGGCGTCAGTGGTGCTGCTCAAGGGGTCGATGCTGTGGTACCCGCAGATCTTTCTGCTTTGGGCCGTGTTCCTGCAGTTCGGCACGCTGGTGGGCTTCTATGCGTGGGCGATGAGCTGGAACGCGCGCGGCGCCACGTCAAAGACGTTCGGCGCCTGAGTGCATAGCCCCAGTGCGGGGAGCTGCGCTGGTTTTTTATCAATCGTTAATGTTGGCGTGGTCCTCCGCCAATTAAGTGCATGCATGCCGACGCGGCACAGCGCATTTAGCCCGCGTTAAACCAGAATTCAATAAATTTCAGGTTCCAAGTAACGGAACGCTCATCTGCAAAACGCATGCTTCCACTAGCATGCGAGCCATCGCTTGTCGACAACGTATCGGCGGGCATGCCGGGGGGATTCCGGCTGAAGGCAACGAGTCTGCGTAGTTGGCCCGGCCGGTGCAAATCGCATAGCACGATGGGAGCGGGCCCATGAGTTTCACCTCTACCGGCAACGGCAAAGCGCCGTCCGGAAATTCCTTTTTGTCGACGCTGTCTGGCGGCGGATTGTCGTCGGGCATCGGCATGGTTGCGGACGCCGCAGGCATGCTGGGCAACGCGCCGGGGGCCGGTTTGATAGGCGGCGCGGCCCGCGCTGCGCAGTTGGCGCAGACGGGCATGTCATTGCTGGGGCGTACGCCAGCCTCGATTGCCGATGCCATCAACGGCATGCCGGGCGCGAAGTCTCGCCTGACGCAGGACAGCCGCTTCGTGCGCATGGAGTCGCCACTCGGGCCCGACGTACTGCTAGTCAACGCGCTGGTGGTGGACGAGTACGTCAGCCGCCTGCCGGAAATCCATCTCGACCTGCTATCGCACCAGAGCGAAATTGAGATCGACAAGATCGTCGGGCAGCAGGTGTCGGTGTCGCTGGAACCCAAGTCCAGCGGCGGCGTGTTCAGCCAGTTGGCGGCCGGGCCGGAGATCGGCCAGCGCTACTTTCAGGGCTACGTTGCATCGTTCGGGCGAGTCGGGCACCCCGGCTCGGTCACGCGCTACGAGATGACGGTGGTGCCGTGGTTCTGGTTTCTCACGCGCTCGACGGACTGCCGCATCTTCCAGAACAAGACGGCGGAAGACATCCTCTCCGAGATCTTTGTCGAGCTCGGCTTTCACGATTTCGAGTTCAACCTGAAGTCGGAGCAGGCGCGGCTCGAATACGTCGTCATGTACCGGGAGTCCTACTACAACTTTTGCGCCCGCCTGTTGGAGCAGGAGGGCATGTTCTGGACGCACCGCTACGAGAAAGACCGGCACGTTCTCGTCATTGGCGACACCAATGACCTGTTCAAGCCGCTGACGCCTGTCGATACGATTTCGTACTACGGCGCCAGCGCCGCCAGCGAGCGCAACGGCATCGACCGGTGGGACGAGGCGTTCAACTTTCGCGTGGGCAAGATCACCTATCGGGATTTCAATTACGACACGCCGTCGTCGCCGCTGATGCACGTGGAAGTGCCGACCACGCTGAAGAACCCGAACATCGGCGGCACCGAGCGCTACGAATACCACTCGCTGTACGACCACAGCGACGACGGCCGCCGGTACGCGCGCTATGCCATGGAGGCAGAAGAGGCGCAGGCGCATCGGTTCAAGGGGGCGGGCTTCGTGCAGGCCATGACCACGGCCGGGCGCTTCCGGCTGACCAATCACCCCGTCTCCGCATACGACGACAAGTCCTTTGTGCTGCTGCACGTACGCCACCACGCCGTGAACGACTACACGAGCCAGGGCGCCGAGCAGCCGTACCGCAACAGCTTTACGTGCCTGCCCGTGGATGTGCCGTTCCGTCCCGAGCGCCGCACACCCAAGCCCTACATGTACGGTACGCAGGCGGCGGTGGTGGTCGGCCCAAAAGGCGAAGAGATCCATACCGACGGCAGCCGCGTCAAGGTGCATTTCTTCTGGGACCGGCGCGGCAAGATGGATGGCTCCGATTCCATCTGGGTGCGCGTGTCGCAGCCGTGGGCCGGCGCGGGTTGGGGCGGCGCGGCCATCCCGCGTATCGGCCAAGAGGTGATCGTCGCCTTCAACGAGGGCGACCCCGACAACCCCGTCATCGTCGGCCGCGTCTTCAACGGCGAGGCCGCCAACCCGTACCACGGCGACGGCGGCCAGACCATGGGTATCCGCAGCCAGACGCACAAGGGCGGCGGCTCCAACGAACTGCGCTTCTCTGACGTCAACGGCGCGCAAGAGGTGTTCATGCACGCGCAGAAAGACATGAACACCGTGGTGCAAGACGCGCAAAGCACGCATGTGGTCAAGGGCGATCGGACGATTCTGGTGTCCACGGGCAACCATGCGACTGAAGTCTCTACCGGCAACATGAGCGAGGCGGTCAAGGGTGACCGCACGACATTGGTGACGCAGGGTGATCACAAGACGCAGGTCGATACCGGCAACATGGAAACCACCGTCGCCAAGGGTGACAAGAAGCTCACCGTTGCCCAGGGCAACTACGAGACGACGGTGTCGGTCGGCGATCAGTCCCACACCGTGACCCAAGGCAACACCACGCAGAAGTCGCCCGCCGGTGTGCACACGATCGAGGCCAAGGAACTGTGGATCAAGGTGGGCGGTGCTGGCGGTACGTCGATCCACATGACAGCCGACGCGATTGAGCTGCACAAGGGCTCGTCCACGATCCGGCTGGATGCGGCCGAGATCAAGATCCAGGCACCCAATACCCATATCAACCCGGATAACGGCTGACATCATGTATCAGATGCAGGAAGGTTCCTTGTCGCTCCCACCGGACTGGATCGACAAGACGATGAATGTGTTCGTCTCCGCCTCCACCGGCACGGAAGGCGTGAGCTTTGTCGTCACGCGCGAGCGTCTGCCATGGGGCATGCAGTTTGGCGAGTACGCCGCCAGCGAGCTGCAAAAGCTCGCCAAGCAGGTGCCCGACTATGAAGCGGTGAGCAGCAGCGAAACCACGGTGTCCGGTCGGGCAGCGTATGCGCACGAATACAAATGGTCGAACAACGGCCGGCCGCTGCAGCAGTTGCTGACGATGGTGGAGCATGGCAAGCAGGTGCTGATGCTCACCTTTACCGCGCCCGGCGTGCTGAGCGCCAGCCAGAAGACGCTGGTAGAAGGCGTGGTGCAGAGCCTGCGCCTGAACGAGCCGGCCTGAGCGCAGCGCAGTCATGGCTGATCAAGATCCAAGCACACCCACTTCTCCGACCGGGCCGAGCGGTACCGCCGAGGAGCGCTTGGCCGCGCTTCAGAACCTGGAAGACGGCGAGGCGAAGAAGCAGTCACAGATGAAGTGGGTGGACGGCGCCAACTATGGGATGTTGGGTGCCGACGTCGGCTACGGTGCTTACGCAGCGGGCACGGCCGCCACCGCCGCGGGTGCGACCGGCGCTGCAGCAGCGGGCGCGGCGGCGCTGGCGGCGGTGCCCGCCGTGGTGGCCCTCGGCGGTGCGTGGGTGCTGGGCAAGATCGGCGTGACAGGGGCGATGGCGGAAGGCGCCGAGTGGCTCGGCGACAAGCTTGGCCTCACCATCGGCCGGGGCGACCCGCACCCCGCCTGCGTGGGTGACGACATCGCGCATTCATCAGGCTTCTGGGGCATGGTGGCAGGTCTCGCGATCGGGGTCGCCATCGGTGCCATGGTGGCGGCAACCGTGGCCACGGGCGGGCTCGCCGGCGCAGTGCTGGTGGGGGCCTGCATGGCAGGCGGCCTGAGCATCGGCAGTGCTCTGGCGTCGGCCAGCCAGAGCATGGGCAGCAACTGCGGCAAGATCGCCACGGGTTCAGGCAACGTCACGTTCGAGGGTAAAGCCGCGGCGCGCGTGACGGACATCATCGCCTGCGACAAGCATCCCGGGCCCGAGCCGCTGGTCGAAGGCAGTCTGACCATCACCGTCAACCAACTGCCGATCGTGCGCATCGGCCATTCGAGCCATTGCAGCGGCAAGGTGAACTCCGGCCGCAAAAGCATCCTGATCGACAAGACCACCGGACAGTTCGGGCCGAAAAACCCCGAGCTGACGGCGGGCGAGGAGTTCTTTGCGGGTCTCGTGGGTGGGCTGCTTGGGGCCAAGCTGGGCGGCATGATCGGCGGCAGGGCGCCGGGGGAGCCGAACAAGTCGGCCGAACGTGATGGCGTCAAAGACGAAACCGCCACCAACTGCAAAGACCCGATCGACGTGGCGACCGGCGAGATGGTGGAGATCCGCACAGACGTGTCGATTCCCGGTGTTCTGCCTCTCGTGCTCACGCGCCGCTACCGCACGCGTTCGGATGACGAGGGCCTGCTCGGTCCAAAGTGGTCAACGAACTGGTCGCAGCGCTTGCGGTTGGATGAAGGTCGCCTCGTTCGCTTCTTCGATGGCGGTGGGCTCACGATCACCTTTGAGGCACCCGATGCCGATCTCAACGGCATCAACCTGCGCGAATCACGTTATCGCCTGGAGGGCACGCGAACCGCACCTCGCGTGCTTGACGATGAAACGCGCCATATCCTGTGGTTTGCACCATTGGTCGACGGCGCCGTATCGCGAATCGAGCGTATCGAGGACTGGAGCGGCAATGCCATCGCGTTCGAGTACGACTCGCATGGCCGGCTGACAGGGCTGCGACACACGACCGGTTACGCGCTCGTGTTGACGTATCCGGGCGCGCTGCGGACTGTGTCCAGCATTACCTTGCTCGAAGAGTCGGGCGAGACACGACGTTTGGCCGACTACGTGTATGAAGGCGGCATGCTCGCGCAGGTATCGAGCTTCCAGCATGGCCAGTTCTACTACTCCTACGACGCGCACGGCTGGATGACGAGCTGGCGCGACGCCGACCAGACAGAGGTTCGCTACGCCTACGACGGCTTCGGCCGCGTGGTCGAGACCGGCACGCGCGAGGGTTACCACACCGGCCGCTTCGTCTATGAGGACGGCCTCACGCGTGTGCTCGATGTCGATGGTGAATGGCTCTACGCCCACAACGCCGAAGGACTGGTCACACGCGAGGTGAACCCGCTTGGACATGTGATTCAACGCGAGTGGCAACTCGGCCGATTGGTGTCGCAAACCGACCCGCTCGGGCGGCGCACCGATTTTGGGTACGACGCACAGGGCCGGCTGGCCAGCATGGGCGATCCCACCGGCGGCGCCACGCTGTTCAAGTACGACGCACAGCGTCGCCTTGCGGCTGTGGTGCAGCCGAACGGTGATCGCGTGGCAATGGAGTATGACGACAAGCATCGGCTGATCGCACGCACCGAACCCGATGGGCAGGTCAAACGCTATCGGTACGGTGAACGGGGCGAGCTTCTGCGGGCGGTCGAGGCCGAGCAGGAAACCCGCTTCGACTACGACGCACAGCTTCGGCTCATCAGCACGCGGTTCCCGAACGGCGCGAAGCACGGCTCGCGCTTTGACGTGCTTGGCCGCCTGCTGGAAGAAGTTGATGCGAAGGGCAACGTGACCCGTCACGATTACGCCGCCGGCCTGGACAACCCGCGCGGCGGCCGGGCGCAGACCACGCTGCCGGACGGCAGCACGCATCGTACCGCCTACAACGCCGAGGGGCTGGCGGTGGCGAGCACCGATCCGCTGGGGCGCATCACGCGCCATACCTACGGTCCGTTCGATCTGCTGACAAGCACGATTGACGCCGCAGGTCACATCACCCGCTTTGAATACGACCATGCGACGCGGCCGGCACGGATCGTCAACGCGCGCGGTGAGGTGTGGGAGTTCCGCTATGACGCGGCCGGGCGGCTTGTCACCGAGATCGACTGGGGTGGTCGAGTCTCGCACTATGAGCGAGACGTAGCTGGGCGCGTGGTCAAGAAGACGTGGCCGGACGGCGGTGTCTGGCTCTATCGCTATGACGCGGGGGATCACCCTGTGGCCATCGACGCGGGCGATGTCAAACTCGTCTATCGGTACGACGCCGCCGGGCGCATGACAGCTGCGGCCGTGCAAGGCGAGTCCACGCACATCATCCGCTTTCGCTACGACGGCAAGGGCCGCTTGATCGAAGAGGATCAGCACGGCCAGCGCGTTGAGCATGCCTACGATGCGCGGGGTCGACGCGATGCGCGCAAGACGGCGCATCGTGAGACACGCTATGAGTACGATGCGCTTGGCGCGCTCACGCAGGTTGGCGGCATGCGCATCCAGCGGGATCTGCTCGGAAACGAAACAGGTCGTCAGGCCGGTGAGTTTGTTTTGCAGCGACAGTACGACGCCGTAGGCCGCCTGCAGCGCCAGACAGTCGGCCCCCGTACCGCCTTCGACGCGCTGCCGGTCAACCCCGTTGAAGCGCTGCAGCAACTGACGCGTCAACATTTCCGTTACGACGCTGCCGGGCAACTCGCGCAGATCGATACCGACGCAGACAGCTTCGCGTATGCGCACGACGTACGCGGACAAGTCACTTCCGTCGACAGCGTTCGCCAGCCCGCCGAGCACTATGCCTACGATGTGTCCGGGAACATTGCCGCGCATGGCCGCCCGGGGCCGGTTGATCGGCACGACTACCTGGCGGGTGGCTTGCCCGTTCAGGCGGGGCATGTCCACTACCGCTACGACGCTCGCGGGCGGGTCATCGAAAAGACCATCGAGGAACCGGGCGCTCAACCCCGGACATGGCGTTACACCTGGGATGGCCTGAACCGCCTGGTCGGATTGCACACCCCCGCCAACGAAACCTGGGCGTACCGCTACGACGCCTTCGGCAGGCGTGTTGAAAAAAGGCATGTCGGGACAGGCAGCGCGGTGCGCTTCTTGTGGGATGGCTACACGCTGGCCGAACAGTGGGAGTGCGGTCGCGATGGGCGCATGGGCGCTGCCACGACCTGGCATTTCGAGCCCGAAAGCTTCGCACCGTTGGCCCAGGAACGTGGCGACCAGATGTACGCCATCTTCTGCGCACCCACTGGCCTACCGCTGGAGATATACCGGGACTCGGGTGAGAAAGTCTGGTCTGCCCGCTACAACCTGTGGGGCAAGCGCATCAGCGAAGAGGCGCATGCGGCAGAACCCGCCCCAGACACCAGCCTGCGTTTTGCAGGGCAATGGGCAGACGAAGAGTCCGGCCTGCACTACAACCTCAACCGCTACTACGACCCCGACAGCGGCTGCTATCTCAGCATTGACCCGATTGCCATCCGGGGCGGGCACCGTACGCAGGGCTATGTGCAGAACCCGTTGCGGCAGGTGGATCCACTTGGGCTGGCGGTTTGTCCGGAGCGGTACGACCGATATAAGCAATTGCGTGCGGAGGGGTACTCGGCGGCAGATGCTGCGAAGTTGTCGAAGACGGCAGAAGACGGCACCTTGCCTGAGGTGCCGGGGACCCGAGAAAGCGCCGGTGGTAACACAACCGGCGGCCGGAAATATGGCCCGAAAGAAGGCGAGTCGGAACCCGATTGGGGTGGGCTGGTACGTGGTTACGAGGGCGATCCTCCGGCTGACATGGTCAACCCGCATGGACACCATGCAGTGTTCAAGAAGGGGCGCGGCGTGAAGATGCGAGAGTATCTGGACGAGAGCAAAGACGTCCTCGAAAACTACGATATCGATTGGTACAGAGGACAGGAAAATTTGGGATGGGCGCCAAATAAGAACCACAGCACCGCCGCTGCTAAAGCTGTTCGGGATGCGTTGGTGGAGGCGCACCAAACCGTGGGAACGAGGGAGGCGGTTGTAGATGCGTTGGCCAAGCTAAAAGAGCATTTCAGGAATGATACGATTGGAACCCTTTTCGATTAACGGGGATTGACATGGATTTCGACGATCTTCGCTCGAAGATTGAGCAGGCTGCCTCAGAAGCTTTTCTCGCAGTAAGAAGAAAGTTTCCTAGCCAGATTTTTTGCGGCTATGCCCTGTATTCAGATCCGGATGCGGTGACGGTCGCACCTGCCGTGAATTCGGTTGGTCACCTGCAAAAGATGATTGGCGATGACCCGGGGGACGCCGTCTATTACCGATGGAGTCCCGGTGAGTGGGATCACGAGTTCGAAGGTGCCGAGTACTTCAAGGATATCTCCATCCTTTTGAATAACGAGGCCAAAAAGCTGGATTCGGAAGCCAAGCGCGAAGCATTCCGAGAGCGTGTCTACGAATCCTGTGTTGCAGTGCTCGAATCCATGAAATCGAAGGGTTTTTTCTCCGATATGGATGAAACAGGGGTGTTGGTTTTCACCATATCCGATGGCGAAAGCGATTTGGAAAGCGACTGGATCGCTCGCTTGAACCGACGTGAACTCGCTGAGGAATTCCGGAATTGGATTGTTTCCCTGGGGTGATATGCCGGAGCTACCGGAAGCGATTCATCAGCAAATCGTCGCGCTGTGCGCCCAGGGCGACGAACTGGTAGAGCACGGGAACCTCGACGCCGCCAAACAGCAATACACCGCCGCACTGCGCCTGCTGCCCGACAACCCGCTCGACTGGGAAGCCGCCACGTAGATTTACGTCGCCATTGGCGACGTCCACTTCCGCACGAACAATTTCGACAAGGCGTTCAAGTGCGTCTACAACGCCGTGCAGTGTCCCAAGGGCTTGGGCAATCCGTACATCCATCTTCGCCTCGGCTAGCTTTACTACGAGCAAGGCAACTTCGATAAGGCGGCTGATGAACTGACCCGCGCCTATATGGGCGGCGGCTTGGACATCTTTCTCGACGGCAATCCAAAGTCACTCGAATTCCGCTCAGCTAGTGCAACCCACGTGGCTCGAACATGTCTGGCGGCACGCCGGCGCATCGCCCTGAAACAGCCGATCACGGGCGTTGATGGCTGGAACGTGACCCTCCGACCCTCGCGGTCGGACCTCCACGGGCCACACGCGAGCCTCGAACAGTCGCCTTCCACAGTCAGAGGTCGAAATTTCCGAGCTCTGACAGCCGGCTTCCGGCCTCGGACCGTCGCGCATGAGCCTCAGAGGCGCAACATCGACGGTTTGAGGGCGACGCTCGGGTCTCTGAGGTCCGATGTATCGGATGTTTTCGGGCCGCGTTCGGGCCTCCGAGGGCCGTGCGCCACCGTTTGACGGTCGCGCGCCGCTCTCGGACTGTCGCAATCGAATGTTTGGGATCGAAACGCGCACCGAAAACTGCGGCGCTCTACCGTCTGCGGGGCAACGGCGGTGGGTAAAGGGTCGAGTTTGCTTCGGCAAGTTTCGATCGCCGCTCGCTGGGAACCGAAATGCGCAATATGCGCACCGCTGTTGAAGCCCCGAGCCTCGTGCATGGAAGCGGGACGCGGAAGAAGCGTCCGCCGCCGCAATCGGCGCAGTTCACTGCAAAACGGCAAAAAAAAACGCGGCCGAAGCCGCGCAGATCTCGCTTTCCAGAGAGAGAGGAGAGAAATTCTTACTGCTGCGCCACCGTTGCCGGGTTGGCCGCGTTGGCCGGTGGCAGATCGCCCCAGCCACCGCCCAGCGCCTTGATGAGCCCCACCGTGGAGTTCATGCGGCTGCCGGCCAGTTGTACACCGATGCGTTCGGCGGACAGCATGTTGCGCTCGGCATCGATCACGTCCAGGTAATTGACCGAACCCGCGTTGTAGCGCGTGCGCGAGAGTTGCGCGGCGCGCGTAGACGCGCGTACGGCATCGTCCTGGGCCTTGGATTGATCGGCCAGGAGGCGCAGTTCCGAAAGGTTGTCTTCCACCTCGCGGAAGGCGACGAGCACGCTTTCGCGGTAGTTGGCAACGTTCTCTTCATACGCGGCACGCGCCTGCTTCACGCCAGCACTGCGTGCGCCACCGTCAAAGATCGGCAGTGACAGCGCGGTGCCCACCAGCGGCCCGAGAATCCACGTACGGCTGCCCCACTTGAGCAGGTCGCCGATGTCGTGTGACTCGTAGCCGAAGCCACCCGTGAGCTGCAGTTGCGGGAAGAACGCCGCGCGTGCCACGCCGATGCGCCCGTTGGCCGCCGCCATCGAGCGTTCCGCCGCAGCCACGTCGGGGCGGCGTTCCAGCAGGGCGGAAGGCAGCCCGGCCGGTACGCGCACGTCGGCCGATTGCAGCGGGTCGGTGGCCATCGTGAAATCAGCCGGTGCCTTGCCCAGCAGCGTTGCCAGTGCATGCTCCAGCACCGCGCGGCGGCGCTGTACGCCGATGCGGTCGGAGCGTGCCGTTGCCAGTTCGGCATCGGCGCGGGCAACGTCCAGCTCGCCAATGTCGCCCGTGTTGAAGCGGCGCTGCACCAGCTTGAGCGCCTCTTCACGGCCGACCAGCGTGCGGGAGAGCAAGGCCTCTTCCGCATCCAGCGTGCGCAGGCTGAAGTACGTCTGCGCCACGTCGGCCTGCAATGACAGGCGGGCCGCACGGTACAGCGCTTCGACACGCTCTGCATCGGCGCCGGCGGCATCGATGTTGTTGCGCACGCGGCCGAACAGGTCGACCTCATACGCCACGGTGGACTGCGCACGCCAGTACGTCTGCGGCTGCACGGGCGCACCGACCGGTAAGCCGGCCGATGCCGCCGAGGCCCGCTGGCGCGTCGGACCGAAGCCCGCATCCAGTTCCGGGAACAGCGATGCACGGTTGGCCTGCACGAAGGCACGCGCCTGATTCACGCGTGCGGCTGCGGCGGCCAGCGTGGGGCTGGCTTCAGCGGCCTGCGCTTCGAGCTTGTCGAGCGTCGGGTCGTTGAAGATCTTCCACCACGCGCCGTCGGCGGGCAGGGCGGGCTCGGCGGTCTTCCACTTGCCTTGCTCGCCTGCAGCCAACGGTGCGTCCGCCGGTTGTGCCGGTTGTGCGGCTTCCTTGAAGGCGTTGGGCGTGCCAACGTCCGGCTTCTCGTAGGTCGGGGCGAGCGAGCAGGCCGCGAGGAACAGCGCGGCGGCCAGCGCCAGCGGGGTCCAGCGGCCCGACCGCATGGCCGGACCTGTCTGTTGTTGTGTAGACGCGTTCATAGCGATGTCTTGATGAGTGTTGACCTTAGTGCTGGGCCGAGGGCACGGGCAGCGCGCCGTCCAGGTCCAGATCGCGGTCGGGTGCATCTTCAGAGCGCTGGCCGCGGCGTGCCGCCAGCGTGCGCAGCAGCACGTAGAACACCGGGGTGAGGAACAGGCCGAACAGCGTCACACCCAGCATCCCCGCGAACACGGCCACGCCCATGGCATGGCGCATTTCCGCGCCGGCGCCGGTCGACACCACCAGGGGCACCACGCCCATGATGAAAGCGATCGACGTCATCAGGATCGGGCGCAGACGCAGGCGGCAGGCCTCGATGGCGGCTTGCACGATGGTGCGACCTTGCAGCTCAAGCTCGCGCGCAAACTCCACGATCAGGATCGCGTTCTTGCACGCCAGCCCCACCAGCACCACCAGACCGATCTGCGTGAAGATGTTGTTGTCTCCATGCGAGAGCCAGACGCCCAGCATGGCGGCAAACAAGCTCATCGGCACGATCAGGATCACGGCCAGCGGCAGCGTCAGGCTTTCGTACTGGGCAGCCAGCACCAGGAAAACCAGCAGCACGCAGATCGGGAAGATCCACACGGCCGAGTTGCCGGCCAGGATCTGCTGATACGTCAGATCCGTCCACTCGAAGCGCACGCCCTTGGGCAGAGTTTCATGCGCAATGCGTTCCACAGCCGCCTGCGCCTGACCAGACGAGAAGCCCGGGGCCGGGCCACCGTTGATGTCGGCAGCGGTGTAGCCGTTGTAGCGCACGACCATGTCCGGCCCGAAGCCTTGCGACACGCGCAGCAGCGAAGACAGCGGAACCATCTCGCCTGCGGTGTTGCGCGTCTTCAGCTGCAGGATGTCTTCTGCATGGGCGCGGAACGGCGCGTCTGCCTGCACCTTCACTTGATACGTGCGGCCGAAGCGGTTGAAGTCGTTCACATACAGCGAGCCCAGGTACACCTGCATGGTGTCGAACACATCGGTCACCGGCACGCCAAGCTGCTTGGCCTTCACGCGGTCCAGGTCTGCGTTCAACTGCGGCACGTTGATCTGGTAGCTTGAGAACGACGGGCCCAGTTCAGGCGTCTTGCGTGCCTTGGCCATGAAGGCCTGCGTGGCGGCAAAGAGCTGTTCGTAGCCGACCGAGCCGCGGTCTTCCAGTTGCAGCTTGAAGCCACCCACAGTGCCGAGGCCTTGCACCGGCGGCGGCGGGAACACCGCAATGAAGGCGTCCTTGATGGCGCCGTATTGCTTGTTCAACTGGCCCGCAATCGCGCCGCCCGACAGGTCGGCACTCTTGCGCTGGTCAAACGGCTTGAGCGTGACGAACACGATGCCGGCGCTCGGGCTGTTGGTGAAGCCGTTGATCGACAGGCCCGGGAACGCCACGGCGCTTTCCACGCCGGGGTGCTTCAGGGCGATGTCCGACATGCGGCGGATCACGTCTTCCGTGCGGTCCAGCGAGGCACCGTCTGGCAGCTGCGCGAAGCTCACCAGGTACTGCTTGTCCTGCATCGGCACGAAGCCGCCCGGCACCTTGTTGAACAGCAGCGCAGTCGCACCGATCAGCGCCAGGTAGATACCGAGCATGACGGCCTTGCGACCAATCACGCGCGACGTGCTGCGGCCATACGATTCGGATGCGGCACCAAACACGCGGTTGAACGGACGGAAGATCCAGCCCAGGCCCTTGTCCATCGTGCGCGCCAGCCAATCCTTCGGCGCGTCATGGCTCTTGAGCAGGAGGGCGGCCAGCGCCGGCGACAGCGTGAGCGAGTTGAAGGCCGAGATGACGGTCGAGATGGAGATCGTCAGCGCGAACTGCTTGTAGAACTGACCGGTCAGGCCCGTCATGAAGGCCAGCGGCACGAACACGGCAATCAGCGTCAGGGCAATGGCGATGATCGGGCCGCTCACCTCGCGCATGGCCTTGTAGGTGGCCTCGCGTGGCGATAACCCTTCGGCGATGTTCCGCTCGACGTTTTCCACCACCACGATGGCATCGTCCACCACGATCCCGATCGCCAGCACCAGCCCGAACAGCGACAGCGCGTTGATCGAGAAGCCGAACATCAGCATCAGGCCAAACGTACCGATGATGGACACCGGCACCGCCAGCAGCGGAATGATCGACGCACGCCACGTCTGCAGGAACAGGATCACCACCAGCACCACAAGCGCCACCGCTTCCAGCAGCGTATGCGTGACGGCTTCGATACTCGATCGGACGAACTGCGTCGGGTCGTAGACGATGCGGTAGTCGACGCCTTCGGGAAAGTCTTCCTTCAGCTCGGCCATCGTCTTGCGCACGTCATCCGAAATCTGCAGCGCGTTGGAACCCGGCGCCTGGAAGATCGGAATGGCCACCGCCTGCTTGTTGTCCAGCAGCGAGCGCAGGCCGTATTCCGATGCGGCCAGCTCGATGCGGGCCACGTCACGCAAATACGTGACGGCGCCATCGGGCGAACTCTTCAGGATGATGTCGCCGAATTCCTGTTCGGTCTTCAGCCGGCCCTGCGCGTTGACGGACAGTTGCAGATCCGTGCCCGGCACCGAGGGCGAACCGCCGATCACGCCAGCCGCCACCTGCACGTTCTGGTCGCGGATGGCTTTGACCACTTCGTTGGCAGTCAGGCCGCGCTCGGCCACCTTGTTCGGGTCGAGCCACACGCGCATCGAGTAGTCACCCGAGCCGAAGAGCTGCACCTGGCCGACACCGCTGATCCGTGCCAAACGATCCTTGACGTTGAGCACTGCGTAGTTGCGCAGGTACGTCATGTCGTAGCGGTCGTTGGGCGACAGCAAGTGCACCACCATCGTCAGGTCGGGGCTGCTCTTGACGGTCGTCACGCCCAGGCGTTGCACCACGTCGGGCAGACGCGGCAGCGCCTGCGACACGCGGTTCTGCACGAGCTGCTGCGCCTTGTCAGGGTCGGTGCCCAGCTTGAAGGTGACCGTCGTGGTCAGGTTGCCGTCGCTGTTGGCTTGCGACTGCATGTAGAGCATGTTCTCGACGCCGTTGATCTGCTCTTCGAGCGGCGAGGCGACGGTCTCGGCAATCACCTTCGGGTTGGCGCCCGGGAACTGCGCGCGCACCACCACCGAAGGCGGCACGACCTCGGGGTACTCCGAGATCGGCAATCGCCAGATCGAGATGATCCCGACCAGCAGGATCAGCGTGGATAGCACGCCCGCAAAGATCGGGCGGTCCACGAAAAATTTAGAGAAGTTCATGGCTATGAGCGATGAGTTTCAGTCGCAATCCGGCGCAATCAGGCGCGGTCGGCCGGAAGGCGTTGGGCGTCGGCTGCGGTCTTGGCGTTGGCGGGCTTGGTTTCGGCCTTGGCGGCGGGCGCAGCGGGCGCGGCGGGTGTTTGGGCTTTGGCTTCGGCGGGCGCGGCGGGGGCTTCCGGCTGTGCGCCCGGCAACACCACACGCTTCGTGACCAGGCTATCCATGGTCACCGTGTTGGGTGCCACGGCGTCGCCCGGGCGCACGCGCTGGATGCCGTTCACGACGATGCGGTCACCCGCCTTCAGGCCCGACTTCACCACGCGCAGGCCGTCAATGGAGGCGCCCAGCACAACCGGGCGATAGCTCGTCTTGTTGGCGGCATCCACCACCAGGACGAACTTCTTGTCCTGGTCCGTGCCGATGGCCTTGTCGCTGATGAGGATGGCGTCGTGCGGTGCGCCGGTGCTCATGCGCACGCGGGCGTAGAGCCCGGGCGTGAGGCGGCCGTCGGCGTTGTCCAGCGTGGCGCGCACGCGGATGGTGCCCGAGCGCACGTCCAGCCGGTTGTCGACGGACTGGATTACGCCTTCGCGCGTGTAGCCGTCTTCATTGGCCAGCCCGATGTAGACCGGTGTCTTCGCGCCCTGGGCCGCCTTGGCGGAGTAGCGCAGGTAGCTTTGCTCATCCGCATCGAACGCCACGTACATCGGCGAGACCGACACCAGCGTCGTCAATACCGGGGCAGCGCCACCGGCGGAAACGACGTTGCCGACCGTAATCTCTGCGCGCGACACGCGGCCTGCGACCGGCGCCACGATGTGCGTGTACTCCAGGTTCAGCTTGGCGGCATCCAGCGCGGCGGCGGCGCCTTGCAGGTTGGCCTGTGCCTCGCGTGCGGCGTTTTCCTTCTCTTCGAACTCGCGGCGCGCGATGGCGTTGTCGGCCACCAGCTTTCGTGCACGGTCCAGCTCCGACGTGGTGTAGGCCACGCGCGATTTGGCGGCCGTCAGCGCGGCTTGCGTGCGGGCGACTTCGGCGGCGTAGGGGCGCGGGTCAATGGTGAACAGCGCGTCGCCCTTCTTGACGATGCTGCCGTCCTTGAAGTGGACGGCGGTGACGGTGCCGCTCACCAGCGGGCGGACTTCAACGCGTTGAACGGCTTCAATGCGGCCGGAAAACTCATCCCATTCGGCCACGTTCTTTGCCAGGACCGGCGCCACATCCACCGGCGTGGCGGCTGGGGCGGCTGCCGGCTGCTGCGATGCGCCGGCGCTGGAGACCAGACCGTAGGTGCCCACAGCTGCAACGCCGAGCACGGCGGCAACCGAAATGGCGAGTGTGCGTTTGGACAGGCTCATGATGACTCTCTCGATTTTGTTGGGTAAGCAAAGAGAAAAGACTGGATAAAAGCGCTTTGGCCGCAGCGTAGAAAAACGCGGGCGGCCTCGCACTCCGTTTCTTGTTGTATGGGTTCAGCCAGGCGTCTCCGCGGTCGGGTCAATGGAGGTGTGATCCTTTCGATCCGCACGTGCGCGGCGTTTGCGTGGCGCAGCCGCTTGCCGCGTCATCCCGAGGTGCCAGCGCAGGAAGCACGTCATCTCGTCTTGCGCCACCGCGCTCATGGCAATCGAGTCATGGCAGGCCTCGTTCACGCGCACGACCTGCGTGACGACGCCCGCTTCAATCAGGCACGCGGCATAGCGTTCGGCTTCGGTGCGCAGAAGGTCTTGCGGCGCGGTCAGCAGCAGGGCGGGGGGCAGGCCCTGAAGGCGGCGCGATTCCACGGGTGCGGCGTATGGGTGGACGCGCTCGGTCGGCCGGGGCAGGTACTGGCGATAGCAATCGGCGCAGACCTCGGCCGAGTTGTCGGCGTTGGCCAGATGGTCTGGGCGCACACGGGCCATGGTCGGATCGAGCATCGGCGCGATCAGGACCTGGGCGCGCAGATTGGGGCCGCCACGGTCGCGCGCAATCATCGTCAGCGCGGCAGACAGGTTGCCGCCGGCGTCATGCCCGGCCACTGCGATGCGGCGACGGTCAATGCCCCATGCCTCGGCATGGTCGGCCATGCAGCACAGTGCGGCGTACACGTCTTCGGGCGCGGCAGGAAAGGGCGCGGCCGGCGCAAGCGAATAGCCAACCGTAACCACCACCGCCGGCAATGTGGCGGCCAGAAGGCGCGCCGGTGCATCGGCATCGTCAATCGAGCCGCGCACGAAACCACCGCCATGCAGGTACAGCACCCCAGGGCGGCGCAACGGCGCGGCGGCATCGTCGGAGTGCATTTCAGGGCGGAACACGCGCAGGCGGATGCGGCTGGCGTAACCCTGCGTCCAATAGTCTTCCGACGAGACCGGGCGCGGCAGCGGCTCCGCACCAGCCGTTTCATCGCATGCGGAAGCTTGCTCAGGCAGCTTGGATGCTGCGCCGCGCAAATTGTTATTCAGTGCAACATTTGTGGGGGCGGGCGTTGCGTACGGTCGCGCTGGACGAACAGCGGCGGATGCCGCATCGCTGGCCAGCGTGCGATCCGAAACAACGAGGCGCGGTGGAGAAGAACCCATGATGTCAGGCGGGGCTTACCTTTACGGATAACCCGGATATCGATGGGCTGAATGATGGTGATTAGACGAACGCGGATAAATGCCTATAATCGGACATCACTATTAGTTGCAGCCGAACAATCAAAATTTACGGTTGTGCTACAAAGTGTTCTTGCTCGAGGCCGATCTTGTTGCACTGCGAAAACCCGTAGTCGCCGCCTTCCTGATCGCGCCTCATGCTCAGAACGCGTGCGTGTTCTCGAGCATGAGCAGACCCCTTGATTCCACAGGTCCGGCGCATTGCCCGTTTGATTCCGGCAGTGCGCCCGCCCCGTGGAGTCCGTCCCTAAGGAGCCGCAGATGGATCGCTTGCAGGCCATGCAGGTTTTCACGCGTGTCGTGGAGGCCAGCAGTTTCACCAAGGCTGCCGACAGCCTTCAGTTACCCCGCGCCACGGTGACGAACCTGGTGCAAAGCCTTGAGGCGCATCTCGGCGTGCGCCTGCTGCACCGGACCACGCGCCGCGTGAACGTCACCGCCGATGGCGCTGCGTACTACGAGCGCTGCGTGCGTCTGCTCGGCGATCTGGAAGAGACCGAGGCTGCGTTCTCGCAAAGCGCATCGGGGGCGCGCGGCACCCTGCGCATCGACGTGCCTGCGTCGATTGGCAAACGGTTGCTTGTGCCGCGCATTCGGGATTTTCACGAGGCGTACCCCGATCTTCAGCTGGAGATCGGCATGAGCGACCGCACCGTCGACCTGGTCCAGGAGGGTGTGGATTGCGCCGTGCGTGGCGGCGAGTTGCAGGATTCGAGCCTCGTCGCGCGGCGCATCGGCCAGCTGTCGATGGTCAATTGCGCGTCGCCCGAATATCTGGCCCGCTTCGGCACGCCCCAAACGTTGGAAGACCTCCAGGACCACACGGCGGTGAATTACTTCTCTGCGCGCAACGGCCGCCGCATGGACTGGGATTTCGTGATCGACGGGCAGAAGCAGATCCACAAGGTGCGCAGCATGGTGTCCGTCAACGATGCCGAATCGGCGGTGGCGTGCGGCCTGCATGGCCTGGGGCTGCTGCAGACTTCGCGCTTCCTGGTGTACGAGCACCTGATGTCGGGTGCGTTGGTGGAAGTGCTGCCGGACCATGTTTCGGAGCCGGTGCCTGTGTCGGTGGTGTATCCGCACAACCGGCACTTGTCGCCCAAGGTGCGGGTGTTTGTGGACTGGGTGGCGACGCTGTTTGCTGACCACCCGTGCCTGCAGCTCAAGGAAAATCCACGGCTGCAGATTGTTAGCGCCGCCTGAACAGTTATTTCTGCAAAGTCGCATTTATCAGACGGGAGCAACGATCTATTCTGCCCTCCAAGCGCAACAACGAGCGCAAACGAACAAGGAACAGATCATGAACTCCCGCCTCTTCTCTGCTTTTTTCCGCCGCGCCGTCCTGGCCATGGTGGCCACCGTATCGGCTTCTGCCGCGCTGCTGTCGCAGCCCGCAACGGCTTCCATCCAGCCCAACTTTGACGCTCCGGCCGCGACGCAGGCGGGCCGCTTCGACCCGTACACCCAAGGCGCTGACCGCCAGGCAGACACCTACGGCTATCTGTCGTGGAAGAACGATCGCTTTGATCCGTACAGCCAAGGCGCGGATCGCCAGGCCGACACGTATGGCTACCTGTCGTGGAATGGCGATGCGAGCTATCCGAAGGCCGGCGCTGCATCGCGCGCATAAACCGCGCACCCGCTGAATTTCTCCTCCTCCCTGTTTGCGGCGTGACTTTAGCGGTCACGCCGCATTTTTATTGGTGCTAGAGCCGGAGCACGGGGGCGCGGATGTCGGGTTGGGAGTATCGTCGCAAGCATGCAGACCGTCATCCTCACGTTCGATTCCAGTCTGACGCCGCTTCTTCCGCTGGCGTTGCGCGGGCGTCCCGTTGTGCGCGCGTGGGCAGAGGGCGCCACGCTCAAGCACGCTATCGAGGCGCTTGGCGTGCCGCATACCGAAGTGGGGCAAGTCCTGGTGGATGGCGCACCCGCGGGTCTGGAGGCCATGTTGCCCGGTCGGGGGCACGTTGCCGTCTCAGCCGTGGAGCCCCTGTTGCCGACCGCGCCGCTGCATTTTCTGTGCGACGCCCACTTGGGGGCCACCGCTCGGCTGCTGCGCATGGCGGGCTTTGACACTACCTACGACAACAATTACGCCGACGCGGCCATCGAAGCGCTGGCCCTGGGCGAAGACTGGATCGTGCTCTCGCGTGACCGTGAGCTTCTCAAGCGACGCGGCATCCGCCGGGGCGCATTCATCCGCGCGCGCGAGCCGCAAGCGCAGATGCGTGAAATCGTGACGCGCCTGCGGCTGGCCGATGTGGCCAAGCCGTTCTCACGCTGTCTCGAATGCAATGTGCCGCTGCGGATGCTAAGCCCGGAAGAGGCTTCCGCCAGCGTGCCGCCCCGCGTGCGCGAGCGCCAACGGCTCTTCAGCACCTGCGATGTCTGCCGGCGTATCTATTGGCCCGGTTCGCACTGGGCACGCATGAATGCGGTGCTGGCCGACATGCTGTCGCCCCAAGCCGGCGTATCGATAGACCTACCGGAAGCGGTCGAACGTATGTCGCGCACTGGTAGCGCAGGCGCCTGACTACTGCGATGGCGCGTTGCGCAGATCGGCCACAAACCGCTCGCGCCAGATGGTGAGGTTGGCCGCCCGCAGCCGATCCATCATGTGGGCATAGCGCGCCTTGCGCTCTTCCAGTGGCATCGTCAATGCGCGGTTCAGTGCCTCGGCCATGCCGCGCGTGTCGTACGGGTTGACGATCAGCGCGGCATCCAGCTCGCGCGCCGCGCCGGCAAAGCGCGACAGCACGAGCACGCCTGGGTCTTCCGGGTCTTGCGCGGCCACGTATTCCTTGGCAACGAGGTTCATGCCATCGCGCAGCGGTGTGACATAGCCGATCTGCGAGCTGCGGAAGAGGGCCATCAGCACGCGCCGTTCGTACTGCTTGTTGATGTAGCGGATGGGCGTCCAGTCCAGCTCCGAATGCTTGCCGTTGATGCGGCCCGACTCGGCCTCCAGCCGCTGCCGGATCTGCTGATAGGTCTGCACATCCTGTCGCGACGTTGGCGCTATCTGGATGAAGGTCACGTGGCGGCGGTGGTCCGGAAAATCGTCCAGCAACTGCTCGAACGCGCGGAAACGCTCCGGCAGCCCCTTGGAATAGTCGAGCCGATCCACGCTCATGATGAGTCTCGGCGGCTGCTGGCCTTGACCTTGCCCCTGACCAACGGCGCGCTCGCCGCGCGGGCTCGCATGCCGCGTGAATGGATTGCGCCGCGCCAGCGACGCCTTGGCTTGCTGCGCAATCTCGTCCGGATGCACACCGATCGGGTAGACCTCGGCGCGCAGCGTGTGGCCGTAGGCGTGCACGGGGCCGTTCTGTTCCTTCTGTTCGATATAGCCGCGCGCCTCGCGCTCGATGTAGTCGTAAAAGGCGACGCGATCGGTCTCGGTCTGGAAACCGACCAGATCGTACGAACACAGGGCGCGCATCAGGTCTTCATGCGGCGGAATCGTCGTCAGGATTTCCGGCGACGGAAACGGAATGTGCAGGAAGAATCCGATGCGGTTGGTGAGCCCCAGCGCGCGGCACTCCGCGGCAAATGGAATCAGGTGGTAGTCGTGCACCCAGAGGATGTCATCGGGCTGCACCAGTGCCTTGAGCTGATGCGCGAACTGCGCATTCACGCGTCGGTAGCCGTGGTACTCCTGGCGCTCGTAACGTGAGAGGTCCACGCGGTAGTGGAAGATCGGCCACAACGTTGCGTTGGCGAAGCCGCGGTAGTACTGATCGTAGTCTTTGCGGTTCAGGCCGACGGTGGCATAGGTGATGTTGCCCTTTGTGACGATGTTCGGCTCGTGCGACACAGTGGTCGCGCTCTCACCGCTCCAGCCAAACCAGATGCCGCCGGTTTCACGCAGCGCATCAAACACCCCCACGGCCAAGCCGCCCGCAGTTCCCTGGCCCTCGGTAACGGGCGCAACGCGGTTGGAGACAACAATGAGTCGGCTCATGCGGCACCTCGCTTGGGCGGGGCCGCCAGCGTTGCCAGCCATGCGCGCAATGCCGCGGCGTCTTGCACGCGCCAGCGCGCTTGGCTCGGGCCCGCACCCACCTTGATCGACCAGCCCTCCAGCGCATTGACGGCATCGAAGGCGCTTTCATCGGTCAGGTCATCGCCAGCAAACAGCACGGTGCGGCCCATGAAGGGCGACTCGGTCATCAGCGTATGTACTACATCGCCTTTGCTGGCGCCGCGCGGCTTGAGTTCGACAACCATCTTGCCGGCCTGCAGGCGCACGTGGTCGGCATAGCGGCGCGCGATGCGGTCAGCCACCGTCAGCACGGCGTTCTCAGCCTCTGGTGCGTGGCGGTAGTGCAGGGCAAAAGCGATGCCCTTGCTCTCCAGCACCACGCCGGAAAACTGCGTCGACAACTGCGTGAGTTCGGCGCGCAACTCGCGCTCCAGCCGGGCGAGCGCGTCGGCGTCGGTGTTCAGGCGGACGAAGCCGCCGTCTGCATAGCGGCGTTCGGCGCCGTGCACACCGGCGATGACGAGCCCCGGCAGAGACAGGCGCGACTCGACGTCGTGCACCGTGCGCCCGCTGATGATCGCCAATGCGCCCCCGCTTGCGGCGTGCAGCGCGGCCAGCGTTTCACGCAGCGGCGCGCCGACATGCACGGCATCGGGCTGCGGAGCGATGTCGACGAGCGTGCCGTCAAAGTCCAGCAAGAAAGCCGTCCGGCCCAGGTCGAGCGAGGGCAGCGGAACGGCGTTGGCAGAAGACTGGGGAGAGACGTTCTTAGGCAAACCGGTTCTTGGGAATGTGCGTGATGCGCCTTTTCACGCAAGAACCGGGCCGACCGCGCCAGCCGTTGTCATTTCGGCATTCACGGTGGATCGGCGGTGGCCGTCAGATTGTAAAAACGGCCACGTGATGCAAAACCTTCATATGGCGCGTGACCGATACGTCATAACGATGCCGCTAAGCGGGTGCCCTGGTTGATGGCACGCTTGGCATCGAGTTCGAGTGCTTCGTCGGCGCCGCCAATGACGTGCACCTTGGCTCCGCCCGCCTGCAGCGGCTCGACCAATTCACGCAGCGGCTCCTGCCCTGCGCACAGCACGATGGAGTCGACCGCCAGCCATTCGGCGGCTTCGCGTTTTTCACCGTAGCTCACGAGCAGGCCTTCGTCGCCGATGCGCTCGTAGTTGACGCCGCCCACCATGCGCACGCCCAGGTTCTTCAGGCTTGTGCGATGAATCCAGCCGGTGGTCTTGCCCAGCCCGCCGCCGAGTTTGCCGGCACGCCGCTGCAGCAGGACGATCTCGCGCGCGGGTGTTTGGGGTTCAGGGCGGATGCCATCCACACCGCCACGCACTTCGGTCGGATCACCGACGCCCCATTCAGCGCGCCACGTTTGCAGATCCAGCGTGGGCGAGTGGCCGTCAAGCGCGAGGAATTCCGCCACGTCAAAGCCGATGCCACCCGCGCCGACAATCGCCACGCGCTTGCCCACTGGCTTGCGATGGCGCAGCACATCGATGTACGACAGCACGCTCGGATGGTCCTGCCCAGGGATCTTCGGATTGCGCGGCGACACGCCTGTCGCGATGATGATCTCGTCGTACTTGCCTGCCAGCAGTTGCTGCGCATCCACACGCGCACCCAGGCGGGGCGTCACGCCGGTGGCCTCCACCCGGCGCTTGAAGTAACGCAGCATCTCGTGAAATTCTTCCTTGCCGGGGATCGTCTTGGCCATGTTCAACTGACCGCCGAGTTCCGGCGCCGCGTCAAACAGGTCTACGGCGTGCCCGCGCTCGGCCAGCGTGATGGCTGCCGACAAGCCAGCAGGCCCCGCGCCCACCACCGCAAACCGCCGCTTGACGGGCGTCGGGCGGATGATGAGTTCGGTCTCATGGCACGCCCGCGGGTTGACGAGGCAGCTCGCAATCTTGGCCTTGAATGCGTGATCCAGGCACGCCTGGTTGCAGGCGATGCAGGTGTTGATATCTTGCGCGCGGTTCGTGGCGGCCTTGCGTACGAAGTCGGCATCGGCCAGCAGCGGGCGCGCCATCGACACCATGTCGGCGTAGCCATCGGCCAGCACGGTTTCGGCCACCTCCGGCGTGTTGATGCGGTTGGACGTCACCAGCGGGATGCCGACTTCGCCTTTCATCTTCTTCGTCACCCATGCAAACGCCGCGCGCGGCACGCTCGTCGCAATGGTGGGGATGCGTGCCTCGTGCCAGCCGATGCCCGTGTTGATGATGGTGGCGCCCGCGCGCTCCACGGCCTTGGCCAGTTGCACGACTTCTTCCCACGAGCTGCCGTCCGGGATCAGGTCGATCATCGACAAGCGATAGATGATGATGAAATCCTTGCCGACAGCCTCGCGCGTGCGCTGGACGATTTCCACGGGCAGGCGCATGCGGTTCGCATAGCTGCCGCCCCAGTCGTCCGTGCGTTTGTTGGTGTGCGTGACGAGAAACTGGTTGATGAAGTAGCCCTCGGAACCCATGATCTCGACGCCGTCGTAGCCGGCTTCGCGGGCCAGTTGGGCGCAGCGCACGAAGGCACGGATCTGCCGTTCGATACCGCGCGCCGACAGCTCGCGTGGCGTGAACGGGCTGATAGGCGATCGCAGCGCAGTGGGCGCCACCGCAAACGGGTGGTAGCCGTAGCGGCCAGTGTGCAGTATTTGCAGGGCGATCTTGCCGCCTTCCTCGTGCACGGCGTTGGTGACCGTGCGGTGGCGGCGTGCGGCGCCATGCGTGGCGAGGCGCCCCGCAAAAGGCTTTGTCCACCCGGCAATGTTGGGTGCGAATCCGCCCGTGACCATCAGCCCGACATCGCCGCGTGCGCGCTCGGCAAAGTAGGCGGCCAGCCGGTCAAAGTGGTTGCCATCTTCCAGACCGGTGTGCATCGAGCCCATCAGCACGCGGTTCTTGAGCGTGGTGAAGCCCAGATCGAGGGGCTGAAGCAGGTGGGGGTAAGGCGAGGAGGGCGTGGAAGAGGGCATGTCCGGCGCAGGGCACAGGCGCTGCGATGATGTGGAAACGCGCCGGACGGTAGCACCCAAGCGCCCGTTGGAACAACAGGGCGGGGTTCTAGATGTGTGGACTGCGCGTCAGGATTTTCCCGACTTCTTCGCGTCGTCTTCAGCGGGCTTGCCGAGCAGCGCTTTCAGGAGTTTGTTCTGGGGAATCGCCTTGCCGGTGCCCTGGCCGGGCTTGCCGGTGCGCTGGCTGCCGCGCTTGATGTTGTTGGCAATCTTGAGGCCCTTGAGTTTTTCGAGGTCTGTTTTCTTCACGATGGGGTCCGCAATGGGATACATGGGCTGCGTGTTACGCTCGGCAGGATACGCGAATTGCCAAACCCCCGGTCCGCCCGCGCCCGTTTTTCTGCATTTCCGCTACCGCATTGACCTCATTCACGCCGCCCGCCACGCCCGTTCCGGATCTGTTTCAGCCCAGCCTGCAAGACTGGGCTGAGCGGCCCGCGCAAGCCTTCGAGCACTGGTTGGCCGCACGCGGCTATCGCGAATCGTCGGCGACGGTGTACCGCGCGATGTGGCGCAAATGGCTGCGCTGGGCGGAGTCCCACCAGCGCGCATTGGCCGATTGGAGCGCCGGCGACATCGCTGCGTTTCTCGACGAGTCGGGCCTGACCAAGCTGCATCGCTACCGCTACGCGCGCCTGATAGAGCGCGTCTTCCATCAGATCGAGCAGCAACGGACTGGCACGCACAACCCTGCAAGCTCTGCGGTGCAGCAGAAGTTGGCCGAAGGCGAGAACGATCCGACCACGTTCCTTTCATCGGCTGAACGTGCGGCAATCGAGGCGTCACTGGAAGTGGGCGCGCAGGCCGGCGAGGCCGCCGTCAACGCCAGCGCGTTCAAGCTGGCGCGCGACCGCGCACTCGTAGCCGTGTGCCATGGCGCGGGGCTGAAGGTTGCGCAGGTGCAATCGTTGTTGCTCCGCCAAGTGGACGAGGCGCTGGAGGCGATCACCGTCGAGCGCTCGCGCGGCCCCTCATACAAGGCGCCTTTGCTCGAAGCCGCTCGCCCTGCGTTGGCGGCGTGGCTGGCGGTGCGCGCACACGCAGAAGTGCCGGGCGAGCGCGTGTTCGTTGCCGATTCCGGCGGGCGCGTCATGCACGCCGCGTCTGTGTACCGGCGCGTGGAGGCATGGCTGGCCGCGTTGCCGGCGTTGCTGCACCGCAGCGAGCGGCTGTCACCACAGACGCTGCGCAACGGCTATACCGCCGCGCTGTTCGATGCAGGAGCAGACCCTGCTGAGGTGGGGTACGCACTGGGCTTGCGCGATGCGACTTCGGCGTGGCGTCTGCGCGCCGCCTATGCTGAGTGGCAGGCGGCTGCCCATCCCGACGGCCGGCCGTAGTGCCTTTTGGGCAACCAGAGCTTCAAACTGACCGCGAGCCGTTGGCAGGCTTTGCTATGATCGCGCTGTTTTGCGCGCTGCGGAGCAGGTCGGCGCAGCGTAGAACGACGATGCCGGGTTCAAACCGGCACGCTAGCTCTCTCCTTCCTCGATACCTCGCACCCCATGACAGAAACCATTCTGCTGACCGGCGCTACCGGCTACATCGCCTCGCACACCTGGGTTGAACTGTTGGATGCGGGCTACCAGGTGATTGGCCTCGACAACCTCTGCAACAGCAGCTCGACCGTGCTGTCCCGCATCGAGCAGATCACCGCCAAGACACCCAAGTTCGTTCAGGGCGACGTACGTGACCGGCGCCTGCTCGACGACCTGTTTGCCAGTTCGCGCATCTCGGCTGTCATCCACTTTGCGGCGCTCAAGTCGGTGGGCGAATCGGTGCAGAAGCCGCTGGCCTATTACGACAACAATATGGGCGGACTGGTCACGCTGTGCGCGGCCATGGCGCATGCGAATGTGCGCCAGCTCGTATTCAGCTCGTCGGCAACGGTGTATGGCAATCCGCATACCGTGCCGATTACCGAATCGTTTCCGCTGTCGGCCACCAATCCGTATGGCCAGACCAAGGTGATGGGCGAGCAGGTGCTGCGCGATCTGGAGATTTCCAACGCCGCCTGGCAAATCGCTTATCTGCGTTATTTCAACCCGGTGGGGGCGCATCACAGCGGCCTGATCGGCGAAGACCCGCGCGGCATCCCCAACAATCTGATGCCGTACGTGGCCCAGGTGGCGGTCGGCAAGCGAGAGAAGCTCTCGATTTACGGCGGTGACTGGCCCACGCCCGACGGTACCGGCGTGCGCGACTACATCCACGTGGTGGATCTGGCGCGCGGGCATCTGTCGGCGCTTGACACGCTGCGCCGTGACAACCGCGGTTTTACCGTCAACCTCGGCACGGGCCGCGGATATTCGGTTCTGGAAGTCGTGGAGGCTTACAAGCGCGCCAGCGGCAAGCCGGTGCCGTATCAGATTGTGGACCGCCGCCCCGGCGACATTGCCGCATGCTATGCCGATCCGGCACTGGCGGCCTCGCTCCTGGGGTGGCGCGCGCAATACGGCATCGAGCGCATGTGTGAAGACTCGTGGCGTTGGCAGAGCATGAATCCGGACGGCTTTCAGACCCGTGGTTGATTCATTGAACGGATCGAACCAACAGGAGACGCCCCTTCGTGGATGAGGCGTTCATCGCTCACCTGATCAGTGCGCTGGCGCACGCATTGTTGCCTGCGTTGCTGCCATTTGTCGTGGCGTGCGGCGCGGGCAGTTTGCTGCTGAGATTGCTCGATGACTTGCGCAGCGCGATGGCCCCGCGCACGCGCGTGCCGCTGGTCATGACGGCGCTGATCTCGGCGGTTGGGCTGTGGGCGGTGCCGCTGCTGCCGCTGCTTGCGCATTGGCCGTTGCACGAAGACACTGCGGTGCTCGTGATGACGCTGGCTTCGTTCTGCTGGAGCCTGGCCGTTGCGGCATTGTGGTGTGTGCTGGGCGGTCGTGCAGGTCTGATGCGCGCCATGTTGCTTGGCGTGTTGCTGAGCGTAAGCGGGCCGATCGCGGTGTTGCTGCTGGTCGGCGTGACAAGCTTCAGCGCCACCGCTTGGGAAGACGCTGGGCTGCTGGCTATCGTCATGGTGCTGTCGTCCATGGGGTGTGCGGCGGCGCTGCAGTTTGCGCTTTCGGCACGATCGGGGGCGACGGGGGTGGCGGTGCGTCGCCCTGGCGTGAGTCTGTTTTTGAGCGTGCTGTTTGGCGCCGCGCTGACGGTGGATGCCGTGTACACGGCGTCGCTTGCAGGCTCGTTTTCACCGCTTTCCGCCATGCCGGGCAATGCGCCCGCAGGGTTGCGGTTATTGCTGGTGATTGGCACGGTTGCAACGGTGCTGGCAGCGCTGCTGCTGGGCTATCGGGACCGCGCTACGGGCGACACTGCCACCGCCATCTCGGCGCGCGAAATTCGTCTGCGCAAGGAAACCGTGCAGGCACTCAACGACCTGGAGCAGAGCTATCGCCGCCGCGAAGCAGAGCTCGTTGCACGTCATCAACTGCTGCTCGACGGCGCAGATGTCGGCCTTTGGGAGTTCGATCTGGTCACGCGTGCCGCGCAGTTTTCCGCGCGCTTTGCCGACATGCTGGGCTACTCGCTCAAGGAGATCGGCCCAAGCACGAGCGAGTATCTCCGCCTTGTGTATCCGGACGATCTGCCCATGGTGCTCAATCGCATCCAAGCACATGTTGACGGCAACACACCCGCATACGTGGCGGAATTCCGCATGCGGCACAAGGATGGCAGCTATCGCCAGATTGCTGCGCACGGCGTTGCAGTGCGGGACGCCGGTGGCCATGCCGTGCGCATGGCCGGGTCGCATATCGAGGTGGCGGCAAAAGTAGCCTCGGCAGAATTTGCCGTGGCGTCTTCTTCAACTTCCGTCGACGCGCCCGAAACGCTGCGTCGCCATGGCTTGTGGGAGTCCTGGACACCTGTCGACCATCCCCCGGCGGAAGCTGCTGCACCGCAAACGGAATCGACATCAACGCCCGTGCCCGCCACGACCTCCACTGGCGGCACGCTTCCGAGCATCAATCCTGACGCCTTGCGCTGAGGCGTTTTCTTTCTTTCTTTCCCTTTCTCGCTGGCGAACGGGCGCTTGAGTACATGTCCTACTCAAGTTTTTCGTGTTTGTGTTCGATAGCTCAAGCAGAGCGCGTGTAATCGCGCCAGGGGAGCGCCGCGAACGGCATTTGTGCCATGCGCGGACAAAAGAAACGCTTGGAGGGAAGGAAGATGAATCGACTCACGCTTCGTCAGAAGCTGTGGCTGCCGCTCGTCCTGAGCTGGCTTTGTCTGTTGTTGATCACGTTGTGGAGCGCCTGGGAAACCCGCACTCTGCGTTTGGAAGAACGCGAGCGCGACTTGCAGAACATCAGTGAATCCGTATTCAGCATCATCAAGGACTACGGACAGATGGCGCAAGACGGCAAGCTCACCGCCGACGAAGCACGCGCCCAGGCCCTCGCGCGCATCAAGGTGATCCGCTACGGTAAGGATGGCTACTTCAGCATCAACCAGACCAACTCGGTGATGGTGATGCACCCGATCAAAGCCGAAATGAACGGCAAGGACATGTCGGGTTTTACCGATCCGGCAGGGAATCATCTGTTCCAGGAAATCTCTCGCGCGGGCAAGAGCGGCGGCGGTTTTGTCGATTATCTATGGCCGAAGCCTGGCGCGGAGGCCCCGCAGCCGAAAAAGAGCTACGTGCTGTATTACCAGCCGTGGGATTGGTGCCTCGTCACGGGCACCTACATGGACGACATCACGACCGCATTCCACGCCTCGCTCCTCAAGGCACTGGGGCTGCTGTTTGGCGTCGGCTTGCTGATGACGGTGGTGGTCGTGGCCGTTACGCGCAGCCTGCAGCGCCAGCTGGGGGGCGAGCCAGCCTATGCCGCCCATATTGCCGGCCGCATCGCCGCGGGTGATCTGGCTGTGCAAGTTGAAACCCGCTCGGGGGACCGCGACAGCATGCTGTTCGCCATGTCGCAGATGCAGCAGCAACTGACCGGCACGATTGGCGACATCAAGAATTCGGCGGATTCCATTGCCAGTGCCACCAAGCAGATTGCCGCCGGCAATGCCGACCTGTCGCAGCGTACCGAGCAGCAGGCCTCGTCGCTGGAGGAAACGGCGTCGAGCATGGAAGAGCTGACGAGCATCGTGAAGCAGAACGCTGATAACGCGCGTCAGGCAAGCACGCTGGCCGTCAACGCGTCGGATATTGCGGTCAAGGGCGGTGAGGTGGTCGGGCGCGTGGTCGAGACCATGTCCGGCATCAACGAGAGCAGCAAGAAGATTGCCGACATCATCGGTGTGATCGAGGGCATCGCCTTCCAAACCAACATCCTGGCGCTGAACGCTGCCGTAGAGGCCGCCCGCGCGGGCGAGCAAGGCCGCGGCTTTGCCGTGGTGGCGGGTGAGGTGCGCAGCCTGGCGCAACGCTCAGCAAGTGCGGCCAAGGAGATCAAGGAACTGATCGGCGATTCGGTGGGCCGTGTGCAGAACGGCTCAGCGCTGGTGGAAGAGGCCGGTGTGGTGATTCAGGACGTGGTGACCGCCGTCAAGCGCGTCACAGACATCATGGGCGAGATTTCCGCGGCGTCCGACGAGCAGAGTTCCGGCATCGAACAGGTCAACCAGGCTGTGAATCAGATGGACGAAGTGACGCAGCAGAATGCCGCGCTCGTGGAGCAGGCGGCGGCCGCAGCGCTGTCCCTGGAAGAGCAGGCGCAATTGCTGCGCACGGCAGTGGGGCGCTTCCAGGTATAACCCCGCTTGACCTCTGTCACGCAGAAATGCAAAAGGCCGGCAAATTCGCCGGCCTTTCTCTTCTGTGGTTTCCGGCTCGCCTCTTTGTGCGGGCTCGGAATGCTGCGCTGAAAGCGCTGCTCAGGCAACCAGAAAATCCTCCATCTTCCGGCCCGACGACAACTCCTTTACCAGCCAGCCCGGGCGCTTGCCACGACCCGTCCAGGTATTGCCATTGTTGTCGCGGTAACGCACCGGCACCTTGCGGCCAGCCTTCTTCGAGGCCACTGCGCCCTTGGCGCCAAAACCGAGGTCTTCGGCGGTCAGGCCGTATTCCACGATCTTGTGTTTGATTTCAGCAATCACCGTTGCTTGTTCATTTGCCCGGAGTTCATCGGCTTGGCGCTGCAGTTCAGAGATCTTCTGAACGATTTCCTTGTAAGTCGGCATTATGGATTCCTCAACTTTGCAATTGAAACATGGGCACGCTCCCCGTAGCCCACGGCATTATAACGACTTTGCAGGTGAGAATTGAATTTCGTTAAGACCTCATGTCAACGGCGTGGATTTTTTGCTGCGCCGCTTTTGCGCAAACCTGTATGTGGCGGGCGTTTGCGGGGTGTGTCGAAATCGTAAACATATGAACCGTTGCAAAACCATTGGGCTGTATTGCAGTCGATGCAGCGCACTCTCTACGCAATCCCAACACAATTCCTTTCTTATGTGACTGCTTCATTGCTTCGGCAATCGCATCTACCATTCACCTAATATTTCCGAATATGAAGGTGAAAGGTTGCTGAAAGGTTGTGTCGAATGCATCAAGCCGGCGCATTTTCTATGCCGCCTTTTCGAGCTTGAGTGTTCAGGCGTACTCCATTCCAAGCAAGCCCTGAAAATCCTTGGCCGGCATGGGGCGGGCCAGAAGATAGCCCTGCACCTGATCGCATTGCAGATTCACCAGTGCCTGCATTTGCGCTTGGGTTTCCACGCCCTCTGCAACCACCGTCATGTCCAGCGAGTGCGCCATCGCACAAATGGCGCGAATGATGGCAGCTGCCTCGGGCGGGTTGTCGTCGAGCGCAGAGACGAACGCGCGATCGATTTTGATCTGCTGGGCGCGAAAGCGCTGCAGATAACTGAGGCTGGAATAACCGGTGCCGAAATCGTCGATGGCCACCTCGAAGCCGAGCGACTGGATCTGACGAATGGCGGCAATGCTCTGGCCGGCATCGCGCATGGCCGCCGTCTCGGTAATCTCGAACATCAACCGATGCGCGGCAACCTGGTAGCGATGCAGGATCTGCGACAGACGCTGCACGAGATCGGGCTGCTGGAACTGCCGTGGCGAGAGGTTGACGGCAATGCGCTGCGGCGGCATGCCGAGGGCGTCCCAATGCATGATCTGACGGCAGACTTCTTCGACCACCCAGTCGCCAAGTTCGACGATGGTGCCGGTGCGTTCGGCCAGCGGGATGAACTCCGCCGGAGACACGGGGCCGAGCTCCGGATGATTCCAGCGCAGCAGTGCTTCAGCGCCGGTCATGGCCTGGGTGTGCGCATCGTACTTCGGCTGGTAGTGCACCGAGAGCTGCCCGTTGAGCGCTGCATGCGAGAGCGCACGTTGAATCTGTAGCACGCGGTGCGCGGTGGTGTTCAGGCGCGGCTCGAAGAAGCGGTAGGCGTTGCCGGTGGACTGCTTGCAATCGAACATGGCCGTGTCGGCATGTTCAAGCAGCGTGTCTGCCGTCGCGCCGTTGTGTGGATGGACGACCACGCCAATGCTGGCGGTCGCGCGAAGGCGCCGGCCGTCCACCTCCACCGATTCACGCAGGCGGAACAGCAGCTTGTCGCCGATGGTGGCGGCAGATTCGGGTAGCGCCAGGCCTTCAACGAGGATGCCGAATTCGTCGCCGCCAAGGCGTGCCACGGTGTCTTCGCCGCGAATGGTCTGGCGTAGGCGCTCGGCAATGATCTGCAGCACGCGGTCGCCCGCGTTGCGGCCGTATTGATCGTTGATCTGGCCGAAGTTGTCGAGATCCAGGTAGAAGAGAGCAAACGGACGCCCGCGCCGCGTGGATGACAAAATTGCCGCCTCCAGTGCTTCGCGTAGATGCAATCGGTTCGGCAGGCCGGTCAGCGTGTCGTGGAGTTGAGGCCGGGGCGTTTGGTTTGCCACGCGTGCCAGTGATGCTTCCAGGTGTGCCTGCGCCGAGTCGACACGCGTTTCGAGCATCATCAGCACGGCATGCAAGCCCAGCGCGATCAACACACCGCCGGCGCTGAGCATGATGACGGGCACGATATGCATCGTCGACTCATCTGCCGGCCATGCGGTGGCACCCGGCCACAACACAAGCGACAGCACAGCCGTTGTGGCCAGCACCGCCGCAGCACGGGCACGCAGACCTACGGCAGCGCGGCGCTGGGCGGGTGGCATATGAAACGCCATACACATTGCCAGGCACACGCCTGCGCCAAGCACCAGCGTGCCGCCGCCCCAGCCCAGCAGGGCGCGGCGCAGCGGTAAGGCCTCGTCATGCACCCAGGGACGCGTGAGATACAGCTCCATCGTCAACAGCCCGATGCCAAGCGCCACAGCGCCCATGGCAACGCTGCGTCGTTGCGGAGCCTGTGCACCATTGGAGGGCGATGTGTCCGGCAACACGATGGAGAAAGCCGCCAGCGATGCAGCCAGCGCAGTCATGAGCGTTGCCGCAATCGGCGCGGATATAGGTGTGCCGACCTGCCGATGCAGGCCAAGCTGGCCGAGCCAAAGCCCGGACCACAACCCAATGCCAAGAATGGCGGCGCAGGCAATGCGCCAGTTGCGGCGTTTTGCGACCGTCGAGCCCCCCGGCAGACGTGTCGCAGCGTCCAGTGCGGCAAACGTGGTCAGCCCTGTGCTGACCCACGCAAACAGCAGCAGCGCAATATGGAAATCGTTATGCATGCGAGCGCATCCGGCGCGGCCCCCCGATCTACGACCAGCGCCTAGTCTGTGTTTTGCGGCGAGGATAGCGCAAAAACCTGTCGTTTCAGGCCGCGAAAAGGTGCGTTTGTTGCGCGCTATTCACAGAATGCGTTGGAATCATTCGCCGCTACCGCCTCGCATCAAGCAAGCATGACGGCGCCACGCCTGTCTTAGAGGATCGGCAGAAACTGTCGAAACGTGAGCCGGGTATACGCGGATGGCTCGACGCCCGTGGTTGGGCGTCGAAGTCAGGCGAAGTGGGGAGGAAAATCGGGCGCGAACTCAGGCATTGAGGCGGCCGCGTCGGCGTGAAGCCGGGGTGGCGGCGCCTGCACGCTCCAGATCGACGCTGGGCAGCAGATGCAGCAGGCGCACAAGTTCAGACTGGCGATGTGTGCCGGTCTTGCGCAGGATGTCGCGGATATGCACGCGGACCGTGTGCAGCGAGAGGAATTCGCGCTCGGCAATTTCCTGCAGGGTTTCGCCTGCGGCCAGCCGTGCAGCGACGATGCATTCCTTGTTGGTCAGCCCAAAGAGTGAGGCGAGCACGCCGGCGTCCATGACCGAGCGGGCCTCGGAGTTGCCGACGAGAACCAGCGCCAGCGGCGAAGCCCAGGTCGAACGCATCGCATCGGAGGGCGCGAGGGGCGTGGCAATGAAAGGCACCGGGCGGCCATCGCGCGCCAGGTACATCCACGAACCGGCCGCGCCTTGTACGCCGAGTGACCCGGCGGCATGTTCGATAAGGTTGCGCAGTGCCGCGTCGTGCGTGTGATCTGCCGAGTGCAGCAGGCCGCCATCGAGCGACAGACGGTCGTCGCCCGTCGTCATCGTGCGCGCCCAGGCATTGGCGTATTTCACGCGCATGGTGCGCTCGATGACCATCACGCCGAAGTCCAGCGTATCCAGGCCGGCCATCCCGAGTGCGGCGAGTTCGTTCAGCTCCAGATTGCGCTGCTGCATGCGCGCAGCCCGCTGCAGGTGCGGCAGCACGCGTTGAAGGCGTGTCTCGCGCTCGATGGCGCTGACTTCCGACACATCGTCGTCGCGCGTGCGCAGACGCATCGTGACGCACATGTCGGGCGTATCGATCAGGGTCATCGAGGCCGACGGCGTCTCTTCAGGTTGCCCGGCGTTGATCAGTTGCGGGTCCTGGCAGAAGGCGTTGCAGTGACCTGGTTGCGGGCAGTGCTGGCACCAGCCCGACGAAACGCCGTGACGCGGCGTGTCGGTGTGCTTATCCCAAACGAAATAGTGTGCGCTTTCGGCGCCGGCGTAGACGGAGAGCAGGGCCAGGGCGATCGGCATCTGCGCAGGCTCGAGTACCGCCTCGTAGATGGTATCGACGAGTCGATGGAATTCTGCGTCATCCGATAGACGTTGCAGCATGATGGCCCCCGGTGCGTATTGCGACAGCTCAGAGTGCATTCCCTTGCTGTCGGCGTGTTGCGGCGTGATGCCGCCGTCGCTGTCATGATTATTGTTGTTCTGCGCGACTTCTGTGGTAATCGGCAACTCTTTGGAAAAACTTAACATTCCGCTTTTGATGCTCCCAAATTCCGGCGGCGATGTATCCCCCCCTTGAGAGGGGAGTATGGTCGACTTTCAGCGCTGAAAATATAAAAAATATAAAAAAGTAGTTCACATGTTCATGATTCCAGCGCGGGTCAGTTGAACTGGTAGGTATAGGCCGCGTTGAACCGCAGGCTGCGCGAGCTTGAGTTGATCGGTTTGTCGCCGACCGGTCGCGCGATGGCGAGGTCCAGCGTGTAGTACTTCCGATCGGAGAAGCGCACCCCCAGCGCGATCGACCCGAGCTGATCATGCACGAGCGTGCCCGCGTTTGAATAGACCTTTGCGGTGTCGTACAGCACGTAGGGCTGCAGGGTTTTCAGGTAATCCATCGATACCTGGAAGGCACGGTTGAGTTCGACCGAAGCGCCCCAGCCGCGATCACCCGCCACTTCACCGGCCGGATAGGCGAGGCCGAAGAAGCGCCCGCCAAAGCTGATCTGTTCCGACGATGGCAGTACCGCGCCGCTGTACTGCGCGGCTCCCGACACCACCACGCCAAAACCCAGGGGCAGGTCGTGGGCTTCGCTGGCGGTGATGCGCGTGCGCAGGAAGCTCAGGTCGACGTTGTTGTTGACCGATTTGCCTGCGCCGAGGCTGTTGATGCCTTGGTAAATGCCAAGCGACGCACGGCGCGTTTCACCGGGTTTCACCTCGGTGTACAGCGCTTCAGCGCCAGCCACGCGCACCTTGGCATCCAGTTCAGTCTGGGCAAAACCGGGGTTTTGCGGCGTATAGCGCTGCTTGTCGTCGTTGCCGTAGAAAGTGCCCGTCACCGTCAGGTTGCGCGAGTTCGACAGCAACACCGGATAGCTCAACGACAACCCAAGCCGCTGCGTGTCGGTCAGGTAGCGCGACTGATAGCCCAGTTGCTCCAGCGGCAGATTTTCGGGCATGCCGCGATAGTGTGACCACGTGAGCTTGGCAAGCAGCCCATCGGTGCCGATCGGCTGCGCCCACGTGGCGGAGTAGAACGTCTCGTGATCCGACCCACGCGGTTGCAGCGTCGAGACGGTGATCTGCTCACCCAGCGGCGTCACGCTATTGAGCGTGCCCGTGATGATCGCCCGCACACCCGGCGAGCGGTATTCGACGCCCGTGCCGATGGTGTACGGCTGGCGCTTCACGTTCAACACGAGCTCGCTCGCGCCATCGGTGGTGGTGGGCGGCTGCACGGTCGCGGTGATCTGCACGCCGGGTTGCAGCGCGAGCACACCAGTTACACGCTCGAAGGTTTCGCGGCGCAGGGGTTTCTCATTCATCAGGCGCTGCGAGATTTCGCGCAGGCGACCTTCCAACGGGCCGGGTGTGCCCTCGATGCGCATGCGTGCCACATAGCCTTCGACCACGGTGACGCGCACGACGCCGCCTTCAAACGTCTGTGCCGGCACAAAAGCAAACGAGAGCGGGAAACCGCGGTCGGCATACAGCTTGGTGACATCGTTCGCGGCCTGCAGCAGTTGCGCGACGGTGATGTCATGCCCGGCCAACGGCGCGAAATGCGCGGCCACCTCGGGGAACGGCAGCGTCTTGACGCCTTCGATCTGGAACTTGGTCGGGGTGAGATGCGTGGCAAGCAGATTTTCCAGCGCCGGATTCGGCCGCTGCACTTCTACCTGGATCTTCTGCTGGGGCGGGCGGGAGGTATCGACCTTGGGAAGCGTGTCGATCGGGTTGCCTTGGTTGGGGCTGCTTTGTGCCCAGCTCAGTGCCGGGCCGGTCAGTGCTACGCCTGTGGCCAGGGCCAACCGCATGGTGGTGGTCCGCACGCCTGTCTCCTCCGTGGTTTTCGTTTGTGGTGTCGCGAAGCGGTGCAGCCGCGCGTTGGATCAAACGATAACCGCGAGACATGGTGCTTTACAACAAGACACATAGAGGGAGCGTTCACGCGACGCAACGGCCCAAGTAAATACTGGGATGCGTCGGTGCGTGCCAGCCAGCCCAATGACGATGCCGCATTGCGCGGCATCGGTGCGTTTGAAACGTGACAGCGGCGGACTGGCGTGATAGCCGGTCCGCCGAAGCGCAGAGCGTGGATCAGCGGGGCGTGCCGCCCAGTGCGGTGCCCACCGTGCCCAGCAGACCGCCCACCGCGCCAGTGACCGGCGCCAGCGGTGTAGCACCGCCGGCCGACGCCAAGCCTGTGCCTACCGTGGTGACCACGTTGCCAACCGGAGCCGTGAGCGTGCTGACGGGGCCGAGCGGGTTGCTGGCCCCGCCGGCTGCGCCGCCCAGTACGCTAGTGATGGGAGCGAGCGGGTTGGAGCCACCAGCGCCGCCAAGACCACCAAGTGCGCCGGTGATCGGAGCGAGCGGGTTGCTGCCGCCCGTCGCGCCACCCAGGCCGCCCACCAAGCCTGTGATCGGAGCCAACGGATTGGCACCACCAGCGCCGCCAAGACCGCCGAGTGCGCCGGTGATCGGAGCGAGCGGGTTGCTGCCGCCCGTCGCGCCACCAAGGCCGCCCAGCAAGCCCGTGATCGGAGCCAGCGGATTGGAGCCGCCAGCGCCGCCAAGACCGCCGAGGCCACCAAGTGCGCCAGTGATCGGGGCGAGCGGGTTGCCGCCCGATGCCGTCGGCGAATACACCACGCCGCCGAGCGCGGCAACCGTGTTGCCCGTGGCCGTCACCACGCCACCCAGGCCGCTCACCACCGGAACGTTCGCTGCGGTGAGGGTGGTGCCGCCATTGGCCACCGCGCCACCAATCGTGCCCAGCAGCGTGTTTGCCGGCGAGCCGAGGCCCGTGGCAGCGCCCAGCGTCTGTGTACCGCTGGTGATCTGCGAAGTCAGCGGCACGATGGCCGTGCTCAGTTGCTGCGTGAGTTGTTCCACCGGGCCGGTCGACAAGGCTGTGCCCAGCGTGCTGCCGCCATTGGCAACCGCTTGGCCGACTTGCGTGACCACGCCTGCCAGCGGTGTCGTCACCGGAGCCAGCGGCGCCAGAGGGCCAGTGCCGAGGTTATTGACCAGCGTGCCGGCGCTCGTGACCGTGTTGCCTGCGCCAGTCACCACATTCCCGAGGCTGGAAACCGTGGTGCCCACCGGATTGGCGTTGCGGCCGATGCTGCCCAACCCGTCTTGAATGCCAGTGCCCAGTGCCGAGACTGTCGCGCCGGCATTTTCGACCACGCCGCCCAGCCCGCTTTGCACGCCGCTCAGTTGCGAGGGCAGCGGTGCGGTGGCGATGGTATTGCCAAGGCCGCTCACCGTCGAGCCAGCCGCCGTGACGACGCCGCCTGCATTGTTGAGGACGGCGCCAGCCGGCGTCAGCGGAGCCGGTGCCGGCGTCGGGCTGGGGGACGGCGAAGGCGACGGCGAAGGGGAGGGCGACGGAGACGGTGAAGGCGACGGCGTGGAGCCGCTGCCGCTGTTATTCGAGCCGCTGCCGTTGGAGCCGCCCAGCGAACTGCCCATGTCGCCGGAGCCGGAGCTGGCGCAACCACCCAAAACCAGCAGGCTTGCCATGGTGGCGGCCAGGCACTTGATGTTCTTATTCATGATGGATCTCCCGTTTTAAAAGTCCGCTTTAGTCAGCTGGAAAATGTCTCACTGTCGATGTGAGGTGGCCGGACTCTGCAAACGGTGTGCCATGTCACGGTTATTACGCAATGCGTAATGAGGTGTGTGAATTTGTCGCGTTTAGCTCAATAAAAATGGAGGGATTGTGAAAACTAATCAGAATATGGGATTTACATACCCCACCAAAGTGGGGGTTAAACGTTTGCTTAGAGGGTTATGTCCGAGGCGAATGTGTTCCCGTGTCACGTTACGTCGTAACGCTCGGAACACGGATTTGGGTGGGAAACAGTCTGTGTTCAGGGTCGGCTGACACCTGGCGCGCTGCCTACAAAACCAATAACCACGCCGTCCTTTGAAAACTGAATCCGGTTTCTACTGCGCCTGGCATGCCATTTGCAGAATGTGGCCCGCAGTCCGCAATACCGAGCTCAGACATCAAGACACATCATTCCAAGAAGGGGACGGACCATGACTCACATTCGACACTCCATTCGCATTGCGCCGTTGGCCTGCGCTGTTGCCGCTCTCATGCTGGCGGCTTGCTCTTCGGGAGGCTCCGGCTCCGGCAGTTCGCCGAATCCGAGCCCGAGCGACACGACAGGCGTGACGCCCGTCGGCAAGGTCGCAAACGGCACCGGCAACACCGTTGTGGCGACCGGCCAGGCAGTCAGCAGCCTCGGCTCGACGCTCCAGAACGCAAACATTCCCGGCCTGTCGGACCAAGCCAAGGCTGGCCTTGGCGGCACCGTGGACAACACTGGCAAAGCGGTCAGCGATCTCGGCCTGGGCGTCCAGACCGGGCTCGGCAAGATGGGCCAGAACCCGAACCCGATCGGCACGACGGTGGCCAGCACCGGCAATGTCGTGACGGATCTCGGCCAGGCAACCGTAAGCGCCGGCTCCCTCGTGCAGGGCCTCGGCCAAGGCTCTGGCGCACCGCTCGCACCGATCACCCAACCGGTGGGCGGCGGCGTTCAGCAGATCGGCCAGGCGCTGATCGGCGGCGGCACGCTGCTGGGCAGCGCGCTGTCTTCCGGCGCGGTTCAGCAGGTGACGCAGCAACTGAGCACGGCGATCGTGCCGGTTACCACGCAGGTCAGTGGCGCCACCCAGATGATTGGCGATTCGACGGGCCTGGGCGGAGCCCTGAACAACCTGCTGGGAACCGTTGGCGGCGGCGTGGCCGGCGCCGGCAACACCCTCACCGGGACGGGCGTGCCGGTGGTCTCGAACCTGGGCCCGGTGGTGACTTCACTCGGCACCACGGTTGCGGCAATCGGCGGCGTCGCCACGACCGGCGGTTCGGCGGGCAGCAATCCGCTGGGAGGCTTGCTCGGCGGCGTGGGCGGCGGCACTGGCGGCACGAACCCGCTGGCGCCGTTGACCGGCTTGCTGGGCGGCGCATCTGGCGGTTCCAACCCCCTGGCCCCTGTCACGGGCCTGCTGGGCGGCGCAGCCGGTGGCAGCAACCCGCTGGCCCCCGTCACCAACCTGCTGAGCGGCGCGACCAGCGCGGCCGGCGGCGCATCGGGCAGCAATCCGCTGGCCCCTGTAACCAACTTGCTGGGCGGCGTTGGCAGCCTGGCGCACTGAGCAGTACCTGTCTGTGCTCTTGAAGGTGCGCGGGCGTGTTCCCGTCGCTCGCGCATCCTTTTTTTGCCTAGACAGACATGGGGAGCGTTCAGGCCGGCCCCCAAGGATTAATGGGAAACCCGTCCAGATAATTGATCTAGTCTTAGGGTCATTAGGGGATTTCCATTAGTTTTCAGTGGGTTGGCACGTCTTTAACAAAATTAAATAGAGACTTCACTCTAATTTGCGGCAAGTACCTAAATTGAGTTATTTTGTTTGCGACACCGCACGCCTATAAAGTTGTTACGCGTGTTACGTGACATACGTGACATGCCAAAAAAAATAGAATGCCCATGGGGGGCGTGTGGTGATCATCGGGCGTGTTCGGGACGCTTTGTTCGGTGATATTTGAATTCCGTTCCATTAGTGGAACGGCGCGAACGGCGAGATTTTTTTGCTGCTCGTGTCATCGCAGTAAATCCCCATGCGTTTTATCCGTTATTAGTAAATATGAACTGGCTAAGGTTGGAGCGCCGAAAGCTGGTCGGGATCAACACATCCGCGGGCGAGTGCAAACAGGAGAGAGATCATGAAGAACGCCATTCTGAAGTTCATCCGTGACGAACAAGGTGCCACTGCCGTCGAGTACGGCATGATCGCTGGCCTCATCGCAGCAGCGATCGTGACGATCGTGTCCACGCTCGGTACCAAGCTTGAGAGCGTGTTTGCGTCTATCTGCCAAGCCGTCAACAAGAACGTGGCTTGCTAGCAACCTGGTACGGCCACGTCGATACGCCAGGCTGGGCAGCGATCGTAGTCCTTTCATTAGTTGCAATTGCGCAGGATTTCCGTTCAAGACGGGTGCCGAACTGGCTCGTCGCTGCGGGGGTTGTGCTGTCCGTCACCCTGATCAAGTTCGGCGGGGTACAGGCGCTTGCCTATGACTGGCAGGACTTCTGGCTCGGCGGAGCGATTGCGTTTGCCTGCTTTCTGCCGCTGTACGCCCTCGGCTGGATGGGCGCCGGTGACGTGAAGTTCTTCACTGTCGTCGGCCTGCTGGCAGGCTGGCATGGCCTTGTGGCCGTGTGGCTTATCTCGAGCATGATTTCCGGCCTGCATGCGCTCGCCATCATGGTGTTACGCCAGTTCGACGCGTCGTCGCCACCTGCGTGGATCGTGATGCGCGTGTGCCCAGCGATCGTGCGTTGGGACACCGCTCAGGCGGGGCGCCGCGGTATCCCGTACGCCGCCTATATGGCAATCGGGTTGCTGAGCCTGCCGTGGGTGCCGTCAGTGATGCGGATGCCGTGGCTGCCGGGCATGTAGTTCAGACAGTTGAAGCGTTGAACAAGAGCCGCCAAGCGGCCAGCCTATAAGAAAGGAGTCGGCCATGCCGACATTGCAACGGGAACGGGAGGGTGCTCGTACGCGCCCGAAAGTCCGCACGCATGGCGTCCGCCGCCCCCGGCGGCACGGCAGCCGCGGCGCAGCTTCAGTCGAATTTGCCGTCGTCGTGCCGGTGCTGTTGGTGCTCATGCTTGGCATCGTGTACTACGGCATGATCCTCGCCATGCAGCAGGCGCTGACCCTGGCGGCGGAAGAGGGCGCACGCGCCGCGCTCCGCTATCAGCCTTCCAACACGCAACGCGTGGCAGCTGCCTATGCGGCCGTGACGTCGGTACTCCCCACGTTCCTTACCGGGCGGGTGCAGACCAATCAGAACAGCACCCCGCTCGTGAATTGCCAGAACGTGGCAGGCATGCAATGCCTGAGCGTGGTCCTGACGTTGCCCGTGACCTCCGGCAACAACCCCCTGCTGCCTTCGATACCGCTGTTGCCAGCGCCGGACACATTGACGGGTTCAGCCGTCGTGCAGCTGGTGCCTGGCTCCTGACACTTTTCGGTTCGCTGACCCACTCGATCGACCGCTCGGACACGCTGCCCAGATGACCAGCAAACACCTCCAGATCTTCGCCGCCGCGCTGTTGCTGCTGGCCGCCATTCTTGGCGCCGTGGCATGGAAGACGGCGCATCGCCCGCCGGCACCCGTGGCCGAGCAGAAAGATGGCAAAGCCGTCTATCCGGTGGTCGTGACCACGAAACCGCTGGAGGCGGGCAAGCCCATCACCGCAGACCAAGTGGCCGTCGAGCAACTGCCCATCAATCCGGCGGAGGCGTTTTCGGACGTGACGAAGGTGGTGGGGCGTGAACCCATTCTGCCGGTCGGCGTCGGTGTGCCATTGATTGCCTCGCAACTGTCGTCGGGCCTTGCGCAGCAGGTGGAGGCCGGGCAGCGCGCGGTCGCCATCAACGTGGATGAGGTGATCGGTGTGGGCAACCGCGTGATGCCGGGCGATTACGTCGACGTGTTCCTGGTGATGCGCAAGGATGGCCAGGAGGTCGAAGACAGCCAGGCACGCCTGCTGTTGCCGCACCTGCGTGTCCTGGCGTTTGGCCCGCTGGCCGTCAATGAAGGGGCGCAGAAGCAGCCCGAGAACAACGGGGTCACGCGCAAGGTCGATCAAGCCAAGACGGCCGTGCTGGCAGTGCCGGTGGAAGCGGTCAGCCAGTTGGCGATGGCACATCAGAGCGGTCGCCTGCTGCTGGCGCTGCGCAACCCGGGGGACGACGCCGAGCCGACCGTGAAGCCGCAGGACGCAGCCCTGCTGGCTGCCGCGAACCGCAATCCGATGGACGTGGCACAGGCCGGGGTATCCCTTGCCAGCCTGACTGGCGCGGCGCGCCGCTCGCCGGTGCTTCAGGTGCCGCCGCTGCCCGTGGTGGCGTCAACGCGCGCGACCGCACGAGCCAATACGGTCGCCACCGGCGGCGTAGAAATCATCCGCGCAGGAAAACGTGAGGAGCAACATGACTGATGCCGCCATGGTTCGCGGTTGGATGGGCGTACTCGCGTTGGGCTGCGCCGCCTTGGTGCCGAGCGCATTTGCCGAGACGGCACCAACCGGCCAGACGCTTCATCTCCTGACGGGCAGTCAGCGCGAAATTCGCCTGGGCAAGCCGCTAGAGCGCATTGCCATCGGCAACCCTGAAATTGCCGATGCGTTGCTGCTCAAGGGGCGCGGCACGGCCACGAGCGTTTTAATCATCGCGAAGAAGCCGGGCGCGGCCAACGTGATGGTCTGGACGCAAGGCGGCGTTGCGACGACTTACAACGTCCAAGTGGACGCCGTGGCGCCTCTGCCTGGCGATCCGGCCGTGGTTGCGCAAGGCGATAGCGCGGTCGTGTCCGGCCAGCCTAAAGATGTCTACGCGCTTGCCCGTGCGCGCCGCTCGGCCGCCGCAGCCAGCGGCGGGGAAAAACCTAAGGACGGCAACGTCATCGACACCACCTCGATGAACGTGCCGGGCACGGTGCAAGTCGACGTGCGCGTGGTGGAGTTCAGCAAGACGGTGCTCAAGGAAGCGGGTTTCTCCTTCACCCGCACACGTGGCGGTTTCAGCTTCAGCACGTTCTCTCCGTCATCGCTGACCAAATACACATTCGGCTCGACAGGGTTGTCGACCGAATCGACCATGCCGATCGGCTCCGCGTTCAACCTGCTGATCGGGTCGGTCAGCAAGGGGCTCTTTGGCAACCTGAGTTTGATGGAATCGAACGGCATGGCGCGCGTGCTGGCCGAGCCAAGCCTGGTTGCCCTGTCAGGCCAGAGCGCCAACTTCCTGGCCGGCGGCGAGATTCCGATTCCCGTGCCGCAAGCGCTGGGTACCACCACCATCGAGTACAAGCCGTTCGGCATCGGGCTGACGGTCTCACCGACGATCCTGTCGGAAAATCGCATCGCCCTGAAAGTGGCGCCCGAAGCGAGCGATCTGGATTTCAGCCGAGGCATCACGCTCAATGGCGCAACGGTGCCGGCCATCGTCACGCGCCGTGCCGATACGACCGTTGAACTCGGCGATGGCGAGAGCTTTGTCATCGGCGGGCTGGTCAGCCGATCGACGCTGTCCAACGTCGACAAGGTGCCGTTCCTGGGCGACGTGCCGATCATCGGGACGTTCTTCAAACGCCTGAACTACAACCAGGAAGAGCGGGAGTTGGTGATCATCGTCACGCCGCATCTGGTCAAGCCGATGGCACGCAATGCGCCAATCGACAAGATGCTGCCGGGACAGAGCGGCGGGCGGGATCGCGATACCGCAGGCGACGCTGTGTGGCGGCCGTTTGCCCTGGGGGTGGCAGATCCGGCCACCATGCCCGGGTTCTCGAAGTAAGGGGCCGGCATGGATTACTTCCTTCTGCACGGCGGCGCGCGTGGCGGTATGCAGGGCGACGCCCAGGCGGCAGCTGTGCACCGCTGGCTGGCTGGGGCGATTCGCGAGCTGGGCGTGCTAGTGGCTGAGACGACCGGTCACGACGCATTCATTGAGCAGATTGGCGCAGTGAACCCCGAAGTCGTGTTCGTGCGCTTTGCCTCGTCGCCCACGCTCATTGACGTGCCAGATGACGACCAAAAGTTGGGCGAGGGCGCCGACGCCATCAACGAGGCGACGCAACTGGTCGCGCAACTCACGCGGTTGTTTCCGGGCTTGCCGCTCGTGGCTGTGGGTTCCGCTGCCGATGGCCGCGCGATGCTGGCTGCCTTGCGCGCAGGGGTGAAGGATTTCGTCGATGTGGACGGCGCACCGGCCGAGGCCGTGCGCGTGGTGCGCCGCCTGCTGGCGGAGCGCGCATCGGCTGAGCCGACCCGCCGCGGCCGCGTGCTGGCCGTGTTGGGCGCACGCCCTGGCGTGGGCGCCACCACGTTGGCCACCAATCTGGCCACGCTCGTGCGCCGCACGTCGGCCAGTGATGTAATGCTGCTCGACCTGGGGCAGCCGCTGCGTGACGGCGCGCTGTACCTCAACGTGCAGACCAATTTCCATTTCGTTGAGGCTGTGCGCAACCTGCGCCGTTTCGACCAGGTGTTTGTACAGACCGCGCTGTCGCGTCATCCGAACGGGCTTGCCGTCCTGCCGCTGCCGATCTCGCTGGCGGAAATGCGCGACATTTCGTTCTCTGAAGCGCTCGGCCTGCTCAATCGGCTGCGTACGTTCTTCGACCTGCAGGTCGTTGACCTGGGCGGGTTCGGCAACGTCGATTTCATCGCGCAGATCATCAAGGCCGCCGACGACGTGATGCTGGTAACCGAGCAGAGCGTAGGCGCCATCGTGTCGGCGGCCGAGCTGATGCAGGAACTCAAGAAACGCGAAATTGACCGCGACCACCTGCACCTGACCATTTCGAAATTCGACACGCGCCTGTCGTTGGACGCAGCGCAGATTGCCGAGCGGCTGGAGATCCCCTCGGTGCTGACCGTGCCGAACCGCCGCGAAGCGCTGGTGATCGCCTCCAACCAGGGCGCGATGCTGGCGGAGACCCACCCCACGGATGCCTATGTGCGTGCGCTAGCCCAGATTGCCCAGACGCTGGGCTATGCGCAGCAGAGTGAGCGCGCGTCAGGTGTGTCGAGCTGGGTGTCTGGCGTGAGTGCGCGGCTGGGCGGGCGCTTTGGCGGGCGCTCCAAACGCAAGTCGGCAGACGCCACTGAACTGGATATCGGTACCTCCGAACGGAACGCGACATGACCCAACCCATCGAGTTCTCCAACCAGGCGGACGCCGGCCACGGCGTGTTTGCCGTTTCGCAGGCCTTCCAGGACATCAAGGAAGCCGCGCACGAACACCTGCTGACGCGCATCGAAGAACTTGGCGCCGAGTTCGGTCGTTGGTCGCGCACGGCCATCCAGCGTTTCGTCGATCTGGAAGTGGAAGGCTTCACGCGTATGCGCCGCATCCCCGTCAACGAGACGGAGGTGCGGCAGATTGCCGAGGCGCTGACCAAGGAGTTGGCCGGCTTTGGCCCCATCGAAGACCTGCTGGCCGACCCGGCGGTGGAAGACATTCTCGTCAACGGTCATCTGGACGTGTACGTGTCGCGTCACGGCATTCTCGAGCGCATTCCGGTGCGCTTTTCCGACAACAACCACCTGCTGCGCATCGTGCGCCGCATCCTCGCGCCGATCGGGCGCCGGTTGGATGAGTCGAACCCGATGGTCGATGCGCGCTTGCCCGACGGCGGCCGCATCAACGTGGTCATTCCGCCGCTGGCCCTCGAAGGGCCGGTGGTGTCGATCCGCAAGTTTCGAAAAGACCCGCTCAAGCCGGAAGACCTGCTCGGCCTGGGCACCATGAGTGAAGAGATCGGTGCGCTGATCGAATCTGCTGTGCGCGCCCGATGCAACATCCTGGTGAGCGGCGGTACCAGCTCGGGCAAGACCTCGCTGCTTAACGCGATGGCGTATCACATTCCCGAGGTCGAGCGCGTGATCACCATTGAGGACACGGCCGAACTGTCGCTCAACCACCCGCACGTGGTGCGCTTGGAAAGCCGGCCGGGCGGATTCGAGGGCACGGGCGTCGTCACGATTCGGGAGCTGCTGCGCAACAGCCTGCGCATGCGGCCCGACCGCATTATCGTGGGCGAAGTGCGTGGCGGTGAAGTGCTGGAGATGCTGCAAGCCATGAGCACCGGCCACGATGGCTCGATGGGCACCATTCACGCCAGCAGCCCGCGCGAATGCCTCTACCGGCTGGAGATGCTGGCGGGCTTTGCCGGCTTCCAAGGCAGTGAGGTGAGCTTGCGCCGGCAGATCACCAACGCCATTGATTTCATCGTGCAGATCGGGCGGTTGTCCAGCGGTAAGCGCCGCATCCTGTCGATCACGGAAGTGACGGGGCTGGGGGACAACATCATCTCCACGCAGGAGCTGTACCGCTACGAGCCCTACATTGGCCCGGACGGCGAGGAGGTCGACCGCTGGACGGCGCTCGGCCTGCAGCCGCATTCGCCCAAGCTGGCCCGCATGCGCAATAGCGAGGGCGGCGGGATGGATGGCGGCATGACTGGATTCGGTGGCGGAGGCCGTTTCCATGTCTAGCATGACGCTCTGGTTTGGTTGCCTCGCGCTGCTCCTGATGGGCGCATCGCTCATGCTGTGGGCGGAGGCCGTGCGCCGTCGAGAGCGCGAGGCATCGCGCAGCTTCGTGCGCGCACAGACCGAGCAGATCAATGCGCGTTATCAACCGAATGTGGAGCCCGTGCCGGCAAGCGTGCCCGATTCGCTCAATCGCGCCTGGCACGATGCATTGCGCCGCGCCGATATCGAGCCGAGCCGGCGTTTTTACGTGCTGCTGATTGGCCCGGCGCTGATGATTGCGCTCGCGGTCTGGGCGATGTCGAGCGCGCTTTCGGCCCTGACGGCGCTGGCACTGTATGTCTTGATCGTTGCGTTCCTGTTTTGGAACCGCACCCGGAAGATGAACGAGCGCCTGCTGGCGCAATTGCCAGGCTTTCTCGATGGCGTGGTGCGGCTGATGAGCATTGGCAGCGCGGTACCCGCGGCGTTTCAGGCGGCGAGTGCCAATACCGAGCAGCCATTGCGCAACTGCCTGATCGCCATCACGCAGATGCAGCGCGCGGGCAAGGACCTCGATGCTGCAGTGCTGACAGTCGGCCAGCAGTACCGTGTGAACGAACTGGTCCTGCTGTCGTCGGTGCTGCGCCTGGCATTGCGCTACGGCGGGCGGGCCGACATTGTGATGGAGCGCACGGCTGCATTCATGCGTGACCGGCAGCAAGCCCAGCGCGAGCTGTTTGCACTGTCGGCGGAAACGCGCTTGTCCGCATGGATCATCGGCCTGCTGCCGATCGTGGTGGGCGGTGTCATCGTCATGTTCAACGCGGCGTACATCATGTCGATGTGGCGTGACCCGTTCGGCAAGACGTTGATTCTTACGGCATTCGGCATGGAAGTGCTGGGTGCGGTCATGCTGGCCAAGCTAGCGAAATCGGTCTGAGGAGAACGCATGGACGATGCCCTGATCACCCTCAGCCTGACCGCGGCGGCCGCGGGCGTACTGGTATTCGGTGGGCTCGCGGTGCGCGCAACGCTCACGCGACATCGCAGCGCACGCAAGCTCGATACGGCGCTGTCCGACATGCGGGCGACGGCGGCCAACCCCGCCGCAACCGCCGCGTCGCCGGTTGTGCAGCCCGCCGCCAAACCCCGCCCGCACGGCCCGCGTGAAGCGCAGCAGCTCCAGCAACAGATTGCCAAGGTTGGACAACGGTGGATCGACACCGGCCTGGGCCGCCGCATCGTGACGGAGGAAGACCGCAAGCTGCTTGAAGAATGCGGCTACTACGGCGAACACGCCCGCACCGTCTTTGGTGGGACCCGTATCCTGCTGCCGCCGCTGCTTGCTGTGTTCGGCGCACTGCATGCGTCATCGCTCCTGTTTGTGTTCGTGTTCGGCTTTGTCGGCATCGCGTTGGGCTACCTTGCTCCGAAGTGGCTGCTCGGGCGCCGCAAGGAAACCCGCCGGCGCCGTATGGACGACGAGCTGCCCATCATGGTCGACATGCTTCGGCTGCTGCAGGGCGTCGGCTTGTCAATTGACCAGAGCCTGCAGGTGATCGCCAACGAGTTCCACAGCATGCTGCCCGTGCTGGCGGGCGAATTTGGCCGCGCCAACCAGCAGTTCGCCTCGGGCCGCCCCCGCGAGCAGACACTGCTGCGCATTGCGCGCCTGTTCGACAACGAAGACCTGAAGGGCCTGATTACGCTACTCACGCAGGTGGATCGCTTCGGCGGCGCAGTGCAGGAGCCGCTGCGGCAGTTCGGTGGGCGTCTGCAGGAGAACCGCCGCGCGCGCCTGAAGGAGCGCGTGGGCAAGCTGACCGTGCAGATGACGATGATCATGGTCATGACGCTATTGCCCGCGTTGCTGATCGTCACTGCGGGGCCGGGCTTCATGGGCGTCATGCGCAGCCTGCAACACACCGGGGGACATTGAGATGACACGCTTCCCAAACACCGCGCGCGCCAGCTTGGTCGGCGTGGCCATGTTGACAATCCTCCTGGCTGGCTGTGGCTCGATGGCCACGTCCGACATGAGCCTGCGCGCCGATGCCGATATTGAAATGGCACGTCAGCGCCAAAGCCAGGAGAAGTCCGAGATCACCAGTCCGGCGACGTATCTTTCGTTGATCCGCAAGATGCAGGAGCAGGGCCTGTACTACGCGTCGCTCGCGCATATCGATGCCTACCAGCAACGCTATGGCCGCGCGCCCGAAATCATGCTGCTGCGCGCGGATGCGCTGCGCGAAACCGATCAACTTGCCGCTGCCGATGCTGAGTACCGCGCGGTGGTGGGCGCCACCTCCGCCATGGGTGCAGGCACGCAAGGCGGATTGCTCAATGCCGCGGCCTGGCGTGGGCTGGGCATCGTTGCGGGGCGCCAGGGCAACTTTGCCGAAGCGGCTCGCCGGCTGCAGGTCGCGGCTCAGGCCAATCCGACCGACGCCAGCACGGCCAGCGATCTTGGCTACGCGCTCATGCGTGCTGGCGAGGTCGAGCAAGCCCGCGTGCCGTTGATGCAGGCACAGCAGATGGCCGCCGCCAGCCCGAAGATCGCGGGCAACCTAGCGATCTGGCTGACCGTGAACGATCGCAAGGGCGATGCTGCATCGCTCGCGTCGCATGCACAACTGACGGCCTCTGCCCTCAAGGCAGTCGATGACGACGTTGCCCGCGTGCGCGCTGCGTGGCGAGATCGCCGTATCGCTCGGGAAACCACGACGATGGCGCCGCGCGGCGTGGCAATGGGGCCTTCTGCCGCAGCGTCTGCTGGCGTCTCGGTCGCCGCCGCGGCGACCGCCACCCAAACATCGGCGCGCCCGCTGGCATTGCAGCGCGGTCGCCTGCTTGACACCTTGGAGGCTTCACAATGACTTCCCGCATCTTGATGGCCGCCGGTGTGGCGGCATGGCTGACGTGCGGCGTCGCCGGCGCCCAGGGGTTCTCGGGCAGCGACTCGCAGGGCGCCGCGGCGGCACCCAAGGTCGGCACCCACGTGAATGATGCGACGCGGGCGCTGTTCAAGGCGCAAGCCGAGGGCACCTACGCGGGCGAGTTCGTGCCGTTGCGAGGCGAGCAGGCAGCGCTGGCCTATCAGCGCTACCTCAATTCGTTCAATCAGGCCATGCCTGGCCTTGCACAGCAGAGCTCCGGAACGCGGGCGTCGACAGTCAACCTTGTCCAGCAATCTGGGCGCTGATCTCTGCAAAACGTACCTCACGCTGTGACACGAGCCACCGCCCCCCGTCTTCGCCGAGCCGTCATGCTCCGCCGCCGCCTGCGTGGCGCGGTCAGCGTGATGACGGCCACTTTTATCGCCACGGTCGGGCTGGCGGTGCTGGTGTCGATCGACATCGGCAACCTGTTCTATCAGCAGCGCGCGCTGCAACGCTCGGCCGATCTGGCAGCGATGGCCGCCGTGCAGAGGCTTGACCTGCCGACCGCCGCACAACAGGCGGTGGTGCAGAACGGACTGACAGTCGACGGCACCAATGTCACGCTGGCAGTCGTGCCAGGCGTTTGGGATGCCAGCGCGGGCACGGCGCCCACGTACTTCACCGCGCAGGCGGCCGTTGACGGCAACACCAACGCAGCACAGGTGACGATCACGCAGAACGTGCCGTATTTCTTCATGGTGGGCCGGCGGCAACTGACGGCGACGGCGATTGCGAAGAACACATCCATCGTAGCGTTCTCGCTCGGGTCTGGGCTTGCCTCAGTCGATAACGGACTTCTGAACCAGCTGCTCGGATACCTGCTCCACACGAACTTGAATATCGATGCCGTTTCGTATCAGGGGCTGGCCACGACCAACATCCGCCTGGCCGACCTAGCGGTGGCGCTGGGTGCGGGGTCGATGCAGGAACTGCTGTCGCTGTCGCCTAGCCTAGGGACTTTTTTCAATGCCGTGATCTCGGTGGCGTCGCAGTCCGGGCTGGCCGGGGTGTCGGTGGGTGGGGCAGGCGCCAGCAATGCGCTGTCGTTTGGCAGCGATCTGAATGTGCCGATCAATATTGGCGATGGAGGAGCCTCGTCGCCGGGCTTGCTGCAGGTGCTGGCGTTGGCGGGCAATGAGCAGGCTGCCCTCAACGCCACCGTCAATGTGCTCGATCTCCTGACAACCGCTGCGCAGATTGCGAATAGCCAGTCGGCTGTGAATGTGTCGCCGGTTACGCTCAACATCCTAGGGCTGGGGACGGTCACGCTATCGCTGAAGATCATTGAACCGCCGGCGATTGCTGTTGGGCCACCGGGGCAATTTTTGTCGGGACCGAACGCAGGGCAGTGGAGAACGCAAGCGCGGACGGCGCAAGTGCGGTTGGGTTTAGGCATCAATGCCAATGTGCTGGGGCTTGCCGGTATTACGTTGCCGATCGGTTTGCAGGTCGCGGGCGCCCAGGGGCACGCGAAATCGACCAGCTGCGTCGTTCCTCGTCAGAACTCGACAGCCACCATCTCCGTACAACCCCAGCCCGTTTCGCTGTGCATTGCTACAGGGGCGGATACGGCGGTAAGTGGCGCGTTGAATTGCGCATCGGCCGCACCGGCGCCTCTCGTCACTCTGCTTGGGATTGGTGCAGTCAGTATTAAGGCCAACGTGTCGCCGACCCCCAATTCGGGGTGGGCTGACGAAACCATCGCGGCCACTCAGATCGGTTTGAATCCGCAGACCGATACAAGCGGCAATTCACCACCGCGTGTGAGTACGCAAGCAGTGTTTGGCTCTGTCCTGAACAGCAACCTTGATCAGCTGCAGTTGACCGTCCTGGGAATTCCACTTGGGCCGATCGGTACGGCGATTCTGTCTCCGGTGCTGGCTCTGATCGGCTCGACGCTCGACGCCATCCTGACCCCTCTACTCGAAGTCCTCGGCATCCAACTGGGCTACGCCGACATCAAACTCCTCTCGCTCGACTGCGACGCCGTCGAGTTGGTTTACTGACATGGAAGCGACGACATGAAAACCGATCGCTGGGCGTACGAAACGCTTGAGATTTTTGTCTGGGAAGGCCGCCACGACATTGCCGATCGTGTAGCGCGGTTCATGGCGCCGTTCGGGGCAGAGGTCATCCGCGCAGGCGGTATCGATTTTCAACCGGCCGAGCCGCGGCTGAAGCCAGCGGTGGCGGTGATCAGCGCATCGGTAGTGGAAAGCGGTGGCTTTACTGTGCTCGACTGGCAGGCTGCGCAAGGCATGCCGGTGATCTGGGTGGCGGCGGATACGCAGCATGATTCGAGCCGCTTCCCGCCCGAATACACGTACGTGCTGGGTCCGGATTTTGGCGCCACCGAGCTGCGCGCGCAGATCAGCAAGGTCCTGCCGTCGATGTCGTCTGCGCAGGCCCAGGCGCAGGATCAGAGCGACCTCGTGGCCGCATCGCCGGCCATGCATGGGTTGCTGGAGCAGGTCGATACCTTTGCCGATTGCGACAGCAACGTCATGCTTTATGGCGAAACCGGCGCCGGCAAGGAGCGTATTGCGCGCCTGCTGCACGACAAGAACAGCGTCTACGGCAAGGGGCCATTCGTGGCGGTCAACTGCGGTGCGATTCCCGACGGGCTGTTCGAATCGCAGTTCTTCGGCCATGCCAAGGGCGCGTTCACGGGCGCCATGTACGCGCACCGCGGCTACTTTGAACAGGCCAACGGCGGCACGCTGTTCCTCGATGAGCTGGGAGATCTGCCGCTGTACCAGCAGGTGAAGCTGTTGCGCGTGCTGGAAGACAGCGAATGCACGCGGTTGGGTTCGACGGTGCCGGTCAAGCTGGATTTCCGGCTGGTAGCCGCCACCAACAAGAACCTGCGCGAAATGGTCGCCACGGGCAAGTTCCGCGCAGATCTGTACTTCCGTCTGGCCGTGATCGAGTTGCGCATCCCCAGCCTGGAGCAGCGCGGCGCAGACGACAAGATCGCGCTGTTGCACTCCTTCCTGCGGCACTTGCTGGGCGACAAAACCTTTAATGCCATGCCGCCGGTACCGGAATGGGTGCGGGCCTCGGTCGGTCGCGCCTACTTTGCCGGCAATGTGCGTGAGCTGCGCAACCTGGCAGAGCGCATCGGCATTACGCTGCGCCAGTTCGGCCGCTGGGACGAAGCCCGCATCCTGCCGCTGTTCGCCGGCCTGCAGCGCGATGCTTTCGAGCGCGAAGGCGGCAATGGCGAGCGCGGTAGCGGTGGAAATGGCAGCAGTGGTGGCGAAGAAGAGCGTCGCCGTATCCTCGCCGCGCTGGACGCCAACAATTGGCGCCGCCAGGACACCGCCGCCACGCTGGGCATCAGCCGCAAGGTGCTGTGGGAAAAGATGCGCAAATACCAGATTGCCGACGGCGAAGCCGAGCTGCGCGAACTGGAGTGACGCCATACAACACCCTACTGCGCGGCGGGCGTCCGGCTCGCCACTTGGGGAGGCGGATCGCGTATAGTTTTCGGCTGCAACACCTGCGCAGAATCCACAGGGTCGAGATGAGAACACAACAACAATCAGGGAAAGCGTCGCATCAGGCGTTTCAGAGGGGATTGGCCATCGCGGCCGCAGTCGCAGTCTTGGCCGGTACGGCCGCCTGCACATCTGCCGTGGCGCAGAGTCCGGCCGCACCGCCCACCGCCATTGCTCCGATTGCCGCCGCCGCGCCCGTGCCGGCGTTGACGGCCACGGTTGGCCAGCCGGCTGCAGCTGCACCCGCTGCCAGTGCGCCAGCCACGCCCAGCGGCGCGGCCAGCACCGGCAGCCGGGCTTCGTCCAGCGCCGTATTCGAGCTGCAACAGCGCATGCAGGCGCACGAACTGTCGGAGCTGCGAACCACGTACAACGGCGCCTACGGCGCCAGCCTGCTGTTTGCCCAGAGTGACCTGACGTACTACGTCACGCTGTTCCAGCAGAAAGACCTCTGGCGTGTCATCAAGACCACCAACGAAGCCTTTGCCGAACGTCTGTACAACGACTTCGCCCAGCAGACCCGCACGATGGCCGATCTGGAGCTGCAGCGCATCCGCCTGGAAGCCCAGAAAGAGCGTTCCGAGCGCCAGATTGCCGCCCAGCAGGAAAAGCTCCGTGGTCTGAAGACCGACCTGGACATCCAGCGTCAGCAGCAGGCCCAGGCGCAGGAGCGGCAGAAGACTGCCCGGACCGAAGCCGAAGCGCTGGATATCGAACGCCGCGCCGCTCGCGCCCGCGTAGACGAATTGCAGCGTCAGATCCGCGAACTCGAAGCACAGGTCAACGCGCCGTTCAGTCCACAGCCGCGCCGGCGCTGATTCAACGCTTCACGTCATCCCCAGATCGGGCGGCCTACGGGTCGCCCGGTTCACTTTTAGGGGGCGGCATTCAAACATGGCGACTTTGTTTGATGCGGAGCGGGACGGCGCGTACATTGGCGGACAACCCATTTTCGCAGTCGACCGCGCATGCGTTCCGCCTCCGAGTTACCCGCCAATGCTTCGCCCGCAGCGGCGGCGCCCATCCCGCAGCCCAAGGGGCTGCCGTGGCTGGGCAACCTGCTTCAACTTCCCAAAGACCGCCTGGCCCAGACGCTCCTGGAGACCAGTCGGCAGTTTCCCCAAGGCCTTTACCAGCTCGACTTTGCCGGGCGGCGCGTGCCGTTCGTCTATTCCGCCGATCTGGTGGCCGAACTGTGCGACGAAACGCGCTTTCGCAAACTGATCGGGCCGCCGCTGTCGTTCCTGAGGGCGGGGGCGGGCGATGGCCTCTTCACCGCGCATCAGGACGAGCCCAACTGGGGCAAGGCGCATCGCATTCTGCTGCCGGCCTTCAGCCAGCGCGCGATGAAGGGCTACTTCGACGTCATGCTTGAAGTGGCCAACGCGCTGGCCGACAAATGGGCGCGCCAGGGGCCCGACGCCGATATCCCCGTGGCCGACGATATGACGCGGCTCACGCTCGACACCATCTCGCTGGCGGGCTTTGGATATCGCTTTGATTCGTTCAACACGCCGGAGCTGCATCCGTTCCTGGCGGCCATGGTGGGTGTGCTGTCCGAAGCCATGGGCAAACTCACGCGCCTGCCGCTCAAAGACCGCTTCATGCGCGAGCACCATCGCCGGTTTGCGCACGACGTGGCCGCCATGCACCAACTGGTGGACGAGGTGATCCGCGCACGCCGTCAGGCAACACATGGCGGCAGCGGCGCGAGCGACTTGCTCGGGCTGATGCTCAACGCCCGCGATCCGGTGTCGGACGAGCCGTTGGATGACACGAACATCCGCTTCCAGGTCATCACCTTCCTGATTGCCGGGCATGAAACCACGAGCGGCTTGCTGACGTTCGCGCTCTACATGCTGCTGCGCCATCCGGCGGTGCTGGCGCAGGCGTACGCCGAGGTCGACCGCGTGCTGCCGGGCGATACCGTGCCGCAATATGCGCACCTCGCGCAGCTCGACGTGATCGAACGCGTGTTGAAGGAAACGCTGCGCCTGTGGCCGACCGCCCCGAGCTTTGGGGTGGCGCCTTACGAAGACACGCGCATTGGCGGTCGCTACGCCATCCGCAAGGACCAGCGCGTGGTGACCGTGCTGCTGGCCCTGCACCGCGACCCGGCGGTGTGGGACCGCCCCGAAGTCTTTGACATCGACCGTTTCCTGCCCGAGAACGAAGCCAAGCTCCACCCGCATGCCTACAAGCCCTTCGGCAACGGCGAGCGCGCCTGCATCGGCCGCCAGTTTGCGTTGACGGAAGCCAAGCTCGCGCTGGCGGTGATCCTGCAGCGCTTTGCGTTGTCCGACCCGTACGATTACGGCTTCCATATCAAGGAAACGCTGACGCTCAAACCGGACGGTTTCCGCCTGCGCGCGCGGCTGCGCAATGCGCGGGAGCGGCTGTCGATCGCCATGCCTTCGCGCACGGAGGTGGTCACACGAAACGACGCCGAAGCCGCGCTAGCCGGCGGCGGCGAACCGATGCATGTGCTGTACGGCGGCAGCCTGGGCACCTGCCAGGACATCGCCGAGCAGCTTGCTGCCACCGCATCGCGCGCTGGGTTCGACGCCAAGGTGGCGCCGCTGGATACGATTGCCGACGCGCTGCCGCAGCGGGGCGTGCTGATCGTGGTGGCCGCCACGTACAACGGCCGCGCGCCGGACAGCGCCCGCACGCTGGAGGCGCGCCTGGATGCCGCCGATGCGCTTACGCGGCAGGCAACAGGATTGCGCTATGCGGTGCTTGGCTGCGGCAACTCGCAATGGCCCGCGTTCCAGGCGTTTCCAAAGCGGGTGGAAGCGATGCTTGCGGCAGCCGGCGCACAAGCCATCGTGCCGCGCGGCGAGGCTGATGGAAACGCTGGTTTCGACGCCGCCGTTGATGCCTGGACGCGCGGCTTGTGGAGCGCCCTGGGCGCCCGCCAAGCGCAGGCCGATGGCCCCTCCGTCCACGTCGAGTATCTCGCTCCCGACGCCGTGCGCGCCGCCACGCTGCCGCCCACCGCCCGCGCGATGACGGTGATGGCCAACGAAGAACTCATCAGCGACCCCACCGGCCTGTGGGACTTCACACAGGAAGCCCCGCGCGGCCCCACGCGTCACCTCACCGTGCGGTTGCCCGACGACGTGACCTACGCCACCGGAGACCACCTCGCCGTCTATCCGCGCAATGCGGACGACCGAGTCGACGCGGCCATCGCTCGACTCGGATTGGAGGGCGACGCGCTCGTCACGCTGACCGCGCGCCATGCGCACGTGCGGCATTTGCCGCTCAACCAGGCGGTGTCCGTGCGCCAGTTGCTGCGTGATTTCGTCGAGCTGCAGGACACCGCCACCGTGCGCGACATCACCGCGCTGCATGCGGCCACGCGCTGTCCGTTCACGCGAGGCCAACTTGCGGTCTGGCTGGAAGGCAACGATGCAGCGCAACGCTTCGACCAGGACATTCAAGTCGCGCACGTGAGCGTGCTTGACCTGCTGATCCGTTTCCCGGCGATTGAATTGACGCTGGAGGCGTTTCTCGCGCGGCTTGGCGCAATGCGACCGCGCTTCTACTCCATTGCGTCGTCGGCGCGTGTGTCGCCGGGCGTGGCTGCGCTGACGGTGGGCACGGTGTCGGGGCCGGCATGGTCTGGGGTTGGCACGTATCGCGGTACGGCATCGAACTACCTGATGACGCTGCGTGCAGGCGCGGAGATCGCTGCCGCCGTGCGCACGCCCAACCCGCCGTTTGCCCCCGACGCCGATGCCGGTAAGCCGATGGTGCTGATCGGCGCCGGAACGGGCATCGCGCCGTTCCGAGGTTTCCTGGAAGAGCGCGCCGCGCAGCAGGCGGCAGGCGAGGCGGTGGCAACGTCGTTGCTGTGCTTCGGCTGCCGCCACCCCGAGCACGACTTCCTCTACCGCGACACCTTGCGCGTGTGGGAAACCGCAGGCGTGGTGCGCGTTTTCCCGGCATATTCATGCGTGGCCGATCATCCGCATCGCTTCGTGCAGCATGCGCTGTGGGATGCGCGCGAAGCCGTGTGGGCGGCGTTCGATGCGGGCGCCACGTTGTACGTGTGCGGCGACGGCCGTGCGATGGCGCCGGCGGTGCGCGACACGCTGATCCGCATGCACCAGGCGCGCTACGGTAGCGACCTTGCGACCGCGTCTGACTGGTTGACGGCGCAAATGCAATCCGGCCGCTACCGCCAGGACGTCTTCAACTGAGGCTGCCTATAGGGCTCTGATGGGGCACTGATAGGACGCGGATAGCGGGCGTGGGTGTTCGGCACTGCCGCATTGGCGGCCCCGCTTGAGCGGGGGCGCGGGTGCCCCATGTTACGATTTGCCCCTCGGAGCACCGCGCTTTTGGCTCAGCGACGCCCTGTCAGGCGCGTCCGGCGCAGCAGCTCCACGAGGAGAAATGAAAATGTGGCGCCGAATCAAAGCGTCCTGGATGGCGATCTTTCTGGTCACCCTGCTGGGTGTCGGGTACTTGTGGATGTACCGTTTTGAGCCGCTGCTCTCTGGCGAAGCTGGCAGCGATGTGTTCGTGTGGGACCGCTGGACCCACCGCGTCTGTGCGCTGACCGACAACGGTGAAGCCACCGAATGGCGGTGCGACAACGCCATGGAAACCGACGGCTCCAGCAACAACACCAACTCGGATGTCTCGATACGGAAACGCATGCGAGACGCCGTCCAGCGCATCAAGCTGTAAATCCCACGCCCGCCGTTCGTTGCGGGCGTTTTTCTTTCCCTGATTGTTATCCCTTGCTGGGTTCAGCCGCGTCCACCAGTTCAGGCGAGGGCACGGGCGTGAGCTTGCGCACCTGCGCGGTTTCCATGCGGCCCTGACGCTGGAACGGCCCAAGGTTTTGGGGCTGGCCGGATTCCAGCGCGCGTTCGATGGCGGCCAGCACGCGCACGTCGGCCAGGCCTTCTTCACCGTTCGGTTCGGGCTCCCGGTTGCGGAGGATGCAATCGGAGAAGTACTGCAGCTCGCCGCCAAACTGGTCGGTGGCGTCGAAGGCTTGTTCGTGCGTCTTGCCGTCGATTGTGGCGCGGTATTTCAGCCCGACGCCAAACATGAAGCCGGGCGAGACTTCCAGGTCCCCCTTTGTGCCGAGGATGCGGTACTGGTCCATGCTGGCGCCGCTGTAGCTGACCACGAACTGGGCGATGCGGTGGTCGGAAAAGCGCAGCGTCACGCTGACGGTGTCATCGAAGTTGAAGGGCAGCTCGGGGTCGCGCACGCCGCACGCTGAAACCTCCACCGGTTCTTCGCCAAACAGATTGCGCACCGCGTTGATGGGGTACACGCCCATGTCCGACACAGGCCCGGCCCAATAGCCGTGGCTGGCGCGGTGGTTGGACGGCGCCACGGATTGGCTGAACACGGCCGAAAACGCGCGGATGCGGCCCAGCTTGCCTGCGCGCACGAGTTCAATGGCGGCCAGCGTGGCGGGCTCAAAGTGCAGCCGGTAGGCGATCATCAATTTTGCGTTGCCGTTGCGGGCCGCTTCGATCATCGCTTCACAATCCGCCTCGCTGGTTGCCATGGGCTTTTCAAGCAAGGCATGGATGCCGCGCTGCAGGGCGGGCAGGGCGTATTGGCGGTGCATGTCGTTGGGCAGCGCCAGGTAGATCGCGTCGATATCTCCGGAGGAGAGCAACTGGTCGTAGTCGGCATAACCGTGGACGTGCTCGATGCCGTAGCGGTCGGCCAGCGCCGTGGCCTTGGCTTCATCGCCAGTGACCAGGGCGGTGACGACGGAGTTGCCGCTCTGTGCCACGCCCGGCAGAAACGCCGCCTGCGAAATCCACCCGGCGCCGACCACGGCATAACGCACCGGGCTCTGAACGGTGCGGGCTGGAGCGACTTGCGGCTCACGTTCAGCTTCATGAAAAGCGGTAGACATGACAATTCCTTTGCAATCGTTGCGCACGGAGGGCCTGCCGATGCCGTGGTGCGGCGCGCTTGGCCGTGCGGGTTCTAACTGACTAAGCAAAGGTGGTGCCCGGTGAGCGCAAAAGGCGTTGCACCGGGCTACAGTCGAACGCCGTGCCGTGCGCTTAGGCGTGCTCGGCGCGGCTGTCGGCTGGGGCTTGGTCGCGCTCGGTCATGCCGTAGTCGCGCACCACGTGGGCGATGCGCAACCGATAGTCGGCAAATGCGTGGTCGCGGCCGGCGTGCTGTGCGCCGCGGTGCTGCTCCATGTTGCGCCAGGCCTTGACGGCCTCTTCATCGCGAAAGAACGACAGCGAAAGCATCTTGTCTGGGTTGGTGATGCTCTGGAAGCGCTCCACCGAGATAAAGCCGTCGACCTGCTCAAGCAGCGGCTTCAAACGCGCGGCGAGGTTGAGGTAGGTATCGCGCTGGCCTGGTGCGGGTTCGACTTCGAAGATGACAGCGATCATGGCAAGTCTCCTGGGGTGTTTTCGCAGCGGTTTCGTTGTTTGCAATTTCAAGCGTGAAAGCTGGGAATGCGCGCGTTGGGCGACGGGCGATACGCCACCTCACCAAGGCTGGCGAGCCACCGGTCGATATCCGGCAGGCTCAGCAGATGCAGCACCGCTTCGCGCGCGATGGTGGTTGCCAATGCATCGGCGGGGCAGCGGTGCACGCCGCCGCCGAACGTCCACAGGCGCGGCTCTGCGCGGTCGATGTCGAAACGTAGCGGGTCCGGGTTGGCTGTGCCATCGACGTTGGCAGCGGCCAGCAGCACCAGGATCTTGTCGCCCGCGCGCAGCGACTGGCCGAGCAGCACAACATCGTGCGCGACAAAGCGGCGCGTGTTCTGCACAGGCGCGTCGCGGCGCAGGATCTCGCGCACGAAGGGCTCGATGGCGTGCGGTTGTGCGCGCAGCCGTGTCGCCAAGCCAGCGTGCCGGGACAGCGCGACGATGCAGTTGCCGAGCAGCCCGGCGCAGGCGTCGTAGGTTTGCGCGAGCAGGGCAGCGAGGTTGGTGATCTCGGCGTCGCCGTCATCATCACCGCTAGCGAGCGGGGAGTCGGTAAAGCGGCGCTGCAGGCGGTCGACGGCGGCATCTGCTTGTGCAACGGCTGCTGCGCTGGCACCCGGGCCGAGCGCGGCCAAGTACGCGGCAATGTCAGCCTGGCAGGCAGGCGCATCGGCGTGATCGCCCAGCAGCGTTTGCGCGATCGTGGCGAGCGGCACGGCGAAGTGAGCATCGGTCTCCAGCGCAGCGTGCAGATGCGCTGCATCGGGCAGCGCAGTGCGAGCATGCCGCTGCGCGCGGCCGGCCAGCGCCGACGCATCCAGCCGGCCCAGCGCGGCTATCACCTTCGCCTTGCGCGCGCTGTGGTCCGGTCCGTCGATCTGGCGCACGAGGCGCCCGAAGAATGCGCCCGTGGGCGTGGCGGTCACGGCCCTGGGCACGGGTTCATCGGCCGGCCGTACGCGGCAGGCAGCGCTGCCGAGCACAGCGTCCACGGCTTCGGCGCTGGCGGCCACCCACCAGCCGAGGGCGGCATCGAAGAAGAATGGGCGCTTGGCGGCAAGTTCAGCGTAATAGGGTGCCGGGTCGGCATGCACGATGGCTTGCAGCGCGTCGGCGGGCGGGGCGATGTCCAGGGCAGTCATCAGCGTGGGGGCGCGGGAGTAAGATGGCGCCCATTGTCTGGACTGCCCGCCCGCGTGTCACGCGCCAACAGTTTGGTCTCCATCGAACCATGCCTGCATCTTCCTCAGCCACCGAATCGACAACCCAGCCTGACATCGGCCGCGTGGCCGCCACCATTGGCGATCCCACCCGCATCCGCATGCTGCTGCTGTTGATGGAAGGTCGCTCGCTTACCGCCAAGGAACTCGCCTACGGGGCCGGCGTGGAGCCCGCCACGGCCAGCGCGCACTTGCGCCGGCTTGAGGCCGATGCGCTCATCACTTCGCTGTCCAGCGGGCGCTACAAATACTTCGGGCTGCGCTCGCCGGCGGTGGCGGAGATGATCGAATCGTTGCTGGTGGTCGCACCGGAAAAACCAGCCGACCCGCGGCGCTCGGCCGTGCCCGAAAACCTGCGAGCGGCGCGCCTGTGTTACGACCATCTGGCCGGTCAGCTTGGCACGGAAGTCTCGGAGAAACTGCTGTCGCGCGGCTGGCTAATGCAGCTCGATGAAACGCACGGCGCCTACGACGTGACGCCCGAGGGTGGGCAGGCGCTGGCCGCCATCGGCGTCGATGTGAACGCGCTGCGCAACGGCCGACGCCGCTTTGCTTACGGTTGCATGGATTGGAGCGAGCGGCGCCCGCATCTGGCCGGTGCGCTCGGGGCCGCCGTGGCAGAACGCTGCATCGCACTGGGATGGCTGGCGCGGCAGAAGCATTCGCGCGCACTGAGCATGACCGAAACCGGGCAGCGCGAATTGCACGCGTGGCTGCACACGGCGTAGTTTTGGCCGCCGTGCGTTAGCTGCCGTCGCGGACCGTCTTTACGTAGTCGCGCTGGAACACGCACATGCGCAAAGCGTTGTGATACGCGCCGTTGCTGAAGAACTCCTCGATCAGTTCGCCTTCGCGCTGGAAGCCGCATTTTTCGTAGACGTGGATCGCGCGTTCGTTCTCCACATCGACGACGAGATACAGCTTGTGCAGATTCAGCACCATGAATGCATAGTCGATTGCCAGTCGCGTTGCGGTTGATGCATAGCCGTGACCTTGCCAGCCGGGCGCGATGATGATCTGGAATTCGCCGCGGCGGTGGATGTAGTTCAGCTCCATCAACTCCACCAGACCCACGGCTTCGCCGGCGTCGTTCTCGCAGATGAAGCGGCGCTCGCGCTGGTCGTGCACGTGGCGGTCGTAGAGTTGTGAGAGTTCGGTGAAGGTTTCGTATGGTTCTTCGAACCAGTAACGCATGATTTTCGCGTCGTTATTCAGCTCGTGCACGAAACGCAGGTCATTGCGTTCCAGCGGGCGCAGGGAAAGATCGCGGGATTTCTCGATCACCATGTTGTTGTCCTTGTTGTGTTGAGGCGCTCGACATCGCTTCGACGCCCCTACGTTTTTAGCAAGGACGTGTCGCTGCGGATGTGTTTTTGCGCTGCGGTTGCGCGCGTCGGCGCCGATCCAGATACAGCCACCATCCCGTTGCCGCAAACACCGGCAGCATCAATGCTCCGATCAACACTAGCACGACGCCGATCGGCCCGAAGTAGCGTCCATTGTGAAGCGGCAACATGCCGGCCAGCAGACGTTGCATTGGCGGTTTGCTTGCGAAGGATTCGTTGCGGATGACCGCGCCGGTGCTGGCGTCTATCGTCAAGCGGTTGAAGGCGCGGTCGTGCGGTGCGTCGGCGGGAAGCCAGTTGATATCGACTTTGCCGGTACGGGCGTCGTCGATACGGAGGGTGGCAGTTCCGTAATTGGACGCGCTGGCCAGAAAAGCGTTCCAAGTGCGCGCCAATGCCGCACCTCCGAGCGGTTGTCGCACGCCTTCCAACGGTTTTGCCTTGGCGGCGACAGGCATGCCGGCAAAGCGCTGCAGGCCATCGCGGTACCAGTCATACGCCCAATACAGCCCGCTGAAGGCGGCCAGCAAATACAGCGGCAGCACCAGCGTGCCGATGACGGTATGCACATCCCACCAGCGGATGCGGCCAGCGCGGCTCCAGCGGATGACCAGCCAGCTTCGCCAGTTCGTGACGCGACGCGGCCAACGCAGGTACAGGCCCGACAGCGCCATCATGACGAGCCCAATCGTGCTGGCCCCCACGATTTGCTTGCCGATCTCATCCGCAAGCAATGTCCGGTGCAGCAGTTTGACTGTGGCAAAGAAGCGCTGGCCGCGAGCTTCGGGCAGCAACGTGCCGGTAGCGGCATCGATGTAGCGCAGCTCACCGCGGCTGCTGCCGCCGTGTTTGCCGGGCGGCCACGCATACCAGACGCGCCACGGCTCGGTTGGGTCGGATGCGGCAGTGATGAAGGTGACAGGGCGCTCGGGCATGGCAGCGCGGGCCTGCGCGGCCACCTGCGGCAGCGTTGGCGCGGGGCCGGTGCGCGCGGGCAGGCTAAGCACGCCGGGGTTGAGCGCCCGCAGCAGTTCGTCTTCGTACGCCATCAGGGCGCCGGTGGCGCCAACGACGGCCAGCACCACACTGGCCGACAAACCGATCAGCCAGTGCAGGCGGAAGAGTACCCGTCGCAGCATTGCGTTCGCCGCTTACATCTTGTAGCGCACGCCCAGCAGCGCCATGCGCGGGGCACCCGGCATGTTGTAGTTCTCTGCGCCGCCGTGCGCCGACACGTAGTACGCGCGGTTGAACAGGTTCTGCAGGTTCAACGTGACATCAACGTGCTTGCTGCGATAACCGGCGCCCAGGTCGACGGTCATGTAGCCGGGCAACGTCGTCAGGTTGTACTGCGATGCATAACGCGCAGCTTCCGCACGCACGCCGCCGGCTACGTAGAAGCCGTTCGGCAGATCGTGCTTAAGCCATACCGAGCCGCTATGCCGCGGTGTGAGCGACGGCTGATTGCCGTTGACGGCTACGCCGCCGCTGCGGTCGTTCGGGTTCTCCAGGCGGCCGTTCAGGTAGGCATAGCTCGCCATCAGCGACCAGGTTTTCACAATCTCGCCCGTGAACGACAGCTCCAGGCCGCGCGTGCGCTGCGTGCCGATGGGCACACCCAGCAGCGTGACGGGATCTGCCGCCGTCAGGTTGGTCTGCTTCATGTCGAACAGCGCGGCCGTGACGCTTGCACCGGCCGACAGATCGTACTTGGCGCCAATCTCGTAGTTCGTGGTCGATTGCGGGGCCAGTGCGCCGCTGTTGGGGAAGAACGTAAAGCTATCCGCCAGCGGCTGGAACGAGCGGCTGTACGACGCGTACAGCGAAAGCGGCTCGATCGGGTGATACACAACGCCCAGGCGCGGGCTGACCGGCTTGTCGGTGCGAGACAGATCCACATTGCGCGCGGTCAGGTCGTCGCGGCTTTGCTTGAGGATTTCATAGCGCAGGCCGGCGAGCACCGTCCATTGCGGTGAGAACTTGATCAAGTCCTGCACGTACGCCGCATACGTCTCGTTGTGCGAGAGGCCGTAGTTGGTCGGCACCGCGTTGCCGGGTACGGTCGGCAACACCTGCAGCGTCGGGTTGAAGAGGTTGTAGGTCGTGCTGCCCGGCGCGCCGGCCACGCGGTCGCTCTTGTCCTGGTAACCCAGCTCGATGCCGTACAGCAGCGTGTGCTGGATGCCCCAGGTTTCGGCCTTCTGCGTCAGCTCGTTCTGCCACAGCGTGCCGCGGTCGCTGCGGTTGCGCTGGTTGACGGAGAGCGTGACAGTCGGGATCGGCCCGTCGGTGACGCGGCTGACGGTTGTGTAGTTGTTGCGGCCGAGCGAGTATTCGTAGTTGCGCACCACGCTGTGGAACGACCATTTGTCGTTGAAGCGGTGGTCCAGCGTGCCGGTCACGCTCTTGACGGTGGACTCGACATTGCCGGCAGCGGCATTGGCGGAGCCATAGCGTGTCTCGATCGGTACGTCGACAGGGCGGCCGTGGTACGACGGCACGCCCTGGTCTGCAATACGCTTGTCGTGCAGGTAGTCGAACTGCACCGTTAGCTTGGTATCCTGCGCGAGGTTGAACAGGAACGATGGCGAAATCGCCTGGCGGCGCAGGAAGTAGTCGTTGCGGAAACCACCCGAATCTTCAACGGCGCCGGTGATGCGCGCGCGGATGGCGTCGTCATTGATGGACGTGTTCAAGTCGAACTCTGCGCGCTTCTGGCGCTCGGTGCCTACCACCACGCCCACCTCTGCCAGCGGCGTCGCCAGCGGTTTCTTGGTCACGCGATTGATGATGCCGCCGGATGAACCACGGCCATACAGCACGGCGGCTGGACCCTTCAGCACTTCAATGCGGTCGATGTTGGACAGATCACGGAAGTAGAGCGAGTCGTCCCGCAGGCCGTCGACGTACTGGTCATTGATCGACGAGAAACCGCGAATGGTCACCTGATCGCGCTGCGCATCGCCCAGCGAGGCTGACACGCCCGGCACGTTGCGCAGCGTGTCGTTGATCGACAGCGCACCCTGGTCCTGGATCACTGCACGCGGCACGACGTTCACCGACTGCGGAATCTCGCGCAACGGCACCGGAATCTTCGTGGCAGTGTTCGCGATGGGCGTGTCGTAGCTCATGCTGCTGCGCGTACCCTTGACCGTGGAAGTTGGCAAGGTGCCGGCGTCGGCTGCGGCAACGGTGTCGGCGGCAGTTGCCACCTGGGCAAACGGCAGCGTTCCAAGGACGGCCAGAGACAAGCACAAACGTTTCGGCGGCATTGCAGTTCCCGTAAAGTGAAAAAAGTAGAGCGCGACTCCCTCCCCCGAGGTTGGCGCCTTCAGAATGTGAAGGCGCAAATAATAATGAGAACAATTCCTATTTACAAGAGAGTTAAGGCGGGCTTTTGACGATAGGCAACGTTTGCCGATCTTGTGCGCGGCAATTTTCCGTGGCATACCGCAAGATTTTGGGCACCAAGTTGCGCCTTGGTCGTCTCATTCGCCTGCTTTCTGCCATTTTTTAAACATGTCGCATTCATCACATCAGATGCCGTTGAAAGCCGCTTTGGTGGGCTACGGCTACGCTGGCAAGCTGTTTCACGCCGCGTTGATCGACGCCACGCCCGGGCTGCATTTGCAGGTCATCGGTTCCAACCGGCCAGACGCCGTGCATGCGGATCGGCCCAACGCCGTGGTCTGCACGCCCGAGGCGGCGGCTACGCATTCGGACGTCGACCTCGTCGTCATTGCCGCGCCCAACGACCGCCATGCGCCTTTGGCCGAAGCTGCGTTGCGCGCGGGCAAGCATGTCGTCGTGGATAAGCCGTTTACCGTCACGCTGGCAGAGGCGCGGCATCTGGCTCGGGTGGCGCGTGAAACGGGGCGCGTGCTGTCGGTCTTCCAGAACCGCCGCTGGGACAGCGATTTCCTCGCTGTGCAAGCCGCGATTGCCGGCGGCAACATCGGCGAGGCCATGCACGTCGAGGCGCATTTCGACCGCTATCGCCCGCAGGTTCGCGCCCGCTGGCGTGAGCAGGCGGGGCAGGGCACGGGCATCTGGTTTGATCTTGGCCCGCACCTGATCGACCAGACACTGCAACTGCTTGGCCTGCCGGATGCGGTGAGCGCCTCGTTTGCACGCCAGCGGCCGGGCGCCGAAACGCCGGACTGGGCGCATGTCGTCCTGGAAGCGGGCGAGCGCCGAGCGGTCCTTCACGCGAGCATGTTGGTGGCGGGCGGCTCGCCGCGCTGGGTCGTTCATGGAACGCGCGGTTCGTTCATCAAGCGCCGGATGGATCAGCAGGAAGCGCAGCTGCTTGCCGGCATGCAGCCCGGTGCGCAAGGCTGGGGTGTGGACGATGACGCGGGCCTGCAGATCGACGGTGCAACCTCGGCCGAAACCAGCATTGCAACGCCCGCGGGCGATCAGCGCGCTTACTACGCTGCTGTTCGCGACGCCATCCTCGGCCTGCGCGCAAACCCGGTCCCGCCCGTGCAGGCTGTGGCCGTCATGGCCGTGCTGGAAGCCGCCGTGGCCGCCGCCGAAACCGGCACGGCGGTCGTGCCGGACCTGACCGATGCAGAACGCGCAGACTGGCTGGCTGCGCAGGAGACCGCCTCGTGAACGGCGTCGTCATCCTGTTGCTGGTGGCGGGCGGTTTGCTCGCCGTGGTGGCGCTGGTGCAGATGCTGGCCTCGCGGCTGACGCTGCCGGAATCGACATTGCTGGCGCTGGCGGGCATCGGCATCGGCGGCGCCTATGTGATCGTGCAGAACAGCGCGCCGGCTTCCGCAACCACGTTCTTCGCGCCGCTGGTCGATCCGAGTTGGCCGGCGGAGGCGTATCTGTGGCTGTTCTTGCCGCCGCTGCTCTTTCAGGCAGCGCTGTCGGTGGACGTGCGCAGCATGGCGCCGGATGCCGCGCCGATCTTGATGCTGGCCATCGTGGCCGTGGTGGTTGCCACGGGCGTGATCGGGCTCGCAGCGGCCGCTGTCACGCCGTTCGGCATCGTCACGTGCCTGCTGCTTGGCGCGATGATTGCCACGACCGATCCATCCGCGGTGATTGCGGTGTTTCGCGATGTGGGCGCGCCGGCACGGTTGATCCGCCTGGTGGAGGGCGAGGCGCTGCTCAACGACGCGGCGGCCATTGCCATCATGGGCGTGCTGCTTGCGATGCTGACGGGCCACGGCGGTGATGCCACCGTTGGCACCGGCCTGCGCGAACTGGCGAAGGCGTTTGGTGGCGGCGTGGTATTCGGGTTGATTGCCGGGCGCATCGCCGCATTCCTGCTGCCGGCGCTGCGCGGCATTGCTCAGGCTGAAGCCGCGTGGACGCTGGCGCTGCCGTATCCGCTGTATCTCGTGGCCGAAAACGTGCTGGGCGTGTCGGGCGTGGTGTCGGTGGTTTGCGCGGGGTTGGTGATCGGCGCGCTGGGGCGGACACGCCTGACGCCGCGCAACTGGTCGCACCTGCAACTCATTTGGGAGCAGATTGCTGCGCTGGCCGGGGCGGTGGTCTTTTTGCTGGCTGCGGTGCGCGTGCCGGAGCTGTTGCACGGCGTGGTGTGGAAAGACGCGCTGTGGCTGGCGGTGATCGTGCTGGCCGCACTCGCTGCGCGCCTTGCGGTGCTGTTTGGCCTGTTGCCTGCGCTCGCGTGGCTCAAGCTCTCCGCTCCGGTCACCCATGCCTACAAGCTCGCGATTGCATGGGGTGGCTTGCGTGGCGCCGTCACGTTGGTACTGGCGCTAGGTGTGGCGGAGAACCAGGCTGTGCGCGAGGCGGATCGTCATTTCGTCACCATCCTCGCCACCGGCTTTGTGCTGGTGAGCGTGCTCTTCAACGGCGCCACGCTGCGCTGGGTGATGCGCCAGCTGGGGTTGGATCAGTTGTCGCCGCAAGAACAGGCCCTGCAGGGCCAGGCGCTGAACATGTCGACAGAGGAAGTGGAATCGACCATGCGCCGCATCGGCGGGCATTTCCATTTCGCCTCGGGCGCGACGGACCAGGCAGCGGAGGCGTATCGGCGAGAGGTCGCGGCCGGCGCGGTTGAGCTGAACCTTGAGGAAGCGCTGTCCGAACGCGAGCGCCTGACCATTGGCCTCGTTTCACTCGCCACGCGTGAGCGCGAGTTGATTCCCGAGTACGGCAACGGCCTGGTCTCCATCCGGAACCTTGACGCGATGATGCGCAACACCGCCGACATGATCGACGCGGCCCGCACGGAAGGGCGCCTGGGCTACAAGCGCGCATCGCGGCGCATCCTGGCCAAGCACGCCGGCTACCGGTTCGCGGTCTGGCTGCACCGCGTGGTGCATATCGACCGCCCACTGGCCAACGCGCTGGCCGATCGCTTTGAATTGCTCATCTGTCGTCAGACGGTGCTCGAACGCTTGCGCGCTTACAACCGTACGTCGCTGCAGCCCGTGTTGGGCGAGCGCATGGCAGACCTGCTCGACGGCGTGTTGATTGCCCGGATCGAGGCGGCGGAAGAGGGCTTGGCCGAGCTGCGCGGAAAGTTTGGCGACTACAGTGCCGCGCTGGAAAAGCGCCTGCTGGTGCTGTTCGCACTCTACATCGGCCAGAGCAAGATCGACACGATGCTGGCCGAAACGGTGATCTCGAAAGAGGTCTACAAGCAGATCAGCGCGGTGATCCACCGTGCCTGGACGGCCGCGCTGCCGCGGCCGCCGCTGTCGACTGCATTGCACATGCCGCCCGCACGGGAGTAGCTTGCTCAGAGCCGCTTGTCCTCCCGCTCCACGCCCGGATGGCGGTGGATGTCGTGCGTGACGAAGCCCGTGTCGTTATCGGGCATCTCCAGCCACTCCGGGTGCGAGAGCGATTCGCGAATATCCGCCAGGCCCGAGGCCCAGTGGTCGCGCATGGTTGATGGCCCGAACTGGATGTCCTTGCCCGGCCCCTCGTGTTCCTTGGCAGCGTAAATGAGGTGGAAGACGTTGTAGCGCTTGGTACAGGCCATCTCCTGCGCGTGCTTGTACCACTGGGTGCGCTCGAACTCCTTGGGCGGCAGGTGATCGAGCAGCTTGCGCATGAGCCGGCGCGTGGATTGCGAACGCTCCATCCAGTCGGTGGTAAGCCGCGTGCGGCTGGAGTACTGCAAGTCCTTCTGCCGGCTGGCCACGCCGATCATCGTGTTGGGCACCGGGCCCAGCGCGCTCCAGAGGTCTACCTGAAACACCAGCGTGTCGCGGCGCGGCTTGGTGCCCAGCACATACGACAGCGGTGTGTTGGAGACGACACCGCCGTCCCAGTAATACTCGCCGTCGATCAGCACGGGCGGAAAGCCCGGCGGCAGCGCGCCCGATGCCATGAAGTGCTCCGCGCGCAGACGGCGCTCGGTGTTATCAAACGCTTCCAGATTGCCCGTGCGGACGTTCACGGCGCCCACTGACACGCGGATGCCGCCATCGTTGATGCGGTCGAAATCGCACAGGCGTTCCAGCGTCGCCTTGAGCGGCGTGGTGTCGTAATAGCTGGCTTCGAGCGGGTCGACTTCGTTGGCTGGAAGCGGAGCGGGAAAGCGCGGTGTAAAAAAACCGCGCTGGCCCTCGAGCAGCGTGTCGGCGGCCTGCATGGCGGTCAGCCATTTGCGCAGATGCGCATTGCCGTCAAACCAGGCGTTTTCCAGGATGTCGGGCAGCGGCGGCGAGAACGTCGGCTGCGTGATGATCTGCCAGAACTCACGCAGCTTTGCTTGTCGATGCTCGGGCGCATTGCCGGCAATGATGGCCGTATTCAGCGCCCCGATGGAGATGCCCGCAATCCAGTTCGGCACGATGCCGGCTTCGTCCAGCCCTTCGAACACGCCGGCCTGGTACGAGCCAAGCGCGCCGCCGCCTTGCAGCACCAGCGCGATGTTCTCGTACGCCGGCAGCACGATGCGCTGTGCCGTGGTGAGCGGCGCATCTGCCGGGCGCGACGATTCTGCCGGCGTGGGCCGCTTGCTTGCGGCCACGCGTAGTTTGGGTGCGGGCATATCTTCTCCAACCTCCTTGCGTGTGCTGAGATTTACTGCATGAACCAGCCGTGGCTCACCACGAACGATTGGCCAGTCAGCGCAGCGCTCGGGAACGTGGCCAGGAAGCGAACCGTCTCGGCCACGTCTTCCACCGTGGTGAACACGCCGTCCACGGTATCACCCAGCATGACCTTTTTCACGACCTCGTCTTCGCTGATGCCGAGTTCCTTGGCCTGCTCGGGAATCTGCTTTTCGACCAGCGGCGTGCGCACAAAACCGGGGCACACCACGTGCGAACGCACGTTATGCGCCGCGCCTTCCTTGGCCAGCACCTTGTTCAGGCCGAGCAGCGCGTGCTTGGCCGCCACGTAGGCCGATTTGAGCGGTGAGCCCTCGTGAGAGTGCACCGACCCCATGTAGATCACCACGCCGCCACGGTCGTCCTTGTACATGTGGCGCAGCGCGGCGCGTGTGGTCAGAAACGCGCCGTCGACGTGGATAGCCTGCATCTTCTTCCAGTCGGCAAACGAGTAGCTCACGAACGGGTTGACGATCTGGATCCCGGCGTTCGAAACGAGGATGTCGACCGAGCCGAGCTCTTCAGCCACGCGATCGATGCCGCTGTCCACGGCTTGCTCGTCGGTGACGTCCATGCGCAGGCCGATCGCCTTGCCGCCTGCATCGCTGATCTCTTTGGCGACGGCCTTGGCGCCGTCTTCGTTCAAGTCAACGATGGCGATGGCCGCGCCCGAATTGGCGAGCGTGAGGGCGATCTGCTTGCCGATGCCGCTTGCGGCACCCGTGACGACAGCGACTTTGCCTTTCAAATCAGACATGTGTGTACTCCGAGGGTTGACGGAAAAAAAGGATGGCGTCGGGCAGGCGTTACTGCGCGAGGTAATCGAACACGACCTCGCCCATGCCAAGGGTCAGGTCTGCAATGATGTGTCGGGCTTCGACAATCTCCAGCACGGGCAGTTCGGCCACGGGGGCCAGTGCATGGTGCGCCAACTCCAGCGACGCCGGCCCCGTCCAGGCGCCTTTCATGTCGACGTCAATCATGTAGTTGCGCGACAGCTCGCAGATGCGCGCGGTCTTGCCGTCCACGTGCGGAATGATCTTGAGCAGAAAGTTGGGGCGCTCCAGGCGGCGTTTCTGCTCGGCGAGGTCCAGCTCGCGGTGCTTGTAACCCATGGTGCCGGTTGCCACGCGCACGGGGCCGTAGTCGAGCGTGCCGATCAGCGTGTCCTTGTCGGTCACGAGCTGGGGTGAGGCGAGCTTCTTGGGAAAGCCCCACATTTCACGGCCGCCGGCCAGGGGCGGATGGTCGTCCAGATACATCGCGAGCGTGTACGTGCCGGGCTTGCCTTCGTAGGTGACTGGGATGACCTGGCCGCTTTCGGTGTAATCGCCAAAGCCGGTGGAGTCGGCCATGCGGATGAACTCGTAGGCGACCAGCGGTTCGGGCACCTCCAGCGGCTCCGGCACCATGGCGCGCAGCGTGGCCGGGTCGGTGCGGTACGTGATGATGAAGAACTCGCGATGGATGAAGCGGTACGGGCCGGGCGGGTAGGCGGGGCTCGTGAGCGGCATTGCGAACGCGGTTTCGCGGACGGTCTTGATGTCCATGGCACTCCTTGTGCAGGTTGGGCTGCAAGTGGCGTTGGGAATCGGTACGGCGCAAGAGAACGGTAGGCGACAGCGCATCGTGTCGCGCTTGTGTGACGCTGCAACCATCCGGTCACGCCGAATTCACGTTTGAGTGCCCATAACGTGATTGATTGCATGCAATACGTCATTGCGACGCATGCTGGGCAGCGCCGTTACGCGTGCGAGAGGAATTCCCAGAGTGCCGGTTCGGCGGAGTAAGCCACATTGAAGCGTAGCCACGGGCTGGGCTCGTCATGCGGCCGGAAGTACTGTCCCGGCGCGAGCCAGATGTTGTGGTCGATGGCCCGATTGGCCAGCGCAGCGGCATCTGCGTGGCCCGGCAGCCGGGCCCATAGGAAGAGGCCGCGCCCCGGTGTATCGAACAGTTCGGCACCATGTTGGCGCATGAGGGCTTCGACTTGCGTGTGCGCTTCTCCCAGTCGTGCAATCAGCCGGGCCACGTGCTCGGCATAGACGGGGCGCGTGACGAAAGCGTGCACGATGCGCTCGGTGATCTCCGACGAGGTGAGCGCCACTGCCATCTTGGTGCGCGCCAGCTCGCGCGTGATGGCGGCGTCTGCCACCACATAGCCCGCCCGCAATGAGGGTGAAATCGTCTTGGAGAACCCACTTACGTACAACGTGCGGCGAAGGCCATCGAGCGAGGCCAGCATGGGCGCGGCGGGGTCGGCCAGCTCGCGGTGCAGATCGTCTTCAACGATCCAGAGGCCGTGTTGTTCGGCCAGTTGCAGCACGCGGTAAGCGTTTTGCGCGGTCATCGACGAGCCGGTGGGGTTCTGCAGCACGGAGCTGGTGAAGAGCGCGCGCGGCCGGTCCGCATCGTCCGCGCGGAGGATGGTTTCCAATGCCGCTGTGTCGAGCCCATCTGGCGTGCGTGGCACCCCGATCACGCGCAGGCCGGCCAGCTTGAGCACCTGGAGCACGTTGCAGTAGCCCGGATCATCCACGGCCACGACGTCGCCGGCCTTGAACAAGGTGCGGACGATCAGATCGAGTGCCTGGGTGGCGCCGCTGGTCAGCAGCACTTGCGAGCGTTCCACCGGCAACCCCCGCAGCGCAAGCGACTGCGCCACGTATTCGCCCAGCGGCGCATAACCCCACGGATGTCCGTAGCCCGCCACCCGCAGTGCGGAAACACGGCTCACCGCGCGCATGGCTTCCTGCACGCCGCGCTCGTCCAGCCAGTCGTTCGGCAGCCAGCCGCAGCCCGGTTTGATGGCGATGGAGCGATCGGCAAACACATCCGACAGCAGCCACGCCGCGTTGAGTGTGGGCGGCTCCCAGCGCGGGGCCACCGGCGCTGGTTGGGTGGGGGTGCGCGCCGCCACCAGATAGCCCGAGCGCGGCCGCGCCACGATGGCGCCCAGCGCCGCCAGCCGCGTATAGGCCTCCGCCACCGTAAAGGTGCTCACATCGTGGGCCTGCGCCAACTTGCGCACGGAGGGCAGCCGCGTGCCCGGCAGCAGGGTATGGCTGTCGACCGCCGCACGAATGCCTTGGACGATCTGGTCGACCAACGTACGCTGGGGATGAGAAGGATCGAGTTCGAGTTGCATGTTGCGATGCGGCATGGGCGGGGTGGTCGGCGCCTATACAGTTTCTTATAGAACCGCCATCTGTGCATGTCCGTGTCGGATTTGACTCTGTACAGTTTGCTCCAACGGCTGGCTTGCCAGTCCATTCCCTTTCCGCTGTTTTTTCGGAGTGACCGATGAAACCCGCACCGCACCCGCTGGAAACGACCGATCTGTCTTACTTCTGGATGCCGTTTACGGCCAACCGCCAGTACAAGGCCGCACCGCGCTTGCTGACGTCTGCCCAGGGCATGTACTACCGAGACGGCGACGGCCGCGAGGTGCTGGACGGCACGGCCGGCCTGTGGTGCGTCAACGCCGGCCATTGCCGCAAGGAAATCGTCGACGCCATCACCGCGCAGGCTGCCACGCTGGATTTCGCACCCACCTTCCAGATGGGCCACCCGCTTGCGTTTCGTGCGGCAGAAAAAGTCGCCGAGATCATGCCGGAGGGTCTGAATCGCATCTTCTTCGTCAACTCCGGTTCGGAAGCGGTGGATACGGCGCTCAAGATTGCGCTGGCATACCACCGTGCACGGGGCGAAGGGCAGCGCACACGCCTGATCGGCCGCGAGCGCGGCTATCACGGGGTGGGTTTCGGCGGCATCTCGGTGGGCGGCATCTCGCCAAACCGCAAGGCGTTCTCGGCCAACCTGCTGCCGAGCGTCGACCACCTGCCGCACACGCATGCGCCTGAGCACAATGCGTTTTCCAAGGGCCAGCCAGCCTGGGGTGAGCACCTGGCCGACGAACTGGAGCGTCTTGTGACGCTGCATGACGCGTCGACCATTGCCGCCGTCATCGTTGAGCCGCTGGCAGGTTCCACGGGCGTGCTGGTGCCGCCCAAGGGCTATCTGCAGCGCCTGCGCGCGCTGTGCGACAAGCACGGCATCCTGCTTATCTTCGACGAGGTCATTACCGGTTTTGGCCGCCTTGGCGCGGCAACGGCGGCGGAGTTCTTTGGCGTGACGCCAGATCTGCTGACGATGGCCAAGGGCATCAACAACGCCGCCGTGCCGATGGGCGCCGTGGCCGTGCGCCAGTCGGTGCACGATGCCGTCGTCGATGCCGGCGCGCCTGGCGCGATCGAGTTGTTCCACGGCTACACGTATTCGGCGCACCCGCTGGCAGCGGCCGCGGCGGTGGCCGCACTGGATCTGTACCGCAGCGAAGGGCTGTTCGAGCGCGCACGTGCGATGTCGCCGGCGTTTGAAGCAGCAGCGCATTCGGTCAAGGGCGCGCCGCATGTGAAGGACATCCGCAACCTGGGCCTGGTCGCCGGCATCGAGCTGGAATCGCGGCCGGGCGCGGTGGGCGCGCGCGCTTACGAAGTCTTCCTGAAATGCCTGGAGCGTGGCGTGCTGGTGCGCTACACCGGCGACATCCTGGCGTTCTCCCCGCCGCTCATCATCGAAGAGGCGCAGATCGCGCGCATCTTCGACACCGTTCGTACCGTTCTGCAAGAGGTAGCCTGAAATGAACCGACCGATTGATCCCGCCGTGACGGAATCCGTCATCAGCCATTACATCGGCGGGCAACGCCATGCCGGCAACGGCACGCGCAGCGCCGATGTGTTCAATCCCGCCACGGGCGCCGTGAGCGCGCAGGTGCTGCTGGGTGGCAAATCCGAAGTGGACGCGGCCGTGGCCGCGGCGCATGCGGCCGCCGCCGACTGGGCCGAGACCTCGCCGCTCAAGCGCTCGCGCGTTCTGTTCAAGTTCAAGGAACTGCTCGACCAGAACCAGGACGCCCTGGCTGCCGCCATCACGCGGGAGCACGGCAAGGTGTTCTCCGATGCCAAGGGCGAAGTCACGCGCGGCATTGAAGTGGTCGAGTTCGCCTGCGGCATTCCGAACCTGCTCAAGACCGACTTCACCGACAACATCGGCGGCGGCATCGACAACTGGAACCTGCGCCAACCGCTGGGCGTGGTGGCCGGCATCACGCCGTTCAATTTCCCGTTCATGGTGCCGATGTGGATGGCGCCGGTGGCACTGGCGTGCGGCAACACGTTCATCCTCAAGCCGAGTGAGCGCGATCCGACCCCCAGTCTGATGATTGCCGACCTGCTCAAGCAGGCTGGCCTGCCCGATGGCGTGTTCAACGTCGTACAGGGTGGCAAGGATGCCGTCGATGCGCTGCTCGAGCATCCGGATGTGCAGGCCGTCTCGTTCGTCGGCAGCACGCCCATCGCCGAATACATCTACGCCGAGGGCACCAAGCGCGGCAAGCGCGTGCAAGCCCTGGGTGGCGCAAAGAACCACCTCGTGGTCATGCCAGATGCGGACCTCGACCAAGCCGTGGATGCCCTGATCGGTGCCGGCTACGGTTCGGCCGGCGAGCGCTGCATGGCGATCTCCGTGGCCGTGGCAGTGGGCGACGTGGCTGACAAGCTGGTCCCGCGCCTTGCCGAGCGCGCCCGTGCGCTCAAGATCGGCAACGGCATGCAAGCCGACAGCGAAATGGGCCCGCTCGTAACCGCCGCGCACAAGGCGAAGGTTGAGGGCTATATCGCCAAGGGCGTGGAAGAGGGCGCCAAGCTGGTGGTGGACGGCCGTGGCCACTCGGTCGAGGGCCATACCGAAGGCTTCTTCACGGGCGGCACGCTGTTCGACCACGTCAAGCCCGGCATGACGATCTACAAGGAAGAAATCTTCGGCCCGGTGCTTTCGGTGGTGCGCGTGCATGATCTTGCCGAGGCGGTGAAACTGATCAACGCGCACGAGTTTGGCAACGGCGTGTCGTGCTACACGAGCGATGGCGGCGTGGCGCGCGCATTTGCCCGGCAGATCCAGGTGGGTATGGTCGGGATCAACGTGCCGATTCCGGTGCCGATGGCGTGGCATAGTTTTGGCGGCTGGAAGCGCTCGCTGTTCGGTGACCACCACGCCTATGGGGAAGAAGGTGTTCGTTTCTACACGCGTTACAAGAGCGTGATGCAACGCTGGCCGGATTCGATTGCCAAGGGCGCCGAGTTCGTGATGCCGACAGCCAAGTAATCCGGCGCATCACCCATGAGAAAGGGAGGCAATGCCTCCCTTTTTCTTTTGAACATGCCGAGTTGAAACCGGCGTGTCATATTGGTTTGATGTTGACGGCGATCAGTTCGCCGTCGGGCCCGATCTCTACGTCAAAACTGACGCGCTGCCCTTCATGGAATGTCTGCGAGCGCGAAAACTGGATTTCCGAATCCCGAATGAAACTCGGGGCAGCATGCATTTCTGCAGCTGCCCCGGCGGGCGGATCATACTGAACGGCGTTCTCTTCAATTCGGCTGGCCATTGCATGCTCCCAATAGGGGTTCGTCAAACCAGGTCACCGCTTCCGATGACCCTCCGACTGCTTGATGGCAAACACGTACTGAACAACCTGCCTGGCGGAATATCCCAGCCAATACACGCGCGAGGAAACCCCGCGCGGCAAGCCAAAACCGGGCTACCGCGCCCGCGTGCTCCTTGTTACTGGGGCACGATGTTCGAAGCTTGCTTGCCCTTAGGGCCTTGCGTGACTTCGAACGACACCTTCTGACCTTCCTTCAGGCTTTTGAAGCCTGCGGAGTTGATAGCAGAGAAATGTGCGAAAAGGTCTTCGCCGCCATCATCCGGGGTAATGAAGCCGAAACCCTTTGCGTCGTTGAACCACTTGACGGTACCAGTAGCCATGATTTTGAGTCGTGAAGTTGAGAAATCGATCGGCCGCCGGCCAAATACAAACACAGCTGGCAGACCCGGCCGAACCGGCCAAACGATCGTTTGGTGAATATATGCTTGGCGCGTCTCCCCGTCAAAGTCTGTTTTTTTAAGCTTTTTGCTTAGACCCGGTGGACATGTTGTTTTCAGCCGCTCAGCAGGGTTGGCGCAGGCTTGCCATCGGTGCAAACACCGGCGCAAAACCGCGCGTTTTCACCTAAGCTTTAGTGGCTTCTGCCGCACTCGGCTCGCCCCGTAAAGCCAGCGCCGCAGACGGTGCACGAAAATTGCGTGCGCCCCCGTCGTTCCAGTCGCAGCCTATCCATGACGACCGCCGCAGCCAGTAAAACCAAAAAAAATCCCGCGTTGATGGCCACCATGATTGGCGCAATCGGCGTGGTTTTCGGGGACATCGGCACCAGCCCCCTGTACGCGCTAAAGGAATGCTTCAACCCCGAGCATGGGGTTCCGTTTTCCGATCAGACCGTCTTCGGCATCCTGTCGATGCTGTTCTGGGCGATGACGCTGGTGGTGTCCGTCAAATACGTGTTGTTCGTTATGCGCGCGGACAACAACGGCGAAGGTGGCATCCTCGCCCTGACGGCGCTAGCCATGCGCGCAAGCAGGGGAGGCGCCCGGTTCACACGCACGTTGATGCTGCTCGGCCTGCTGGGGGCCGCCATGTTCTACGGCGATGCCGTCATCACACCCGCCATTTCGGTGCTCTCCGCCATTGAGGGCATGGAGATCATGGCGCCCGCGCTGCAGAAGTGGGTGTTGCCTTTGGCGCTGATCGTGCTGATCGCCCTGTTTTTGATCCAGAAGCAGGGCACGCACGTGGTGGGGCGCCTGTTCGGGCCAATCATGGTGCTCTGGTTCCTGCTGCTGGGGCTGATGGGGGTGGTTTCGGTGGCGAAGTCGCCGCAGATATTGGTGGCACTGAGCCCTGTGTACGCCATCGAGTTCGGATTCCGGCATACGGTGCTGGCGTTCATCGTGTTCGGCTCGGTGTTTCTGGCGCTGACCGGCGCTGAGGCGCTATACGCCGACATGGGCCACTTTGGCGTGCGCCCGATCCGCTATGCGTGGTTCTACATTGCCATGCCGTGCCTGTTGCTGAACTACTTTGGCCAGGGCGCCTTGCTGCTGCGCGAGCCGAGCGCCGTGCAGAACCCGTTCTTCCTGTTGATGCCGAACTGGGCAGTGGGTCCGATGGTGGTATTGGCCACGGTGGCCACCGTCATTGCGTCGCAGGCAGTCATCTCAGGTGCATTTTCGATGACGGCGCAGGCGGTGCATCTGGGCTATGCGCCGCGCATGAAGATTCTCTACACGTCGGATGTGGAGATCGGCCAGATCTACGTGCCGGTGGTCAACTACATGCTTTTGGTGCTGGTGGTAGCGGTGGTGTTGGCTTTCGGCAAGTCCGACAACCTTGCTGCGGCCTACGGTATTGCGGTAACGACCACCATGGTGCTCACGACGGGTCTAGTCACGGTCGTCATGCGTAACGCCTGGAAGTGGCGCCTGTGGCTGGTGGCCTGCATCGGCACGGTTTTCCTGGCGGTGGATTTGTCCTTCTTTTCCGCCAACCTGCTGAAGATTGCCGCGGGTGGCTGGTTTCCGCTGCTGCTGGGTGGCTTGATCTTCTTCCTGATGGTGACGTGGCACTCGGGCACGCAGCTGTTGAAGGCGCGCAATGTGGAAGGTGGCATTCCGCTCGAACCATTCATGGAAGGGCTGCTGCGCCATCCACCGTATCGTGTGGACGGCACGGCCGTGTATCTCACGCCGAGCATGGATTTCGTGCCCTTGGCGTTGCTGCACAACCTCAAGCACAACCACGTGCTGCACAAGCGCGTGCTGTTCATCCACTTCCGCACGCTGGCCGTGCCGTATGTGGACCCAGCCAAGCGCCTGGTTATCAAAACCATTGGCGACGACATCCACACGGCCGTGGTCGATTTCGGCTTCAAGGAAACACCGGCGGTGGACGAGATCGTCCGTAACGTGGGTGAGCGACTGGGCATCGTTTTTGAAGATATGGAAACCTCGTTCTTCATTACGCGCGCCACGGTGGTGCCGTCGCCGCTGCCCGGCATGGCGATGTGGCGCGAATCGCTGTTTGCCTGGATGCAACACAACAGCGCCAAGCCGTCGGACTTCTTCCGGATTCCCGCCAACCGACTGGTCGAGCTGGGGAGCAAGGTGGAGATTTAGCCTCGGGCGTGCTGTGCGCTACGCAAACCGCGTCACGCTCTCGCCCCGGCAGAACGCCAGCAGTGTCAGCTGTCCGGCCTTGGCGTGGCGAATCGCCAGCGAGGACGGCGCGGAGATTGTCGCCAGCAGCGGCACCTGCACCTGTACGCACTTGCGCGCCAGTTCGAAGCTCGCGCGGCTTGTCATGACGATGAACCCGTCTGAGGGGTGGATGCCGATCCGGGCCAGTCGGCCGATCAGCTTGTCCAGCGCGTTGTGACGGCCCACGTCTTCCAGCACATGCAGCGGCGCGTTGCCGTCCGCAGGTACCCAGCCCGCGGCATGCAAGCCGCCCGTGAGCGCGTTGGCAGGTTGATGCGCCGTCATCGCCTGCATGGCGTCCAGCACTTGTGCGTCGGTCAATGACGCCATCCACGTGGGCGGGACTAGCGGGGTCGGTGCATCTTCAAAGGTCTGCAGGCTTTCAATGCCACACAGGCCGCAGCCGGTTGGGCCGGCCAGCGCGCGGCGGCGTTCCTTCAGCCGCACGAAGCAATGCGAAGCGATTTCCGCATGCACTTCAAGCCCATGCGGGTGCGTTTCCACGTCTGCGCCACGCCAATCGGCGCGACTGTCGATGATGCCTTCGGACAGCGCAAAGCCCAATGCAAAGTCTTCCAGGTCGGCTGGCGACGCCATCATCACCGCATGCGTGATGCCGTTGAAGACAAGCGCGACCGGCGCTTCATCGGCGACAGCGGTGGAGGCGTCTTCTTGCGTGCCGGTGCGCGTGCGTTTTGTCGCGGTTGTCGAAACGACGGGCATTCCGGCGGGGTGGCGGGGCAGAAAAGTCATGCAGTGAGATCGGGCAGAACGCGGCCGGCGTCGAGCAGCACGATGAGCCAGCGTGTGTCGTCCATGGCGACGCGCAGCAGGCCCGCGTCAGCCAGCGGATGCAGCGCGCGTAGCACCGTGCTGGCGCGCTCGCCTACGCGCTTGGTCAGCCAGGGTAGCGAGACCGGCTTGGCGGCGTCGGTCTCGCGCAATGCGGCCAGCAGCGCCAGTTGCAGCGCAGACCACGCCGGCTCGGTAGACATCAGGCTTCTGCCGTGGTGGCCGCTTGGGACTCTGCGGTGCGCTCGGCCTGGCTCGGCACCAGCATCACCGGAATCGACTTGGACGTCGGCGTGCGGGCCTGGTCAGCCACGGAAGACAGCGGCACCAGCGGATTCGTCTCGGGGTAATACGCCGCCAAGCAGCCGCGCGGAATGTCGTACGCCACAAGGCGGAAGCCATCGGCGCGGCGCGTGTTGCCGTCTTCGGAGAGCGTCACCATGTCGACCCACTCGCCGTCCTTCATGCGGATCGTGTGCAGGTCTTCCTTGTTGATGAAGACCACGCGGCGCTGGCCGAACACGCCGCGGTAGCGGTCGTCCATGCCATAGATGGTGGTGTTGTACTGATCGTGCGATCGCACCGTGGCCAGCGTGAAGACCGTCGTGTCCGCATGGCGCTCGCGGGCGCGGTGGACGGGCGTGTCGGTCGGCACGGCGTGCGTGTGGAATTCCGCCTTGCCCGACGGCGTGCTCCACACACGTTCGGATGCGGTGTTGCGCAGGCGGAAGCCGCCCGGCACGCGAATCTTCTCGTTGAAGCCGGCAAAGTCGTCGAACACGGCTTCAATGCGCTCGCGGATGCGGTCGTAGTCTTCCACCAGCCAGCGCCACGGGATCGTGCTCTCGGGCAACGTGGCTTCCGCCAGCCGCGCCACGATGGCCGGCTCCGACAGCAGATGCGCCGAGGCCGGCGGATTGATGCCCGCCGACATGTGCACCATGCTCATCGAATCTTCCACCGTCACGCCTTGCGTGCCGCCGGCCTGTTGGTCGACTTCGGTGCGGCCCAGGCACGGCAGGATCAGCGCGGCCTTGCCGTGCACGATGTGGCTGCGGTTGAGCTTGGTGGTCACGTGCACGGTCAGGTCGCACTGGCGCAGGCCGGCCCACGTGGCGGCGGTGTCCGGCGTGGCCGCCGCAAAGTTACCGCCCATGGCGAAGAACACGCGCGCGGCGCCTTGCTGCATCGCCTCAATGGCGCCGACGGTGTCGTAGCCATGTTCGCGCGGCACCTGGATGCCGAAGACCTTTTCAAGCCGATCCAGAAACGCAGGGGCGGGCTTTTCGTAGATGCCCATCGTCCGGTCGCCCTGCACGTTGCTGTGGCCGCGCACCGGGCACGCGCCGGCGCCCGGGCGGCCGATGTTGCCCCGCAGGAGCAACAGGTTGACGATCATCTGGATCGTCGCGACCGAATGCTTGTGCTGCGTAATGCCCATGCCCCAGCAGGCGATGACGCTGCCGGCCTTGATGTACGTGTCGCCAGCCTGGCGGATTTCGTTCTCCGGCAGGCCCGATTCTGCTTCGATGGTCGCCCACGATTCCGCGCGCACGTCGGCGGCGAAGGCATCATAGCCGCCGGTGTGCTGGGCGATGAAGGCGTGGTCGATGATGGCGGGCTCTCCGCGGCTGCGTGCCACGTCGTCACGTTCGATCACGTGTTTGATGATGCCTTTGACGGTGGCCAGGTCGCCGCCGATGCGCACCTGGTGGTACTCCGTGCTGATGCGCGTGGAGCCCAGCGTCAGCATCTCGATCTTGCTTTGCGGATCGGCAAAGCGCTCCAGCCCGCGCTCGCGCAGCGGGTTGAACGAAACAATCTTGGCGCCGCGCTTGGACGCCTCGCGCAGCTCACCGAGCATGCGCGGGTGATTTGTCCCCGGGTTCTGCCCGAAGATGAAGATGGCGTCAGCCTTGGTGAAATCGTCGAGCGTGACGGTGCCCTTGCCAACGCCGATGCTGCCCCGCATGCCCGTGCCGGAAGGCTCGTGGCACATGTTGGAGCAGTCGGGGAAATTGTTCGTGCCGTAGGCGCGCACGAACAACTGGTAGAGGAAGGCCGCCTCATTGCTGGTGCGGCCGGAGGTGTAGAAGATCGCCTGGTTCGGATCGGGCAGCGCGCGCAGGTGCTGCGCGATCAGCGCGAAGGCGGCATCCCATTCGATCGGGACGTATTTGTCGCTGGCCGCGTCGTAGACCATCGGGTGCGTCAGGCGCCCTTGGTCTTCGAGGGCGTAGTCGGACCAGTCGGCCAACTCCCGCACGGTGTGCTGTGCGAAGAATTCCGGCGTGGTGCGGCGGGATGTAGCCTCAGCGGCCACGGCCTTGACGCCGTTCTCGCAAAATTCAAACGTGGAGGCGTGGTCGCGGTCAGGCCAGGCGCAGCCGGGGCAGTCGAAGCCGTCGGGCTGGTTGGCCGACAGCATCGTCTTGGCGCCCTTGGCCGCGATGCCCTGCGACAGCAGTTGATGCGCAACGCTTTTAAGCGCGCCCCAGCCACCGGCCGGATGACGGTAGAACTCGATCTTCTGGTGCTTCATGGGTGGCGGGGCGGCTTTAAATCACGTATTTAGGAGAACAGAACGGCAGCTTTTTGGAGTGTAATCCAAACCCCCCAGCCCAACGGCAGGCCCACGGCGGCCCAGGCCACCACCACGGCCACGGCAGAGCCCGGATGCGCTTTCCATTCCAGCGACGTTTCCGGCGAGGCAACCGACGGCGTCGGGCTCTTTGTTGCAGCAGCGTGACGCTGCTCGTCGAGTTGCGCTTCGGTCATGAAGTGCTTTGCGTTGACCGGGCGCACCAGCAGGTTGCAGATGAAGCCGAGGATCAGCAGGCCGGCCAGGATCATCATCGTGATGTCGTACACGGCTGCGCGTTCCACGCCATGGGCGATCTGGTATTCGCGCAGGTAGTTCACCAGCACGGGGCCCAGAATGCCGGCCGTCGACCATGCCGTGAGCAGGCGGCCGTGAATGGCGCCCACCATCTGCGTGCCGAACATGTCAGCCAGATAGGCCGGCACGGTCGCAAAACCGCCGCCGTACATCGACAGGATCACGCAAAAGGCCAGTGCGAACAGGGCGATATTGCCCGTGTGCGACGTCCACGGAATCGAGGCGTACAGCACGAAGCCAAGCACGAAGAAGACGGCGTACGTCATCTTGCGGCCCAGGCGATCCGACAGCGATGCCCAGAAGAAACGGCCACCGATGTTGAACAGGCTCAGCAGACCCGTGAAGCCCGCAGCGATGGCCGCGATCTGTCCCTTTTGCGCGGCGGTCAGGTCCATGAACGACGTCGTCACGCCCAGCAGCTTGCCGCCAAACACTTCCTGCAGCAGCGGCGAAGCCATGCCCAGCACACCAATACCGGCCGACACGTTCAGGCATAGCACGGCCCAGATCAGCCAGAACTGCGGCGTCTTCAGCGCTTCGTTTGCGTGCACGTGGCGTTGCGTGACCATCGTGTCTTTCGCCCTGGTGGGCGAGGGGGTCCAGCCGGCCGGTTTCCAGCCCGTGGGCGGCACGCGGTAACCCAGCGCACCGGCCATCATGAACACGAAGTAGATGCCGGCCAGCACAATAAACGTTTGCGACACGCCCACCGATTCGGGCGTGGCAAACAACTTCATCAGGCGGTCAGCCAGCGGGGCGCCGATCATCGCGCCGCCGCCAAAGCCCATGATGGCCATGCCGGTCGCCATGCCGCGCTTGTCCGGAAACCACTTGATCAGCGTCGACACGGGGGAGATGTAGCCCAGCCCCAGGCCGATGCCGCCGATCACACCAGAGCCCACCCACAGCAGCCAAAGTTGGTGCATCTGGATGCCAAGCGCGGAAATCAACAGCCCGCCGCACCAGCACACGGCCGACACGACGCCAGCCTTGCGCGGGCCGACGCGCTCGAGCCAACCGCCCCACATGGCTGCGGATGCGCCCAGGAAAACGAAGAACAGCGTGAACATCCAGCCCAGGCTGGACACGCGCCAATCACAGGTGGTGGTGAACAGCTCGGCGATCAGCGAGACATCGGCGCCGCAGGTGAGCGGCTTGGTGATGCCAAGCGCGCGGCCAAGCGGCAGCCAGAAGACGGAGAAACCATAGGCCATGCCAATGCACAGATGGATGGCCAATGCAGCAGGCGGAACCAGCCAGCGGTTGAAGCCAACCGCGGCGACGGTGCGCTCGCGCGAAAAAAATGGATGCAGGACTGCTTCGGACATCGAATCCCCCCGGATAAGTTGAGCCCGTGTTGTGACGTACGTGGTGAAACGGTGCGGCCGTGCCGGTCATGGCCGGCGCGTGCCAGGCGGCTGCAGTTGGAGTGCGCCGACGTTGCCCGCGAAAGATAGTGGGGTAGCGTGTCCTAGATCAATAGTTGTAATCACCCGTTGTATTGCGAATCACGCAATTTGCAGCCTAATCAATTAGTTTATGTTTGAAAAAACATAACTTGATTGGGCCCAGGGTGACGCTTCTCCGCAACCGATGGCTTGTGGAGCGCGGCGCGCCGTTAGCCCGCCACCGCCGCGTTTGGCCAGGGACAGTCATTGGCCTGCTGGCGGAATTCATCGGCCAAGGCGCGCAGGCAGGCGAGGGCGGATTGCATTTCTTGCGCTCGCTGCTGATAGGGCCCGATGCTTTGCGCAGCGCGCTCGATGCGACGGGCAGCGTCGCCAATCGGCTGATGCCCCAGCATGCGCGCGGAACCGACGATGCGATGCGCCGCTTCCACGATCTGCGCATCTTCGCCGCCGCGGATGGCGTTCGCCAGGTTGGCGAGATCCTGTTCTGCCGTCTCGCAGAATAGATCGACAATAAAACGCCATTGCTGCAGATCATTGCCAAACAGCTCGATGAGTGTGGCGACGACCTGCGGCGGGAACTGGGCGACGACGCTTGGGGCTACGTTGGGCGTGGGGAGCATGGTGGCGACGCGTGCGATGAGAATCAGAGGCGCACTCTGCTCGCCTCGGCTACGCGCAACCATGAGATTGGTCCGATTCTGGTGTCAGTCCAAATAAAAACGGGCACACCGCTGGCAAAGCGATGCGCCCGTTGCGCCTTCAACGCACGCGGCTTAAGGCAGCATGGCCGCAGTCGGATTGACGTCCGAATCGCGCGAGGGCGGCCGGCGATGACGGTGCGCCCACGTGAAGACCACCGGCAGCACCAGCAGCGTGAGAATCGTCGTGGTGACCATGCCGCCGACGATCACCAGCGCCAGCGGGCGCTGCGCTTCCGAGCCGATGCTGTGCGACAGCGCCGCCGGCAACAAGCCCAGGCCCGCCAGCATGGCCGTCATGATCACAGGGCGCAGGCGCAGTGCGGCGCCGTCCACGGTGGCTTCGCGCACGTTTTCAGATTGCGCCAGACGATTGACGTACGAGATCAGGATCACCCCGTCCTGGATGGCGATGCCGAACAACGACAGGAAGCCAATCCCCGCTGAAATTGATAGCGTTTCGTGCGCGATATGCAGCGCCAGCAGCCCCCCGATGGCGGCAAACGGCACATTCAGCACCACCATCAGCGCATCCTTGAAGTTGCCGAACGTGCTGTACAGCAGCAGGAAGATCACGAGAATCGTCAACGGCACGATCACCATCAGCTTGCTCTGGGCGACCTTCATCTCGTTGAACTGGCCATCCCACTTGACGGTGTAGCCCTCGGGCAACTGCACGCCGTCGCCCACCACGCGCTGTGCTTCGTCCACGGCGCTGCCCAAGTCACGGCCGCGCACGCCGAACTTGATGGCGATGTAGCGCTTGCCGAGTTCACGGTAGATGAAGAATGGGCCGTCGGTCATTTCCACCTTGGCGATCATCGACAGCGGGATGTGCTGGCCATCGGGCGTATCGATCAGCAGCTCGCGGATGGCGTCGTACGACGCACGTGCTTGCTGGTTCAATCGCACCGCCAGGCCGAACGATTTTTCGCCCTCCAGGATTTGCGTGACCGGCGCCCCGCCAATGGCGTACTGCACGAGGTTCTGCACGTCGCTCACGTTGATGTTGAAGCGCGCAGCGGCCTGGCGGTCGATGGAAACGTTCAGCGTCGGCTGGCCCAGTTCGCGGAAGATGCCAACGTCCACCAGCCCTGGCACCTTCTTGAGTTGCGCCTGGATTTCATTGGCCTTGGCTTCGAGCACATTCAGGTCGTTGCCGAACAGCTTGACCGAGTTCTCGCCCTTCACGCCCGAGAGCGCTTCATCCACGTTGTCCTGGATGTATTGCGAGAAGTTGTATTCGATGCCGGGAATCTTTTCCAGGCGCTTGGACAGGCGCTCGACAAGCTTCGCCTTCGTCATACCGGCCGGCCATTGGTCAGGCGGCGCGAAGTACAGACCGTATTCCTGGTTGAACACGCCGGTGGAATCGGTGCCGTCATCGGGGCGGCCGATCTGCACCGAAACCTGGTTGATCTCCGGCTGCTTGACGAAGTACGCGCGCAGGTCGTTGGCCACTGACGACGAGTAGTCCAGGTCGACCGTGTTGGGCAACGTAATGCGCAGCCACAGGTTGTTTTCTTCCAGCGTCGGGAGGAACTCCGTACCGAGGAACGTGGCGCTGTACAGCGCCAGAACGAGCGCTGTGATGGCGGTAGCAAAGACCGCCATCGGGCGTGCAATCAGCTTGCGCAGCAGCGGCTTATACCAGCGCAGAATCGCCGTAATAAACGCTGGCGAATGCGGATGCAGCGTCTTGCCGAACACGAACGACGTGGTGGCCGGCACGAACGTCAGGCTCAGCACGATCGACGCCATCAGCGCAAAGCCCATCGTGAACGCCATCGGCTTGAAGATGATGCCTTCCACGCCGCCGATGAAGAACAGCGGCGAATACGCCACGATGATGATGCCCGTGGAGAAAATCATCGCGCGCTGCACTTCGCTGGTGGCCTTGACGATGGCGTCATCCAGCTTCTCGGCACCTTCTTCCAGGTGCCGCATGATGTTTTCCATCACGATCACGGCCGCGTCGACAATCACCCCAAAGTCGATCGCCCCAAGCGAGATCAAATTGGCCGGCACATGGAAATGCTCCATGCTGATGAACGACACGCACAGCGCCAGCGGAATCACCGCCGCCACCACAGCCGCCGCACGGAAGTTGCCCAGGAAGACGAACAACACCGCCAGCACCAGCGAGATGCCGACCACCAGCGTGTGTTCAACCGTGCCCATGGTGATGTCGAGCAGCACCTGGCGGTCGTAGAACGGCTTGATCTGGACGCTCTTGGGCAGGATGCCGTTGTTCAGCTCCGTTACCTTTTCGCGCACCTTGGCCAGCACCTCGCTGGCGTTGGCGTCGCGCTTGAGCAGCACGATGCCTTCCACCACGTCGGGCTGATCGTTGTATTGCACTTGGCCCAGACGCTGCACGTTGCCGACTTCCACCTCGGCAATATCGCGCACGCGCACCGGCACGCCGTTGTTGGCGGCCACCACCACGTTGCGGATATCGTCAACCGTCTGCAGCAGGCCCACGCCGCGCACGACGAACTGTTGCTCGCCGTCGCGCAACAGGTTGCCGCCCGTGTTGTTGTTGGCGTTGCCGATGGCCGTGATGAGCTGCGACAGTGTGATGCCGTACGACTGCAGCTTCGCCGGCGAAGGCACGATGTGATACTCCTTCACCTTGCCGCCGAAGGAGCTGACATCGGCCACGCCCTGCACGTGCTTCAGCTCTTTGGTGATGTCGTAGTCCTGGTAGCTCTTGAGCGTGGTGAGGTCTACGCCGTCGCCCACGAGGCGAAAGCGCATGATCTCGCCCGTTGCATCCGAGTCCGGGCTCAGCGACGGCTGCACACCGGTCGGCAGATTGGCTGCCGCCACATATTGCGAGAAGTTCTGCCGCGCCTTGAAGCTGTCGGTGCCTTCCTTGAACTTGAGTGTCACCACCGACAGCCCGAACAGCGATACCGAGCGGAACGACTGCACATCCGGCACGCCGGCCAGCGCATTTTCAATCGGGATGGTGATCTGCTGTTCGACTTCGGTCGTGCTGCGGCCCGGCCATTGCGTGATGGCCTGCACCGACAACGGCGCCACGCCCGGATACGCCTGCAGCGGCAGCTCGCGGAACGCCAACACGCCCGCCACCAGCAGCGCGATCGCCAGGAAAACAATCAGCAGCCGCCGCTTGAGAATGCCCGCGATGGGGTTGAAGCCCATGCCTACGCCCCCGCCTTGACGATCATCTCGTTGAGCAGCGCGGCGCCGCGCACGACCACCTGCGACGAAGCCTCAAGCCCGGCCGTCACGGCAAAGTTGCCGTCGGTGCCGGTGTCCTTGCCGTGCACTTCCACGCGCTTGAAGTGCGTGGCGTCGCTCTGCACGATCACGTAGTAGCTGCCGTGGTCTTTCACCAGGGCGGCCTTCGGCACCACCGTGGCCTGGCCGCTGCCCGTCTGGATGCGCGCCGTGGCGTACATCTCGGGGCGCAGCAGGCCATCGGTGTTGGGCACGTCGCAGCGCACCGTTAAGGTGTGCGTTGCCGGGTCGATGTTCGGGGCAATGAAGCTCACACGGCCGGTGAACTCGCGGTCCGGATACGCCGCCGTGTGCAGCGAGATCGGCTGGCCGATGTGCACGCTGGCAATGTCGTTCTCATACACATTGCCCGTGAACCACAGCACACGCGTATCGACGATGCTCATGAACGAGTCGCCCACGTTCAGGAAGGCGCCTGGGTCCATGTTGCGCTTGACGATCGTGCCAGAGATGGGCGCGCGCAGCGTCAGGTGTTCAGCCGGCGTGCCGCGCTTGGCAATCTGCGCGACATCGGCATCGGACATGCCCAGCACATGCAGGCGGCCTGCGGCGGACTGCACGGTGGCGTCTGCATCGTCCTGCAGATCCTTCATGTTGGAACCCTTGAGCTGGCGGGCGGTATTCAGCGCCAGCAGGTATTCCTTCTGTGCCGAGATGAAGTCTGGCGAGTAGAGCTGCGCAATCGGTTGGCCCTCACGCACCAGCGCACCTTCGAACAGGAGAATCTGGTCCAGCCGCCCAGCCACGCGCGCCGATGCCAGCTTGGTGCGCTCGGCGTTATAGGCGAGCTTGCCGGGCGTGGAGAGCTCCACCGGCACTGAAAGCTGACTGACCTGCGCAACCTTCACCTGCTGCGGGTCGAAGCCGCCGGCCGGAATTTCCACGGAATCCGGCTTCGCGCGCGGCGTGGCTGCAGGAGCGGATGCGGGGGCAGCGGGCTTTGCGGTCTCGGCCGGTGAAGCGGCGGGCCATTTGCGTCCGACCACCACACCAACAGCCAGGGCTGCGGCCAAGGCGATGACTGCAACAACGGGAGAGAACTTCTTCATGATGTTATTGAGCTTGAACCGGCGAGCGACCCGTGGCCGCGAGCAGCGCGTGATAGGCCTGCAAGGCTGTGGCCTGAGCCTGGGCGACCGACAGTTCGGCGTTCCTGAGCGCGCCCTGGGCGGTGAGCAGGTCGTTGAAATCAGCGTTGTTGCTGGCGTAGTTGGTCATCGTCACGCGATAGGCCGCCAGCGCCTGCGGCAGTTGCCGCTGCTTGTTGAAGTCAAGTTGGGCAAGCGTCTGGCGCAGCGTGTTGTAGGCGGTATCGACGGCCAATAACGTCTGCTGGCGCACCGACACGTCATTCGCCTCGGTGGCAATCTGACTTTCCACCGCCTGATTGACGCCGTACTTCTCTTTGGCCAAGAACCAGAACGGAATGATCACATCCAGCTCGAGCTGGTAGCTGTTCGGGCGCACGCCATACGGCGGGTTGTCCGTCGTAACGGTGGCGATGACCTGGAAGTCGGGCAGGTAGGCCTTGCGAGCGAGCGTCACGCTCTTGCGTGCGGCGTCCATCAAGTCTGCCGACGCCTTGATCGACGGGTGCTCGCGCAGCGCCTGGTTTTCCAGCTCGGGCAGCGGCTCTTCCGGCAGGTGTACGGACTCGTCGTCGGCGCGCAGCACAAGCGGGAAGCTCGGCTCCTTGCCGATGAGCGTGTTGAGGGTCTGAAGCGTGCTGTCGTACTGACGCTGTGCGGCAAACAGGTCGTTCTGCGCGCTGCTCTGCATGACCTGCGCGTTGAGGAAGTCGGCGTACGCAGCGGCGTTGTTGGCGTAGCGCACACGCGTGATCTGCTTGACCTGCTCCAGGCGCGTGATGGCCAGCTTCTGTACATCGATCTGTTTCTGCAGCGCGATCGCTTGGTAATACGTGGTGGAAAGCTGAGCGTAGAGCTGCAGGTACAGCGCGTCGTTTTGCGCGTTCAGCGATTCCGCCTGGCGATCGGCAATCTCGGCTGCCAGCGCCTTCTTGCCCGGAAACGGGATCTGCTGCGTCAGGTTGTACTGGCTGCCGCCCGCGCGGTTGACCGCCAGCGGAAACCCCTTAGGAATGCTGTTCCAGATGTAGCCGAGTTGCGGGTTATTGGGCGCGGCAAGTTGCGGTGGGATCGACTTGGCCGACAGGTAGTTATGGCGCGCCTGGATCAACTGCGGGTTGTTGCCCTTCAGTTCTTGCAGCAGCTCGACCAGGTTGAAGCCGGCGCCCGTCACGCCCGGCACGGAAGGCTTGATCGGCGGCATGGTCGCCACCGGCATGCTGGCCGCAGCCGGCGCCGGTGCTGGCGTGGCTGCCCAGGCAGCGGCAATTGGCAGGCAGGCCACCGCGCACAGCACGGCCCTTGCCTGTGGATGGAACGCACCCCGATGTTTCACTGCAGCAGACTCCCCTTGAGACGGGAGCGTTTTTACCGACGCGAACTTTCAAGCGCCTTTCACGACTCAGCAAGCCGCCAGGGCGTGGGGGAAACGCGCCAAACCCGCCCTGCGGCGGGAGTCTGCGACAGTCATATGACGAAACGTGGCGGAGTCTCAGGTCGGTGCAAGCGGGCATGGCATCCCGACGCGGGCAGCGAGTGCATCACGCGTGGCCTGCAAGCTGGCGATGCGCACATCGATGGCGGTAAGTTTCTCCCGCAGTAGCGCCGTAACGGCGGCATCGATGTCGGGTTGCTGCCACACCTGCGCCATCCCTTCGCCAATTTCTGCCAGCGTGAAGCCCAGTTGCTGAGCCGTGCGCACGTAGTTCACGAGTTCGACGGTTTCGGGCGGGTAGGCGCGGTAGCCGTTACTGCGGCGACGAGCTCGGATCAGGCCTCGTGCTTCGTAAAAGCGCAGGCCGTCCCGCGAGACGCCAGTGGCGGCGGCCAGATCGCCGATGGAAAGGTCGCCGGTACGCGCGTTGGGAGCGGAAGCGGGAAGTGCAACAGGCATGGTGGCTTGGAAGAGTGAGGCGGCCGAGGGCTTGACCTTGGAGCGTACACCAGGCTTTACCGTGGCGACTCCTTCACTTCATTCCTGGAGTTTCACCATGGTTTCTGAATCGACCTTCCTGCGTGTGGTGCGGGCCAGCGGCTGGTATGACCTGATCGTGACTGCACCGTTTGCCACGCCGTGGACGTTTGCCCTCTTGCATCAAGCGCTCACCGCATTGGCGCATGCGCTGGGCATCGGCAGCTTGCCGGCATTTGAGCCAGAGCACCTGTTGATGGCCAATCTGATGGGGTCGGTGGTGTGCGTGTGGTCGGCGCTGCGTATCCGACAGCCGAGTGTGGCGCTGGGCCGGTACGACGCCGTGGCGCGCGGCCTCTTTGCGGCGTGGCTGGCCTATGCGCTGGCATCGGGTGCCACGCTGCTGGCGTTGCCGTTCCTGATTGTGGAGATCGGCTTCGGCCTGCTGCAATCGGTGCCCGTGGGCCGCTTGCCAGGGCGGACGGGCGCGCAGGCAACTTAAGTGCTTGAACGCGTTAGCGCGCGGCGGGGGCGCTGGCCGGCGCTGCGGGCGGCAAGCCGGCAGGGATGAACGGACCGCCGCCCAGCACCTGCATGCGCGAGAGCACGCGCAACTGGTTGTCGAGCTTGGCCGAGTCAACAAAGCGTTTGACGTCGTCACCAGCCCGGCGGGCCATTTCGGCGGTATCGACCCAGCCCGTCAGCGTGACCTTGCCGTCCGGGGTGGAGCGGATGCGAATCTGACGCGTGCTGAGCGCCGTGTCCTGATCCAGCGCTGCCTTGACTTGGTACGTCAGCAGCGAATCGTCGAGCATGTGTGCGCCGGTGGCGTTCGGGCTATCGCCCCACGCGCAGGCAGTCAGGAGAGTTGCGGCGGTGATTGCAGCCAACACACCGGCCGAGGCAGCGAAGGACAACTGAGGGAAGCGCATCGATGCTCCTGAAGAGAGGGCGACAAGCCAACATCATAAGCCCGTCGCCCACGCATTCTGCTTAACGCGTGCGGCGCTCCCAAAGGGTCTGCGCCGCCAGCCAACCCGGTCCCACCGTCGCCACCAGCGCTATCAGCACACCCCACACAAAATGAAACTCGATGGCCGATGCGGACAGATTGGCCCAGTAGGATACCGCCGCCACGACGTTGACGAAGAACAGTCCTGCTGCCGCAAGCCGCGGCACGATGCCGGCCAGCATGAGAGACGGGAAGACCAGTTCGCCAAACGTGCCGAGCGCGGCTGCCAGGGCGGGCGGCAATAGCGGCACCTTGTATTCCTCGGTGAAGAGCAGCACGGTCGTGTCCCAGTCGTGCAGCTTGGTCAGGCCCGAGCGGAAGAACACGTAGAACAGATATGCCCGCGCGATCAACAGGATGAGCGAGCAGAGCGCGCTTTGCGGCCCGGCGAGTCGGTCAAGCGAAGCGCGGATGCGCGTGAGTGGGGCAAAGGTCGTGGCGAGGGTGTTCATGGCGTGTCTCCAGTTGGCGGAGTTGTTGGGCATGCAGACAGTGCGAGCAGCCCCGAGCGATAGAGGCCAGACAGGCATGCGGTCAAATCAAGATTTGGCTGTTCGGCCAGCGTGGTTTCGAGTGCGGCTTGAAGCGACGGCGTAGCGTCGCAAGCTGCGAGGAACGTGGCTGTGGGGGCATCAAGATCGAGCACGGCAACACGATGCCCGCGCACGGCAATCGCTGCGGCTTCGCCCACACCCAGGTCGATTTTGTTGAGTGAGATGGTTGCGCCGGGCTGATGGGCGCGCCAGATTGAAACCACGGGCCACGGCGAAACCACCCACTGCGCTCCCTCGACCAACCCCGCGCGAAGCGTGTCTGCAGGTTGTGCGAGCAGGTCGGCGTTGGCCGCTTCCACGTGCGCATCCGGCGCGTAATGCGCCCAGTGCACGCACCACTCCAGACGCGCCACGTCAGCGAGATACGGCACGCTGTGCGCCAACGGAGATTGCGCAATGACATCCGGCAGCGCATTTCCATAGCGATGCAGATTCGGGGATGTAGATGCCTGCACGTCCAGCGTGTCGCGCACCAGCGCATCAAAGCAGTCTTCACCGACGAGCGCGCGGCAGACGGGATACGCGCCCGCCAGCGCGTTGCGCAGAATGGCCAGACGCGCATTGCGGTAGATGGCAATACCGCGCGCCTCTTCGTGGCTTGCAGGGTTGGTCAGAGCGCCGATAAGGTGCGCTTCCCAGTCAGGCAGTCGCATGGCGTGGCTCCTGCATGGGTGCATTGGCGTGGCGGTCGAGCGTTGCTTGGGCGCGTGCAGCTTCGTCCAGCAACACCTGCACGGGCGGCAGTTCCGCATCCCATTCGACCAGCGTCGGGCGTGCGCCGTGCTTGGCAATCCATGCGTCGTACAGCGCCCAGACGGGCGCATGGACCGGCGCGCTATGTGTGTCGATCAGCATGTCGTCTTCCACGCTGAAGCCGGCTAGGTGAATCTCGCCGACCAGCGCAGGGTCGATATCGGCCAGTACCGATTCGACGGTCACGCCATGGTTGACGCTGTTCACGTACAGATTGTTCAGGTCCAGCAAGATGCCGCAGCCCGTACGCCGGGCGAGGGCGGTCAGGAATGCGCCTTCGGAGAGGGCTTCGTCGGCATCGACCAGCGCGCGGCAGTCGATGTACGCGGCGATGTTCTCGATCAGCAGCGGCCGCTTGAGGATGTCCTGTGCACGCATGATGTTGGCGCAGACGACATCCAGCGATTCGCGGGAATAGGGTAGCGGCAGCAGGTCGTTGACGACCTGCGGACCGCTGCGGTTGAAGCACAGGTGCTCGGAAATGGCGGCGGGCGCTACCGCATCGGCCAGCGTGGCGATGGCGCGTACGTGCTCGACGTCCAGTCCATCCGCATTGCCCAGCCCCATGCCCACGCCGTGCAGGCTCACGGGCTGGTGCGCTCGTGCGGCCAGCAGCGCTGCGCAGGCGGGGCCGCCATACAGATAGTTCTCGCTGTGCACTTCCACCCAGGGGAAGCGGGCTTCCCCGCGCAACAGGGCGGGAAAGTGCGGTGCGCGCAGGCCTGCGCCGGCGCAGGTTGGCAGAGCGGTCTGCATGGCGGTCACCCGGCGTCGCGCGTTACTTGGACGGGGCCTGCATCGTGCCGCCCATCTGCGCGCAGGTGCCGGCCGGCACGTACTTCCACGACATTGGGTCCTTGTCCATCTTCGATTGGCCGGCGCAGGCGTGGGCGCTGCCCGGGCTGGCGCAATCGTTCTGGCCGGCCTTGGCGACGCCGTAGCACTTTTCCTTGCCGGCGGCATCAGCGGCCTGCACCGGTGTCGACAGAGCGCCCAGCGCGAGCAGGCTACCCAGAGCGGCGGCGATCATGGCGTGTTGTTTCATTTGTGTTCTCCTTGAGTGGCAGGTGTCATTGAACGGCGGACAGGGCCAAATCCCTCGCCGTACGGTGCACTGCGGCATCGCGCAGATGTGTTCCGTGCACCTTCGTCGGCGCACGCGGGCGTTCCTGACACGGAGAACAAAAATTTTTTGATTTTTTTTTGTGAGGCAATCCGCCAATAAAAAAGGCGACCCCGATGGGTCGCCTTCCGGCTGAACAGGAAAGATTTACCTGGCGTGCGCCGCGCGCGTGCGTGCCGCCTTCTTGGCGGCGGCGGATCGGCCGGCTGCGCCCTTGGTGGCAGCGCCCTTCTTGGCCGCCGCCGAGCGCTCACTGCTCGAACGCTTGGAAGCCGCGCTGTGCGCCTGCTTGGACAGCGAGGATTTGGAAGCCGCCGAATGCCCTTCCTTCTTCAGCGTGCGCGTTGTGGTTTTGCTGCGCTTGGCCGTGGATTCCTTGCTGGCACTGGCGTGGCTGCCAGTCTTGTTGCCTGCCTTGCTGCCGGCCTTGACGTCATGTTCCGCCTTCTTGCGTGTGGCGGCCGACGCTTTGCCTTCCCCCGGCGGCTTGACGGCAACGCCCGCGCGGCGTGCTTTCGATAGACCGATCGCAATGGCCTGCTTGGTGTTTTTCGCACCGTGCTTGCCTTCACGGATGTGATCCATCTCTTCCTTCACGAAGTTACCCGCCTGGGTCGAGGCGGCCTTGCCGTGGCGCTTGTCGGCGCGCGCACGTTCTACGGTTTTGCGTTCCGGCATGATGACGTCCTCCGTTGGGTTGGAGCGCCAGCCGGTCATGCTGGGCATCAGCCCACAGATCAACAAACCGGCAGCGCTTGCACACCACCACGCAACCGGCGTACCTGTGCATTGCCTGCGCTTCAGCCCACGCGGAAATGCTCGATACTCTGTCCTGCGTTGACGGCGCGCTTCAGCCAGTCGGGCATGTCGCCCATGCCGTCCCAGTGCTGGCCGTCGGCGCTCATGTAGACCGGGCCGATGGGGGCGGATGGTGCGGGTGGCGGCGGTGGCGCGTCAAAACAGCCATGCGCCTGCAAATCTTCGACAGACAGGTCGTAGGTTTGCATTTGTTCCAGGATCCAAGCGATCGCGGTTTCGCGACCCGGCTCCGGCGGGTGACCTTCCTTCATCTTGTACGTGTGTTTGGGGTTTTCTGTCCGCTGGCTGCCAAAGGGAGAGAGAGGCAGGCGCAGGGCGCGCCGGGCGCCAGCGGAAAACGCACAAGAATAACAGCAGTTGGGCCGCAGATTCGTGTTGCGAATGTGGGGGACTATTGCGCGTATTGCGTTATTTGGAAACGGGGGATTCGGCCCGTGCCCGCAACCAGCGATACGGCGACCACCCGAGGTTCATGCCCGCCGCTGCCAGCAGGATCGCGCCGGCACCCAAAAACTGCGCCAGTTGCAGGCGATGCCCGAACGCAACGATATCTACCACGATGGCAACAATCGGATAGATGAACGACAACGATCCGGTCAGATGCGTCGGCAGCCTCTGGATGGCGCCATACAGCAGGATGTACATCAACCCCGTATGCACCACGCCCAGCGTGATCAGCATCCCCCATGTGTGCGCATCAGCCGGCAGATGCCGCAGATTGGCCAGCGGCGCCAGCATCAGCACGCCCACACACACCTGGATGAGCGCGATCAGATGCGGCGGCGTCCCGGCCAGCTTCTTGATCAGGAGCGCGGCCACCGCATAGGCAAACGCCGCGCCGAGCGCCATCGCAATGCCAGTCAGGTAATCGGTCCCTACGCCGGCCGCAGGCCCCACCTGCACAATCAGTACGACGCCGATAAAGGCGATGGCCAGCCATGTGAGTTTGGCCGCCGTCAGCTTTTCTGACAGAAACAGCGCGCCCAGCCCGACCAGCATGAACGGCTGCGTGTTGTAGACCGCCGTGGCAATCGAGATAGATGCGCGCGGATACGCCGCGAACAGCAGCAGCCAATTGATGACGATTGCCACGCCGCCCAACGCGGCAATGCCCGCACGACGCCACGTGATGGCGCCGTGCAGCAGCCCCAGGCCGGCGCAAACCCCCAGCAGCGTCAGCGCGCCGAACACGCAGCGCCAGAACACAACGTCGGCCACCGGCTGGCCGGAGCGGACAACGAACCAGCCGATCGTCCCGGAGATGACCATGGCGGTGGTCATCTCGACCGTGCCGCGCGTCTTATCGTTCATGCGAACCACCTTGAGCGTTGGATGCAAGAAGGATCGCATGCGGATCGAGTGACTTCCATTGCTTTTCTAAGGCAAAATTGACGTTCTTTCTAATGAAGTAAGGCGAAATGCCCGAATTGAAGATGGAGGAGCAATGAACATGATTGACGTGCTGGATCAACGCATTCTTGACGTCCTGCTGACCGATTCCCGCATTTCGCTCAAGCAACTGGCCGAGCAGGTGGGGCTTTCGTCCCCCAGCGTGTCGGAGCGCCTGCGGCGGCTGGAGGAGCGCGGCGTGATCCGGCATTACACCGTCGACATTGACCCGGCGGCGCTGGGCTACACGCTGCAGGCCATCGTGCGCGTGCGGCCCATGCCGGGCAAGCTGCATATCGTGCAGAAGCTGATCGAAGAGATTCCCGAGATCGGCGAATGCGACAAGGTCACGGGCGAGGACTGCTTCATCGCCCGGCTGTATGTGCGCTCGATCGATCAGCTCGACCAGATTCTCGATCGCGTGGCGTATCACGCCGAGACCAACACCGCCATCGTCAAGACGCAGCCGGTAAAGCGACGTGCGCCGCCGTTTGCACCGGCTGACTGACGTGCTGGCGGTTATGCGGCAACAGCGGGCTCCTGGATGGCTGCACGCGCCATGGCTTGCCGCAGATCGGCAATCAGATCTTCCGGCGCTTCCAGCCCGACATTGAGCCGCACCAGGCGGCCGTGATAGTGGCGATTCGGTCGCGCCAGATCAGGATATGGCATCACCAGGCTGCTCGTGCCGCCCCAGCTCATGCCGATCTGGAACATGCGCAGCGCATCGATGAACGCGTTGACCTGCTCGGCCGAGACGCTTTCCTGGAATACCACCGAAAACACGCTGGTTGCGCCGGTAAAGTCGCGCTTCCAGAGTTCGTGGCCGGGGCATGACGGCAGCGCCGGATGGAGCACGGTGGCAACGCAATCCTGCAGATGAAGCCAGCGCGCCACCGCCAGCGTGGAGGCTTGCAGGCGCTCCAGCCGCAGCCCCAGCGTTTGCAGGCCACGCAGCGCCAGGCTGCAATCGTCGGGCGAGGCGCCCATGCCAAGGTCGGCAAACGCGCTGCCCACACGTTCGAACATCGCTTCCGAGTTGACCGAGACCGAGCCGAGCAACAGGTCGCTGTGCCCGCCCACGTACTTCGTCAGCGCCTGCATGCTGACGTCCACGCCGTGCGCAAAGGCATCGAAATACACGCCGGCCGTGTACGTGTTGTCGAGCGCCACCGGCACGCCGCGCGCGTGCGCCGCTGCCACGATGGCCGGCACGTCCTGCACTTCCATCGTGACCGACCCGGGGCTTTCAGTCCAAACCAGTGTGGTGTTTGGGCGGATGAGCCCGCCGATGCCCGCGCCGATGAGCGGGTCATAGGTTTCGACTTCGATGCCCATGCGTTTGAGCAAGCCGGCGGCCATGCTGCGGTTGGGTCCATACGCACTGAACGGCACCAGCGCATGGCTGCCCGCGCCGCAGCACGCGAGGTAGACGAGCGCGATGGCAGCCTGCCCGCCAGGGACGATAAAGCTGTGGCGCGCGCGTTCCAGTTGCGCAATCCGCGCGCCAAGCTCAATGGCCGTCGGTGTGCCGTAGAGGCCGTAGGTGTAGCCGTGCTGCGCATGGCGCCAGTCGTCCACGACCTGCGCGGCGTTGTCGAACAACACAGTGGAACCACGGTAGACCGGGGTGACCAATGACCGGAAGCCGCCAGGGGCAAGCGTTTCGGGGTTGACGAGCTGGGATTGCCAATGCATGGGATGGCCCTCTACGAACATGTGGACCGTGAAATCCTATGTCACGTCAGCAGAGCAATTTCAGCTATTCTGCCCAGCCAGACGCAAAAATTTCTCGCTCCCCGCCCTTTATGGCCACGCAGAAATCGCTCGAACTCGACGCATTCGATATCGCTATTCTCAACGCTGTGCAGCGGTGCTACACCACGCCACTGCGCGTGATCGGGGAGCAGGTCAATCTATCGACCGCCGCCGTGCAGCGGCGCATCAAACGGATGGAGGAAGCGGGCGTCATCGTGGGCAACGTGGCGGTGGTGGACCCGGAGCGGGTGGCCAAACCCATCACCGTGATCGTTGAAGTGCATGCCGAGCGCACCAATACCGCGGCAATGGCTGCGCTCAAGAAGGCGCTCTCCGGCCCCGAGGTGCAGCAGTGCTACTACGTGACGGGCGAGGCCGATTTCGTCCTCATCCTGAACGTGGCCACGATGACGGAGTACGAAGCTCTGGCGCGACGCCTGTTCGACGACAACGACAACATCCGCTGGTACCGCACGGCCGTGGTCCTCAACCGCGTGAAGGTTGGGCTCGAGGTGCCGCTGGGCTAGCGATGCGTGCCGTTCCACCGCCTGCACAATGCGTCAATACGGGGATGAGGCTATAGTGCCCCGGCGCACCGCCTGATAAGGTTCGCGCGCCATAACACGTACGCCGGCACGACCGGCGTCCTTGAAGGTACCAAAGGAGCTCCTATGCAGAATCCAAGAACAGGCATGCGGTGGATCGCCGCCGCAATCGCATCGATCAGCATCACGACCGTCGCACACGCGGCATCCGTCGCACCCGTGGCCGCAGAAAACGGCATGGTCGTTGCGGCGCAGCATCTGGCCAGCAAGGTCGGTGTGGAAGTGCTCAAGCGCGGCGGCAATGCTGTCGACGCAGCAGTCGCCGTGGGTTACGCGCTGGCCGTGGTCTATCCGGCAGCGGGCAACCTTGGCGGCGGTGGTTTCATGACCATTCAGCTGGCCGATGGTCGCAAGACCTTCCTCGACTTCCGTGAAGTCGCACCGAAGGGCGCCACCGCCAACATGTACCTCGACAAGGACGGCAACGTCATCAAGGGCGCGTCCACCAAGGGCCATCTGGCCGTGGGTGTGCCGGGCACCGTGTCGGGCATGGAGTATGCGCGCCAGAAGTACGGCACGATGCAACGCGCTGCACTGATCGCGCCGGCCATCACGCTGGCCGACAAGGGCTTCGTCCTCGATCAGGGCGATGTCGACATGCTGCACACCTCCACCAAGGACTTCCAGGAAGACGCTGCATCGGGCGCGATCTTCCTGAACAAGGGGCAGCCGTTCCAAGTGGGCGAGAAGCTCGTCCAGCATGACTTGGCCAAGACGCTGCGCGAGATCAGCAACAAGGGCACCGACGGTTTCTACAAGGGCTGGGTCGGGCAGGCCATTGCTGCATCGAGCAAGGCCGGTGGTGGCCTGATCACGCAAGAAGATCTGGTCGGCTACAAAACGCGCGAACTGGCGCCGGTCGAGTGCGACTACCGTGGCTATCACGTGGTGTCGGCACCGCCCCCGAGTTCGGGCGGCGTGGTCATCTGCGAAATGCTGAACATCCTGGAAGGCTATCCGCTCAAGGACCTGGGCTGGCATTCCGCGCAGGCAACGCACTACCAGATCGAAGCCATGCGCCACGCCTATGTGGACCGCAACAGCTACCTGGGCGACCCGGACTTCGTGAAGAACCCGCTGGACCGCCTACTGAGCAAGGACTATGCGGCCAAGATCCGTGCGGTGATCGACCCGAAGAAGGCTGGTGTGTCGAAGGACATCAAGCCGGGCGTCGAACCGCATGAGGGCAGCAACACGACGCATTACTCGATTGCCGACAAGTACGGCAACGCGGTGTCGGTGACGTACACGCTCAACGACTGGTTTGGCGCGAAGGTGACGGCCGCCAAGACGGGCGTGGTCCTGAACGACGAGATGGACGACTTCACGGCCAAGGTCGGTGTGCCGAACCTGTACGGCCTGGTGCAGGGCGAGGCCAACTCGATTGCCCCGGGCAAGCGTCCGCTGTCATCGATGAGCCCGACCATCGTTACCAAGGATGGCAAGCCTGTCATGGTGGTGGGCACGCCGGGCGGCAGCCGCATCATCACGGCCGTCATGCTGACCATGATCAACGCGATCGACTACGGCATGAACGTGCAGGAAGCCGTCGACATGCCGCGCTTCCACCAGCAATGGCTGCCGGACGTGACCAACGTCGAGCCGTACGCGCTGTCGGAGGATACGCGCAAGATCCTGACGTCGATGGGCCACAACCTGGGGGCGCCGCAGCCGGCCAACCACCTGGCGGCGATCATTGTCGGGGCGCCGTCGCTGGGCGGCAAGCCGGTCGGCAACAACCGCTTCTATGGCGCGAATGATCCGCGTCGCAATACGGGGTTGGCAGCCGGTTATTGAGTGGCATTGCAGCATCCGCAGTACGAAAAAAAGCCCGCCGAAACTTGGCGGGCTTTTTTCTTGGCGACGTTTTCCGGGTCAGGCCGCCGCAGTCAACACCGGCAGATTGCCTTCGCCAAAACCGTGGTGCCCGCGCCGCTGCACGATCTCGAAGAAGATCTCGCCTGGATGGCGTTTGACGAAGGTTTGCAGGAACAGTTTGGGCACGCCGTCGACGATCTCGCCGTCGACCAGGATGCCATATCGGCGCAAGGCTTCCAGGTCCAATCCGTGATCGGGCAAGCGCGCGTCGACGGTGTCGTAGTAGTGTGCCGGGGGCTCGACGAAGGTGAGGCCGTTGGCGGCCAGCGCGGCGGCTGTACGCAGGATGTCGTCGGTAGCCAGCGCAATGTGTTGCACGCCTTCGCCGGGGTGGTCGGGCAGGTAGGCGTGCATGAGGTGCGCGCGGTGCGTGCCTTCTTCATAAAGCGGGATGCGGATCATGCCGCACGACGACACCATCACGCGGGAATCCGCCGCGACGTGCCAGTTGGCGTGCAGCTCGTGGATCTCGCGAAAGCCGAGCTGGTTGCGGTAGAAGTCGATCCAATCCTGCAGGCGGCCGGCGCCGACGGTTTGCGTCAGGTGGTCGACGCGTGCCAGCCCAACGCCGGCGTGGTGCCAGTCCTCATGCGCGGTCTCTGCATCCAGCGGCCGGAAATCGATGTCGTAGATGGAGATGTCGCCCAGGCCGCCCCTGGCGCCGTGCTTGCCGCGCCAGCGGTCGACAAAATACAGATGCGTATCGCCCACGCCCTGGATTGCCGGGATCACCAGTTCGCTCGGGCCGATGGGCTCGGCTTCGGCCGGCCATGCGCCCAGTTCGACGGCACGACCGTAGGCGTGCTGGGCATCGTCGACGCGGATGCCGATGGCGCAGATGCCCACGCCATATTCCTCAGCCCAGCGGTGCGCGAAGGACTCGGCTTCGGCGTTGACGAGGAAGTTCATGTCGCCTTGCCGATACAGCGTGACGTCCTTGCTTACGTGCCGCGCGATGGCCTTGAAGCCCAGCGATGCGAACACCTGGCCCAGCGCAGCCGGCGCTTGCGTGGCGAACTCGATGAACTCCAAGCCGGCGGTCTTGAAAGGCAGGTCGGCGTTGCGGCTCATGGTCAAACTCCTGTGGCTGAAGCAAAGAATGCAGACACCGCATTGTGTACCACGCGCGTGGCAATGCGCATCCAGCAGTTGCTATGCGGCAGCGCTTTGTGGATCCGGCTGGTTCTGCAGCTTCGGTAGCCAAAGGAAGGCGATGGACGCCAGCACGGCGCCGGCAAGCATCATCGGCACCACCATGGGCCAGGCACCAAGGCTGTGCGATATGTCGTCAAAGGCCGCCGCGGTCTGGCCCAGGCAGAAGGCCGCCAGCATCATGATGAAGCCCGACCATGACACCGCGCGCCCCGCAAGATGCGGCAGTTCGCCCACCGCACCGGCTTGGCCGCAAGGCTGGTGAATGCCGTGGCCCATGCAATAGACGCCATGCCCGAGCAGCAGAGGCCACGCCTGCCCGGGAAGCAGCCAGCAGCCCAATCCCTGGATGCTGGCGCCGAGCAGGCTGAGCGTTGCGCCTTGCTGCACCGTTCGCACGAGGCTCTGCCTGCGCAGCAGGCGCCGACAGCCCGTCGTGCTCAGGATATAGACGAGCGATCCGCCGGCCGGTATCCAGCCATAAAGCTCGGGAGACAGGCCGAGGTACGCGATATAGACCATCGGCGAAAGCAGCAGGAAGCAGAAGATGCCGGCGTAGGTCGTGGCTGCCAGCAACCCCCAGACGCGAAAATCTGCGCTGGCGAAGATCTCGCGCACGCTGCCCGCCTGGGCGTGCCTCTCTTGGCGGGTTTCGGCAAAGCCGTACCAGCACATCGCCCACAGCACGACTGCATAGAAGCTCATGCCCGCCAGCACCCAGCGCCAACCTGCGTGTTGTGCGACGAAGGCACCGAGAATCGGTGCCATCAACGCCACGAAACCCAGCCCCGTGAGGCCGCGTGCCATGACGTGCGGACCATCGCGCGCCGGGTGCAGATCGCGCACAGCGGCGCGTGCGCACACCAAGATGGCGGCCATCGAGAAACCCTGCAAGGCGCGTGCGGCGGTCAACATGGAAGCGGTTGTCGCCAGCGCGCCGGCCAGTGCAGCCACGGCATAGCACGCCAGCCCGATCAGCAGCACCAGGCGGCGGCCAAAACGATCGGCCAGGCTGCCCATCGGCAGTTGCCCAATGCCAAAGGCCAGCGCGAAGACCGTGAGGCTCGTGCTGGCCGATCCCAGCGTCTTGGCAATGGCGGGCAGGGCGGGGAGGTAACTGTCGGTTGCAACCGGTTGCGCCGATAGCAGCAACGGCAACAGCAGGGCAAAGCTCAGAGGGCGACGCGTCATCGGCTCAGTATGCAATGGCTGCGCTGCGCCGCAGCTCATCTGCGGTGGCGGTGCCGAAGCCGAAGAACTCCAGGTACGCGGGAATCATCTCGAACAGCATGTCGGTGCCGACCTGGACATCGCAACCCTTGTCGAGCGCCGCGCGCAGCAGCGGCGTGTACTCGGATTTCATGACCACCTCGCCGACAAAGCAGCTCGGCGCGATGCGTGCCACGTCGAAGGGCAGCGGATCGTCTTCCTTCATGCCCACCGGCGTGGCGTTGACCACCACGTCGAAGCCGTCCGGATCATTCGACCCGGTGCGCACCACCAACGCTGGGTAATGCTCGCGCAGACGCCGCCCCAGCGATTCAGCCGATTCTGTGCGCGTGTCATACAAGGCAAGCTCGCCGACACCCGCAGCCGCCAGCGACGCGGCAATCGCCGAGCCGACACCGCCGGCCCCCGAGAGCAGCACACGCGCCCCGTCCAACTGGCGCCCCTTGCGCAGCACGCCGCGCACGAAGCCGGCACCGTCGAACTGGTCGCCCAGCAACGTGCCGTCATCGCGCTTGAGCACCGCATTGCAGGCGCCCGCGATGCGCACGGCCGGCGTGACTTCGTCGACCAGATCCACCGTGGTGACCTTGTGCGGCATGGTAATTAGCGCGCCGCGCAGGTTGGTAAAGCGGCAGATCGATTCGAAGCTCTGCGCGTAATCCTCTGCCTTCACCCCCATGGGCACCACAACGGCGTCGATGCCTTTTTGCTCGAACCAGGGGTTGTAGATCATCGGCGACTTGAAGGTCTCGGTCGGGTAGCCGATGTGGGCAATGAGGGTGGTTTTTCCAGAAATCATGGTTCAGGCGTGCGTGTTTCAGGCGGCCAAGGCTCCGGCCCGCTGGCGGGCATATTCGGCCTTGTCGACGGGTTGGGCGGCTGGCTGGCCCAGCTCGTCCATATGAATGCGGTAGGTCTCGCGTGCGGTCATGGCGGCCACGGCGGCAATCACCGTGACGCCAAAGGCAATGGCGCCCACGGTCAGCCAGATGTTGGTGGCTCCCGGCGGTGCCACGGCGGTGAAGAGGGCCGGCAGCATGGCGGTGATAGCCGTGCCGACGTTCTGCGAAATTGCCATGGCCGACACACGGGTGCGCGTCGGGAACAATTCCGGATAGAAGCTCGGGAACACCGCGTTGTAGCCCTGGTAGACCACGCCCCACATCAGAATCGAGATGACGAAGGCGAGCGGCACGTTCTTGATGCTGATGGCGTACAGGTAGGCAAAGGCGAGCAGGCCAGCGAGCAGCGAACCGATCACGATCGGCGGCTTGCGGCCGATGCGGTCGGACAGGTCACCAACATATGGAATGACGAGCACTGCAACGATGTTGCCCACCACCGGAATCCACAGGTAGATGTCTTGGGCAAAGCCGATGCCGTAAGCCGGCTGCACCGCATAGGCGGCGCCAAAGATGGTCGCCACCACCGGAATCACGTTCATCAGCGCCATGCAGACCACGCGCAGCATGTCGGGCGTGCTGTATTTGAAGGCGTCGATCACGGGGGAGCGCGGGCGGCCTTGTTGCTGTTGCTCAGCGGTAAACGCGGGGGTTTCGTGCACTTCGCGGCGGATGATGTAGCCGGCGATGATGACGACGAAGCTCAGAACGAACGGAATGCGCCAGCCCCAGGCGTTGAACTGGTCGGCGGGCATGTAGTGCGCCAGCGGTAGGAATACGGCGGCCGCCAGGATCTGCCCGGCCTGCACGCCTTGCAGCGTAAAGCTCGCGAAGAACCCGCGCCGGCCAAACGGTGCGTGCTCCAGGATCATCGAGCTGGCGCCCGAGATTTCACCGGCCACGGCAAAGCCCTGGATCAAGCGCATGATGACCAGCAATGCGGGAGCCCACAGACCGACTTGGTCATACGTGGGCAGCAGGCCCACGGCAATCGTCGAAAAACCCATCAGGAACATGCACCAGAGCAGCACGTTCTTGCGCCCGTGCGTGTCGCCCAGATGGCCCAGCACGAACGCGCCGATCGGCCGCGCGATATAACCCACGCCGTACGTCGCCAGCGAGGCGATGATGGCCGTCTTCGGGTCACCCTTGGGGAAGAAGATCTGCGGAAAGATCAGCGCTGCGGCGGTGGCGTAGATGAAGAAGTCGTAGTACTCGAGCGCCGAGCCGATCCAGCCGCTGGCGGCGGCTTTCTTCGACTGGTGCTTGCCCAGGGGTTCATGGGCAGGGGCTGCGGTCATGGTTGTCTCCGGTTTTATCTGTGCGGCCTATCGTGCGATTCGTTCGATGAAGGGCCGTCTGTACACGCAACGCAGCGTAGTCCGCCGCCAGGGCGGGGCACAAGCGACTGCTGATTAAATTCGTTCGATAATCGCACAACGTGGTGCGAATAACGTACGAGTCAAGGGTTTCTCCGAGTTCATATGTCTGTCAAAGCGCGAGGTCTTGGTGCAACGGACGTGCGTGGCGCGCTACAGCACGCGCATGATCGAAAGCGCGGTGTCCTGCAGTACCTGCAGCACACGCTGCAAGGCGTGCTCCGTTGTTTCCTCGCCGACTTGCATGTTCACACTCAGCGCGGCAATCACGTTGCCATGCCGATCGCGCAACGGCACCGCCACGCCACGCACGCCAATCTGCAATTGCTGTTCGACCACGGCGTAATCCTGCCGGCCCGCCTTGCGGATTTCATCGAACAGGCGGTCCCGCTGCAGGATCGTGTAAGGCGTGTAGGGCGTCAGCACGCAGGTCTCCAGCCATACCTTGACCTTTTGCTCGGGTTGCGCGGCCAGCATCATCACGCCGGCCGAGGCGAGCGGCGCCGGCACGCGCGCACCCAGCACGAATCCGGTACTCATGACCCGGCTGGTGCTGGTGCGCGAGATGAAAACGAGCTCCCAATCATCCAGCACGCTGAGGTACGCCACCTCGCCCACAGCGGCAGTCACCTGCTGCAGGAAGGGCTGCACCGTGCGCGGCAGGCGCGCCGAATCGAAGTACGACCAGCCCACCTTCAGCACGCGCGGCGTCAGGCTGAACAGCGTGCCTTCGCTGGTGAGGTAGCCCAGGTGTTCGAGGGTCAGCAGATAGCGGCGCGCGGCCGTGCGGGTGAGGCCGGTCAACTCGGCGGCCTGGGTGGGCGTCAGGCGCGGGTGCTCGTGGTCGAACGCCTCCAAGATGGCGAGCCCTTTTTCCAGCCCAGCGATCCAGTCGCGCCGGTTCAGCGGTTCCTTCGTCATGGCGATAACCCTAAAAACGAGCGATATGTGCGCATGATTGTACGATCATCGAACGCTGTTGCGCGAATGCCGCTTGTCGGCATGTTGGGGCGCTCCTACGCTGCGGGCATTGCTTGACGTTCGACCACCGTATCGCCATGAACTCGCTTCACCCAGCACGTCGCCCCAAATGCATCGCCACGGTGTGCCTGTCCGGCACGCTGCCTGAAAAGCTGGAAGCCGCGGCCGCCGCGGGCTTTGACGGCGTCGAGATCTTCGAAAACGACCTGTTGAATTTCGACGGATCGCCGGCGCGCGTGCGGCAAATGGCGGCGGAACTTGGGCTGGCGATCATGCTGTACCAGCCCTTCCGCGATTTCGAGGCAATGCCCGGCGAACTGCTCGCCCGTAACCTGGCGCGCGCCGAGCGCAAGTTCGACGTGATGGCCGAGCTGGGCGTCGAGATGGTGCTCGTCTGCAGCAACGTGCAGGACATCGCCATCGACGATCCTGCGCGCTCGGCAGACGATCTGCGCCAGATGGCAGAAGCAGCGGCACGGCGCGGGCTGCGCGTGGGATATGAGGCACTGGCCTGGGGGCGGCACACGCGGACCTGGCGTCAGGCGTGGCAGATTGTGCGGCAGGCTGACCACCCGGCGCTCGGGCTGATTCTCGACAGCTTCCATACGCTGTCGCTGGGCGACACGCTGGATGGCATTCACGACGTACCGGCAGACAAGCTGTTCTTCGTGCAATTTGCAGACGCCCCGAAGTTGTCGATGGACGTACTGTCCTGGAGCCGGCATCACCGTAATTTCCCGGGGCAGGGTGACCTTCCGGTGACGGACTTTGCGCGCGACTTGCTTGCTGCGGGCTATACGGGGCCCTTGTCGCTTGAAGTCTTCAATGACGAATTCCGCTCTGCACCGGCGCGGCTCACGGCGCTGGACGGCATGCGTTCGCTGCGCTGGCTGGAGTCCGAAGCTGGCGGTGCGGAACTGCCTGCGGCTGCTCAATTTGAAGGCGTGGATTTTCTGGAGTTTGCGGTGGACGCGGCGGCAGGACGGGAACTTGAAACGCGCCTGCGTGCGCTGGGTTTTATTCTTGCGGGGCACCATCGCTCCAAGGCGGTTGACCTGTATCGGCAAGGCGGCGTCAACGTGATCCTGAACATGGAGCAGGACAGCGCCGCGTCGGAGCACTTCCAGCTGCACGGGCCGTCTGTCTGTGCGATCGGCCTGAAGGTGGACGATGCCGAGCGCGCCATGACACGCGCACGTGAGCTGTGCGCCCAGGAGTGGCGCGGGCCCGTGGGGCCGACTGAGCGCAGCATTCCCGCGCTGCGCGCACCCGATGGCACGCTGCTCTATCTGATCGACGATCGCGAGGCCGATCGCAGCATCTATGAAAGCGATTTTGTCTTGCATCCTGGCGTGCAAGACGATGCAGCAGGCTGGGCATCGATTGACCATGTTGCGCAGGCGCTGCCCGCGCACCGGCTCGACAGCTTTGTGCTGTTCTACCGTGCCGTCTTTGGCATGCACGCCGAAGCCGTACAGGAGATTGCCGATCCGTACGGCCTCGTGAAAAGCCGGGCGATGGTGAGCCCGGACCGCAACGTGCGGATTCCGCTCAACGTATCGGAAAGTGGGCGCACGGCCACGGGCAGGTTCATCACGGCCTACGCGGGCTCGGGGGTGCATCACATTGCATTCCGCACTGAGCGGCTGTTCGAGACCATTGAGGCCATTGACCGTGGCGCGGCCTGCCTACAGCACGTGCCAGAGAACTACTACGACGACGTTGCCGCCCGACTTGGGCTGGATGACGCGCTGCTCACCCGCCTGCACGACGACGGTCTTCTCTACGACCGCGACCCGCACGGCGATTTTCTGCACGCCTACACCGAACCCTTTCGCGAGCGCTTCTTCTTCGAGCTTGTCCAGCGCAACGGCTACCTGGGCTACGGCGCAGCAAACGCTGCCGTGCGCATGGCTGTGCAGGCACAACTGAGCCGCGGCGCCACCACTTCGGCTGACCACTGAGACACGAGAAATCTTGCGCTCACGGTTGTGCGGCCATGGGCGCTATCCACGCAACACCGCGGCTGCGCGTGCGGCCGTCGCACATCCATACCCATCACACCAAAGAGGAGACAAGGGAGCCATGAACAAGACAATGATTGCCGCACTGGTGCTCGGAGCCACGAGCCTGCCAGCGGCGGCGCAAACCGCCGGCGGTGTCACGCTCTACGGGCTGATCGACACCACCATCCGCTACAGCACGCACGAAAATGCGGCAGGCAACAGCAATCTGCAGATGACAGACGGTGTGCTGACCGGCAGCCGTTGGGGCTTGCGCGGCACGGAAGACCTGGGCGGCGGCACCAAGGCCATGTTCATCCTGGAATCGGGCTTCTCCCCCGATACCGGTGGCAGCCAGCAGGGCGGACGTCTGTTCGGGCGTACCGCAGTGGTCGGCCTCGAAGGCGACTACGGCAAGCTTTACCTCGGCCGGCAATACACGCTGGCGCACGAGGTCCTGTCTTCATACGAGGCGATGGCGTTTGCCAACAATTCCATCGTCGGCTATCAAGGCGGCAACTACACCGGCCTGCGCTACGACAACACGGTCAAATACATCAAATCGTTCGGCGGCCTGCAACTTGCCGGCGCATGGACCTTTGGCGAGGCAGCGGGCAGCTTCAGCAAGAGTTCGGCCGGCGCCGGCTCGATCGTCTACAGCATGGGCCCGGCTGAAGTGGGCGCGGTGTATCAGGTCACGCGCGATGTGTCATCAGCGTTCTTCGGTGCGGTGCCGGCTGCGCTGGCGAGCAAGCAGACGGTCTGGGGCTTTGGCGGCAAGCTTGATACCTCGATTGCCACGTGGTACCTGGGCTATACAAACAGCCGCCTCGACGTGGCCGACTACAAGAACCAAGCCGCCTATGTGGGCGCGAAGGTGCCGATCTCCGGCGCACTGAGTTTCATCGGCACCGTGCAATATGACTGGATGAAGCATCTCGACGCGAGCGGCAAGCGCCTGACCACCGCCGGCATGCTCGACTACGCCTTCAGCAAGCGCACCGACGTCTACGCCGAAGTTGACTACACCCGCCTGCAGGGCGCCTGGATTGCGCTGAATAGCGCGGCCGCGTTCAACAACTCGGGTAACACGTATGGCAACAACTCGCGCCTGGGCGTCATGCTGGGCGTGCGGCACAAGTTCTGATCGCTCCGATCGCTCTCGCAATGAAAAAGCCCGCCAGAGTCTCGGCGGGCTTTTTCTTTTGCTGCGATCAATGCAATGGGCAGTCGCGCGCGATCACGTCGCCCACCATTGCGGCGGTGGCGCCGGATAGCGTCCAACCCAGATGCCCGTGGCCCGTGTTGTAGAACACGCGCCCATGCCGCCCACGGCCGACGCGCGGCATCATGTCCGGCATCATCGGGCGCAAGCCCGCCCACGGCACCACGCGCGACGTGCCAATCGCAAAGTTGCGGCGCGTCCAGGCCACCAGGGGCTCGATGCGGTCCGCGCGGATATCGCGGTTGTAACCGTTGAACTCCGCCGTGCCCGCCACGCGGAAGCGGCCAGCGCCGAGGCGGCTGGTCACGATCTTCGCGCTCTCATCGAGCAGGCTGACCCACGGCGCGCCTTGCACGCTGGCTTCGTCGTCCAGGTGCACCGTGATCGAATATCCCTTGACCGGATACACGTTGATGCGATCGCCCACCATTTGCGCGATATGCCGGCTGCCCACGCCCGCGCACACGACCATCGCGTCGGCGGCAATGTCCTGCACGACATTCGCCTCGCTGGTGGAAAGGCGGTCATCCAGCGTGGTTTGCAGCAAGAGACGAACGCCGCCTTCACTGGTTTGCACATCGCGCACATCCACGCCTTGCACAAAGCGCACACCGCGCTTTTCGCACGCCTGCGCGAGACCGCGCGTGAACTTGTGGATGTCGCCGGTGGCGTCGGATTCTGTGAAATAACCGCCGTAGTAGTTGCCCCGCAGTGTGGGCTCGATGGCTGCAATGTCTTCGGGGCTCACGGCGTGGCGCTCAAGCCCGCCGGCGACGAGCAGGGCGTTGGCCTTGCCTGCGGCCGTAAAGCTCGCCTTGTCGTGATAGACGTGCAGAATGCCGCGCTTCTGCAGATCGAAATCGATTTGTTCCCGTTCGGCCATCGCAAACAGATGCTTGCGTGCCTCGATGGCCATGCGCGTGGTTTCGATGGTGTTGCGGCGGTAGTGCGCGATGCTAGCGACGAACTCGCCGATCCACGAGTATTTGTGCCAGGACGGCTTGGGATTGAGCAGGAGCGGGGCGTCGTTGCGCAGCATCCATTTGATGCCCTTGAGCAGCGTGCCGGTGCTGTTCCAGACTTCAGCGTTGCTGGCGGAAAGCTGCCCGCCGTTGGCGAACGAGGTTTCCATGGCCGGATACAAGTGGCGGTCGAGCACCGTGACCCGATAGCCGAGTTGCGAGAGCGTGTAAGCAGTGGTGACGCCGGATATGCCGGCGCCGACGATGACGATGTGCGTCATGGCGGTCCCTATGGAGTGATGTCATGACCGGACGATCCGGTCGGCTCACCCCATCTGTCTCGGGACCTGAGAGCTTGGGCGTCAGCAGCGCTGGCGCCATCCCCTTCGGTGGGCGCACGCGTGCACGCCTCTCTCCAGATTCGCAGTCGACGCCACAGTCCTTTTGCCTGAGAGTTTCCGGGGTGGTTGCTCCATCGGCGCCGGGCGTTGCGCGTGTGCGCGTTAAGCCCGGTCTCTCCTGCGGCGTGTTGCAGCTGTCGTTGGTGCGTCAGCCGCGCCTGCGTGCTGCCGGTGTGGGCAGCGGGAGGGAGTGTGTCACGGGTCGTGGCGTTCGGCAAGTCGGGATGTACCGGAGGCGATGGATGGCGTGTCGTCCTTCAGGTCCACGCCGCTGCGACCGAGCGCCAGCGCGCCTTTGAGCAGGAACACCAGCCGGGTCGCTGCCTGGTCATAAGTCAGCCCTGCCGGGCGCACATTCGAGATGCAGTTGCGCTGCGCATCGGAGCAACCGACGCGCGGCGCGTAGGTCAGGTAAATGCCCAGGCTGTCAGGCGAACTCAACCCCGGCCGTTCACCGATCAGCATCACCACCTGCCGCGCACCAAGCAACGCACCGATCTCATCCCCCAACGCCACGCGAGACTGCCCGGCGATGACAACAGGGCCGATGGACCAGTCGCGCGGCAGACGATCGCGCACGCAGCACAGGAGTGGCACGCTGTGGCTTTGCACCGCCAATGCGGAAAGCCCGTCAGCAATCACAAAGACAACGTCGAAGGGCTGCGCTGGCCGCAACGGGCCGAGTTTTACTCGGCTGGCATCGTCAAGCCGGCGGCCGAGATCTGGACGGCGCAGATACTGGGCGCGGTCAGCTGCCGCGCTGTGCACGGTCAATGCCGTGAGGCCCGCCTGCCCAAGCGCGGCCGACAACGCCGTGCTATCGAGCGGCAAGTGCACGGCATCGCGCGCTTGGGCATGTGCCACGCCAAACGCGAGCACGGCGTCGGTCGTCTGGCTGTTGCCGGCGCGGCCCAACGCAATACGTGCGTCGGTAAAGGCACGCAAGTGTGTCCACGGATTCGGCTGAACGAGCGTGTGTTTCGGCATGTGCGGATATCCAACGGGGTTCACAGCGCGTGGGCCAACTGCAGCAGCGGCTGCCGCGCCGTGGCGTCTTGCAGGCGCCCAGCGGCGTCGACAATACCCATGCTTTGCAGCCACGCCTCAAACTCCGGCGCCGGCCGCAGGCCCAGCGTGTCGCGCAGATAGAGTGCGTCATGAAACGAGGTGCTCTGGTAATTGAGCATGATGTCGTCGGCGCCCGGCACGCCCATGATGAAGTGGATGCCGGCCACGCCAAACAGCGTGAGCAGCGTATCCATGTCGTCCTGATCGGCTTCAGCGTGGTTGGTGTAGCAGACGTCGCAGCCCATGGGCAGGCCCATCAGCTTGCCGCAGAAGTGGTCTTCCAGCCCCGCGCGGATGATCTGCTTGCCGTCGTAGAGATACTCCGGACCGATAAAACCGACCACCGTGTTGACCAGCAACGGCGAGAACGCCCGCGCCACCGCATAGGCACGCGCCTCCATGGTTTGCTGATCGACGCCGTGATGCGCATTGGCCGACAACGCGCTGCCCTGGCCGGTCTCGAAATACATCACGTTATTGCCGACCGCACCGCGCGCCAGGCCCTGCGCCGCGTCATGCGCCTCGGCCAGCAAGGCAAGACTAATGCCGAATCCCGCGTTGGCCTGTTCGCTGCCCGCCACCGATTGAAACACCAGGTCAACCGGCGCGCCCTGGTCAATGGCGCGCAGTGTGTTTGTCACGTGGGTCAGCACGCACGACTGCGTGGGAATGGCGTAGCGATTGCGCAGTTCATCGACCAATTGCAGCAGCGATACGATCGCACCGAGATTGTCGCCCGCAGGGTTGATGCCGATGGTCGCATCGCCGCAGCCATAGAGCAGGCCATCGATGATCGACGCGGCAATACCTTTGGGGTCGTCCGTCGGGTGATTGGGCTGCAGCCGGACTGACAATCGGCCGGGCAAGCCGATGGTGTTGCGAAAGCGCGTGACCACGCGGCACTTGCGGGCCACGGAAATCAGATCCTGATTGCGCATCAGCTTGCTGACCGCGGCGGCCATTTCGGGCGTGATGCCGGGCGCGACGCTTGCCAGCGTCTGGCTGTCCGTCTCATGCAGGAGCAACCAGTTGCGGAACTCGCCCACCGTGAGCGAGGCAATCGGCCGGAAGGCCTGTGCGTCGTGCCGATCAAGAATCAGGCGCGTGACCTCGTCTTCCTCATAAGGCACCAGCGCTTCGTTAAGGAACGCCGACAGCGGCACGTCTGCCAGCGCCATGCGCGCGGCCATGCGCTCGCCTTCGCTGGCAGCAGCCAGGCCCGCCAGATAGTCGCCGGAGCGCGCCGGGCTGGCTTTGGCCAGGAGCGTCTTGAGATCGTTGAACACATAGCGCTGCGCGCCAATGGCCTGAGCGAAGTGCATGATGGGATACGCGGAAGCGTCCAATGACGGTGACGGTGACGGCGATGCCTATCCTGCCACTTTAGTTGCCTTCTATGCCACGGCGGCAATGTTCTAATACGCGCTTCCCAAACGTCGATCTCGCCCGCAAATGACCGCATCCGCCACACCGTCCCGCACACATCACGCGGGCTCTGCCATGGAAGTGCTGGCGGTCTTTCTCAAGCTGGGTCTCACCAGTTTCGGTGGGCCGGTCGCACATATCGGCTACTTCCGGCGCGAGCTCGTGGAGCGCCGCCGCTGGCTGGACGACGCAACATTCACCGACCTTGTCGGGCTTTGCCAGTTTCTGCCGGGGCCTGCCAGCAGCCAGGTGGGGTTTTCCGTCGGGCTGCTTCGGGCGGGATGGCGTGGCGGGTTGGCAGCATGGTGCGGCTTTACGCTGCCCTCCGTCTTGCTGCTGCTGGTTTTTGCGATGCTCGCGCCGAGCTTGGGCGGCCCGATTGGCGCGGGCCTGATCCACGGTTTGAAGCTGGTTGCCGTTGCGGTGGTGGCGCAGGCCGTGTGGGACATGGCGCGCAAGCTTTGTCCTGACTGGCAGCGCGCAGGTATCGCGCTGATCAGCATCGCCGTGCTCAGCGCGTTGACGACCGTTTACGCGCAACTTGTCGTGATCGTGCTTGGCGCCGTACTGGGGCTGATGTTATGCCGATCGTCCCGTCCGGCGAGTGGTGCTCCGAGGGCGGAGCAGGGGGCTGCATTCCGCGTGTCTCACGTGGCGAGCATCGTCAGCCTGGTGCTCTTCTGCGCGCTGCTGTTCGGGCTTCCGGTTGTTGCAGGTCTTCATCCGTGGATGCCCGCCAAGGTGTTCGACGCGTTCTATCGTTCGGGCGCGTTGGTTTTCGGGGGCGGGCACGTCGTGCTTCCGCTGCTGGAGCATCAGACGGTCGCGACGGGTTGGGTCACGTCGAACGATTTCTTGGCAGGCTACGGCGCCGCGCAGGCCGTGCCCGGGCCGTTGTTCACCTTCGCCGCTTTCCTTGGCTGGACGATCGGACCGGGGCTGAATCACTGGGCCGGGGCTGCGCTTGCCACGGTGGGCATTTTTCTGCCGGGCCTGCTGCTGGTCATCGCGGCGCTGCCTTACTGGCAGGCGTTGCGCGCGCGTCCTTCCATGGCGGCGCTGCTGGCGGGTGTGAATGCCGCAGTCGTTGGATTGCTGGCTTTTGCCCTTTACACACCCGTCTGGACGAGCGCCGTGCGGTCATGGAGCGACTTTGCCGTCGCGGCGATTGCGTTCCTGCTGCTGACGCGATGGAAAACGCCACCGCTGATTGTGGTGGCGTTTTGTGCGGCGGCGGGCGTTGCCGCTGCCATGCTGGGTTGAATCGCGCTCTTCCTACGAGCGGCAACCGGTAACTGCGCAGGGGCAGGGGGTCATTCGTCCATGAGCCGAACCCTGACCTTCTTGCCCTTCAGCGTGCCGCCGTTGAGCTTGCGCAGCGCCTCGCGTGCGATGCCGCGGTCGACCGCAACGTAGGTCGAGAATTCGGTCACGTTGATCTTGCCGATCTGGTCGCCCCGAAAGCCGGCGTCGCCTGTCAGGGCACCGAGCACATCGCCGGGGCGGATCTTCTCCTTGCGTCCGCCGAGAATCTGTAGCGTTTCCATTGGCGGCAGCAGCGGTGCGTCATTGCCGGTATCCAGCTCGTCGAGCTTGTGCCATTCGACCTCGCGCCCGAGGGCCTGCTCGATGTTGCCGACACGGCCCATCTCGTCCATGCTCGCGAGGCTCAGCGCCCAGCCGTTCTCATCGGCGCGGCCCGTGCGGCCAATGCGATGCACGTGCACTTCGGGGTCGGGTGTCACGTCAACGTTGATCACCGCTTCGAGCTGCGCAATGTCGAGCCCGCGCGCGGCAACGTCCGTTGCCACGAGCACCGAGCAACTGCGGTTCGCGAACTGGATCAATACCTGATCGCGCTCGCGCTGTTCGAGTTCGCCATGCAGCGCCAGCGCGTGGATGCCCTGAGCGCGCAGCACGTCGAGCAGGTCACGGCATTGCTGCTTCGTGTTGCAGAACGCGAGCGTGCTCACCGGCCGATAGTGCTTGAGCAGCAGCCCGACCGCATGCAGCCGCTTGTTGTCGGTCACCTCGTAGAAGCGCTGGCGAATCTTGCTGTCGTCGTGGCGCTCTTCGAGCTTCACCTCTTTTGGATTGCGCAGAATGCGCTGGCTCAGCTTCGCAATACCTTCCGGATAGGTCGCCGAGAACAGCAGCGTCTGTCGATCAGGCGGGCATTGGCGCACGACCGTCGCGATGTCATCGAAGAAGCCCATGTCGAGCATGCGGTCTGCTTCGTCAAGCACGAGCGTCTTCAGTGCGCCGAGCGCGAGATTGCCGCGCTCCAGATGGTCCATGATGCGCCCCGGCGTGCCGACGATGACGTGCGCGCCATGTTCGAGGCTCGCCGCCTGCGGGCGCATCGGTGTGCCGCCGCAGAGCGTCAGTACCTTTACGTTTTCTTCGGCGCGTGCCAGGCGGCGGATTTCCTGCGCAACCTGATCGGCAAGCTCGCGCGTCGGGCAGAGCACCATCGCCTGCACGTCGAAGCTGCGCGCGTCGAGCCGTGCGAGCAGTGCCAGCGCAAACGCTGCCGTTTTGCCGCTGCCCGTCTTTGCCTGCGCGATCAGATCGTGGCCCGCAAGCGCGATGGGCAGGCTTGCAGCCTGGATCGGCGTCATGTCGGTGTAGCCGAGCTGCGCAAGGTTCGCGAGCACGGCCGGGGCGAGCGCTAGGGTGGTGAAGGGCGTGGCGGTTGGTTCGATGGTCATGTCGTTGCGTTGGATCACTTGAGCGGCTTGCCTTCGATTTGCTTGTAGATGACCCGGCCGTCTTTGGTTTCGACGCGTTTGAGATAGTTGCGCGCGCCGCATAGCGCACAGCGGAACAGCGGCCCTTGGCCCTCATCCTTGATGACGACGTCGGACAGCTCCCACTGCGTGCCGCAGCTCTGGTTGATGCAAGTGAACACGATTTTCTCTAAATGGATTGTTCGTTGCGCCTCGATGACGAGGCAGGTGGGCCGGGGCCGCGAGCGCGCCGATGTCAATCCGGATCAATATCTCAACCACAAATGGCGTTGCCGAGCCGTTCGTAGGAGATTGCGCTGCCCTTTGGCTATTTTGGCCTGACAGGTGGGGAAGTCATCTCGTCTCGCGACGCCCACGCCATGCGCCCAATGCATCCTGTTGGTGCAACAGATTCGCGGGTACAACGTTGGGAGCGATGGAAATATGGGGCCGATCTTGCAGATCGTCACGTTTTCCCCGCCGGACTCTAACACACCCATTTAGGCCCGTAAGGCGCGGGCGAAGCCTCTGTGACGACTGGCAGGAAACTGCAGATGTCATTTCTTTGACACTGTCTAGAGTCCGCGCTCTTGTCCCGGTTTGAGGTGCGTCAAGTCTGGTCGGTAGCCGCTGGCATCTAATGGATCGCATATTGGCAATCGTTTGACGCCCCAACTATGCGCACCGCCCCCGTGCCGTCTTCATCGACTGCAGAACAGATCGATCTGCCGATCGATCTGCCGTTTCACGCTGCTCTTGCCCGCACATCGAATTCGCTGTCCCTCGCATCAATGCAACTAGCGTTGCTTGATTGGGCGCTGCATCTTGCCGTCTCGCCTGGGAAGCGGCTGGATCTGTGCCGCCTGGCGCTGACGCAGGCCGAACAACTCGAGCGTTACATCCGGGACTGTATGGCGTCCGGCCCTCAGGACGTGTGCCTTTGCGTCCAGCCGCCGGCCCGCGACCGTCGTTTCTCGGCGGACGAGTGGCGCCTGTGGCCGTTCAACGTATTGCACCAGTCCTTCCTGTTGACCGAACAATGGTGGGAGGCGGCCACGCGCGGCGTGTGGGGTGTCGCCAAACATCATGAGGACGTGGTTGCCTTTGCTGCACGTCAATGGCTCGACATGATGTCACCGGGCAACCAACTGGTAACCAACCCGATTGTTCTGCGCCGGACCTTTGAACAGCACGGCACCAATCTCGTGCGTGGCGCGCTCAATGCGCTTGACGATCTGGAGCGCTCCATGAGCGGCGCGCCGGCCGCCGGCACTGAACGCTTTGCGGTGGGCCGCGACGTTGCCATCACTCCCGGCAAGGTGGTCCTGCGCAACCGCCTGATCGAACTGATCCAGTACACGCCGACCACGAGCAAGGTCCAGGCCGAGCCCATCCTGATCGTGCCGGCATGGATCATGAAGTACTACATCCTGGATCTGTCTCCGCAGAACTCGCTGATCCGCTATCTGGTAGAGCAGGGCCATACCGTGTTCTGCATCTCCTGGAAAAATCCCGACGAGGCCGATCGCACCCTCGACATGGATGACTACCTCAAGCTCGGTGTCTTTGCCGCGCTCGATGCCGTCAATGCCATCGTGCCGGGCCAGCGCGTCCACGCCACCGGTTACTGCCTCGGGGGCACGTTATTGGCCATTGCCGCGGCTGCCATGGCGCGCGATGGCGATGCGCGGCTGGCATCCATGACGCTCTTTGCCGCACAGACAGACTTTTGCGAGCCGGGCGAACTCGGCCTGTTCATCGACGAGGCGCAGGTCAGTCTGCTGGAAGCGCAGATGGAGCAGACCGGCTATTTACGCGCCAGCCAGATGGCCGGAGCCTTCCAGATGCTGCGCTCGTACGACTTGCTGTGGTCGAGGGTGGTGGGTGAATACCTGCTGGGCGATCGGGCACCCATGAACGATCTGATGGCCTGGAACGCCGATGCCACGCGCATGCCCGCGCGGATGCACAGCCAGTATCTGCGGCATCTGTTTCTGAACGACGACCTGAGCGAGGGCCGCTACCCCGTCAACGGCAAGCCGGTGGCCCTTAACGACATCGACCTGCCGATCTTCGTTGTGGGCACGTTGACCGACCACGTGGCGCCATGGCGCTCGGTCTACAAGCTGCATCACTTGACCGAGTCGGAGCTGACGTTCGTGTTGACAAGCGGCGGTCATAACGCCGGCATCGTCAGCCCGCCGGCCAACTCGCATCGGCGGTTCCAGATGCAGACACGCCACGTCGGCGAGACATCAGCGGCGCCAGATGACTGGCTGGCATCGGCCCCCACCACCGACGGTTCATGGTGGCCAGCATGGGATGCATGGCTGGTCGCGCATGCATCGGGCGCTACAGCGGTCAAACCGCCGAAGATGGGCGTACCCGGACTGCTGCCACTGGCCGATGCGCCCGGCACCTACGTGCTGGAGAAATAGATGCGTGTGGAGAAACAACGCCGGGCATGCGGCAGGTACGCCGGCACGCGTATGGCCGCCATGGTGGCCTCTGCCACTGCGCTGGCCCTGTCGGCTTGCATCTCGATGGCGCCGCCTTACGAGGCACCTGCCTTGCCCGTGGCTCAGCACTACGACGCCGACGATGGCCGGGATGGCCTGTCTGCCTCCGCCACCGGCTGGCAGGCGTACTTTACGGACAAGCGCCTGCAGGCGTTGATCGCTCAGGCGCTGGAGAATAACCGCGACCTGCGCACCGCCGTGCTGCGGGTGGAAGAGGCGCGTGCCGCGTTTGGCATCCAGCGGGCGGAGATATTTCCGCACCTCGACGCGCAGGCCGGCATCAGCCGCCTGAGCATTCCGGCGGACCTGAGCCCGTTCGGCACGCCGATGCGTGTAACGCAATACCAAGTGGGCGCCGGTGTCTCCAGTTGGGAGATCGATTTCTGGGGGCGCGTACGCAACCTCAACGACGCCGCACTGGAAAGCTATGTGGCTTCCGACGCCGCGCGCCGTGCGGTAGCGCTTGGGCTGATCGCGCAGGTGGCCGACAGCTACCTTGTATTGCGTGAACTGGACGAGCGCATCGCGCTGGCGCAGCAAACCGTGGATAGCCGAACCGAGACACTGCGCATCTTCTCGCGTCGTGTGGCAGTGGGGGCGACTTCACGATTGAACCAAACGCAGGTCGAGACCCTGCTGACCCAGGCGCAGGCGCTGTTGACGCAATTGCAGCAGGCGCGGGACGCGCAGGCGCACGGCCTGGCCTTGCTTGTCGGCAAGCCGATCGACTTGCCACCGGTTTCTGAGCCACTTGACGAGCACCGCATGCTGGCGGAGCTACGCGCGGGCCTGCCTTCCGACCTGCTGGCGCAGCGCCCGGACATTGTGGCTGCGGAACATCGCCTGCGTGCTGCGCATGCCAGCATCGGTGCTGCACGGGCGGCGTTTTTCCCACGCGTGGCCCTGACCGGCGCTTACGGCACGATCAGCCCGGAACTGGGCAATCTGTTTGCGCCCGGTACGCGCGCCTGGGTTTTTGCACCCAGCATCAGCCTCCCGCTGTTTGAAGGCGGCAAGCTACGCAGCAACCTTGACTTGGCAGAAGCCCGCCGAGACCTTGCCGTGGCTGCCTACGAGAAGACCGTGCAGAGCGCTTTCCGCGACGTGTCCGACGCGCTGTCCGCACGCAAGTGGGTGGCCGAACAGCTCGACATTGCGAAGGCCGCGCTAGCAGCGCAGACCGAACGCGCTCGGCTGTCACAACTGCGTTTCGACGCCGGCGCATCGACATTCCTCGAGGTGCTTGACGCCCAGCGCGATTTGCTTGCCGCTCAGCAGCAACTGGTGCAGGTGCGCCGCGCGCTTCTGTCGAGCCGCGTTGGCCTGTATGCGGCGCTGGGCGGCGGCACGCAAGCTGTCGAATCCGCACCCGATCCGCAACCCCATCTGAGCCCGACGCCGCCACCGCGCGTATCGGGCGAACCAACACCATGACCACGACTCCCCGACAACGATGGATTGCGCTGCTCGCTGCCGCCTTGGTGGTCGCCGGTGGGGCGTTCGCATGGAAGGCCTTGCGGCAAGACGGGCCCGGAAAGGGCTTTGTGAGCGGCAACGGCCGGATCGAGGCCACCGAAATCGACGTAGCCACCAAGCTTCCCGGCCGCGTGCAAGACATCCTTGTGGATGAGGGCGACTTCGTGCGGGCCGGCCAGCCGCTTGCGCACATGCAGGTGCAGACCTTGGAGGCGCAGCGCGACGAAGCTCAGGCGCGGCGGCAGCAATCGGTTTCTGCCGTGGCAAGTGCACAGGCCCAGGTGGCTGTACGAGAGGCTGACCGGCAGGCCGCACTGGCGCAGATCGCCCTGCGTGAGAGCGATCTGGATGCCGCGCAACGGCGGTTGACACGGTCCGAGACGCTGTCGAACGAAGGGGCCTCGTCGATGCAGGAGCTGGACGACGACCGCGCCCGGGTGCGCAGCGCCAAGGCCGCGCTTGTGGCGGCCCGCGCGCAAGCCGAGGCGGCGCAGGCCGCCGTATTGGCCGCCCGTACGCAGGTGGCCGGCGCCGGTGCCACCGTCAAGGCGGCCGACGCAACCGTACTGCGCATCAAGGCGGATATCGATGACAGCGCCTTGACGGCCCCGCGCGACGCCCGCGTGCAATACCGCATCGCCCAGCCCGGTGAGGTTCTGGCCGGTGGCGGGCGCCTGCTCAATCTCGTGGATCTTTCCGACGTCTACATGACCTTCTTCGTGCCGGAGACGGACGCAGGCCGCATTGCCATGGGCAGCGAAGTGCGTATCGTGCTCGACGCCGCGCCGCAATTCGTGATTCCGGCGCGCGTGTCCTTTGTGGCCAGCACTGCGCAATTCACCCCCAAGACCGTGGAGACGGCCAGCGAGCGCCAGAAGCTGATGTTCCGCGTCAAGGCCCAGATCGATCGCGATCTGCTGCGCAAACACCTGAAGCTGGTGAAGACTGGCCTGCCCGGCATGGCGTGGCTCAAGCTCGACGGGCAAGCCGAATGGCCGGCCGGCCTGGCGATCAAGGTTCCGCAGTGACCACCTCTGCCGACCCATCTGCGTTACATGACGGGCCCCTTGCGCCGCCGGTGGCGAGCCTGGCCGGCGTGAGCCTGCGCTATCGCAAGACGCTGGCGCTGGATGGCGTCACGCTCGACTTGCCCGCCGGGTGCATGGTCGGACTGATCGGCCCGGACGGCGTGGGCAAGTCCAGCCTGTTGTCATTGGTGGCCGGCGCGCGTGCCCTGCAGGACGGCGCAGTGCATGTGCTGGGCAGCGACATGGCCGATCGCCGTGCGCGCGCCGCGGTCGGTCCACGCATTGCTTACATGCCGCAAGGGTTGGGCCGCAACCTGTACCCCACGCTGTCGATCGAGGAGAACCTGCAGTTCTTCGGCCGGCTGTTCGGCCACGATGCGGCGGAGCGCCGACACCGCATTGATGCGCTCACGTCGAGCACCGGCCTGCGGGCGTTTCTCTCACGCCCAGCCGGCAAGCTGTCGGGCGGCATGAAACAGAAGCTGGCCTTGTGCTGCGCGCTGATCCACGACCCGGATCTCCTGATCCTGGACGAGCCGACCACGGGCGTTGACCCGCTCTCGCGCACGCAGTTCTGGGACTTGATTGCCGATATTCGCGCTGCGCGCCCCGGCATGAGCGTGATCGTGGCCACGGCTTACATGGAAGAGGCTGAGCGCTTCGACTGGCTGGTCGCCATGGATGCGGGGCAGGTGCTTGCCACCGGCACGCCGGCCGAACTGCGCAGCCGTGCCGGTACCGATTCGCTTGAAGCCGCTTTCATTGCGCTCCTGCCGCTCACGCGCCGGCAGGGTCATCAAGCCGTGGTGGTGCCACCCCTGGTGGCCGGTGCAGAAGACGATGTGGCCGTGCAGGCGAGCGGCCTGACCATGCGCTTTGGCGACTTTGTGGCGGTCGACCACGTCGACTTCCGAATCCGTCGTGGAGAGATCTTCGGCTTTCTCGGCTCGAACGGCTGCGGCAAGTCGACCACCATGAAGATGCTCACCGGCCTGCTGCCTGCCAGCGAGGGCCAAGCGTGGTTGTTTGGTCACCCGATCGATCCGAAGGACATCGACACACGCCGGCGCGTGGGCTACATGTCGCAGGCGTTCTCTCTGTATGGCGAGCTGACCGTGCGCCAGAACCTTGTGCTGCATGCGCGCCTGTTCCAGGTGCCTGAGCCGGAGGTGCAGTCGCGTGCGGCCGAGATGCTGACCCGTTTCGGGCTGCAAGAGGTGTCCGACAGCCTGCCCCAGAGCTTGCCGCTGGGCATGCGGCAGCGGCTGTCGCTGGCCGTGGCGATGGTTCACAAGCCTGAGCTGCTGATCCTGGATGAGCCGACTTCCGGTGTGGACCCGGTCGCGCGCGATATGTTCTGGCGCCTGATGATCGACCTCGCCCGGCGGGATCGCGTGACCATCTTCATCTCCACGCACTTCATGAACGAGGCCGAGCGATGCGACCGCATCTCGCTCATGCATGCCGGCCGCGTGCTGGTGAGCGATGCGCCCGCGGCGCTGGTGCGTGCTCGCGGCACACAGACGCTGGAGCAGGCGTTCGTTGCCTATCTGCAGGAGGCCGCCGAAGCGTCTGAGGGCACCGCCAAGATTGCCGCGCCGCTGCCCGTACGCACGGCTGCCGCCAGTGCGCCTAGCGGCATGCCCGCGCGCCGCCGCTTCAGTCTTGCTCGAGCACTGAGCTATTCGCAGCGTGAGGCGCTGGAGCTGCGCCGCGACCGCGTGCGCGCCACGCTGGCGCTGCTGGGTACGGCCATTCTGATGTTCATCATCGGATACGGCATCAGCCTGGATGTGGAGAACCTGACGTACGCCGTGCTGGATCGCGACCAGACCGTGCTTTCGCACGACTACACGCTCAACCTGGCGGGCTCGCGTTATTTCATCGAAAAACCCCCGATTCGTGACTACGCTGAGTTGGACCGCCGCATGCGCAACGGCGAGTTGTCGCTGGCGATTGAAATCCCACCGGGCTTTGCGCGCGACATTGAACGCGGCGCGGCCGTACAGATCGGCGCCTGGGTGGATGGTGCAATGCCCACCCGCGCAGAAACTGTTCGAGGTTACGTGCAGGCCATCCACCAGCTCTGGCTTGCGGATGCGGCTGTACACCGGCTGGGTGTGCGTCTTGCGACACCCAGCAGCGTCGAAACGCGCTATCGCTACAACCCCGACGTGAAAAGCCTGCCTGCCATGGTGCCCGCCGTGATTCCGATGCTGCTGATGATGATTCCCGCGATGCTGGCGGCGTTGTCGGTGGTGCGTGAAAAGGAGCTGGGCTCCATCATCAATTTCTACGTGACACCGGTCACCCGTGCGGAGTTTGTGCTCGGCAAGCAGGCGCCGTATATCGTGCTGGCCATGCTGAACTTCTTCTTGCTGGCGCTGCTGGCGGTGACGGTGTTCGGTGTGCCGATCAAGGGCAGCTTTGCGACGCTCGCGCTGGGGGCGCTGATCTTCGTGACGTGTTCGACGGGTTTTGGGCTGTTTGCGTCCACCTTCACGCAAAGCCAGATCGCGGCCATGTTCGTCACCATGATCGGCACAATCATTCCTTGTGTGCAGTTTGCCGGATTGCTCAATCCGGTGTCGTCGCTGGAAGGGGCGGGGGCCTTGATCGGACGCGTGTATCCGGCCACGCATTTCCTGACCATCAGCCGGGGCGTGTTCAGCAAGGCGCTGGATATGGGTGCGTTGGGCAGCGCCTTCTGGCCACTCCTGGCGGCGGTGCCGTTCATCCTGGGCGCCACCTTGCTGATGCTGCGCAAGCAGGAAAGGTAGGAGAGCCAGATCATGCCGAGCCTTCCGATCGATCGCCGCACCGCTCGCCTGAACAACATCTTCCGTCTTGGCATCAAGGAATTACGAAGCCTGGCGCGCGACCCGATGATGCTGGTGCTCATCGTCTATACCTTCACGGTGTCGATCTACGTGGCGGCCACAGCCATGCCGGCAAGCCTGCACAATGCCTCGATCGCCATCGTCGATGAAGACAGCTCACCGCTGTCGGCGCGCATTGTCTCGAGCTTCTATCCACCGCATTTCCGCACGCCGGCGCTGATCCCGCTCACCGAGGTGGACCCAGGCATGGACAGCGGCCGCTACACGTTCGTGCTCGACATTCCGCCCAACTTCCAGCGCGATGTGCTGGCCGGCCGCGCACCGTCCATCCAGCTCAACATCGACGCCACGCGCATGAGCCAGGCTTTTACCGGCAACGGCTACATCCAGCAGATCGTCGCGGGCGAGGTGAATACGTTCCTGCAGCGCCACCGCGCTGCGCCTGCCACGCCAGTCGACCTGGTGCTGCGCACGCGCTTCAATCCGAACCTGGAGCAGACGTGGTTCGGCTCGTTGATGGAAATCATCAACAACGTGACCATGCTGTCGATCATCCTGACCGGAGCCGCGCTCATCCGCGAACGCGAGCACGGCACGATCGAGCACCTGCTCGTGATGCCTGTCACGCCATTCGAGATCATGGTGTCCAAGGTCTGGTCGATGGGGCTGGTGGTGGTGGTGGCCGCCCTGGTTGCACTGGTGTGTGTGGTGCAGGGCGCGCTGCATGTACCGATCGAGGGCTCGATCCTGCTGTTCATGCTGGTGGCGACGCTGCATCTGTTTGCCACGACTTCCATGGGGATTTTTCTTGCGACGGTGGCGCGATCCATGCCGCAGTTCGGCATGCTGTTGGTTCTGGTGTTGCTGCCGCTGCAGTTGCTATCGGGCGGGACCACCCCGCGCGAGAGCATGCCCAGCGTGGTGCAGGACATCATGTTCGCTGCACCAACCACGCACTTTGTGTCGGCTTCGCAAGCCATTCTCTATCGGGGTGCGGGGCTCGAGGTCGTGTGGCCGCAGTGTCTGGCCATCTGCGTAATCGGCACCGTGCTGTTTCTCGCATCATTGACGCGCTTTCGCCAAACCATCAGCCAGATGGCTTAAAGGAGCCAACATGGATACACCCGCTAACGTTCCTCTCGCGCTCCAAAAGGCGCAAGTCAAGTTCGCGCTGCAGACGTTGGGCCTGCTCAAGGCAACACGGCAGCGCTGGTATGAACTGGGCGCCGAGCTGCTGGCCCAAGACGTTGCTCGCACCGAGTCTGCGCTGGCCGATCTGCAAGGCGTCGAAGACTGGAACGCCTTTGCAGCGCTGCTGCCCAACGCATTCTGGCAGACCAGCCAGCGCACCATGAATGTGCTGCAAGGCGTGCTGCAGACGGCCATCTCTAACCAATCGAGCTTCGTGGCGGATTATCAGCGCGTCATGCTGGAATGGCAGCAGGCTTCCGTACGGGCATTGAGCACGGCAGGCAATGCCATGCCGGTCAATACGGCCCTGCAGGGCATGCTGTCGGCGTGGGGCGTGCCGGGCGATGCATTGCTCCGCTCCGCACCCGAACGGTCAACTCCTGTACGTGCGCCCGGCAAGGGCAACGGTCAACTCCACCAAGCTTCCTGACGAGCACACATGGGCCCCGATCATCTGTCTGCACCGCCGGTGCTGCTGCCGGGTGGCGATCTGAGCGTGGTGCGCAATCGCACCTTTGACGAGATTGCCATTGGCGACACGGCTGCCATTCTGCGCACGCTCACGGCGGAGGACATCCAGCTCTTTGCTGTGTTGTCTGGGGACGTCAACCCGCAGCACCTGGATCCGGAGTTTGCGGCGTCCACGCGTTTTCATGGTGTGATTGCCCACGGCATGCTGGGCGGCGCGCTTATCTCCGCTTTGCTTGGCACGCGTTTGCCGGGGCCGGGAACGATCTACCTTGGGCAGACGCTGCAATTCCTCGCACCGGTGCGCGTGGGCGACACCTTGACCATTCGCGTGACGGTGGTCAGCAAGGAGGAGGAAAGAAAGCGGATCAAGCTGGCATGCACCTGTACAAACGACGGCGGCACGGTGGCCATCACGGGCGAGGCCGAGGTCATCGCGCCCACCGAGCGGATCGAGCGTCCGCGCACCACACTGCCGGATGTGCGTATCACCACCGGCAGTGATGGGATCCACCGCTTGCTCGACCATGTACGGCCTCTTGGTGCGATCCGCATGGCGGTCGTCCACCCGTGCGATGCGCTGAGCCTGTCCGCCGTGATGGACGCGCACGCTGAAGGTCTGATCGAGCCTTGCCTTGTTGCGCCGTACGCCAAGCTGATGCGCGTAGCCGCCGAGGCTGGCCTTGACCTCAAGGGCATCGAGATCGAAGACGTGCCGCACAGCAGCGCCGCCGCCACCCGCGCAGTGGAGCTTGTCACGCAGGGCAGGGCAGAGGCGCTGATGAAGGGCAGCCTGCATACCGACGAGTTGATGGCGGCGGTGGTGCGCGAGGAGGCAGGGCTGCGTACCAAACGTCGGATCAGCCATTGTTTTCTGATGCAGTCGCCAGCGTATCCGCGCCCGTTTATCGTGACGGATGCCGCCATCAACATCGCGCCGACCTTGGATCAAAAGGCGGACATTGTCCGCAACGCCATCGATCTGGCGCATGCGATTGGCGTTGAACGGCCGCGGGTGGCGATCCTTGCGGCGATCGAGACTGTGAACCCGCGCATGCCCGCCACGCTTGATGCGGCCGCACTGTGCAAGATGGCGGATCGCGGTCAGATCGAGGGCGGTGTGCTGGACGGGCCGCTGGCTTTCGACAACGCGGTATCTGCCGCTGCAGCGCGTATCAAGGGCATTGTTTCGGAAGTCGCTGGTCAGGCCGATGTGCTGGTTGTGCCCGATCTGGAAAGCGGCAACATGCTCGCCAAACAGCTGGAATACCTGGGCGGCGCTGCCAGCGCAGGCATTGTGCTCGGCGCCCGCGTGCCCATTGTGTTGACCAGCCGTGCCGACTCGCGCGAGTCGCGCATCGCGTCGTGTGCCGTTGCCACCTTGCTGGCTCACCGTTACCGCAACTTACCGCCATGAAAGATTGCATCGTCGTACTGAATTGCGGCTCGTCGAGCATCAAGTTTGCGTTGTTCGATGCCACCCTGGATCCATTGCCGCGCGCACCCATGTGGAGCGGCAAAGTGGAGGGCATCGGCACCGAGCACCCCGTGGCGACAGAGGCAGGCGCGCCAACACAATCGCTAGAGCTTGACAGTGCGCAGCCATATCACGCCGCGCTCATGCACATTCGCCAGCGTGTCGAGCACAGGCTGGACGGCCGCCGGCTGATGGCCGTGGCGCATCGGGTGGTGCATGGCGGCTCCAAATACTTCGCCCCGGTACGCGTGAGCGCCGATGTGTTGTCCGATCTACGCAGCTACATTCCTCTGGCGCCCCTGCATCAGCCGTTTGCCCTGGAGGCCATCGAGGCGCTTCTGTCGGACTTGCCTGATGTGCCGCAGGTCGCGTGCTTCGATACCGCTTTTCACCGCACGCTGCCGCAGGTCGAGACGATGCTGCCGCTGCCTTATACGGCATGGGAGCGTGGTCTGCGACGCTATGGCTTTCATGGGTTGTCGTACGAATACATGTCGATCGCTTTGCCGGAACGGCATGGCGATATCGCACTCGAGCGAACCATCGTCGCGCACCTGGGAAGCGGCGCCAGCCTATGTGCAATGCACGGGCTGAAGAGCGTAGCCACAACCATGGGGTTTTCCGCCCTCGATGGCCTGATGATGGGGACGCGATGCGGCGCGCTTGATCCGGGTGCGGTGCTCTACATGATGGAGACGGAGCATCTTTCCCCTGCACAGGTCGGGCACGTGCTGTATCACGAATCGGGTCTGCTTGGGGTGTCAGGGCTGTCTTCCGACCCGCGCGAGCTGATTGCGCGAGAGGCTGACAACCCGCGTGCACAGGCAGCGCTCGCGCTCTACGTGCGCCGGATCGTCCGTGAGATCGGTGCCCTGGTGGCCGTGCTGGGTGGCCTGGATTTCTTGGTCTTCACGGCGGGTATTGGCGAACACAATGCCGTGCTGCGCGAACGCGTTGTGGGCGCACTTGGTTATTTGGGTGCCGACCTGGATGACGCGGCCAACCAGGCGCATGCGGCGATCATCTCCAGTTCAGCGAGCCGGATTCGCGTAGCAGTGGAGCCTACAAACGAGGAGTGGGTGGCAGCACGGCATGTGGTTCAGTGCAATCGATGATCATGAGGCTTCTTGGCGAAACCGCTGATCGGCTCGGCAGACGGTTACGCAACCTCGGGCTACATCGCCCCATGTCCACTTGGCTTAGTGGACATGGGCTTGCGGAAATCAGCATTACCGTGGCATCTGCCTCCACATCTGATGGTTCAGCATCATCTGCTCCATCATCTCGTAGTGAAGGTCCATGTACTGGTCCGACATGTACTGGCGTTCCTTCATCTGCTCGGGCGTGAGGTGCGAGTAGTAGCCTCCCATCCCTCGCCACCCCATCATCGGGCCGCCGCCCATCATGTGGCCGCCGCGCATTCCACGGCCACCCATCATTCCAGGACCGCCCATCATTCCCGGGCCCCACAGCTCGCGCATCATGCCCATCGTGCTCTGCATCGTTGCCCAATGTTCGTCGAGCAGTTTCTGGCGCTCTTTCGGATCCTGGGTCTGACGGGCCTTGTCCATTTCTTCCTGCATCTTCTTCATATTCTCTCGAACAGCCGCCGTCTTTTTGTCGAACTCAGCCACGTTTGTTTGCGTCTGCGCGGTTTGACTGCCCTTGTTCGCGGGAGTGGTCTGTTGAGCAAGGACGGGCGCGCTGGAAATGGCCACACATGAAAGCATGGTCAGCAACACTGCTTTTTTCATCACGTATCTCCTGAAGCGAAATATGAAGGCCAATCTGAGTGAGGTGGCGTGCGATGGCGATGGCTCTCAATAGGGCAATCCTTCTTCGATCGGAAGGGAAGGGTCCCGGGACCACTCGTTCCAGGAACCGAGATATAGCCGCACGTTCTTGATGCCGGCTTCCTCCAGTGCGACGAACGTTGTGGATGCGCGCGCCCCTTTGAAGCAGAAAACAATGACGGGGGTTTCCTGACGAATCCCGACGGTCGCGCATTCGGCAAGAATCTCCGCTGGTGACTTGAACATCTGCCCAGTGGGGGTCGGCTTCATCATGCGATACCACTCAAGCCAGACCGAGCCCGGAATACGGCCTTTTCGCGGGCAGAAGTCCTTGCCGTAGGGCGATGAACTCTCGCCAATCCACTCGTCCACGTCCCGTACATCGAGCTTTACGACATGCGGGTCCGCGACTGCCTCCTTCATCTCGTCGAGGTCGACGAGGATGCGGCTTCCTTGCGTTGCCAGAGGAAAGTCGGCGGGCTTCGGGGCCGGCACGTCTGTCGTGCTTGGTAGCGCCGCCGCGCGCCATGCGCTGAAGCCACCGTGGAGCACCTTGATCTTGTCTCTGGGATAACCGAGGTAGCGGAGCAGAACGTAGCCCCGACAAGACTGCCCAAAGCCGGTCGTCATCGATTGCTCATAGACAACAGCTGTCTCCTTCCCGGACAAACCAGCCTTGCCAAAGGCTTCGCTAAATGCCTGCCGCAATGCCGCCACGCCTTGCGGCGTTGACGTCGCCAAATAAGTAAAGATTTCATGGATATTGACCGCGCCAGGCAAATGCGCTTCGGCAAAACCGGCCGCGTCCCGGGTATCGATGAGTACGAGTGGCTCGGTTTTCATCATCTCCGCCAACTCGACAGGAGACATGAGAACTCTTTCGTGCATGGCCGACCTCATCGTGTGATGGACAAAGGCGTTTCGGCGCAGGCAATCTTCAAACAAGCGCCTGAAGAAAATGTAGGCACTGTGGCGAAGTCGATATTGATGCCCGTCAACTGGGCGCGCGGCTGCAACGCGCCACGTTGCGCATCATGCCAATGGTCAAGCCGACCAGCAGCCGCCTGCAGCGCCGCAGGTGGCTGACCAAAGTTTGCGCGGGTGCGGAATTGCCCCTTCTTTTAACCCCCCGGACTGCCTGCCAACTGCCGCGCAGATGGGCGCGCGCGATGTGGCCTCAGAGGGCGTTAAGCGGGATTTTCAGGTAGCGAACGCCGTTCTCTTCGGGCGGCGGCAGCTCTCCAGCACGGATGTTGATCTGCACTGAAGGCAGAATCAGCGTCGGCATCGCCAGCGTCGCATCGCGGGCCTGTCGCATGGCGACAAACTGCGCCTCGGTCACGCCGTCGTGCACATGGATATTGCGATTGCGTTCGTCACGCACCGTCGTCTCCCAGGCCGGCCCCCGTCCTTCGGGCGGGTAGTCGTGACACATGAAGAGCCGGGTCTCGCCCGGCAAGTCGAGCAGCTTCCGGATGGAGTGAAACAGCTCGTGTGCATTGCCACCCGGGAAGTCACAGCGCGCGGTGCCAACGTCCGGCATGAACAGCGTGTCGCCGACGAAGACCGCATCCTCGAATTGGTACGCCATGTCGGCAGGCGTGTGACCTGGCACGTGAATCGCCTTGCCGGTCAACCCGCCAACGGAGAACGTCGCGCCGTCTTCAAACAGATGGTCGAACTGTGACCCGTCTGGCTGGAACTCCGGCTCCAAATTAAAGAGTTGTTTGAACACGGCCTGCACGCCGCGGATGTTTTGGCCGATGCCGATGCGGCCACCCAGATGACGCTTGAGATAGGGCGCGGCGGAAAGGTGGTCTGCGTGCGCATGCGTCTCAAGAATCCATTCGACGCGCAACGCACGCTCGCGCACAAACGCGATGACCCGGTCGGCGCTGGCCGTCGACGTCCGGCCCGACTTTGGGTCGTAATCCAGGACCGAGTCGATGATCGCGCACTCGGAGCGCGCTTCCTGATGAACCACGTAGGTCACTGTCCAGGTTGCCGGGTCAAAGAACGGCTGAACAATCGGTTGCATGGGGCCTCCTATGCCGCACATCAATCTACTGGAAAATAATATATTTTTTTATATACTATACGCATGGAAACCGAAAGCTCATATGGACAACGATCAAGTTGCTATTGACCTCGTCAGCATGCAAGCCGCCGCAACGAACGCGTGCGCCTTGCTCAAGGTGCTCGCCAATCCTGACCGACTGCTGCTGATGTGTCAGTTGTCGCAAGAGGAGCTGTCCGTGGGCGCACTGGAGGAGCGGCTGGGCATCCGGCAGCCGACGCTGTCGCAACAGCTGGGCATCCTGCGCGAGAACGGCTTAGTGGCGTCACGTCGTGATGGGAAGAACATCTTTTATTCGGTCGAAAGTGGGCCGGCGCTCGCAGTCATGACTGTCCTTTACGAACAGTTCTGCGCCGACGGCAAAGGGGAAAAGACATGCTGATTGACATTACAAACTTCACGCCTGGCCTTTCGCTGGCCGGCGGACTGATCATCGGTGCGGCGGCGGCCGTGCTGGTGCTGTTCAACGGCCGTATCGCAGGCATCAGCGGCATCCTGGGCGGCTTATTGGGCCTGCCACGCACCGATATGGTCTGGCGCGTGACTTTCCTTGTCGGTCTGATCGGTGCCCCGGTCATTGCGACTTTGCTCGGCAGGCCGCCCGTTGCAGAAATCCAGGCCGGCTGGAGTGAAATCCTGGTCGCCGGCTTTCTGGTGGGCCTGGGCACGCGCTACGCCAGCGGTTGCACAAGCGGCCACGGGGTATGCGGTATCTCGCGCGGCTCCGTTCGCTCCCTGGTTGCGACCTCCACCTTCATGGCGGCTGGCTTCCTGACCGTCTTCGTGCAACGGCATCTGATTGGAGGCTGACATGGCTGCCATTACCGCACTGCTCGCTGGCTTGCTGTTCGGCCTGGGCTTAATGATTTCCGGGATGGCCAATCCGGCCAAGGTGCAGGGCTTTCTCGACCTGGCAGGCCGGTGGGACCCTTCTCTTGCTTTCGTGATGATCGGCGCGATTGCCGTTGGCTCACTCGCGTTCTTCTTTGCCAAACGCCGCAAGCGTTCGTTCCTCGGATTGTCCATGCAGTTGCCAGCAAGCACGGTCGTGACATTGCGGCTGGTGTTGGGCAGCGCCTCGTTTGGTATCGGCTGGGGCTTGGCAGGCTTCTGCCCGGGCCCCGCGCTCGTGGCCCTGGGTGCGGGCTATCCGAAAGCGATCGGCTTCGTAGCCGCCATGGTGGCGGGCATGGTTGTCTTCGAGGTCTTTGAGCGAATGAAATCCAGCGCACAACACGCATAAGCAGGCGACGGGGAGTCAATGGAAAACATCGTTGTAAGCAGCGCCGCACTTGGCGCTGTGGTCGGTCTCATCCTGGCGTTGACTGGTGCAGGTGGCGCGATCCTCGCGGTTCCGCTTCTACTGTTCGTCCTGCGCCTCAATGTTGCAGAGGCCGCGCCGGTCGCCCTGCTTGCAGTGGGCCTGTCTGCGGCCGTTGGAGCTGCCATCGGCCTGCGGGCGGGCATCGTGCGCTACCGCGCCGCTATGCTGATGGCCTTGGCCGGTACGGTCTTCTCACCCGCCGGCTTGTGGCTTGCGCACCGTCTTCCGAACGGACCGCTGACGCTGCTCTTCGCTGCCGTGCTGGCCTTTGTTGCGCTGCGCATGTTCAAGCAGGCTAGCGCGAGTGCTCCACACAAAGCGGAAACCGAGCAGCACCCGCAACCGTGTCAACTGGATAACCAGACCGGCCGCTTTGTCTGGACTGCTTCCTGCACCCGCGCGCTCGCGCTTTCGGGCATTGGCGCTGGCTTTCTCTCGGGCCTGCTGGGGGTGGGTGGGGGCTTCGTCATCGTTCCCGCGCTCAAGAAAGCCACCAATGCCCCGGTGCACTCCATCGTGGCGACCTCTCTGGCAGTCATTACCTTGGTGTCCGCCTCAGGCGTCATCACAACTGCCTTGTCCGGGCGAATGAACTGGCAGATTGGCGTGCCTTTTGCCACGGGCGCCATGCTTGCCATGCTGGGTGGGCGGGTCGTGGCCGGTCGGTTGAGCGGCCACAGGCTGCAGCAGGGCTTCGCGTTCATCGCGGGTCTTATCGCCATCGGGATGGTGGCGAAGGTCGCGCTGGCAACGTAAAGCCAAACACACAAACGTACCCAGGAAAGGTACGCCTCATACAAAGGAGACACTCTTGAACTCAATCAAATCGCGCACCCTGGTCGTAGCGCTTCTGGCGGCAACCAGCATGCCGGCGCTATCGCAACCTCAGACCGTCCCGATGCACGTGCCGGAAGAGTCGTCGATCCCACAGGGGCCCATGGGGGACGGCATCAAGCGCGGCAAGGAGTTGCTGACGGATACCCACAAACAGTTGCCCCGCAACGTGGGCAACGGCCTGAACTGCACGAGTTGCCATCTGAATGGCGGGACGACGGCCTACGCATCGCCTTGGATCGGGCTCACCGGAGCCTTTCCGGAGTACCGGTCTCGCAGCGGCAAAATCATCTCGCTCCAGGAGCGCATCAACGATTGCTTCCAGCGCTCGATGAACGGCAAACCGCTGCCCTTCGACTCGGCAGAGATGAACGCCATCATGGCCTATATGAAGTGGCTGTCCACAGGCGTGCCTACTGGCACCAATGTGGCCGGCCGGGGTTTCGAAAAGATTGACACCTCGCTCGTTCCAAACCGCGAGCACGGCAAATCAGTCTACGAAGCACAGTGTGCGTCCTGCCATGGCGCAGAGGGGCAGGGCACCAAGAATCCGCAAGGTGGCTACATCTTCCCGCCACTGTGGGGCAATGACTCGTTCAACGTGGGCGCGGGGATGGCCCGGCTGTACACCGCCGCTGCGTTCGTGAAGCACAACATGCCGCTTGGCCAGGGCGGCACGCTGTCAGCGCAGGATGCCGTGGATGTCGCCGCGTTCTTTACCCAGCAACCTCGCCCCGACTATGCGCCACGTGTCAACGACTGGCCCAAAGGTGACAGGCCGAAGGACGCGCGCTAACGCTGGGCGGCCGGACGGCGAATCACTTAGCAAAGTGTTGCGCTACATCATGACCCCGCTTTTGACTTGAGTTAAAAATTTCTGCAAGGCGCATATAAGACGCCCAACCTCTGAACGGATTGCGCAGCACGTTCAGCGTTGGTGAAGAAGCCTGTGCAATCGTCGTTGAATGAAGGAGTCCGCCATGCAAGCAAATGTTGGAACGATCGACCGCGTAATTCGAATCGTTGTCGGGTTGGTCTTGATTGGTCTGGCCGCGACAGGGCGCGTTGGCGCCTGGGGCTGGATTGGCATCGTGCCACTCCTGACAGGCATCGTGCGCGTCTGCCCCGCCTACAGCATTCTGGGCGTGAAAACGTGCGCTGCGCCGAAGACGGAAGCAAAGTGACGTCACTTCAGTTGGTCAGTTCTCCTGACCAACTGCTGTGGCCCCACTGAGCGACATTTCCCGAAGAGATAGGCGTGAGCCAACGCCTTTGACTACCTCGTCGCCAGCGGGAATAGCGGCGTCTCAAGACTGGCAAGGTCAGGGTTCTGACCAAGGGCTGGGCGTCACCCGCGTCGGCAGGCAAGGGCAATGGTGTCGACGTCAGCATCGCCGTCAGCGATTTCAAGATCAGCAAGCCTGCTGGCAAGCGCGCTATTGAGAAAATCCGCCACTGACGAAGCGCGCTTGCGCTTTGATTGCCGTTTCAGGTGAGCGCTCTGTGCCCAGGCAAGCGTGCTCAGTCTTTGGCCGCTTCCGATTGATTCTCCAGTTCGCGCAAATTCTCCAGCGCGGCCTCCGCCATCTTGACTCGAAAGCGCCCGTTCTGGAGCTGGGTTCGAGAAAGAACTCGGCGACTGGGCTGGCGTCCCGCAAGGCGGCACAGGCATCCCCATAGTTGACCTGACGCCAGTTTCCGGATCGGCTTACCGCATCGCCTTGTTGGGGCGTTCGTGGTACTGCGGTTGGCTGCCTGAGCCCAAATTCAGCTTTCCGTGCCAGTGCATCGGCGTGATGCGGATCAACGCCCGCAGATTGGGGTTGGCTAGCATAACTTTATCCGTGCAATGGAGCATGCCGATGCGGGCAAAGAATTCGATGCCGAGAATGCCAGCATCGCCTCTTGGCGCCGCTGTGTTGGCGGATCGTTATCTCGCTCCAGGCGAGACAACATGCGAGGACATCTTCAAGCGCGTCGCGCGTGCCCTTGCCGTCGCGGAAGCTCCCGAGCTTCGCACGCGTTTTACTCGCTTGTTCTACTCCAACTTGCTGCAAGGTGCCATTGGCGCGGGGCGGATCATGGCGAACGCGGGAGGTGCGAAGTCGGGGACGATGGTGAATTGTTTTGTTCATCCTATCGCCACCAGCGGACAGCCCGTTGCAGACGCATCTGATATTGAACAGGCTTTGCAGAAGGCGCGCGTCACGCTGCAGATGGGTGGCGGGGTGGGCTACGATTTCTCGGTCATCGCCCCTGTCGATTCCGAGCAGGCAACATCAAACGGCGGGATGGGGAGCGTCTGTGCGGTCATCGATGCCTTCGATCGAACGTGTATGGCGCTGGCGCAAGGCGACACACGAGGAGGGGCGCAGATGGCTGTGCTGCGCTGTGACCATCCCGACCTCGCAGCTTTCGTCGCCGCCAAGCGCGGACGAAAGCGCTGGTCAACGTTCAACATATCGGTGGCTGTTACCGATGCTTTCATGCAAGCCGTTGCCGATGATGGATTGTGGCGGCTGCAACATCGCGCTGCGCCTAACGCTCGGCGGTTGGAAGAGGGCGCCCACCTGCTGCCCGACGGAAGCTGGTGCTACGCAGTCATACCCGCACGGCAACTCTGGGGCATGCTTGCGGAAGCGGCGCGCCATAGCGCAGAACCGGGCCTACTGTTCATCGACACCATCAACGCAGCCAACGACCTTGCCGGGATTGAAACCATCGCTGCGACCAACCCGTGTGGCGAGCAACCGTTGCCGCCATGGGGCGGTTGTGTGCTTGGCCCCATCGATCTGTCAAGGTGGGTGCGATGCCCGTTTGGCGCGGGCGGGCAACCCATGTTTGACTTCATCGGATTGGGCCGGGTAGTGCGCATTCAAGTCAGAATGCTCGACAACGCGATCGATGTCACCCGCTGGCCGTTGGCTGAGCATAGGCAGGAGGCCCACGCCAAGCGCAGGATCGGTGTAGGCGTGACCGGACTTGCCGATGCGCTGACAATGATGCGCCTGCCCTACGACGCTCCAGAGGCACGAAATATGGCATCGCAGATCGCGCGCTGCCTGCGCGACAACGCGTACGCAGCCTCTGCCGAACTTGCGCGCGAGCGCGGGCCGTATCCGCTGTTTCAGGCGGAGCGTAGCCTGGCATCCGGGCACTTCAGTGCTTCGCTACCACGGGCTGTGCGAGAAGCCATTGCAAAGCATGGTCTGCGCAATAGCCACCTGTTGTCTCTCGCACCCACCGGGAGCGTCAGTCTTGCGTTCGGAGACAACTGCTCCAGCGGCATCGAGCCAGCGTTCGACTGGGTGTATCAACGTCGAGTGCGCATTCAGCATCGCGCGCCACTGCTTTACGGTGTAGAGAACCGCGCCTATCGGAGTTTCCGTGCGCAGTATGGACAGGGTGCCATGTTGCCTAGCTACTTCGTCACCGCGAGGCAAGTCGATGGCTTTGACCATCTGCGCATGGTGGCGACGCTGCAGCCGTTCGTTGATGCATCGATCTCCAAGACGGTCCTTGTCCCCAGTGACACATCCTGCGGCTATGTTGAATCGCTGCTCTTTCATGCGTGGCAGCTGCGGCTCAAGGGCATCACGATCTTCAGGCCGGGCGCAGGATCGGACGATGTGCTGTCCGCGTTGCCCATCGTTGATGGCCGACCCGCATGCTTTTGCTGAGCATGCCGATTCCGGGTCAAGCTAGGTTCGAGTCATCCTAACCGTGCAGAGCGCGCGTACATCCGCTCCGAACTGCCGCGCGACCCGGCGAACAGCGCAAACGGCTTGAGTGCGGACGGTTGGTGGCTGCTCAGACTGGGTGCACGTTCGAGAAGTCAGGCGGAGCGGGCCCGTGGCGACGATGGCTACCGGAAAAAAACGGGGGCTACCGGGGTTGAGTGGCAGCGCTCGCCTTGACGATATAGGCGACGACATCATCCAGCGTCACCAGGCGTGCATAGTCGGATTCGGGAATCTCGACTTTCAGCTTGTCATGCAAGCCCAACAGGAAGTTGAGCCAATCCATTGAATCGAGGTCTACCTGTCTGCGCAAGGGCCGGTCGGCACGTAGCGTAGCGGCATCGATCTCGGGGGCGATTGCTCGCAGCGCCGAGATCACGATCGCACGGATGTCACCTTCGTTCATTGGTCCAGCGCCTCCGGGTGCTGCAGCTGTTCGCGTAGTTCCATGAGGAAGAGGGCGCCTCGGTGGCCATCAGAGACCCGATGATCCGCCGAGAGGCTTGCAGTAAAGGCTGGCATGATCTTCAGCACGCCGTTCTCAGCCCATGGTTGCTCTGCGATGCGGCCGAAGCCGACCAACGCAACCTGTGGCGGATAGATGATGCCGAACACCTGTGCAACCCCCTGATCGCCGAGGTTGGTCACGGTGATGGTGGGCGAAGATATCTCGGAACTTCTCAATGATCCGGCTCGGCAGCGCTTGACCAGATCCGCGAGTTCCTGCATCAACCGGGTGAGAGGTTTGGCATGGGCGTCCAATAACGCCGGGGCGATCAGTCCACCTTGCCTCAATGAGATTGCTACACCGATGTGTGCGGCCGTCGACGCTTCAAAGTTGCCGCCGCGAAAGACTCCGTTGAACTCCGGAAATTGCTTGAGCGAAAGCGCGACGGCCTTGATGAGTGCAACCGCAGGCAACAACCGTTCAGCCAATGGGCGCTTGGCATTCTCCACTGCAAGCCAATTCAGCATGGTTGCCATTGGGATCGTTTCTGCCACGTAGTAATGCGGTATTTCTTGCTTGGAGCGCGTCATGGCGCTGGCAATGGTCTTGCGGATGTCGGGTGATTTTCCGCCCGGCACTGCGGCGTTTGCCTGAGCAGCGTGCTCAATGTCGGCCAACGTGACGGCCCCGCCGTGACCCGTACCGACGATGGTGCTGCTATCGATACCGCGCTCGCGCGCGGCCCGACGTGCTGCGGGCGAGACCATGTGGCGGTGCTCTGGCAGAGGCGCGGAGGCCACAGCGTGCGTGATCCCGTGCAAATGCGTGACGGTGCCTGGCGCTTCCCCCGGCTCCACAAATGTCGCCATCAGCGTTCCAACCGGAATCTTCATGCCTGGCTCGACCAGGAGCTCCGCGACGGTGCCGTCGTGCCAACTCTCGACGTCTATCGCGGCCTTGCTGGTATCCACCACGGCGATGATCTGGCCCTTCTTGACGACGTCACCGGGCTTGATCAGCCATTCCAGCAACGTCCCTTCGTCCATGTCAGCGCCCAGAGAGGGCAGCGTGAACTCGATCATGTAGCCTCCGCACGGGTTGCTGCGCAAGGGCGTGCGCTCATGACACCATCTGCTTGACCGCATCGACGATGCGGCTGGCCTGCGGCAGTGCGGCATCTTCCATATGCTTTGCGTAAGGAATCGGCACCTCGGCAGTGCAGACCCGGGCAACGGGAGCGTCTAGCTCATAGAACACCTGCTCGACAATGCGCGCCATGATCTCGGCGGCCAAGCCGACGCTGCACCAGCCTTCATCAACGATCACTGCCCGGTGGCACTTTGCAACCGACGCCATGATGGCGGCATCGTCGAGCGGTCGAAGCGAACGCAAGTCCACGACTTCCGCTGCAATTCCGTCTGCAAGGAGCATTTCTGCTGCCTGCAGTGCTTTGGGCAGCGACCCGCCGTAGGTGATGATCGATACATCCTTGCCTTCGATCCGGGTGCGCGCAGAGTGGATGTCGGCGATGCCGGCGTCGGGCAACTCGCCCTCCATGTTGTAAAGCCCGGCATGTTCGAAGATCAAAACCGGATCGGGATCGGCCAACGCGGGCGCAAGCATGCCGCGTGCATCTTCAATGGTGGCGGGGGCCACCACCTTGATGCCTGGAATGCCGGCGTACCAGCCCTCGAAACTGTGCGAATGCTGCGCGGCAACCTGCCGGCCGGCACCGGTTGCCATACGGATCACCAGTGGCACAGAAAACTGCCCGCCCGACATGTGTCGGTACAGGGCTGCCGTGTTCACGATCTGATCGAGTGCCAGCAGGCTGAAATTGACGGTCATCACTTCGACGATCGGGCGCATGCCGCCCAACGCCGCACCAATGCCCGCGCCGGTGAAGCCAAGTTCCGAGAGTGGTGTATCGCGTATGCGCTCCGGGCCGAACTCGGCTAACAGCCCTTTTGAAACTGCATAAGACCCTCCATACCGGCCGACATCCTCGCCCATGAGGAAGACACGCGGATTGCTCAAGAGTGCTTCACGCAGGGCTTCGCGCAACGCGTCACGGTAGGTGAGGCGGCGGCTCATGGCGCGGCTCCGGTGGGCGTGTAGACGTCTTTCAGCAGGTCATCCACGGGTTCCCAGGTGCCGGCGTCTGCGAAAGCCTCTGCCTCGGCTATTTCCGCATTCACTGCAGCATCAAGAGCGAGGAACGCATCCTCCGTCAATTTGCCCTCGGCCTTGAGGCGTGCCGTGAACGTATGGATTGGCCCGATTGCCTTCCAGGCCTGCAACTCTGTGGCTTGCCGGTAGAGGTCGGGGTCGTACATCGAATGGGCGCGAAAGCGGTAGGTCTTCAACTCCAGGAACCCCGGGCCATCGCCGCTTCTGATGCGGGCAACGGCATCCTTTGCTGCTTCATGCACGGCAACGATATCCATGCCATCGGCCGATTGCGCTGCCATGGCGTAGGAGGCAGCCTTGGCGCACAGATCGGTCTGGGCTTGATGGCGCTCCAGAGCGGTGCCCATGGCATAGAGGTTGTTTTCGCAACAGAACAGCAGTGGCAATTTCCACAGCGCTGCGAGATTCATCGATTCATGGAAAGCACCTTCCGCCACCGCACCATCGCCAAAGAAGCAGGCGGTGATGCGATTGCTGTGCTGCATCTTCTCTGCCAATGCCAGGCCCACAGCTAGCGGAAGGCCGCCGCCGACAATGGCATTACCGCCAAACAGCCGGTGGTTATGGTCGAACAGATGCATCGAACCACCACGGCCTCGTGCGCATCCCTCGCGCTTGCCATACATCTCTGCCATCAGCACGCCCATGTCCATGCCGCGCACCAGCGCATGACCATGTTCGCGATAGGTTGCGACGATGTTGTCTTCAGCCGATAGCGCATGCAAGGCGCCCACCCCTGCGGCCTCCTCGCCGATGTACAGGTGCAGGAATCCGCGGATCTTGCCCGCACCGTAGAGCTCTGCGCACTTCTCTTCAAACCGGCGAATGCGCAGCATGTCACGCAGCAGCGTCTTTGCGAATGTCGCGTCGTAGGGGACGGGGCCGGTCGGCGGTTGCGGAGCTGGGTGGTCGATGTCAGTCATGTTCCGCCCTCCAGCGTCGACGTATCGCCTTCGGGCAGGCCCAACTCGCGCGCCTTGAGCAAGCGTCGCATGATCTTGCCGCTGCGCGTACGCGGCAGCAGCTCCAGAAAGGCGATTTCCTTGGGGGCGACTGCTGCGCCCAGGCGTGTCCTGGCATGACCGAGGAGTTCCAGGCGCAGTTTGTCGCTGGGCTCGAACCCGGGGTTGAGCGAGACAAAGGCTTTCACCATTTCGCCAACCACTGGGTCTGGCTTGCCGATCACGCCTGCTTCGGCCACCGCCGGGTGTTCCATCAACGCACTCTCGACTTCGAACGGGCCGATCAGATGCCCCGCAGACTTGATGACGTCGTCGGCGCGGCCAACGAACCAGTAGTACCCGTCTGCATCACGCCTGGCCAAGTCGCCCGTCAGGTACCACTCGCCGGAGAAGCTCTTGCGATAGCGCTCTTCGTTATTGAGGTAGCCCCGGAACATGGATGGCCACCCTTGCTTGAGCGCGAGTTCCCCTTGCTTGTCGGGTGCATTGATGATGCTCACGCTGCCATCTTCGCCGCGCTGCACGATCGCCGCCTCGACGCCTGGCAGGGGGCGGCCCATTGAACCGGGCTTGATGTCGAAGGCAGGGGTGTTGGCGATCATGATGCCGCCGGTCTCTGTCTGCCACCAGTTGTCGTGAATCGGCAAGCCCAGGACTTCTTTGCTCCACCAAACGGCTTCCGGGTTCAATGGTTCTCCCACGCTGGCGATAAACCGAAGCCGTGGCAGCGCGTACCGTCTCGCCACCTCGGGCCCGGCTTTCATCAACATGCGGATTGCGGTTGGCGCCGTGTACCAGACGCTGACACCCTCGTCACGCAGGACGCGATACCAGCGTTCGGCGTCGAATTCTTCCCGATCGACGATGGAGGTCACCCCGTGCAGCAGCGGAGCAATGGTGCCGTATGACGTACCTGTCACCCAGCCAGGATCGGCGGTGCACCAGTAGATGTCGCTAGCGTGCAGGTCCAGCGCGTACTTGCCGGTTGCCCAATGTGTCGCGACTGCGCCATGCACGTGGACTGCGCCTTTGGGCGTGCCCGTCGTGCCACTGGTGAAGTGCAGCAGCGCCATGTCTTCCGCGGTGGTTGGCGTGAGATCGCACGCATCTGGCGCATTGCGCAGCAGCGAAACCAAGTCGAGTGTTCCTGGCTCGGACGTCTGCCCGCCGTCTTCGGCCACCAGCAGTACGTGTTTCAGGCTGGGCATACGGTCGCGCCATTTGGCGACCTTGCGAGCGTAGAGGGCGTCGGTTGTGAGCAAGACCGTGCCGGCACCCAGGTTGATGCGCGTAGCGATTGGCTCCGGACCGAATGCCGAAAAAAGAGGGGAGACTACGGTGCCGTTCTTCAGGGCGCCCAGCAGACCGACATAAAGTTCCGGAATGCGTCCGGCCAGGATGAAGAGTCGCTCGCCCTTGCCGATGCCGAGCGCGCGTAGCACATTGCAAAAGCGATTGGTTTGCGCGCACAGCTCTGTGTAAGTGACATCACGGCAAGGCATGCCGGCCGCAAGGAAGCGGAAGGCGATCCGCTCACCTTCACCACGGTTTGCATGCCTGTCCACCGCGTGCCATGCAATGTTGACGATCCCTGGAGGCAGGCCCGTCAACTCATGGCTGACCGCATCCCAGGAAAAGCGGTGGCACTCGGCTTCATAGTCCGCAAGGTTCGGTCTGACCCGCAAGTCGCCGGCGGTCTTGTGGATGATCTGCGATGTGTCCATTGCGCCCCCCAGCTCAATATAGGCTTCCGGGCACACAACAGAAAGCAGGATGGGCCTGCCCATGCTTCTGCAATAGTGCGATGAAATGCACTTTGAGAACACGATGGACTCTGCATGGGAAGGGGCTGTAAAGCGCGATGTCGCCCGCCCTTGAGAAACGGGCTGGCTGCAATTGAAACAGGGGCCCACATTCCCAGATGTGCTCCCAAGAGGCAAGCCAGTGCGGACAGGTGTTCGCAGATCATCAGGCGGCCTGAAACCGGAGGCAGATGCCCTCCACGCCGCATCGCGGGAAGCGCCCGCACTCCAGATGAACACGCAAAACCGCGCCCACGACGCACAGAGCCATACCGAAACGATGAGCCGTCTGATGGCACTTGCTGCCGATCAAGGCTATCTGGTCCATTCGCATATTGCCGATGCACTACCGGCTGACACGCTATCCATCGAAGGCTTGCAGGACGACACGCTTCCTATGCTCCTGGCTGTGCCGCGTGAACCACTCTCGCTTGACTCGCCTGTGGCCGAGGGCGACACGCAACTCGTGGAGTTGATCGAAGACCACGCTTCGCCGGATCCGTTTGGCGTTCTGGTAAATGCGCGCATGCGCGAGTTCGTTGAATCTTTGCTCGGCTCGATGACGCCTATCGACGCCATGGTGCTACGCCTGCGTTTCGGTATCGGGGGTGGCGGGCAGTACAGTCACGAGGAAGTCGCCCGGCAAACGGGAATGACCACCGCACAAGTGCGGCGTGCCGAGCGACAGGCCCTTCAGGCGCTGCGAAGCTCCGCACAGACCTCGGCGGCTGCCTGGACATTTTTGGTCGCGGAAGACTGAACCAGCGTAGCCGCAGCGCTATCACGGGTGGATATCAAGCGGTGGCTTGACCGGTATCAAGCCATACGCTGACCGCCGGCGAACAATGATTCTGTTCCTTCATTGCGGCCACGAACATGAAGCCAGTGTTGCGAGACGTGCTTCGCCGGCGGTTGTTGCAACATCGGCGCCAAGCAGACCCGACACCCGCTAACGGCGACGGCTCTGAGTCTGTTGTCGTGGATGCTCAGGCGTCAGCCACGGAGCGCGAGTCCAGCGTGCTTCCTGGACTTCACATGAGGGAGCCTGCGCAACGGCATGCCGCCACGCAGGGCTTCTACCACCTCGAGCACAGCAGGATCAGCGAGTGCGCTTGTGCTGGCTTGGCTTGTTTCGCTGCTCGCGCTGATCAGCCAGACCGCTGGCAGATCGCGGCCACCCAGACGCCTGCCCTCTACTGCCTCGGCAAATGCTATGACGCACCGAGTGACGGTGCACACGATGTTCGTCCACACGTCGGTCAGCATGCGAGCCGTCCTGTGCTGCTGGGCAACGTGCTGCGCGGCGGCGTGCGTGATCTGATGGCGTATCGCAGCGATGGCGGCGGTGATGCGCTTGCCATGGCTCGGCAGATGGCGCCGCAAGCGTTGGTCAACCTGGTACAGGCGTCTAGATTGCGGGGGCGGGGTGGTGCCGCATTCCCTGCAGGCGTCAAATGGCAAGCCGTTGCCAATGCTGAAGCCCGGATCAAGTATGTTGTGGTCAATGCTGACGAAGGGGATGCAGGAGCGTTCTCGGATCGCTTCCTGCTGGAGGACGATCCGTTTCGGCTTATTGAAGGCGCTGCGATTGCCGCGCATGCTGTTGGCGCACAGCGCGGCTACCTCTATATCCGGAAAGAGTATCCGGCAGCGGTGCAAGTGGTCTCGCAGGCTTTGGAACAGGCTCGGTCGGCTGGCTGGCTTCTTCCGACATTCCAACTTGAATTGGTCGTAGGGCAAGGCGCCTACATCTGCGGAGAAGAGACATCGCTATTGAATGCGCTGGAAGGGCGCCGCCCGGAAGTCCGGCCGCGGCCGCCGCAGATCAGCGCACGCGGTCTATTCGGTGCCCCCACGCTCGTGCATAACGTCGAGACCCTGTGCGCAATCCCATGGATCGTGACCCACGGCGCCGCCGCTTATGCTGCACTTGGTTTCTCGCAGAGCCGGGGCACCAAACTGCTGTCGCTGAACTCCTTGTTTCGCCGGCCCGGGCTTTACGAAGTGGATTTCGGCATCCGTCTGGCGGATGTCGTCGATCAACTCGGTCAAGGGTTGCGCCGCGGCAGGCTGAGGGGGGTGATGGTTGGAGGGCCGCTGTCTGGCATCGTGCCACCAGCGCTGCTCGACACACGGCTTGGCTACGAAGAAATGCAGGCCATCGATTGCGCCGTCGGGCATGGCGGCATGATTGCGTTTTCGGACGACACCTCCATTGCAAGCATCGTTGTGCAGGTCTTGCGCTTTGGTAGTCGCGAGTCATGCGGGAAATGCACACCCTGTCATCTGGGCACGCCCATTCTGGCAGCCATGGCGCAGGCAGCGGCAAACGGCATGCCGATCGACGGCAACCGCTTCCGACGCCTGATCGAGGCTTTGGCGGAAACGAGCCTCTGCGGGCACGGACGGGGATTGGCTGAGTTTGTCCAGTCCGTGCGGCGTCACTATCCGTCGGAGTTCCAATCATGGTTCGATTGACCATCGACGGTACGGCGTGTGAGGCGGCCGAGGGCGCATTACTGATTGATGCCCTGTCGGCGGCCGGCAAGATGGTTCCACACCTATGCCACGACGACCGGCTGATACCTTCCGGCGCATGCCGTCTCTGCATCGTGCATGTGAAGGGGCAGACCCACCCCGTTGCAAGCTGCTCCACCGAAGTTGCCGAGGGCATGGTCGTACAGACGCGGAGCGATACGCTCGACGCTCTGTGCCGTACAAACCTGGAGCTGATCGCCGCGCGCTATCCGAGAACCGCCTATGCGGCGGACCCGCGTCACCCGTTTCACCGCTTGCTGGCCAAATACGATGTGCCGCCCGGCGGCAAGTTTGAGGACGGGCTGTTCCGGGACGACAGCCACCCTTACCTCGGGGTGGGCATGGATCGTTGCGTCTATTGCGAACGCTGCGTCCGCATTTGCGAAGAGGTGCAAGGCCAGTTCATCTGGGAGATGGCTGGGCGCGGCGATGCAACACGCGTTGCGATCAGCAAGGGGCCAACGCTGCTCAGCGCAGGCTGTGTGAGTTGCGGTGCATGTGTCGACACTTGCCCCAGCGGTGCCCTGTTTGATAAGCGAATCGTCTCCAAACCGACAGCCTGGACACGAACGACGTGTGCGTATTGCGGGGTCGGCTGCCAAATGGATGTGGGCACCGCCAACGGCCGCGTGGTCGCCGTGCGCCCTGCGGATCAGCCAGTCAATCGTGGCCACCTGTGCGTGAAGGGGCGCTACGCATTTGAGTACAACCACGCCTCGGACCGCGCCACTCAGCCCATGCTTCGCCGTGATGGACGTTGGCAGGCGGTGGGCTGGAGCGAGGCGCTCGATTTCACCGCCGCACAACTGCAGGCCATCATTGCGCGGTACGGGAGCGATGCGGTTGGCGTGCTGGCGTCTTCGCGCGCGACCAACGAGGAGAACTATCTGGCGCAGAAGTTTGCCCGTGTGGTGCTGGGTACACACAACGTTGACTGCTGCGCCCGTGTTTGTCACACACCCAGTGCCAAGGCCCTCAAGACAATGCTTGGCGTTGGAGCAGCCACCAACAGCTTCGACGACATCGAGCAGGCGCATGCTTTCCTGATCTGCGGCGCCAATCCGACCGAGAACCATCCGGTCGTCGGGGCGCGTATCAAGCAGGCGGTGCTCAAAGGGGCGCGGCTTGTTGTCATCGACCCACGCCGTACAGAGCTGGCGGCGTTGGCCGATGTCCATCTGCCCGTGCGCATGGGCTGCAACGTACCGCTATTCAATGCGCTGGCCGCCGCGATGATCGAAGAGGGACGTATTGATCGGGCATTTCTGGCCGAGCGGGTCAGCGGCTTCGATACTTTCGCCGCGCATGTTGCAGCCTTTGCACCCGAGCGTATGGCCGAGGTGTGCGGCGTGCCCGCGGATGCAATCCGCGCCGCAGCAAGAATCTATGCCGACAGCCGGCCGGCCATGTGTTTCCATGGCCTTGGCGTAACCGAGCACCTGCAAGGCAGTGAAGGCGTGATGGCACTCATTAACCTGGCCCTGCTCACAGGCAACCTTGGCAAGCCCGGCAGCGGCATCAACCCCTTACGTGGTCAAAACAACGTGCAAGGTGCGGCGCAGATGGGGTGTGACCCGGCCACACTCACCGGCTCGCAGTCGATCAGCCGGGCCGGCCCCCGCTTCGAGCAAATCTGGGGGCACCAGTTGCCAACCGGCCGCGGCCTGGATGTCCTGGAAATGATGGACGCCGCTAAGGCGGGCCACCTCAAGGCGCTGTGGGTGATGGGTTATGACATTTATCTTTCATTGGCCAACGCAACGGCAACTGCTGCTGCACTGGCTGCGCTTGACCTGGTGATCGTGCAGGATCTGTTCGTCAATCAAACCGCCGAAGCGTTCGGGACGGTTTTCCTGCCGGCGGCATCGGCCTTTGAAAAGGAGGGCACCTTCATGAACTCGGACCGGCGGGTGCAGCGTGTCCGCGCCGTCGTCACGCCCCCCGGACAGGCACGTCCAGACTGGTGGATCATCCAGGCGCTCGCTGCGCGCATGGGCAAGCCGAAGGGTTTCGAGTTCGAGACTCCGCAGCAGATCTGGGATGAAGTGCGCTCGCTCTGGCCGGATGGCGCTGGATTGGCATATGCCCGCCTGGAGCGCGAAGATCTTCACTGGCCATGTCCGGCCGAAACTCATCCAGGCACAGCCGTGCTGCATCGGGATCGCTTCTTCGCCAGCAAGACTGCCGCCCTGGTTCCGGTTGCATACGTGCCCACATCTGAGCAGACCAGCGACGCTTATCCGTTCCTGCTGACCACCGGTCGGGGGCTGCACCATTTCAATGCCGGCACCATGAGCTACCGCACCCCCAATGCAGTGCTGAAGCCATCGGACACGCTGGACATGGCACCTGCAGATGCGGCATGTCATGGCCTGGTCGAAGGCGACATGGTCGAAGTGTCAAGCCGGTACGGTGCCGCGATCCTGCCGCTGCATATCAGCGATGCAATGCAAAAGGGACAGTTGTTCTGCAGCTTCCATCGCCCGGATCTATTGATCAACCGATTGACGTCTGCGGTGCGCGACCGGCTGGTGCATGCGCCGGAATACAAGGTGACTGCTGTACGGGTGAAAAAGCGCGACGCCTGAACATCGGGGATGTCAGGTGTGGTCTGTGAGGGGAGGCCGCCCGAGTGGCGGCCTTATCACGGGGTTTCCAGCGCAGCGCGCTCGGCCGCGGCCACAGTGCGTTTGACCGCAATGAAGCTATCCGGGCTCACCGATATGGAATCAATGCCGCATTCGACAAGGAAGGCGGCAAACTCAGGGTGGTCACTGGGTGCCTGGCCGCACAAGCCGACGTGGGCGCCTGCCTCGTGGGCCTTGGTGATGACGCTTTGAATCATCCACTTGACCGCATCGTCCTGTTCATCGAAAAGCTCCGCGAGATCTGCCGAGTCGCGGTCAACGCCGAGCGTCAGTTGTGTCAGATCGTTGCTGCCAATTGAGAAACCGTCGAAGCGTTGCGCGAAGGCCTTCGCCAGAATCACGTTCGATGGAATCTCACACATCACATAGATCTTGAGGCCGGCTTCGCCGCGCCGGATACCGTTTTGCGCCATCACCTCCAGCACGCGGTCGGCCTCTTTTGTCGACCGGCAGAACGGAATCATGACGACCACATTCTTGAAGCCCATCTCATTGCGAAGGCGGAAAATGGCCCGGCATTCAAGCGCGAAGCCCTCCTGGTAGCGGGGCGAGTAGTACCGTGACGCTCCGCGGAACCCGAGCATGGGATTTTCTTCCTTCGGCTCGAATTCCGCCCCTCCGATCAGATGCGCATATTCGTTGGTCTTGAAGTCGCTCATGCGCACGACCACGGGCTGCGGATACTGGGCCGCGGCGATCCGTCCCAATCCACGCGCAAGGCGGTCGACGAAGTATTCCGTGCGGTCTTCATAACCGGCAGTCATCGCTGCGATGGTCTGTTTGGCGTCTTCGTCTTTGAGCGTGTCGAAGCGGACAAGGGCCATCGGGTGGATCTTGATGTGGTTGCTTACCACGAACTCCATGCGTGCCAGCCCCACGCCGTCCGCCGGGATTCGCCACCACCGAAATGCTGCCGCCGGATTGGCGAGGTTCAGCATGACCTGGGTGTGTGTCGCAGGGATACTGCCGAAATCGATCTCTTCGACCTCAAAGTCGGCAATGCCTTCGTAGACAAATCCTTCCCGACCTTCCGCGCAGGACACCGTGACCTCCTGCTCGTCATGCAGCAGATGCGTCGCGTTGCCAGCGCCGACGATGGCCGGAAGCCCCAGTTCGCGGCTGACGATGGCCGCGTGTGATGTGCGGCCGCCCTGGTCGGTGATGATGGCAGCGGCCCGCCTCATCACGGGCACCCAATCTGGGTCTGTCGTCTGGGTGACGAGAATGGCGCCGTCGACAAAGCGCTCCATGTCGCGCGGGCTTTCGATGATGCAGACTTTGCCCGCCGCGACGGCTTCGCCAATGCTGACGCCGGACAGGATCTTGCGACCGGTTTTCTTGATATGCCAAGTTTTTACCGCACTGGCTTCGCGACGCGACTCGACCGTCTCTGGCCTGGCCTGCACGACGAACACCTCATTGGTGACACCATCTTTTGCCCATTCAATATCCATCGGCTGGCCATAGTGCTGCTCGATCACACAGGCCCATCGCGACAAGGTGAGGATCTCCTGGTCGCTCAGGACGAAACTCGCACGCTCGGCTTTTGATGTCGGGACGTTCTTCGTCGGGTGGTCGCCGTCGTTCGTGTAGATCATTTTGAGACCTTTGCCGCCGAGCTTCTTCCCAACGATCGGCGACAACGACGGCTCAGACAGCAGCGGCTTGTAGACCTCGTATTCGTCGGGCTCCACGTTGCCCTGGACCACGTTTTCGCCAAGCCCCCAGGCCGCATTGATCAGGACAGACTTGTCAAAACCCGTCTCGGTATCGATGGTGAACATGACACCGGCGCCGCCCAGATCGGATCTGACCATGCGCTGCACGCCCACCGACAATGCGACCTTGGAATGGTCGATTCCCTTCGCCTGGCGGTAGCTGATTGCGCGGTCTGTAAACAGCGATGCGTAGCAGCGGCGGCAAGCGTCCAGCAGGGCACGCTCGCCGCGGATGTTGAGATAGGTTTCCTGCTGCCCGGCAAAGCTCGCCTCCGGAAGATCCTCGGCCGTCGCGCTCGATCGCACTGCAACATCTATGTCGACCTGTCCCAATCGGCGGTTCAGTTCGTCGTAGGCAAGCCGGATCGCCTCAACCGTCTCCACTGGCCATTCACCGCGCAACATGGCCCGTCGGATGGTGAGCCCGGTCTCTGCCAGGGAAAGCTTGCCGCCATCAAGCTCAGCAAGCGCTGAGGCAATCACCGGCTGCAAGCTATTTGCATCGACGAAGCGCCAGAAGGCCTCGGCTGTGAGTGCAAAGCCCGGTGGGACATTGACGCCCCGGCCGGCAAGCGTGGCCACCATCTCGCCGAGCGATGCATTCTTGCCGCCGACTCGTGGAACGTCGGTCCGTCGCAATGCCTCGAACCAGACAACGTGCGCAGTGTTGTTGACCATGCGTTGCTCCTTCGCGGCGGGTGCCCAAGGTCGGCAGGGGGGCCGAGTCGCATTGCAAATGCGAACTTAGCAACCGTGTCCGGATGCATCGAAGTCCGGAAACTCCGCGTCAAGCAGCTCGTAGATCAACTTGGCCTTGCCGGAGAGTTCGATGTCCATCCCGCGGACGAGATGCTCGTCAGAGCGCAGCCACTTATAGGCAAGTTGCACGTCCTCGATAGTGGGCTCGATGTCGAGGATCCGGGTTAGCACTTCCGTCTCAAATGGCCCGATGACTTCGCGAATCTCCCGCGCAGTCGGGCGACCCTCAATGCTGTGGCGTTGGGCTGTGGCGTTCATGGCGGTTGTGTCTCCAAGGGTGTCAGCCGGTGCATTTGCATCGCGTCGAACATGGCTGTGCACGCACCGACTTGGCATGACATGCAAACAAGGTTTCTCGGCGGATCAAGTCAATACTGGCATGCCCGATAGCGTCGGCTTTGCGCCGTATCAAACGTCGATCACGTGCTGTGCGTCAAGAAGACTGGAGGCTTGTAAGGCCGGGATTTGTGACGCTCGCCATTCAGTGACACTCGCCATTAACCACAAGTGACAAGTGAGGGCATCACTGCCGCGACAATTTCGAGCGTCGCGCCTGCGCGGAACGTTGCGCGCCTCGCTGAACCAGGCCCTCTACCGTTGGTTCCGAGTGCTTGCTGGGGTTTCAAAGCGATCGCGTTCCACCACCGACGGCGCCTGCAAGCCATTCAGTAAGAAATGCGCTGACTCTCTTTGTAGAGCAACTTCTGTCTCCGCTATGCCGTCATGACTGCATGGAAGTAACTCCGTGCGAAAAATCAACGCGCACCCGGGTCGCAAGGAAAAATCAGTACAAAACGAAAGGGCGAACAGTAGCTACCTTCCCATCTCACCAGCGAGGCTCGGTTGGATTAGCGATCGCAACTCTTGGGTCTGGAGGTACAGACATTTTCTGATGCAAAGCCAACTCAATCTTGTGGGTTGCTACTGCGTTGTTGCGCGATCCGACCGTGCATCCGACAGCCACTTGTCTTCGTATATTGATTGCTTCCACGTTGCGAAGCGCCACGATAGAGGTCAACGATGAAACGGTATCAACTGGCAAAGTTGTCTGGTGTTCTGCTTTCTTTCGCAATCATTTCTGGCGGCTATGCGTCCGTAGCGACGGCCGCAATGGGCGATGGCGAAGCCACCACCATGGTGGGCGGCGCTCCGATGTATCCGTCCAAGAACATTATTCAAAATGCGGTCAATTCGAAGGATCACACCACTCTTGTTGCTGCCGTGAAGGCAGGTGGCTTGGTCGAAACACTGTCTGGGACGGGGCCATTCACCGTGTTCGCACCAACCAACGAAGCCTTTGCTGCGCTGCCCTCCGGCACCGTCGATCAGTTGCTCAAGCCTGAAAGCAAGCCGACCTTGGTCAAGGTGTTGACCTATCACGTGGTGCCCGGCCGGCTCACGGCACAAGACCTTATGAAGGCTGTTGCCGATGGCGGCGGCAAGGCGATGCTCAAAACCGTCGAGGGTGATCCGCTCACCGTCATGCAGAAGGGCGATCGTTTGACCGTCACCGACGACAAGGGTGGCGTCGCCGTTGTAACGATCGGCAACGTGTACCAGTCGAACGGCGTGATTCACGTCGTGGACAAGGTATTGATGCCGTAATCCTTCCCCTGCAGCGCAAGGGCGCGTGCCCTTGCGCGCTCGAGCTATGACGGGAGGAGGGCAATGTCATCTCAATTTCGCTACGCGCAAGATGTTCATTGCCGGAAGGACGCGGGAGATATGCTTTTGCCGCATCCCGTCACGGGTAACCCGGGCACGCGAAATCAAATGCACGTTGTCGGAGCATCTTCGCCCGGGCCCGCGGGCACGATATCAGCGCCGCAGGAAACCGCCCGGGAACGGCTTATTGAGCTGCTCAAGCAGACTGGCGAAGGAAGCAAATCGGCGTTCGCAGAACTCTGTACGCTGACTTCTCCCAAACTCTATTCGTCGGCTTACACAATCCTCCGCCGTTCAGGCGAAGCAGAAGACGTGCTGCAGAACTGAGTCTGTACGCAGGGCACGATTCCGTTGTACCGATGGAGCATGTGGCGTCGATGCAGCCCGTCTTGGAGCAAGGCAATGCCAAGGACAAAGCCATCAGAAACAGCGGGCATTGGCGCGCTTCGGGCGGGTGGCCTCCGGCAGTCTGCTTGGCGTTGATACAGTAGTGCCGGACACGAACACGACGTCCACCTGTTTCACGCGTGAATCAGTTCTGGCGTGTTTCGCGACGACGCGTCATGCCCGACGCGCTGATGTGCCGTGGTTCGCGCCTTTAGCTGCGTTGGCGTGGTTCTTGCGCGGATTCACCATCTGTGCAAAGTACATTGCTGCGGAGACGTCCGCCATGCCGCGGAACCATCCAGAATGCCCGCCAGTCCGTCACGACCGCCATTACGGTGGCGCCTTCGACGCGCGCGCGAGCGACGGCCGACAAGGTAGGCGGTGCCATCGACGCAGCGTCGTGGTGCAGCGTTCCGCCGCACGCGATCATGGCCGATACGCCGCTGCAATCCTGAAACGATCCTGTGCCTTCAACGGATGTGGTGGCGCCAGCGGTGGTGCTGCCTGCGTACGGCCGCGACGCCGTTCGCCATTTACGTGACGGTAGAGACCTGTTCTACAACTGGCGTCGGGAGGGAATGGCACGGGGGCCGTCGAATCTCGTTGTCAGAGCAGTGTTTGGCAAACCGGGACGAGCGCTTCTTCAAGGTGAGGGCGGCGCGTTGCGTCAAGGGGACGAATCATGACATCCAAACATTGCACACCATCGTGGACATGGGCACGCAAGGGCCTGCTGACCGCCACGATCGGATTGCTGGGGGCTACAGGCTTTGCTGCGCCGACCGGTACAACCGGATCGACCGGCCCAGCCAAGAATGCCGGCATCAGCGCGTCGCCGCATATGCTGAACGGCAAGGTGGTCCCGCCGCCTCGTCCCACCGTGCCAACAGTGATCGTGCCGGGCATGCCGCGTTCGCTCATGCGCGAAGCAGAGCACGGCCATAGCACCGGCGGCACGATCGTCTCTCCGGCGTCGGTGCATCGCCAGAACGGCGCTGTCTGGGTCGACTGACGGGGGCGATCATGAAAAAACTCATCCTGGCATGCATGCTCGCAGTCAGTCTCCTGCTGGCATTCCGGCCCATATCCATACCATCTGCCCAGGCTGCGACGCCGATGAAGGTGCTTGTACTGTACGACGCGCCGCCTAACGACCCTTACACCAACCTGGGTCTTGCCTACGCAATCATGCTGCGCAACCTGCTAGGGCATTGGAATACCTCAGTCAGTCTGGTCCCGATCCAGAATTACACGGCGGGCTCCGTGCAGGCCAGCCAGGCCACCTTCTATCTGGGCGACTACTACAACAACACCATTCCCCCTGCGTTCCTGAGTGACGTGATGTCAACCAGCTCCACCGTGGTCTGGTTCAAGTACAACCTGTGGGAGCTGGCCTGGGACACGGTCGATTACGCCAATCCAACCTTCACCCAGAAATTCGGCATCGCCTTCAACGAGGTCTATGGCTTCAACGGCAACGTCTATCCGTCGTCGAGCAATCCGAACCCGGGGTTCTTCGATACCGTGGCTTATAAGGGCATGTCGATGGTGAAGTACTACAACTTCAACGCGACGACGGGCGTGGTCAGCGCCGATCCGGACATCGGCGTCACGCAGGTCACTGACGCAACGAAGGCGAAGGTGCTGGTCAACATCACGGACAGCCAGACCGGAGCCGTGGCGCCCTATGTGGTCCGCTCGGGCAACTTCTGGTACTTCGCTGATCAGCCGTTTTCGTACATCGGCCCGCGCGACCGCTACCTGGCGTTCTGCGATCTGCTGCACGACATCCTCGGCGACAGCCCGTCAACGGTCTACACCCACCGGGCCATGGTGCGCTTCGAAGACATGAATGCGTACACCAGTACAAGCTCGATGAAGAAGCTGACGGATTATCTGTACAACAAGCACATTCCGTTCTCGATGGCGACGATTCCGGTCTACACCGATCCGAACGGGTATTACAACAACGGCGTGCCGGAGACGATCACGCTGGCCAACGCGACTGGGTTGAAATCGGCGATCAACTATGCGCTCAAGCGCGGGGGCAGGGTGATGATGCATGGCTACACGCATCAATACGAGAACGTGCCCAATATCGACAACGCGGTGAGCGGCAATGATTTCGAGTTCTGGTATGCGACGGCCAATACCCCGACCGACGACGACTCGCTCCAGTGGGCGGGCGGGCGACTGGACGCGGGCCTCCAGCAGTTCACCAGCAACGGTTACACACCGTTCGCCTGGGAGGCTCCGCATTACGAATCGTCGCCGCTGTCGATTGCCGCCGTACCGCCGCGCTTCAACTCCACCTACCAGCGCGTGGTGTACTTCGCGTGCACCAACAACACCACGAACAGCGTCACCAACACCAATAGCATCTGCAGCAATAGCGATCTGTACACGCTCAACTCAACCGCCAACAGTCACGCGTTCGCGGTCGGGCAGTTCTTCCCGTACGTGATCTATTCCGACTACTACGGCCAGCGCATCATTCCGGAGAACCTGGGCAACATCGAATACAACATCTGCAATATCGATCCGTTCTCGTGCCTGACATACACCTGGCAGGATATCTACCTGAATGCCCAATATGCGCGGGTCGTGCGCGATGGTTTCGCGTCGTTCTTCTTCCATCCGTTCTGGTTGGACTCCGACATGTCGGGTACAGCTGCGTCCAACGCATTCCAGGATTTCCAGAGCCTGGTGAAAGGCATTTCCGGCCTCGGATACCAGTGGGTGGATGCAAGCACAGTGAAATAGCAGCCGACGCGCAAGGCAAGGCGGTGGACGCCACCTCACCGCCTTGCCTGTCCCACGGGTGGGCGGCCGGCTGTCTCACCCCGCACAGGTCAACGCGGTGAGGGCAGGGCTGGGCCGGCTGCTCCACCCGCGGCGCTCGCTCAGCGGCACCCAGTCGATCGGCGGTCGCTCCGTCACTGGCTGAGCCGGCTTCCGGGGTACGCACCCGGCACCAGGATCGGCAGCTCCACGTCGGTCGCAGACACGTTATAGACGTTTGGCGCTGCCGCCGCCGACAGGTCGAGAGCCGATGTAACCGGAGGGATCTGCGTGCCGAGCGCAAAGTTGACGACGTTGGTCGCATTGGGCAGCGAGCTCGCGCTGACGATTGCCGCGTACTGAACGTGCTGCGGATAGAACAGCAGCCCGACCTGGTCGCCGTCCTGAAGCTGCTCTCCAATGGCTGGCAGCAGGACTGCGCCTGCGTTCAGCCCCGGATCATCCTGATGGTCGCCTTCTGCAAACGCCGTCACCTGGTCGTCCACCAGGATCAGCTTGCCCGCACGCTGAATGCCGACACCGACGTAAGCCACCGCCGCCTGGACCGCACCCGTTCCGCGCGTCACCGCCAGGTTGGTGATACGGGGCACGCCGGCCAGCACCTGCCCGGTACCGCTGATGGTCGTGATCGGTACGAAGACCGGCCCGGCCGCACCCAGCGGCACCGACGCGGTCAGCGTGGAGGCACTCGTGGGAATCGCCCCCGGCCCGGACAGCGAGCCCACGGGGATGCGGTCCATCTCCAATCCGACCGGCTGCGTATTGGGGGCGCCAACCGTATCCGCCACCGAGAGGCAAACCTTGGGGATCGCGTTGAACGTGTCGGATTCGATACCCTTCAACTGCCTGTCGAACCAGCTGAGGATCGACGCGACACCCACGACGCCGCCGCAATTGGCGGTGCCCTGCGACTGGCCCGCCAGCGGATTCATATGACCGCCTTCGGTCGTCAGCACGCGCACATCCGCGCCGGTCGACGCGAAATACCGCGCGTTCATGTAGGCCTCTGTCACGTTGAACAGAACATCGCGGTTGCCCTGCAGGAACAGCGCTGGCACCTTGCGCAGTACTGCCTGGGTTTCGCCAAAGTTCCAGGGAAGGCCCGCACGCTGCTGCGCCTCGAAATAGCCCATGCCATGATCGAAGAAGAACTGGGTCAGCTCCGTGCCGGAGACGGGACGCGGGTACGCCGTCGGCAGACTCGCCAGATTGAACAGGTCTGTCTCCGTGCGGACGGTACTGGCTAGCGGCCCCTGCACGCCGATGGTGTTGCACAGCGTCGCTACCAGCGGCGTATTCGATACGCCGTGCCCGCCCGGGCTTGCAGTCGTGGCGGTGCTGGCCAGCAGGCAAAGCAGCCCACCATAGGAGAGCTTCATGCCTTGGCCCGGCAGCAGGCTGTACAGCAGGTCATACCAGGTGCCGTTGGGCACGATGGTGTCGATGCGTGGGTCGAGCGCGGCCAGCGGCATCTGAAAACCGCCCCCGTAGCTGTAACCGACCGTGCCGACTTTGATGTCTTTGGGTATCCCGGTCTGCGGCTCGGTCTGCACGTACAGACTGTCGGCGTTGTCGTAGGCCCAATCCAGGATCGCGCGAGCGTCCTGAACTTCGGCGCGCGGATCGATGATGCGGGCATTGCCGCCGCCATTGGCTGGCACGCTGTCGCCGTGTCCGCGTTCGTCGTAGCTGATGACAACGTAGCCGTGATACGGCAGCGCCTGCACCAGTTCGTCCACCGACGTGAAATGCGGATCGCCCGGATGCAGATCGCCATTGGCTGCCAGGGTTTTCAGTCGATTGCCGCCGTAGCCATGGCTGTGCAGGACCACCGGAAAGCGATCGCCAGGACAGCGCGAGGGCAGCATGACCGAAAAGTAAACACGGGTGGTTGGCGTTGGATTCGCGCTCGGGTCGAAGTCCGACGGCACCGGCACGACGATCGAGTTGTTGACCACACTCGGTGCCAGTGGTGTATCGCAGGCAGCCGACTGCGCGACAGGGGACGTTGCCACGACCGAGGAGGTCGCTGATCCTGAGGTGCCCGCCGTTGATGAATCAGATGCGCCGCCACCGCAGGCGGCAACGAGCAGACAAAGACTGGCTGCAAGGCAGCCGGTGCGGATGTGCAGCATGGGGTCTCCTCCTGCCTCGATCGGCGTTTTCTATGTACGTATGCCGAGGCTGCGAGGATTCTATTGACGCCGTTCTGTTTGAGACACGCTGTTTTTTAGAGCCTGTCATCGAAAGGGGCGCGCGATGCAGGTTAACCCGAGCGACAGTGGCCGTTCTCCCGATTAGCGAAAGCAAGAACTTTCATCCAAGCGCGGGGAAACCACGACTGCGGGAGGCCGGTGAGGCGCTGTGGATTCGCCCGGGGGCGATGCAGAGATTGCAGGTGACAGGCTGATGCTGTTCACCCGTTCGTGTTGAAGCAGTAACTTTAATGGAGGCCGGCGAATCTACTGGCCCACACGTTATCCGTCGCGGTCAAGAAAACCTTCGACCATCAGGCCGAAGGTTTAGCACGTGAAATCAAGAACCGGACGACAGGTACTGTTCTCGCACCGCCAGCCCGGCGTAAGGCAAATTGCTCGCGGTGACGATCGCCACGTAGTCGGAGAATCGGTACTGCAACCGTGCCGTCTGCAGTGGCGATCCGCTCAATACCTCGGGTGATGGATTACCCATTGTCGACGTGGGCATACCGAGCGCATTGCGCAGCGCATATCTCGCGCCATCCCAGGCGGCCGTTGTGTCGCCGGCGCTCATACCGCGTCGGTAGACGTCTATGCCGACGAGATGGCCACTGGGCCCGAAGCTGAGCCACAACTCGCTGACAGGCGGGCCGGCAAGACCGAGCTTATTGGCGTCCACACCTCGGCAGCGAAGATAGCGGTAGCCGTGCTTGACATCATCACAGGCTATGTCATTTTCGTATGCCCAGCGAGCGGCCTCCTCGGCGGTCGTGCGGTCCAGTACGAATCCGCCTGGGACGGGGCGAGCCGGTGCGAGTTGGTCTGTTCGAAGGTGCGCCAGGCCGCTGGCACGCAGTGCGCTGACTTGCTCCGCCGTGGTGTTGTCGACGGGGCAGGGGACGCCAAGCATCGCGAGCAGAGGACGAGCCGCCTTCGAGTGCATTGCCCCGACCAGACCAATCGCAACCGTCAGCGCTGCAACACTGGGCATTGTGTAGCGTTGCAGCCAGCGGCGCGGGCTCATTGGCAGTTCTGGGCGGTGTTGGGGCCCAGATACTGAGGCATCGACGACACGATGGTCGACTTGAGACCAGTGAGCACGGGTGCTACACGGGAGATGTAGGCATCCGGAACGCCATCGGTCTTCATGACAGCAGCGGCATCGGTAATGAACTGATCGAACACACAGCCAGGGATACCGACGTCGGAATGTGCTGCGGCCATGTCGTCACACATGACGGTGGTGCCGTCCGCCGCGACTTGCCCTGGATAGCTGAAGGGGCCACCAAACAACGCTTTGAACTGGAGGTTCAGGCAAGCCTTGAGACGACCCACCGTGTCGTGGCCAGGTTGACCGATGTTGGCAAAGTAAGGTGCTTCTTTGGGGTCTGCCAGCAGACCGGACACTGCGTCGTCGACCACCTTCGAAATGGCGGCCGGTGCACTTGCATCTCCGCCAAGTCCGGCCCACATGTCGGCGTTTTGTGGAAATTGTGCTGTCGACGCCGTCGATGCCATCGACATGGGCGCATCGTCGCCGCCGCCGCATGCGCTCAGCGTCGCGGTGGTCAACGTCAAAACCAGTAGCAGTGCTCGCTTCATGGGTCAATCTCCTTGGGCAGGGTATGGATCGGGCGCTGCGCGACTTGTCTCAAGCCCGGCGCAGCGCTGACGTCATATACGTCTGCCATGCGAGATCGGATGCAGGATGGATCGATTCACTGCAGAATTTTGATGTGCGGCATGATCCACGCTCGCGCACGACTGCATCGAACCGCACTGGAGCGTATCAGTGCACGGAATTAGTTGAGGTACCGCAGCGCCTGCATGTGGACGTTGCGTTATCTGCGAGGCTCTTTTATTTTACATAACACAAATTATGCGTGATTAAGGCGCGAGCTTGGGTCGACGCTGCATGGGGACGATAGCGAATACCACGCGCTTTCTGCCTGTGCACAACCACCGAGGTATCACTCCTGCTTCCCGATCTTTATTGGCGTTTCAGCAAATATGCTAGATGGCGCACGCAACCCTGCGATGCCATGTCAAGCAAGCGGCTCGGCCTCGGGGTCAGCGGGCGCGGAACGCCGCACTGATCTGACGTGCACGTTTTACCTCGTCGCCGTGCAGGTAGATCGAAGTGGTCGAAACCGATGCATGCCGGAGGTTGTCCCGCACGGTCGTCAGCTCTGCGCCGCGCTCCAGGGCATGGGTGGCGTGCGTATGCCGCATCCAATGTGGACTGGCCCTTCGTAGCTTCTCTGCTAGCACAGGATGATCGCCTTCAATCACGTCGGCCGCCGTCAGGAAGAACCGTTTGACCACATTCCATAGTCGCGCCCCTGTGATCCCGCCATTGGGATCCAGCCCCAGTGTTCCGATCAGCGAGGTTCGAGGATCCCAACGCGCCTGCGTCACCGGCAACCCGCGTTCCACTAGGTAGCGATCGAGCGCCCCGCGCGCCAATGGTGGCAGCGCAACCTTGCCAGCGCGACTGCCCTTCCCGACCAGATGGATCCAATGGTCAGTCTGCCGATCCGTTTCGAGATCACCTAGCTTCGCAGAAACGAGTTCGCTCGCCCGTAGGCCGGTCGCATAGCCGAAGTCCAGCACGAAGCGCAGCCGCTGCGCGGCAGGCGCGTCCCACCCATACGACCACTCCAGTCCATCAGCGATGGTGCGGGCCAGCGCCCATTCGCCCTCGGTAAAAGCATGCGAGGCATCCAGCGCGGCAGTCCTCCCGCCGCCGCGTACCTTGACGCCGGCAAACGGGTTGGCCAGCACGTACCGCTGCTGAATCAGCCAACGGTACATGGCCCCCAACACGGACAACGCGTAGGCGACCGAGCGCGCAGACAACCCATCCGTGAACGGCCGCCATTCAACGGACGTGCGCGGGAGCGCCGGGCCGACCCAGCGCTCCCGTGGCGTCGGCCGGCGTAGGAAGCTCCGGTAAGCAATGGCGTCCTCGGTGGTGAGCGACGACAGCGGCCGACCGCGTTCGACGATCGCCCACAAGATCAGGCGCTCTGCCTCTTTGCGGTATGACCGTTGGGTCGCGGGCGATTCATGCAAGGAAAGCCAAGCTTGCACCGCTTCGTAGTCATTGTCGGCGGTGAGGACGCAGGTCTCGCGCGGCGCACGGAATTGCCCTTGCGAGCCATCGACTTCGTGCGGCAGGCGCAATTGCTCCCACGGCACCACCACGCCGCGGACCTGTTCAGCAATCAGCGCCCGGGCGCGCTCGGTCAATCGAGGGTGCTCTGCAAAGAATGCCTCGATGCGCCGCGCACTGGCCTGCCCCAATCCAGGAATGACCGCCCACCAGCGGCGTCGGCGCGGCACGCGCACAGTCAGGTCGGCCAGGGTGTCAATACCGGCGGCACGCAGTGCGACGACAGCACGAGCATCCAACCACAGTTCCACATCATCGCTGATAAGCGGGGCTGATAGCGGCAGCGTGCGGAGCAGTTCGATCGCCTGGTCGGCTGCCCTGCCCCGTTTTGCACGGTCGGCTGCTGACATCTCGAACAGTATCGCCAGGTCTTCGCGCTGACGTCGGCGGGCAAACGTGGCGAGCTGACGCCGGACACGACCCAGTACGCCACGCGAGGACTGCCTTGGAGTCAGGCGCTCGCCCAGGTAGTGCTCAACGGCCTCGCGAGTGGACAAGCCGGCATGCCAGGCACGCAACGCCGCCAGTTCGGCGGCATCGGGGAAATCAGATGGTGTGCCTACGGAGGGATCGACGGGAAGCAGACGCGTTTTCATGGAAGGCAGTTTAGTGCCTCCATGCTGCTATTGCGATAAGAATAGTTATCGCAATAGCTCTATATCCTCGAAGAAGGACGTATGCAGTTTTCGGCTACTTTTCTTCAAGACCCTTGGAGGGATGACTGCGCCGCTGTCGTCTGTTGGTCAGCGGCGGCGTTCGTGCTGACAGATGCCAATTCGCTCGGGCGATCCGAATCATTTGGAAATGACGGTTTTTCCGCTGAATTCACTCGTCTTCACAGCATGTCTTCCACTTCAAATCGTGAAAATCATGCCGAATTCTTCACGTCCCAGCGGTACTGTCTCTTGGTGCGGGGTCACCTCACATGCACACCCTGTCCGTCCTGTGTAGACCGAACAATGGAGCTGCGCGTCATTTTTTTCTGCCGAAAAAAAACTTCATAGTGCCGGCGCCTTGCGGACGGCTTACGCGTTTTCTACTTTTGCGGCAGTTCAAAGAAAAAGCGATGCGCAAGAACTGCGCGCACGAACAGAGGCGGTTGTCCCTCAAACAGCGCACCCGACAGGCGAGTATTCCCATGAAGTCCTTAAACCCCTCCGGCGGCGCCTCGCATCCAGCGCGGCTTGATTCAGCGGCCGTCATGACCAACCTGCCGCCGCACGGCGGCCGATGTGCTCCGGCCTGAACGCTCGACACGCCGTCACCGCACCGCGCATCTCGTCTTTCGCCCGCCGTCGTTGCGCCGCTGCGCCTCGCAGTGGCGCAGCCGTCGGCGTCGCTCATCCCCAGACCCGCAGGAAGCCCCACATGGACATGCTGGACGTAATTGGTATCGGGATCGGCCCGTTCAACCTCAGCCTAGCAGCACTGATTGCGCTCACACCGCTGCGGGCACTGTTCCTGGAAAAGCGCAACGCTTTCTGCTGGCACCCAGGGCTGATGTTGCCTAACGGTCGGCTACAGGTCTCGCCGCTCAAGGACTGCGTCACGCTGGTCGACCCGACCAGCCCTTACTCGTTCCTCAACTACCTGGCGGTGCACCGGCGGCTCTACAGCTTCGTCAACAAGCGCAGCGCCTCCACCTCGCGGCGAGAGTTCACCGACTACTACCAGTGGGTTGCGCAACAGCTCGGTACGCTGCGCTTTGGTGAGGAGGTGATCGACATAGCGCCCGTGGCTGGCGGCTATCGCGTCAGCACGCACGCCGGCACCTTCCATGGGCGAGCCATAGTGATGGGCGTGGGCGTGGAGCCGAAGATCCCGGCCAGCGCCCGCGCATGGCTGGGCGACACGGTCTATCACGTGGCCAACTACCTCGATTGCCCACCGCTACGCGCGGGCGAGGAGGTGCTGGTGGTAGGCGGCGGCCAAAGCGGCGCCGAGGTGGTCGAACATATGCTCGAGCAGGCGCCGACGGCGCGCATCACGTGGGTCACCTCGCGGGCCAACCTGTTTGCCATGGACGACAACGCCTTCGTCAACGAAGCCTACATGCCGGGCTACAACCGGCGCTTCCACGCCCTGCCGATCCGCCAGCGCCGCGCCATTGTCGAGGCGGAGAAACTCACCAGCGACGGCATCTCGGCCGAGCTGTGCAACCGTCTGTACGACGTACTGTACGAACGCAGCGTGGCCGGCACGCTAGCCGGCAGCTTCCGCCTGCTGCCAGGCGTGGTGATGGAAGACATCACCCGCCGCGACGAACGCTGGCAGGTGGGGCTGACCGCGCTCACCACGCCACACCGCTGCCGCATCCAGGCCGACCGCATCGTGCTGGCAACCGGCTTCCAGCCGCGCACTCCGCCCTTCCTGCAAACGCTGCTGGCCGGTGCCTGCTTGGAGGACGGCCTGCCCGACCTCGGCGACGACTACGCCGTGCGCTTCGAGAAGGGCATGCCGGGCCCGGTCTATCTGCAAAACCAGGGCCGCGTCCAGCACGGGCTGCAAAGCGTGAACCTATCACTGGTTGCGTATCGCAACAGTCGCATCATCAACAGCCTGCTCGGGCGTGCGTTCTATCCAGACGTACCGGACCAGCAAATGCTCGGCGTCCTTGACCACGCCGAGGACGCCGCTGAGGTTGACCTTAGCCTCAGCTTTGACACCATCCCCCACCCGCGCCGCCACGCCGCCATCGCATGACCGCTGCTTCGCTCTCTGCTGTCCACAACCGGCCTGGCATCACAGTGCCTCCACATGCTGACCTGCTGCCCGACACGCTGGAGCTGCGCGCCTTCGTGCCGTTCCTGATCGCATCGATCGTGATTGCGGCCGCCTATGGCACCAGCTTCCTGTTACCGGACTACCTAAAGGCGCACGGCATGAACAGCGCCGCAGCGGGAGCCATCATCTCCAGCGGCATGGTTGCCACCATCGTGTGCTGCTGCCTGGCGGGATGGGTGGCCCAGCGCATCGGCGTGATGCCGACCATCGCTGTTGCATCGCTGGCCATGGCGCTCGCCATGCTGGGCTTTGCCGGTGTGGCAGTCGATGCGCGTGCGGCATACGTGGGCGGCATGCTGTTGGGCGTGGGCTGGTCGGTGTTCTTCATCCTGGCGCCACTGCAGATCATCCACCACTTGCGGCCAGCCGCGCGCATCCAGTATCTGACCATCGTGTCGGGCGCGCAGATGGCGGGGCTAGGGCTGGCCACGCCGCTCAGCCGCCTGCTGGCGCAGTACACCGGCTCGGTGGCGGTCGTGTATGTGATGTTTGCGGCGGCCTGCGTTGCGGCAGCGATGTGCGTGGAGGCCTCGCGGCGTGCCATGGTCCATGCGCCCGGCCTGCCGATGACGCGTGTGGCCATCACCGCGCGTGAAACGCTGGCGCTACTGAGCGAGCGCACCGCCGCGCCCATCGCCATGATCGTGTTTGCCGCGTGCGTGTTTGCGGGGCTGTCGACCTACCAGAGCGTGTATGCCGAATCACGCCACCTGCGGCCCGATCTGTTCTTCCTGGCCTTCACGGCAACCAGCGTGGCGCTGCGTTTCTCGCTGGCACGCGTGATGGGGCGCATGCCGGTGCAGCGGTTGGCCCTGGTGCTGTTCGTGGCGACGGCCGCATCGCTGGCGCTGTTCATCGCCAACACAGGCAGCACGCTGCTGTACGTGGCGGCCACGGTGGTCTTCGCCACGGGCTACGGGCTGAGCTATTCCACGCTCAACGGCATGGCGGTCAACCTAGCTGGCGAACAGGGCGTGTCGGTGCCGGTCACCTCGCAGATCTTCACGCTGGCGTACTTCATCGGGCTGTTCGGGTTTCCGTTCATCGGAGGGCATCTGATCCGCCGCTCGGGCCCCAACGCCATGCTGCTCGCGCTACTGGGGGCGGTGGCCATCAATGTCGTGCTGCTGGCCACGCTGCGCGTGCGGGCGGCCGCACCGGCCGTGCGCTGAAGCGCGGCCTTCGTCTTTCTTCTCAAGGAGGTTATTTCGTATGCTGACCGAAGCGCAACAGGAAAAGTGGCACCAGGACGGGTATCTCAGGCTGGAAGGCTTCTTCGACGCGACCGCGCGCGAGCGCATCTCCAACCTGGTCGACGAGATCGGCCGCTGGAACGTGAGCGACGACAAGTGGATGATGTGGTTCGAGAGGACCAAAGAAGACCGCAAGATCATCTCCAAGGTGGAGAACTTTCTCGACTATAACGATGCCCTGCGCGAAGCCCTGCTGGCCGATGGCCGCATCCGCAGCGCCGTCGAGACGCTGCTTGACGAAGACACGCGCATGCTCAAGGAGCTGCTGATCTTCAAGTACCCCGACAGCGGTGGCTACCGTCCGCACCAGGACATCTATCACATCCCGCACAAGATTCCGGAGCGCATGGTGCACGCAGTCGTCGCCATCGGAATCGACGATTCCGACCCCAACAACGGCGGCCTGTTCTTCACGCCCGGCCGCCACAAGGAAGGCGTGTTTCCGATGAACAAGGGCGGCGTGATCGACACCGAGGTGGCGAACACCTTCACGTGGGAACCAACGCCCTGGAAGGCCGGCGACATCTTCATCTTCGACGACTACGCGCCGCATTATTCGGAGCCCAACAAGAGCGACCGCTCGCGCCGCACGCTGTATCTGGTGTTTCAGCGCGCCTCCACCGGCGGGCCGACACGTGCCGAATACAACCGCATGAAGCGCGCCTACAACCCGCCCGAGGGCAAGGTGGCAGACATGGATAACCTGAAGGTGTCCAACGGCATCTTCTACCGCGACTGAGCGGACAACCCTGGGGGAATGCACACGTGTACACGAAGCAGATCGACCGCACGATGATGCGGCACGAGTACGGCGTGCTGGTCTGCCGCCTGCTGGAGCACCTGCCGCAGGGCCTGCAGACGCAGTTCGGCACGTCGGTGGTGGAAGTGGTGCCGGGCGGGGCGGTCGATCTGCACGCGCACCACGAGCACGAGCTGTGGGTGCTCATCTCGGGGCGCGGCGAGTTCGAGGCCGACGGCCAGATCCGCCTGGTGGGCGAATCAACGTTGTTCTACATGCCGCCGCACCAGAAACACGCCATCCGCAATACCGACCCGAATGCCAGCCTCAAATTCCTCTCCATCTGGTGGGACTGACCTGACCGATATGCGCACCTACTTCGTTTGCCCCGCACCGCCCTGCCCCAATGGCAAGCTGCACCTCGGCCATATCGGCGGCGTCTACCTGCTCACTGACGTCTTCGTGCGTTTCCAGCGCATGGCTGGCCACCGGGCGTACCACGTCACTGGCGCCGATGAGCACGGCACCTACACCCTCGTGAAGGCCCGCAAGCTCGGCCGCCCGGTCGACGAGGTCGCACAGATGCACATCGATGAAATCTTGCAGTGCCTGCGCGCGCTGCAGATAACACCCGACGTGTTCGTGCGGACTTCCAGTGCCGCGCACAAGAACAACGCCCTGGCGATCTTCCGCCAGTTGCAGGACGCAGGCTATGTAGATGTGCGCGACGGAGTGCAACTCTACTGCGCACACTGCGACGAGTTCGTCGCTGACTCGCTGGCTGCCGGCAACTGCCCGGCTTGTGGCGCACCCACAGACAGCAACCTATGCGAAAACTGCGGCTTGGCTGTGCAACACGCTACCTTGCGCAATGCGCGGCACGCCACGTGCGGCAACGCGCTCACGTTGCGGCCGATTCGACAAGCGGTGCTCAACGTACCGCTTCTGGCGCAGGCGCTTGACGAGGCCATCTCGCGGAGCGCGTGGCCCGAGGTGATCCGCGAAAAAGAGCACAGCTGGCTGGCTCGCGATGCCCATGCACTGCCGATGTCACGCCACTTCAGCCGCGGCGTAGTGCTCGACCAGCCCGAAGCCGTGGCTGGTCAGACGCTGCTCACCTGGTTCGAGGGCCTGTGGTGTTACGACACGGGCATCCGCGAGCAATGCGCCCGCGACGGCCTGGACGCCGAAGCGGTGCTGCACGACCCCGACACGCACCTGCTGTTCTTCATGGGCCAGGACAACCGCTTCTACTACACGGTGGGCGTGAGCGGAGCCCTGCTCGCGCGCGGCTACCCCATCCCCGATAACCATTCGATCCAGGATTTCTACAAGCTCGAAGGCGAGAAGTTCTCCACCAGCCGCAACCACGCGCTGTGGGCCGACGAGGTGGCCCGCGAGCTGGAACCCAGCGTCCTGCGCTACGCGCTGGCGCGCGTGGCCAAACCGTTTGGCGGTAATGACAACGATTTCCAGATCGACGGCCTGATTGCCGCTACCACGCATCTGCGCGCATGGGAAGACGCGCTGCGCCGTAACGCCGAGGGAGCCCTCACGGTGGATGCCAGTGGCCTTTCGCCCGCCCTGCGCGGCATCACCCAGCGTTACGCTCGCGCCATCGAAGACGTGCGCTTCTGGGACGCGCTCGACGCCGTCGACGCGTATTTCGAGGAGTCGGGCTTGGCACATGAGAGCACAGGCGCATGGAAGGCGGAGCGCGTGTCGGTGTTCCTGAGCCTGCTGTATCCGGTGGTGCCGGCGCTAGCGATCCGCTACGGTCAGCACTTCTTTGGCGCGGCTTGGCAGCCCTCGCTCAAGGAGTCCGCTGTGCAGCCTGCCCTGCCAAAGGCCACTGCCGACTTTCCTTACTTCAGTGCACCGGTGCCCGCCAGCTTTATCGCAGCCTACTACGAGCGCTTTCGCCCTGACCACGCCGCCGCGACCATGCCTGCCTGACCCATGAACCTGATCCCCTCGCACCGCAGCCGCCTGTCGCAAGACTTTGCCGCGTTCGACTACTCGGGCGGCAAGCACGCCGTCAACTTCGCCTACGGCCTGCCGGACCCAGCTCTGTTCAAAGAGCTTGCCTGGCCGGATGCCTTCGACACTGCCACCGGCGTATCGGCGGCCGACCTGCCGCAGTACACCGATGCGCTGGGCCTGCCGGAGCTGCGCACGCAGATCGCGCTGCGTCACGGCGTGCGGCAAGACCAGGTGATCCTGACCAACGGAGCCTCGCAAGCAGTGCAACTGCTGGCTGACCTGTACCTCGATCCAGGCGACGTAGTGCTGACCGAAGACCCGTCGTATCTGGGCGCGCTACGCACGTTCTCGGTGGCAGGGGCGACCATAGTGCAGCTCGGCATGGGAGCAGACGGCGTCGACCTGGATGCGCTGGAAGCCGCTCTGCGTCAAACGCACCGCGTGAGGCTGTACTACACCACTCCTGCCTTCCACAATCCGACCGGCTGCCATATGCCACGTGCGCACATGGCCCGCGTGGCAGCGCTGCTGGCGCAGCACGGGGTGCCGCTGGTCCAGGATCTGGTCTACGCCGAACTGCCCTACGATGGCCTCACCGAGTGGCTTTCGTCCGGTGGCAACGTGATCAATGTGCACTCCATCTCGAAGGTGGCGGGACCGGGCCTGCGCGTAGGCTGGGTGCTGGCGGAGCCCGACATCATCAGCCAACTCGCGCGGCTCAAGTGCGACGGCGGCGTGAGCCCGATCGTGAGCAACGTGGTGCTGGGACTGATGCGGTCGGACGTGCTCGATACGCACATCGCGCGGCTGCGCCCGCATTACCGCGCAAAGCGCGATGCTCTGCACAAGCTGCTTCAAGGCAGCCGCTTCTGCGAGCCCGACTACACCATGCCACGCGGCGGGTTCTCGTTTTGGGTTCGGCTGGTGGCTGGCACCGATGCGCAGGCCTTCATCGACGCAGCGCGCCGCGAGCACGATGTGCGTTTGGTGCACGGCCAGCACTACGGCCCGGCCAGCCTCAACCACGTCCGGCTGTGCTTCAGCTATCTGCCGATGTCCAGCATCGCGCAAGGGCTGGCACACCTGGACGTGTTGCATACGCGGCTCTATAGGCCGAGGCAAATCGCCGTTGGGACTGTAGCGGCCTGAGCGAGCGTTGTGTCCGAGAAATAACTTTGACCGTTACGCCGCGTCAGCACTTAGGCCCCTTAATAGGTACTCAAGTGGGGCTAAGCTAACAGCGACCGGGCACGGCTTTTACGACGCACGACAAAACAAGATTTCCTTCGGCGAGCGTGAGGTAAATGATGAGCCATCGTAGTCGACAAGCCGCGCCACGACATTGAGTCCGTTGAGCCCACAAATCGCCTGCAGCTCTTCGGGAAAGAAGCATCGCCTGCGACCTTCTTCGTCCTGGTGAGCCTGCCATCACGCATGTAATAGAGCTCGAACTGTTGATTTGCGCCGAATCCCCGTGAGTCAGGATTCCGTGCAAATCGACATACTGAGCAACAAAAGCAGGAGGTCCGTACCTTTCTCGACAGTCTCGCCTTGGCACCAAAGGTGAGATCAGCGACGCGTTGATCGTCCTCTTTCGGCCATGAACGGACCTTCAGGTCGCTACATCGCCGACATCCAGTCGTGATCTTCCAAGTAGGCGACGAAATCGTCGACAACGTCCATCGACAGATCGAAGCAAGTGCGATAGCCCCCTTCGGGTGCTTTTCGTGATCTCGACGTGGCGTATTCCGGGCGCTGACGCCAAGAGCTGAATGAGCTCGGTGCGCTCAAGATCCGTATAGACGTTCGCACTCCGTCGCCCCATGAGCCGACGATATTGCCTCATCCCCCTTCCCCGTGACCTTGTGGCAAATAGAGCGTGACCAGTACCGACGCGTCGTCGAGCGCCTCGAGTCAGTGCGCTTGGCCCGGCACGATGAAGAGCAAGTCCCCGGCGTGCATCGTGCGTACAGCGACGTCCGTGCCGAACGTCAAGCTTCCTTCGAGGCACTGCACGGTAATTTCACCTGGCGCGCGGTGTTCGGGAATCCGCTTGCCGGCTGGAAGCACGAGCCGTATGACCTCGAGATGGTCGGACCGCATGAGCGAGACCGACTTGGCGCTCTTCACGCCCGGACCGAGCGGTCGCACGTCGATCAGTTCCCCTGGCGCCGCTCGTGGTGTTGCCATAATGGTTTTTGCTCCTTTCTCCAAAACGGTTTAAATGATCCGGCGTACTAGCATGGTTTTGATCTCGCCGATCGCCTTCGCTGGGTTCAGTCCTTTCGGGCAAACGTCGGTGCAATTCAATATCGAGCGGCAGCGGAACAGTCGATATGGATCCTCGAGATTGTCGAGCCGTGCATTCGTGCCCTCATCGCGTGAGTCCACGAGGAAGCGGTATGCCTGTAGAAGCCCTGCGGGGCCGACATATTTGTCGGGGTTCCACCAGAACGATGGACAAGCGCTCGAGCAACAGGCGCACAGGATGCATTCGTAGAGCCCGTCAAGTTGATCGCGTTCGTCCGGCGACTGGAGGCGCTCGCGTTCAGGTGGTGGCGTATCGTTGATCAGGTATGGCGTGATCGAGTGGTATTGCTTGAAGAATGCCGTCATGTCGACGATCAGGTCGCGGACGACCGGCAAGCCGGGCAACGGGCGCAAAACCGTATGGCGTGGCAGATCGAGAAGGTTCGTCGTACAGGCAAGACCGTTCTTTCCATTGATGTTCATCGCGTCTGAACCGCATACGCCTTCCCGGCAAGAGCGCCTGTAACTCAACGTTTCATCGAGCGCCTTCAGCCGCACCAAGACGTCGAGTAGCATCCTGTCAGTTGACGTGATGTCGATCTCCAACGTCTGCATGTGTGGCGCGGTGTCACGGTCCGGATCGTAGCGGAAGATGTCGAACGTTCTGGACTCGGCCATGGAGTTTTCCCGTCGTTCCCTGCACCAGCATCGCTGCGCATAGGCACTGCTACGCACGTGGTTCTGACAGCGGCCATGAGGGCACCGCTTCGCGACATCATCTTATGCATGCATGCTTTAGATGTATCACAATGTGATATAAAAAGCAAAGTCGGTCATGGTGACGTGGCTCAGTTCTGGGCGGATCGCTGCCGCCACTACGGGGCGCCCATCACCTAGCTCGTGGCCACGTTCACTGATCGACCTCCTCCAGCCATGCCGCTCGTTACGGGCGGGTTGCATTCTGCGGCAAGGCGGCGCCGTTCGCTGACGCATGTCCTGCCACACACAGACTAGACATAATCAGCGACAACACCAATGCACGGCATAGGCCGCCCTAGTAGGATCGAGATGAACGGAGGGAGTAGGCCGGACGCATCAGCGGCAGCTCTCCGCGTACGGGGAACGCAGCTCGGCCCGCCGAGTTTCAACCGCGGCTGCGTGGGTAATCGCTATGTCCGCCCGCGAACCTGTACGACTCGCTATGTGGATTGTGTAGCCGAATGACGAACAAGTTGGGCCAGCCCTCTACTTTGGGCTGACCTTTACTTGTGTCCGGAGGATGCTCGGACGCCTACGTTGCAGTCACAGGATTTCGGTGTCGCTATCTACCCCCCGGGACGCAGCGGGCGCTCAGATTGCCTATTTCAGGGGCCGCACGCTCATGCCGTTACTAAGCGTGGTTGGAGGATAAACGACCACAGTGTCGTGGTCCTGAAGCCCGTCGAGTATCTGGGCTTCTTCCGCGTTGCGCTGTCCGATCTGGATGATTCGCTGGACAGCTTTTCCATTCTCGACGATGAACGTGCACCAGTGGTCGGCACAGCGGAATAACGCGCCGATCGGTAGCTTGAGTACATCAGGCTGGTCCGAGATGACAATGCGGCCTTGTACGCGGTACCCATCGTTCAACTTTCCGGGTGGGTCCACAAGATCCGCGACAACATGGACGCGCTGTTCTTCGACCCCCAGCGCCGACACCTTGGTAAAAGCCCCCGGACCGACTGTCCGTACCGTGGCGTTGACCGCTAGTGGGCCACCCCACTCCACTACCGATACGCGCATTCCGGGGCTGATCTTGACAGCATCGGTCGACAGCACGTCGACGACCAGTTCATAGCGGGAAGGGTCAGCTAAGACCATGAGGGCCGTACCTGCAAGCACGACGCGCTCACTTTGCTGTTCGATACGTAGCAGCACCGAGTTGGCCGGTGCCCGGACTTCAACAGGTTGCCCTGCTTCCAACGCCTTCAGATTCGCCATGGCGACGCGCACATCGGCTGCGGCCGACGTCTCCCTTGCGCGTGCTGCTGACAGATCGCTGGCGCTCGAGGCGGACATGGTCCGCATCTGCTCCACTTCCTGCCTCGACGTGGCGCCGCTGCTCAGAAGCGTTTCGCCCCGGGCCAGGTCCCGGCGAGCTTGTTCGTAGTCCGCCCTGGCGTGAGCGGCCCGCGCCTGGGCCTCTCGGAAAATTGCCTCTGCCGCATCAACCCTTGCTCGTTGCGATGCCCCCTCCCCCGGCGTCATCGGCACCGGCACCAGGGCGGCGATCACCTGCCCGCCTTTGATCTGATCGCCTTCATGCAGCTCAACCCGAAGCAGTCGGCCTGTGATCGGCGCCGTGATGACGTAACGATCATGCGCACGAATTTCGCCGTCTTCGTCGATCGTGACTTGAAGCGGCCCACGTGTGACGCGCCCTGTGTCCACTGCCGCAGGCGCTGGCCAGAGCGCATACGCGAGCGTCAATGCCAGCGCAAGCGCGGCACCCGCAAGAGCCAGTGACTTTCGCACAGCGCCGGGCTTCATGATTCTCTTGCCTTGAGGACGGCGACGATATCCAACCGTCTGATCTTGGCCGCTACCAACAGGCCCGAACACACCACCGCCCCACCGGCGACAAGGAATGCGTAAGCGAAGGTCGCCGCATGAACCACAAGCGGAAGGCGGTACAAGTCAGTTGCCAGCCGAGTCGCGAGGAGCCCGCATACGCCATAGCCAAGCAGGAGTCCGGCTGGCAGCGCAATGGCGGTGAGCACAAACTGCTCCCCAAGCAGAATCCAAGCGACTTCGGTCTGCGTGAACCCGAGCACGCGCAGGGAAGCCAACTGCTGAACACGTTCCGAGTAAGCGATGCGCATGCCATTGAACGCCACACCAAACGCAATCACACAGGCAAAGGCGAAGTTGATGGACGTGGACAGACGAACGCTTTCATCCATGATCTTACGAAAGCTGGCGATGACGGACTGGCGAACCGCCACTGCATTGACCGACGGCAGCCGCTTGAGCGTCGCATACAGATGTGCAGCCGCATGCTGATCGACAGACAGCCTCGCTCCTGACCAGTTTCCGCTCTCCCCCAGGAGTTTCGCCAGTGCCGTCTGGTCCATGTAGGCCGCGACGCCCACCAGATCGCCCGACAGCTGCATCAACGTGACTTGTTTGGTTTGGCGCTCTCCTTCGAGCACTTCAATGGTGACCGGATCACCGGGTTTTATGCCAAGAACGGCGGCAAGTCTGGCCGAAACCACCAAGCCATCCGGGGGCATATGCAGCGGTCTGCCCTCATCATCAACCAGCCTGTGCAGAGCTGCCTTCTGAGCGATTCCGCTCAGCGAGACCCGCCGAGACCGATACCCAGCGGATAGCTTGACCGGCACATCGCGAAACCCCTCGACCTTCAGCACGCCCGGCAGACGCTCGATCGCGTAGACGGCGCGGTGGGATAACGGCTGAGAAAAGGCCACCGTCACATCCTGGCGCTCGATCTGCTGAAATTGCGTATCGAAAAGGAAATCGATTGAATCGAAGAAGAACCCGCCAACGACGAGAATCGCGCTCGCGCATGCAATGGCCAAGGAACCCAGGAGCGACTTGACGGGCTGGCGCGCGATATTGCGCGCAATCATTCGCCACACCACGCTCAGTTGCCGATAGATGCCGGCCCGCTCCACCCAGCCCACTGAAAACGCAGGCGGAACGACTGCGCGAAGCGCCTCTACGGGCATCAATCTCATGGCCTTGGCAGTGCTCGCGATGGCACCACCGATTGCCGTTCCGAAGCTGATGAAGAACGCCCAGGTCATGGTCGAAAGATCGGCGCGAAACTCGAGGTGGGCAAGCCTGTAGTACCTAGCGTAGAGGTCTGTGAGATACGTCCCCAACGCCAATCCACCTCCAATACCGACAAGGGTGCCTGCGGCAGCAACGACGCAACCAAGCTGCAGGTAATGCAAACCGACTGAAAGGTCACTGTATCCAAACGCCTTCATCAAGCCGATCTGTGAGCGTTGCGTATCGATCAGCCGGGTCAGGACGTTCTGCAAAAGAAACATCGCGACGAGAAAAAAGATGGCCGGCACATAGGTGGCAGTTACCCGGTTTTGCGCGATCTCGTCAGTAATGAAGCGATTCGATATCTGGTTTTCCCGGCTGATGGTTCCAAGTCCGCCATACGGTAGCAACGTTCGGTCGATCTGCGCGATGACGTGCGGCGCGGGCACGCTGCTATCGAGAGACAACACGAGATCATTGAAGGCGCCATCCATGCGGAACGCTGCCGAAACCGCATTCGTTCCCATCCACACCACGCCGTAGTGACGGTTGTCCGGGAAGATGGAGCCCGCGCCTGCTTCGTAGACATACTCCGGCGAGATTGCAAGACCAACAATGTGCAGCCGCTTCCAGCGGCCATTCAATATGGCGCTGAAGTATTGGCCCGCTCGCAGGCTGTTGGCTTCAGCGAAGGCCGCGCTGACCAGTACTTCGTCCTCTCGGCCCGGCGAAATGTATCGGCCGCTTTGAAGATGCAGTAGGTTCAGCGCGGGCCACCCGAGTTCCGGGATCGAAACAAGGCGCGCTGTGGCTGGCTCGGAAAGGCCGGGAATGTCGACCGTGACATCTGACACCACCCGCGCGTCCACATGTGACACGCCGGGCAATGCAGCAATGCGCGAAGCCGTCTCCAGTGGTGCGCGCTTCAGATGCACGAAGAGATCGGCAAAGCGGTATGACGCGTAGTAGTCCTGCTGGGCGTTCAACAAAGCCAGATAGGTGCTGCGCATCGCAACAAACGTGGCAACACCGCACCCGACAACGAGGACTGCCGCCAAGACCTGCGCCCTCATTTGCCAGAGGTCTCGCCAGAGTAGCCGGACAAGCATGGTCACCATGCCAGATCTCCCACTCGGGCACGCTGTGCGTTGCGGTGTTGCTCGACAATGGTTCCGCTGCTCATCCGGACGACACGATCCGCCATGTCGGCGATGACGACGTTGTGCGTGACGATGACAATCAGAGTGCCGAACTCGCGGTTCACCTGCTCGAGCACCTCTAGCACCAGTTGCCCCGTCCGAAAATCCAACGCACCTGTCGGCTCATCGCACAGGAGGACATCCGGCCGCTTTGCGACCGCGCGGGCGATGGCAACACGTTGCTGCTCACCCCCCGACATTTGCGAGGGAAAGTTGTCCGCCAACGCACCGATCCCCACACGGTTCAGCGCCTCGGTGGGGTCCAGCGGGTGCTCTGCGATGTCCGTCACCAGTGCGACGTTCTCGCGAGCAGTCAGACTTGGAATCAGGTTGTAGAACTGAAAAACGAATCCGACATGCTCCCGTCGGAATCGCGTAAGCCCTCTGTCTCCCGCGTGGGAAAGATCGTGATCCCGATACACGATGGAACCTGTCGTTGGCGTATCCAGCCCGCCCATCAGGTTGAGTAACGTGGATTTGCCGCTGCCCGACGCCCCGAGCAGCACAACGATCTCACCCGCCCCGAGTTGCAGGTCGACGTGTTCCAGGGCGCGCACGCTCACGCTTCCCATTGGATAGACCTTGCTGACGGCCTGAATGTTGAACACCGTTTCCACAACACACCGGCTGGCTAGGGAGGCGGGCGAGTGAGCCGCTCAGATGTTCGGCCCCGCCCTGACGGCGAGGCCCAGCGTTCAGCAATTGCTCGGCCCACCTGCATGCCGGCTTCAATTGCGCCATCCACAGAGTCAAAGTCTGCAGCGACGTGGTGGAAGCGCTCGAGGTCTGGATATTCCAGCGCGGCTGACTTGGGCGAACAGATAAAGCCGGTGTAGGCGTACTTGAATCCATCGCACCGTCCAACGACCGCCAAGATATGAATGGAGCAGCCCCGGTACTGTTCAATTGCCCAGGCCGACATATCGATCTCCTGCAAAGCACACGGGGCTGTCATGCATGCCAGCCTCTTCAAGCTCTGGCTCCGCATGTCTGAGAAGGATTTTCCGGGCGAAGAAGAGAGGGCCAGCGCACTGGTTCTTTCAGGCTACTTGCATTTGCCCGCCAGACGTTGACCTACCTCAATCAGTACAGATGCCAGCGCTGCAGGGCCAACGTCTCGCTAATCCGCCGCGCATTCAGGGCATTGATATCCCACTCAAAATGAGCACTGTCGATGACATGCGCGGCGACCAGGCCAGAAGCAGGCGCCGCCCATCGCATTCCTTACGCAAAGCATGTGGGTCTGCTCATCGCCCTGCCCTTGTCCGTGCGGCTTTGGCGGACGATGCGATTGAATCCGGTCGCCGCCAGCGCAGACGCTTCGCTTGCAGAAGGTACTGCCAGTCCAGTTTGGCAAACCCATAGACGAGAGCCAGAAACACGACCTGCGACACGACGAAGTACACGCCCATATACGCGCCGTCAATCTCCGTCTCCACGTCCAGATAACGGGCACCAATCTGGGCAATGCGCGTCCAGGTCAGATAGCTTATCCAGCGGCCCACGAAGAACGGAAGTCCGATCAACCAAAGCCGCATCCCGGTCAAGCCGTAGGCTATGAAGATGTAGTTCGACGGGAACGGGCTGAACGCGTACGCGAGCATCAGACCAACCGTCATACCTTTGCGTTCTTCGAGCCAGGAGCGAACGACATCGACGTTCTGGCGATCGGCCTCGCGCATCCAGCGATTGCGTACGAGCGTGCAGGATAGCCGCGCCAGAACCAGGCGGCCGACGGTTGCTGCGCAAGCGGCAATGCCCGCCAGAAGCACCGGGTTGGCATCAGGCCGTGAGAAGCCGATCCATGACATCACCATCCACGTCGGCGGTGCGAACGCCGGCATCACGTTCAGCAACAGGATGGTCACGAACAATGCGAGCAGGTTCGTCATGACGATCACACCTCCTCACTGAGTACATGGAACAGTTCGTCTTCTTGTGCGCAATGCAGCCGCACGACGGCATCCAGCCCGTAGAGCAAGCGTTGCAGCTCTTGCGTCACTGCGGCATCGGGTCCGTCAGAGGAAACATCTGCCACGATCCGGCCCAGCAGGTTCGTGATTCGGAATATCTCGCGATGCATGGCGCTCATTGCCGCCATTGGGTCATCTCCACCGAGCAGGCGGGCGACGTCTGGATAGAGCTGGGTATCGTCTCGGCGCTCATGCGGTACCAGCACGTCTGCCAAGGACTGATTGAGCGATAGCAACGAGGTTTTTGCCGCGCTGCCGGCCATATGAGGCAGCGTGTCGGCGACCACTCGGATCCGGCTCAGAATCGGTTCCAACTCCGCGTGTTCGGCTTTGAGGCGCTCGACGTCTGCAGAGACGAGTGAACGGGTTGTCTCGTCTGGTGTCGGTCGCAGGGCGCGCAACGCACTGGCGATCGCCAAGACATCGATGACCTCTTGCAGCATCGCGCCCGCCAAGGGTGGTAGATGCCCCAGCGCTGCGACAACCATGGCGGCCAGCGACAGCGACATGCCGATCATCACGCTCTGCAGCGCGACGCGGCGTGTGCGGTGCGCTATGCGGACGGCATCAACGAGCCGATCCAGGCGGTCCACCAACAAGACAATATCCGCAGCTTCCGAAGAGGCTGCCGCGCCGCGCGCACCCATTGCCACGCCAATGTCCGCAGCGGCGAGCGCAGGCGCGTCGTTGACGCCATCGCCGACCATGATCACCTTGCCGTCCGTTCGGGCATCCCGAATCACCCCGAGCTTGGCCGCCGGCGACAGGGCCGCATAGACCTCTGTCACCCCCAACATGGACGCAACGGATTCAGCAACATCTGGCCGATCCCCGGTCAACATTGCCTGTCGTGTGATGCCCTCCCGGCGCAGGAGTCGCAGCGCGCGAGGCGCCTCAAGACGGACCCGGTCAATCAACTGCAATGCGCCCACCAGTTGACCGTCCACGCCGACAAAGACGGCCGACGCACCGGCATAGCTCACGCGCTTGACGAACGCCTCCACCCAGCGCGGTACATCAGCCGAACCCAAGACATAAGGCAACGCGCCGATCGACACGACATGACCTTCAACGCGGCCGCAAACGCCGGCTCCTGGACTCTCGACCACCGCACTGGGCAGTCGCAGCGTTGCGCCCTGTTCGCGCGCGGCCTTGGCAACGGCTTCTGCCGTGACGTGATTCGATGCCTGTGCAAGTGAACCGGCCAGGCTCAGCACAACGTCGGCAGCGTACTCCGGTGCGCACTCAACGTTGACCAGTCGTGCATATCCGCTGGTCAACGTGCCGGTTTTGTCGAAGAACAGCGTGTCGGCCAACGCCAGTCTCTCCAGCGCGCCGCCGCCCTTGACCAGCACGCCTCGCTTGGCGCAACGCGACAGCCCTGAAACGATGGCGACAGGCACCGCCAGGATCAACGGGCACGGCGTGGCCACGACGAGCACGGCAAGACAACGCGCAGAATCACCGGTCAGGATCCAGCTTGCCCCCGCCAGGAGAACGGCGACGCTCCCAAAGGCAAAGGCGTACCGGTCAGCCAGCCTCACGGAGGGGCTGCGTTCCGCCTGCGCCGCACTGACCAGCCGGACAACGCCCGCAAACGTGCTTTTTTCAGCAGACGCACTGGCGATCATTTCGAAAGCGGCGCCCACATTCAGCACACCGCTGCAAATGGCATCCGCCGTCAGGCGACGGCGGGTGACCGATTCTCCTGTCAATGTGGATTCATCCAGATCGGCCGGCCCGGACAAAGTGCCATCCACCGGTACGACTTCGCCGTGCCGCACCAGCAGGCGGTCGCCCGCTTGAACCTGTTCCAGACCGACTTGGCGCCACTGCCCCCCCTCGAAGCGATTGGCCCGCTTGGGTGCATGGCCCAGCAACGCAGTCATCTCGCGTTCCGCACGCGCCTGGGCAAAGTCTTCCAGCGCGCGCCCCGTCGCAAGCATCAACGCAATGACCGCCGCGACGAGCACCTCACCCGACCAGAGTGAAAAGGTGATCGCCAGGACCGCCAGAATATCCACGCCGGCCTGCCGTCGCACCAGCGACCGAATAATCGTGACGACCAGGGCCACCCAGTTCGGCACGACGCCAATCAGCCAGAGTTGCCGCGCCAGCGCATCGGCACCGAGGTACCGTGCCCATAACCCCGCCGCCATGGTCAGCACCGGCAAGGCGAGCAATGCAACGTTGGCGAGCAAGCGCGGAGAGTGCATCGTCGAGTCTCTTGTCGGCGCAGTTGTCATGTGCGCTAGATCATTCGGCGCAGCAGGCGATCCTTCAGGATGAACTCGTGCCAGAGCGCCGCGGCGGCATGCAGCCCGACCACGATATAGACGACCGTGGCGCCCGACTCATGAATTTCCTTGGCCAAGTGGGCCAACGACTTGTCCTGCGCCAATGCCAGCGTCAGATCCAGTCCGAATGGTTGAATCGGCTTGCCCGCCAAAGCCAGTGCCAGCAAGCCCAAAACGGGCATGCCGACCATCAGGACATAGAGCGCGCCGTGCGTGAGTCGCGCGACAAGCTGCACCAGCGGTGAGCCCGGCACGGGAGGCGGTGCCTGTGTGCCCACCCGGGCCAGCAGACGCAACACCATCAGGGCGAACACGGAGAGCCCCGCTGTCTGGTGAACGATGAATAAAGCGGCACGCTCAGCGCTGCCTTTCGGGAAGAAATCCATGATTTCGATGGCCACGACGGCGATCAACACCGCCAGAACCACCAGCCAATGGAGCGAGCGCATGGTGAGGGAGTATTTCTGTTCGGATTGCATAGCGTTATCCAGAATGTGTTGAGTAAAGGGTGAGGCTGGAGCAGGTCAATCGTCAAAGTCCCACATCCGGTGCAGATCGAGCTTGAGGCGGCTGTCTGCCTCCAGCAGATCAACGCGGGCGAGCCGCTCGGCCAGCAGGGCCTCGGCCAGACTACGGCGCGTTGCCAGTAGTTCAGTCAAGCCCGACTCACCTGCCCGATATGAACGCGTTGCCCTGTCGGATGCGCTTTTCTGCAGCGTAACCGCTTCCATCTGCGCTTGCGCGCTCGCCCGTTTGCCTTGCAAGTTGCCATAGAGCACGTCGAATTCGGCACCCAGCCGACGCTCAGAACCCAATCTGCGCCGAGCAGCCGCTTCCGCATCGGCAGCCGCCGCCAACGCCGCAGAGCGACGATGCACCGAACCGATCGGCACGGCAACGCTCACGCCCATGATGCGTTCCGCACCGCCGCGCTCCACCGTAACGAACATGCCGACGGTCGGGTCAGGCCGACGCTCCAGATCTGCGCGCTTGGCCATTTGCTGTGCCTGAACCTCTTCTGCCATGGCGAGACGGTATTCGTGGCTGTCTTGAATGTACTGGGTACGCAATCGATCTGGGGGATCTTGCGGCAATGCGGGCACCACGGTATCGGCGCTAAACGAGGGGCGCCCCAACCCCGGAAATCGGGCTTGCAGCTCCGCCTGCGCCGTCTGTTCCGCTGCGACGGCTGTTGCCAGCGCAGCTTCCGTGCGCGCCCGATCGGCGGCGGCCAGTTCGGCATCCAGGCGAGAGGCATCGCCCAGTTGCACCCTTCGGGCAGTCAGCGCCGCCAGGTCGGCAGCCGCTTTGGCATTCTCCTGCGCTGCCTGGCGCGCCTGCCCCGCACGCACGGCGCCAAACCAGAGGGCCAGAATCTGGCGCGATGCCTCGTGGCGCGCATCCTTGACGGCCAACTGCCCAGCCTCGGCGGCGGCATCGGCCAATTGCCCATCGGCTTGCGCTTTGCCCCAAAGCCGCAATGGACGCTCCACCGCTATCTGCCCTTCGGCATGGCGCTCGGAGGGATCGCGCACCTGGCGCCCTTGGCCAATTGCGCGCACGACGGTTTCCGCAGTGCCGGCGCGAATGCCATCAGCCCGCGCCAGTACGGCATCGCGGCGGGCCTCTGCCGTCAGCACGTCGGGCGACTGCGCGACGGCCTCGCGCACTGCGCTCTCCGCCGGCAGATAGGTCGGCGAGCCTTGCGCTTGCGCGGCGGTGCCGCAAAGCAGCATCGTGCTCGCTCCCGCCAATACGATGCGAAACAGATTCAACCTCATTGCGAATCTCCCTGCCCAGCGGCCGCACGCGGCCGAGGCAACCCAAAACGTTCAAACAGCAGGGGCAGAAGAAGCAGCGTCAGCGCGGTCGAAGAAATCAGCCCGCCCGATACCACGATCGCCAGCGGCCGCTGAATCTCTGACCCCGGCCCGCTGGCCAGCAGCAGCGGAATCATCCCCAGAGCGGTAATGCAGGCCGTCATCAGGACGGGCCGCAGGCGGTCGCGCACGCCATCGCGCACGGCTTCCGTCATGCTCAAACCTGACTCCAGCAGCGTGTTGAAGTGCGAAACCAGCACCACGCCGTTGAGTACCGCGATACCGAGCAGCGCGATAAAGCCAACGGAGGCCGGCACCGACAGGTATTCGCCCGAAATCCGCAGCGCCGCAATGCCACCCACGAGCGCAAACGGAATGTTGGCGACCACCAGCACTGCCTGCCGCACCGAGCGGAACGTCAACATCAGCAAGAGAAAGATTGCGCACAGGGCCAATGGGACAACCAACGCAAGACGCGCTGCAGCGCGTTGCTGGTTCTCGAACTGGCCGCCCCACACCACCCGCAATCCTTTTGGCAACGTGCCAATACCGCTGACTGCTGCCTGGGCTTCCTGCACGAAACCTGCCAGGTCCCGACCATCGACATTGGCCTGGATCACGGCAAACCGGGCGCCATCTTCGTGGTTGATGCGCACGGGCCCATCCACGCGTTCGATACGTGCCAGAGAGGTGAGCGGCCAGACTTTGCCGTCGGGTGCCGTTACCAGGAGGTTGGTCAGGTTTTCGGGCGCCTGTCGCAAGCCTGCTCCACCACGCAGGATCAACGGCGTGCGGACGATGCCCTCAGGCACCACGCCAATCCGGTCGCCCTCGATCAGGGCGCGCAGTTGCGCCTGGAGGGCGTCGCCGGAAAAGCCGGCCTGACCGACCGCAGCGCGGTTCAGCGAGACTTTCAGGTACTGCACGCCACTGTTGCTGGGCGCGATCACCTCTGCCGCACCCGGGATGGTGCGGACCTTGGCAGCAATGGCCTGCGCGGCTGCGTCAATCGAGGCAAGGTCGCTGCCAAACAGCTTGATGGCAACGTCGCCACGTGTGCCGGTCAGCATCTCCGAGACACGCATCTCAATGGGCTGCGTGAAGCCGTAGATCACGCCTGGGAAGCGCTCCATTACGCGCCGGATCGCAATCGCGATGTCTTCCTTGCTGCCGCGCCACTGATCCTTGGGCTTGAGCACCAGGAAGGTATCGGTTTCGTTCAGCCCCATTGGGTCAAGGCCGAGATCATCCGAACCCGAGCGCGCAACGATCGAGCGTATTTCCGGCACCTCCTTGAGCAGCGCCTGCTGCACGCGCTGGTCCATGTCCAGCGACGCCGTGAGCGAAACCGACGGCGCTTTCTGCAACTGCACGATCAGATCGCCCTCGTCCATCGTCGGCATGAATGTCTTGCCGACCGACATGTACAACACCACGGCCAGCGCCAACGCCGCCCCCGCCAGGCCGAAGACCGTGCGGCGATGCGTTGTCGTCCATGCCTGGATTCGTGCAAAACCGCTCGCGACCTTTCGCATCAACCAGGGGGGCTCATCTGCATGCGCAAGCAAGAGCAACGAAGCGAGCGCCGGGACCACCGTAAAAGCAATGACCACGGACGAGGCCAGCGCCAGCACGATGGTCAGCGCTACCGGCCCGAAGAGCTTGCCCTCCAGACCTTGCAATGACAGCAGCGGCAGAAACACGATGGCAATAATCGAGACGCCCGACAGCATCGGTACCGCTACCGTTGCCACAGCATGGCGGATGACCGCACCGCGCAGCGCAGGATCGGTCTTGTGGTCTTGTGCACGCGCCATGGCCGTCTCGATGTTCTCGACCACGACGACGGCGGCGTCCACAAGCATGCCCAGTGCAATAGCAAGGCCGCCCAGGCTCATCAGGTTGGCCGTCAAGCCCACATAGCGCATCAGAAGGAAGGTCGCCAGCATCGACAGCGGTAGTGTGGCCGCCACGACCAGGGCCGACCGCACCCCACCCAGGAACAGATACAACGTGATGACGACCAGCACGCTGGCCTCAATCAGGGCGCGAACCACGGTATTGGCCGCACGGGTTACCAGCTCGCCGCGGTTGTAGAAGACGTGGGTCGACATGCCCTTCGGCAACTGGGGCCCTAGCGCATCCAGCCGCTCCTGCACCGCCTCGACCAGCTTGCGGGCATCGCTGCCGCGCAGGCCCAGCACCAGCCCTTCAACCGCTTCACCGTTGCCGTCTTTGCTGACAGCGCCGTTGCGGGTGGCCTCGCCCAGCCGGACGGTGGCAACATCGCCCACCGTGACCGCAGGGGCGGAAGTCAGGCCCTGCGCCGGCACGACGACAATCGCTCGCAAATCGTCCAGTCCGCGTATGCCACCTTCCACGCGCACGACCCAGTGCTCGTCTCCGCGGTCCAGCCGCCCCGCGCCGTCGTTGCGATTATTGGCGTCCAGCGCCTGACGTAATTGCTCAAGGGTGACGGAGCGCGCACGCAAGCGGGCCGGGTCGGGTGTTACCTCATAGCTGCGCACCTCGCCGCCCAGGGCGTTGACGTCGGCCACGCCTGCCACGGTGCGCAGCGCTGGCCGGATCACCCAGTCCAGCACGCGGCGCCGCTCGGCCAGGGAATAGCCATCGCCCTCCACCGTGAACATGAACATCTCGCCCAACGGCGTGGTGATGGGCGCCAGGCCGCCCACGGCGGTCGACGGCAGATCGCGCGCCAAGCCGGCCAAGCGCTCCGATACCTGCTGGCGCGCCCAGTAGACGTCTACGCCCTCTTCAAAATCGACGGTCACGTCGCTGATGCCGTATTTGGATACCGAGCGCACGATCGTCTTGTGCGGCAGGCCGAGCAGCTCCTGCTCGATGGGCGTGGAGACCCGCTGCTCGACCTCCTCCGGGGTCATGCCCGGTACTTTCAGCACGACCTTGACCTGCGTCGGCGAGATATCGGGAAACGCATCGATCGGCAGGTTCAGATACGCCCACACGCCGGCCACAGCGAGCACGCCAGCCGCGATCAGCACCAGCACGCGCTGGCGCAAAGAGAACTCAATCAGGCGGGGCAACATCACTGCTCTCCCGCCAGCAAGCCCTTGAGCGCACCGACACCTGTCACCGCCACGCGTGTACCCGCTGGCAGGTTGGCACGGACGACGGCAATGGCGTCATCCGTACTGGCGACTGCGACATCCTGGAAGCGGAAACCCTTATCGGTTGCGACGAATACGCCGGGCGCGCCCCGCACGTAGACCAACGCAGCCACAGGAACCCGCAGCAGGCCCGGAGCGTTTGCATTGGCCGCGCTGCGCAGCTTGAGCGTGACATTGACGCTCTCTCCGGCGCGCAGGTCCCCACGTCGCTCCAGCGACGCGCGCACACGCACACCCGCTGTGCCATCACCGGAAGGCGCAACACCAATGACGGTGCCGCCCGCGCCGCGTTGTGCGATCTCGATGCGGTCGCCTGTGGCCGGCACCGGTATGTCGCGGCCAACGAGCATGTCCAGCTCCAGAGCCGCTGGGTCAACAATCCTGAAAAGCGGTGCCGCAGCTTCTACTCGCGCCCCCGGAACGGCGTTGACTTCGGAAACCACACCGCCACGGCTGGCAACCAATTGCGCCTCACCGCCCGCGCCGCTGAATGCAATGCCTGCGGAGGCCAGCTCTGCCCTGCGCGCCTTCACCATGGCACCGGCCTCAGCGGCCCGCGCCTGCGTTGCCTGCCAGCGGCTTGCTGCGATGATGCCGTCGTCGTACAGCGCCTTGTCGCGAGCGAGCGACTGCTGCGCGAGCCGCGCCTGCGAGTTGGCTTCCGTCAGTGCGCGACTGGTTTCGAAGAGCTGCGGACTCAGAAAACCCGCCAGCGGTTGGCCCGCCCGAACGGTTTGCCCAATCGACACCAACACCCGGGGAACCATGCCCGCGTATGGGGCGGCCACCACATATTGCGCATCCGGCTTGAAGACCACACGCGCGTGCGTGCCGACCTCCAACCCTGAAGAAGCGGCGACCGGGCTGAAACGCACGCCCAGGGAGCGCGCCTGCTCAGCCGATAGCGGCACCACCTGGGCGCCTGCTTGGGCAGCGGCCTGCTCAAGGGGAAACGCGATCAGCGCAATACACGCACTGGCCGCGACGATTCGTTTGAAAGACATGCCTGACTCCAATCCTCGGAGGCAACGCCACGGACGCTGCCTCTGATTGCCGCGCATACGCGGGCGACCTAAAGACCAACCGTCGCCCAGCATTTCCATGCGACGCGAACGACAAACTCTTACGGTGGATGGCCGAAGGGAAGTGGAGTTGCTACCACCGCGTAGCGTCAGGCGTGCGCCATGAGTCAGAAGACAACACTTCTGACTCATTCATCATCGCCAATGCAGACACGAGAGGCTTGTTGCAAGTCAACAAGTTGCGGAGCAACCCGCTCGCCGGCCGTCAACCGGGTACGGATCAGAACTGCAGTGGAGGCGCCTGTGCAGGAGGTGGCCGATTGATGCGATCGCGCCAGCGCGCTCGAACGGGCGTTGGCCGATAGGCGGGACGCAACACTGCGGCGAGAGCAAGCGCCGCAAGCAGGAGGAACGTCAGCGCGGATACCCCTGGCGCCGCCGCTGCCCAAAGAAATGCACCCAGATCTGCAGGGCCAATGGCAGGCTCGACATCCACCTCGAAGGGTTCCTGGCTCGTCAATGTCAAGTCATGACGACCGGCCACGGCCGATTCCTCAATGAGAGGACGGTGGGCAAACGCTACGGATTGGAAATGAGAATCAACTGCGGCAGGAACCGCGGTGTGCACGTGCAGGCCAAATTGTTTCGGTGTTCCGAGATGGCCGTGCAGAAGCGGGCTTAGCAGCTGCATCAACACAATGGTCAACAACAGCATTGCCCGAAGCGAGATGCTTGCGGTCGCACGTGACATTTCAAGATTGTAACGCAATGTGCCTTTTATTTGTCGGCACCACACATCCAAATCGCCGGCGAAAGTCCGGCGGGCAAGCGGTTCGCACGAGCGTTGTTACACGTCCCGAAACAGCAACTGACGATGCGGCAAGTCTCCTTTTGTTGGGTCCTGATGCATCCGTCAGGACGGCTTGATGTCAGCCCACTGCGGTTGAAGACAGACCCACCACAGCATGCGACAACGCATATGCCGACGAATACTCCAGCTCGCCCGAGGCTTGCGCGTGAATCGTAAACAACGGTTGTCCGACACTCACCTGATCGCGCAGTCGCACATGCATTTCGACCCCCGCAACTTGACGCATCGGTGCGCCCGCAAGTTTGGCGATGCGGGCAAGGTGGCGGTTGTCGATGTTCGTGACGATGCCATTTTGTTCGGCAACGACGTCTCGGCGGAAGACGGCTTCTCCGGGGATCCGCAAGCCGCCCTGCGCCTCGCAAATCGCTTCGAACTTCCGCCATGCGGCTCCGCTATCCAGCAGGCCGGTTGCCATGTCCAGCCCCGTTCCGGCCACAGCGGCGCCGCAGAATTCCAGCAATGCACCGGCGAGCAACAATGACCGCTCCCGCAAGTCGAACGGCGCCGTAGGGGATCGTTCAAGTACGGCCAGAACGTCTCTAGCTTCCAAAGCGGGGCCGATTCCACGGCCAACAGGTTGCGCGCCATCCGTGCGCACCACTAGAACCTGCACCCCAAATGCGTGGGCCACGCGCTTGAGCAGCATTTCAAGGCGTTCGAGATCTTCGACGCTACGGACTTTGGCCGTCGGGCCCACGGGCACATCGATCAGCACATGGGTGGACCCGGCTGCGATCTTCTTAGAAAGAATGGACGCCACAAGCTGCGCATCGCTGTCGACATCAAGGGCCCTTTCCACGCGAATCAAGACGTCGTCCGCCGGGCTGAGGCTCAATGCCCCACCCCACGCGAGCGATGCCCCAACCTGCCCCACTACGCATCGCAGCTCAGCAGCGGTCAAGTTGACGCGGGTGAGTGTTTCCATCATGTCGGCGGTACCCGCTGGCGAGGTGATCGCACGCGATGAAGTCTTGGGCAGCAGCAGCCCCGCCGCCGCACAGATGGCAACGACGATGGGGCTGGTGCGATTGCCGGGCAGACCGCCTACGCAGTGCTTGTCTGCCACGACCGCGCGGTCCCACTGCAGGCGCTCGCCCGAATCGACCATGGCTTGCGTGAGGTCGATGGTTTCCTTGATGGTCATGCGGCCCGATGCGCAGGCACTCAGGAAGGCTGCGATATGGACATCGGCATAGCGCTCGTTCGAGATGTCCGCAATGATCTCGTGCAACTGCCTGGCGTCCAGATGCCCACCGTAGATCTTGGCCCGCAAGGCGCGCAGCGACTCGAGCGACGGCGCATGCCTGACGCAGACCTCGTCCCCTGGGCGCGCCATCAACGCATCGACCGCGGCGGCTGACAGGCTCACCTCATGCTTCTCTAGCAGCTCCGACCCGACCAGGTTCAGCGTGGCGATCGTCGATCGCTGCCCGATCTGGACTTCCACACGCGCCTGCGCAGCGAAGCCCTCCGACCGGCAGATCGCGCTGTCCGGATGCATGTAGATCACGTGCTCTTGCCACGTATCAATGCCAAGCGCCTTGAACCTGAGGCACCCCGGCGGCACGACGGGTGCGTCAGCCGTGGGCATGGAGAGGGTGCTCATGACATGCGCGTCAGCCGGCAAAACGGAAGTGCCCGCTGTGTAGCGTGATCTCCTTGGAACCAGTCTGCTCGAACAGCATGCGGGCGACGTCTTCGATATCACCGCGGTGCTCTTTGAATGCGCTGAGCAGATCGTCCGACCGGCAGGAGCGGGCGCCAAAGTGGTCCTCAAGAGCCTCCGCCGTGATTGCATAGCTTGCGGAGCTGCCATCGACCGACGCGCGGCATTGCAGACGCGGCCCTGCGTCGCAGTATGTCGGCTCGTCAGGCAGGAACCTGATCTCTTTCATGATGGCCTCCAGATACGAAAGTGCCCTGGTCAAACAAGCACCTGCTTGCCCGAAGGCAGGGGTAAATCGAACATGCTTGAAACGGCGTCAACCAACGGCTCTGTGAGTGCAATCTCGTTCGAGGGGTGAGGGATGGTGTCGCACGTCACGATCTCTGCGCTTGCCGCGCAAAGCTGGCTGTACGCGTCGGCGGCAAACACAGCGTGCACGCCAACGCAAACCGGCTGCGGTTTGCCCGCACGCTGTAGCAAGCTTGCCGCGGCGAGCATCGTGCGCCCCGTCGAGATGATGTCGTCTACCAGCACCGGCACACACCGCGGTGGAATGTTTGGCAAATCCGCGATTTCCACGTGCCATGCGCTGTGTCGCGTCTTGGTCAACGCTGCCCATGGAGCCTGGCAAAGGCCTGCCACATGCTCGACCCACTGCCTGCTTTCGTCGTCGGGCCCGATCAGGAACGGCGCCTCTACGTGAGTCTGGATCCATGCAGCAATGGCAGGCGCGGCTTCCACGGCCACCGTCGGCATGCGATAGACATTTGATAAATGTGAAATGCGGTGCAAATGCGGATCCACCGTGACAAGCCAATCGAATACCGGATTCAGCAAGGCCGCAAAGTGTTCTGCTGCGCGAATCTCGCCCGCTTTGAAGATGACGTCCTGACGCATGTACGCCAAGTACGGCGCAATCAATCCAACACGGCGCGCCCCGCCTTGGCGTGCGGCAATCGCGAGCCAGAGCAGCGGTAACAGCTTCTCGTCAGGATGATCGAGCGTGCAGACAATGGCAACTTCGGCGCCTTGCACGGGCGTGTAGAGCCGCACATAGGATTCACCGTCAGGGAAGTGGCTCACGGCCGCATGGCCCAACTCGGCGCTCAGCGGCGTGGCAAGGCGCATGGTGGCGGCTTCGCAGCCCGGCATGGCAATCAGCACACGCTGCGGATCCAGAGCAACGACCGGCGAAGTCATGCACCCTCCAGATCGTAGGACTGGCGATACTCCGGCATGCGGACTGACCACTGTAGTTCGCGCTCGATGCGCTGGCGCAAGGCGTCGCTGGCGGCCGGCTCGCCATGCACGATGAAGGTCTGCCGTGGCGGCCGCGTGAAGCCCCGTAACCAGACCATCAGTTCATTGGCGTCCGCATGGGCGGACAGATTCTGAATCTGCTCAACCGAGGCCCGGATGGCGACCTCACGTCCGTGCACCCGCAATGCCCGTTGACCGGCCAACAGCGCCGCGCCACGTGTGCCTGCCGCCTGGAATCCTGACATCAGGATGGCGTTGCGCTTACCGCCACCAAAGCTCTTGAGGTGATGCAGCACACGGCCGCCCGTTGCCATGCCGCTTGCCGCAAGGATGATCTTAGGCGCGCGATCGCTCCCCAAATGCCTCGACTGTTCGGGGCTCTGCACCGGCACAGCCAACGCACAAGCGGCCTGGCAGTCGGCAGCCCCGATATGCAGATCGTCCACATGATGCGCAAACACCCCGGTCGCCAGTTCGGCCATCGGGCTGTCTAGGTAGATCGGCACATGCGGAATCCGATGTTCGCGGATCAGCGTGTAGAGGCAGTACAACAGCTCTTGCGTACGCCCCACCGCAAAGGCGGGAATCAGCAGCGTGCCGCCCTGCCCGATTGTCCGCTGCACAACCTGCTGGAGTGCATCGAGCGGGTCACCCTCCGGATGCACGCGATCGCCATAGGTGGATTCGACCAGCAAGGTATCGGCCTCCGCGATGGGCTCGGGTGGCCGCATGACGGGATCGACCTGCCGCCCCAGATCGCCAGAAAAGACGATGCGACGGCCCTCGGCCAGCAATGTCGCCGTAGCGGCACCGATGATGTGTCCTGCGCGGTGGAACTCCGCTTCCACGCCCTCAGCAACGGGAAAGCGCTCGCCATAATCAACGGGATGCAGACGGCGTAATGCCCTGGCAGCGTCCTTTTCATCGTAGAGCGGCAAGGCGGGATGATGGCGCGAGAACCCCTCGGCATTGGCGTAGTGCGCATCCTCCTGCGCAAGCCGAGCGCTGTCAGGCAGCAGGATGTTGCACAGTTCCGCCGTGCCTTTCGTGCAGTAGACCGGGCCATGGAAGCCATTTCGGACCAGCAGCGGCAGGTAGCCGCTGTGGTCGATATGGGCATGCGTGAGCACGACCGCATCAATGTGGTGCGGGTTGACGGCGAGCTTGTCCCAGTTCCGCAAGCGCAATGACTTGTAGCCTTGGAACAGCCCGCAATCGACCATGACACGGCGTGCGCCGGTCTCAAGCACGTACTTCGAGCCGGTCACCGTGTCGGTGGCGCCAAGAAATTGCAGCCGCATGCCACACCCCCTGACGCTCAGCGAATCGTGACGCGCTGCTGTTGAGACGCTTCTTTCTTGGGCAGCGTCACGCGCAATAGTCCGTTCTCGTACGTTGCGTCGACCTTGGTTTCATCGACCGCCGCATCCAGCGTGAACATGCGCTGCATCGATCCGCTGTAGCGCTCGCTGCGGATGATGCGCTCGCCTTCCTTCTCCTCGGAGTGGCGTTCCACCTTGGCCGAGATCATGACCGTGCCGCGATCGACCGTCACGTCGATATCTTCCTTCTTCGCACCCGGGATTTCTGCGACAACGTTGTATGCCTTGTCGGACTCGGTCACGTCCACCTTGAACGGCAGCGCGCCATCCATGCCGCCGCGAAACGAGCGCAGGAGCCCTTGGAAAATGTCGCCAACCGGCTCGATGGCGAACGGGTCATAACGCTTGAGTTGACTCATGACTGCCTCCTGATGATTGGCCCTGGGGATCTTCGGGCTAACAGATTCATCGTGGCACGGCGGTGCCGGAACGCCTTGCGGCAGATCAACGGGCGCGCAGAGCGGCCACTGCAAGGCGTCATGGGATTCTTACCCAGCACATCGCTTCTGAGACGCCGGCCACCTTGTCAGGCTTTTCTGACATGGAAACCCGCAGCTCCGACAGCATTCTCAGCACAGCCTGCATGACGACGGCGAGCAAGCTGCCAATACTGGTGAAACGCCAACAGGCCACGCAGCATCTTGTCGAATCGCCCCCGGAACCCGACAACGAGCCAGTACAACGGAGCGCGCCATGAGCCAGAACATCGAATGCATCGCCCAGTGGAGTGGCTCGCGCGACTCCGCCGCTTTCGACGCGGTGCTTCCTGTTGGCGCGCACCTTGTGGCAGAACGCAATGGATACGAACACCACGGCATCTATGTCGGCAACGGGCAGGTGATTCACTACGCCGGCTTCTGCCACCGTCAGCGCTGCGGGCCGGTCGAGCGCATCTCCATTGGCAGCTTTGCATGCGGCTTTGCGGTAACCATTCAGTGCGACGCCAGTCCTTGCTATGACGGCGAAGAAGTCGCCCGCCGAGCCGGTTCACGCCTGGGCGAGCGCAACTATCGGCTGCTGACCAACAACTGCGAGCATTTCTGTTCGTGGTGCCTGTTTGGAGAATGTCGCAGCGCACAGGTGGAGGCGTGCCTGAAAAGCCCCATACGCGCTGCGCGCACGCTATTCAAGCTGGTGCTGGTGGCACTTTCCGCCGAATGGCGCACTGCACAGCCACCGGCTCAGCCCGTATGACGCCGGAGCGCACCATGCCCCAATACGACACCTCGCTGCGCGGTCTGGTAGCCAAGTGGTTTGGCTTAAGCGACACACCACATCTGCGAATCACGCGCCTGCATTGCCCCGGCGTTGATTGCGGCTGCGTGCGAGCGGAATTGACGACATCTGCCCGCCCACTTGCCATCGTCTTCTTCCGTCACCAGGCCGGTTGCTGGAGACTGTTTCCGCCATCGCGCGTACGCCGCCTATAGCCGCAACGCAGATCTGTCTGCTGAAAAGCGGCGGGACTTGGCCCGTGGTTGATCCGCATCAACCGCCGTACCGCCTCAAGCACGAACATCAAGGTTCGATCGGACGTTGGTTGACACACGACCATGCGAGGGTGACGAAGTGAAAGAGAATATGCAGCCACGGCAGCAAAGGTTCTCGCTCTGGTACGCCGTGATCGTCGCGCTGACCATGCTGGCACTCCAAACGCTGTTCATGTCCGAGCAGGTCGACACCCTCCCCTATAGCGACTTCAAGGTCCTCCTGCATGCGGGCAAGATCAAGGACGTCGCGATTGGTGACCAGGACATCACAGGCACTTTCTCGACCGAAGGCGTCGAGGGGTTGTTGACGCAGCAGCAGATCGATGCCATTCGCCGCACGGGCAAGGGCGACCATCCCTTCCAGACCCTTCGCGTGAATGACCCGGCCCTGGTTCAGGAGCTGGAGGCCGCCAAGGTGCGCTTTGTCGGTCGGCCGGACAACAAATGGTTGAGCACGCTCCTGTCGTGGGTCGTGCCTGCCCTCCTGTTCTTCGCTGTCTGGAACTTCCTGATCCGGCGCATGGGCGGCGCCGCAGCCGGTGGGCTGATGGAAATCGGAAAGAGCAAGGCAAAGGTCTACATGCAGAAGGAAACCGGCGTGACCTTTGCCGACGTTGCCGGCATCGATGAAGCCAAGGAGGAGCTGTCAGAAATCGTGAGCTTTCTGAAAGAGCCGTTGCGGTATCAGCTCCTGGGCGGCAGGATCCCCAAGGGTGTGTTGCTTGTGGGTGCACCCGGCACAGGCAAGACCCTGCTTGCCAAGGCAGTTGCCGGTGAAGCAGCGGTGCCATTTTTCAGCATGAGCGGGTCGGAGTTTGTTGAGATGTTCGTCGGTGTAGGTGCGGCGCGCGTGCGGGATTTGTTCAGTCAGGCCGAATCCATGGCGCCGTGCATCATCTTCATTGATGAACTCGATGCCTTGGGCAAGACGCGTGCGTTCAACCTCGTTGGCGGCAATGAAGAGCGCGAGCAGACGCTGAACCAGCTTCTGGTCGAGATGGACGGCTTTGACAGCAACAAAGGCGTCATCATCATGGCCGCGACGAACCGGCCCGAAATACTCGACCCTGCCCTGCTTCGTCCTGGCCGGTTCGACCGCCATGTCGCCCTGGACCGGCCTGACCTCAAGGGTCGAGAGCAGATACTCAAGGTCCACGCCAGGAACGTCACGCTTGGGGCCGATGTTGACCTGGGGAAAATCGCCGCGCGAACGCCGGGTTTTGCCGGGGCCGACCTGGCCAACCTGGTCAATGAGGCGGCGCTTCTTGCCGCGCGCGAAGGTAAATCCGCCGTTCAGACCGTCGACTTCGACGAGGCGCTCGACCGCATCGTGGGCGGCCTGGAAAAGAAGAACCGCGTGATGAACGCCAAGGAAAAGGAGACGATCGCGTACCACGAAGCAGGTCATGCCATCGTGGCCGAGCACCGCCCGCTGGCCGATCGCGTTTCGAAGGTTTCCATCATTCCAAGAGGTATCGCCGCCCTCGGCTACACACAACAAACCCCGACGGAAGACCGCTATCTGCTCAAGCGCAGCGAATTGCTGGACCGGCTCGACGTGCTGCTGGGCGGTTACGTGGCCGAGCAGATCGTGTACCACGACGTATCGACTGGTGCGCAGAACGACCTGCAACGCGCAACTGACATGGCCCGCCAGATGATCACCCAGTTCGGCATGAGCGAGCAGCTCGGTCTGGCCACTTACGAGCAAACGCCCAACCCGCTCCTTGCCGGTGCAGGCCTGATGCAGCGCGAGCGCAAGGAATATAGCGAAGACACCGCTCAGTTGATCGATGCGGAAGTCCGCAAGGTGCTGTCCGATGCCAGCGCGCGCGTAACAGCCACGCTGGAAGGCCAGCGCGCCAAACTGGAAGCACTGTCGCGCATGTTGCTGGACAAGGAAGTGGTTAACCGCCACGACCTGGACATGATCCTGTCTGGCAACGTGACCCCGATGCCGCCGCCGAGATCCGAGGCGGGCTCTCCCGTCAGCGCTCCGGCGCCGCTGCCCGCGCAAAAACCGCATTAGCCAATGCGACACATGCAATGCAATCTGGCGCACACGTGCGGTCAAGGTAGCAGCGCTGTGCTCAATGGTTCGATGGCGGAGGTTTCGTCCAGATGGATCAGCGCATCAAACTGGGCGCCGATGGCGGCATCGAAGTAGTGCGACGCGTACTCGGTCTTGGGGAGGTACAGCACACCGATTGCCCGTTCCAGCATTGGCTCGCGAAACACCTCTGCCGCCGTATCGCCGAGCGGGAGGAAGAAGCGATCGAGCCCGGTGCTATGGAACAGGTGTTCCCAGCTATCTGGCCGCGCTGGCCGCACCCATTTCCGCTCGGCCTCGCCGCCCCACTCGGATGCGGCGCACACGTGGCCGGTATAGGTCGTAAAGCCGACGAGCAATGCGGCACCGCCAACCTGCTCACGCACGAGTTGCCCAAGGGTCCACTCATGCCGATTGGCGGATTCCGTTGCCCGTGCGTCGCCCACATGCGAGTTGTGCGCCCACACCACGATCCGCCCGTCACCGCCACGGCGCTGCCGATACGCAGACAAACCGAACAGCGTCTGTGCCATGTGGGCGTCGCGCAGGTTCCACGTGTTGACGCGGTGCCCGAATGATTCACGGTAGTACGCCTCTGCGTTGACGACGACGATAGCGTTTTGCTCGGCAAAGAAATGCGAGTCGATGGCAGCGATGCCGTCCTGCTCGATCAAACTGGCCTCGCTCGCCCGAAGCCGGCGCAGTTGCTCGATCACCTCACGTTGCGCAGGCAACCTCAAACCTGCGGCCGCTTCGTAGCCGTAAGTCATGGGTTCACGCACGTGGTCAAGCGCCGCGTAGTGCATCCGCGCCACCGCCGCCTGTTCCGGGTCGGTCTTCTGCAGGTATTCGATGACAGCCTCGGCCGACCTGTACAGGCTGTACAGATCCAACCCATAGACGCCAACACGTTCTGAGGCAGCAAGGGCCGCGTTGTGCGCATGCAGCCAGCTGATGAAGTCGAGCATCTCCGGATTGCGCCACATCCACTCAGGAAACCGCTGGAAATCGCCCAGCGCTCCGGCGGCGGTGTCCGTGCCCTCGCCCTGAACATAGCGATTGATGCGCCACACATCCGGCCAATCTCCCTCGATGGCGACGGCATCAAAGCCGCCTTGCACGATCAGCTGCCGGGTAATGTCTGCGCGTGTCTGGTAGAACTCCCGTGTTCCGTGCGTCGCCTCGCCAAGAAGAACGTAGCGCTTCGCGCGGGCCATCTCCAGAAGGCTGTCGTAATCGCCAGCGCTGCCAGTGAGGCGGCTGGCCACTTCACGTACACCAAGGAAAGGTGTGAGCGGTGTGGACATGGGCGATCGACTCCACGGATGTAGCAGCGGTATTTCCAGTCTAGACAGCGCGACTGCACGCTGATTGCGCTATCGCAAACGACGGGCCCCTCGGCAGGCGTACCGCTGATCGCGCACTCCGGCGCGGATGTTGCCCGTGCGTTGACGCGCGTCAATCGCCATCCAAACCAATCGTCCAATATGAATCGGGGCCCCGTCCGGTTCGCGACGTGTGGCCGCCATTCCTTGCGGAGGCAGCCAATGAAGGCGCAATGGGTAAGGCAGCTGGCCATTGCCCTGGCACTCCTGCTCTTGTTTGGCGGTCCGGTAATAGCGCAGCCAGGCGCATCGGAAAACGATCCACAACCGGCTACTGCGGTGCAGCTCGATCAAATGCTGGCACCCATCGCGCTGTATCCCGATGCACTGGTCGCGCAGATCCTCATGGCAGCCACATATCCGCTTGAAGTGGTGCAGGCTGATCGCTGGGTGCGTGACCCCGCCAACGCCACCCTTGGGGGCGACCGGTTGGCCGAAGCCCTCGCACCCCTGCCGTGGGATCCGAGCGTGAAATCTCTGGTGCCGTTTCCTGGGCTCTTGCACATGATGAACAGCAACCTGGATTGGACGGAACGCGTGGGCAACGCCTTTCTGGCTGACGAGGGCGCTGTCATGGACTCGATCCAGCGCTTGCGCAGCCGGGCTCAAGCCAACGGCACCTTGGGGTCGACAACACAAGCCGTCGTGTCAACGCAGGATGACGCCATCATCATCGAGCCCACCAACCCGAACGTGGTCTACGTTCCGGTCTATGACCCTTACCTCGTCTATGCACCGTGGCCCTATCCCGCTTACCCGCCATACATCTTTCCCGACATCGGGGGCGGAGTGATCATCGGCGGGCTCGGGTTCGGATGGGTGGGTTTTTCGGTAGTCGTTCCGTTGTGGGGCTGGAGCCATTGGAACTGGCACAGCCATCACATCGATATTGACCGGGGCCGCTTCGGCAACATCGACCGCCATCGTCCCCCACCCAGCGGCATCTGGGCCCATGACCCGGGGCATCGCCATGGCGTGCCATATCCGGGAGCATCGCGGGGGCGGTTTGGCCCAGGCTCTGCCATCTCGCCAGACGCGCGACGCGGCTTTCGTGGCTACCCAACGCCCCCGAGCCCGCCAGCGGGCTCCGTGATACGCCCGGCCCCGGTTCCTCCTGCACATCCCACGATCCGGCCGCCGCCGGCCAGACCGGTGCCCGCTCCTGGTGCACGCTCCTCCCGGCGCCAATCACCTGGCTACCCACCCTCGTTCGAGTCGTTCGGGCAAGGAGCCGATGTGCGCGGACAGGCCCAGCGTGGGCAAGCCAGCCGCATGACGCCCGCCGTGCCCCAGCCTTCCGGGCCGCGCTCTGGCGGCTTTGCACCCCATGGCGCGGCGGGCGGCGGAGCCAGGAGACGATGATGCGCACGATCTGTAGAGCGCTGCGCCTGCGCCGCCTAGCCGGGCGACTGGTGATGCTGGCTGCCTGTGCGAGCGCCCTTCCAGCCTGGGCCGACAAGCCCGTACAGCAGGCGTTCTCTTCGCCCGAGACCGCAGCCGAGGCATTGGCGTCCGCATGGCGCTCGGGAAACACGGATGCCCTGCTCGCCCTGTTCGGGCCCGCAGGGGCAACGCTGGTGAAATCGGGCGATCCCATCGGCGAACAGATTGCCCGCAGCAAGCTGGCCTCCGCGTACGACGAAGGGCATCGAATCGAACGAGACGCTGAGGGCCATGCCGTCATCCTCCTGGGCAAAGACGAATGGCCCTATCCGATCCCGCTGGCAAGGCGGGGCACACGCTGGCGCTTTGACACGAAAGCCGGCGCACAACAGATCATTGATCGACGCGTTGGCCACCACGAGGCACACGCAATCCGCGTCTGCCGGGCGTATGTCGAAGCGCAACTGGCTTATGGCACTTTGCACCGCACCGCAGAGGGGCGCGCCGAGTTTGCACAGCGCCTTGGCAGTTCACCAGGAAAGCATGATGGCCTGTTCTGGGTGCCTTCCGCCGGAGATGAAGAGAGCCCGCTGGGGCCGCTCATCGCGCTCGCCGATGCCCAACGCCAGGACGCGTCAGGCGCGGGCAAGGTCATCCCCTTTCATGGCTACATCTTCCGGATCCTGACTCGGCAGGGAGAGCACGCCCCGGGCGGCGCGCGGAGCTATGTCGACGGCAGACAGATGACAGGCGGATTCGCGCTGGTCGCATTTCCCGCAACGTTTGGGGCATCGGGTGTCATGACGTTTATCGTCAACCAGGATGGCGTCGTGTACCAAAGAAACCTCGGCCCGCATACCGCCCAGATCACACGGCATATGCGCGCGTATGACCCCGACGAGGGCTGGAGCCCAGCATTGCCATGACGCTGCTGCCTGGCCGCCGGCAATTCAGAAGATGACGACATCATGGAACGCGCACCTGACTCTGACGCAGCCGAAAACGCTGCCTGCCATGTCGGCCGTCATGCGCGCCATCGCGACGCATCTCCACTCAAGTCTGGTTTGATGAGTGCCGCTGCACGCAGACTTGATTCAGCCCAAATTGCGTCGCGCTGCGGAAGGTACTCTGAGAATTGTCCACCGCGACTGCGTTGCAGGTTCTGGTCTGCAGCAAGCCGGAGGAACTCGCCCTTATAGGAGTCAACATGAAACAACGCTCTCAATCCGAACGAGTGCGGCCGGCACGCTGGAGCCCATTTGCCGTCGAGCCGATCCACAACCGGTATCGGCAACCCGACAAGGCACCGGCTGCAAGCTGCTGCCCCGTTTGCGGTGCCGTCTATCTCAAGGGCCGCTGGCTGTGGCGCAGTCCACCGCCCGGGGCCAACTCATTGATCTGCTCGGCATGCCAGCGTGCCGCCGACCAGATGCCCGCAGCCCGAATCCACCTGTCGGGAGACTTTGAGGCGGCCCATCGGGAAGAGATCCTGACACTCGCCCGCCACCGCGAGGCAGATCTGCGCGCGGATCATCCGATGGAGCGCATCATGGCCGTCGAAAGCGCGAGCAGCGGCACTGACATCCTGACGACCGGCTTTCATCTGGCGCGCGACATCGGCCATGCAATCCACCATGCATTCCACGGACACCTGACGTTTGACTATGGCAACGCAGAAACCGAACTGCACGTGAAATGGAGCCGGTAGCACCCCGGGGCGTTCCGTAACGCCCCCAACCGCCTGTCCGACAGATTGGTTACCTGAACAACGGATCATCGAGCCGCCGTTGCGCGCCAACCGGCGCTTCAACCGCGGTCGATCTCGTCGGAGCAGGTACGCCTCAAGACAATGAGACCTCTGCGTAGCGCTGCTCGATCTCGGCGGCGCTGCCAAGTTCGGTACCGGCATGGCTCAACGCTGCTGCTGCGGCTGCCATGCCGTATCGAAACGCCTCTCGCATGCCTGCATTCCGGTTAAGCGCCCACACCATTCCGCCCACGAAGCTGTCACCCGCCCCAATGGTGCTGAGGAATGACGTTGCGACAGCGCCTGCCCGGACAACTTCTTCCTGCGTGACGAGCATGGCCCCGCCTGCGCCCATTGTGAGCGCGACCGCATGCGCGTGCCCATTGCGGACAATCTCTTGCGCAGTCTGCATGCAATCCGCTTCCGTCTCCAGCGCGCGCCCAGCTAGCTGTCGAAGCTCGTTCAGGCTGGGCTTGATCAGGTATGGCCCATGCGGCAACGCCGCGCGCAACGCCGGCCCCGAGGCATCCAGTACGACACGGCTGCCATGAATCTTGGCCTGATCAATAACCCGCGCGTAGAAGTCGTCGGCCACCCCGAGCGGCAGGCTTCCGCTTAGAACGAGGTAGCGCGGCGCAGGTTGCAGCGCATCCAGGTAATCCAGGCAGTGCTGCGACTCTGATTCCGAGACGGTCGGGCCCGGCATCACGAACCGGAATTCCCGGTGGCTGCAGCGTTCCGTCACGGAAAAGTTCTCACGCGTCTCCCCTTCGATCCCGAGCGCGACGAGCGATAAGCCCTCTGCCGACAAAAGACGTCCCAGTTGCTCAGCCACCGGGCCGCCGGCAAGGTAGATGGCCAGGCAATCCCCACCCAGACGATGGACAACACGGGCGACGTTGACTCCGCCGCCTCCCGGGTCACTGCGGGCCGGGGCGCAGCGCATCTTGTGTGTGTCCGTCAAGCGCTCCACCGACGTGGCGATATCGATTGCGGGATTGACCGTGAGCGTGACGATTTCCGGCATTGCACACCTCAAGAGGCTACGGCCGGCAGCCGGTAGTCATGCTGCACATCCGCGTTTCGATCCCGCCGCCCTGATCATTTCAAGCATGTCTCGAAGGGCATTGAGAAGCGCGACATGTACGTCCACATCCGATGCTTGGTCTATTGCAAGCTCCCGCCCCTGCATCTGCACTTCGACGTGGACGAAATAGGGGCCGCCGCAAAGCGGCTCGGCTCTCTCGGAAGCCAACCTCACGCTGCAGCTTTCAACCCCGCATGGAAGACCGCTGAGTCTGGTGGAGAACCGCCTCACGGCTTCCTTGATGGCATCCGAGGGAGGCAGATGACGGAATTGAATCTCGACTCGCCGAGTGTCCATGATCTAAACGGAATGAAAACCAAGTTCAACAGCGAAGCAGCACCAAAGCGACCTGATCTATTAGCGTATTGGCCGCTACATGGCGCGCTTTGACCTACCTCAACAACGTAATACCTGCTTACGCTAATCACGCCCAGTAGCTGTGCACATCGACGTGTTTGCATAGGTTTCCGGGATATGCGAGCGGGTGCATGCACAGAAGCGTCCGCTTCACCCAGACACCGCCGTTCGACTTCGCCGCCGCCAGCACTGCGCCGTGGTCACCCGCACCCTGAGGCCTGACGGCTTCGCCGCAGTCCGCGTACGATTTCGTGGTACTGCCGGCTGGTGCGCCATTCCGCCGCCGCAGTTTTCGTCTTTCCGCGCACCGTAGATATACCGGGCAGACAGCCGTAAGAAGCTTGCCCTGCGCATTGCTTTGATGTCGCTCGACATGGGAATGGACTCCTGTGTATGCAGCCGAAACACGCTCACAGCCGCGGGGTTTTGGCGGATCAGCCGATTGATCAGGCAACGATCGCGCGCTCGATTTCACTGCTTGCTTGGGGCTCACCAACCGAATATCTGCGCTGCCTCATATTGATGCGCTCGCTTGCAAGCTAAGGTTGAACACTACAGAGGCGAGTCAACGTGAGTAAGCGGCCTGGGATGAAATGCACATCAGCCCGATAGCGCACCGCTTGTCAGGAAAACCTGACAAGGTTCGGTGCCATGTCGGAGATGACGTCCAGCCCCACGTTGCAGCGGCCACGTACCGCCCGCACAGGTTCCAAATGGGAGAGTGATCTTGAGCGACCAAGGGGGCAATCCCCGCATCTTCCTGTCGACAGTCCAGCCGCGACCGAATCAGCAGCGGCTGGTCATGGCAGTGATGCTGGCATCCGTCGTCGTCTTTGTGGCCGTATTGCCGTTCGCTCAATGGCAACTGGCGCAGGTCTGGGGCTTTATCCCTGTCTATGAATCCGCGGTGGTCATCAACGACCTGGTCACCGCCGCGATGCTGGTCGGGCAGTTCACCTTGCTCCGCTCTCCAGGATTGCTGGCCCTGTCATCCGGCTACTTCTTTACCGCCACGGTCGCGGCGGTGCACATGCTCAGTTTTCCTGGGCTGTTCTCAGCATCGGGGCTTCTGAATGCGGGCCCGCAAACGACAGCGTGGCTTTACATGTTCTGGCACGGGGGGTTTCCCGTCTCTCTCATCGCCTATGCCCTTTTGCAGGAAAACGCGCGAACACGGCATATCCGGTTGCGGCGTGTCGTCTACCCCGTTCTATGGGCTGCCTGTGTTGTACTGCTTCTGACTTACGGGCTGACCGCGCTGGCCACCCACCCGTCTCTCTTGCCGATCATCATGCGCGGGCATGGATATACCGGTGCAATGTCATCGACAGTGGGCATTGTTTGGCTGCTGAACGTGCTGGCCGCAGCCATTCTATGGCGGCACCGCGGCCACTCCCTGCTGAATCTATGGTGTGCGGTTGTCGCCGTCACCTCGGTATTTGAAGTCGCACTTTCTGCCATGTTCAATCATGGGCGGTTCGATCTCGGTTTTTACGCGGGCCGTGCCTACGGCCTTGTCGCTTCCGGCTTTGTTCTTGTCGCGCTGATCATTGAACATGCCAGGCTTTACGCCATGCTGGTGAAAGCCCTTGATAGCGAAAGCGCAGCGCGCACACGCGCTTTGGACAAAACGCAGCAACTGAACGAGGCGAACGAGCACCTCGAGCAGCGCGTCAAGGACCGCACCGCCCAGCTCAGCGTCACGAACGTCGAGCTTCGACAGGAAATTGCCGAGCGCAAGCGCGCCGAACAGGCGCTGGAGCGCTCGAGAGAGGAATTGCGTGAGTTGGCAACGATCAGCTCACGGGCGCGCGAAGAAGAGCGACGACGCCTTTCGCGCGAGCTTCACGATGAACTCGCCCAATCGCTGGCGGCGCTCAAGGTCGACATGCAGATGCTGGAGCAGAAGCTTGATGCCGCGAACAAGCCGGTTGCCGACCGCTTGAGTTCAATGGAACAAGCCGTGGATGACATGATCGGTGCGACACGGCGGCTTGCCTCCGATTTACGCCCCTCCATGCTCGACGATCTCGGCCTTGTACCTGCGTGCAGATGGCTTGTTGAATCGTTTCAGCGGCGCCACCGTATTCGATGCGAGCTAACAATCACGCCGGAGCACTTTGAGCTTCCCGAGCCTTTCGCCTCCACCGTTTATCGCGTGCTGCAGGAATGTCTGGCCAATGTGGCGCGCCATGCTGGCGCGTCAACCGTACAGGTGAGGCTGGTCTATGACGTGCCCACCGTGCAACTCTCCGTGCAGGACGATGGCATCGGCTTCGACCCTGCGCATCCGAGAAAAGACTTGTCTTTCGGGCTTGTTGGCTTGCGTGAGCGTGCCTACCTCGTGCGCGGGAGCCTAAGCATCGAATCGTCGCCAGAGGCCGGGACGTTGATCGACCTGACCATTCCGCAAACGATGACGGCAGCTACGGAAGCACCGCTGCCAGCACCCGGCGCCCAACCAAGGGCAATCTAGTACGGCATCGCTGCGGCCAGTCTCATACCAACCCGTGGCTGAGCGCGTACCGTACCAGGGCGACATCGTTCGGCAAGTTCATTCGTTCAAGAATGCGCGCTTTATACGTGCTGACCGTCTTCTTGCTGATGCACAGATCGTGCGCAATCGTCGCCAGTGAATCGCCTCTCGACAGGCGCACAAAAATATCGAACTCGCGGTCACTGAGCCGCTGATGAAGCAGCCTGTCTGCAGGGTCGCCGAGATTGTGTATCAGCAGCTCTGCCACGGCCTGCGTCATGTACGTACCGCCCGATGCGGCCTTACGGATGGCCTTCTCGAGCTCCTTGACCGCACCCTCTTTCGTCAGATAGCCGACGGCCCCGGCTCGGAATGCGCGTAGCGCGTACTGGTCCTCGGCATGCATGGTCAGGACCAAGATCTTGAGTTGCGGAATGTCCCTATGAACCTGGGCGATCAGGTCAATACCGCTGCGTCCGGGCATCGACAAGTCCAGCACGATGACGTCGGCTGGTGTACGGCGCACCAGATCGATGGTTGATGCGCCGTCAGTTGCCTCGCCAACAACTTCGATATCGCTGGCATCGCTCAGAATGCGGCCCAATCCCTCACGAAAGACGGCATGGTCGTCCGCTATCAGCACCTTGATCATCGCGTATCCCTTAGATCTGCACTCCCACTGTTTCATGGTAGGTGGCGGGGGGATTCCCACACAACGCTTGGCATCCGGCTTCTCTGATCAAGGTCAGGAACGTAACGGCGCTGTTTGTGGCGAACACGGCGGTAACCAAAACGCTCGCCAACCCTGCTCGGGCAACGACGGGACCGTTTGCGTGATCTCCAGCCAAACACGATGTGCCCACAGACCATGTGGCGACGCGTCGCCGGCACCGATCGGTTGACGACCATCAAGATGCTGTCCACGTCGGCGTCCAGAATGGTTTCTCCCAGACCCCCCACAGGAGAAAGCATCATGGCTGAATCCGATACCAAGATTGCCGTGAAGACCGGCGCGGAAGCTTCGACCAAGCAGCCTGGCGCCATGCAACCCTGGCGCGCTTTTGACAACCTTCGGCAAGAGGTCGCGCGTGTGTTCGATGATTTCGACCGCGGATTTCATCTCTTCCCTTCTCGTCGCGCGGCGCTCGATATCGAGCCATTCTGGCGGCGTGAATGGGCTCTGACATCCGCGCCTGCCGTGGACGTTGTGGAAACCGACACGGCTTACGAGATCAAGGCCGATCTGCCCGGCATGGAAGAAAAGGACGTCGAGGTGAAGCTGGCCAACGGCGGCCTGACGATCAAAGGCGAGAAGCAGGAAGAGAAGGAAGAGAAGCAAAAGGACTACTACCTGCATGAACGCCATTTCGGCGCATTCGAGCGGTCATTCCGGATGCCGGACGGCGTCGACACAGAGAAGATCCAGGCCAGCTTCAAGAATGGCGTATTGACGGTGACGCTCCCCAAGACAGACGCGGCGCAAGCCTCGCCCAAAACGATCCCCGTAAACGGGGGCTGATGTAGCGGACGACGCACCGCAAGAGCAGCGGAGGACGAGCAGCGAGTCGTTGCACGACTCGCGCCTCCGCCCACCTTGGCTCTACTCGCGGCCCGAGCCGCCATGCTGCGGCCGCGTCGCCCCGGTTGACAGGAACTGACCTAGAAATTCTCGGCTGCCCATGATGACGTGGCGGCGTCCGATTTTGGGTCAAGGAGTGCAAGCGTGACTTTGGCATTGGACATTTCATTTCGGGATTTTCCGTACTCCAAAGCAATCGAGGATGCTGTCGTCAAACAGGCGAATAGCCTTGGCAGCGTTCAGCTGGAGATCGCACGTTGCCGCGTCAAGTTGATCCAACTACCGCGCCAGCAGCTACACATCCCATCCTTCAGGGTTCACATAGACGTGATGACACGCCACCAGCGCCACCTCTCGGGCCATGCCTCCAGCGACGACGCCCTCCTGGCACTTCGCGATGCGTTCAAAGACGTCGAGTTCGTATTGCGAAGCGAGATGGTCCGTGAACAATCGAGTGCAATCATGGAAGCAAAGGGGGGCATATGAGCTTGACCATTCATGCCGAGCGGGGTTGGGTGGACGTTCGTACAAAACGGCGAAGCGACAAGCGCTGGGATTGTGAATGCAGATTTGTTTCACCCAATGGAGACTGTTCATCCTGGGTCTCGGCGGCCAGCGCTGAGGGCTATGTGTCCCGAGATCTCGCATTCAGTGCCGGTATTCTGCTCGGCCGCGAACTTGCCGCGCGCTTTACGGCACGCGTGGAATCGGCTCGACCGCGCATGTATCAATAAATGAAGTGGCCGGGCAAGGTCCGCCGACGGGCGGCATGCCTCGCCCGCTTCAAGGTTGCATCGGTTGCAGCGTGTTGCCGCGTGTGGCCGGCAAGTGATTCAGCGGGGCCAGGTCATGGTGCGCACGGCGGCCCCATGCGCCGGCACGACAAGCGTGCCCTGCCGTATCACGCCGTTATAAGACGCGCTGACTTGGTACTTACCGCTTGGCAGACGGACGTAGAGCAGCGGGCCTTCCGATACGACTGCCAGGGACACCGCGCCGCTTGCAGAGCGAATACGCGTGTCGACATCTGAAACGTACGCGCCCCCTTGCTCAACGAACGTCAAGCGCAGGTTGTAGTCGGCCGCAACGCTACGCATTGCGTCCACCTCGTCTTGCCCCACCCCACCTGACACATAGGCCACGCCCCCTTGCACACGTTGAACGGGACGGGCGGTGTAAGCACCATCATTCAGGCAGCCCATCTCGTACATGGCTCGCCACGAGCGCCTGTTCGTCATTGCGCTATGCCTGCCACCTCGTGCCCGGCCCGTCAGCCGATCAGGCTCGTTCACGCCTTGGATATCCCGCATGCGCTGCATCAACGCGCGGCGCTCTGCCGGTGTCCGAGCATTGCGCAGTTGCGCACAAAAATCGGGGCTCGGCGGGCGTACTTGCTCAGGGGCGGGCCCCTGCGCCAATGCCGCGTTTGTCGACAAGAGGGACGCTGCAACCAGCGCGGCGTGCAAGAGGCTGTGTACCCGAACCATGACCGACTCCTCGAGAGTTCATTCGCTTCCCTAGAGCCACAATGGCCTATGCGCGCTGGAGCGCGTTGATATGGCGCAACCTTTGATCCAGACCAAACGCGCGCATGAGGTCATGGCTAACCTGAAAAGCAGCAGCCCGTGCATCGCATACCACTCGTGGCGGTGGCACCCACCGTTTCTGTGAGCGAAGCAGCACGCTGCGGCACATCCCATCCAAGGGGAGTTGACCATGACAGCCCGCACCCTCGTCTTCCATCAAACCGCACGCAGGATGATGCTCAACGGAATCGACCTGTTGGCCCGAGCTGTCAAGGTGACACTCGGACCTGGCGGCCGCAACGTGATCATCGAACGGCCGGGCATGACGCCTATGGTCGCCAACTCTGGCGTGGTTGTTGCGCGCTCCATTTCACTGCGCGAACCCTTTGCCGATATGGGCGCTCGATTGCTGTGCGAGGCGGCAGCGCGCACCAGCGAGGTCGCAGGTGACGGCACCACCACGGCCACCACCTTGGCACACGCAATCGTGGCAGAGGGCGTGAAGTACGTCGAAGCCGGACACGACCCGATGCAGCTCAGGCGCGGTATCGAGGCCGCCGGCGCCGTTGTTGCGCAGCAGCTCCACGCGATGGCCCGGCCCTGCACCACCGTTGACGAAATGCGGCAGATCGCCACGATTTCCGCCAGCGGAGACCAAACCGTGGGCACGCTGGTGGCGCGCGCGGTTGAGCAGGTCGGCAAGGATGGCGCTATCAGCGTAGAAGATGGCTCAAAGCTTGAAGACCAGTTGGAGATCGCAAAAGGCGCACGTGTTGACCGCGGCTTTCTATCGCCATTCTTTGCCACCACCGAAAGCCGGGCCGTCGTGCTCGAAGAACCATGGGTTTTATTGTGCGATGCCACGATCAGTTCGATTGCCCAACTGCTGCCGGTTCTCGAAGCCGTGTCCGGCACCGGCAAGCCACTGCTGGTCATTGCAAACGAAGTGGAAGGCGAAGCGTTGGCCACGCTCGTAGTCAACAACCTGCGCGGCACGCTCAAGAGTTGCGCGATTCGCTCGCCCGGCTTTGGCGAGTCCCGCACGGAACAACTGGCCGATCTTGCTGCGCTGACCGGTGCGAGCGTCATCTCATCGCAGACCGGCGTTTCGCTCGAGCACGCGACGCTTGATCAGCTCGGCCGCGTACACCGAACGGAAACCACCAAGGATTCGACCACACTCATCGCCGGAGATACGGCAAAGGCCGAGGTGGAACGCCGCGTGGGCCAGGTGCGGGCTCAACTCAATGACGCAAAGACAGACTACGACCGCGAACAGCTTCAGCACCGGATCGCGCGCCTGAGTGGTGGTGTGGCTGTCATCAAGGTAGGCGCTGCAACTGAAGCCGCATTGCACGAGCGAAAGAACCGCTTCCAGGATGCCCTTCACGCCACCCGCGCGGCCGTTGAGGAAGGCATCGTTCCCGGCGGTGGTGTTGCACTGCTACGCGCGCGCTCCGCGATCGATGCATGGAACGCGCCAAACGCTGAACAGTACGCCGGCGCCCGTATCGTGGATACCGCCTTGGCCGCGCCGATGCTGCAGATCGCAGCCAACGCAGGAGCAGACGCACAGGCAGTCGTCCACCAGGTCCTCGCCGGTGAAGGATCGCACGGCTACGATGCGGCGTCCGATCGCTATGGCGACATGCTGGAGCTAGGCGTGGTCGACCCGGTCAAAGTGGTACGCACCGCATTGCAGAACGCCGTCTCCATTGCCGCCCTGTTGTTGACCACGGATTGCATGATCGCCGACGTGCGAGAAGGCTATGTTGACCGGTCGGATGAGACTTCAAGCTCGGCCATGTTCAATACCGGATACGCGTAGCAAAGCTCCGGCGCTCTCGGGCCTTCATGAGCCCACTGGCGTCCGGTCAAGCTTTGTTCACGATCAAGGGAGCTTCCGAACCGTCCTCTACAGTGATGACAAGACACCTCGACACGCCGGACTTGCCATGATCGCTACCGCCTTCGTCCACCATCAGCGCTCCAGAGCGACGCCCGCTCGGCACATCAACGAAGACGCGTTGGCGACGGCCTTTCTTCCGGATGCCAGTGCGTGTCAGCTCCCTGATCCGGCGCTTGCCGTTCTGGCAAGAACGGCCGCTTCCTGGTTTGCCCCAGCGTTGGCCACCGCAATCCATCTCAGCGCGGAGCATGGGCGCATTCGCGTTGCCGGCCACGTCAGCAATGCCCGCCCGCTGGCCTACCTGAAGATTGCACTGCTGCGCTTGCCCGGCGTCGTCGGGCTGGACATGACGGTTACGGTGGAAGCCACCACCGATCCGCTGCAAGCGGATTACGTGGCCCTGCAACGTCACCACGTCGGATAACCGGGGTTCGCAAGCATGCATACGACATATTTCTGCGCGACCAGTTGTCCGTGCCCCCATGCCGCCTTCGATCCGACATGTCCGCAGTCGGTGGAGGAGATTCTCCGCGCGTATGCCGCGCTTTTCTGGTTCAACCTCTACCTCAGGTGCCCCGACTTCTCTGCCACCGATGGCATGTTCCCACGGGAGCCGGAGGCTCGCCGCAGATATCTGGCGGTGCATTCGAAAGTCTTCACACACTGGGCCACGGCGGCCAATCGTATGGGCATCACCACCGCGCGTTTTCGTGATGTCTGCGCGAACGTGCGCGCAGCTTGGATTGGACCGGACGACCCTTTGCGCGCGTGCCGCTCCCGTGCCGACGTCCTGTCAAACCATCCAGAATTGGATTTGGACTAAGCACCGGGCCGCCTCTTCACCAAGTGCAATGAGGCGCGCATCGCGCTCTGACGAACGTCTTTTGGCCCAGGCAGCTAACAGCCTCACGATAGCCGCCCAATCAGGGGCGTACGGCAAGCCGATCTGGCGGCTTGCGTCAGGTCAAGTCTGGCAATGACGAACTGCCTACCCTGCAGTCATATCAACCGGAGATCGTGATGCCACAGCCCACTGATGCAGTCTGCAATCTCGCCTGCGCCACCATGCGCGATGCCAGCCGCGCAGCCGAGTTCTTCGTCGATAGTCAGCTTCAGCTCGCGCGCCTTCGCGTCAAGATGGCGGAAACGGCGCTGCAGAATCTGTCCCAGCTGGAGGGCCAGTTGAACGCAGTCAAAGACTGGAGCACGCTGGCATCGGCGCAAAGCGCCTATATGAAGCTCCAAGCCAGCCAAAGCGCAAACGCAGCTCGCCAGTGTGCCGATCTCCTCAATGACGCACAGCGCTCTTATCTGCGCCAGGCGACAGCGTGGAACGATCAGTTCCAACATCGGCCGGGCACTGCTGCATCTCCTGCACAACTCTTGATGGCGTCCTTGGACTCTTGGCAAACATTGGTCGACACCTTCAACGCGATAGCCGCATCGGCTACGCAAGGCCGGGCGCCGTCATAACCGCACACGAGGCCCAAGAGCGCGCAAGGCCGGTGACGGCTCTCTGGCGGAATGGCTAGCGATTGCAGAACGGCATGTGCAATGCATGACCTCGACGAAAGAGAAGAGCTTGATTCCTGTCAACGAGGATGTTTGGCAGCTACCTATTCTTAAAGTAGCCATCGGACAACACAGTGGATGGAAACGATTGTTGATTCAGCGGTTGAACTTGATTTGTTTGCAGGAGCAAAAAATGCGCGGAAAACTCATGATGGCTCTGCTCGTTGTTGCAGCAGCCTCCACGTCGGCGTACGCACAAGGCAAGCCCGACACGGCACCGAACAGCGACGGACAACGGGCCGGCAAGGTGAATCCCTACACGGATGGCGCCAAACAGACCAAGCCCGATCCGTACACAGAAGGATCGAGGAGCGGCAAGTTTGATCCATACACGGAAGGCGCAAAGGGCAAACGCGACGCATATACGGAAGGCGCCAAACAAGCCAAGCGCGACCCTTACACGGAGGGATCGAGACGCGGCAAGTTTGACCCTTACACGGAAGGCGCAAAGGGCAAACGGGATCCCTACACGGAAGGATCGAGGAGCGGCAAGTTCGACCCGTACACGGAAGGCGCAAAAGCCAAACGTGACCCATATACGGATGGCGGCAATAAGACGAAGTAGCAGCATCTGGTATTGCCTTGTCGTATTCCATCTGTCGGCGTAGCTGCCATCTTCAATACAGCAGATACGCCGCTCGCTCGGGAAGAAAGGCATCGGTCTGTGCAATGGAGGCGTGCTCGATCGCGTCGAGCGAAACGCCATCACGCAGCATTGCCCAGACCGTCTCCGAGCCAACCGAAGTGCGAATCGCCTCCAGTTTGAAATGCTGTGGATAGCGCTGCGACAGCACCCGGGCCAGCGCTAATCCGATGCGACCCGGGCGCGTGAGCGCAGACGTCCGGTGGATCGCCACACCCGAGCACGAGCGACCATGGTATGGCCCCTCCGCGGGAACGAAATGGACGGGCGTATAGGTGGCACCGGCATCCAGCGCATTGAGTTCTCGCGCGACCGAAGCGCCGTCCATCCACGGTGCCCCGACCATGCCGAACGGCGCCGACGTGCCTCTGCCAACGCTGACGCTCGCGCCCTCGATCAACCCCACATCCGGATATCGCTCCAAGGCAGCGAAGTCATGCAGGTTTGGCGATGGCCGAACCCAACCCAGCCCGGTATTGGCAAAGCGCATTGCGCGGTCGTACTGCTCCATGGCCACGACATCCAGCGCTGCGCCAATGTGCAGCTGGTCGTTCAGCAACTTGGCAAGCTCGCCGATCGTCATGCCGTGCACAAGCGGCAGAGGCACGTAGTTCGTCAATGAGCGGTCTGCCGTATCGGATACCGGTCCACCAACGAGATCACCGCCTATCGGATTGGGACGGTCCAGAACCAGCACTGGAATGTGGGCCTTCGCTGCGGCCTCCAGCGTCGCCCCCAAGGTGGCAAGGTAGGTGAAGAAACGTACGCCGGCGTCCTGCAGGTCAAACACCAGGACGTCGATTTCGCCCAGCACGCTGCGTGGTATGTCCTTGCTGTTGCCATAGAGGCTATGGACGACCACGTTAGAGCGTGTGTCGATCGTGTCACCAAAGCGAGCGTCGAGATCGGTGCCAAGGCCATGCTCCGGCGCAAAGATGGCGCCCAACCGCACACCGGGCGCCTCATTCAGTACATCGATGGTCCGGCGCCCCTGCGCATCGAAGCCGCTGTGGTTCGTGACCAAGCCGACCCGCTTTCCGATAAGCGGTTCGAAGCCTTTGGCCTCCAGTACGTCGATACCTGATCGCACGGGACCGACCGCCATGGGCAAGCGGCGGCCCGCACTGATGGCTGCATCAGCCATGGTCGGGGCGCGCACCGCGATCTGTTCGCCGGAGAGCAGCGGCGCAGTGCTCGATACCAGATTCAGCACGGCTTCACGCAACGGCATGGCGTTACCCTGCTCGTCCGGATACAGCCGGCTTGTGAGCACAATCACGAATCGGCGCGTGACCAGGTCGATCCATAAGCCGGTTCCGGTATAGCCCAAGTGCTGGAGGAGTCCGGCGCGCGGCGCGCGATAGCGGTTTGGGATCAACGGCGCCTGGACTTCCCATCCCAGCGTGCGAGTCGCCTCCACTGCAGTCGAACTGTCCGGCGTCAACAGCAGGGCAACGCTGTCCGGCTGCAAGATACGGCGATCCCCAATGCGGCCCCCGTTGAGCAGCATCCTGGCGAACAGCGCGAGGTCATCCGCCGTAGAGAACAAGCCCGCGTTGCCGGAGACGCCCTCCAGTGCGGCGGCGGTCGGATCATGGACTTTGCCGCGAAGCCATCGTCCGTTGCGAATGATAGTTGGAGCAATGCGCGTGATCGCCTTGTGGCTCGGACGGAACGCGGTGTCGCGCATACCAAGCGGCCGAAAGATATGCTGCGCACACCATGCATCAAGTCCGACCCCACTGACACGCCGGACGATCTCGCCCAAGGCGACATAGTTGAGATCGCTGTAGATGACACGCTGACCTGGCTCCGAAATCGGCGGCATGGTCCCGATCGCGTGAAACACCGTGGCGGGGCCCCGGAATTCCGAACGGGCTGCCAGGCCAGGAGGCAGGCCGGAAGTGTGAGTGAGCAACTGTCGTATTGTGATGCCCGACTTCCCTCCGTCCGCGAAGGCTGGCCAGTACCGGCTGGCAGGCGCATCCAGGTCCAAACGTCCGCGCTCTGCCAACTGCAACACTGCCGTGGAAGTGGCCACTGCCTTGGTAAGGGAAGCCAGATCGAAGATGGTGTCTTCAGTCATCGGCTCAGCGTCGCGTCCGACGGTCCGCTGACCCAGCGCGACACGTTCGCGCACCCCGCTGGCATCACCGATGGCTACCACCGCCCCGGCCACATTGGCATCGGTGATCTGCGCGGCTACCACGGCTTCCAGCTCGTGCATGCGCACAGGCTTGCCCAGCGGCCCTGGCGCGTTGATGGTTGGCTCGGCGCGCCCGCTCTGCATGCAGGCCAACAGCACCGCAGCCAGCACGACAGCTATCGCGGCAAATTGGCAGGATCGTAACGATTGCGCGCGTTCCATAGCATCCACCCGTTGGTACCTTCCGCGTCAGCAGCGTCGACTTGGGCGCGAATCATCTCGGCATTGAACTCACGACGATCAAAAGCATAGTCCCGGAATGCCTGCAGCCATGGCCGAAATCTCACCCCCGGCAAACCTGTGCGCCGCTTCGCTTCAGCCAGGGAGTGCGAAACGATCTCGCCGGGCTTCTCGGTGGGTTTTCTGACACCCGGCAAGCCCCATGTGAAACCGGACGGATAGAGCATGGGCGAGATGTAGTCGACCACAGCCCCCAGTGTGTTGATCTGCTGGCCGATCGCCGTGTCGTCGGTGTTCCAGCAGACGTAGCCGAAAATATCCGCTGCCAGGTAAATGTTGTACGGCCGCAGCCGCTCTCTCGCCTGCGCAAGAAAACCTGTCACGGCCGCAACCCGGTGTGCTTGCGTGTTGGCCTGATGGAACTGCAAGCCATTGGCGTCCGGAAAACGCAGGTAGTCAAATTGGATTTCGTCGAACCCGAGTCGTGCAGCCTCTTCCGCCACGTCAAGCGAGCTGGCCCAGGCGGCTTCGAAACCGGGGTCGATCCATTGTTGATCTTCACGATCGTGCCAGACCGCCCCATCACGATCTCGCACGGCCCATTCGGGGTGCGCCCGGGCCAACGGGTCGTCCTTGAAGACAACGATGCGCGCAATCAGATACAGGCCACGTAGACGAAGTTGCCGAATCACGGCGGCGAACTGGTTGATGCGCGCTGCAGCGTTTTTCTGTTCGCGGGCCGCGCCTAATGCCACACGGGCCGCGCTCGGGTACGGTGTATCGCCCCGGTCGCCCTTGATGTCGATCACCAGCGCATTGATCGCTGTCTCACTCTGGAGGGCGACTGCAGCATCGCGCAAAGATCGGTTGGATACGCCCTGTACCGACAGATAGACCGCCCGGGGCTTGATCTGCTTGAGCACGATCTCGGCTGCGGGCTGCGCGCCGCCAAGCACCAGCTCGGCGCGTGCATAGCCAGGGGCGCGGACGCTGACCACCGCGCGTGCATCCACCGCCGCGGCTGGAATGTCGACCAGGCCAGCCGCATCAGTATTTCCGCTCTTGCCCTGAACGAATGTGATTGCGCCTTCCACAGGAAGGTAGGTCTGTGCATCTACCACCCTGACCTCGGCCGCGCCGGCAAGCTGCGCGCAGGAAAGCCACACAACTGCAAGCCAGAGGCACAGACGGCTACTCATGATTGCCCTCGGCTGCATTGAGAATGTTCGTCATGCACCGCCCTCCACAGCCATCGGTGATCAGGTATCGGGGCAATGCCATGGCGGGTTGGCTCGCCTGCAGCGGTTGCGGGTCCAGCGTGAAGGCTGCGGTATAGCCTTCCTGTTGTGCAATGCGCTCCAGCTCAGAATCGTGAATGCCGAAAGGCCATGCCAGCAGATGCACTGGGCCGCCGATTTCTGTCTCGATGCGCACCTTTGCGCGGCGCAACTGATCGCGGGCGAACTTGACGAAATCATCGGCGCTTCGGTGCATCCGCTCCACGCGGAAGTTCGGATGCCAGTAGGTATGGGACTGCACGTCAAACTGGCCAGTGCGGGCCAGCTCTCGCAACTGCGGCCAGGTCATTGCGTAGGCGGCATTTGAAATGGCAGACGGGTACACAAACAGCGTTACGGGAATGTGCCGGCCGCGCAGCGCAGGCCACAACGTCTCGTACACAGACCGATGACCGTCATCCACCGTAATGGCCACCGCCTTCACCGGCAGTGCATCTTGCTCGCCTTGGTGCCAGCGCAGGATGTCCGCGAGCGGCACGATGCGATAACCAGCCGCCTCGATCGCCTGTAGATGTGCTTCGAACGTCTGCATCCGAACCGTCATGGTGCTATCCACCGTCGATGCAAAGCGGTGATAGACGAGTACCACCACATGTGGCGGCACGGCCGGCATGTCTGCGTGGGCAGCCGGGCACGCAAGCATCAGAAGTGCACAACACAACGAGAGGACCCAGCTGTTCATCAGCCGCACCTGCGAAGAAGGATGGATGGTGCGCATCGCCCGGGCCGCCCCGCTTATGACTCTTTTGATGTGCCGTGCAGCCAGTGCCAAAGCAGCACCCCGCTGCCTGCCATGCCGCCCAGATGGGCAAAGTGCGCGACATCGACTTCGGTGCCGCTCATGCCCAGCGTCAGCTCCACGATCGCATAGAGCGTTGCAAACACCCACGCAGGCATCGGGATGGGCGGGATCAACGGAACGATCATGCGATTGGGAAACAGGACGGCATAAGCGAGAATCAATCCGAATACGCCCCCGGAAGCGCCAATGACGGGCCCCGCCGTCTGAATACTCAAGACCGTAAAGGCGATTTGTGCGAACGCGGCACTCAAGATGCTGGATACGTAGAGCAGCCAGGCCCGCGGTGTACCCACGGTGCGTTCCACGTCGCGGCCAAACATGTAGAGCCCGAACATGTTGAGCACCAGATGCGCGCCGTTTGCGTGCAGGAAGGCGTATGTCAGCGGTTGCCACGGCATGAATCCGCTCCGCAGGCCAGCCCCTGATATGCCGAGCGGCCAGAGCGCAAAGGTACGCAGCAGCTCGTCTCCCGCAAAGAGCTCTGCACAGAACACCGCCACGTTGGTGAGGATGAGCAGCTTGATCATGAAGGCACCTCTGATCTCTGCCCACGATACGGCCGCGCGCGTTGGCCGGGTTGATCTCGCGCAAGACGGTTCGACAGTGTGTCGTGATCCTGCAAAGCCACGCATTCCGTTTGATGTGTCGCAAGGCCCCGGTATGGCCAGATGGAACCATGGAGCTACGTGCACGCGAGAGGATGCCCCATGCCATTGGCCGCTTCTTATCAGTACCCCGCGAACCAGGCCATCGCTGCGATCTTCAACGAAATCGCTGATTTATTAGAGGTTGAGGAGGCCAACCCTTTTCGGGTACGTGCTTACCGCAATGCTGCCCGCATGGTCGAAGGCATGACGGAAGGCGTTGACGCCATGCTGGCACGCGGCGCCGACTTGACCGTCTTGCCGGGTGTTGGAGTCGACCTCGCGGCAAAGATGCGCGAGATCGTCGAAACGGGAACCTGCGCCATGCTCACACGTGTGCGTACGGAGGTGCCATCGTACGTGCTTCAACTGCTTCAATTGCCTGGGCTGGGCCCAAAGCGGGCCCGTGCTCTGCAGCACGAGCTGGGCATCACATCGTTGGATGAGTTGGCTCGGGCAGCAGTGGCGCACCGCATTCGCGAGCTGCATGGCTTCGGCCCCCGAAGCGAAGAGCGATTGGTCGAGGCACTCAACGCACGCCTGGCGCGCGATCGCCGTTATGGGTTGGCAATCGCCAAGCCGTGCGCCGACGCATTGACGCATTACCTGCTGGCAAGCGGCCTGGTCGACCAGCTCGTCGTTGCCGGCAGCTACCGGCGGGGGCGAGACACCGTGGGGGATCTGGATCTGCTCATCACGGGAAGAAAACGCGCCCAGATCGTTGAGCATTTCGTGCACTACAACGAGGTCGCTACCCGAATCTCAGCGGGGCCCACCCGCGCAAGCGTCGTCCTGAAAAACGGCATGCAGGTGGACTTGCGCGTGGTGCAGCCTGACGCTTTCGGCGCGGCGCTGGTGTATTTCACCGGCTCGAAGCCGCATAACATCGCGCTGCGCAAGCTTGCGCAGGCCCAGGGTCTGAAGGTCAACGAATATGGTGTTTTCCGAGGAAAGGCGCGCATCGCCGGCCAGACGGAAGCATCGGTCTACCGTGCAGTGGGCTTGCCTTGGATCTGTCCGGAGCTGCGTGAAGACCAAGGAGAGATCGCGGCTGCGCAGTCCGGCTCACTACCATCCCTCGTTGAGCAGGGCGACATCAAGGGGGATCTCCATACCCACACATCCGCCAGCGATGGCACCGCAAGCCTCGAAGCCATGGCGGCGCAGGCGCGCCTGCTGGGCTATCAATACCTGGCGGTGACCGACCATTCGCCACACATTGGCGTAACACATGGGCTCACGGCGGACCGCCTGGCAGCACAAGCCGATGCCATTGACCGTTTCAACGCTGAACACGAGGGTTGGCCCGTGCTGCTCAAGGGTGTTGAAGTCGACATCCTGGAGGATGGATCACTGGACCTGCCGGATTCGGTGCTGGGGCGCCTGGATCTTGTCGTGGGCGCAATTCATAGCCACTTCAGCCTGCCGGCCGACCAACAGACGTCGCGCATTCTTCGTGCGCTCGATCATCCGCACTTCACCATCCTCGCCCACCCGCTGGGCCGCCTGATCGGCGAGCGCAACGCCTGCAATGTTGACCTCAAGCGGGTTTTGACAGCCATCGCACAGCGCGGCTGCTACGTTGAGGCCAATGCCCAGCCCTCCCGCCTGGACCTGTTCGACAGTGGATGTCGCCTGGCCAAGGCGGAAGGTGTGCTCGTGAGCATTGCGTCCGACGCGCACAGCCCGGCCGATCTGATGAACCTGCCCCTGGGTGTCACGCAAGCCCGCCGTGCGTGGCTGGGGCAAGCAGACGTACTCAATGCGCACTCGCTCGATACCCTGCTGCCGTTGTTGAAGCGGACCATGTGACGAGCGCACGCGCACACCACCTCGGACAGTCTGTATCTGCACCGCAACATGTCGTACGCCGTGCCCATCGGGTTGATCCGAGTCAAGGTGCCGGAAATCGAGCGGTCAAGAATGAACACATGAATTTCCACATCAGTAACCAAACCAACCGGAGCCAAACCATGAGCGTGCCAGTCGATATTTCTTTCCAGGGTATTCCGCATTCCAAGGCCGTCGAAGAAGCGGTTATCAACCATGCGGACCGCTTGAAGCGTATTCGTGCCGACCTGATGCGCTGCCGCGTCAGCCTTGCCGTGGGCGCCAAGCACCAGCACCAGGGCAAGCCGTTCGACGTCCACGTCCACGTGTTCACACCGCACCAGACGCATGTTTCGAGCAATACGTCCGACGAGGATCCATACGTCGCGCTTCACGAGGCTTTCACGCACGTGGAGCGGATGCTCGTGGAAGCCAATGGCAATGACAAACACAGATCGCAGTCTTGACGCATCGTGGGTGTGCGCATGCGCTATTGCATGTGCATACCACCATTCACCGCCACGTTGGCACCGGTAATGTAGGCAGCGTCCTCGCCGCACAGAAAAGCCACCAATGCAGCCACTTCGTCCGGCCGGCCGAGGCGGCCCACCGGTATCTGCGGAAGAATCCGCTCTTGCATGATGTCGCTGGGAATATCGCGCGTCATTCGCGTGGCGAGATAACCGGGCGAGATGGTGTTGACGGTCACGCCCTTTGCGGCGCATTCCAGTGCCAGCGCCTTGGTGAACCCGTGTATGCCGGCTTTGGCCGCCGCGTAGTTCGTCTGCCCGAACGCGCCCCGCGATCCGTTAACCGACGAGATGTTGATGATGCGGCCCCAACCGCGCTCGATCATGCCTTCGTATAGCGGCTTGGTCATGTTGAAGACGGAGTCGAGATCGGTGGCCAGCACGTTCCGCCAGGCATCCAGCGTCATGCGCTTGAACGTCATGTCTTGGGTGATACCGGCGTTGTTCACCAGAATGTCGACCGGGCCCACGGTGGAGAGCACATCCGATGTGCATCGCTGGCAAGCGTCGTAGTCAGCCACATCCACGGCGAACGTCTGAAACAGACGCCCCTGGGCGTGCTGTTCCGCCATCCATGCGGTCACATGCGTATTGCCCAACGAATGCGTTACCACAACCCGATGCCCTTGCGCATAAAGACGGATGGCAATGGCTTCGCCCAACCCGCCCATACCGCCGGTGACGAGCGCAATGCGTTGTGTTGTCATGACGGCCTCATCGCGTCGTCGGACGTGCCCCAGTGCGAGGGCAATCGCGCTTGCACAGCAGCCACCGGTCTGTTTCCGGTTCGATACGCAACCGCACAACGGTATCGACCGGCTTCGTACTTGCCCGAACGCTGAGGGTCTGCATTACGCCCCGGTACGCAGCCGTTATCTGATAGTGCCCGCGGGGCAAGCGCATATACAACAGCGGCCCCTCCGTGCGCACGCGCAAACGGAGTTTGCCGTGATCATCGGCAACCGAAACATCCACATCCGACAATGCCTCGCCGGTTCTGGCCGACACCACGTTCAGCCGCACGTTGAAACGGCTTGCCATCGCGTGCATGGTGTCGCGCTCGTCGCTCCCCACGCCACCTGACACATAGGCGATCTCGTTCTGGACGCGGACCTCCGGCGCCGCCGCCGCATCCGGTCCGACCGCACCAGCGTGAGCGCTGGCGGCCAAAACAAACGCGGCGAGAATGCCGCGTGGCAAAAAACGACCTGCTTGGTTCATCTCATACCTCATTGCTCAGCGGCTGGGTGGCCGACCGTCTGTGCCAGCACCGGAACTTCGTCTTCATTGAGTGACAAGGCTTCTGCCAGAAGACGCTGATTGAGCCAGCCACGCACCACACAGCCGAGCCCGGCCGAGGCACAGTAAAGCGACACGTTTTGCGAGATCGCTCCCGCGGCGACGCCGGAAAAGGTTTCGCGCACCACTTCGGGCATCTGGTCTGCACGCGCATGGTTCACCACGTACACCAGATCCAGCGGCGCCTTGCCGACAAAATCCTGGTACCCGGTCAGGTTGCGCGCGTCCACGGCGTGCTTGAGCCGCAAACGGTGCGCCACAGGCTCGTATTCGTAGACGCCCTCTGGCAGCGCGACGTAGATGTCGATCTCGTTCAGGCCATGCGCTGAGGGTGCCGTGCGCCCGCCTGTTTCCGGCCGGTTGATGCCGTTCGCCGCCCATAGCAATTCGCTCAGTTGCTGCGGCGACAGCGGCGTGGGCGCGAACTCCCGCACGCTCTTCCGCTTGGCAAGCGCTGCAGTCAACGTGTTGCCGCCCTCCAATAGCGGCGGTGCCAGCGCAATGGTTGCCGGTGGCGCCGCGTGAGACGTTGGCTGCGGCAGTAGATGTTGCACAGGGTCATAAGACAGGAGCATCGCCTTGCTCATGGCGTCCACCTCACAAAACTGAAAATCCATCGGACATGTGTTGCCGCCTAGGCGGCGATGATCACCTTGAGTGCCTGCGTCTTCGCGGCGTTGCGGAAGGTGTCGTAGGCAGTGAGGATGTCGCCGAGCTTGAACCGGTGCGTAATCAGCTGCCCCGGCTGCAGCTTCCCAGCACGCACAGTTTTGAGAAGCATCGGAGTACTGACGGTATCCACCAGCCTCGTGGTAATGGCGATGTTCTGGCTCCACAAGGTTTCCAGATGCAGGTCTGCCTTGACACCGTGCACCCCAATGTTCGCAATCACCCCGCCCGGCGCAACCAGTTGCTGGCAGAGTTCGAACGTCGCGGGCACGCCCACCGCCTCGATCGCACAATCGACCCCCACGCCATCCGTCAGCCGCTTCACGGCGGCAACCGCGTCTTCACTGGAGACGTCGATGGAGGCCGTTGCGCCCAGCCGGCCGGCCACTTCCAGCCGCGCCGCGTTCGTGTCGATCATGATGATGTGCGCGGGCGAGTAGAACTGCGCCGTCAGCAACGCGGCCAACCCGATGGGTCCTGCACCGACAATGGCCACGTTGCTACCGGGCTGCACGCGGCCATTGAGCACGCCACATTCAAATCCAGTCGGAAAGATGTCCGACAGCATGACCAGCGCCTCTTCATCGACACCAGGCGGGAGTTTGTAAAGGCTGGTCTCGGCGTGCGGAATCCTGACGTATTCGGCCTGCACACCATCAATGCGGTTACCCAGGATCCAGCCGCCCGTCTCGCAGTGCGAGTACATGCCGCGCCGGCAATTCGCACATTTGCCGCAAGATGAAATGCACGAAATCAGCACGTGGTCACCCGGCTGCAGCGATGTCACGGCAGCGCCGACAGACTCCACCACGCCCACGCCCTCGTGGCCCAGCGTGCGCCCAGGCTCGCAAGTCGGCACGTCGCCCTTGATGATGTGCAGGTCGGTACCGCAAATGGTCGTCAACGTGACGCGCACTACCGCGTCGCCGGGCGCCTGCAATTCCGGTTTCGGCTTGTCGGCCAGGGTGATCTTGCCAGGCCCTTCGTAGACGAGTGCTTTCATGGGAACCCCCAAGAAGACGATGACTCCATGCTAGGCAACCGACCCGTGCGGACGTTGATCTACGTCAGGGCGCATGGCAGCAACCGCGCGATATTGACCTTCTCTATCCGGAGGCGAAGCCCGCGTATGGCCGAACAAGCCACCACCATTCCATGTTCGCAGCCACCAGAAGCGTTGGTGACTCGCATGCTCGAGGCAGCAGCGTATCCACACCCCGCTGTGGATCTGCAGATGATCGAAACCCATCTCTCGTGGGTCTTCCTGGCCGGAGAATTTGCGTACAAGGTGCGCAAGCCGATCAAGCTGGACTTCGTCGATTTTTCGACGCTACGCGCGCGGCAAACCGATTGCGATGAGGAATGGCGCCTCAACCGCCGCCTCGCCCCTGCGCTATACCTTGGCGTGGTGCCCATTTCGCACGACCCTGCGACGGACGCCATCCGCGTCAATGGGCAAGGCACGCCTTGTGAGTACGCGGTCTGCATGCGCCGGTTCGCTCAGCAGGACGTACTGAGCGCATTGGCTCGTGATGGGCGACTCCGCGCGGGGGAGATCGACTCACTGGCCGACCTGATCGCAGACTTCCACGCAACCGCGCCTGTCTGCGCCTCAGGCTCAGACGATGGAACACCCGCAAGCATTCGGCGCACGCTGGAGGATTGCGCAGCGGGGGTGATTGCCCTCAGCACGGAACCCCAGATTGCAGCGGCCACGGTGGCGCTGCTTCGTCAGCACGCAAGTCGCCTGGAAGCGACATTCGCGTCACGCCGGCGCAGCCGCCACATCCGCGAATGCCATGGCGACCTTCACCTGGGCAACATCGTGTTGATCAATGGCCAGCCGACGCCGTTCGACTGCCTGGAATTCTCTCCGTCGCTCCGATGGATCGACACCATGTACGACACGGCCTTTCTGTTCATGGACTTGCTCGCAGCGGGCCTACATGGGCTGGCGTATCGGCTGATCAACCGTTATCTCGAACGATGTGGCGACTATGCGGGGTTGGCAGTCTTGCCTTTCTACGCATCGATGCGCGCACTCGTGCGTGCTCGTGTGCTGCTGGAGCGCGCCCATCAGTTGGACGGAACCCCCGATCTGGCTGCCAGGCCACGCGCCGAGGCACGCCGCATGCTCGACCTGTCTCGGGAGTTGCTCTGCCGAAACGACGCCTGCATCCTTCTCATGCATGGCCTTTCGGGCAGTGGAAAATCCACCCGCGCCGCACAGCTTGCCGAAGCAGAAGGGATGATTCGCGTGCGCTCCGACGTCGAACGCCAGCGCTTCGGGCATCTAGCCGCCGTCGATCGCTACCTGCCGCGCGCAGTCGAACGTACCTATCGGCGTCTGGCCGCCGTCTGCAAGCTGGGTGCAGGGGCTGGTTTTCCGATGATTGCGGATGCCACGTTCCTGGCCGAGCGGCAGCGCCGACGTTTCTTCTCGCTGGCACGCCGATTGGGTGCGCCCCTGGCCATCGCGGACTGCGTTGCCGACGTCGACACGCTGCGCATGCGTATCCGCAATCGCATGCGCAGCGGGGCCGACGCATCGGAGGCGGACCTGCACGTGCTCGACGCCCAGATCGCCACACAGCAGCCGCTCAACGTGGAAGAGCGGGCGCATGTGATCCCTGGCGAGATATCCAACGTGGTGCCCTACATCAGAGGCACAGAGCGGTGATTCCGTTTCGGCAAGCTCAGGCAACCAAGTACCTTGAGATCAAGCACCGTAGGGATGATGCTTCGCGGGCGGCCGCCAATTTGCGCCATATCAACGCACACAACCGCAAAGTGCCTACGCTGCATATGGATACCTCATTTGGCGGCCCCCCTCACCTGCCCGCCACGACCCCACCGGAGATCACAATGCAACAACCTGCTGATATGGCATGCAACCTGGCATGCGCCGCCATGCGCGAGATGAGCCGCACCGCCAGCTTCATGCTCGAGGCGCAGATCGACCTGGCCCATTTCCGCCTCAAGCTGGCTGAGGCTGCGCTGGAAGACGTGCGTGAGCTGGAACATGAACTGAGCGGCACACATGACTGGACATCGCTGACCACTGCGCAAAGCATCTTCATGAAGATGCAATCAAGCCACGGCGCCAACGCTCTGAAGACGTGGGCCGAGTTCACGAACAAGCTGCAGGCCGCCTATTTTCGTCGGTTGACGGAATGGACCCAGCAGGTGCAGCAACCCGAAGGCCAAACCTCTTCTTCACAGTTGTTTGCCGCGTCCTCCGATTCGCTGAAGGCCTTCTTTGACAGCTTCAACCTCATGGCTCCGCCAGACTCCGAGGTGAAGAAGAACGGACTGGCACGCTCCACATCGGCAAGAGCTGAAAAGGCCGCCTGATCGACAAAGCCGAGGAGGCCATCATGCGAGTTCAGGACGTCTATTCACACAATGCAGTACACATTCCGCTTTCCTGCACGCTTCAGGAAGCGGCACAGCAGATGCGCCAGAAGCATGTCGGTGCGCTTGTCGTGACGGAGAACACCCCTTCGGGACCGCGTGCGATCGGCATTGTCACGGATCGCGACATCGTGCTTGATGCGGTTGCGGTTGGGGTGAGCCCCTCGCAGACCTGTGTGGCTGACGTGATGAGCCGGGGCATCTCCAACGTACCGCTCGAGGCAAGCCTGAGCGACGCGTTGCAGGAAATGCTCGCATGCGGCGTGCGGCGTGTCGGTGTGACGTCCGATGGTGCGCTGGTCGGCGTGCTGTCTTTGGACGATGTGCTCGGCGCGATGGCCACCGAATGGAGCCTCATCGCCCGGCTCGTTCATAACGAGCGTGAGCGCGAGACGACCGGTAGCGTCCAGCCGCCGCTGAGCGTGTAATCCGGCTGCCACTTCACTTCAGGAAGACCTCTCCCATGAATCCCGAGCCGCTTTCTCTCAGCATGGATATCGTGGCGGACGACGCAGTGCTGGAAGGCACGTTGGACTGCCCTGGCAATGCAACCGGCCTGGTGATCTTTGCGCATGGCAGCGGCAGCTCGCGGCTTAGTCCGCGCAACCAGTACGTTGCGGATCAGCTCCACGCCGCCGGCCTGGGCACGCTGCTGTTTGATCTGTTGAGCGCCGAAGAGGCGTCACACGCGTCGTGCCGGTTCGATATCGACCTTCTGGCACGGCGCCTGCAGACAGCCACACGCGCGGTCGGCAGCATCGCCCGCGAACGCAAATTGCGCCTCGGCTACTTCGGCGCCAGTACAGGCGCCGCAGCCGCGATCCTGGCGGCGGCCGAACAGGACGACGCCTGCCCGATCGAAGCGGTCGTCAGCCGTGGCGGCCGTCCGGATCTTGCCGGCCAACGTGCGCTGAGCAAACTCGCCTGCCCGACCCTGCTGATCGTTGGCGCGGCCGATTTGGACGTGCTCGATCTCAACCGGCAGGCCCTGAGCCAAATGCACTGTGAAAAAGCTCTGGAGACGGTACCCCACGCAACGCACCTTTTTGAAGAGGAAGGTACGCTCGAACAGGTGGCCGAGCTGGCGCGGGCGTGGTTTGCCCGCCACCTGAGTGCAACCTCCCAACCTCACCGACACGCGAGGTAGCCCCATGCGATTCAAAGATCGATTGGATGCAGCGCGCATGCTCGCGCAGGCACTCGAGAAGTACAGGGACATGCACCCGCTGGTGTTGGCCATCCCAAGGGGCGCGGTTCCAATGGGCGCACTCATCGCGCACGCACTCGGCGGTCAGCTTGATGTGGTGCTGGTTCGCAAGCTCGGCGCGCCGTTCAACCCTGAACTGGCTGTCGGCTCTATAGAAGAAGGCGGCTGGACTTACTTCGCACCCTATGCGAGCCGCATTGGCGCGGACACCACATACCTCGAACAGGAAAGCGCCGAACAGATGGACGTCATCCGTCGGCGACGTGCGCTCTATACCCCGAACCGCGGTCCGTATGACGTAGAAGGACGCGTCGTGATCGTGGTCGACGATGGGTTGGCAACCGGAGCTTCCATGAAGGCAGCACTCCACGCCATACGACAGCGCCATCCGCAACGCCTCATCTGCGCCGTTCCCGTGGCGGCACCGGATAGCCTGGACGAAATCCGACCGCTGGCCGATGAGGTCGTCTGCCTCTACGCGCCGCAGGGCTTCCGCGCGGTCGGCTTGTATTACGCCGATTTTCCTCAGGTGGAAGACGCCGAAGTGCGTGCTGCGTTGGGCGTGGCCCCGCAAACCGAGCGCCAGACTGGCTGACCCGCCTGGCTCAATCCAAGCCGTATCTGCGCACGTACCAGGCTTTCATCACGTAGGCGCACAAGCCGTAGGCAAGGATGATCGCTGCCAGGCAGGGCCAGTAGGCTGCCGGCAGCGGCGCAAAGCCGAACAGCGCCCCGACCGATGTCAACGGCATGGCGATACCCACGCAGGCAATGGCAATGCTGGTCAGCACCAGCGCGGTGCTCGCCCGGCTTTGCACGAACGGCACCTTGGCCGTGCGGATGATATGGATGATGAGCGTCTGCGTGAGCAGCGATTCAACAAACCACCCGGACTGGAACAGCGCCGGATCCGCCCACGCGTGAAAGACGCCTAGCAGCAGCGCATAGGTCGCGAAATCAAACAGCGAGCTGACAGGCCCCATGTACAGCATGAACTTCAAGATGCTGCCGATCTCCCACCGTCGTGGTTTGACGAGGTAGTCCTCATCCACGTTGTCGGTCGGGATGGCGGTTTGCGAAAAGTCGTAGAGCAGGTTGTTGAGCAGCACCTGCACCGGTGCCATTGGCAGGAAGGGCAGAAACAGGCTGGCGCCCAGCACGCTAAACATGTTTCCGAAGTTCGAGCTGGCGCCCATCTTGATGTACTTGACGATGTTGCCGAACACCTTGCGCCCTTCCGTCACGCCCTCCCCAAGCACGGCCAAGCTTTTCTCCAGCAGGATGATGTCGGCGGACTCCTTGGCAATATCGACCGCGCTATCCACAGAGATGCCGACATCCGCGGCCTTGAGCGCCGGCCCATCGTTAATGCCGTCGCCCATGAAGCCCACAACGTGGCCCCTGCGGTGCAGTGCCTCGACAATGGCTGCCTTTTGCGCCGGCGACACCTTGGCGAACACCGACGCGCGCTCGGCTACCTCGGCCATCTGGTCAGGTGACATGGCGGCCAGCTCGGCGCCAAGCACCACCGGTTCCACGGCCAGCCCGACCTCGCGACAGATCTTGCGCGCAACAATGCCGTTGTCCCCGGTCAGGATCTTGACCGCCACGCCGCGGGCCTTCAATGCGGCAATGGCAGGCGCGGCCGTATCACGCGGTGGGTCGAGAAAGGCGATGTACCCCAGCAACGTCAACCCTGACTCGTCTGCCACGGCGTACTGGCTTTGCTCGGGCGGCATCTCCTTGTACGCAACCGCCACGACACGGAAGCCGTCGGCGTTGAGGTTCTCCGCCAGTTGCTGCGTATCTTGGAGGTGGCTTGCCTCCAGCGGGCCAGCCTCGTCACCGCTTACGTAGCGCGCACTGACGGCCAGCACTTCTTCCACTGCCCCCTTGCAGATCAGCACGTGCGTGCCGTCGTCTTGCGCCAGCACCACCGACATGCGCCGGCGCTCGAAGTCAAACGGCAGCTCATCGATTTTCTGGAAACGCGCATGCACATCCAGGCGCTGCTCCAGCTCCACGTGCTTGAGCACGGCCACGTCCAGCAGGTTCTTCAGGCCCGACTGATAGAAGCTGTTAAGAAACGCGTACTCCAGCACCTGGTCAGATTCTTCGCCGCGCAAATCCAGGTGATGCTTGAGGATGATGCGATCTTGAGTAAGCGTGCCGGTCTTGTCGGTACACAGCACATCCATGGCACCGAAATTCTGGATGGCGTTGAGCCGTTTGACGATGACCTTCTTGCGCGACATGGCAATGGCGCCCTTGGCCAGATTGACCGTGACGATCATCGGCAGCATCTCGGGCGTCAGGCCCACGGCCACGGCCACCGCAAACAACAGCGCCTCGAACCAGTTGCCCTTGGTCAGTCCATTGATGAGAAAAACCGTGGGCGCCATCACCAGAATCAGCGTCAGCATCAGCCAGGTGAATCGGGTAATGCCGCGATCAAAGCTGGTCTGCACGCGTTGCGCGGCAATCAGGTTGGCCACATGGCCAAAGGCGGTCCGGTGGCCGGTGGTCAGCACAACGGCAGTTGCGTAGCCGCTCACCACGGCGCTGCCCATGAAGCACAGGTTGGGCCGGTCGAAATCTGCCGCGGGATGGCTGTCGGAAGGCTCCGCGTGCTTTTCCTGTGGCATGGCTTCGCCAGTCAGGGCCGACTGGTTGACGAACACATCCTTCGCGCTGAGCAGCCGCAAGTCTGCCGGCACCATGTCACCGGCGGAAAGCTGGACGATATCGCCCGGCACCAGCTGCTCGATCGGGATTTCCTGGCTTGCTTCGGCGCCATCGGAACCGATGCGCCGTACCGTTGCCGTGGTATGCACCATGCGCCGCAGTGCCTCCGCCGCGCGGTTCGAGCGATGCTCCTGCAGAAAGCCCAGCACAACGCTCAGCACCACCATGAAGGCAATCAGCACGGCCGCCCGTACATCGCCCAACACCGCCGAGACGCCCGCCAGCGAGATCAGCAGCAGATTCAGCGGATTGACCGAGCGGCGCGCCAACTCAATCAGCACAGCTTCGTGATGGCCGTTGGCCACGCGGTTGAACCCGTATTCGCGCAGGCGCTGTGCAGCGGCTTCCTGCGTCAGGCCGTGCGTCTGGGTCTGAAGCCGCTCCAGCACGTCCTGTGAGGCAAGCGCCGACCACATTGAGAGATCGTCGGCGGGCGAATGCGGAAACGGCGCGGACGTGATGTGCATAGGAAATTGCGAGCAAACCGCATGGATGTGCAAACCATTAGAGCGCAGGACGCGCGTGGGGCCTTGACGCAACTCAACGGCCATCGTTGCCTGGGCGGCTGTCGTGCGTGCCCGCCACTGGCGCTTCAATGCCGGTGCCACGCCAGCCGCCGCCCAGCGCAAGGAACAGCGCCACGGTGTCTTGCAGCCGCTGCGCACGCACCTGCAGCGTGCCGAGCACGGCTTGCTGATACTGCAGGTCGGCACTGAGCACCTGCAGATAGCCGCTAACACCGGCACGGTAGTCAGCGTTGATCTCTTCCAGGGCGGCACTTGCCGCCGCCTGCGCGCGCAACTGTGCGTCAAGCTGCGCTGCATCGTGTTCCAGTGCACGCAGCACATCGGCCACTTGTTCGAACGAAGAGAGCACCACCTGCCGATAACCAGCATCGGCTGCCTGCAATGCCTGCCGGGATGCGGAGCGGCGGAAATACAGGGTGCCGCCTTCAAACAGCGGGGCCACAAGGTTTGCCCCCACGCTCCAGGCGCCGGCCTTTGCACCAAACAGATCGGCGCTACGGCCGCTCATCCGGGCGTAGTCTGCGCTCAGGGTCAAACTGGGCAGCATCGCCGCCGTTGCAACACCCACCTCAGCGCTGGCTTGGTGCAGGCGCGCCTGTGCGGCCAGAACGTCGGGCCGCTGGCGCACCAGTTCAGAAGGCACCAGCCTGGGCAGGTCCGCCGGCAGTTGCAGCCCGTTGAGCGCGACGTCTACGGCGTCTGCCTCGGAAGGAAATCGGCCGGCCAACACCGCTTGCAGATGCGCAGCCTGGTCACGCTTCTGCTCCAGCGGCGGCAGCGATGCCTCCAACGACGCCAACTGCGCAGCAAGGCTCAACTCGCTGGCATGCGCCATGACGCCGGCTTCGACCTGCGCGTGTGCAATCTCCACCTGCTCGCGCACCACGGCAATCAGGTTGCGCGTGGTGTCGATCTGCGCCTGATAGGCGGCATGCGCGATCACCGCGTTCACCAGATTGCCGGTCAGCGCGAGGTATGCGGCGGCCACCGCGTACCTTTGCCCTTCCGCTTGCGCCGCCAGTGATTCCACCGCACGCCGATTGCCACCAAAGATATCGACCGCGTAACTGATAGATGCTCCCAGCGTCCACAGCGTAAAAAGGCTTGGCGCCCCGGTCTGCCCGAGCCTGGCGGGCAACGCTGCCTGACGTGACACATCGGCTGATCCAGCCACCTGGGGGTAGAACACTCCTGCGCCAGCTCGCAACAGGTCTTGCGCGGCGCGCAGGTTGGCTTCTGCCTGCTGCAGGCTCGGGTTAGCCGTAACGGCCGCTTCCATGGCCTGATCAAGCGCGGGACTGCCGAGGGCACGCCACCAGTCTGCCGGCACTGTTGCGGCCGTAAAGCGTTGCGCAACGCCGTCTGCGGAGGCCGCCTGCGCAGGATCACCGTCACGAAGATAGCGATCGACGCCCGGTGCCGGAGGTATGTGGAAATCCGGCCCGACGGCGCAGCCCCAGACCACCGCCGCTGCAGCAATTGCCCCCGCCGCCGCTTTCACGAGGCCCCCTGCAGATAGACGTCGACCAGTTGGCCGGGATAAACGGCCAGCTTGTCAGGCTGCTTGAAGCGGAAAAGCAATGGCAGCACGCGCACATCCACGCGTTCGGAGCGCTGGTCGGACAACTGCACCTTGGGCGACACATACGGCTGCACGCGCACGAATTCCAGCGGCACGCTGATATCGGTGCCGCGCACAAACATGCGTGCCTGCACCTGGCCGGGCGGAAGGCGGTGCACCAGGATCTCGTCCACATACACACGGACAGCCAGCTTGTTCTGGCCGGTACTCATCGTGACGAGTGGCACGTTGGCACGTGTGTAGGCGTCATAGGTGCCCTGCGGCGATACATAGCTGCCCATCGCAGTGTTCACCGACATGACAACACCATCCACCGGTGCCCGCACGGCATATTTTTCGAGCAACGCCGCCGCTGCTGCCGCGCCCTTCTGCAAGGCATCGCGCTGTTTCTGCAGCGTGCGGATGTCGTAGCTCCAGGCGCCGGCGCGCGTCAGGTCGTACTGACGCTGGGCAACTGCAAGATTGCCGTGCGCCACCCGTACCGCGTTGGCAGCGTTGTCCATTGCATCTCGGCTGACTGCCTTGGGATTAAGCCGGGCGGCCGCCTCAAGCTTGTCCAACTGATCCTGCACGGTGCGCAAGCCGGCATCTGCGGCGCTCACCTGTGCACGCGTGACCTCCAGCGCCTCCTTGCGCGGCTGTGCCAGCAGCGCGTTCAACTGGGCATCGACGGCATCCGCTTGCGACTGCTGCTGTGCCGTCAGGGCGCGTTGCACGGAATCCTCGATCTGGATCAGCACATCGCCGCGCTTGACCACCTGCCCTTCCTGCACGGCGATACGCGCGACGGTGCCCGACACCTCTGCATACAGGTTCAGGTTTGCGCCGCTGGGCTGATCGCTTTCGACAATGCCGTTGGCGTAGATGCCCGTCGCGTACGGATTGGCCGCCGGTTGGAAGACAGGCGGCAGCGGCGGCCTCTGCCGTGCGTAGTAGATGGCCGCCCCCACCCCAGCCAGCGCGCCGATCACAGAGAGCACAAACAACCATCGGATCTTCATCGCATCTCTCCGTGTTCAATGCGGCTCAGCTTGCCGTCTTCCATATCGAGGATGCGGCTTGCCATGTCGAGGATGCGCGCGTCGTGCGTCACGATCACGATGCAGCGGTGCGCGTTCAGGATCTCCGTCTTCACGAATTGCATGATGGAGCGGCCGGTGTCGCCATCCAGCGATGCGGTGGGTTCATCCAGGATCAGGATGTCGGGCTGCGTGACGATGGCACGTGCAATGGCCACGCGCTGCTGTTCACCGCCGCTGAGCTTGACCGGAGGCAACTGCGCACGGTTCTTCAACCCGACCACATCGAGGTAGTGCATGGCTTGCTCGAGCGCTGTGTCCCACGGCACATGTCGCAGGATCAGCGGAATGGCGACGTTCTCGACCGTGGTGAGCCGCGGGAACAGGTGGTAGTCCTGAAACACGAAGCCGATCCTGCTCAGACGGAATTCGGCCAGCGCGTCGGCACCCAGGCTCCAGATATCGACGCCGTCCACCACGGCCCGCCCGCCATCTGGGCGCAGGATGCCCGAGATCAAGCTCAGCAGCGTCGTCTTGCCGCTGCCCGAAGGCCCGACGATGAACAGCATCTCGTTGAATTGGGCCTCGAAACTGACCTGCTTGAGCGCGCAGGTACGCGCCTCGCCTTCGCCAAACCATTTATCGAGGGCCTGAGCGGCAATGGCAACGTTGGCCACGATCAACCCCGGAAGATGTCAAAGGGCTCGATGCGAAGTACCTTGCGCACCCCGATGTAGCCCGATATGCCGGCAATCACAACCACCATGGCCAGCGCCAGCATCAGATTGGTGAACGTGATCATGGCCGCATAGTCCGGAATGCGAAGACGCACCAGCGCGATCGACGCGGCGCATAGGCCGATGCCCAACCCGTAGCCAACCAGCGCCACGAACGTAGCCTGGAAGACAATCATCGTGACCAGCTCGCGCCCCTTGGCCCCGATGGCCTTGAGTGCGCCGAAGCGCTCCAGGTTTTCCAGGATGAAGGTGTAGAAGGTCTGCCCCGATATGGACAGCCCAACCACGAAGCTGATCACCGTCATCAGCAGGATGTTGGTGCCAAGCCCGGTCTGGAAGGTATAGAAGTGCGAGATGCGGCCAATGAACTCTTCCTTGGTCAGGGCGCGATAACCGAGCCGGTCTACCGCGCGTTCAATTGCAGCAATGTCGGCGTCGGACTTGGGCTCGATCAGGATGTACGACATCGTGTAACGCGTGCCGGGCAGATACTGCACAGCGCGGCGGTACGTTGTGTACAGGGTGGGCACGCCAAACAATCCGCTGGTCGCCACCTCGCCAATGCCGACGATCACCCCTCGATGGTCATTGACTTCGAACTCCGTGCCGATATGCGGGTTTTCCAGCTTCCCGAACTCGGCGTCCTGGATGACGATGAAGGCGTTGTCGCCGTACAGGTCCTGGATGCGGCCACTGAGCATGTGCGGGCGGCCGAACAGGCTGGTGTCGTCAATGCCGACGACGGTGACCGGCTGATAGGTTCCGCTCTTCAGGCGCACAAGTGCGCCGCCTGAATACAGTGGAACGGCAAATTTCACTCCGTGAATGCTGCGTACCGCATCAAGAACGTAATCCGGCATGCCGATCGAATTGGCCACGGTGTTGACGGCCGGGTCCATCACCCACATTCGCGCGCCGATGTTGTACACGGCAGACGAAGACCGATTGAGCACGCCCGCAAACAGCGACGTCATCTCGATCATCAGAAACACCGCAAACGTAATACCCACCAGCAAGCCGCTCAGCTTGGCCTTGTCATTGACCAGCAGCTTGTAGGCGAGTTTGAGAATGGCTTGCACATGGCCCCCTTGGCCATGCACGGCAGACAGGGGTGCGCCCCGGGGTGATATCGACCGGCCGATGCATGTGCATCAACGATAGCGATTCGGGGGCTGCGGCCTTTGATGTGTCGCAAGGCAGTGGCGAGTCCTGCGGCTGAGTGCGCTACAGCGTATCGTCGTCGGAAAACAGGCGATGACGTATCGCGTACCGCACAAGGGCGGCTTCGCTGGAGAGCTGCAGCTTGTCCATCAACCGCATCTTGTAGGTACTGATGGTCTTGGCGCTCACGCACAGACTGGCGGCGATCTCGGTCAAGGGCTCGCCCCGCACCAGCCGACGATAGACCTCCATCTCACGGTCGGACAGGCGTGTGTGAGCCGCCTCCTCACTGGGCTCGCCGAGGCTGTGGGCAAGCTTCTCCGCCATGGGCGGGCTGACATACGTGCCGCCGGTCGCCACCTTCTGCAGCGCGGTGACCAGTTCGGTCGCAGCGCTCTCCTTCGTCAGGTAGCCGGCCGCCCCCGCACGAAAGGCGCGCGCCACGTACTGCTCTTCAGCGTGCATGGTCAGCACCAGCACGCGCACCCTGGGGTGGTCGTCGTGCAACTGGCGGAGCAGCTCCAGCCCGCTGCGCCCCGGCATCGAAAGATCCAGCACGATCACCTGCGGTTGATGGTCGCGCACCAGTTGCAGGACCTGCGTACCATCGGAAGCTTCGCATGCGACCTCAAAATCCCCTGCGCGCTCCAGGATATGACGCACACCATCGCGCATCACGGCATGATCGTCGGCGATCATCACGCGAATCATGTCCGTGCCTCCTCGGTGACTTTGTGAACGGTGGGAAAGCTTACGCTCAAGCGAAAGCCGCCGCCCGGCGCGTGTGTGATCGTTGCCTGCCCGCCCAATAACCGGGCCCGCTCACGAATGCCAAGCAACCCCAGCGGCTTGCGTTCACCCACCGCCGGAGGTGCCCCGCTCCAGCCATGCCCATTGTCTTGAATGGACAACTCCAGCACGTCTTCCTGCTGCGAGAACGCGATCTCAACACGCGTGGCATCGGCATGGCGCACGACATTGTTGAGCGCCTCCTGCACGATCCGAAAGACCGAGATGGCAGCGCGCTCGTTCATTGCCAGCTCTTGAGCATGCACAGTCACGACCAGGCCAAAGCGTTGGCGAAAATTCTTGGCCATCCATTCGATGGAGGGCACGAGCCCTAGCTCGTCGAGCAACGGCGGCCGAAGATCCGCAGAAATCTGCCGCACGGCAACAATTGTCTCGTCGATCACGTGTTGCATCGCCTGGGTCTGGTCGATCAGCGTCGTGTCGCTCCGTGCTGCCTGCAGATCCGCCGCCAGCAGCGAAATGTCCATCTTGAGCGCGCTCAGACGTTGACCCAGATCGTCGTGCAGCTCACGGGCGATGCGGTGCCGCTCCTCCTCCCGCGTAGCCAGGATGCTGTCCGACAAATGCTGCAGTTCTTCCTGGGAGCGCCGCAGTGCCGCTTCCGCGCGGACGCGCTCCGTGGTGTCGCGCAGCATCACCGTGAACAGCTTGCCGCCGTTCACCTCGATCTGTGAAATCGACGCTTCGATCGGGAATTCCCGCCCGTCGGTGTGCAGGGCAAACAGCGGGCGCTGCTTACCCATCTGACGCTCCGATACGCCCGTCACCCCGAAGCGCCGCACATGGGTCTCGTGGGCACCGCGAAACCGCTCGGGAATAAAGTCTGACAGGGGGCGACCGATAGCCTGGCGAGCCGAGCAACCGAACAGTGTCTCGGCCATGGGATTGAACAACACGATGCGCTGGGCGTCATCGACGGAAATGATGGCTTCCATGGACGAGCGAATGATGCCGGCCAGCCGGGCTTCGCTCTTTTCAAGGTACGTCAGATCGCGGGCGACGGCGGCTCGCAACTTCTGCAGCCGCAGCCAGTAGAACACCAGCGCGACGATGGCAAAAATACTTGCCGAGGCTAGCAAAATAAACGGTGCGTCCCCGGCCTGGAGTGCAAACGCCAGCCGGGCAACCGACGCGGCCAGCAGCAAAATGGCCAGTACCCCCACCACAAGTTCGGCCGAAGTGGATTGCAGCTGCAGCAGCCGCCTGTGCATTGCCTTCGAGGATTGAGTGTCTTGCTCCGCCACCAAACACCACCAAAAGGTCGGGATGCAATCAACATAGCCCATTCCCAAGGCTGGAGATACTAGCCGAGTGAAGGAGAAGCCCCCCGGAAAACCCTGCCGCCGGTGTCAGGGAATCCTGACAACGGCATGGCGCATCCCGACGGTCAACTCAGCGCTGCCTGATTTCGCGCAAACGCGGCGCCTCCGATACTGAGCGTACGGACACCGGACCTTGATGGAACGCAGTGACCGGATACCCACCGCCTCACCGAGGATGTGTGGCTCAAAGACCACAAACGCCTCCCGGAGCCGCCCCATGATTCCGCGCACCATAGAGTCCCCTGCCCCCATTGAAACCCGCCATCCTGCTGCGCTTCCCCAACTCAGGCTCGTGCGCGACGCCACCCAGGCCCGGCAGACTACGCCACTGATCCCAAGCAGCCAATGTGCCAATTGCATGATGCACTGGGCCTGCATTGCGAGCGCTGTACCATCCGCGCAACGCGAACAACTGGACCAGATGGTGCACACGTGGCGCAAGATCGCCAAGGGCGAAGCACTCTTCCGTGCGGGTGACAACTTCCACGCGCTGTATTCCATCCGGTCGGGATCGTTCAAAACCGTGGTCTCGCACCCCAACGGCGCAAGTCACGTCACCGGATTCCAACTGTCGGGCGAAACGCTTGGGCTCGACGGCATTGCCGCCGATCGCCACACCTGTGATGCGATTGCCCTGGAAGACAGCACGGTCTGCTCCATGCCTTTCCATTGCGTTGAGGACCTCTGCCAGGACATCCGCCCACTGCAACATCGCCTTCACCAACTGATGGCCGAAGAGATCGTGCGAGAGTCGGGCCTCATGCTGCTGCTCGCGGGGCTGAGTGCGGAGGCGCGCGTTGCCACCTTCCTGTTGAACCTCTCCACACGCATGCAAGACCGCGGGTACTCCGCTTTGAGCTTCACGCTGCGCATGACGCGCGAAGAAATCGGCAGCTACCTCGGCATGCAGCTTGAGACTGTCAGCCGTGCGCTGTCGAGGTTCCAACGCGAAGGCTGGATCGTCGTGAGCGGCAAGAACATCGAACTGACTGACAAGGCAGCACTGACGGAGCTTTGATCGGTCTGCCTGTTATCCCCTAAAAAAACGCTGCTCCGGTTTTGCTTCCGGGCAGCGTTTTTTCTTTCTTGCATGACCTCCGACCTTACGGCGCGATCTGGAGATGATCGATGACTTCCGTTACGCCAGGCGCGGACCATGCCGCACCCTTTGCCGCGCGCCGCTCCGCAGCGGAACCGATGTGGCCGCTGAGCGTCACCGTCCCGCCCTGAACGGAGACGCGGATGTGATCGGCCTCGCGTGCTGCATGCCGCTTGAGTGCCGCACCGATCTGCTCGGCAACATTGGCCGGCACCACGCGCGCTTTGATCCGCAACCGGTTGATCAGCCCCGCGACACCGCGCAATGATCCCACCGCATGCGCCGCCTGTTCGCTCTGGTATGGCCAGTCGACCTCTCCCGAGAGCGTTACCCAGCCGTTTTCGACCAGCACCTCGATGCGATTGGACGGCAGGCTGACCTGCCATTCAAGCGCGTCACGGGCTGCTTGAGCAACGTCCGCGTCTGTGTGTGCACCGGGCAGGCGAACTTCGATTTTCTGCACGACACCACGCACGCCACCCACGCGCTCGGCTGCATGCTCGGCAGCAAGCTTCTCCATGTAGCTGCGCACGTGGCCGGTCAGTGTCACCACGCCGTTCTCCACTTCGACACCAATCGCGGCGGCATCCACCGCAGGTTCCCAAAGCAGTTCGTCGTTGACGTCCTGCTTGATGCCCAGATCGCTTTTCATACCTCGCTCCTGCTAGATAGAGTCGCCTGGCTATGCCCAGTGGCGTTCACGCGCCGTTTGGCAAGACAGACAGCGCATGGCTGTCGGCTGGGCTTGCAGGCGTAAAAACGGAATCGTTTCGCCACAATCGACGCAGATGCCGTAGCTGTGCTGCTGCATACGCTCGCGCGCAGCATTCAGTTGCTCCAACTCGCTTCGGTAACGGGCGAGCATGACGTCGTTCGTTTGGTCACCCGCCTCTTCATCGGCAAGGTCCGCGTTTTCGAACGGCGCCTCACGCTGGATCGGCACAACGGAATCGCCCAGCGCCAATAGTTGGCGTTGCACGCGGGCTTCCTGCTCGTCGAGCAAGCTCCTCAGCCGTTTCCATTGCGCCTCGGTAAAGGGGGTCATGCCCAGTCTCCTTCTGTTGATTCAGCGTCGCGCTGTGTGTTCGGCTTCAGGCTTCCGTTGGCGACAGCCAGGCCGGACGTTGCCTCGATTGCTCCCACCGGCCGGCCGTCTTCACCTGATCGATAAAGCCCGCGATCTCCTCCTGCGACAACCCGCTGAGCACGTCGCGCTGGAACAACGCCAGCACCGGCGCCGGAATGGTGGCCGTGATCCGCATGATTTCTTCCACAGCGCGGAATGCCCCGCGCGCCGCCATGACACAAATCACAGACAAGTGCGTGGACGCCGGCAATTGGTCAGCCAGGAAGTCCCGCATGGGCGAAGCCAGATGGCCCATCCAGATGGGCGCGATCACAACGACGTGTTCGACTTCACCAAGCGGCGGACCTTCGTAGCGATACTTGGCGCGTGCATGGAATACCGTTTCGATGACGCAGCGCGCATCGCCCAGGAAGCCGGCACGCGGGTGCTCGTCGGTCACCTCGGCAAGCTGCCATCCGCTCTGCGCAGCCATCTGCTCGGCAACCTGACGTGCCGTACCGGTGCGCGAGTAGTACACGATCAGCTTCTTTTCCATCTCGGACTCCAGGGTTTTCGAAAGCAGTGGAACGGGCAATTGCCTCTAGGAAACAACCCACATCTGATCGACAACGGCACGCACGCCCGGCGCGTCCCATGCGGCTTCACGGGCCGCGCGGCACTCGTTGAGGTTGCGCAGCGGCCCATACAACGTCACCGTCCCGTCCGCCACGGAGACACTGAGGCGCGAGGCGTCGACCACAGCCAGGCGTTGCAGCGCCTTCGCAATGCGATCACTCAGATCTGCCGGGCCAGCGGCGGGGCGCAATGTCAGCGCATTGGCCACGGACTTCACGCCGTGGACTCTGCGCACCGTGTCCAGAGCAGCACGGCGCTGGAAGTCCTGATCGACTTCACCGCGCAGCGTCACGGCCCCGTTTTCAACAGTGATCTGGACAACGTTCGGCGGGACCGATGCATTCCAATGCAACGCATTGCTGATCGCCTGGGCTATCTCGTCATCCGGGCGCTCCATATCTGGCGGCATCCGTACATCCACATGGATGACAAGCGCGGTCACGCCGGCAACGCGGCGGATCGCCTCCTCCGCGGCATGCTTGTCGGCAAACGTGTCGACGCCGCCGGAGAGCGTGACGACGCCGTCCTTGGCCTGCACCGCAAAGCGGCTGGCGTCCACCGCCGGATCCCATTGCAGCTCCTCTTCGACATCGGCCTTGAGCTGGATATCGTTCTTCATGGTGATCTTCTCAGGTGCAATTGAGGTCGAGGCTCAGTGCGACATCAGCACCGGTACGGTCATCGTCTTGAGCAGGGTGCGTGTCACGCCGCCCAGCACGAGTTCACGCAGGCGGCTGTGCCCATAGGCGCCCATCACGATGAGATCGGCATTGAAGTCGGCCGCTCGCGAGAGCAGCAGCTCGCCCACGGCGGTGTCGGAATCTGCGCAGTCGGCCTCTTCCACAGTGGTGTGGATGCCGCGCGCGTTGAGCGCACGCGCGACCTGACCGACCGTGGTTTCTTCAGCCCAATGCTTGGGCTGCGTGCTCGTGATCTGCAGCACGTGCACCGTTGCGCCCGTCATCATTGGCATGGCATCGTGCAGCGCGCGGGCCGATTCGCGGCCGCCGCTCCAGGCTAGGAGCACACGCTTGGGCAATGCCGTGAAGTTGCCCGCGTACGGCACAACCAGCACCGGGCGGCCCGACTCCAGGATCAGAGTTTCCACAAAGTCGCCGGCGATAAATTCATCCGGGTCGTCATGGTTGCGTTGTCCGACGACCAGAAGATCGGTCTCCCGCGCTTCACGCAGCACCAGTGCCACGGGGTCGCCTTCCACATCGCGCCATTCCGTCTCGACCGGAAGCTTCTCGGTCGCCTGGCGAAAGCGCGCATGCACGGCATCCCGCACGCTGTCGCGCCGGATCCGGTCTTCCTCCAGATAGCGTGCAGCGTTTTCCATCATGTAGAACCAGCTGAGGCTTGGCGCAAAGCTCGCGTAGATGCCGACGAGTTTGGCACCGTGCGCCTGTGCGTACTGGGCCGCAAGGTTGAGGCGGTGCATGGCGCGTTCGCTGCGGTCCAGATGCACCATCAGACTGGCGTAGCTCATGGTCAGATCCCGATGTCGTGTCAGAGGATGCGCTACCCGACTAGGCAATGACGGCATTGCTCAGCGGTTCCGTAGCGGCGTGCGGTGCTTGCGCCTCCACCGCGCGGACGAGCAGCACCGGCAGCGTGCTCCGGCGTACAACGCTCTCGGCCACGCTGCCCAGGAACAAGCGCTGGAAGCCGCGACGCCCGTGCGTGCCCAGCACCAGGGCTTGAGCGCCGACGTTGTGGGCTGCCTGTTCAATGGCAGTGCCGATATCAAAGGTACCGATCGGGTCGTCAACCACGACGCTATGGACGTGCACGCCCGCCTTTTCGGCCTTGTCCCGCGCGTCGGCGACGATTTGATTGCCTTGTTTGACCAAGGCTTCGGTAAAGGCGCCGACATCGATGTAGCCAACGTCGTACATCAGATACGAGTTGTCGATCACGTGCGCGATGACCAGCTCAGAGCCGAGCTTTTGCGCAAGCTGGATGGCCTCGTCCAGCGCGCGATCTGCCGTCGGGCTGCCATCCACCGCTACCAGAATCCTGTCGTACATGATCTGCCTCCATCGAATCCGTCGTCCGCCCCAAACGGGGTTGCTGGATTCAATGTTGGACCACCAAGCGGATCACCCCTTGATTTACATCAGCGTTTGGCTCAGCGCCCCCAGCCACGCCACTTGATCTGCCTCAAGTGCAAGCGTCCAACGCTCAATAGACTCCTTCGCTATCGGCTGCCGCCTTGTGCAGTCATGGAAAGCTCACGGCACCTTGTGCGGGATCAACTTCTGACACCGGCCCGTTCTTATAGTGAAAACGTACGCGCATCGGAGTTCAGCATGAGGGTCGACGAGATTTGCTCCCGCCGCATCGTCCACGTCCAGTCAACGGCGACGCTGCAGCAGGCCGCCCGATTGATGCGGGACGAAAGCGCCCGTGCGCTACTTGTCACGGAACGCACCGGCTGCGGAGCGCGGGTGGTCGGCATCGTGACAGACCGGGACATGGTGGTGCACGGGATAGCCAACCGCGGCGACTGCACCGAGACCGCTGTATCGGAAGTCATGACGCGCGGTCTTCTCACCATTCACGATGACGCCATGATCAGTGAAGCCTTGCGCTCGATGCTGAGCCACGGCCTGCACCGTCTGGCGGTGGTCGATCGTCAGCAACGACTGGTGGGTATGCTTAGCCTGGACGACACCATCCGCGCAATGGGTGGCGAATGGACCTTGCTGGCCGGCATTCTCGGTCGCGACAACGCTAGCGGGTCCCGCCAGCATGCGCCGTCCGATTTGATTCTCTAAGTCTTTTCCTCTGGTGACGGGTCTGATCCGCATGCGCATTGGCCGGAATTGACTAGGCGACAAACCAGAACACCGCCCAGCAGGACAAAAGCATGGTCAGCAGACCTGCGGTGACCCTGCTGGCAAAGGCACGCCCCCCGCTGATGGCCACGACAACCTTCGAGAACGTGTTGGCCGTCAGCGCGAGCATCACCAGCGTGCCTGCCGTAGATATCTGCAGCGTATGACCAGCAACCTGCGTTGCAATGGATGCAGTCGCGGCATGCACATCGGCAAATGAGCCAAACACGGTGACAGCCACCACCGCTGCTGTCCCGAACCATGTGCGCGCGGCGGCGGCGGCAAGCAGCAAGGCAGCCGTCCACAGGGCAAAACCAATTGCGACACGCCAGTTGATGGATGACGCTGAACTCTCCGGCGCCTCCTGAAGTGGCTCGCTGCCACGCCACACCCACAGAGCGGACCATGCCACGGTCGCAATCATGCCGACCGCCAGCGGAGCCCCCAGCACACGCAGAAAGTCGATGTTGATGGCGGCAATCAGCAGCAGCATCTGCACCAGCGTAGCGACGTTGGACAGCAGCGCCGCGGCAACCGCACCGTCAATGGGGCGATGGTCCTTGCGGACGCGCGCTGCCATCGCCGTGATCGTCGCCACACTCGATGCAAACCCGCTGAACAGGCCTGCCAGTGGCAATCCGATGCGCTCTCCAAACCATCGCGCCGCAAAATGGCCCGTGTTGCCGGTCAGCATGACAAGCAGCACAACCAGCCACAGCGTATGCGGGTTCCAGGCGTTCAGCGGCCCTATGTTCCGGTCGGGAACCGCGGGCCAGACCAGCAATGCCGCGACGGCAAGGATCAGCAGATCGGCGAGTTCGCGCTGGGTGATGACCGTGCGGGCGAACCGATGCAAACCCGCTTTGGCATAGAGCAGGACGAGAAGTGCAGTACCGAGGCCAGCCGTCATTTCGGGCTCGCTCACGGCATAGGCGCCTAACAGCGTGGTGGCCAGCAATGCGAGTTCCGTCGTCACGCCGGGATCGACATTGGCCGAATGGTGATAACCCAGCGCCGCCAACACCGCGACCGCCAGCAACACGGTAGGCACGGCAAGCGGTATCGGCAGGCTTGCCGCAATGGCACCAGCCAGCGCCCCGATCGCAAACGTTCGCATGCCAGCCGGCAGTTCTGCGCTGCCGGTGTGACTACGCTCGCGCTCAAGGCCGATCGCCAGGCCCACGCCCAGGGCAACCGAGAAGGACAGCAGTGAAGTCATTCAGTGGAGCCGGATGGCCGTTGCATTGCACCCATTCAGTATTGCGCGCGGCAACGGCTTCCGATTGATCTGGCGCAGTCGATGGTCGACTGCCGGGACATCGTTTTTCAGGGCTGATCCATACTGACCAGACACACCATACGGAGACAGCGATGTATGAATCGATGCGGGCCATGGTGATGGAAGGCGCCGGTAGGCCATTGATTTGGCGTGAAGTGCCCATGCCCAAGCCTGGGCCGGGCGAGGTCCGGATCGCGGTGTCCGCTTGTGGTGTCTGCCGTACCGACCTCCATATCGTGGACGGCGAACTGACTGCCCCAAAACCCTCCCTCATTCCCGGGCACGAAATCGTCGGCATCGTCGAGTCGCGCGGTGAAGGCGTGACGACGCCAGCCCCGGGCGAGCGCGTGGGCGTGCCATGGCTTGGCTGGACATGCGGCGTCTGCCCGTACTGCCTGCACGGCCGCGAAAACCTGTGCGACCACCCTGCATTTACCGGATACACGCGCGATGGCGGGTATGCGCAATACGTCGTCTGCGACGCGCGATACTGCCTGCCGATTCCGGCGCGGTACGACGATGCCCACGCGGCGCCCCTGCTCTGTGCCGGCCTGATCGGCTACCGCACGCTGCGCATGGCCGGCGATGCGCGCCGGATCGGCATCTACGGCTTTGGCGCCGCGGCCCACCTCATCACGCAGATTGCCGTGGCAGAGCAGCGTGAAGTGTTTGCCTTCACCCGGGCCGGCGACACTGCGGCTCAGCAACTTGCGCTGGACACCGGTGCCAGGTGGGCAGGCGCCAGCGACGGCCCCGCACCGGAGCCGCTCGACGCCGCGCTGATCTTCGCGCCCATCGGCGCGCTCGTGCCGCAGGCGCTGCAGGCCGTGGTCAAGGGCGGCTCGGTGGTCTGCGGTGGCATTCACATGAGCGACATCCCCACGTTTCCGTACCGGTTGCTATGGGAAGAACGCAAGCTGGTCTCGGTGGCGAACCTGACGCGGGCGGATGGGCTCGCGCTCATGCGCATCGCAGCGGAAGTCCCCTTGCAGGTTCACGTCACGCCCTACCGCCTGCAAGACGCCAACACCGCCTTGGAAGACCTCCGCGCCGGGCGGGTGGCCGGCGCAGCCGTCCTGCAGGTGTCTTCGGAAAACATTTGACGCGTATCAACAGCCCAGGCGCCACGCTGTCTACGCTGGATTACATGCGGTGCCCTACTGCGCAACGCCTTGGAGACCACCATGTATCAGCGAATCCTGCTCGCCATCGACGGCAGCCACGCGTCCTATCTCGCGCTGCACCAGGCTATTGTGGTCAGCAAGGCGACGGGCGCGGAAGTCGAAGCCCTATTCGTTGCCGATAGCAGCGACATCACCTTCGACATGGTTGGAGTTGACTCGATTGCTTACTCCAACCAAGTGGTCGGCTACGGCCGTGACACCCTTGCCGAGGTATCGAAGAAGCTGGACGCTGCGGGCGTCAAGCATTCGACCAAATTGCTCGAAAACTCCATTGCGCCGGGGCAAATTTCCGCAACGATTGTCGGGGAAGCCAACGAGACCGGAGCCGATCTGATCGTGCTCGGCACGCATGGCCGGCGCGGGCTCAAGCATCTGGTGCTCGGCAGCGTGGCCGAGGGCGTAGTGCGCAAGACCAACAAGCCGGTATTGATGGTGCGTAGCGAGGTCGACGAATAAGAGGTCGGGGGTAGGTGCAGCCTGTCGCCGCCCGCCCGAGGCCCGGGCGGGCGGCGAAGTCTGCCTGAAAACCATATGGCATTGCCGAGCGACCAGATTTCTGAGGCCACCGCGCCATGCGTGTGAGCCTGCCGCGCAGCGGATTGTGTATTCGAGCGCACTCGACTCTTCCCGCAATGCAGCTGCCCAAACCTGCCCTGCGTCAATTTGACCAAGGCGCGAATGTCACTTTCGGTTTCAAGCCGAAGCCAAATCTCCATCCCAATGGTCGATGCATCGGCTTGGGGCGATTGCCCCGAGCCTGCCTACCCATACTGCTCGACCATGGAAAACTTTCTCTCGCACCTTCATCCCGAACGCCTGAACTTCCTCTGGGACGCCTTCAGCCGCCTGGCCGTCAGCCTGTGCGCGGCGATGCTCATCCTGTTTCTCGGCTGGTGGATCTCCAAACGCATCGGCCGGTGGCTCAACCGGCTGACGAGCGGCCAGACGCGCATTGACGCCACACTCACGCCGATCCTGTGCGACATCGCCGTCTGGGGCATCCGCATTCTTGCCATCGTTGGGGCGCTGTCCCGGCTGGGCATTGAAACGGCCAGCATCATTGCCGTATTGGGTGCAGCCGGCCTGGCCATCGGGCTGGCACTGCAGGGCACGCTACAGAACATTGCGGCGGGCATCATGCTCCTCGCGCTGCGGCCGTTCCGGGTGGGCGACTACATCGATGGGGGCGGCGGCGAAGTTGCCGGCACGGTGGAAGAAGTCAGCCTGTTCATGACCCGCCTGACCAAGCCTGACGGTATTTGCGAATACGTACCGAACAGCGCGCTGTGGAGCCATTCCGTGCGCAACTACACGCGCAACCCGACCCGCCGGCTGGACCTGGAGATCGAGGTCTCGCTGCAAGACGACATCCCGCGAGCCCTTGAGGCGCTCAAAACGCTGGCCGCCAACGAACCGATGGTGCTGGCCGACCCGGCACCGTTGGCCATGGTGATGCGTTTTGACGACAGTATTGCGGTGCTGAATCTGCGCGTCTGGGCCAGGACCGAGCACTTCTGGGACATGCGTTGGACGCTCGCCCAGCAAGTCCGCGCCACCCTCGCAGAGGCCCGATGCGCCGTGCCCATGCGGATTCGCGAGCTGCATATCGTGCGAGACGCCGCCCCAAAAACAGAGGACGAACGTGCCCGTCAAGGCCGCAAAACCGCCCAGACCCTGGCCGGATGAGGGTCGGGATTTTCTTGTGCATTCGCAAACGCATTGCATAGACTCACCTTTCAAGGCATCTCTATAGGCAATGCATCATGTGTCGCTGGCTGGCGTATTCAGGCAATCCCATTCAGATGGAGACAGTGCTGTTCCGGCCGCGGCACTCGTTGATCGACCAGAGTCTGCGCTCCCGCCTCGGCGGCGAGACGACCACCAACGGCGACGGTTTCGGCATCGGGTGGTACGGCCGCTACTCTGAAGTGCCCTTCCGATATCGTTGCCTGCACCCCGCGTGGAACGACACCAACCTGCGTGAAGCCGCCCGCGCCATCCGCTCGTCCATGTTCATCGCCCACGTGCGTGCGGCAACGGACACCCCCGCCCAGGAAACGAACTGCCACCCGTTCCGCTACGGCCGGTGGCTTTTTGCGCACAACGGGCTGATCCGCGAATACCCGCTGCTCCGCCGCGCCCTGATGATGGAAGTGGCGCCCGAGCTGTTTCGCTGGATCGAGGGCTCGACCGATTCCGAGATCATGTTTTTCCTGGCGCTCTCGTTCGGTCTGGACCGAGACCCACGCGGCGCCCTGGAACAGATGGTCGGGCTGATTGAAGACATCGGCCGTCGCCACGGCGTCGAATACCCATTGAACATGACGGTCTGCGCAACGGATGGCGTTCAGATCGTGGCCGCGCGCTATTCCAGCGAGGGCGAATCACGCTCCCTTTTTCACAGCACATCTTTCAAGCACCTGCACCAGCTTTATCCTGACAGCGCCGCAATTGAAGACGCAGGGGACGGCGCGTTTCTTGTGCTGTCCGAGCCGCTTGTCGACCTGCCTGGCGCTTGGGCGGAGATCCCCGAAGAAACCGTCGTCATCGTCAAGGGCGGTGTGGTCGAGCACCACCGTTTTGTGCCGCGCAAGCCCGGCCCCACGGGTTTTGACCTCCCCGCCAACCAAGCCACTTACGGACGCGAGGCAGGCTGATCGCGCTCCCGCCGGGGTGATACCAGCATCACCCCGTTCTTTTTTCCCCTCCGCTGAAACCTCCTGACAAAACGCTGTCAGGAGCCCTGCGTTACGCTCGCGCTCGCGACATGTTTCGTAGGCGAACCGGATCTTCATAATCCGCTACAGTTTACGGTTCGAATTCTGATTGCCGACGCGGCTGCCAATGGTTCACCCACGCCGGCATTCCCCCCTTACCTCCAAGCTCCAAGGAACGCCCTCCATGTCCTCCGGTGTCATTCGCCTGCGCGGAGCCCGTCAGCACAATCTTAAAAACCTCGATCTGGACCTGCGCACGGGCGAAATGACCGTCGTGACCGGTCCGTCGGGGTCCGGCAAGTCCAGCCTCGTTTTCGACACGCTCTATGCCGAAGGCCAGCGCCGCTACGTCGAGACCTTCAGCGCCTACGCGCGCCAGTTCCTGGACCGCATGGACCGGCCGCAGGTTGAGCACGTTGAAGGCGTGCCGCCCGCCATCGCCATCGACCAGACCAACCCGGTGCGCAGCTCGCGCTCGACGGTCGGCACGATGACGGAGCTGAACGATCACCTTAAGCTGCTGTTTGCACGCGCAGCGCAACTGTTCGACCGCGACACCGCGCTGCCGGTGCGGCACGACACGCCAGAAACCATCTACGACGAGCTGCTCTCGCGCACGCGTGAGGGCGATCCTCGCCTCGTGGTGACGTTTCCGGTAGAGCTGCCGGCCAATACGAGCCCGGAAGAAGTCACTCAGTGGCTGTCGGTCAGCGGCTATACACGCGTGCAGGCCGAGCGCGTGGTCGAATCTTCCACGGGCAAGCGCAAGCTGCTTGACGTGGTGGCCGACCGCTTCCGCCTGCAGGGCACCGAGCGCGCCCGCGCGCTTGAGGCCATCGAGTCGTCGCTCAAGCGCGGCGGCGGGCGCGTGAACGTGTACGTCTTGCCGGCCGATGAAGCTGCGCAGCCCACCATCTGGCGCTTTTCCACCGGCCTGCACTGCCCGGAAAGCGACCTGCGCTACGCAGACCCGCAACCCGCGCTCTTCTCGTTCAACTCCGCTTACGGCGCGTGCGACGCCTGCCGTGGTTTCGGCCGCGTGATCGGCGTCGATCTGGGGCTGGTGATTCCCGACGAGCGCAAGACCCTGCGCGACGGCGCCATCAAGCCGATGCAGACGCCGGCGTGGAAGGAATGCCAGGACGATCTGATGCGCTACGCGGCTGCAGCCGACATCCCGCGCGGCACGCCGTGGGCGGAGATGACCGAAGCCCAGCGCAACTGGGTGATCAATGGAGACCCGGCCTTCAAACGCGGCGGCTGGAACAAGCAGTGGTACGGCGTGCGTCGCTTCTTCGACTACCTGGAGTCGAAGGCGTACAAGATGCACATCCGTGTGCTGCTCTCCAAGTACCGCAGCTACACAACGTGCGAAACCTGCGGCGGTGCGCGCCTGAAAACCGAGTCGATGCAGTGGCGCCTGGGCACCAAGGAAAACGCCGACGCCGTGCTCGCGCCCGAACACCGCTTCATGCCGCGTGGCGTGGCCTGGAACCGCGCCCAGCTCGAAGCCCTGCCCGGCCTGACCGTGCACGACCTGATGCTGCTGCCTATCGAGCGCATCCGCCGCTTCTTTGACGAACTGACGCTGCCCTCCACGCTGCTCGACGACGCGCTCAAGCTGCTGCTGGACGAGGTGCGCACGCGCCTGGCATATCTGTGCGATGTCGGCATCGGCTATCTGACGCTCGACCGCCAGAGCCGCACGCTCTCGGGCGGCGAAGTGCAGCGGATCAACCTGACGACGGCGCTCGGCACATCGCTCGTCAACACGCTGTTCGTGCTGGACGAACCGAGCATCGGCCTACACCCGCGCGATCTGGACCGCATTGTCCAAGCCATGCACCGCCTGCGCGACGCGGGCAACACGCTGGTGGTGGTTGAGCACGATCCATCCGTGATGCTGGCCGCAGACCGCCTGATCGACATGGGGCCCGGCCCCGGCGAGCGTGGCGGCAACATCGTCTTCGACGGCACGCCGGCGGCCATCCGCCAGGCCGATACGCTCACCGGCGCCTATCTGTCCGGACAGCGGCGCGTGGCTGATGCGACGGATTGGCAAGCACGCCCCGTCAACAACGCCACGCCGCGTCTGGTGCTCGACGGCGCGGCTGAACACAACCTGCGCGATGTCACGGTCGAGATTCCGCTGCAGCGCCTGGTGTGTGTGACCGGGGTGTCCGGCTCGGGCAAATCGACGTTGATTCAGGACGTGCTCCACCCCGCGCTGGCACGCCACTTTGGCAAGGCGACGGAATCGCCCGGTGCATTCCGTGCCCTTCGCGGTGCCGACCAGATCAGCGACGTGGTGTTCGTTGACCAATCCCCGATCGGCAAGACCGCGCGTTCCAACCCCGCCAGCTACGTTGGCGCGTTCGATGAAATCCGCAAGCTGTTCGCCAAGGCGCCGATGGCGCTGCAGCGCGGCTACACGGCCGGTACCTTCAGCTTCAACTCGGGCGATGGCCGTTGCCCGACCTGCGGCGGCTCGGGCTTCGAGCACGTCGAGATGCAGTTCCTCTCCGACATCTACCTGCGCTGCCCGGATTGCGACGGCACGCGTTATCGCGCCGAAATTCTGGAAGTGAAGATCCCGCGCGCTGGCCAGTCGCTGTCGGTGGCCGATGTGCTGGAGCTGACGGTGAGCGAAGCCGCCACCGTGTTCGCTGATGACGCCGACGTGCTGCGCGTGCTGCAGCCCATCGTTGACGTCGGCCTGGAATACGTGAAGCTTGGCCAGCCGGTGCCGACGCTCTCCGGCGGCGAGGCTCAACGCCTGAAGCTGGCAGGCTTCCTGGCCGAAGCCGCACAGGCCGCCCAGGCGGCGGCTCGCAAGCGCGTCAAGCAGGACGTGCCCGCCAACGCCGGCCGCCTGTTCATGTTCGACGAGCCGACCACGGGCCTGCACTTTGACGACATCGCGAAGCTGATGCGCGCCTTCGGCAAGCTGCTGGAGGCGGGCCATTCGCTGATCGTGATCGAGCACAACCTCGACGTGATCCGCGCGGCGGATTGGATCATCGATCTCGGCCCAGAGGGCGGCGACGCAGGCGGCCTGCTGGTCTGCGCCGGCACGCCTGCGCAGGTCAAAGGCTGCGCTGAATCGCACACCGGTGCGGCGCTCAAGCACTACGAAGCCAGCATCGGCCAGCCCGAGGCAGCCGAAGGTGTGCCGCTGCAAACCGCGTTGGCTGAACGCCGTGCAAAGCGCGCTGCCTTGGCCGAAGTCCAGGGCGAAAACGTGGTGCGCATCGTTCACGCACGCGAGCACAACCTGAAAGGCCTGAACGTCGATATTCCGCACGGCAAGTTCAACGTGGTGACGGGCGTGTCGGGCTCGGGCAAGTCGACGCTGGCGTTCGACATCCTGTTCCACGAAGGGCAGCGTCGCTATCTTGAGTCGCTCAATGCGTATGCGCGCTCCATCGTGCAGCCGGCAGGTCGGCCGGAAGTCGATGCCGTGTATGGCATTCCGCCCACCGTGGCCATTGAGCAGCGCCTGTCGCGTGGCGGCCGCAAGAGCACGGTGGCGACAACGTCCGAGGTCTGGCACTTCCTGCGGCTGCTGTATGTGAAGCTGGGCGTGCAGCACTGCATCCACGATGGCACGCCGGTGTCCGCGCAAAGCCCCGAGGCGATCTTTGCCCAGCTCATGCGCGATCATCGCGGCCAGCACATCGGCCTGCTCGCGCCGCTGGTCGTGAACCGCAAGGGCGTCTATACCGACCTTGCCAAATGGGCCAAGGCGCGCGGCTATACGCATCTGCGCGTCGATGGAGAATTCCTGAGCGTCGACCCATGGCCGCGCCTGGATCGCTTCCGCGAGCACACGCTGGAACTGCCCGTGGGCGACATCGTTGTCTCGCCGGAAAACGAAGCCGCGCTGCGTGCACTGCTGGAGCAGGCGCTGGAATATGGCAAGGGCATCATGCACGTGCTCGCGCCGCTCGATGGCCTGCAGAACGCCATGCGCAACGGTGGCACGGCGCACGTCGGCAACGTGAAGGTGTTTTCGACCAAACGGGCGTGCGCCACCTGCGGCACCAGCTACCCCGAGCTTGACCCGCGCATGTTCTCTTACAACAGCAAGCACGGCTGGTGCGCGAGCTGCGTCGGTACCGGATTGGCGCTTACGCGCGATCAGCGTGCTGCGTTTGATGACACCGTGCTTGGCGGTGACGATCGCGGCCGCGAACAGACGCTGCCGTCGGAGGAAGTCGATCCGGACGGCATGACCGACCTGCCCTGCCCGGATTGCCACGGCACGCGCCTGAACCCGACTGCGCGCGCTGTCACCTTTGCCGCCAAACCCATCGTCGACATTGCGCAGTGGACGGTCAGCCAGACCCGCCGCTGGGTCGAAGGCCTGGACCTGACCGGCCGCGATGCCGACATCGCCCGCGACGTGGTGGCCGAAATCCACAGCCGCCTGTCGTTCCTGGAGGAGGTCGGCCTGGGCTACCTGAGCCTGGATCGCGCCGCGCCGAGCCTGTCGGGCGGTGAAGCGCAGCGTATTCGGCTGGCTGCGCAACTCGGCAGCAACCTGCAGGGCGTCTGCTACGTGCTGGATGAGCCGACCATCGGCCTGCATCCGCGCGACAACCGGATCCTGCTCGACGCGCTGCGCAAGCTGGGCGACAAAGGCAACACGCTGGTGGTGGTTGAGCACGATGAAGACACCATCCGCCGGGCCGACCACATCATCGACATCGGCCCGGGCGCCGGCAAGCGCGGCGGCACGTTGGTGGCACAAGGCGGCGTGGCGGACCTGGCGGCCCAGCCGGATTCACTCACTGGCCGGTTCCTGTCGCAGCCGATCGAGCATCCGCTTCAGCCGCGCCGTCAGGTGGTTGCGCCGCGTGCCGGCGCTCAGGCGGTGCCCGAGCAATGGCTGACGGTGCACGGCGCCAAGCTGCACAACCTGCGCAACGTGACGGCAACGATGCCGCTGTCGCGCCTGGTGGCCATTACAGGCGTATCGGGCTCCGGCAAATCGACGCTGGCCCGCGATGTGTTGATGACGAACCTGCTCGATGCGGTTGGCCGTTCGGTGCTGTCTTCGCCGGCCACGCGCCGCGCGCGCAAGGCTGCGCAGGCTGAGGTGCCTGACGCCAAGATGCCGCGCAAGCTCGACGTCAAACACGACTGGCACGGCTGCGACAGCGTCACCGGCTGGGAAACCATCGACCGTGTGCTGGAGGTCGACCAAACCCCGATCGGCAAGACGCCGCGCTCGTGCCCGGCCACGTACATCGGCGTGTGGGACACCATCCGCAAACTCTTTGCCGACACGCTGGAGGCCCGCGCGCGCGGCTATACCGCCTCGCGCTTCTCCTTCAACACCGGCGACGGCCGCTGCCCCGCCTGCGAAGGCCAGGGCGTACGCACCATCGCCATGAGCTTCCTGCCCGACGTGAAGGTCGGCTGCGACGTCTGCCACGGGCAGCGCTTCAATGCCGAGACGCTTGCCGTCACCTGGCGCGGCAAGAACATCGGCGATGTGCTCACCATGGAAATCGACGAAGCGGTCGAGTTCTTTGGCGCGATGAACAGCATCGCCCACCCGCTGCAGTTGATGAAGGACGTCGGCCTCGGCTACCTGACGCTCGGCCAGCCTTCGCCCACGCTGTCCGGCGGCGAGGCGCAGCGCATCAAGCTCGTCACCGAGTTGTCCAAGGTGCGCGATGACCTGACCCGACGCGGCCAGAAGGCGCCCCACACGCTGTACGTGCTGGACGAGCCGACCGTCGGTCTTCACATGGCCGACGTGGCCAAGCTGATCCGGGTGCTGCATCGCCTGGCAGACGGCGGGCACAGCGTGATCGTGATCGAGCACGACCTCGATGTGATTGCCGAGGCGGACTGGATCCTCGACCTGGGCCCCGAAGGCGGCGATGAAGGCGGCACGATCGTCGCGGCTTGCGGGCCGGAGGCGTTGACGCGCGTGGCGGCCAGCCATACCGGCGCGGCGTTGGTACCGGTGCTGGCACGCGGCAAGCAAGTCGACCCAAGCAAGGAAGGCGAAACGGTCTAGCGTGGCGTGCGACGGTCTCCGCCCGGGTGGAGACCGTCAGCGCGGTGCGCCGCTTGGTGTGGCGCCGGCAATTCTTTCGCTTTCCTGAGCAAACCGGCAGAAAATGCCTGCCCGAGCAGGGTTTGCCCTAAAGAACCGGGCAGCGCTGCCGTCACATTGTGGAGATTGTGAAGAAAGCGTTTGCGCGCATCCGACATGGCCACTTCGTCCACAAGCAACAACTACATTCCGCCGATCTCGGTTCCGGGCATCGGTACGAACATCGACGTCAACAGCCTTGTGACGAAGCTGATCCAGGCGGAAAGCAAGGGCATGACGCTGCGGCAGACGCAGCAGAAGGCTTTTCAGACGCAGTTGTCGGCGGTCGGCTCGCTCAAAAGCGCGCTGGCGACCTTCCAGACGGCGATGGCGGCCCTGAACAATCCGGACACGTTCACCGGCAACAAGGCTAGCGGACACGACACCTCAATCCTCACGGCTTCGCTGTCCAACACGGCGCCGGCGGGCACGTATCAAGTCAACGTGACGCAGCTTGCGCAGGCGCAGGTGCTGTCGGCCAACGGGCAGGCCTCCAGCAAGACGCCCATTGGCGGCGGCACGCCCACCACCCTCACGTTTTCATTCGGTAGCGTCTCGGGTGGCAGCTTTGCCGACGGCAAATACACCGGCTCCACCTTCACGCAAAACGGCAACCAGGCTGGCGGCACGATCACCATCGACCCGTCGAACAACACGCTCGCCGGCATTCGCGACGCTATCAACAGCGCCAACGTGGGCGTCTCGGCCAGCATCGTCAACGACGGCAGCAATTCGCCCTATCGGCTGGTGCTGACGTCCACCGCGGGCGGCGCCAACTCGGAGATGAAGATTTCCGTGTCGGGCGACCCTGCACTGCAATCCCTGCTGAGTCACGACCCGGCCGGCACGCAGAACATGACCGAGGTGGCCACGGGCCGCAACGCCATGGCCACCGTCAACGGCATCAGCGTGCAAAGCGCCACCAACACGCTGACGGACGTTGTCGACGGAACGTCGTTCACGCTGGCCAAGACGGGCAGCACGACCGTCACGGTCGGCAGCGACGCCGGCCAGGCCAGCCAGTCAGTGCTCAATTTTGTGAAGGCGTACAACGCGTTGCGCATCCAGCTCAACGCGCTGACCAAGTTCGACACGGCCAACGCCGCCAACAACGGCGCGCTGGCCGGCGACGTCAGCACCAAGATGATGATCAACCAGCTGACCGACGTGCTGGGCCAGGGCATCGGCAACGGCGCGTTCCAGTCGCTAGGCAGCATCGGCGTGACGATGGACAAGGAAGGGACGCTGTCGATTGACGACCCCAAGCTGACCGCCGCGCTGAAGAAATCGCCCGGCCAGGTGGCGGCGCTGTTTGCCGGCACGGGCACAGCGACGGATTCACTGCTGAAGGTTTCAGCGTTTTCAACGACCACGCAGGCCGGCAGCTATGGCATCAACGTCACACAACTGGCCACGCAGGGCTCACTGAAGGGCTCGGCGGCCGCCAACACGACCATCCAGAGCGGCGTGAACGACAGCCTGTCGGTCACGCTCAGCGGCATTACGACCAACATCAAGGTGCCGGCGGGCAGCTATACCCCGTCGAGCCTGGCCGCGCAGCTCCAGAGCCAGATCAACGCATCGCCCGACCTGCAGAGGGCCAAGGTGGAAGTCGCCATCGGCGCCGATGCCAACGGCGTACTGACGTTGACCGACAAGCAATACGGATCGGTATCGACGGTGTCTGTGTCAGGCAATGGCGCGGCGTCGCTGCTCGGCGGCAGCCCGACGGCCACCGGCGGGCGCGATGTGCAAGGCACCATCAACGGCGCTGCCGCCACGGGTTCGGGCCAGAACCTGTACGGTGCCAGCGGCTCGGCTGTGGATGGTCTGACGGTGCAAGTCACTGGCGGTGCGCTGGGCGACCGCGGCACCGTCACCGTGCAGCGCGGCTACGCGGCGCAACTGCACACCGTGTCGGGCAACTTGCTGTCGAGCAACGGCATGGTGCAGAACGCCACCGACGCCATCAACAATTCGATCACTTCGCTCGGCACCCAGATCGACCGGATGCAGAAGCAGCTCGATGCCAAGCAGGCGCTGTATTACGCGCAGTTCAATGCGCTGTCGAAGGTGGTGGCCAGCATGACGAACACCAGCAACTACCTGACGACGCAGCTGGCGCTATTGCAGAAGCAGCGGACGGCGGGCTGATCGCGCTGACCGCACCTTGAGTGCGCATCCGCTGCGGCCAATTGCCTGGTTACTGCTGCGGTTTTCCCCACAACGGGTTCTTGTTATCCGAACCCAGCACTTGGGCGAGCTATCATTTCGCGCCAGTCTTCGCGGGCGGCGAGATGGGCTGATCACCGGACGTCTCGTCCGGGTTGTGGTAGCTGGTGTCGACGCTGTAGCCCTGAGCATTCAGCTTTTGCTCGGAGCTGGCACGCTCGGCACGCATCTGGCGTTGCAGGCCGGGAAAGAGGTCACGCCAGTGTGGGCGGTCCTGCTCATTGAACGCATTGCGCCAGAAGTTGGCGTAGCCCTCGAGCTTGATCTTGACGAAGTACGCGCCCGGCTCATCCACCTTCATGCGCGTCGAGTCTCTGGACATCTGAACGTCCATGTAGACCCCGTTGAGATAAAAGCGCCACGAGGTCATGTCGGGGAGTTTCATCCAGTCTTCCAGGCCCGGCACATACTCCGGGTCCAGTGAATCCACCCCTTGGTCTTTTACGAGCCGATAGCGAACGGCCTCGGCACCTGCCAACCGCGGATTTTCCGGATATATCCACCGCTTCCAGCCAGCCTGCTGGATACGCTTGAGCATTTCGTAGAACTGCAGGCGTGCCTGATCGTGCGTAACGTTGTTTCGCGGGAAGATGCCCAAGCTGATGCTGTAGTCATAGATGCCTTCTTCAGCGTGGGCCTTGTCGAACGAACCCGAGACGCCCAGGGCTGTGTCCAGACGCACCTCGCTCTTTTGGTTCTTGATGACGACCGTACCTTGTGAGCTGTCGGGCCAATCCACCCCATAGAAGGTCACGCCGTAGGCCTGCTCGTTCTTGTTGTCAACATCCACAGCCTTGCCATAGCGCCCAATGAGCGCCTGCGGCGACTCGCCTATCTCAATCTCAATACTTTGCGGCATCACTATTTTGCTGGATGACTTGCTGGTGGAGGAAGGCTGGCACCCCATGACCAGAAGCGCGGCCAGCGTTGCGAGAAGACACGAAACCGTGCGCCGTGTTCGAACTATCATCGTGCGGGGTTTGCGAAGCATGGCCGGAGAATTGGGGCCTTTGTTTTAAAATTATTCAAACGCGCCCATGCAATCAACTTCTGCCACACCCGCATTCGTTTTTCTTTCACAAAACGAAGGAACCCGCCCATACCGACCAAGATTTTTATCAAAAAAATAAGTAACCACAATGGACGCATACCCTCCCAACGAATTGGGTAATGGCTGCGTTTCGGATGTAACTACAGCGGGTAGACTTCCACCACCCCCCATCTTGAAATCCGTGGCATCCGCACACGGCATAAAAAGTATCACGCAGCCACGCTTACCCCGAACCTCGTACAACAGCCTTGAGGGATTTCTGGACGGGGTTCCATCCCAAACCCAAAAATATTTCTTTTGCTCTGACTTTATCTTCGTTCTCTCACGATAAACAACCAGCTCTTCATTTTTTTCCCGTTCCCCAATTAAATATCTCTCGAAATCTTTGACACAAGTTCCGACAGGAGACGGTTCCCAGGGGTTGTTTTCCGGTTGAGCCCAAGCGTCCGAGAGTGCCAGCAATACAAGCGCAATCGCAAGAAAAGCTGCATTAGAAATATTGCGATTCATTGTTCACGCTCCGTGGATTGAGTAATTTATTACCGCCTAGGGAAAGCGATCGATACGCGTGGCACCCTCAAACGTCCGCTGCACAGTCTCATACGTAGTCGATCCCGCACACCCTACAGGAATGTTAGACGGCTGAATTGCTGCGTGGTGGCAAGCTGCATGCGCAACTGACCGACGCTGGCATCAAAGACGAGGCGGTTGTAACCGCTGCCGGCATGTTCCGCGCTCTCGAAGCCGGCGTGGGCCGCGACGTTGCGGTGGCCTTCGGCTTCCGTGCCCGTGCTGTGCTAGGTGGGCTGCGGCCGCAAGCTCCTTGTCTACTGTTGTGGCTTTCTTCTCCAGCAACTCCCGCTCTGAGAGAAATTTTTATTTGGTTTCCTGATACCGCCGAGCGCACTACTGCTTCACCACGTGCTCCAACTCGGGCATCTGCGGTGACGTGGGACGCAGACGAATGCTCTTGAGTAGCGCGTCGAACCTCGGCCGCGCTTCGGCATAGGGAGGTGCATCGGCATTCAGCCTGGGATGCGCATTGCGGCTGGCAGACTCCATCACGACCTCGATCGTCGGTAGAATTTGCGAGCCCGACCAACCCGCATTGCCAGCATAGGCGTGATACCCCTCGCGCGCCGGTTGGCCGGGGCGCTGAGCTTCAACAACGATGCCGCCTTGCACGGAAGTCAGCGCACCGATCTTCACTGGGCGTGGGCCAAGCCGCTGGGTCACCTTCATTCCGGCAGGTGCACGATCGCCCAAGGCGTCCATAGAGCGGCCTGCTCCGTTGATCAACGATGTGGGCGACGGCGTTCCTGCAGGAACTGCCGCGAAGTTGAGCTGGTAGGTCACCGCCGGGCTGTCAGCAAACCGGAACGACGAGGAAATCTCGTTCCCATCGGTACCGTCGTCACGCAGGAAGGCGTATGGCAAACAGAAGCCGCGCTCTTTGGGAATTTCGTAGAGGTCTCGCGCTTGAAGCTGGCCGATTAGCTTGCGGAGAGCGTTTTCGGCGACAGTCCATTGCGCTTCAGTTGGATCATCATCATTCTTGAGGCCACGAAGCATCGACTCGAACGCAACGAGGTGGTTACCCAACACGATCGCACCGCGCAGATACGACGCACTCTGTATTCGCTCATCAGAGCGGAACGCTGCACTATCTGGCCGCCCCAGATCAATAGCCTTCTGGTAACGATCTGCCTTGAGATCCGCGATGTCTCTTTCGATTTTTCTTCGGCCGTCTGCTAAATTTTGCTTAGTATTTGGGCCAAGAAGTTCTGGGCTTCTTTTATATAGGTCCTCATCCTCTTCTTGGCTTTGCAACGAGCCAAGTTTTCCGCGCAGCGTTGCGGCATTCATGCGCGCTCTATAGTTCAGAAACTCCTCACGTAACTTAGGCGTAACAGGCCCGTATACAGCAAAGGTGGTCCGTAACTCCGACGTTTCGATCTCGATCCGGCCTCGTCCAGTACCGTTATCGAAGTACTGAAACAGTTGCTCGTAAGGCCCCTGCTTCGTAGATTTGGACGCGATTGCCCATTCAAAATCTAAACTGCGCGGGACATCAAACATCAACCGGCCAAGGCATTCGAGCCGACTTTCTGGCGGCGTGACATAGCCCGGTGCTGTGGCCTCAAGCCTGTCAGCCTTGGTCGGATTCGGTATCCGTACTCGCTCACCCAAGCGATTCGTAACCTCTACCTCTTTTGGCGCGGGCTCCTCGGCATGCCCGCCCCGGCCGTACGCGGCCAGGAGAACGGTCACGGTGCAGATCGTTAGTCGCCGCAGGCCGTATAGGGAGGATTGATACTGCATCGATACATTTCCTATTCGCGTTCGTTTTTTTAGGGTCGGACTGCTCAGGAACTGTGCAGCGGTTTGCCAGGACATATCCGGACCGCCCGTCCGAGGTACGCAAGTTGAGGGGCTACCGGCAAACCACCGGTGTAACTAGCCCACCTTGCGCGATCGTCAAATCGTTGCCGTTGTCATCGGTGCCAATACCCATCGCGGTGTAGCCATACACAGATTGGTACTGGGTGCCGTCGTAGCGGTAATAGGTCACGTAATGCTCGCCCATGCTGACACGCGCCGCAGTCATAAGATCTGGCATGCCATTGCACGTAGTTTTCAACATGCCAGACGGCCCATCATCGATGGCAAGTAGCGATTCAAGTTTGGCGCCTCTGATGCGAAAAAGCCATTCTGGAGCGTTCACCTGATTGCCACTCATCGTGCATCCCGCAAAGACGAGTGTGCCTTGCAACCCCCGGCAGGTTTGCACGGACAACGACTCTGGGGCGCACGTGTCGACAATGTCTTTCTGAACTTTGGCACCCAGCAATGCACGCACCTTGGCCGCCGCCACGTCGACGGCTTTCGAAACGCATAGCCCTGTTCCATTGGGCCATTCCGGATGGGAATTCAGGTACACCGCCGACAAGGCGGCAATCGCTGCATCCAACTCGCGGTCGAGGCATCCTGTGTTCTTGCATCGGCCCATGGCGTCACTCTGCGCACGGATCTTTGCATCAAGATTCCATGGATCGCTTACCACCGCAATCGAGGCGTACTGCAGGAATCTCGCTTTGAACAACTTCTCCACCAGAGCCGGCGAATCACCCGTCTCGGGGGGCAGCCCCTTTCGCGCATCTGCGACCTGCTTTAGAAGATCGTCGTTCGGCTCGGGCGACCATTCATGAATATCCAGGCATGGCTTGAGCAGCAACGCCGTGCTCAAGTAGCCGTCAGTGGCTTGTTCGCTTCGGGGAATCGTCAACGGGCCGTCTGCCAAGGCCGGAAACGCCGTAGCAAATACATACGCAAGCAAAGCGTAGCGAAGCATCTTCAATCCGGACGCAGTCGTGTTACGCATGACTTGGGAATGTTGTTCTCGAAGAACGTGCTGATCAGTTGTTTGCGTTGCCCGTCTACTCGAAGGTTGAGGAACGCATCGCCACAATGGGGATGGCGTTCAACGAAATCGTTCCGCTTTCGTGAGAAGGTGAAAACTCGATAGATTTTGTAAACGCCCTGCCCCTCGTCAATCGACCAGAACGCGAAGCCCTGTCGTCCACTGAAATCGTAGTCGGCAGTTTCTAGGTGGATTGCCTTTTCAGTCTCGGTGGGGATTGTTGCACTGCGAACGCCGCTCGCAGTTCGCAACTCGTAGTGAACGTCGCTGCCTCTGACTTCAACCGTGGCTTTGATGTCTTGATCGAGCGAAATCGCAATGGCGTCGGCTGCCGATGCGAGGTGCTGGGCCGCAACGAAAAACGCTAACGCTGTCGCTATGCAGCGCACGCAACCTGTCGTGTTGAGACGCAAAGAAGACCGTTCAGCAAGAGATATTGGTTGTCCGATTCCGACGGCGGCCGAGTGTACTGAGGTATATGAATCACCCTTGGATATGGTGGTAGCCAGGCGGTGTCGTCGCGTCTCGCTTCACACCGGGCACGACCTCGTCGGGCAAAAGTGGTATCGGCTCTGCCGGCACTTGAGGAGGTGGCGGTGCATCCTTCAACGCACGCATCTCCTCTTGAAGCCGGGCCCTTCCCGCCGCCTGCGCTCGGGCGCGCTGTTCAGCCTCACGCGCTGCACGTCGGCTTGGCTCAAAATGGAAATCTGCCGGCTTAACAGGATAGGCTGGCCCAGGATATTCCGGGTGGCCAGCCACCTTGCTTGAAATGATGAGGCGAACCTTTCCTCCTGGCAGGAAATGCACGTCTAACTTGCCTGCCTCCACATATTTCTCAATGCGAACGACAGCCTCGTGCCAATGCGGCTTCACTGCATCGCCGGTCGCGTTTGGGTCAGAACTGGATGTGGTCCATTTCACCGTAGCGGTTAAGCCTGGGCGCCAGATTCTCGGGTACACGATGCAACAGACGAAACTCCCACCGCCGCCATAAGCAAACGAGTTGCCCCCCCAGGTTCCATCCACGTAGAACTGGTGGATATAGTCGGGAGTGTGGTTGTACGAAGTGATGCTGGCCGCTACCTCGTCATCCGTTGGTGCAGCCTTCGTGGTGCAGGCAATCAATACGCAAAACGCCGTTGAGGCAATGGCCGCTGCGCCGAGGCATCTCCAGGTTTTCATTGCGTTTCTTTGCGGACCGGTGCGGTCAAGGTTCTGCCTCAGGCGGCACCGCGTCGCTCATCCGAATACAAACCGCTATTACTGCTGCGGCTTTCCCCACAACGGATTTTTATTATCCGAACCCAGCACCTGGGCGAGCACTTCAGCGTCGCCGTCACGGGCGACTGGGGTGTTCCTGCGCGAACGGGCGACCTTGGCCTTCTTGCCGTGCTTCTTGGCGTGCACAGCTTTCTTGATTCCGCTTTGCGGGGCATTACCCGGTGCCGGCACGGTCGAGGCGTGCTGGGCGCAGATGCCTGCGCTCATCCAGGCGGTGGTTAGGAGGGCTACTACCAATTTCCTGTACATCGTTGATCCGAGAGAGATTTTGATTTTGGGTTGCTGCACTTCCGCAGCTGGACTACTGCTTTACCACCTGCTCCAACTCAGGCATCGGCGGTGACGTTGGGCGCAGGCGAATGCTCTTGAGCAGCGCGTCGAACCTCGGCCGCGCTTCGGCATACGGAGGCGCATCGGCATTTAGCCGGGGATGCGCATTGCGGCTGGCCGACTCCATCACGACCTCGATCGTCGGCAGAATTTGCGAGCCCGACCACCCGGCATTGCCGGCATAGACGTGGTAACCCTCACGTGTGCTTTGGTCGGGTCGTTGAGCTTCGACAACGATGCCGCCTTGCACGGAAGTCAGCGCACCGATCTTCACTGGGCGGGGGCCAAGCCGCTGGGTCACTTTCATTCCGGCAGGCGAACGGTCGCCCAAGGCGGCCATGGAGCGGCCTGTTGCGTTGATCAGCGATGTGGGCGACGGCGTTCCTGCAGGAATTGCCGAGAAGTTGAGCTGGTAGATCACGGCCGGCCTGTCAGCAAACCGGAACGACGAGGAAATCTCGTTCCCGTAGGTACCGTCGTCACGCAGGAAGACGTAAGGCAGGCAGAAACCACGCTCCTTCGGGATTTCGTACAGCTCTCGTGCCTGAAGCTGGCCGATCAGCTTGCGCAGAGCATTTTCGGCGGTGGTCCATTGTGCTTCGGTAGGGTATTCATACGTCGGGATGTCGGCGAGCAGCATCGACTCGAATGCAACGAGATACTTGCCAAGAACAATCGAACCCCGCAGATATGAAGCACCTTGCGTGCGCGTGTCAGAACGGAAGGCGGCGCTATCTGGCCTCCCAAGGTCAACGGCCTTCCGGTAGCGATCCGCTTTCAGATCAGCAATGTCTTGCTCAATCTTCCGTCGACTGTCAGCCAAGTTCTGCTTGGTGTTCGGGCCAAGAAGCTCAGGGCTTTTTCTATAAAGGTCCTCATCTTCTTCCTGACGTTTCAAGGAACGTTGCCTTCCGCGAAGTTTTGCCGCATTCATCTCTGCGCGATAGTTCAAAAATTCTTCGCGCAACGCGGGTGTAACGGGGCCGTACACAGCAAAGGTCGTCCGCAACTCCGGTGTTTCGATCTCTATCTGACCACGTCCGGTACCGTTGTCGAAATACTGAAACAACTGCTCGTAAGGCCCTTGCTTTGAGGAAGCCGACGCGATTGCCCACTCAAAACCGAGATTGCGCGGGACATCGAACATCAATCGACCCAGACATTCGGAGCGACTTTCTGCTGGCGTGGCATAGCCGGGAGCTGTGGCCTCAAGCCGCTCGGCGTTGCTCGGATTGGGTATTCGTACCCGCTCCCCCAAACGGCCCGTGACCTCCACCTCTTTGGGGGTTGGTTCCTCCGCATGGCCACCCCGACCGCACGCGGCCAGGAGAACGGTCACGATGCAGACCGTTAGTCGCCTTAGACCGTCTAGAGAGGATCGATACTGCATCAACATGCTTCCTATATGTTTTGTCTTTAGGTACTCATCTGATCGGACTGGTCGGGGGATAACGCAGCGGTTTGCTGCGACATATCCAGACCGCCTTCGGGGCCAACGTCTGCCAGTGTTGTCAGGTTCATCCCGGAGTTGTTGTCCTCGCCCAGGGTCCACTTGGTAGGCAGTGCCACGATGAATCCTCGCACACCTGTCGGGGCATGCTCAGGCGACAGCTGCTTGGCATCCCAAGTGAATGACTCTGCTCTCGGTCCAGGATCGCTCCAAAAACGCTCGTTGAAAGGCATATAGCCTTTGAGTTTGCCCGCTGTGGAATCCCATGTAGGCCATATAGAACTCCGATCGTCAAACTTCGGAAGAAACTGAAACGCCTTTTGGTACGCAAGCGCATTGTCGGCAGCCGTCTTTTGTATCGCGCTCCAGGTGCGAGGGGCAGCAGGTTGCTCCAACATGGCTCCCAACGCAGTAGCAGGTGCCGAGCCCCCCATCAGGCCAAAGTGCTTGCGCCACAAAGCCTTTCGCAGATTGTGCGCAGACGCGCCTACCCGCTGCATATTCTTTCCATCCAGGAGCACCGACACTGGCGCATCGTCATGCATGATGACCGCCAATTCCGAATCACGGTCTCCCATCTGGCTCCGGTCATTGATATTGGCGCTACCCAGTACCACGGTCCGGTCATCTGCGATGAGCAGCTTGCTGTGAATATAGATCTGCTCCGTAACATGGCGACCGCCTAACGTGTCCCAATTCCGCAAGTTAAGTAAGGTGAGGTAGGGTTGCCAGTTGTCTTCAATTTCGTCGATCAGCTTTGTGACTTTTACGTTCTCTGCAGCCGCCACCGCTTCTTTCCAAGAAATCTTCCGCTCCTTCACATACTGCTTGGCCAACAGGGCTCGCCGGACCCGGTTAACGAGACTGTCAGAACCAAACACCAGCGACTGCATCGTCAAATGCAGTTGCGTCATGATGTTCAACGTGTCGAGGGTTCCCTCTGGGTGCACAGGCAACAAGAGGTACGCATGAAACGGCAGGTCGTCTCTAATAGCTCGGGCAATACGATCCCCCAGCGCCTTGCCAATCGGGTTTAGCAGCGTCTTCTGCGCCGGCCCCAACGCGGCAAAACCTGCGATCGTGCCTTGGTTGCCCACCACCTTCATCACGTCATTGACGAAGTCAGCACCTCCGCCCTTCAGGTCGCTGCGAACCGAATCAATCTGGCTCCAGCGCAAGCGCCCCAACATCTTGGAGGGCGGAACGCCATCGATGCCAAGTTGCTTGGCGTACTTCGCATACCCGGGGGATCCCCGCAGATCAAGCAATGCCCGCATTGGGCCCGACCGGCCGCCTGGTACATTTCCGGCCGCCTCATCATCGCCAATGATCTCGTCGCCGTGTTCAGACTGGAAGAACTGGCCTTCGATGTACACGAAGTGAACTGCCCCATGAATTGCCCTGAGCATCGCGCTAAGGCATCCGCTTTCGCGGGTAGTGGGTACCGCTTGCTCACCTTCGCCCAGGGCTTCCGCCTTTCGCATTTTCAGTGGAGCGCTGCGCAATAGCTGGACCCAACACTTTCCCGGCATGCCCGCGGATTCCCCTTGTTTCTCGGGGGGCGTTTTCGGTCGGTGCTCAACTGCAATACGAGGCGCTTTCAGTGGCTTATTGATGCCCATCTTCTTCAGCAAAACTTCGACTGTAGCCCGATCGCTCATTTCATACTGCTTGGCCACACCATTCCATCGACGCACGAAGTTGCGGCTCAAATCGTAAACGGATGGGCCCTCTAGGCGGCTGTGAACGTCATGCCACGGCATCCGCGGCTGCTTCTCGGGATCGACACTCTTGGCGCCTACTGGCAACAGCTTGCCTAGCTTGACCAAGTTCTCGTACGGCGCTTCGCGTGTGGCGCCCTGTGCCTGCAAAGCAAGCACAACACGAATAGCGAATGCCTGAATCGCGTCGGCAGTCTCCTCCAACAGATGCGGTGGCAGATTTGCCAAACTTGCGCCGTTCAGCCACGCCAGCAACGCCGTAGCCTTGTCTTGTACTTGGGCACTACCGAACTCGCGCAGTTTCCTGATCTTCGCTCGCGTGCCTTCGTCGAGTTGGTGATACGCCCATTTAGCGGTCCCGGTAACTGCATTCTGGCCAGCATCGACAACAGCCTCGCGGGCTTTGTGAACAAAGTCCGGTACTAGGTCGACAGTATTCCACCAGTCAGAGACTTCTTTCTGCGTGTCCTTAACGTGATCACTCGCGGCGTTCCACATATCCATGGGTACCGCCAATTGCTTCATAGGTGCGGAAAGAATGAACTGCGCAACGCTCCCAAGCTTGTTGTCAAAGCAGGCGGCGACAAGTTCGGCTCGCGTCAGATAGTCGACTTGCTCACTTTTGGAAAGCGAGTGGATTGCAGGTACACAGCTGTTATAGAGCTCACTTCCTTTTCGTCCCTCCGACGTCAGCAGGAAGCGACCGTCGTCTCGCCGGCCATACGCCAGATCAATCCCGCCCACAAAAGCGACATTGTTGTCGATCACGACCTGTTTCTGGTGATGCGAAAACGCAATGCCCAGACCGCCGGCTTGATCACACTGCGATACCGCAGGCAATACAAACGCGCGAGGTGAAGGAAGACCAGAATTGAGTTGGAGAATGGCCAGTGCGGTTTCAAAGTCGCCTGTATCGACCCCCGCCTTTGGCGACATCCATGGCATCACATAGACAATGGCTCCTTGCTGGGTGGCCGTGCGCAAACATGTCCAAAGCGTCTTCTTTCCCGTGAGCACCACGTCAAAGTTCACCTGCCACCCTGCAATGAAGACGCAGGTTTTGGCATTCTCGATCGCACTCGCAACCTGCTCGAAATACTCTGCGCCTGTCGGATAGTAGTGAACGGCGTTGCCTTTCCTCGCCTTCGAGAAAAACTCGTCCCCTTGAAGGAAGCAACCCGGAGCCGAGGCAGCGGTCTTTGCTGGCTTTCCGTCTTTCCCGACAATCTGGTGGATCTGCTTTTCAGGTGCGCCCATCTGACTTACTTGGTGAGTTTTTCGTAGATCTGCTTGGCAGAATCAGCGTCGAACGCTTGCCGCGCATAGCTCAGGTGATGCTGGGTTTGATCGCTCGTCATCGTGGCGGGCAACTCAGCGCTGAAGTCACCGGCATTCAGTGCGTGCCGCGCTGCGTCTTGCTCCGTCCAATCGTCCTGCTGTTCTGCCACGTTGATTCGAACGGTTTGCCCCGGATACACCAGCCACGTGCTGCCGGGGTTGCTGCTGTAGGCTCGTGCCAAGGCCTCGTGCTGTTCGCTCGTCAGATTCAGATGGCCATCCTGATCAGTCACGCCTTGTGCAACGAGATGCTCGTCAGCAATCAACCCGAGCCCTTCAGGCGCATCCCCAGTTGCGATCTTCCATGGCGCGTGAGCAATGGCGTGCCCCCCAAGGCCAGGAGTATTGGCAAGCTTCATGCTGAATTCCATGGGCTTGTACGGGATCGCTGACACGGGGAATACAGGCAAGGGATAGTCGGCACTGACCGGCCCCTCAAACACCCGCTGCGCCGCCTTATACGTAATCGGCCCCGCACACTCCACGGTGATGTTCCCACCTTCGAGCGTGATCGACGCCCCGCCGGCCGTGGCGATGCGAATGCGCTTGGCCGCCGCAAAATCCACATTCATATTGGCCGACACCAGCTTCAGGTCCTGCTTGGCCATCAGCTTGAGCACGTCGTGCTGGGCTTGCACGTCGATGTTGTCTTGCCCGGCCGTCAGTTGCAGGCCGATGTTGTTGTCGCCAGCTTTCGACAGACCTGCCGCTACGCCGATCGCCTGACCAGCGTGCATCCGTGCCTGCTTGCCGATGGCGAGATTGGTGTCCTGGCCGCTGCCCAGCGCGATGCTCTCTCCATTGGTGAGCTGCAGGTCTTGCCCGGCCACCATCACAAGGCCCGCGCGGCCCGCCAGGTGCGCGATGGCTTCGCTCTGATGCGGTACCTTGCCTTGCGTGGCGGTGTTGCCGGCGCTGGCGTCCTGCTTGGCGGCGTCGAGTGCCTTGCCGTCGACCATGCCGGCCACCGCCTTGGCTTGCTTGGCAAGCGGGGCATCGTCGTTCTTGGCGGTGTCGAGTGCGGCCGTCTGATGCGTGACCGCGCCTTGGCCCAGCGATGACGTCAATTCCTTGGCTTGCTTGATCAGCGCAATGCCTGCCGCGTTGTCGCCGGTGGGCACGGCTTTGCCGTTGCTGGCATCGCGGTAGGTGGTTAGTAGCAGGCCAGCCTGGCCGCGCACAGCGGCGTGGCCATCGGTGCGCAACTCGAAGCCCTGGCCACGGAAGCTGCCGCGCCGGTTGTCTTGTTGATGGACGAGATGGCCGAGGTTGAGCTGGCTGAATTGCTGCGTGGTGGCGAGCTGCGTGCGCAACTGGCCGTCGCTGTCGTCAAAAACGAGGTGGTTGTAGCCACTGCCGCCGTGTTCCGCGCTCTTGAAGCCGGTGTGGGCGGCGGCGTTACGGTGGCCTTCGGCCTCCGTGCCCATGCCGTGCCAGGCGGGGCTGTGGCCGCCGGCCACGTTGCCTTGCGCGCTCGCAGCGCTGTCGCTGCCTTGCTTGTAGAGGGCCGTGCTGTCGCTTTGGTCAGATGCGCCCTGCCCGCCCGGCGTGGGCGCAATGCCTGCTTCCCCCTGACCGTTGTACAACGAGCCGATCACGACCGGCTGGTCGATGTCGTCTTCGCTGAACTTGACGAGCACTTCCTGCCCGATACGCGGCAGCCATTGCCAGCCCATGCCGGAACCGGCCTGCCGCTGCGCGACGCGCACCCAGCGGCTGCTGCGGTCATCCGCACGCTCGCCTTGTTGCCAAGGGAAGCGCACGCGGATTTCACCTGCGGGGGTGGCGTGGTGCTCGCCGTCTCCGCCAGCCTGCGTCTGGCCGTCGGGGCCGACCACGATGGCGCTGTGCACGCCCTGCGCGGTGGGCGCGGCGTAGAGGCGGCCGCAATCAGGCTCTGTCACGGCCGGGCGCCACGGCCGACGTGCATCGCTGGCGCGGAACATTCCGGCGTAGCCATGCGTGCGTGCGGCTTTGAGCAGATCGCCAGTCGGGGCGTTGCGCTCGACGGAGCCTTCTGCTTCCTGGAAACCGAAGACGCCGGGGCCGGACTCCGGCGCGCTGGGCGGCGTATCGAATTCCAGCGCGGCGTCGAGCCCGCCCAAACGCTGGCTGAGCGCGTTGTGCGTATCGACGGTCAGGTTGTTGATGCCGCAGTGCTCGACCAGATCCATCAACAGCGGATAGGCGCCTTCCACGTCTTGCGGCATGTGCGGGCAATCCACCACCTGCAGGCGCGTGCCGCTGCGCAGCGTGCGCACGGTGCCGCGCCCTGAAAACAGCAGCGCACGCGCCTCCAGGCTTTCCATGACCTGTTCGGCAATGCGCTGGGCATTGGCGGAGTCGGGGGCCAGCGAAGGACTGATCGACAGATACGCATCCGGGCTGCCCGCGCTGGTGGCGAAGCGTGCGGGCGCATGGGCGCGAGCGTTCTGCTTGCCTTCCGGGTCCCACGCGGCCACCGCCACGCCACTTACGGTGGTGCGGCTATGGCAAGCGAGTTGCTGGATCGCGTCGCGCTCTTCCAAGCTGTGTGCGCGGTGGAAGCGGATACCGCCCGCCGCTGCCGATTCCGCGTCTTCCTGCAGTTGTGCGCTGTCGGCAAAGATCACGAGCGTGTGGCCGCCATGCGCCTGATCGTCTTCCACCGTGGTGAAGCCGAGCCCTGCCTCGGCCAGCAGGCGCGTGACAAAGTGATAGTCGGTCTCGCGAAACTGGGCGATGTGCGCGCGTGTACCGAAATCGCTCATGCGCGCTTCGGCACCCGCCGCGTAGCGCCACGAGGCGTACGGCTCGTACGGCGACAACATCTGTTCAATGATGTCCGGCAGGGGCCGGTTCTGGAACACCTGGCTATGGCGCTGCTGCGTGGTCAGCCAGAACCAGGGCACCACGGTCAGGCGATAGCGTGTGAGGCTGCCATCCGCGCCGAGCTTCTCAGCCAGCCGGATCAGGCCTGTACGCTTGGTCTGCGTCCCGTCGGCCAGCGTCGTGACCAACGTAACGCGCTGGCCCAGCAGCGATTTGAGCGCGATGCGCGCATTGGCGCTGACGGCCACCACGCGCCATTCAAACAGCTCGGACAGCGCCTCCCGCCCGAGCCAGGCTTCCACCGCAAGGTCCGCGAGCGCCCCGTCCCCCTCCAGCGTGTATAGGCGGCGTGTGGGTGCAAAGAGGTTCTGAAGAAGGGTCGTGGCGTCCATTCGCTGTCCGGTGCTGCAACGCCTGGCGTATCACGGGGCGATTTCGTGAAACCAGCGCGGGCATTTACGAGGCAGCGCAATGTCGAGCATCGCACCCGCCTCCGCTCAATTACCCGGTTGTAAAAAAAACCAACCGGGCAGTCGGGCGGCTATTGCCCTTTGTAAGTGGGTGAATTGGCGGGCTTATTGGCAGCATTCTGCGGCGCAAGCAAAGCGGCCAGCAGATCAGCGTCAGGATCATCAGGCGCCAATGTGCCCTTTCGGTTCTTGCCGGCTTTGGCAGTTGAGTGCGCCTTGGGCTTTGTTGGCTGCTGCAGCGCCTTAAATGGCGTATTGGTCGATTTGGCCACCAGCTTGGCGGTTGCCGTCTTGCCTTCGTCGGTATCCGCCGTGGGGCTGGCAGACTTTGCCGCCACGGAATGCGCGGCCGGCGCCTCATCATGCGCCTCCTTGACGGGCGCGCTGGCAACCGACGCGTTATCGCCCTTCTCGCTCGCGTGCTCTTCGCCCGGCGGAACGTTGACGATGGTGGCGGCCTGCACTTCCGCCACGGGCTCGCTTGCGGAAGCGACAGGCGCCGCTGCGGCCGTGTGAGCGGCTTCCGGGGCCGCTGCCTGCGTGGCTGCCGGCGATTGAGCGGCCGCGGGCGCGGGTTGTTCTGCCACCTGGGCGGGCGCGGATTCGCCGCTCGGATTCAGCATGATCCATGCGCCAATACCGGCGGCGAGCACGACAACCGCCGCTGCAACGCCATAGCGCTGCCCCGACTTTTTCGGCCCCTTGCCGCTGGCCGCGACGCGGCCTTCCAGGCTCGCCAGAATGCGCGTATGCCCGGCCTCATCGGTCTCGGATTCAGAATTGAAGAGCGTTGGGGGCCCTTCTTGTTTCAAATCGCCGTTATTACTCATCACGGGTCCAGAATTGAAATAGAATGCGCGGCGAACGTATGGATTACAAACAACCGCCGATTCCGGTGGTGGCTGCTGATTCTAAGTCTGGCCTTGCTGAAAGACAAATGATTGACGTAGGTTGCGGTATTTTTTTTATCGTTTCTTAATATTTCTGCGTAGCGAGCGCCCGATTATTACCGTTTATTAATAATTTAGAGTTCTAAATACAGATATAAATCTGGATGAATTGACGTAGGCGCCCACGCTCCGCAGGTCGGTATGGTTTTTCTAGCTCTTGTTCTCTACTTCGTTGCCATGGTGGTGGTGGCTGCCGTGCTGCTGCTGCCGTCGGTACGGCAGCGCTGCGCGGCGTTACTGCGTGCTCAGTGGCGGCGCTTGAGCACGGGGGCTGCGGTGGTGGGTGCGCGCTCGGCAGGGTCGTTGCGCGAGTCGGTGGACAACGCAACCTCAGGGGTATCGGCGTTCAAGCAGTTCGTGGTGCGGCGGCGGATGTTGCTGCTCGGTGCACTGGGTGTGCTGTCGGTGCCGCCCATGCTGGCGCTGGCGCTGCGCGAGCAGCAGTCGTTCGAGTTCGATGACGACCAGGTGCGCGAACCGGATCCGCACATCTCGGCGCTGCTCAATGGCGAACGGCTCATCCCGCCGCCGCCCTTGCCGCCCGAGGTGTTCACCACGCGTGAAGTCGAGCAGATCCGGCCGGCCATCCGCGATGCGAGCCGCGACTGGAACCTGCTCGACGCGGATTTCCGCCAGCGTTTGCTGCTTGTCTACAAGATCATGCGCGACGAACACGGATACGAGATGGCGCTGCTCGAAGGCTACCGAAGCCCCGAGCGGCAAGTGAAGCTGGCGGCAATGGGCAGCAATGTCACGCAGGCCACGGCGTTCCAGAGCTATCACCAGTACGGTCTGGCGGCGGACAGCGCGTTCTTCCGCGACGGCAAGCTGGTCATCAGCGAGAAAGACCCGTGGGCAATGCGCGGCTACGAGCTGTACGGCCAGACGGCGGAATCGGTCGGCCTTGTGTGGGGCGGCCGCTGGAAGATGATGGATCTGGGCCACGTCGAGCTGCGCCGCAAGGGCGTGCTCGGCAAGCAGCCAGCACCAAGGCAATGACGATAGGACACATGGGGAGCATGCAATGACACGGCCCTTCATCCTGCTGGGTGACAAGACCGACCACGGCGGCGTGGTGATCACCGCATCGGGCAACACAAGCACCGGCGGCAAGGGCATCGCCTGCGTGGGCGACAAGGTGACCTGCCCGCGGAACGGCCACGGCGGCACGACCGTCATCGTGACGGGCGACCCCAACGTCATCATCGACGGCAAGCAGGCGGCGCGCCATGGCGACAAGACCGCCTGCGGCGCCACGCTCCTGTCCAGCCAGGGCAACACCGGCAGCATCTGAACGCGCACGACATGGTTGCAAGACTCTTCCGGTCCGGGCTGACGCTGCTCGCTGTCTTCGTGGTGGTGTGGATTGCCGTCATCGTGTGGTGGCAATCCGCCAATCGCATGCCGACCACCGCCGACATCCTCACCTACCTGCTGTTGCTGCCGGTGGGCATGATCGTCGGCTATTGGGTCATCAAGCGCGCGCTGGATGGCATTCGCTCCAATGTGGTCGCGGGCCGCGAGCTGGCAGCCGCCTCGCCGGCCACTGCAGGCACCGACGCCAAAGCCGCCGACCCGCAAGACGCCACGCGCCAATGGCGCGCCGTGCTGCTGGCCAGCGCCCTGCGCGCACCTGCAGGCAGCGATGCGGCATCGGTGGTGGACGCAGTGCAAGCCAACACGCAACCGAGCCTGACCGATGTCCAAGGCTTCGGCCAGCCGATCTTTGCAGCGCAAGTGGAAGGCATCGACATCGAAGACCTGCGCGCCGAACTGGCCGAGCATCACCCCGACGTCGACTGGCTGGACGAACGCCTGCGCGCCCTCTCGCTTGCTGGCCAAGTGGCCGAAGAGCTGGCGGCACACGCCGTTGCGCAGGTTCCGGAAACGACCGCGCCGGAAACCACGCGACTGATCATCACCGCCCTGCTCCCGCGCGACTGGACACCGCAGCATCAAGCCGCCGCCGACGGCTGGCTGCGCCAACGCATCGCGTTGATCTGGCCCGCCGACCGACTGACGCTGGAGCCCATCGCAGCCAAGGGCGATGCCGATGCGCTGCTGCTGCTCGATCGCGCCACGCAAGGCGTGAACCGCAGCAGCGACGAGCGCGTGCTGCGCATGGTGGTGGTGGCGGATTCGCTGGTCGGCCCAAGCGCTGTTGAGCAACTGATGCAGCACGAGCAATTGTTCGAAGCCAATCGCCAACACGGCCGCGTGCCGGGCGAAGCCGCTGCGGGCGTGCTGCTGTGCGCGCCTGCCATGGCGCAGAGCCTGCTGCCGCCTGCGCTGGAAGGCGAAGCCGCTGCAACGGAGTCGTTCACGATCACGCGCGCCGGCGTGGCGCGCCTTGAATCGCCGACGCCGGATCGCGGCCAGCCGCAACTGCAGGCGCTGGGCGATGCCGTGGGCCACGTGCTCGATACCTTGGCCGCCACACCGGTCAAGGCTAAGCAGGACGTTGCGCCCGCTGAAAAGGCAGATACCGCCGAGGGCGAGTCGGCTGCCGACCCCATCACCATTGCCGGCGTTGTCTCAGACACCGGCATGCACCCCGTGCGCACAGTCGAAGTGGCACGCGTGTTTTCCGAACGTTTTCCAGCGCTGGACCTGGCGGCAGATCTGCTGCCGATTGGCACGCCCTGCGGCTATGTGGGCGCTGCGGGCCCGCTGCTCTCGGTGGTGGTGGCGCACCAGTTGAGCCAGCAGACCGGCAAGCCGGTGCTGGCCATTACCGCCAACGACATCCAGCAGCGCGGCGCCATCGCGGTGGTGCCCAGCCTGACGTGACCTCGTTCCTGATTTCGATTCCGATTCTGTCTGTTCCCGAGCCGAAGGCAACATGCAACGCTTCCTGAACTTCCTGACCAACTCACGCACGCTGTCCATTCTTGGCGTGATCGTGCTGACCATCTTCCTGCTCCTCATGGCGCAGACCTTTGAGGTTGGCCTGGTCTGGGTCGGCGTCGCGCTAGGCGTGCTGCTCGCGCTGTGGCTGCTGACGTACCTGTGGAAGCGCTGGCGTGCGCGTCAGGCCAGCAACAAGCTGGAGGGCGTGCTCGAGCAAGCCGCCGCCGACAAGACGGCCACGCCCGACAAGCGGGAAGAAGTGGAAGCCCTGCGCGTGCGCCTGGCCGAAGCCGTCAAGACCATCAAGCGCTCCAAGCTCGGACAGATGTCGGGCAGCGCAGCGCTGTACGAGCTGCCCTGGTACATCGTGATCGGCAACCCGGCTGCGGGCAAAAGCACGGCCGTGCTCAACTCCGGCCTGCAGTTTCCGTTTGCCGACAAGGGCGGCGCCGTCATCCAGGGCATTGGCGGCACGCGTAACTGCGACTGGTTCTTCACCACCGAAGGCATCCTGCTCGACACGGCCGGCCGTTACTCGGTGCACGAAGAAGACCGCCGCGAATGGCTCGGCTTTCTGGACTTGCTCAAGCGCTATCGCCCCAAGGCGCCCATCAACGGCATCGTCGTAACGGTGAGCGTGTCGGAACTCACGCAAAACCGTCCCGAATTCGCCATCAACCTGGCCAAGAACCTGCGCCAACGCGTGCAGGAACTGACCGAACGCCTGGAAGTGTTTGCCCCGGTGTACGTGATGTTCACCAAGGCCGACCTGATCACCGGCTTTACCGAATTCTTTGGCGACAGCGAGAAGCAGGAACGCGACCGCGTATGGGGCGCCACCCTGCCCTTCGAGCCCGATTCGAAGCCGGACGTGGCGGCGGTGTTCGACCAGCGCTTTGACGAGTTGTGCGACGGGCTGAAGGAGATCAGCGTGGCGCAGATCGCGCTGCACCGGAACAACAAGCTTTCGCCGGGGTTGTTGAGTTTCCCGCTGGAGTTTGCATCGATCAAGCCGACGCTGCGTGCGTTCCTGATGACGCTGTTCGATGAAAACCCGTTCCAGTACAAGCCGGTGTTCCGCGGCTTCTACTTCACCAGCGCGCTGCAGGAAGGTGCCACCAACAGCGTGTCGGCCGAGCGCATTGCGCGCCGCTTTGGCCTGTCGACCGACGGCGCCGCGCGCACCCGCGAAGTGTTCTCCAAGAACGGCTTCTTCCTGCGCGACCTGTTCTCGAAGGTGATCTTTGCCGACAAGCAGACGGTGCGGCAGTTTGCCAGCCCCGCCAAGACGCGCCTGCGCATCGCCACGTTCTTTGCGCTCGTGCTGGCGCTGGGCGTGATGCTGGGCGGCTGGACGTGGTCGTACATGGGCAACCGCACACTGACTGCCAACGTGCAGGCCGACCTCGACAAGATCGTCAAGATGCAGCAGAACCGGGTAGACCTGCAGGCCCGCCTGGAGGCACTCGACATCCTGCAAGACCGTATCGAACAGCTCGACCGGTATCGCAATGACCACCCGCTGGCGCTGTCGCTGGGCCTGTACCAGGGCGACACGCTGCAGCACAAGCTGCTTGACGAGTACTACAACGGCCTGCGCCAAGTCATGCTCAAGCCGGTGGGCGGCGCAATCGAAACCTTCCTGGCCGAAGTGAACGCGCATCCGGATCAGCTGGCCCCGATGGTGCGGCCGCCGGAAACCGGTGCAGTGATGACCACGTCCGTGACGACAGCCACCGCCACCCTGGGTGGTGCGTCGGGTGTCTCAGGTGCCTCCGGTGCGGCCGCCAATGCGCCTGCTGCACCGAACCAGGCCACGGCTGCAACCGGAGCAAAGCGCTACACCGACGCCTCCCCCACCAACGTGGAAGACGGCTACAACGCGCTCAAGACCTACCTGATGCTGTCGGACAAGCGCCACGTGGAAGTCGCGCACCTGACCGATCAGATCACGCGCTTCTGGCGCGGCTGGCTGGAAGACAACCGGGGCAACATGCCTCGCGAGCAGATGATCCGCTCGGCGGAACGCAACCTGTCGTTCTTCCTCGCCCGCGTAAACGACGACAACTGGCCGCTGCTGGAAGGCAACCTCTCGCTGGTCGACCAGACGCGTGAGAACCTGCGCCGCGTGGTGCGCGGCATGCCGGCGCGCGAACGCGCCTATGCCGAGATCAAGGCACGCGCGTCCACGCGCTACGCCCCGATGACGGTCGCACGCATCGTTGGCGATACCGGCGCTGGCCTGGTGGCCGGCAGCTACGCCGTGCCCGGCACGTTCACCAAGGAAGCATGGTTCGGCTACGTGCAACCCGCCATCAAGGAAGCCGCCAACAAGGAACTGCAGACCAAGGACTGGGTGTTGAACGTTGCAGCACGCGACGACCTCACGCTGGAAGGCAGCCCCGAGCAGATCCAGAAGGCGCTGGTCACGATGTACAAGACCGAATACGCGCGCGAATGGCAACGCTTCATGCAAGGCGTGGCGATCCAGGATTTCACCAGCTTCGATCAGGCCGTCACCGGCATGAACCTGCTGGGCGATCCGACCAACTCGCCGATCCGCAAGGTGCTCGACACCGCGTACGAGCAGACGTCGTGGGACAACCCGTCGATGTTCAATGCCGGCCTGAAGCAGGCCAAGACGGGCGTGCTGGGCTGGTTCAAGCAGCTGTTCGCGCGCCAGACGCCGTCGCAGGTGAACGTCAACGTGGACGTGGGCGGTAATGCTGAGGCTGGCGCCATCCCGATGGGCCCGGTGGGCAAGGAGTTCTCGGGGCTCGCACGCGTGGTTGTCATGCGTGACGACAAATCGCTGCTGCGCGGCTATATGGATTCGCTCTCCAAGGTGCGTACGCGCTTCAACCAGATCAAGAATCAGGGTGACCCGGGGCCGGGTGCACGTCAGTTGATGCAGCAAACACTGGACGGCAGCGGCTCGGAACTGGCCGACACGCTCAAGTACGTGGATGAGCAGATGCTGACGGGCATGACTGACAGCGAGCGCGCAACGCTGCGTCCGCTGCTGGTGCGCCCGCTGCTGCAGTCGTATGCGGTGGCGATCCGTCCGGCCACGACCGAAGTCAACAAGGTGTGGAACGCGCAGGTGTATCAGCCGTTTGCCACCACGCTGGCAGACAAGTATCCGTTTGCGCCCAACGCCAAGATCGAGGCCAGCGCGGCCGAGATTGGTCAGGTATTCGGCCCGGACGGCGCGATTGCCAAGTTCGCCAGCACGACGATCGGTCCGCTGTCCGTGCGCCGTGGCGACATGATCGCCTCCCGCACGTGGGGCGATCTGGGCATTGCCTTTGTGCCCGAGTTCACCACGGGCTTCACCCGCTGGATCGCACCGCTCACGGGTGGTGCGGCCGGAGGTGCAGGCGGTGCCGCAGCCGCTGCACCGCAGACGGTGTTCCAGATCCTGCCGGTGCCGTCGCAAGGCGCGACCGAGTACACGATCGAGATCGATGGGCAGCAACTGCGCTATCGCAACACGCCACCCCAGTGGGCCAATTTCGTCTGGCCGAATCCGCAAGGCACGCCGGGCGCGCGCGTGACGGCCACCACGTTTGACGGCCGCACGGTAGAGATGCTCAACGAGCCCGGCCGCTTTGGTCTGGAGCGCCTGATTGCCACGGCGCAACGCAAGCGTCGTCCGGATGGCGCGTTCGATCTGTCCTGGACGAAGGACAACCTGACGGTATCGATCAGCCTGCGCATCATCAGCAGCCCGCAGACTGGCGGCACGACGGCATCGGATTCGCCGCAAGGCCAGGGCCTGCGCGGCCTGCGCCTGCCGACGTCGATTGCCGATGCATCGGCACCGCAGAACACACTGACGCCGCCCGCCCCGGCAGCGCCCGCAGGCACGCCGCCTGCGGCGCAGGCAGCAGTGTCCACGCAGGCCGCACGCCGCAGCATCACGGAAGAGCAAGGAGGGACGGCGCAATGAGCCAGACCCAGTTGCAGCTTTCGTACTTCGGGAAGCTTCCGTCGCGCGGCGATTTCGTCAAAAGCGCCAACAACGTCCAGTTGCTCGACACGCTGGACCGCTGGCTGGCGCAAGGCATGGAATTGCTGGCCGAAGCCCCGGACTGGAAGACGACCTACGACAATTGGAAGCCGGTGCAGTTTGCGTTTCTCGGCTCGCAGAGCAAGCTCGCCATCGCGGGCACGCTCATGGCGAGCAGCGATCTGTCATCGCGCCGCTTTCCGTTCCTGACGGCGGCGGCCATGGAAGTCGATCGGCCGATCAACTTCATCGCGCGCAGCCCGATTGCGCTGGCGCGCCTTTGGACACGCGCCGGGCAGCAGATGATCTCGCTCGGCACGGCCACCGACGCCACTGAAGGCCTGCGGCTGCTTGCCGAAGGTCAGCACGGCGTGGAGACCGGCACGACCGGCACGAGCACGCAGTCGCACGACGCGAGTTTTTCGGATTTCATCGACTTCCAGACCGTTGCCGGCCTTGAGCAGATGCTGCGCTCGGAAGGTCACAACATCCGCCTGCGCCGCACACTCCTGGCGCTCGGCACGCTGCTCCAACCCGTAATGGCGAACGGCTCGTCACGGCTTGAGAAGGGGCTCACGCTGCCCCTGCCCGCAGACCCGCTCTATCGCAGCCTGGTCGCGAGCTTCTGGCTGGAGCTGGTGTCGCGCTTCCTGCAGCGGGCGGACTTCGAGCTGTCGCTGTTCCTGGGCGACATCAACGGTGCCGAGCGACTGGTCATCGGCTTCAACGGTGCCTCGTCACGCACGCTGCACAGCGTCATGTCGCCGCTGGCGTATGCCGAACAGAACATCAACATCGACGATCCGGAATGGGTCGACCAGCACGTCAGCGGAGATTACGGCTTGGCCAAGTTCGTGAGTTACCTGGATCAACCGCAGCTCTCGCTGCGCGTGGCGGTCGATACCTTCCGCGAAGTCTTCATCGGAGAATGAACATGGGTCTGGATGCAATCAAGCGCGGCTTCCGGCCTGCAACCTTCCTGGCGAATGCCGCAATGCTGGTGTGCCTGGGCAGCGCCCTGCCGGCCCATGCCGCCGCTGGCGACGCTCCCGTACCGGGTCAAGTCGTGGCCGGTGGCACGGTTCCGGACGAAGCCACCAAAGCGACCGTGCTAGCCAAGCTGCGCGAGCTTTACGGCAGCGCCAACGTGGTCGACCAAATCGAAGTGGGCAACGTGGTGTCGCCGCCCAACTGGTCTGCCAACGTGCAGAAGATCCTGTCGCCGGCCATCAAACAGGTCAATCGCGGGCAACTCAACATCGACGGCACGCAGGTTTCCCTGCACGGCGACGTTGGTAACGAGGCACAGCGCCAACAGCTCACGAGCGACATGGCGACGGCGCTCGGCCAGAGCTACACGATCAAGAACGGGCTGCGCGTGGCGGCGGTGTCCGAGCAAGGGCTGCTGGACCAGACGCTGGCCAACCGCATCATCGAGTTTGAAACCGGCAGCGCCACGCTCACGCCCAAGGGGCGCGCGATTCTGGATGAAATGGCCGCCGTGCTGCCACGCCTGAACGGCCGCAAGATCGAGATCGTCGGCCACACCGACAACTCCGGCAGCCGCGCGCTGAACCTCAACCTGAGCCAGGCGCGCGCAGAAACGGTCAAGAACTACCTGATCGCCAAGGGCGCCGAGCCAGGCACGCTCACCGCGATGGGCGTGGGGCCGGATCAGCCTGTGGCGGCCAACAACACCGATGAAGGCCGCTCGCGCAATCGGCGGATTGAGTTTCGGGCGAGTAAGTGACGCGGGAGGATGCACGCCGGCGGGCGCGGTTGCGCGAGCCGTCGCCAGCTACCCCATTACAGCCGGGTGATGAACGGCGTGCGTCCCCTCAAATCCGCCTCGAGTATCACGATCCCACCAGAAAACCGTCGCAGCCAATCGCGCAGTTTTCTCCGATGAAAGAGCGTATCTGGTGGCTCTGGTGCCATCTGGTATGGGCTTGGCAGCAGCTTGAGCACTGGCTTGCCAGTCGACGACAGGGTGCACCCGTCGCGATCGTCAGCGGAATCATTCGCTCGGTACAGGTGGATAACGCGGCATTCAAGGCCTATGAGGCCATGGGAAGGAGCGTCGACACCAATGCGCACAGCGCATATGACTACACCGACGATACTTCGCGAGACACCTACTATCGCGTGACCCCCGTCGTCATCACGCTGACGGACGACCGGGTCATCCACTTCTGCGAATACCAGGTCACGGACCGTCGGGTTTCGTCCAACGCGCCCTATTTCGCAGGCCTGAACGGCATGCGCGTGCTGGCTGCAGGCTGGTGGGACAACGACTGTTTTTCGGCGTGGGGCATGCGCTTGACCGGCCGCCGTGAGCCACAGACCGTCTATGTTGCAAAGCGCCCTCGCGACTTGCCCGAGCCGCTGGAGACCATACTGTCGCGCAGGAGCTCCGGCTTTAGCGAGACGATCGGCCTCCTCGGTTATTTCAGCGCGCTGATGCTCGTGATCATGCTTTTTTTTGTGGGCAGTGAGTTTGGCCTCGAGGCCGCCGGCCCCGTCGCGGGGATGATGGTCGGGATGTTTACCCTCGCGCCGATGTTGCTCGTGATCATTTCACAGACGCTGATGCGCCTGATGGCGGGGCCTCTGCGCCCGATCCCAGAAATGATGGCGGCTGGTGAATACGGTAACCGCCATCTCCGCTTGCGCAGCTTCGACTTCGGTCGCTGTGAGCGCGCGGTGTTTCTGGCGCTGGAGCGGCGGAAGGACACTTAGTCGTGCGCGGCCAGGTCGCGCTGCCGCCCGGACAACCAATCATGCACGCACAGCAACAACGGTTGATAGCAACACAGATGACATCGTCCACCCCACCGACCTCGCCCGATTCCGCAGCGACCGAAGCGGATCGCCAGGCCTGCCTGCTTCGGCTGAGCCAGTATTCGCCCGACGCGCCTGACGCTCCTGTGCCGTTCAGTCACCGCTTGGCCGAAGCCGAGGGTTGGTCGCGCTTGCATACGCTGGCAGTCATCGAGGAATACAAACGTTTCGCGTATCTGGCGGTGTTTGCCGGGCATGCGGTCACGCCTTCCGAGGCGATCGACGCGGCATGGCATCTCCATCTGCAATATTCGAAAGAGTATTGGACGGTGTTCTGCGGGGAGGTACTGGGCGCGCCGCTTCACCATGCGCCAGGTATTGGTGCCCCGGACGAAGACGACACCTACGCGCAGCACTACCAGCAAACGATCGAAAGCTACCAGCGCACGTTTGGTATGGAGCCGCCTCCCGATGTCTGGCCGGTGCCGGAACCTGTCCAGCCAGACAGTGCGCCAGAGGCTACCAGCCCCGCACGGCATCCGCCCAACCCTGTCACGCCGCCACGTGCGTCAACCGCGCGCTCGGTCATGCCATCCGTGTGGCTCGTGATCGGAGCCTGCCTCATCGCAATCACCACGAATGTCGCGTCAGATTTCGATGTGCTGAACTATGCAGGGCCGCGGTTTCTCGCGTTCTATCTGGGCGTGTGCCTGATGGCGTGTCTGCTGATCCGGGGCCTGCATCGATTTGCATACCCGCGCCGCCCATGGGGAGCCACCGATGGCAACGTGCCACGGCAGCTGGCGCCCGCCGAAGCCGCACTGATCACCGGCGATGCCACGCGAATGGCGCAGGTTGCGACGCTGACACTCCTCGACGCGGGTGCAATCCGCGTCGCCTCTCCAGCAAAGAGAAAACGTGACCGCAACACATACGTGGTCGCGAACGAAACGCCAACGCCCGATCGCCACGTCGACGCGTGGACTTGGCTCGCCCGGCAACCACAGCGCCGTTCGCCATGGCCAGCCTTTCGAGACCGATTTCTCGACGAAGCCATCGACATGACAGATCGGCTGCGCCACGAAGGTTGGATGTGGGCCACCGGCGCGATGCGCGGAACGACCGTCGCTGCATGGGCGATCGGACTATCGGTGCTGTGGCTCGGGGTGATAAAGGTATTTGTTGGCCTGTCCAGAGAGCGTCCGGTGATGTGGCTGCTGGTCGAGATGGCGCTATTCGGAATCGTCTACTGGTGCGTGACCGTGCGGCTGATCGGCGTCGGCCGTGCGGGCCCCACCGCAGGAGCCAGCGCCGCGCTCGATGTGCATCGTCAGCGTAGCCAGCAGGCACCGAAGGCCGGTTTGTCGACAAGCGATCTACTTTGGCTGGCGGCGTTTGGCGGCACGAGCGTGCTGGCCAACACAGCGTGGGCCGGCTACCGACCGATGATGGGAACACACGCCGGCGCCAGTTCCAGCGGCTCTGGCAGCGACACGTCGAGCAACTGCAGTTCAAGCAGTAGCTCTAGCAGTTGCAGCTCGAGTAGCTGCGGATCCAGCGGCTGCGGCGGTTGTTCGAGCAGCTAGCCGGTTCAGCTCGCGCTTTCCGACGGCGGATCGCCCAAGCCCAGCAGCTCCTCAATCTGCGACAGCGTCGCATCGTCCTTGACCACCGTGCGCAGCCACGCATGCAGCGGCATATCGCCCCACTTGGCGGCGCGCGCGGCAAGGTATGCAACAGGGCTGTGCGGCTCGGTCTGACGGAAGAATTCAGCCACATCGCGCAACTGGTTCAGCGCTTGGGCGCGCGTGCGGATGGGGCCGGAAACCACAGTTTCGATGGCGGTGCCGGCGGAAGACTGCGTTGACTGTTGCGGAGCACTCTTCGCCTCCACGGCAGTTGGCTTAGGCTCCGGCTTGCCACCAAAGCGCTCGACCAACGCGCGCACCGCCTGCAACGCTTCACGTGCGGGGCGGAAGCTCGGCGCATGGTCTCCAGCGCGTGCATCCAGCACGGATTCCAACCGCAACAGCGCAGCGCCACAGCCAACCACATCATCATGCAGCGTCTTGTAGAACGCCGGCGACGTGGCACGCCGCGCCGATTCAAACTGTTCCTGCGTGATTTTTCCGCGCGACAACTCATCCGCCTGCTCCGGATCGCGGCGGATGGCTTCGACCAAGCTGGTCGCGACTTCCCAATCGACAAGGCTGTAGCCGCCCTTGCCCGCTTCCACCAACGGCACCTCGCGAATCAACTGGCTTGAACGCGTCGCAAGCCACGCCATGCTGCCCGTGCGGGCTTCAGGATCGTCGGCTTCGGGCAGCGGATAGATGTGTTCCCAGAACTGTTCGCACAGGCCCGCGATCAGCTCGTAGCCCTCACGCAGGCCGGCGAAACCGCGCTCTTTCGACAACGCCTCGGCCAACCATGCGGCCAGGCGCAGATCTTTCGTGCGGTTCTGCAGCAGGGACGTGCTCTCTGCGATGACGGCGCGCCAGTCGGCTTCCTTGATCTCCGTGACCCACTCGCCTTGATCGAGTGAGGGGTCATCAAAGCGGCGCGCATCCTGGATGCTGTCGAATTCGGTGGAGAAAAGCATGTCTTCGCCGCACGGTTGGGCGCCGGGCAGCGGAGCGAGCAATTGGTCAAACGGAAGAGAGGCCATGATCGGAAACGTAAACTGGAGAGCGGTACAAAGGTCAGGGCTTGGCGACGCGGCAATCCGCCAGCGCCAGCGTCACGCCAACGAACTGGCGGTTCAGGCAATCCAGCGTGATGTCCTTGCTGGGCTTGTAAGCCGCCAGCTTGTGATCAGGAAACAGCGCCCTGAGTGCGTCACGCTGGTCATCCTGAAACGGCGCGCCCACCTTCAGGTCTTCAGTCACGGCCAGTGTGTTGAGGCTGTCGTCGGACAGCGGATAGACCTGGCCCTTGAAGACGAGCCGGTGGCCGTCGTATTTCTTTGACGCAGTCGGCGCGTCCTTGAAATACTCGGTCAGCACCTGGCGGTACGAAACCTGCAGCGGTGTGTCGTCCTGCGCGAATGCGGGTGAGACAAGCAGCGCGGCCAGAGCACAAGCGGCGGCGAAGCGGGACAGTGCGTTCATATCAGCGTGCGTGAAATGTGACGTCCGCACACGCAAGGGCGGACGGTGGAGATGCTACGCAGGCTTGGGGCGGTTGGGGGGATTGTTTCTAAATCTTCATGTGGCTAGTTGGCAGCACGTCGCCCAGAGCGCGTTCCATCGCATCGAGATAGCGGGCCAACGCAATCTCTCCGATAATACGGTTCGTTTTCAAACCGATCCTGACATCAAGATGGCGATTTCCGAGCGACTCCAGTGCCGATTTGTCCTTCCGCTTTCCGTGATGTTATGGGGCGCCGCAAGCTCTAACGCGTGGGCGTTCGACAATAGCTTGGCGGTAAAAACGTTGCTTCAGAAAGCAAAAGCCGATCTTGTGTTCGTAAAGGGGGGCACGTTCAAGATGGGCGACTTTGGACCGGAAACAACACGGGACAAATTACCTTACGTGCCAAGCTATGGTTATGGCAGTCCGGCACATGAAGTCCAACTTGATAGCTTTTCCATCAGCAAATTCAAGGTGACCTATGAGGACTTCGACGCCTATACAGATGCGCTAGGCAAACCACGTATTGCGACGCTGCGCATAGACAGCAAATATCGCAAGGTTCCGAATACTCCCGCAGGGGTCAACTGGCAGGAAGCCAAGGACTATTGCTTGTGGCTGGGCAAGGTATCCGGCCTGCCGTTCGATTTGCCTACCGAGGCACAATGGGAATATGCCGCCCGCAGCCGGGGCAAGCTCGTCCCGTACGCTACGAACAATGGCAAATATGAAGAGGGGCGTAACGTTGCGAGCTATGAGCAGAAACAAGAAATGATGAAAGGTGTGTCTTCTCCGCAGGTGTATCCAATCGGCAAGTTCCCCCCCAATCCTTTAGGACTATATGACATGGCGAGCAATGGCACTGATTGGGTGAATGACTGGTTCTCGGAAAACTACTATGCACACTCACCGCGAAAGAATCCAAGGGGTCCGGAAACCGGCACGGAGAAAGTAAGACGGGGCATCGCAACCGACTACGTGACAGCACTCGCTATGTACCGGCAAAAACAAGCACCGCAGGTCAAGCCCTCAACCCTAGACGACGGAACCATTATTTCTGATCGTCACCCAAATAACGGGTTCCGCTGCGTCGTCAATTCCCCCAGCAAGGTGTTGCCCTGATCCCGACTCACGCGTATGTAGTTGGCGGCATCGCCATCGAACCGATGTCTGCCAACATGGAGTGGTCGATACCGTAGTCCCTCTGCGCCAAGTAGGTGGGTGATGTGTTTTCACACATTGCGTAGCCGCGAGTCGGCTCAGCCTTTAACGACGCTTGCAAGTTGTCATAGAAGGTGTCAATTTCTTGACCATCGCCGGAACTGCCAACGAGGCTCGTGTTTAAGAAATCCCTCAACTGAGCACGATTCTTGGCAGTCAACGTTGCATCACACCTCGAGCCGTCTGCTGACATGTGCTGGACAACATTATCGAAGTCGCGACGCGTCTGCGCTTCCCGCAGGATTTTCTTCACCGCATCCTTGCGTCGGCCATAGTAACGTCCACCGTGGTTCCGGCCGTCCAGACCGTCAACTTTCCAGTCGTGACGTGTCATCTGGTACAGCATCACGCCCTTCGCCTCCGGCGTGGTGTAGCGAAGGAAGCCGTGGGGATTAGCGATAATCCGGTTCATTAACTGGACACGACGCTCCTCCTGATCTAGACGAGCAATGATCTCCTCGTACTTGGCAGTGATTTCATCTTCCGCCCACCCAACTGCTTGCTCCATTTTTTCGATGGTGCCCTCGATAATCATCACTTGGAGTTTAACGATGTATTCAAACGCTTCCTTAGCGATGAACTTCAACTGTTTGTAGTCGGCGTGGTAAAGCTGGTAAGCGAGCCACTTCCAGAACTGAACAATTTGCCCGACATCGACTTCCAGTTCGAGGGCGCCCTTTGCTCCCACACCCAAGCAGACACTAGCCATCATGCGAAAACGGAACTTGCCCGCCGCATAGCTCAACTCAAACAAGCAGCCCGCGCCCGCACCGAGCATACCAGTGACCGTTTCACCAACTTTGGCAAACTCCTGGTAGCCAAGTCCCAATTGCTCGGGATTGAGCCATTGCACGCCGCCCCACAGTTTGATTTCAGCCTTGGCGCCGGCAAAGACCTCCAGCTCCGCCTTTGCGGACGGATCCACTGGCTTCTGATTGATACGCAACTCGCGCTGCCTATTTCCAGCCCCGCTTACCGCCGCACCATAGAGCCCCAGCTCTTTACGTTTTTCATCCTTCCAGTCGACAGCAATGCCCACTTCTCCAACGATACTCGCGCCTGCCATGGCCGACACAGCCAATTCCGCTGCGAACCGAATCGCCGTGGATTTGTCCTTAGGATTGTCGGTCAGCCGCCAGACCCAGCCCACCCGGTCGGGGAAATAGAACGTTCCCGCGGCCTTGGCTTCTGCGACGGCAAACTCTGCGCGCCCGCTCGCCTTCAGCGCACAGTTGCCCTTTAGCGGATCCCATTCGGTCGATAAACCGACTCCTGCAAAGTAGCGCATCAACTGGGCCTGCGCAGTCAGGTCGATATTTCTGCTCCACTTCGCATCGGGATTGCGTGCTGCGCGGTCGTACGTAAGTTTTTTGTTCCACCCATCCGCCCAAGCTGTAAGGGCGCCCTGCACAGAATGAGTTTCAATCTTGAGCAGATCACCCTTAAACTTTGTACTGAGCGTTCCGGCTCCCTTCTTCAATTCGTCCTTGTTGAACTGCAGTTGGTCATTCTGCTTTGAAAAAAACGCTCGAGAAGCGAATGCCTTATGCGCTGAATCCTTTTCGGCGGCCGTACCTTTTCGCTTCTCCCAACCCGCGGGAATGTAGCGATCCCATTTACTCTTAATGCGGTCCGAGCGTACATAGCGGGCGGTGTACTTGCGAAACGAGCGAACCGGTCCGCCGGCTGAGTTGTAGATCGGGATGATCTCAACGATCGACATGTGGCCGCTGTCCATTTTTCCGAGTGGAGTCAGTGCTCCATGCAGCTTCTCGTGCGCGGCCTTGGCCTCTTTATAAGCGTCGTCCAGCGCTTTTTCTAGTTTCTGTTGCTCGGCAGGGCTACGAAGTGCTTTGATTTGCAACTGGTGAAGCTCCTCGGCGAGATCGTCGACCTTGGCGTTGGCCTTATGCAGCGTATCAACCAACATGTCCCATAGGTTGGCGTCGTTCTCAAACGCCGTAACTTCATGCGCGGGAATACAAATGAACTCGCCTGTTTCCGGTCTGAATATTAGTAGAGGTTCGGGCTCGTAGTGCACGTCCACCTCGCTCTTCCGACGAGGGTTCGTTTTTGCGGTACCGCGCACTGGCGCAAGGCTTTCATCTTCCGCGCTGGGGGCTTGCTTTTCGGGGGTGGGAAGAACGGAGGCGTTTCCGAATGCCATAGCGATCTCTCTAGAAACGGATTTTGATGCCTGCCGGATTAGCGGTGTACACGCGCGCTACACGGCCCTGCTCGTCCGTGATTCCTTGGGCCAATACATTGCCTTGCGCGTCTTCCACTCGGTAGGGACGGTGCGGCAGAAGCTCGTTCGTGTGTTTGTCTCGCAGAACAAACTGCTCGTCGTAGGGGGGGGTGCCTTTAGGTAGCGAGGTGTTGGTTTGCGATCCACCCGGGCCAACGAAGTCGTGCCGTGCGCCTTTGAACGTCACCATACCTGGGGCATGCAACTCGATGCTGCCCTTCGTGACCTTAATGTGTGCACCCGCTGCATTGAGCAGCACATGCTTTTTTGCTTCCACGGCCATGCCGGCTTGCGTTGACGCCAACGTCACCTGCTTCTCGGCAGCGCAGGCGACTGCGCCTTCAGTGGCACTCAACCCGACCTTGCCGGCCGCAGCGTGAAGCGTAATACCGGGCGACGCTTCTGACGATTGGCCAACGGCCTTGCCGTGCGAAAACAGGCTGATTCCCTCTGTTGCAGCCATGACAAAATTGCCGCCCGCCGCAACATTGGTGTCCTGCTTGGCAACCAGCGTGGCCTGGGTGCCCGCCACCATCACCGCATCCACCGGCGTCGTGCTGACGATGCCCTTGGGTGCGGAGACCTGCAGATGCGGCTCGCTGTAGGCAACCGCTTCGGCGCCTTCACCAGCGCTTTCGGCATGGCGCAGCACCTCGGTGGTGTGGCGCAGTTGCTTGAGCGCGGGGAGTTCCTTTGCAGCAGGCTCATCGGGCAGACCAGCCTTCTGCTTCTGCGCTGCGTCGGCAAGCGATTCGGCGAGGTCGCTCACGGCTTCGATCTGGCTGGCGGCGGCTTCGCTGTCTTGTAGCGACGCGCTGGTGCCAGCGCTGTGTGCTGTAAGCAGCAGGCCGGCGCCCGCGCGCACGGCGCCGCTGTCGTCGGTGGCGAGCGCGGCCCCGTGGCCGAGGTCTGCCTGGCGGGCGCTGTCGATCTGTTCCTTGTGATGACCGAGCACGAGGCCAGTCGCCGCCTGCGTGGTGCCGAGCTGCGTGCGGCCCTGCCCTTCGGAATCATCAAAGACCAACTGGTTGTAGCCCGATGAGCCCGATTGGCTGCCGGCCAGCGCCTGTGTCTTGATGCCGGACAGCACCGCATTGTGGGCGTAGGCGCCCTGGCTCTTATTGCCACCGGCAAACCAGGCCGGGGCATTGCCGGTGGCACCCGCGGCGCCTGCCTGGTTCTGGTTGTATTGCGCGTCGGTCTGGCCGCTGCCGTTGTAGGCCGCACCCACCACCACGGGCCGATCGATGTCGCCTTGCAGGAATTCGACCAGCACTTCCTGGCCGACGCGCGGCAGCGCCACACCGCCCCAGTTCGGTCCGGCCACGGGCGCTGTCACGCGCACCCATGCGCCAAGGCCGGCACTGGCACGCGCGTTGTCATCGCCCGCCGGATGCGATTGGCGGCTGGCTGAACGCGCGCCGCGCTGCCAGTGGAATTGAACCTTGATCCGATGGTCCCGATCGGTATGCACAGGTCCTTCCGCCCCCACCACCAGCGCCGTCTGGCTGCCGTTGACGGTCGGGCGCGGGTGCAGCGCGCAGCCTTGCTCGTCGCTCTGCTGCGGGCGCACGGGCACGTTGTCGCGCACGACGGTGAAGTGGTTGCGATAGAACGGCGCGTCCTCGCCCGTGCCATGGTTGCTGCCAGCGGCCAACGCATCGCCGCCGCGCAGCCCGCCCAACGTTTCGGTCAGGACCTGGCCGAAGCGGTCGTTGAAGTTGTTGCGCGCCTGGTGCGTCACGGCCAACACCGCAAAGCGCTGCTCGCCATCGTCGTGATCGAAATGATCGAGCAACTGGAAGCGCGTGCCGGTCGCCAACGTGCGCGCAGTGCCTTCGCCGTCGAACTGCTTGTCCCGCAACTCCAGCGCTTCCATCATCAGCCGCGCGACGCGTTGCGCCTGGTTGTTGTCTTCAAACCAGTACTGGCCGGGGTAGTCGGTGTCTTGCAGCGTCAGTTGCGGGCCATCGTTGCCTTGCTGCTGCGCCCCAAGCTGCGCGGTCCGCTTGGCGTTGGCGCGGTAGTCCCAGCTGGCGATCGATACGGCGTTGGTCTGCCAACGGCGTGCGCCTTGCCAGCGGTCGATCACGTCTTCGGTGGCCGTGGCATCGGCACGACCAAAACGGATGCTTGCCTGCGCGTTGTCGGCAAACACGTCATTGGAATCGGCAATGACCATGCGGTGCACGCCCAGCGCGTCGCCATCCTTGGCTTCATGTTCGAAGAAGTAGAACAGTCCCTCTTCGGCCAACAGGCGCGTGACGAAATCGAAGTCGCTTTCGTCGTATTGCGTGATGACGCTGCGGCGCGTGTAGACCGAGCTGTCGCGCAAGGCCCAGCGCCATGCTGGCACCAGGCGGCCTTGGCCTTGGTAGTCGCCAAACAGGCTGTCGATCACCTCGATGACCGACATGTCCTGGAACAGGAAACTGTCTTGCCGATGGCGCAGGAACGCGAGCCAGGGCTCGATCACCAGCCGATAGCGCACCAGGCCGCCGTTGGCCCCCACCTGCTCGAAGCGCGTCACGTGACCATGAAACGGCCGCAGCGTGCTTCGGCTTTGCTGCGTCAGCAAGTCGAGCCGCACCGGCTGACCGAGCAACTTGGCCGAATCGATGTCAGCGTTGTCAGACAGCGCCGTGAGTTCCAGCCGAAAACCGCCTGCGTCGATGTGCTCGGCAACGTCCACCTGTTCTGGCAGCAGCGCGTTCGGCCCCAACGGCGTTTCCAGCCGCAGCAGCCGGTCGGCCTGGGAGAACGATGCACGTAGCAGGTTTGCCAACTCGGTCGGAGAGACCATGATGTGCTCCAGCGAAGCGACTTAATTGATGCGGTACTTGAACTCGCCGTTCTTGCCGACGCCGACTTTGATCTTCTCGACGCTGCCGCCCTCGGCCATGCGCGTCAGCACCGACTCGGCAATCTGCGGAAGCAGCGTGCCGTTGAGGATGTGATCAACCGCGCGGGCGCCGGCATCCACTTCAGTGCAGCGTGCGAGCACGGATTCAACCAACGCGCTGTCCCACTGGAACGTCGCCTTGTGGTTAATGGCCACGCGATCGCGGATGCGACCCAGCTTGAGCGTGATGATCTCGGCCAGCACGTCGTCGGAAATCGGGTAATACGGCACCACCTTCATGCGCCCCAGGAATGCGGGCTTAAACGCCTTGTAGAGCGTCGGGCGCAGCTGCTCGGCCAGCGCATCGGTGTCGGGCAGTTCCTCGGCAGACTTGTTCAGGCACGCCTGCATGATGGCCTGCGACCCAACGTTCGACGTGAGGATGATGATGGTGTTTCGGAAGTCGATGGGGCGGCCTTCCGCGTCGTCCATCTCTCCCTTGTCGAACACCTGGAAGAACATCTCCAGCACGTCAGGGTGAGCCTTCTCCACTTCATCCAGCAGCACGACGCTGTACGGGTTGCGACGCACGGCTTCGGTCAGCACGCCGCCTTCGCCATAACCGACATAACCCGGCGGCGAGCCCTTGAGGCCCGACACGCTGTGCGCTTCCTGGTACTCGCTCATGTTGATGGTGATGAGCTTGCGCTCGCCACCGTAGAGAATGTCGGCCAGCGCCAGCGCCGTTTCCGTTTTACCGACGCCAGACGGGCCGGCAAACAGGAACACGCCGCGTGGCTTGTTCGGGTCTTCCAGGTTGGCTGTGGCGGTGCGCACGCGCTGGGCAATCGCATCCAGCGCGTGGTCTTGCCCGATCACGCGGGCGGCCAGCAGCGGCTTGAGGTTCAGTACCGTGCGCAACTCGTCCTTGACCATGCGGCCCAGCGGGATGCCCGTCCAGGCCGAGACAATTTCCGACACGACATGGCCATCCACCTGCAGCGGCACCATGGGCGACTCGCCTTGCAGGGCGCGCAGCTCGGCAAGGAGCTTAGCCAGTTCGTCCGGTTCGTCCGCCTTGTCGGCAGCGCGCTTGCGTTTTGGGATCGACACAACGTCGCTGTTGGCGGCCACGGGCAGTGCTTCTTCCTCGCCGGCTTGCCCGGCATCGCTTTCGCGCGCCTCGCGCAGCGCCTGAATGCGAGCGACCAGCGCGCGCTCCTGCGCCAGGCGTTCGGTGTTCAGTGCGACGCGTTGCTCCAGTTCCGTGCGCTGCTCGTTCAGCGCCTTCAGGCGTGCGTCGTGCTCGGCGCCGGCGCTTTGCTCGCGCTCCAGGGCGTTGATTTCACCCTGCAGGCGTTCCAGCGTCTTCTGGTCGTCTTCAATGGCACCGGGCGTGGCGCTCTGGCCCAACGCCACCTTGGCGCAGGCGGTGTCCAGCACGCTGACGGCCTTGTCCGGCAGCTGGCGGCCGCTGATATAGCGATGCGACAACCGCACCGCCTCAGTAATCGCCTCATCCAGCACGCGCACACCAAAGTGGCGCTCCATCAGCCCGGCCATGCCGCGCAGCATGGCGGCCGCCAGCGGCTCGCTGGGCTCTTCCACCTTCACGACTTGGAAGCGGCGCGCCAGTGCCGCATCTTTTTCGAAGTACTTCTTGTATTCGCTCCACGTGGTGGCCGCGATCGTGCGCAACTCGCCGCGTGCCAGCGCAGGCTTGAGCAGGTTGGCCGCATCGTTCTGCCCGGCCTGCCCGCCGGCACCAATAATCGTGTGCGCTTCGTCAATGAACAGGATGATCGGCTTCGGGCTCTTCTTCACCTCGTCGATCACGTTCTTCAGGCGATTCTCGAATTCGCCCTTGACGCTGGCGCCGGCCTGCAACAGCCCCATGTCGAGCGTGCGCAGCGTCACGCCCTGCAGCGGCGGCGGCACGTCGTTGGCAGCCACGCGCAGGGCCAGCCCCTCCACCACAGCGGTCTTACCCACACCGGCTTCCCCGGTGAGGATGGGGTTGTTCTGGCGACGACGCATCAGGATGTCGATCACCTGGCGGATCTCGGCATCGCGGCCGATCACAGGGTCGATGCGGCCATCGCGCGCGGATTGGGTCAGGTCGACGGTGAACTGATCCAGCGCCGGTGTGGCCGTCAGGGCAGCAGCGGGCTTGCCGCCTTCGCCCTGCGCTGCGTCTGCGCCGTCGTCAGCAATGTCCACGGCCTGTACTTGTTCGTCCGAACCGGCGGTCAGTCGATCGAAGTCGTGCTTGAGCCGGTCCGCCTGAATCTGCCCGAACAGGCGCGAGCCACGTTGCGCGAGCGCCGACAGGCTCGGCTCCGTCAACAGTGCCAGCAGCAGATGGCCGGACCGAATGCGCGTGATTTGCGAATCGAGCGAGGCGATCAGCCAGCCGTGCTCGAACAGCTTCGGCAGGTACGGCGAAAACGCCGGCGTCCGCGTGTTGCCGGTCTGGAAGCGGCCGATCTCCGCCTCCAGGTCACGTTGCAGCGCGGCCAGGTCGATGCCGCTAGCACGGGCCGCCACGGCAAAGTCACTGCGGCGGTTTTCCAGCAAGGCCAGGAACAGGTGTTCGAGATCGACCTCGTAGTTGCCGCGCGCCATGCACAGCGACGCAGCCCGCTCGGCGGCTTGCCGGCTCGTCGCGTTCAGCTTGGCGATCAGGGTTTTGAGTGGGATGGCCATGGCGGCAGCGCTCCGAAAGAATCGATGAATGTGTCGGTATCAATGCAGCGGCGCGAGCGTGTACTGCGCATCGCTGCGGTCCTGCTGCGCGGGGCGGGAGCACAGGAAGGTGTCCCAGCCCAGGCGGCCGTCATTGCTGTTGTCCAGCGTGCTGCCGATCACGTCTTGGTGGCGCAGGATCAGCTTGATCTCAAACTCCAGCGTGGTGCCGCACAGGATGGTCAGCATCTTGCGCAGTGCCAGCGCGCCAGACGCACCCGGCAGGAAATTGCGGTACTGCGCGCGCTTGAGCGGCCCGACCCACAGGCGCACCCGCAAGTCGCGCTGCCACACCCGGGCGCCGGCCAACGCCGTGGCCCCCAGCAGGTTGTTGGTGCTGCCCAGCCGCGTGTATTGCGACGCCGGTACGCGATACCACCCGCCAACGAACTGCTCAACTCGCATCGGCGCCTGGAAGTAATCCGACAGCACGCGCTGCAGATACGCCGCAGACACCGGCCGATGCCGGATCGCCGTGGCATAACCGGCCAGCGCCTCATCGAGGATCGGCCCCGGCGTGGTGGAAAGATCGCTGCGCAGCGTCTTGTCAGCCGCGCCCGCAAGCGACAGCAGCAGCGGCAGGTAATGCTTGTTGCTGTCGACTTCGTACTGGAACGGCAGGCGGTATTTTTTCCACGCCAGATAGAACAGCGCGGTCGCCCGGTTTGAAAAGATATCGAAGAACGAACGGGCTGCGCGGTCGCGCCACAGGCTTTCGCGCTCGGCCACGATTTCGGTGTAGCGCAGCGGCAAGGCTCCTTGGCCGCCCAGCATGCCGAAGAACGTGGGCGTGATCGCCAGCGAATCGAGCGCGCCCTCTTCCAGCGCTGCGATGAACGCGGCATCGGTTTCGAGCATCTCGGCGGTAATGCCCTCGGCCTCGATGTGCTGCAGTTCGCTGGGCGGAAACGAGAGCGAGAGCGTGTTGCGAAAGCTCAGACGCGTGGCCAGCGCCTGCTCGGGCGCCATGCCGCCTTCGCGCGCAAACAGCTGCTCCAGCAGGCGCACAGCCTGAAAGAATTGGTACCGATGCGGCTGTTTGAGCAGCCGCCGGATCACACCAGGATCGATTCGCCGCTGCGGGGTGCGCATTTGACCAATTCCTTGCCACTGCGGCGCGAGACCGCAATCAGCTGCACAAAGCTGTTCATGTGGACGTACAGGCCGAAGAAGTGATCCAGCACGCGGATGAACCGGTGCATGCCTGTGCCCACAAAGGCGTCTTCATCCAGCGTGAGGCGCACTTCCAGGCCACGCACGAAGGTGGCGAACGGCTTGCCCGCCAGCCACTGCGTCGCCGGCTGGTAGTCCAGGGCAACGATGCCCTCGATCTGCCGCGCCGAGATCGCGTTGCGCGGCAGATCGTGCAGGCGCAGCATCTCTTTCAATGTCGGCAAACCGTTCTGCACGAGCGACAGATGGTTGAGCGCCAGCAGCGAGATCAAACGCCACTGCGCAGCGCGCCCGCCGCCAAACCGCATCGAGGGCGTCGGCTTGCGCAGGAAGGTGATGTTGCGGGCAATGGAGCTGCCTTCCATCGACAGATCGCCATCGGGCTGCCCGAACGCCAGCGTCGAAGGCAGGTCGCGGTTCGTGCAGGTGACGGTCAGGCTCAGCGTGTCGGTCTGCGGGCTGGTCGGATCAAAGTGCGTATCGACGATGGAGATCTCGGTTTCGAACCCCGGGCTGCGCTGCGCGATCAGCTCGTTGCGGCGTGCCAGCCAGTAATGGCCCGCGCGGCCGGGCTCTTCACCGTGATGCAGGGAGTAGAACGGCCGGAACTCCGTGACCTTCTCGTGCGCAGTGGTTTCGCGCACCAGCTGCACGTTGTCGATGGAATAGATGTCAAAGCCGTGCGCGCGCCGGCTATCGGCCACCACCGGATAGGCGCTGGCCGTATGTTCGATTCGGATCGGGTCGGCCTTCTGCTGGAACAGATTGACCACGGGCGTGCAATGCAGGCGCAGGTGCTCCGGCTGCAGGTTTTCAAGCAGGCGCGCCGCGTGCGAATCGCTGCGCAAGTCTTTCAGCACCAGATGCAGCGTCAGACGGCGCACCGGCACGCCCGGCGTCATGCCGCGTCGCAATGCAGCCAGGTCGATATCGAAGAAGTTGAATTTCTCGGCAAAGCTGAAGTGCTCGGTCAGCAGCCGATAGGCCGGGTGCGAGCGTGCCGGGCAATCGATCAGGGATTCGTCTTCACTAAAGCCGACTTCGTGCAGGGGCACGGAAATCAGGCGCTTCCAGACGCCTGCGCGTTCGGCTTCCACATAGCCGGCCGCGGTATGCAGGAACAGCGCGTCGCCGAGCGCGGCCACGAAAGACGGTTCGCCGTCCATGTAGACGCGCAGCTTGTCCATCGACAGCGATTCAAAACCGCCGCGTTCGCCCACGTATTCCAGCGTGATCGCAATCGAGCCGGTCGCGCCCTTGGGCAGTTGCACAGCGGCCGGCGCGGACACGGCGCGCTCGAATGTTGCACCGGCAACACGCACCGGCGCGAACGTGACGTCGTATGCAGTGCGGAAACGGCATTCGACCTTGCGCACCACGCGTGTGGTGAGAAACGTGCCGCGTGCGATCGTGACCGGCGCGCTCAGTTGCGCAGCCACGCCGCGCACATCGAAATGCGCCACCGAGCACGATGGAAAGGGCCGCAGGTAGTGCGGATACAGCACCTCCAGCAGCGCCTCGGTAAATTCGGGGTAGTCGTCGTCAAGCTTCTTGCTGACACGTGCGGTCAGGAAGGCGAACGATTCGATCATCCGTTCGACATGCGGATCGTCGCAGCCGTCGCCAGACATGGCGAGGCGGCCGGCGATCTTCGGATACCGCTCGGCGAAGTCGCGCGAGTACCGGCGCAGGAAGGCCAGTTCTCGTTCGTAATAAGGCAGCAGCTCTTCCATTCTTCGTGGCGGTCCGGTGGCGGTCCTGCGGGTGCTTCAGCGTGTTGCGGGTGGTGCCGTATGCAGGGTCGTGCAATCTCAGCCGCGTCCGCGCGACACGGAATACCGCAGCGTCGAGGGTTGCAGCATGGCGTCAAAACTCACGGGCTCGCGAGCGGGCCCCACCAGCAGCACCGCGCTGATCCCAAAGCACAAGGCATTGGTCGCGCGCTCATTGATCTCTAGCGACACATTTACATGCTGCAGACGCGGCTCGTGCCGCTCGATCGCCTTGGTAAGCGACTGGCAGATGTAGTTGCGGTCGTAGAAACTGGCCAGGCTCAGGCCGGAAAAATCGTTCAGGCCATACGTGAGCAACGACCGCTTGCATTCCGGCAAGCCGTGCAAGTCCTCCTCCTCCAACACGATGCGCGTGTTGAGCAAGGATTCAATATCGCGTGCCACGGTGCTCTTGAGTTCTTCAAGTGAGAGCTGGCGCAATGCCGTGGGCATGGGCGCGTGCGGCTCGTCGTCGAAGAGCTTGTCGAGCAGGCTGGGTTCGAAGCCTTTCATATGCTGCTAGAAAACAAGATGCCGCAGCACGGCGGCTGCGGCTCTTGTCATCAGGAGAACACCAAACGTTAAACCGAGTAGGTCTTGTCGTTCTTGGTGAGGCTCCAGGCGCCTTGCGAGTTGCCGCCTTGGCCGCCGGCGCTCTTCTGCTGCGTGTACTTCCACTGCACAGCGGCGTAGCGCAGGCTGAAGGTGTCGGTCGGAATGCCTTGAGCGACCACTTGCGAATCGACTTCGCTCAGGATGGCGTTCTTCAGCTTGACTTCGAGGTACTTCACGCGGTTGCCTTCGCCGTCTGCGCGGAAGAACTCGATGGTCACTTCGCCGAAGGTCGTGCCGCCCGAAGCGTGCTGGTACAGCAGCGGGCTGACGACGTCCAGATCCTTCGTGAAGACCATGTCGCGGTGCTCGCAACGCTCAGCCGTGTGGCCGCCGGCGGTCGAAGCCGTGGCCGAACGCGGTTGGCTGATTGCTTGCGACCAGCTGTTGATTTCGATCCAGTCCTTGTGATCCTTGTCTTGCGACTCCCCCTTGATGGCCGGGCTATCGAACTTGACGTAGATATCCTTCATACAGAGACCCTCTTCAATAGATTGGTTGTTGGTACTGCAACGGGTAACGAGCGTAACGGGTGGTTATGCCCGAACATTCCCCCCCGGGGAGAGTCCGGTCAGGAATTACGAGTTGGCCGACTTGGGCAGATCCGCCACCAGGCGCAGCGAGATCGACAGTTCATCCAACTGGAAGTGCGGCCGCAGGAACGCCACGGAGCGGTAAGTGCCCGGCTTGCCCGGCACTTCCGCCACCTGAATCGACGCCTCGCGCAGCGGGAATTGCGCCTTCTGTTCTTGCGTGGCGTTGTCGTCCAGCAGCACGTACTGCGAAATCCAGCGGTTCAGGAACGTCTCAACGTTCTTGGCCGAGGCAAAGCTGCCGATCTTGTCGCGCATCATCGCCTTCAGGTAATGCGCCACGCGCGATACCGAGAAGATGTACTGCAGCTGCGCAGACAGGACCGCATTGGCGTTTGCGCTGTCGGAGTCATACTTCTTGGCCTTCTGCGCCGACTGTGCGGCGAAGAACGCGGCGTAGTCCGTGTTCTTGCAATGCACGAGCGGAATGAAGCCAAGGTCGCTCAGTTCCTTCTCGCGGCGGTCGGTAATGGCGATCTCGGTCGGGCACTTGAGTGCGATTTCGCCGTCGTCCGTCTTGAAGGTGTGTGTCGGCAGGTCTTCGACCAGGCCGCCACCTTCCACACCGCGGATGGCAGCGCACCAGCCGAAGTCGTCAAACGCTGCCGTCAGGCGGGCGCCGAACGCCCAAGCGGCGTTGCACCACAGGTACTTGCTGTGATCGGTGCCGTCCACGTCTTCAACAAAGTTGAAGCTCTCGACCACGGTGCCGTCCTTCGGGTTGTACGGCAGACGGCCCAGGAAACGCGGCAAGGTCAGACCCACGTAGCGCGAATCTTCCGAATCGCGGAACGACTTCCACTTGGCGTATTCAACCGTGTCGAACACCTTGGCCAGGTCACGCGGCTTGCCCAGGTCGGCAAACGATTCCAGGCCGAGCAACTCAGGCGACGACGACGCAATGAACGGCGCATGCGAAGCCGCTGCCACGTGCGCCATCTGCTCGATGAAGTACATGTCTTCGGGCTGACGCGTGACTTCATAGTCGCCAATCAGCGCGCCAAACGGCGCACCGCCAAAGGTGCCGAATTCTTCTTCGTAGACCTTCTTGAACAACGCGCTCTGGTCAAACTCGATCGCGGTCTTGAAGTCTTTCGTCAGATCGCGCTTGGTCGCGTTGAGCGCCTTGATCTTGATCGTCTGGCCGGTACTCGTTTCCTTGACCAGATAGTTCAGGCCGCGCCAGGTGGATTCCAGCTTCTGGAATTCCGGCGCGTGCATGATTGCGCTCAGTTGCTGCGAGATCAGGCGGTCCAGCTCGGCCACACGTGCATCGAGCGTGGCAGACAGGTTGTCGGACACCACCACGGTGCCGCTCAGCACCTGGCTTGCGAGCTCGCCGATGATGTCTTTCGCGCGTTCACGCTCGGAGTCGGACTTGGCGACGCGGCTTTGCTCGACGATGCTGTCCAGCAGGCTCACCTCTTCCGCAACCGAGGCGCCCTGCGCAGCGGATTGGTTCTCAAGCATCCTCGCCCCCGTTTTGCTTGGCGCCCAGCTTCTTCGCGTTTTCGGTGTTCTTCAACACTTCCGACAGCAGGTCTTCCAGCTTGTCGTTACCGGCCATCTTGTTGCGCAGGTCAGCCAGCTTGGAGCGGGCTTCGAGCAACTTGCGTAGCGGCTCCACTTGCTCAACCACGGCTTCGGGGCTGAAGTCTTCCAGCGAGCGGAACTTCAGGTCGACGCCAAAGCGGCCGCCGTCTTCCGTCAGCGTGTTCGGCACCTGGAACGCCGCGCGCGGCTCCACGCCCTTCATCACTTCGTCGAAGTTGTCGCGGTCGATGTTGACGAACTTGCGATCGCGCAGCTTGGGTTGCTGCACCTCGGATTGGCCCGACAGGTCAGCCACCACGCCCACCACGAATGGCAGCTCCTTCGTCTCGATTGCGTCGCCGATTTCGACGTCATACGTCAGTTGTACACGCGGCGGACGCACCTTTTGCAGACGCTTCTGTACGCTTTCTTTCTTGGCCATCACGTTCCTCCAGGAATGCGAACCAGCGCTGCGCTTAACGCAGTGCGCCGAACGGGTCTGCGCTGCCGCTGGCAGCACCGGTAGCAGCTGCAGGCGCAGCAGTGGTGCCGTGCTCAACAGCGTGAGCCGGGCGGCGAACAACGCGGGTCGGGCGGCGCACAGGTTGCTTGACAACCGGTTGTTCGCCCGGGAACAGGACCTGCTCACCCAGCGTGTCGCGCAGCATCTTGGCAAGCACTTGCGCGTCGGTCTTGACGTCGCCGGCCAGCGCGCTGTCGGCACGCAGCTCTTGCAGCGAACGGCGCGCCACGCGCAGGCCGCTCACAGCCAAGATGCTCTTGGCTTGGCGATCAGCGTTGTCACGCTGCAGGGCTTCCTCTGCGGCCAGGATGGCCTGCGGGTACTTCTCTGCGCCGAACTGGATCTGCGCGATGCGCACCCACGGCTCGTCACGGGTCGGGTTCTGCTTGGCGATCTGCTGGTACAGATCAATCGCCTTGTCCTGCTGGCCGCCCTTGGCCGCAGCTTCCGCCTCCGACATGCTCTGGCCGAAGGCCTCGTCGGTTTGGGGCCCGGGGTTGGTAGTCGCGCAACCCGTAAAGAGAGCGGTGGCCGCAGCCAGCACGATGAAGGAACGGAGAACGGAAGTAGACGAGGATTTGGCCACGGCGAGACTCTTCAAAGTTTCAAAGCGGTGTGTCGATACCCAATCAAATTCGCCGGAATTGGCGAGTTAAATGTTGGTCTCGACTGGCGCGAAATAGTACACTCCGCTCGTTGCCGTTGACAACCAAAAACGGATTATTAAGGAACCGAAACATCCTTTGTATTCAACGCCTTAGAACCGCACCGGGCAACGATCTCCGATTATTAAGAAACGGAAACATTCTTCGGTTTCCCTTTATTAAGGAATCGAAACAATTCACCGGTTTCCTTTATCGGAACAGGCGCGACAGCAGTCAAACAAAGAGAATTAAGTAATTCAGAAATCAGGCATGAAGATGATGAAATTCGATGCTGCTTGGGGGCAAGCGGCAAGGCAGCCGGGCTGCGGCAGCCTTCTGAAGCACTCTCTGAAGTACCGTCTCGCAGGGCCGCTCAAGCTGATGCTGGTGAGCGCCAGCGTGGCCGCATTAGCCGCCTGCTCCACCGGTGCGAGCGTGCTGGCTGGTGCGGCCAACGGCGCCCTGGAAGCGATGGGGATCAAATCGTCGAACCTGCCCGACGCGCAGAAGCCCCCGCGCGAAGTGCCGCTCAAAATGACTGCCGGCAACAACCTGAACGCAGCCAACGACCGCCGCCCGGTAGCGTTGGTGGTGCGCCTGTATTCACTGAAAGACCCGACCAGCTTCCTGCAGGCGCCGTATGACACGTTCATCGACCCGGCGCGTGAGAAGCAAACGCTGGGCGCGGATCTGGTCAATGTGCGGGAAATGACGCTGATCCCGGGTCAGCGCTACGACTTCACCGAGAAGGTCTCGCGCGAGGCCACCACGCTGGGCATCGTGGCGCTGTTCCGCAGCCCTGCAGCACAGCGCTGGAAATTTGCTTTCAACACCGAGAAGAACGAGAAGTCGGGCATCGTGATCGGGCTGCACGCCTGCGCCATGACGGTCACGTCCGGCACGCTGACCACCCCCGCCGGCGCCACGCCGCTGACTGATGTCAACCTGCTCTCCCCCGCGGTTTGCGGTAGCTGAACAACAAGGGCCAACGTGAGTTACTCCGCAAAGATTCTCTGGGGCGAAGGGCTGTTCCTGCGTCCGCAGCATTTCCAGCGTCAGGACGCGTATCACGAGTCGCGCCTGCACGCGACCGCGCAAGTCATCCAGCCATACGGATGGGGCATCCGCCATGCGCGCTTCGATACCGATGCGCTGGCCAGCGGCGTGCTGCGCGTGATTGAGCTGTCGCTGTTCTTTCCCGATGGCGAGCTGTATTTCGCTCCGCAGGCCGATGCGCTTCCGCCTCCGCTGGTGCTGGATGCCATTCCCGCCGGCGTGTCGGAGCTGACGTTCCATATCGCGCTGTATCCGTTGCAAGACAACGGCGGCAACTACCGCGAGCAGATCGAAGGCGCATCGGTATCGCGCTTTGTCGGCACGGAAGAGGAAACGGCAGACCTGTATACCGAGGCCGAGCCTGCTGCCATCACGTATCTAAAGAAGTCGGTCAAGCTGATTGCCGAGACGGAACCGCGCGAGCAGTTCATCTCGCTGCCCGTGGTGCGCGTGCGGCGCACCGGCACCGGCGGCTTTGAACTGGACGAAAACTTTGTCGCGCCCAGCATGGCGATCAACGCCTCGGCCGTGCTGTATCAACGCCTGCGCCGGCTGCTTGACGCGCTGCAGGCCAAGGTCAACGCGCTGTACGGTTTTCACCGCGAGCCGACCAAAAACATCATTGAATTCCGCTCCGGCGACATTGCATCGTTCTGGCTGCTGCATACGGCCAATGCCGCCTTCGCGGCGCTGTCGCATCTGTATCACCACCCCGACCTGCACCCTGAGCGCCTGTTCCAGGAAATGCTGCGCCTGGCCGGCGCGCTGATGACGTTCACCAAGAGCTACACGCTGGCCGACCTGCCTGCCTACGACCACGACAATCCGGGCCCGGTGTTTGCCAAGCTCGACACGATCGTGCGCGAGCTGCTCGATACCGTCATCTCCACGCGCTACTTCGCGATCGCTCTGGAAGAGACGCGCCCTTCGTTCCACCTCGGCCGCATCGACTCCGGCAAGATCGACGACCAGACCAGCTTCTATCTGTCGGTGTCGGCAGACATGCCCGCAGCCGAGCTGGTGGAAGCCATTCCGGCGCGCTTCAAGGTCGGTGCACCCGACGACGTGGAAAAGCTCGTGTTGTCGTCCATGCCCGGCGTGCCACTCACGTATACGCCACAAGTGCCGCCCGCCATTCCGGTGCGCCCGGGCGCGTGCTACTTCGCCGTTGAAGCACGGGGCATGCTGTACGAACGCATGCTGCAAGCGCAGACCCTCACTATCTATGCCCCGGCCGGTATCCGGGAACTCAAACTTGAACTGATCGCGGTGACTTCATGAGCGCTACCTCCACCCCTTCGCTGTTTGGCGGTTCGGCACCGGCAACCGCTGCGGCGGATGCACGTGAATCCAACACACACGCGCGCACGCTGCTTGATTTGCTGTATGACGGCTTCTTCATGCTGTTCCAGTTGCGCAACGCCCAGCAGCCGGCCAGCGCGGAAGAGTTCCTGAATCGCGTACGCGCCTTCCTTGACGATTTCGACCGTGGCGCCAAGCGCCTCAACGTGTCGGCAGAAGACGTGTTCGACGCCAAGTACGCGTTTTGCGCGGCCGTGGACGAAACCATCCTGTCGTCCAACTTTGCGATCCGCCCGGCCTGGGAGCGCCGCCCGCTGCAGCTCGTGCTGTTTGGCGAGCAACTCGCCGGCGAGACCTTCTTCGTCAAGCTTGAAGAGCTGCGTGCGCACGGCGCGCCCCGCCTGCAGGCGCTGGAGGTGTTCCACATGTGCCTGCTGCTGGGCTTCCGCGGCAAGTACATCCTCGAAGGGCCGGAGAAACTGGCTTACCTGACCGCACGCCTGGGCGACGAGATTTCCGCCATCAAGGGCAAGCGCGCCGCGTTTGCACCGCACTGGCCGCTGCCCGACAAGGTCGCGCACATGCTCAAGCGTGAAACGCCGCTGTGGATTTTTGGCGCCGTGTTTGCGCTGATCGGGCTGCTGGGCTTCCTCGGGCTGTCGCACACGCTGAGCACCAAGACCAACGAAACGCTGGAAGGCTATTCGCAGGTCATCAAGCTCGGGCCGCGCTTCTCGCACCTGACGATTTCGCTGCCTTGATGGCCACGATGGGCCGCGTGCCCATGCTCCTGCTGAAACGCAACACGAACCCCAGCGCGACGCTGTTCCGATGAAGCCTTTGTCCAACCTGCCGGCCGCCGTGCCACAAGCCGTCCTGGGCGCGTTGCTCGGGCAGCAGACCCGCCAGATCACGCTTGAGACGGCGCTCGCTTCCGACAACCTGGTCGTGGAGCGCTTTACCGCCACCGAAGCGGTGTCGGCCTCGTTCCTCCTGCATATCGATTGCCTGAGCCCGTCGGCGCATCTGGACACGGCCAAGCTGGCCTCGCAGGAAGTCACGCTGCGCCTGGTGCAAGCCGACGGCAAGCGGCGTGCGTGGCACGGTTACGTAGCGGATTGCGCATCGCTTGGCGGCGACGGCGGCCTCGCGCGCTACCGCCTGCGCGTCGTGCCGTGGCTGGATCGGCTGCGCACGCGCAGCGATTGCTTCGTCTACCAGGACAAGACCGCGCTGGAGATCATCGAAGAGGTTTTCAGCGAATATCCCACCGCGCATTACAAGATCGCGGCCACGCAGCCATGCACCAAGCGCTCGATCTGCTGCCAATACCGCGAAACCGACTACGCCTTCGTGATGCGCCTGCTGGCCGAAGAAGGCCTGTCGTTCCGCATTGAACACGAGCAAAGCGACGACAAGCAGCAGCAAGGCAGCGCCCAGTCACGCCACACCGTCGTCATCTTCGACAACGATGCGCAACGGCCCACCTGTCCGCAGCCGGAGATCCGCTTCCATCGCGTTGACGCCACCGAAAGCGACGACGCGATCGAGCGCCTGTCAAACGCGCACAGCGTGGGCACCAACGCGGTGACGCTCGCCTCGTGGGACTACAAGGCATTGGCCGCCACCAGCGCCCAAGCCAGCGCAAGCGACCCCGGCGGCGAACTGCCCACGCTGGAACGCTTTGAAGCCTCGGGCTCGTATCAATATTCGAATGCGCAAGAGGCCAGCCGCGCCGCGCAGTTGCGCATGCAGGCACACGAAGGCGCATACCTGCGCTACGAGGGGCAAGGCAGCGTGCGCCAATTGGGCGCTGGCCAACGCTTTACGCTCACGCAGCATTTCGACAGCAAGCACAGCGAGTTCGTCACGCTCCAGGTCGAACACGAAGCCGCCAACAACCTCGGTGCTGACATTGCAAGGCTGCTCGCCACCACCGAGATCGAATCAGGCAGCTATCGCAATCGTTTCGTCGCCGTGCCGGCAGAAGCGCCCATCGTGCCGCCCTACCGCCGTCGCCCGACCGCGCCCGAGGGCCAGGCCGCCGTGGTCATCGCCGACGATGGCGCGCCGCTCACCACCGACCGCGACCACCGCGTGCGCGTGCGCTTTCCGTGGCTGCGCGCGCCGGAGGTCAATGCGTTTTCCGACCCGTCCAGCAGCGAACGCACGCAGGTCACCGCCTGGGTGCGCGTGGCCAGCGCCAGCGCGGGCCCGAACTGGGGCGGCAATCACCTGCCGCGCGCCGGCACGCAAGTGCTGCTGACCTTCATCGACGGCGACATCGACCGTCCGATGATCGCCATGCAGCTGCACAACACGCAAGACGCCCTGCCCTGGGCCCCTGCCGATGCGCCCCTTGGGCAGGCACTGTCCGGCTGGCACTCGCAGGGCCTGGGCGGCGACGGCTACAACCAGTGGGTCGTCGACGATCACCCAGGCCAATTGCGTACGCGCCTGGCCAGCTCCACCGCCAATAGCCAGCTCAACCTCGGCTATGTCACCTCGCACGGCGCCACGGGCGGAGACCGTGGCACCTGGCGCGGCACTGGCGCAGAGCTACGCACCGATGCCTGGGCCGTGGTGCGCGCGGGTGCGGGCCTGCTGCTCTCGACCACCGCGCGTGCGCAAGCCGCCAGCACACTGCTCGACGCCCACGAAGCGCGAGGGCAACTCACCGCCGCGCAGAAAACTGCACAGCGCTTGTCCGACGCGGCCGCCAGCCAGCAAGCGCTGCCGCTGGCAGCCAACGAAGCCTTCGAGCCGATCGACAAAGCACTCGACCCCACGCAGGACGGTAAATACCCCAGCAACGTCAATGGCCAGGACTCACAGCAGCCCGTCGACAAGTTCGGCCAGCCGCTGCTGGTGACCGAATCGCCATCGAGCATCGCGCTCACCTCGCAAGCCACGACTACCGTCTACGCGGGGCGCCATCTGCACGGCACTGCGCAGGCTGACTGGCACCTCGCAGCGGGCAATGTCATTGCAGCGGCGGCGGCAAAGGGCGTGAGCCTGTTCGCCCAGCGCAACGGCATCCGCGTGATTGCCGAAGGCGGGCCGGTGTCGATCCAGGCGCATACCGATGCGCTGGCCGTGCTGGCAGACAAGGCGGTTACCGTGACCTCGTCGGCCGATTCGGTCGAGATCCTCGCGCAGCAGAACATCGTGCTGCATGGCGGGGATTCGTTGATTCGGCTGGAAGGGAATGCGGTGACGTTTGAGACGTCAGGGCTGCTGTCGGTTAAGGGGGCTGGGCATCCGTTTGAGGGGCCTGGGGGGCAGGCGGCGGCGTTGCCGGCGTTGCCCTTTGGTTCTCTGATGCCTAAACCGGCGGAGCAATCGTTGCTCCAAAAATTCGACGAGCAGGTGCTGTTCAAGGACGCTGACCAGAAGGTCGTCGATGGCCGGCTGCGCTTCCGCATACAAAACAAAGCGCAGCCCGAGCAGACCTTGCAAGGTGACGCCCCGCATGGGGGTGAGACGGCACGACTCCAAACGCCCACAGAGCAACCACTCGAGCACGCCCTGCGCTACGCTCGTTTCAAATTCGATCGATGAAAGGAGAAGGTTTGCACAATGGCGCATGACGACGACAACGGCTACGACATCGAAGTGCTTGGCCAGTGCCGGACGAACCCGAGAGAAGGATCTCAGCACACACAGAATGTCGAAGCCAGATTCCTGTGGTCATACGCGCAGGAAGAAGCTCTGGTTGCGCTTAGCGAGCAAGGTGCGGACAAGTGTTGGCACCTGATTACCGATCCCGAGCGGCGTGCCAAACGCATTGCTGCCCGTTATGCCGACCTGTACTTCGCGAGTGCCGATAAGTCGCGCGGCAAGCTGCAGATGCTCTGGCCAGCTTTGGCAGCCTTCGTGGTCAAGGACATTGTGGACGCCTACCGATATTCGCGCGAGGACGTACTCAACGGGGGCTGGTCCAACATGGCGCGCACTTCGGGCCCGTCGCAATTGGTATCCGAGTTGCTCACAGACGCGTCACCTTACGAACACTCTTTACGCGTGTATGCAGCGCTGGCCAAGGGAAACTTGTGGCTGTTCATGGACATCTACCCTTGGCTGTGGTTTGTGCTCGAGTATGGCCTCAATCGGGATGGCAGCCTGAATGCCGATCGGTTGCGCAGTCACGTGGAAGAGCGTGACGCCAGTACGCTGCAGGCGCAGTCCAGGGATGCAGTCAAGGAGTTACCCTTCGGCGCCAACTGGATGAAGAGATTGCAAGCACGTATCGAGGCTGACCCGGTGTACGCACACGGGCGGAGCTACTTCCAGACCGCCCCAACATGGGGGGGAATGGACGGCGGCTATGGACAGTTCGAAGCCAATGCAGGGCAAGCACACCGTTACGTGAAAGCGAACGTAAAGAACTACGACAAAGGCTATCGAGTGCCGGGCTCGGAATACTGGGGGAGCTTCCAGCAGGCCTTCTATGTCATGGAGGAAGAGCGCAAAGAGCTGAGCCGACTCGTGGACGACACGGGAGCCCTCGGACGACTGCAGAAGGTGGCGCAGTTTAAGGTGACCGATGAAGTAAGAAAGACGTACTCTCTTTTCATCGACGAATATGCTCTGGACCGGGCCGGCAAAGTCAGCAGTCAGCAGGAAGAGGTGAACATCATTGCAAAGCAGGAGCAGATCAATGTGCTGCAACCGTTGATCTACCAAGACCCAAAGCTGATAAAGACAATGGATATCAACCATCGAATCAGCCGCGCGTCGCTGGGTTCATTGTCCCCTACCTATACGCTGTACTTCAGCTCTGCGCCGAAGAACGCTGACCCAGCGTTACAGGCGACCTTCGATAAGCCGAAGGGCCCGTGGGACTATGTGACGGGGAAAAAGATGAGCTTGCCGAATCCGACAGACCGGATGGTCTATGTCAAGGAACTCGCAGACAAGTTCAACGACTTGATGAAGAACAGACGGTCATATATGGATGGCGAACTCCAAAAAATCCGAGGGTGGCTTCATGCTTAACCGGCGGCATTTCATGATGCTTGCCGTGCTGTCCATCATGGGCAGCTTGCTGGGTTGTACCAAGAGTGCAGGAGAAGGAATGACAGAAATACGGTTCGATCTTGGGAAGAACATCGTCGACACAGCACGTGCGTCGGGCGTTCCGGCGTTCGCAACCGACAACATCGATGGCTATATCAGCTATAGCGTCTCGCCAGTCCCGGACGCCGTGGTCGCGCACTACACGCGTGAAGGCTTTGAGATTCGGTGGCACCCCATCTTCTCGCTGGCCATGCGTGCCGACGAGAAGAGATTTCCGGACCGTAGGGTTCAGTCGGTGTCCCTTCTGCTTAACGATAAGAGCATAAAGACGAACGCTGAGGCGCAGACCCTGGTAGAACAAACGATCGCTCAGTTCCAGCGTGGTAAGTGGCAGCGATATTACGACCCTGAATCGGACGTGCTGCTGACAGGGCGTTCCAGCTTGCTGAATGAGAATGGTCAATTCGCACGTTTCCCGCGAACGATTGACCCCGCGTACAAGATTCCCGCGCAAGACTGGCCCGCGGTTGTACAACAAGGCCCCATCTGGCGCTGGGTCGGTGACGGCGTGTTGGCAGAGTTGAGCGTCAAAGGCGACGTAGGCACTGCCGGACTGAACTACGACGTTCGTCTTAGCTTCGATCTACTGGATGTGGCACTCAAACGCAATGCGGAGAATCTGGAGCAGCAACTCAAGGAAGGGGATGCCAAAGGCTGGAACAGTACCGCCGAACACGAAGCAGACAAGAAAAAGCGTGTCGAACTGAACAAACGTCTAATCGAGAACGCCATCAAGCGCGGCGATGCAGTGGTCAGCCCCGGTTCTTCGCACTAACATCGCACACGGTCCCGCAACATCGACCGACTCGCGTCCGTGGCCACATCGCACGTAGCAGTTCCATCGCGTGCCCTAGCGAATGCAGCGCGTTAAATTCGTCCTCGGCAACTGAGCAGGTCATTGATGTTTTGGCTTCTCTATCTGACCCTTCCCGTCTACGCCGGGGCGCACGCCGCATCGCACGTCGCACCTAAGCACGGCTTCCTCGCGGGACTCGGTGTCCTGATTGCCGTGATGATCGCCGTGCTGGTGCCGCAAACGGCTTTTCTCCTTTGGTTGAGCGCCGTCGTGGATCGTCGGCGCAAAGCCAACCCCGAGAAAGGGCCAGCTCGGGCCACGGTAGAGACCGCCAACGTCCCGATGCCAGAGAAGACTGGCGCACGAGCACGCTTTCGCCAGTTGATCGTGTACGGCGAAGAAAACGGCCGCCACGCCGCAACGCGGCTCGTCTATGACCTATTGCTAAGGATGGTCGCCGAACACCAGGTCGTAGAACAAGGGCATGGCGAGACCGACACTTCGATGGTCTCCGCGAGGGAGTTGGCGGACGATCTGGCCGAGTTGCAGCCCGACGATGTACTTGTGGTTTTCCGCTCACACGACAACGCGTGGGTCGGCTTCAGATGCGGAAACGACAGCTTCCGTTTTCGGCATCGCGCTGTGGGGAAAGTGATATGCACGATTATTTACCCGGCCAGGGGCGGCGGCGGGTACGACATCACATTTGAATTCCGAGCCCTACGTAACGATCGCTCATCAGCTGCTCGGGGACAAATCGCCCAATACGAATTGCCCTTCGCCAATGAGGCACGGCACGTGAGCGCGCTCACCTCGGCATTCGGCGAGATTGCGGACATGCTCGACGCCAAGTTCGTGTGCCAGCAATATGCGGATGTCTAAGCTTGCTTTTCACTCTACAGAGTGCGTAGTCAAACTGACGAACAACGACAAAACACCATGGGCCTACTGAAAAAACTATTCGGCCGAAACGCCAACGACCGGGTCGCCAACCCGCCCAAACCGCCGAAAGACGACGACACCTCGCCTGACATCGCCCCCGAACTCGCCCCCGCCCTGGAGGCCTACCAGCAAGGCCGGCACGAAACTGCCATCGCAGCCGCAGCGCCCTACGCCGATCGCCACGCCGACGCCAACCGCCTATGCGCACTCGCCTATTCGGACATGCGCCGTTATCCCGAGGCGTTTCCTTACTGGCTTGCGCTGTTCGAGCAAGAGCCCAGCGCGCACAACGCACTTCAGTTGGCGACCACCTCGGTCATGTGCGGCGAATTGAAGCGCGGCGAAGCCTGGCTGATGAAGTTCGACGAGGTCAATGAGCAGACGCACGAAATGTCCGGCGTCACGGCTCGCACGCAGTTCATCTCGTCGCTCACGCAGAGTGGACACATGGCCGAGGCATTGCCGTATCTGGATTGGTTACGCGATGTCTACGCGCACGTTCGCATCACAGATTCGCATTTCCTGTACATGCGCGGCATCCCGTTTTTCCCGAGCTTTTTGGAAAACAGCCTGCCCATCCTCAAGGCGAACCTGCCGATCGAGGCCATTGCTCAATGGTATGGAGTGCTGTCGGGGCAGTTGGATGAGGACGGCGAGGCGCAGCTTGGGCAGTGGATGCAATCGTTGAGTGTCACCGCCGCGGATTGAGTTTTTCCCGGCAGTTGATGCATAGGAACGCAAGGGTGAATCAGACGGAATGAAGTTGATAGCCGCCGAGCGAAGCGCACGCATGCACAGATGCATCTCGCAACGATGGGCAATGCTCTGCGTGGCGGTGGCTATCGTTGGCTGCATGCGAACCGAGCCGCCGATCAACACCAGCGTTGCCGAGTTCTCGCAATACGTCCGTCTGAGCACGCTACCTACCGCATCCCGGTTCGAGCTCGCCACGCTGCCGGAGAACAACACCGGCATTGGCGTACCGGGCCCAACCGACTATGTGGCGTTGATCGCCGCGATCAAGTTGCCCGCTTCGGGTGCCTCGCTTATAACAAGCCAACCCCGCTTTGCTGAATCGACTCCGGTTCCCGAAGCGTTCCGGCGCGCATGGCTGTCGGCGCCGGAGAAAGACGCCTTGCGACGCGCATCTATTCAGGGCAGCGTGGCGTACAACATCCGCGCGCTGGCGACTCATCCGACCAAGCGCGCACTCGCCATCCCGGTCAGTGCCGAAGAGTGGGTTCTGTACCTCGAATATGTCGCGCCTTAGTCGCTACAGGCAATAGACGCGCGCCTGTCACTCCCCGCCACCCGGCGCCAGCACCTCCCGCTGCCCATTGCGCCCCATCGGCGACACCAGCCCAGCCGCTTCCATCTGCTCAATCAACCGAGCTGCGCGGTTGTAACCAATGCGCAGTTGCCGCTGCACCGAAGAAATCGAAGCGCGGCGCGTGTTGAGCACAAACGCAGCCGCTTCGTCGTAGAGCGGATCGGCTTCTGCATCGCCGCTTTCGCCACCGAACAGATCACCGCTTGCGGCAGCTTCGGCCGGATCGCCGGCGAGGATGGCCTCGTCGTATTCGGGTTCGCCAAACTGTTTCCAGTGTTCAACCACGCGGTGCACTTCTTCGTCGGCAACGAACGCGCCGTGCACGCGCTGCGGATAGCCGGTGCCCGGTGGCAAGAACAGCATGTCGCCCTGTCCAAGCAGGGATTCGGCGCCCATCTGATCGAGAATCGTGCGCGAATCGATCTTGGATGACACCTGGAAGGCCACACGTGTGGGAATGTTCGCCTTGATGAGGCCGGTGATGACGTCCACCGACGGCCGCTGCGTCGCCAGAATCAGGTGGATGCCGGCGGCACGGGCCTTCTGTGCGAGGCGCGCGATCAGTTCTTCGATCTTCTTGCCGGCCACCATCATCAGGTCGGCCAGCTCGTCGATGACGACCACGATCAGCGGCAGCGTCGAGAGCGGCTCGGGCGCATCAGGCGTAAGCGAGAACGGGTTCGGCACCTTGCGGCCGGCCTGTTCCGCGGCCCGGATTTTCTGGTTGTAGCCCGCCAGGTTGCGCACGCCCAGCGCCGACATCAGGCGGTAGCGTTTTTCCATTTCGCCCACGCACCAGTTGAGCGCGTGCGCGGCCTGCTTCATGTCCGTCACGACCGGCGCCAGCAGGTGTGGAATGCCCTCGTACACCGAGAGTTCCAGCATCTTCGGGTCGATCATGATCATGCGCACGTCGTCGGGCGTGGCCTTATACAGCATCGACAGGATCATCGCGTTGACGGCCACCGACTTGCCCGAGCCGGTCGTGCCGGCCACCAGCAGGTGCGGTGCGCGTGCGAGATCGGTCACCACCGGGTTGCCCGTGATGTCCTTGCCCATCGCCAGCACGAGGTGCGATGCGTGCGCCTGGAAATCCGCCGCGTTCACGACTTCCGACAAGCGGATCATTTCGCGCTTGGCGTTGGGCAGCTCCAGGCCCATGCACGTTTTGCCGGGGATGGTCTCTACCACGCGGATGGACGTCACGCCCAGTGCGCGCGCCAAGTCCTTCATCAGCCCGACGACTTGCGCGCCACGCACGCCAATCGCCGGATCGACCTCGAAACGCGTGATGACCGGCCCCGCCGACGCGCCCACGACCGTCACGGGCACCTTGAACTCCGCCAGACGTTGGGCGATCAGGTTGCTGGTCTCCTCCAGGTGTTCGGCGGAGACAGCTTCAGCGCTGGTTGATGCGGCGGTCAGCAATGCCGCGCCCGGCAAGCGGTAATCGACGATGCGCGGTGCAACAGGAGCCGGAACTGGAACAGGAGCGGGCGCCGGCACGGGTACAGCCGCGATTGCCGGTGCCGCACGTGACACCACCTCCCCCACCACGGCAGGCAAGACGATGCGCGGCTTGGGCGTGGGTAATGCAGGTGCGGCTTCCGGCTGCGCGACCGGCTCGAGAACCGGCGTGGTGGGCAGCGTTTCCGCCTCGGGCAGTGCTTCGACAATCGGAGCGGCTTCCGCTTCAACTAGCGGCTCGGCAACCTCTGGCTCGGGCATCGTCGCTGCAGCGGGCGCCATCAGCCCCCGCAGTTCGGCCAGGAGCGCTTCCGCCTCCTGACGCACAGCGTCCAGGTCGACGGTCTGGGTTTCTATAACGGCGGCTTGCGCTTCCACCAACTCCGGCGCCGTCGGTTCGGGCAGGACAACCGACTCGGATGGCGGCGTAGCCTGCGTCTCAGGTGCCGCTGGTGCTGGTCCCTTTGTCTGTAGACCCAGTTGTGGTTGATGGAACGGGCTGCTGACGATGGTGGCGCGCGGTTTTGGGCGTGCCGGGGGCGCCTGTGGCGGCGTGGGCATTGCCGCCAGCGCCGAGGTTTTTGCGCTTGCGGGCGCGTCTGCCGGCGCGCCCTTCTTTGCGTCGATCAACGGCCAGATCTCGCCCGGTTGCGGTGGCGAGGGGCGCGTGCGCGGGGGTGGCTGCCATGCGGGCTGACGGCGGGCAGAAACGGCTTCGATCCCCCGGTGCCGCACGGCGGGCTTCGCGGGGCCGGTGTTACCGCTCCAAAGCGCCTCCCCTGCCCCGCCGAGGCCGAGCGCGGTCGGCTTCAAGCCGTCGTCAACGGGTTCGTCGTGGCGGGTGTCTGGCTCGGGAGACGTCTCGGTATCAGCAGTGCGGCGGCGGTTGAACACCTGACCCCACGATCGCCCGAACACCATGGGCGCGACCCAGATCAGCACGCCGAGCATCAGCAGGAACGCGCCCGTCCAGCCCAGCATGTGCGAGAAGAGCGACGACACCGCGCGCCCGGCGGCTCCGCCGGCCTTGTCCTGCGGATCGGCGCCAGAGGTCAGCGCTTCAAGCGCGGCGCTGGCGCTCAGCGCGACGAGCGTCACCAGCCAGAGCCGCACGGTGCCCCGACCTTTGAGGAAGTCCCGCTCCCCCGCCAGCGCGCGCGTTACATACCGCCACACCAACGGCAGCAGCCACACGGTGGAAATGCCAAACCAGCCAAGCACCATTTCAAACGCCATCGACAAATGCCAGGCCGCGATTGTAGCGGGGCGCGCCACCGCCATGAGATTCGCCCGACCGAAAAACACCCGGCCGGGCGTACTGGCAACACAATTCAGCGCAGCGTGCCCGATGCGGTGGCCCGTGTGCTTGCGCTGCGCGAGGCCTCGATCAGCAGGATGATCATCAGGATGGTGCCGGCCAGCGCAAACACCGCATAGCCGATTTTGCTGCCTTCAATGGCGAACAGCGACGGTGAATAAGCCGCGCGCATTCTGGCCAGCGGCGGCGGGTTGGATGTTGAAGAAGCCGCAGGCCGCTGGCGCAACGGCGAGTGGGTCGACTTCGACCCGCTCAGCCCTGCCAAGCTCAACCCTAAGATTGCTCAGCGGGCCGCCTGACGGACGGCCTTTGCAGTTGCGGCTCAGACAGCGGTGCTGGTCGCCGTACCGCTTGGCTGCACTGGCACCGGACGCGCCTGTGTATCGTTGAGCATGGTCCACACGAGGATGGCCGCCACGATGTCGAACACGGCCAGCGCCACGAACAGCGGGTTGTAGCCGATGGTCGTTGCCAGCGTGCCGACCGCCAGCGAGAAGAGCATGCCACCCATGTAGCCCGACATGCCTGCCAGCCCCACGGCCGTGCCGACTTCATGCTTGCCGAACATATCGGACGTGAGCGTATAGAGCGCGCCAGAGAGCGTCTGGTGCGCAAAGCCACCCGCGCAAAACAGCGCAATCGCCGTGTAGGGGCTCGTCGCCAGACCAATGCAAGCCGGGCCGATCATGCACAGACAGCCCGTCACCATCACCAGCTTGCGAGACGTCACGAGCGATACCGAGAACCGCTTCTGGAACCACGGCGCCAGATAGCCGCCCAGCACGCACCCCACGTCCGCTGCCAGGAACGGCAGCCACGCAAACAGGGCAATCTCTTTCAGGTTCATATGGCGCTCGGTGGCCATATAAAGCGGAATCCAATAATTGAACGTCTGCCACGCCGGCTCCGACAGAAAGCGCGGGATGGCGATGCCCCAGAACCGGCGGCCACTGACGATCTTGCCCCATGAGGGCTTGGGCATGTTCGCGGTGTCGTCCGGCGTTTCCTGGCCTGCGCGAATGTAGTCACGCTCCTCTTCCGACAAGCGGTGATGTTTGGCCGGCACGCGATACAGCAGGAACCACAGCACGCTCCACACCAACCCGATCCCGCCAATCACGGCAAAGGCAAAGCGCCAGTCGCCATGCAAAATGCACCAGACCACCAGTGGAGGCGCCACCACCGCGCCCACGGACGAGCCGATGTTGAACCAGCCGGTTGCAATCGACCGCTCCTTAGCCGGGAACCACTCCGCCGTTGCCCGCAGCGCCGATGGGAAACCGGCCGCTTCCGTCATCCCCAGCATCGCCCGGAACGCCGCCAGCGACAGCCAGCTGCCCGCCGTACTGTGCAGCAGGCAGACCACCGACCACGCCGCTGCAAACAGCGCAAAACCCAGCTTGGTGCCGAGCACGTCCAGCACGTAGCCCGCCACCGGCTGCATCACCATGTACGCTGCCTGGAATGCCGCCACGATGTAGCCGTACTGCTGCGTGCTGATGTTCAGCACCTTGTTCACTTCGGGCGCCGCCACGGCCAGCGCATTGCGGGCCAGGTAGTTCATGATCAGGCCGCTGAGTACCAGGACGATGATCCACCAGCGCAAGCCTTTGATGGGTTTCATTTGTTGTCTCCTAAGAGCCCCGGTTTGTTCTTGTGTGCGGGGCGTATTGCAGGTTCAGAGGTGCAAGACGGGTTCCGGCAATCCGGTCACGCCCGGGCGCACTGCAAACGTGGCGCCCGAGAGCGGGTCGTCGCCGATCAGGATCGACGTAACGAACAGGGTATCCAGCCCAGGCCCGCCGAACGCGCACATGGCAGGTTTGGACGTGGGAATGGCGATGCTGCGATCGAGACAACCATCCGGCGTGAAGCGATGCACAAACCCCGCATCGTTACCGCAGATCCAGTAGCAGCCGTCGGCGTCCACCGCAGCGCCATCGGGGCGGCCCGGGTGCGCGTTCATATCGATGAAGACGCGGCGGTTGTGCGGCGTACCGCTGTCAACGTCGTAGTCGAAGGCCCAGATGGTCTGGCGGCTTGCATGCGAATCCGACAGATACATCGTCTTGCCATCGGGGCTGAAGGCCAAGCCGTTCGGCACGATCAGATCGTCGATGACGGCATCGACACACCCGGCGCGCGCAGCCTCCGCATCAAAGCGATACAGCTTGCCGAGCGGCAGACCTAGCGAGGTATCGAACACCATCGTGCCGGCCCACAAACGGCCCTGGCGGTCGCAGCGGCCGTCGTTGAAGCGCATGTCAGGGCGCGAGTGCGCCACGGTGGCGAGACACTGCAGCGGGCCAAGCTCGGCGCCGGCGCGGGGCTGTGGCGCGAGGAAGATGCCCGTCTCCATGGCCATCGCCCAACCGTTGGACGTCATTGCAATACAGCCGGCCATCTCGGGCAGCGCCCAGTTGTTGGTCTGGCCAGAGAAGAAGTTCCAACGCCACAGCCTGCGGCCCGGAATGTCCGTCCAGTACAGCGCTTGCTCGCCGGCGTGCCAGATGGGGCTTTCGCCCACACCGCATTGCATGCTGCCAATGCGCTCGACAGTCGGCTCTACATTCACTTGCATTGCGTCAGTCTCCGAACGGGCCGGCTTTGACAAACGCCCCGCCCTGGTACTGCGCAGCCGGGTCATCGGCGGGCAGCGGCGGTTGTGCTTCGACCTGTGCGCGGAAGACCTCGCTCGTCTCCGTAGGTGTGTAGCCAAGGTGCGCAGCGTGGCGGTTGTCCCACCAGCGGTCGCGGTTGTTCGACATGCCGTAGACGACGGTAAAGCCCACGCGTGGGACGAACAGCGCGCGGCGGATGAGCTGCTCCAGGTCGTCGTAGCCGAGCCAGGTGACAAGCATGCGGCGGTCCTTCGCTTCGGCAAACGAAGAGCCGATGCGGATGGCGACCGTCTCGATGCCATAGCGATCGAAATAGAAGCTGGCGAGCTGTTCGCCAAACACCTTGCTCAGACCGTAGTAGCCATCGGGCTTGGTGGGCGCAGTGCTGTCGATCACCTCGCCCTGCTTGTAGAAACCGATGGTGTGGTTCGAGCTGGCGAACACGATGCGGCGCACGCCATGACGACGCGCGGCTTCGTACAGGTTGTAGGTGCCTGCGATATTGGCCGGCAGGATCTCTTCAAACGGCCGCTCGACCGACACGCCGCCCAGATGCACGATCGCATCCGTGCCGGCGACAAGCGCATCAACGGCTTTCGCGTCAGCCAGGTCACACGGTGCGAGCTCCTCGCCGGTGCGCGCTTCGCCGAGATTTGATATATCAGACAAGCGCAAAAAATCGGCGTATTTGGGCAGCCGCTCGCGCAGCACCTTGCCAAGGTTGCCGCCTGCGCCAGTCAGCAGCAGGCGGTGGCAACGCGTGGTTACCCCCGCGAGCGGGTCGGGTTGAACGTGTACTTCAGTAGTCATATCAGGTCACCGGGGCGGGATTGAACAGAGCCAGCGCATTATGCAGGCCCAGCTTGTCGGCGCAAACTTCCTTGCGGCCGCTCGCCACGTCAAGAATCAGGTGGAACAGCTCCCAGCCGATGTCGGCAATGCTCGCTTCGCCCGTGGCGATGCGGCCAGCGTCGAGGTCGATCAGGTCGTGCCAGCGCTCGGACAGCGCCTTCCGCGTCGACACCTTGATGACCGGCGCCATGGCAAGCCCATACGGCGTGCCGCGGCCGGTGGTGAAGACCTGCAGGTTCATGCCAGAGGCCAGCTGCAACGTGCCGCAGACGAAATCGCTCGCGGGTGTCGCGGCAAAGATCAAGCCCTTGCGACGCACCTTCTCGCCCGGACCGAGCACGTCGACGATGGGCGTGCTGCCCGACTTGACGATCGAACCCAGCGCCTTCTCCACTACGTTCGACAGGCCGCCCTTCTTGTTGCCCGGCGACGGGTTGGCGCTGCGGTCGGTCTGGCCGCCGCTCAGGTAGTTGTCGTACCACGCCATCTCGCGCAGCAGCGCACGGCCGACGTCTTCATCGATGGCGCGCGGCGTGAGCAGGTGAATGGCATCACGCACCTCGGTCACTTCCGAGAACATCACGGTGCCGCCCGCGCGCACGATCAGGTCCGCCGCAAAGCCCACCGCCGGGTTGGCCGTCACGCCCGAAAACGCGTCGCTGCCGCCGCACTGCACCCCGACCACGAGGTCGGACGCGGGGCAGGTTTCGCGCTGGCGCTTGTTCAGGTGTTCCAAACGGCGCTCGGCCATCTCCATGATGGCGTCGGTCATGCCGATAAAGCCGTCGAAAGCTTCATCCTGCAGACGCAGCACCGGCGAATCTGCGGTGCCGGCAACTTCAATGGGAATGCGGCCACCCGGCGCGAGCCTTTCCGGCACGAGGCGTTCGGGCACGAGCTTTTCGCAGCCCAGGCCGATCACCATGATCTCGCCGCCAAAGTTCGGGTTGAGCGCCAGGTTTTGCAGCGTGCGAATCGGCACGATGGCGGCCGGCGCATTGATGGCGACGCCGCAGCCATACACGTGGTTCAGCGCCACCACATCGTCAACGTTCGGGAAGCGCGGCAGCAGCTCGCGCTTGATGCGGCCAACAACGTAATCCGTCACGCCGGCCACGCACTGCACGCTGGTCATGATGCCGAGCACGTTTTTCGTGCCGACCGTGCCGTCCGCGTTGCGATAGCCCTCAAAGGTGTAGCCCTCCAGTTTGGCGAGCTTGGGATCGGGGCGCGTGGCCAGCGGCAGCTCATCCAGCGCGGGAGCGGACGGCAGCTTCACGGCGTGCTCGTTGACCCAGCTACCGCGCGGCAGCGGCTTCACGGCATAGCCGATCACCTCGTTGTAGCGGATGATGGCGTCGCCTTCGGCCAGGTCGACCAGCGCCACCTTGTGGCCTTGCGGCACGCCTTCGACGAGCACGGTGCCATCGGCCAGTGCCGTGCCAGCCGGCAAGCCACGCGCATTGACGACGATGGCGACGTTGTCACCATCGTGCACGCGAATCGTCAGCGCCTTTTCAGTTGCGTTGCCGGCTTCAGGGGCCAGCGTCGGTTCAGACATCACAGACTCCGTGATTGATACAAACGGGTTTTGCTTCAACGTCCCAGGCTCGGACGTTTCGGGTCATACGTCCAGCCCGGCACGAGGTATTGCATGGCCATGGCGTCATCACGCGCGCCAGGGCCCAAAGTCTTGTACAGCGCATGGGCCGCCATGACGCGCTCCATGTCGATTTCGATACCGAGGCCCGGACGCTCCGGCACAGCCACATGGCCGCCCTGGATGCGCAGCGGCTCGCGCGTCAGGCGCTCCTCGGCTTCCTGCCAGATCCAGTGCGTATCGATGGCCGTGATGTTGCCCGGCGCGGCGGCGGCCACATGCGTGAACATCGCCAGCGACACGTCAAAGTGGTTGTTGGAGTGCGAGCCCCACGTCAGGCCCCACTCGTCGCACAACTGCGCGACGCGCACGGAGCCTTGCATGGTCCAGAAATGCGGATCGGCGAGCGGAATATCGACCGCGTGCAGTTGGACGGCGTGGCCCATCTGGCGCCAATCGGTGGCGATCATGTTGGTAGCTGTCGGGATGCCGGTGGCGCGCTTGAACTCGGCCATTACTTCACGGCCCGAGTAGCCGGCTTCGGGGCCGCACGGGTCTTCGGCGTAGGCAAGCAGATGCCCTTGGCCCTTGCACAGCGCAATCGCCTCGTTGAGCGACCATGCGCCATTCGGGTCCAGCGTCACACGGGCCTGCGGGAAGCGCGCCTTGATGGCGGCAATCGCTTCCATCTCATCGGCACCGGGCATCACACCGCCCTTGAGCTTGAAATCGGCAAAGCCGTAGCGCGCGGTGGCGGCTTCAGCCAAGCGCGCGATGGCGTCGGGCGTCATCGCGGCTTCGTGGCGCAAGCGCAGCCAGTCGTCGGCGCCCTTTGCGCCATCCAGGTACGGCAGGTCGGTCTTGCCACGGTCGCCAACGTAGAACAGATAGGCGAGCATCGGCGCGCTATCGCGCTGCTGGCCGGCGCCGAGCAGTTCGGCCACCGGCACCTCCAGAAACTGGCCAAGCAGATCGAGCAACGCGGCTTCCACCGCCGTGATGACGTTGTCCATGCGCAGGTTGATCTCGTGCGGCTGGCGTAGCACGGCGGCTTCCGAAGCCGAGGTCACCTGGTGCACCGTCGCCTGGTGCGCGGCATTGCCGCCACCCGCCAGCGCCCGGCGAATGCTGTTCAGTACGCCGTTGGTACGGCCGATCGATTGACCAATCACCAGCGGAATCACGCGTTCCAGCGCCTGACGGATGCCCTCCCCGCCCGGCACCTCGCCCACGCCGGTGCGCCCGGCGTTGTCCTTCAGGATGACGAGGTTGCGCGTAAAGAACGGAGCGTGCGCGCCGCACAGGTTCAGCAGCATGCTGTCGCGGCCCGCGACAGGGATCACCAGCATTTCCGTCACACGCGGTGTGTGGGTGCGCGCGCCAGATTCGATCGATTGCAACGTCACTTCCAAGGCTCCCGTGGCTTACAGCGGCTTGAGTTCCACACGCTTGATCTCGCCCACCATGAACAGGTAGCAGACGATCGCAACTGCAGCGTGGATACCGACGTACACCAGCGCACCGTTGAACGAACCCGTGGTGTTGACGATGTAGCCGATGGCGATGGGGGTTGTGATGCTCGACAGGTTGCCGAACGTGTTCATCAGCGCGCCCGACAAGCCGGCGATCTGCTTCGGTGCCGTATCCGAGTTCACAGCCCAGCCCAGCGCCCCGAGGCCCTTGCCAAAGAACGACAGCGCCATGACCGCCACCACGATGGCCTGCGCATCGACGTAGTTGCAGATCACCATGGTCATGGAGAGCAGCATGCCCAGCACGATCGGCACCTTGCGCGCCACCGACAGCGACGCACCACGGCGAAGCAGCGCGTCAGAAATGATCCCGCCCAGAATGCCACCCAGGAAGCCGCACACCGCGGGAATCGACGCGACGATGCCCGCCTTCAGGATCGACATGCCACGCGCCTGCACCAGATACACCGGGAACCACGTGATGAAGAAGTACGTGAGCGCATTGATGCAGTACTGCGCGATGTACACACCCATCAGCATGCGGTTCTGCAGGAGCTGCTTGACATAGCCGAGTTTCGGCCCTTCCGTCTTTGCCGCGCCGGCACGGTCCATGTTGACCAGGCCGCCGCCGGCTTCGATGTACTCGATTTCGGCGCGGTTCACACCCGGGTGGTCCTTCGGTTCGTGCACGAACGCCCTCCACACGACCGCCATGACGATACCGATCACGCCCATCACGATGAACACGTGATGCCAGCCGAACGCGTGCACCAGCCAGGCCATCAGCGGAGCAAACACCACCGTGGCGGCATACTGTGCGGAGTTGAAGATGGCCGCTGCAGTGCCGCGCTCATTGGCCGGAAACCACGCTGCCACGATACGGCTGTTCGCAGGGAAGGACGGCGCCTCTGCCGCGCCCACGAGGAAGCGCAGGAGAAACACCATAGCGATGGCTGTCGCGCCGGTAAAGAAGCCGATCGCACCCTGCGCCAGCGTGAACAGCGACCACAGCAGAATGCTGAACGTGTACACGCGCTTGGAACCGAAGCGGTCAAGCAACCAGCCGCCCGGAATCTGCGCAATCACATAGGCCCAGCCAAACGCCGAGAAGATATAGCCAAGCGACACGGCATCGATGCCGAGTTCCTTCTGCATGGCCGAGCCGGCAATGGAGATGGTCGCCCGATCGGCGTAATTGATGGTCGTCACGATAAACAGCATCGCGAGGATCACGAAACGCACGCGGCTCATGCGCTCAGCGCGCGGAACGGCCTGTGCTCCCACTGCAGGGGCTTTGATGTCCATCGTCTCCTCCTTAAGCCGGCACCCGTCGTGCCGGTCGGTTCAAGTTGCCGGGTCCTGTGCGGCCCGGCGTGTTGTTTTTGCTATTCGACTGTTACGGCTTCAGGCCCAGCTTCCATCCACCAAACGGCGCAGCTTGAGCGGATTGGCGTCTTGCAGGGCCTCGGGCAGCAGTTCGGCGGGCAGATCCTGGTAGCACACCGGGCGCAGGAAACGCTCGATGGCCGCCGTGCCAACCGAAGTCGTGCGTGCATCCGTGGTTGCCGGCCATGGGCCGCCGTGCACCATGGCGTGGCACACCTCGACGCCGGTCGGCCAGCCGTTGGCCAGAATGCGGCCCGCCTTGCGTTCCAGGATCGGCAGCAGCGAACGCGCGATGGCTGTGTCGCCCGCATCCAGATGGAGCGTGGCGGTCAACTGGCCTTCGAGCGATTCGGCCAGCGCGCGCAGCTCTTCTGCATCGCGGCAGCGCACGACCAGGCCGGTCGCGCCGAAGATCTCATCGTGCAGCGCCGGCTGCGCCTGGAAGCTCTTCGCATCGGTAATGTAGAAGCCGGCTTGCCCGCGGTTGGGTTGGTCGCTCTCTTGCCCGCGTGCGACGCAGCGCACGTTGGCCTCGGCAGCCAGCTTGTCGACGCCGCGCGTGTAGGCGGTGTGGATGCCCGCCGTGAGCATCGGCTGTGCAGCCACGTCGCCCATGGCAGCGGCAGCGGCAGCTTCAAAGGCATCCAGTTCCGGCCCGTCGATGGCGAGCAGCAGGCCCGGGTTCGTACAGAACTGGCCAGCGCCCATCGTGAGCGATGCCACGTATTGCTGGCCCAGCGCAGCAGCGCGCTTGGCCAGGGCATCGGGCAGTAGGAAGACGGGGTTGATGGCGCTCAGTTCGCCATACACCGGAATCGGCTGCGGACGTGCCTGCGCAATGCGCAACAGCGCCTGGCCGCCCGCACGCGAGCCGGTAAAGCCAACTGCCTGGATGCGCGGATCGGCCACCAGTGCGCCAGCCGCGTCGTTATCCGCCAGGATGAGCGAGAACACGCCCTCCGGCAGCCCGCACTGGGCAACCGCAGCTTGAATAGCGCGACCCACCAGTTCGGACGTACCCGGGTGCGCCGGATGCGCCTTCACGACCACCGGGCAACCTGCAGCCAGCGCCGACGCGGTATCACCACCCGCCACCGAGAACGCCAGCGGGAAGTTGCTCGCGCCGAACACCGCCACCGGGCCCAGTGCGATGCGGCGCATGCGCAGGTCCGAGCGCGGCAGCGGCTTGCGCTCCGGCAGGGCCGAATCCAGGCGCGCGCCCACGGCATCGCCGGCACGCACCACGCTTGCAAACAGGCGCAATTGGTTGCACGTGCGGCCACGCTCGCCTTCCAGGCGCGGACGCGGCAATGCCGATTCGGCCATCGCGCGTTCGATCAGCGCATCGCCCAGCGCTTCGATCTGGCTGGCGATGGCTTCCAGGAAGGCAGCACGGGTTTCCGGCGCGGTCTCGCGGTAAACGTCAAAAGCCGCGGCGGCCAGTTCAGCAGCTCGCGCGGCATCGGCCTTGGAGGCCAAGGTGAATTCGGGTTCGAGCCATTCCCCGGTGGCGGGGTTCATGGCGCGAACCTTGCCGACACCACCCGCTACGCGGGCAGCACCCAACAACAGTTCGCCGCTCAATTGCATATCGATTCCTTGTGTTTTCGGTTGCGCTCAGGCCGCCAGCTTTTCCACTTCGGCAATGCGCGACACCAACGCAGACAGTTCTGCCGTCTCGGCATCGGTCAGGTCGGTCAAAGGGGCACGGACCGGACCTGCATCACGACCGATAACCTTCATACCGGCCTTGACGATCGACACCGCATAGCCGCGCTTGCGATTGCGCAGCTGGATGTACGGCAGCACGAACTCGTTGAGCATCTTGTAGACCTTGGCATTGTCGAACGCTCGCACGGCGGCGTAGAACTCTAGCGCGAACTCCGGCACAAAGTTGAAGATGGCCGACGAATACGTCGACACACCCATCGTCAGGTACGGCAGAGCGAAGGTCTCGGCGGTCGGCAGGCCGCCAACGTAGGTGAAGCGGTCGCCCAGGCGGGCGTAGATGCGGGTCATCAGTTCCAGGTCGCCCACGCCGTCCTTGAAGCCGACAAGGTTCGGGCAGCGGTCTGCCAGGCGTTCGAGGTGGTTCTCGTCCAGGATCTGGTTGGCGCGGTTGTAGACGATCACGCCCAGCTTGGTCGATTTGCAGACCTGCTCCACGTGCGCGGCCACGCCGTCGGCGGAGGCTTCGGTCAGGTACGGCGGCAGCAACAGGATGCCGTCGGCGCCGGCAGCTTCAGCGGCCTTGCAGTATTCGATCGATTCGGCCGTGCCGCGGCCAGCCGGGGCAATCACCGGAATCTTGCCGCCGGTTTCCGCCACGGCAGCGCGCACCACGTGGTCGGTTTCAGCCGCGGTGAGCGAGAAGAATTCGCCCGTGCCACCGGCGGCAAACAGGCCGGCTGCATCGTGGCTGAACAGCCAGTTCAGGTTGGCGCGATACGCTGCCTCGTCGAACGACAGGTCCGACGCCTTGAAGTGCGTGACCGGAAAGGACAGCAGACCAGAGCCGATCTGTTGGGCGAATTCTTTGGGGCTGTATCGGGACATGTCTCGCTCGCGATGAATGCGTGTTGTTGATGAGCGAATTCTTGCACCCGCATCGATTCAAGTCCAAGCCAACTGCTGTCTCGATTAATACAAAACTTGTATTGATACAGGGTCTTCCCTAAGTCCCCGATTTCGATGCTGCAGCCGCACGTGACGGCGCGGCCGCGTCTGGTCAGTGGCGCGTCAAACTGCGCCCTCGGCCTCCACATAAAGGGCGTACAGGGAATGCGAACTGGCCATGTAAAGGCGGTTGTTCTTCGGCCCGCCGAAGGTCAGATTGGGGCAGCGTTCCGGCAGGTGGATGAAACCGATCGGCTTGCCGTGCGCGTTGAAAATCTTCACGCCGTCGTAGTCGGCCGAATTGATGCCCAGGCGCCCGTCCGAGCCCCAGCCGCACCAGAGATTGCCGTCCTTGTCGACGCGGAAACCATCGAGCGCGCCCGCGCCATTGGCGTCGATCAGCTTGGTCTTGTTGGACGCCGTGCCGTCGGGTGCGATGTCGTAGCTCCAGATGCTGCGCGACGGCGTGCCCTTCCACTCGACCACGTAGAGCTTCTTCTCGTCGGGCGAGAACGCCAGGCCGTTCGGGTTGACGAGGTCGGTGATGATCGCGCGGATGCTGCCGTTCGGGTCGATCCGGTAGACGTTGGTGGTGGCCTGCTCCGGCTGCGCCTTGAAGCCCTCCCAGTTGCCGTTGATGCCGAACGTGGGGTCCGTGAACCAGATGCTGTCGTCGGACTTGACCACGATGTCGTTGGGCGCGTTCAGCCGCTTGCCCTGGTATTGATCGGCCAGCACGGTAATGCTGCCGTTGAATTCGGTGCGCGTGATGCGGCGCGTCACGGAGTGCTCGCACGTGACGAGGCGCCCCTGCCGGTCGCGTGTATTGCCGTTGGCGTAGTTCGACGGCTCGCGGAACACGCTGAACGCACCATTCGTCTCGTCGTATTTCATGATGCGGTTGTTCGGGATATCGCTTACGAGCAGGTAGCGCCCGGCAGGAAAGTAGACGGGCCCTTCGGCCCAACGCATGCCCGTGGCAAGTTGCTCCACCGAACTGCTGTACAGGCGGTATTTCAGGAAGCTTGGATCAAGCACTTCTACCGCCACGTCGGGGTAACGCGCGTTCGGCTTGAACCCTTCGATCTTCTGCGCGGCGGCCAAGCCGCTGGCCGCTGCAAGCCCTGCGCCTGCCACGCTCCTGAGAAACCTGCGGCGGTCGACTTCCGCGCTTTCCATGGACATGCTTGTCTCCTGATGGTTGTTATTGGCCCTTCAAGCCGAAGGGGCGAGCCGATTCTTGCACCGGCGATCTTTCCCATTCAAGATAAGCACTGACTCAATCCATACAGGTTTTGAATCGATGTTTGAACTCAGCCAACTCCGCTGCTTTGTTGCCGTGGCCGAAGAGCTGCACTTTGGGCGCGCAGCGGAGCGCCTGCACATGACGCAGCCGCCGCTGTCACGCCAGGTCCGCCTGCTCGAACACCAGGTCGGCACAGAACTGCTGGAGCGCAACAGCCGCTCCGTCAAGCTGACCGCTGCGGGGCGCAGTTTTCTACCCGATGCGTCGCGCATCCTGCGCTTGGCGGACGAGGCGGCCGCCACGGCCCGGCGCGTGGCCACAGGTGCCGCAGGCCAGTTGGCGATTGGCTTTACCGCGTCGGTCGGCTACGGGAAGTTGCCTTCGCTGGTGAGCGCCGTGCGGGCGGCTTCACCCGGCGTGCGATTGACGCTCAAAGAAATGGTGAGCGGCGCGCAACTCTCTGCGCTGGATGCGCGCGAAATCGACGTCGGCCTGCTGCGCCCGCCGGTGGAGCACGGCGAGCTGATTGCCGTGCCGTGCTCGCAGGAAGCGCTCGTGATCGCGCTGCCCGAGGCGGTTGCCGACAGCTGGCCGCAACGCCCTAGCCTGCGCGACTGCGAGGGGCAGCCGCTGCTCATGTATTCGCCATATGAGGCGCGCTATTTCCACCAAATGGTGAGCAGCCTGTTTGAGCGTGCGGAGGTACTGCCCGACATCGTTGAATACGTCAGCCAGATCCACTCGATGCTGGCGCTGGTGCGTGCCGGCATTGGCGTAGCGCTCATTCCCGCGGCGGCGGCCATGCTGCACTTCGAGGGCGTCGTCTACCGCCCGGTGCGCACCACGCCCGCCACGCCGGTTGAACTCTGGATGGCCTATCGGAAAGACAACGACAACCCGGTGTTCAACCTGCTCAAGACGGTGCTGCACAACTCGCTTGCCGAGGGGCACTGAACTCACGCGGCACTGCACTTGCTGAGCCATGGCGATCCCGACCAGGAGACCGCCATGCCGCAAACACGCCAGAACATTCGACGCTCCGCCATATGGTCTGCCGCGGTTGCCATCGGTTTGACCGTGGTTGCGCTGCCGCACCCCGCCCACGGCAAGCTGCCACCGCCCACGCCGGCCGAACAAGCCGCCGCTGCCCAGAAGGCCGAGACGGAGCGCGCCCAGAAAGCGCAGGAGCAGGCCCAACTGACCACAGTGCAGGACCGCTTGGCGGCACGCTTTGGCAAGGGTGGCAACAACGCCCCAGACGCCACCACTCCGACCTCTAATCTGCCCAAGAACGTCGCGGAAGCGCCCGGTACCGCTGGCCCGCATGGCGGTTCACGCCCCAGTGCGGAATCCCATTCGGGCAACGCCCGCTAAGCCCCAAGCGGAAGCCTGCGCGTCAAAGGCGGAAGCCGCCGCAGGCAGCAATACGGCCTCCACCTTGACCATGCATCGATCGACCCATTGATCAGCATCGACGTGATCGCGACGTGCTGTGCAGCCGAATCCACGCTCTGCACGACAACTCCGGGCTGCTCCCCGTCAGCCGCACGGCACCTGGGGTTTCAGTAGACGCCTCCGCCCAAGTCCAGCAAGATGCGCAAAACCCCACATCAGGAACTTGCCGATGAGCACGCCTGCCCGCGCTGCCGTTTCCGCTGCGGCATCCGCACAAACCCAGTCCACGGTGCCGCTGCGTGATTTCGTGACCTCTCTGTCGCGCTTGCTGGATCAGCAGCCGACTGAAGCCGAGATCCTCGAGCGCGCCGGCGCCCTGCTCGGCGCACTCGTCGCCCGCGACGACTGGCTGCCAGCTGAATACGCGCAGCCGCACCCCGAGCACTTCCAGCAGTTCCTGCTGCATGCAGATTCGGGCGAGCGCTTTTCCATCGTCAGCTTTGTCTGGGGCCCTGGCCAGCGCACGCCCATTCACGATCACACCACGTGGGGCCTGATCGGCATGCTGCGCGGCGCGGAATACTCGCAACCGTTCAAGCTCGACGCGCAGGGCAAACCCAAACCGGATGGCCCCGCCATCCGCCTGGAGCCCGGCGCTGTGGAGCGCGTTTCCCCGCGCATTGGCGACATCCACCGTGTGCACAACGCCTTTGACGATCGCACGTCGATCAGCATCCACGTGTATGGCGGCAACATCGGCGGCATCCACCGCTCCGTCTATATGGAAGACGGCGAGCGCAAGCCTTTCGTCTCCGGCTATTCGAATACCCATCTGCCCAATCTCTGGGATCGCTCCAAGGACACGCCCACATCATGAGCAGCCCTATCGACGCCATTGAATCGCCGGTCGCTGCGCCGCTGGCCGAAACCCACGTCCCGACGCTCGCGTATGCCGACGTGCGCGCTGCCCTGCTGGCTCGCAAGGAGATCGCGCTGCTCGACGTCCGCGAGGAAGACCCGTACGCGCAAGCGCACCCGCTGTGGGCGGCCAACCTGCCGCTCTCGCGGCTGGAGCTGGAAGCGTGGTCGCGCATTCCGCGCCGCGATACATTGATCGTGTTGTATGGCGTGCACGATGGCGTGGACCTCGCCCCGCGCGCGGCCGCCAAGCTGGCTGAACTCGGCTATACGCGCGTGTACCTGCTCGAAGGCGGCCTCGATGGCTGGCGCGCCGCCGGCGGCGAGGTGTTCCAAGACGTGAACGTGCCCAGCAAGGCCTTTGGCGAATACGTGGAGGCGCACCGCCATACGCCGTCGTTCAGTGCGCAGGAGGTCAAGGCGCTGCTCGATGCCAAGCGCGACGTGGTCATCGTCGATGCCCGCCGCTATGAAGAGTTTCAAACCATGAGCATCCCTACGGCGACGAGCGTGCCGGGAGCCGAGCTGGTGTTGCGCATCCGCGAGCTGGCGCCGGACTCGAGCACGCAGGTCATCGTCAATTGCGCCGGGCGCACGCGCAGCATCATCGGCACGCAATCGCTCGTGAATGCCGGCATTCCCAACCCGGTGGCGGCACTGCGCAACGGCACCATCGGCTGGCTGCTGGCTGATCAGATGCTGGACCATGGCGCCAGCCGCCGGCACCCGCTGGACGTGTCTGCCAACACGCGCGCGCAAGCGCAAGCCGATGCGCGCGCCGTGGCCGAACGCGCCAACGTCCCGCGCATTGCGCTGGCTGACGTCGCCAAACTGGAGGCGCCGGACCGCACGCTCTACAAGCTCGACGTGCGCACGCCCGAGGAATACGCCGCCGGCCACCTGCCCGGCTTTGCCAGCGCGCCCGGCGGACAGCTTGTGCAGGAAACCGATCACACAGCAGCAGTGCGCGGCGCCCGCATCGTCCTGGCCGATGACGACGGCGTGCGCGCCGACATGTCCGCCTCGTGGCTCGCACAAATGGGCTGGGAGGTCTATGTCGTCGATCCGGTTAATGCCAGCGACCGCAACGTCACCGGCGCGTGGCAGACACCGGCCCCGCAACCACCCGCCGTGCGCACAGTTGACGCCCGCACTCTGGCCGGCTGGCTGGAAGCGGGCGACACAGCCGTCATCGACGTCACACGCAGCGCCAACTACGTTGCACGGCATATTCCGGGCGCGTGGTTTGCCGTGCGCTCAAACCTGCCCGCCGCGCTCGCGCGCATCCCGACAGCACGCCGCTACGTGCTGACCTGTGGCTCCAGCCAGCTCGCCCGCTTTGCCGCCGCCGACCTTGCCGAGCTGACGCAAGCCGAGGTGTGGGTCCTCGACGGCGGCACCGCAGCATGGGTGGCGGCCGGCCTGCCCGTAGAAACCGGCGAGACCCACCTGGCCTCAGCCCGCATCGACCGCTACCGCCGCCCGTATGAAGGCACGAGCGCCCCGCGCACCGCGATGCAGGCCTATCTCGATTGGGAGTTCGGGCTGGTGGAGCAATTACGGCGGGATGGTACGCACGGGTTTCGGGTGATCTGACCCGCCTTCGAGGTTCGGAACGTGAGGCTTGGCGTTTTGAACTCGACACTCCGGGTTCCAATACTCCGCGCTTGCGGTTCCGAACTGCACCGTTGGCGTTCGGGACCTGACGGGTAGCGTTCAGAACCTCGATATCTCGTAGTTCGAACGCCGACGTTGCGGTTCTGAACGCCATGCATGAGGTTCAAAACTCGGCACGCCGGGTTCATAATCCCCGATCACGAGGTTCGGAACCCGGCGGTTGGGGTCTCAAACCCCGCATACGCCTCAGCTCACTTGCTTGCTAACACCGCTCACAACGAGCGATAACAAAACTCGTTTTGCGCGTCAGCTTGCCTTGAGTAGCATCGGGACTTCCTCGCAGAGGTTCCCTCATGTCCCCCTTCATCGCCCTGTGCCTGCTCATCACCTACGTGGTGTGGGGCACAACGTATCTCGCCATCCGCTTTGCGCTGACCGATCTGCCGCCCTTCCTGATGATGGGCTCGCGCTTTCTGGCCGCCGCGTTGCTGCTCGCTCCGCTGGTCATCCTGCGCCAACGCGGGAAACCGGAAGATCGGCCGACTGCGCGCCAGGTCCGCAACTGCGCGCTCATCGGTGCGTTCATGCTGGTGGGTGGCATGGGCATGACGGCGGTGGCCGAGCAGACCATCTCGTCGGGTGCCACCACGGTGATGATCGCGTCGATGCCGCTGTTCTCCACGCTGTGGACGTTGCTGGCCGGCGGCCGCCTGCGTGCGTATGAGATTGGCGCCATTGCGCTGGGCAGCATCGGGATTGCGGTGCTGTTTCGCGGGGCGGAGTTCCAGGCCAGCACGGTCGGCGTGCTGGCACTGACCATCGCCATTGCTTCGTGGTCATTCGGCTCGCAGCTCTCCAAGCGGATCGACATGCCCAAGGGCATGATGGCGTTCGTACTGGAGATGGCTTTTGGCGGCGTGGCGCTGGTGCTGCTCAGCCTGATCACCGGCGAAGCGTGGCCGAAGCACATCGGCATGCATGCCGCGCTTGCATGGGGCTACCTTGTGGTGTTCGGCTCGGCCATTGCATTCACGGCTTACATGGCGCTGGTCGAGCGCGTGTCCACCGTCATGGCGACAAGCTATGTGTATGTGAACCCGCCGATCGCCCTGCTGATGGGCGCATGGCTGGCCGATGAAGTGGTCGCGCCGCAGACGCTGGGCGCCACGGGCATCATCCTGGCAGCGGTGGTAGTGCTGACGGCCGGGGCTACGCGGGCGGCGCGGCGGGCGGCGGCTTGAACGCCCCCAATGGCCACTCAGCAAAAAGCCCGCGCATTGACGGGCTTTTCTTTTGGCGCGATCAAGCCGTCTTGATTTCAGTCAGCAGATCGGGGTGGTGATCCAGAAGCTTCAAGAGTTTCACCAGCGCCAGAGACGGTTTCGTCTTACCGGTTTCATAGCGCGAGAACGCATTGACGCCGCCACCAAAAATCTCGGCGGCCTCACGTTGGTCAAGATTCAGCTTGCGACGCACAGCCGCGATGTAGGCGGGGTCAACGTAGGCCGAATTCACCTGACGCTGAAAGGCGGATACCAGTTCGCCATATCGGTCGCCCTGCCCCCGTTCGAGCACGATTTCATCGCATGCCGGGCAGAAATCTCCCGTCACGGAGGGGATGACAGTGGTTTCGCCTTTGTAGGCGTACGGCACATCGCGCGTGTCATGAATCAACTCGGCAGCACCACAGCTCGGGCATTTCACGATCAAAGCTCCTTGAAGGAAACGATCAGCACGTCATCAACGACGGTCAGCTTCAGGTAGATGTCTTGGTCGCTCGCCTTGGCGTGATAGACGTCTTGCCACACGCGGTGGTCGGCATGCGTTGTCATGCTCTTGTAAAAGCAGTGCGGCGTAAGCGTCATGACGACTGCGCACATACCCGCCAAATTCGTGATACCGAGTTCGAGCGCACCCTCGTATGCGCTGCGTGTCGCGCGCACGCTGCCGGATCGGATCAGTTCGCGAACGAGCGACAGTTTGGCATGTGGCGTACGTTTTTCCATGCACGCCAAATTGACCTAGTTGGTTATTATACCAAATAGGTCAATTCTGAAAGCTCGGCTTTCTGCGGGAGGAAATTACCCCGCCAACGACGACGGCAACGAAGCACTCGGCATCGCATCCTCGTCGGCACACGCAGCGGTGCCGCTGTCCGCAGTGTTGTCCAGCCGGTTGAGCCACGCCATCAATGCGTCGGCTTGCTGCGGGCGCGAGAACAGATAGCCCTGCCCCAGGTCGCATCCGGCGTTGCGCAGCAACGCGAGCTGCTCGGGATCTTCCACGCCTTCGGCCACCACTTGCATGCGCAGGCTATGCGCCATGGCGATCACCGCGCCGGCAATGGCCTCGCCGTCGCCGGGCATGCGCTGCACGAAGCTGCGGTCGATCTTGAGCTTCTGGATCGGGAAACGCTGCAGATACGCCAGCGACGAATACCCGGTGCCGAAATCGTCAATCGACAGGCTGATGCCGGCCGCGTGCAGGGATTCGAGCAGCGCGATGTTGGCCTCGATGTCTTCCATCAGCACGCTCTCCGTAATTTCGAGTTCGAGCTGATTCGGCGGCATGCCGGTTTCGCGCAGCACGGCCATGACGTTTTCCACGAGGGCCGGGTCACGCGTCTGCCGCGCCGACAGGTTGACGGCCACCCGCAGCGTGACGCCGTCTTCGTGCATCCAGCGCACAGCCTGTTGGCATGCGGTGCGCAGCACCCATAGGCCGAGCGGCACGATCAGGCCGGTTTCTTCCGCCACCGCGATGAACTCGCCGGGGCCGATCAAGCCGATCTCCGGATGGCGCCAGCGCACCAGCGCCTCCACGCCGTAGACGTTTGCTTTGCAGATCACCGCATCGTGTGCGTCTTCTGTGCACAGGCGCACCTGCGGCTGGTAGGCCAGCAACAGCTCTTCGCGATCGAGCGCGCGGCGCAGATCGGCTTCCACACGCAGGCGGCGGCGCGCCTGCTGGTCCATCTCCGATGTGAAGCTCGCAGCCGCATTCTTGCCGTGGTTTTTGGCGTGGTACATCGCCGTGTCGGCGTTGCGTGTGAGCACCTGCACGTCGCGTGCGTCATGCGGATACAGGCTCACGCCCACGCTCGCCGTCACGTAAATCTGATGCAGGTCGAGCGCAAACGGCGCCGCCAGCGCGGCAAGAATGCGTTTGGCCAATCCGTCGGCCAGCGTTGCCGCTTCCGTGTCGGCAATTTGCGCACGGCCGGACAGCTCTGCGATCACCGCAAACTCATCCCCGCCGATGCGGCACAGCACGGCACGCAAGTTGGCTTGGTCGACCACGTCATTCAGCCGCCGCGCAACCTGGCGCAGCAGGCGGTCGCCGTTGTTGTGGCCCAACGTGTCGTTGACCACCTTGAAGTTGTCCAGATCCAGCAGGAGCAGCCCCACTGCACCCGCTTGGCCTGCGCGCTTGAGCGACACCTGCAGGCGTTCGTTGAAGGCATGCCGGTTCGGCAGTTCCGTGACCGAATCGATGTGGGCGAGGTAGTCCAGATGCGCCTCTGCCTGCAGCACCGCGCGGCGCATGCGGGCGATCACGAGATACGCCAGACCCATCGCGCCGATGCCCACCGACACCGTGAGCACGGCATAGCCGAGCAGTTGCATGTACAGCTCGGTCAGGCTCGAGCGCACCACCACATAGCCGATCACGCGACGCTCCGACTCCACCGGCTCCACCACCTCCAGCGTGGTCAGCGTGGACACATCCGAGTCCCGCAGCATGGCGGCATCGGGCGCGCGCACCGGCGCGGCATCGCGGTGCTGGTACAGCGCCAACGGCTTGCGCAATGCACTGAAAATACCGGCCGCACGCAGCGACGGCGATGCCTCCAGCGCGGCCAGCGTTTCTTCTGCGGCACGACGGTCATTGAAGAGCAGCGCGGCCACGCTGTTGGCGCCAACGATGCGCGCCTGCACATGCACGTCGCGCACCAGCGCCGCATGCAGCGCGATGAACTGGAACACGATGAGCAGGAACCCCGCGATGGTCAGCGCCGCGCCAGCACCGGCCATGTTGGCCCGCACCATGGAGTGCCCCAGGCGGGGCCGAGGGGTCGTAATGGACAAGCTCATTGCACGGTCCTAGCCAGGCGCAGCAGTTGCGAGCTGAGCTGCAGATGGGCCTGCCGCGCGGCCACTGCATCGATGTCGAAAACCACGCGATCGTCATGCAGCGTCAACGCGATCATCGGTTCGGGGTTGCCGGCCACGCGCTCGTTCTTCGGGCTGTCGGACACCGTCAGCACCGGCGTGCCCGGGTCGAGGCGCACGCCGTTCTGGGCACGCGTGTCAAACACCAGGACATGGCAGCCGGCAACGGTGCCGTCGTTGATATGTCGGATTTCCAGGCGGTGTCCGCGCACGGGTTTTCCTGTCAGTTTTTCCAAGGCCGCTTGCAACGGATGCTGTGCTGTCACGCACACCACCATTGGCGCGTCGGCCTGCATGACTTCGGCCGGCCAGTTGGTGAACAGCGCAAAGTTATAGATGAACGCCGCCTTGACCTGCCCCTCGCTGGCCTGCATTTGCGCGTGCGTGGCACCCATGCATGCCACGCCCGCCAGCACGGCGCCCAGCACCGCGCATAACCTGCGCGGTCGTGGCCATTGGGCGCGTCGGACGATGCCGTGCGGGGCTCTCATCGGAAGGTGTAGGTGAACTTCACGCGAAAGGCACGGCCATCCTGCTCGACGGACGGCTGAGGCAACTCCGGCCCGGCCGGATCGGCATAGCGCCGATCGAACAGGTTGTAGATGCTGGTCGACATCTCCAGGTTGGGCGCCAACCGTGCCGCCAGCAAGGTCAGGTTGGCGATCCAGTAACCGCCCACCTGGCCGGCTGTCGTCAGCCGATTGCTGATGTACTGCGCCTCCACCCCAGCACGCCAGTCGCTGCGCCACACAGGCGCGGTGGCGTTGATCTTGAGCATGTGACGCGGCGAGTTGCTCAACGTCTGGCCGGTATCGACGTCTTCGGAACGCTGGAAACTGTAGCTCGTGCGCAGGCGCGTGCCGCCCGGCCAGTTCTGCTCGTAGCCGAGTTCTGCGCCGCGTGTGCGCACACGCGCTACGTTGCTGAAAAAGAGCAGCCCGGTGTTCGGGTCTTCGCTCTGGCTGATCAGGTTGGAAACGTTGTTCTGAAACACCGACAAGGTCGCCTTGCCGCCCGCGGCAACTTGTTGCTCGATCACCGTTTCATACGTACGTATGCGTTCGGCCGATAGCCCGTTAGTGACCTGCTGGCCGCCGGGCGCGCTGGTCTGATAGTTCAGCTCGTAATCGTTCGGCGCGCGATAGGCCATGCCGTAGATCGCCTTGACGGTGGTCGTTGGGGCGGCATGCCAGATCAGGCCCACGCGCGGGCTGAAGATGCCCGGCGCAAAACTCGTGTGGTCGTAGCGCAGGCCCGTGTCCAGCACCCAGTCCCGATGGAGCATGAATTGATCCTGCACATACACGCCCACGCGGTTGTTGTCGCGATGGTCGTCCAGGTAGCTGGCGTACGGCGCTGTATCGAAATTGCGCATTGCATCACGGTAGTCGCGTTGCAGCTCCGTGCCGATGACCAGAGTGTGGCGTTCGATGCGGCGGGTCACGAGCTTGAGTTCCGTGCCGTACCACGCAGTGTCGAATAGATCGCGGTTGATGCCGACCGGCGGCGGGCTGTATGCGTAGTCCCCCTGCGAGACATAGCGGCCCCAGAACAGCCGCGCCGTCACGTCGGTCGTGTCGTCCAGCGCGTGCTGCCACGTGCCGTTGAACATCTGCCGCGTGTCGACGGTGCGCGAGCGCGGGTCGTTGAAGCTTTGGTCGTACGGCGCCGTCGGCACGCCCTTCGTACGATCGACGTAGCCGAAGGTCAGCCCGAACTCTCCAAAGCTGCCCTTGGCAAACAGGCGCTTTGCGCGGTCGTAATCCATGCCGCGGGCCACGCCATCGCTCACGCCCGGCTGATTGAACTCGGGAAAGTAGAGGTCGCGCCCCGGGGCATCGTTCACGCTGGCCGACAGCAGCCATTCGGCGCCGTTCTCGGCCCGCTTGCCCCACGTCACGCGGGCAGCGCGCGCATTGGCGCTGCCCGTTGATCCGCTGGCCTGCACGCCGTCAATGTCGCGGCCCCGCTTTGTGATGATGTTGATCACACCGAATAGCGCGTTCGATCCGTACACCGCCGAGCCCGCTCCGGGCACGTACTCCACCCGCTCGATCAGGTCGACGTCCAGGATGGCTTCGGTGCCGACGGCCGCCTGGTCGAAGATGGGATCGTTGGTGCGATGGCCATCAATCAGCAACAGGAAGCGCGTGTCGTAATCGCCCGCGCGCAAGAAGCCGCGTGCGCCCAGCGTGGTGTAGTTGCGATCGTAGTTGGTGTAGAGCCCCGGAAGACTGCCCAGAATGTCAGCCAGCGTGCGCCAGCCATAGGCTTTGATGTCAGCAGCGGTGATGACCGAAACCCTGGCGGGTGCCTCATTTGCGGCTTGCGCGTACTTGGATGCGCCGGTGACGACCTGCACCTGCATGAGTTGCTCGATGGGCAGTGCGGTCAGATCGGTGACGTCTGTTTGCGCCAGCGCCGTGCGGCAAAGCAACGCACCGACCACCGCAAACATTTGCGCGCACCGCTTCGGGTGGGATGGCACGCACGGCAAGCGCATGGGCAACGCGAATGAATGCTCGGCACTCGGGTGTTTGCGGCAACCAAGCGCAAACGCACGGGCAATTACAACAAGGGGCGACATCAGCAGAACCGGCAAAACCGATCACATCTCTGGAGGGACGTTCAGCGGGAATTCGATAGTTCTGCTTTAAAACGGAGAACCGGCGCGGTTCTTTACCCCTCCCAGGCTGGGGCGACACATTACCGCCGTTATGGTGTGGAGGCAGCACGGGCCATTTGTGACGCCAGAGGCTCAGCGGCGGCGCTTGCGCAAACGTTCGATGGCGACCAGTTGCGCGACGGCCTCGGCCAGCTCCGCCTGCGCACGTGCATAGTCGAATTTGCTCTTGCTGTTCTGCATGTGCTCTTCTGCGGCCTTGCGCGCCTGCTCGGCTTTGGCCTCATCCAGGTCGTGCGCGCGCACAGCGGTGTCTGCCAGCACGATGACCTGCTCGGGTTGCACGTCGACAAAGCCGCCGGCCACGAAGAGGATCACCTCTTCCCCGTTCTCCTGCGTGACCCGGACGGTGCCCGGACGCAGCCGCGTAAGCAGACGTTCATGGCCGGGCAGAATGCCTAGTTCACCCTCGGTGCCGGGGATGACCACAAACTTGGCGTTGCCTTCGTACAGCCGCTCTTCTGCCGTGACGACATCGACCTTCAGCACCGGCATGGTGTCTCCTCTGTTACGCGCATAGGTTCATACGGTAGCACGATGTGCGCCCGGCGCCCTCCTCGAAACTCGCTCAAATTCAGGCCAGCGTCGACGCAAGCAGCCACGGCTGACCGTAAGGTTTCACGGTATGTAGCGTCACAAACGCTGCCTAGACTGTGCACCTGACGATCAAAAAGACATATCAGGGAAACACAAGCATGCTGGGCGATCTATTGATGTCGTTCTTCGAGGTGGCGCGCCAGGGCAGCGTCACCTCCGCTGCCAAGCACCTGCGCCTGTCGCAGCCGACCGTGACCGGACGCATCCGCCAGTTGGAGGAGATGTACGGCGTGGAGTTGTTCCACCGCCGCGGCAGCCGGCTGGACCTTTCAGACCTGGGCGTGAGCCTCATGCCCATCGTCGAGCGCCTTGCGCAGCAGGAAGGTGACGTCGATTTTCTCCTGCGCAATGCCGGCGATCTGCGCACTGGCAACCTGCGCGTGGGCGCCACGGGCCCTTACTACATCCTGCCCAGCGTGGCGGCGTTTCGCGCGCGGCATCCGACCATCGAGATCACCATCGAATTCGGCAATTCGCAGCAGATGCTCGAGGCGCTCTCGGAGGTGCGTATCGACCTGGCGGTTTCGTCTCACGCCGTGGATGATGAACGCCTGCATCGCATCACGTTGGCTGAAGACACCATGGTGCTGGTCGTGCCGCTAGACCATGCGCTTGCACGGCGCCTGAGCATCACGTTGGATGACGTTGCCGGCTGCCAGTTGCTGATGCGCGAACCGGGCTCCGTCACCCGCCGCGTCACCGAAGACGCGTTCGCCGCAGCCGGCATCGAGCCTGCCAGCACGAGCATCATCGGCAGCCGCGAAGCCATTTACGAGGCGATCAGCCTGGGGCTGGGCTGCAGCATCGTGCCCGCGCGTGAAGCACCGCGCCGCCCCGACGTGCGCGTGCTACCGTTTGCAGACAATGCGCCGGTCATCTACGAATACCTGTACTTCCTGAAGGAGCGCAAGGACGCACGGCTGGTACGCGCGTTCCTCGACTGCCTGAACCCTCAGGTTGCGCAGGCACCGAAGAAAAATGCCAATGCGTTCATCGCCAAAGTTATGGCGATGGACACAGCCGCGACGCGCTAGGGCCGTAACCTCGCGGTTTTTCAACCGCCCCCGCCCGCCTGCTGTATGCAATCGCTTGCCCTGTTTGACCTGGACCACACCCTGCTGCCCATTGACAGTGAATACGAATGGGGCCGCTTCCTGGTCGCCCAGGGCGCCGTGGATCGAAGCGTCTTCGAGCAAGCCAATGAACGCTGGATGCGGGAATACCGCGACGGCACGCTCGACTTTGCGCGACATGCGCGCTTCTCGCTCGGCCTGCTGGCGCAGCACCCGCGCACACGGCTCGACGCCTGGCGCGCCACATTCTTGCGCGACGTCATCGCGCCCGCCATGCTGCCGCGCGCGCGACAACTGGTCGACACACACCTGCGCGCCGGCGACCTTTGCTGCATCGTCACCGCCACGCACCGCTACCTGACCGAGCCGATTGCCGCCGCGTTCAACGTGCCACATCTGCTGGCGGTGGAGGGCGAGACCCTCAACGGTCAGAGCGATGGCGCGTTCACGGGCAACCCGCTCGGCACCGCCACGTTTGGCGCAGGCAAGATCGTGCGCGTAACGGAGTGGCTCGCGCAGCGCGGCCAGCGCATGACAGACTTCTCGCGCACCGTGTTCTACAGCGACTCACGCAACGACCTGCCGCTGCTCGAAGCCGTTTCGCATCCGGTGGCCGTGAGCCCCGACACCACCTTGCGAGCCGTGGCCGAATCGCGCGGCTGGCCCATCGTCGAACTCTTCGCTGCCTGAAAACAAAAACGCCCGCGCGGCCTGAACCGTGCGGGCGTCTCCGCACTGAATAAAGCTGCGTCAGGCAGCCACCGCTGCGGGCGCGCTTGCCGGTGGCGTCCATTGCGGCAGTTCGGAGCCGTCGACCAGCGCGTCCATATGCCGATGCGCCAGCGCCGGACCCACGCTCATGCCAATGCCGCTGTGCATTAGCGCGACGGTGGTGCGGTCGTCGACGCGGGTGACGGAGAACGCGCCGCTGCCGGGTACATGGCACTTGGCGCCGTACACGCCCTGCCAACGCTCCACCACGCGCAGCTTGCTGCCGAAGGTGTCACGCACGAGCTCGAGCATGATGTTGTCGACCGACTCGGCGTTGAACGGGCGGGCGTCCTGACCATAGTCGTGCGAATCGCCAATGATCCAGTCGCCATATGGCGTGGGGCTCACCAACAGGTGAATGCCATGACGCGCCAGCTCGGGGCGCTGATGCTCGATCTGCATGGCCAGCGCCTGGGCGGTCGGCAAGTCCGCAAATGCGCCGTAGTGCGTGCATGACAGGCCAGTCAGCACGGCATGCTCCAGGCGGAAGCCGTCTTCCGGCGTGACACGCAGCATCTGCAGGCGGCAAACCTGCGGTTGCAGCGTGCGAAGCTGGTCAGCACACAGCGTCTGGTAATCGTGACCGCTGCAGACAACCACACGCTGGGCGTTGCACACGCCAGCAGTTGTTTCCAGCCGGCCGCCTTCCACATGGCGCACCAGCGTACCGAAATGGAAGCGCACGCCTTGCGTGGCAAGCCATGACGCCAGCGCCGGAATGGCTTCGCGCGAATAAAGCTGCAAATCATCAAAGCCCTGGAGCGCTGCGCGGTGGCGCATGAAGCGGCCATCGTAGAGGTTTGCCAGGTCTGCGCTGCGCAACAGCTTTACGTTGTAGCCGAAAGCCGGTGCGCGCGTCGCCATGAACTCGTCCACCACGGCTTCTTCTGCGGCATTGCGGGCAAACAGCAGCGCACCGTTGGCGCGCGCAAAGATGCCGGTCTTGTTGGCCCAGTCGAGATACAGCGCGCGGCTTTCGCGCGCGAGGTCCAGCATGATGCCGGGCGGCTGGCCGGTCACCAGCATCTGGCCGAAATTGCGAATGGACGCGCCGACGGCAATATCACTACGCTCGAATACCGTCACGCGCAGGCCGCGTTTGACGGCAGCGGCCGCGTGCGCCAAGCCCAAAATGCCAGCCCCGACGATGGCGACGTCGGTGCTGGCATCCAGGCCCCCTTGAGTTACGGGAGCTTGCATCGCTTACTTCTTCTCCGACTTGCCGTCGTAGCGCTTCGTCCACTCAGCGAGGATGCGATCACGATTGGCGCTGGCCCACGTAAAGTCGTTCTTGATCAGACGCTTTTCGTAGTCGGCCGGCAGCAGCGGATCAGGCTTGGAGAAGCCCGGCGTGGCGACCACGGCAAAGTTCTTCTCGTACAGCGCCATTGCAGCCGGGCTTGCGGAGAAGTCGGCCAGCTTCTTGGCGGCGTCCAGGTTCTTCGTGCCCTTCATGATGCCGGTGGCTTCCACGTCCCAGCCCAGGCCTTCGGACGGCAGCACGATGTCGATGGGTGCGCCTTCCTTCTTCGACTTCACGGCACGGTATTCAAACGCGATGCCGATCGGGAATTCGCCCGAAGCAGCCATCTTGCAAGGCTTGGAGCCCGAGTGCGTGTATTGACCGATGTTCTGGTGCAGCGCGTCCATGTAGGCCCAGCCCTTCTGCTCACCCAGCATCTGCAGCCATGCGCTTACGTCGAGGTAACCGGTGCCGGACGAAGCCGGGTTCGGCATGACGATCTTGCCCGCGTACACGGGCTTGGTCAGGTCAGCCCACGAAGTCGGCTTCGGCAAGTTCTGCTTCTGTGCTTCGACGGTGTTGAAGCAAATGGCCGCGCCCCATGCATCCATGCCCACCCATGCCGGCGGGTTGGCCTTGTCGCGGTACGTTGCACCGATCTTCGACAGATCGGCCGGTGCGTACGGCGTCAGCATGCCTTCCTTGTCCAGGATGGCCAGGCTCGATGCGGCCAGGCCCCACACGACGTCGGCGCGCGGGTTGTTCTTCTCGGCCAGCAGCTTGGCGGTGACAACGCCAGTGGAGTCGCGCACCCACTTGATCTCGATGTCCGGATTGGCCTTCTCGAAAGCTTCCTGGTACGCCTTCACTTGATCAGCTTCCAGCGCCGTGTATACGGTCAGCGTGGTCTTGGCAAAAGCCGACGTGGCGAAAGCCATCGCGGCCGAAGCGACTGCGGCGGCCAGCAGGGAAAGACGTGCGGTCATGGTTTCCTCGGTATGGTGTGATGCAGCGGAAAAGACAACAAACAGAACAACAAACTCAGATGCACTGCGGGCGTTCACCGCGCGCCAGACGGCGGTTGATGTCGGCCACGACTTCAGGCAGATCGGCAATCGTGTCGATCTCGTAATGCGGACGGCAGGCGGAAAAGCCGGCCGAGATGGCAACGCGATGGCGCGCACGCTCGTCTGCAGACAGTGCGATGTATTGCTCGTACGGCAGGCCCAGCGCGTTGCCCGACATGAGCAGCGCAACGGTCCACATGCCGGCGCGGCGGCCCTCTTCAATTCCGGGCACGGTGTCGTCGACCTTCACGCAGGCCGCGACATCGCCAATCGCAAGATCAACCACGCAGCGCAGCGCCTGCGCCGGCCACGGGCGGGCACGCGGCACTTCATCGCAAGCGACCACGCAGTCGGGCGCGTAGCCGGCACTGGCAGCCAGGTCGACCACGCGGTCCATCACCACGCGCGGATAGCCCGAGCACGTGCCGATCTTCAACCCCGCTTCGCGCAGTGCGGCGATGGTGTCCAGCGCGCCCGGGATCATTGCGGAATGCGCACCCACCTTTTCGATCTGCAGCGGCATGAAGCGGTTGTAGATGGCGGTGACATCGTCATCGGTGGGCATGCGACCGTGTGCGAGCGAGAAACGCGCGGCAATCGCACCGTCATTGCACAGCGTGCGGATGTGGTCCCACTTGCCCAAGCCCATCGGCCCGCGTGCTTCGTCCAGCGTGATGGCCACGCCAAACTCGGCAAACGCTTCGACGAAGATCTGCGTGGGAGCAAACGAGCCGAAATCGACCACGGTGCCGGCCCAGTCGAGCACAGCGGCCTCCAGGCGCAACAGCGTGCCGCCCGGGTTGACGCGGTCTGCGCCTGCCTGGCGCGCCGAGATTGGGGAGGAGTCACCCATGTTCATGCTTCCTTTCTGCTTTTTTTCGGTTACGGACTACGAATTCAATGCGCCGCCGTGCGCCAGGCCTGCGTGCGGCGCACGACGCCGCGCGTGGCCAGTTCCAGCAGCAGCGATACGGCGATCGACGTGACGAGAATGAGCGTGGACATGGCCGCAGCGGGGCCGATGTCGCCGGCGTCGTCCATGTTCAACACGGCCACGGAAGCGAGCACGGTATCGGGGCTGTAGAGGAAGATCACCGCCGACACGGTCGTCATGGCCGACACGAACAGGTAACGCGCGCAAGACAACACGGCCGGCAGGCACATCGGCAGTGTCACGCGCCAGTACGTGCGAAGCGCCGACACCTTGAGCGAGGCCGACACCGCCTCGAACACCGGATCGAGCTGCCCCAGCGACGCCACCGACGTAAGGTGTGCCGCCGTGGCGCAGTGCATGATCGTGCAGAGCACCATCAGCGCCATGCCGCCATACAGGCCGTTGAGCGGATTGGCCGGATGGTTGAAGAAGAACACGTAGCCCAGACCGAGCACGAGGCCGGGCACCGCCATCGGCAGCAGCACGGCAAAGCGGATGGCCGAATGCAGCCCGGATTGCAACCATCCTGCGGCGCGCGTCTTTTCGACCAGCCATGCACCGGTGAAGATCAGTGCGGTGCCAAACACCGTGGTCAGCGCGGCCAGCTTCAGGCTATTGCGATACGCCAGCCAGCCGCCGCCGTCCATGTTGTCGAAGTCGTAATTGCGCAGCGAGAGTTCGAGGTTGTAAGGCCAGAGCTTCACCAGCGACGCGCCAACGGCGGTGGCAAGCATGAGCAGAATCCCGCCGACGACCAGCACGCTCAGCAGCAGGAAAAGCCCATCACGCAGGCGATCCGGCTGCGGGTGATATGGCTGCGCGCGGCTGGCCAGCGCGGCGTGCTGGCGGCGCTGCACGAGGCGCTCTACCGCAAAGGTCAGCAGCGCCGGCAGCAGCAGCATCAAACCGATGACAGCGCCGCGTGCAAACTGCTGCTGACCAACCACCGCCTTGTAGGCCTCCACGGCCAGCACCTGATAGCTGCCGCCCACCACGGTCGGCACACCAAAGTCGGTCGCGACCAGCGTGAAGACCAACGCGAAGGCGCCGAACAACCCGTAGCGCGCACCGGGCAGCGTGACCGTGCGGAACGTCCGCCACGGGCTCGCGCCCATGGCACGGGCGGCGTCATACAGCCGGCCGTCTGCCAGCGTGAGCGTCGCCTGCAACAGCATCAACGCATACGGAAAGGTGTAAAACACCTCGCCCAGCACGATGCCCCAGAAGCCGTAGATGTTGTTGCCGCTCATCCATGCCTTGAGCAGGCCTTGGTTGCCAAACAGGTAGACCAGCGCAATGCCCGGCAGCAGCGACGGCGCAAACAGCGGCAGCATCGCCAGCGTGCGCAGCGTGCCGCGCAACGGCATGCAGGTGCGTTGCACCGCGTAAGCCAGGGCAAACGCCAGCGGCACCACAATGGCGGCCACCGCGCCGGATACGGCCAGCGTACGGCCAACCATGTCGAGAAAATTTGGCGCCTGGACCACGTGGGCAACCAGCGCCAGGCCATGCTCGTCTGTGCTGCGCACACTGGCAACCAGACCCGTGGCCTGCAACAACATCATGGCCGTGGGAAGCAGCAAACCGATGGCGAGCAACAGCAGCCAGCCAAGCTTCATGCCGGTCAGCACCGGCGCATCGGTACGCCAGAAAGGCCGGCTCGCAGCGCGAACCGGCTCGGATTGAGTGGCCGCAACCACGTTCGTCTCGGGAGGCAACATCGACATGGCGGCCTCAGGCATACACGCGCAAGCCGTCGCGCTCCAGCGCAATCCACAGCTTGCTGTCGCCCAGGCCATTGCGGCCGGCTTGCAGCGCGCTCGATGCCACTTCGGCCACCAGCGGTGCATCGGCCAGGCCATCGATCGACAGCGTCACGCGCGTGCGGCTGCCGAGGTAAATCTGGTCGACCACGCGAGCGAGATGGCGGTTGGGGGCGTCGTCGTCCGGTTGCAGCGTGACGGCTTCGGGGCGGCAGAACAGGCGGCCCTGCATCGAGCCGCCATCGGCGAAAGCCGGATCGAGCAGCAGCGGTTGGCCGGCCAGCGTGGGCGTGCCATCTTCCGCGCGTTCCAGCGGCAGCCAGTTGGCCTGGCCGACAAACCCGGCGACAAACCCGGTGGCCGGGCGCGAATAGATCTCCGCCGGCGAGCCCGTCTGCTCGATGCGGCCGTTGGACATGACGGCGATGCGATCGGCCATTACCATGGCCTCGTCCTGGTCGTGCGTGACCATCAGCGTGGTGACGTTCAGCTTGCGCTGCAGGCGGCGCAGCTCGATGCGCAGGTGTTCGCGCACCTGGGCGTCCAGCGCCGACATCGGCTCATCCAGCAGCAACAGCGATGGCGCGGGCGCCAGCGCGCGGGCCAGCGCGACACGTTGCTGCTGGCCGCCCGACAGCTGCGACGGGTACTTCGCCTCGCTACCGGCCAGGCCAACCAGCGCGAGCATCTCCGAGACTCGCTCCTGCATGCGCGCACGGTTGCCGTTGCTGGCGTCCAGCCCGTAGCCAACGTTCTGCGCGACCGTCAGGTTGGGAAACAGCGCATACGACTGGAAGACGATGCCGTAGTCACGCTCGCGCGGGGGCAGGCTGGAAATATCGCGGCCACCGGCGATGATCTGGCCACCGTCGTGCGCCTCCAGCCCGGCGATGATGCGCAGCAGGGTCGTCTTGCCGCAGCCCGACGGGCCCAGCAGGCAGACGAACTCGCCCTGCGCCACATCCAGCGACACACCGTCAAGCGCCGTAAACGCGCCAAAGCGGCGCGAGACTTGCCGCACAGACAGGAACGGCGCGGCAGAACCCAAGGTCGGGTTGGAAACAGGCTGAGAGATGGGCACGGGGCGCAGACAGTGGCAAAAACGATCGCCACTGTAGCCAGCCGACATGTACCCCTTGTGGCAGTTACCCCAAAAACGCCAATGCGCGCATTTCCGGATTTTGGTTCGTCTATGACGAGACCGGCCGGACCTCGCTCAGGAAGGCGGCAATCAGCCGCGCCTCGCGCCGATCCTGCAGGCAATACAGGTATTCACTCAGCTCCGGCGCGCCACCTTCAAAGGGCAGCACACGCAGATCGGCGTGGCTTGGCACTTCCTGGCGGGCGATCACGCTGACACCCAGGTTGCGCGTGATGGCCTCACGGATGGATTCGCGGCTGCCGATCTCCACCGTGGAAGCCGGCGTCACGCCAGCCTGCGCCATCATCGTTTCGGTCATGGCGCGCGTGGTCGATCCCACCTCGCGCACCAGCAGCCGGCACTGCGACAGCGCGCTTACCGGCACGCTCGTCCGGTCGGCGAGCGCGTGGCTGCGATGCACCACGAGCACGAGCGGATCGCGTGCCAGTTCAATACGCAGAAAGCGCGCGTCGTCCACCCGCTGCGACGACGATGCCACGTCGACCCGGTACTCCTGCAGCGCTTCGAGCATCTGCACCGAATTGCCGGCTTCGATGCTGACGTCAATGCCGGGATGGCTTTTGCAGAACCGATCAACGATGTCGAGCACGTAATACGGCGCGGTCGCGCCGATGCGCAGGTGGCCCGATCCCATGTCGCCGGAATTGCGCAGGAAGAAGTCAATCTCGGTTTCCTGGCGCACGAGCTGGTCCACCAGGGGCATCAGCCGCACGCCCGCGTCCGCCAAGGAAAGCCGGCGCCCGCCCCGGTAGAACAGCTCGACACCGTAGGCCTCTTCCAGGGCGCGGATCTGCGAAGTCACGGTCGGCTGCGACAGGCCGAGCTGCTTGGCTGCCAGCGTGATGCTGCCCAGGCGGGCAACCATGAAGAACGATTTGAGCTGCGCAACGAGCATCGGCGGGTGACGTATTGAGCGCGTTTGCGGCGCGGTGAATGAGCGGGCGGCCCATTCTAGCGGACGGCACCGTCGCCAAAGTGGCGCCAGGCGCCCTCCTCCGTTTTCTGCATCTACATCCCGGGGCTACGACTTTTTCAACCTTTTCGACAACGCAAACTTTGCGTACCCCCACATCGGGGGGAATTGGCGCCTGTGAGGCCGTCATTTCCACGAATCGAATCCGCCACTTCGCCTTGAGAATCCGTCCGCATGTTGCGCTTGAGGCAGTCACGAGCCGCCCCTGTGCAGGCATCTGGTATGTGCGGAATTGGAGAGAAGTAGATGGAACGCAGCAGCAACAACGTGCGCGGCACGAAGCAATGGACCATCGCGATGATGGTGGCAGCAGCAGGTACCCTGGCCGCATGTGGCGGAGGCGGTGGCGGCGGCAGTTCGGGGGCCGCCCCGGCCTCCACGCAAGGCTCGTCCGCCAATATCACCGTGGCGGCGGCGTGCAGCGGGTCGAACTGCGGCGCACTGGGCAACACCTACGCCGGCTCCGGCGTGGGCGTGTGGCAAGCGACCAATACGGGCGCAGCGGCCGGCTCGGTGCCGGTGTCGATCGCGGGGCTCACGGGCCAGAGCGTGACGCTCGTCTACACCAACCAGAGTGCGGCGGCACAGCCGATGCCGTCCGTCTCGCTGACGGGCCTGGGCCTGCTGAACGCCACCGGAGCGCCGGTCCAGAAGACTGCCGCCGACGTGGCCGGCAATGACGCCAACGCGGCGTTCGATCGCCAGCTTTCCGATTTCAACATCCATGCGCTGGACGGATACGCCACTGGCGGCGGCCCGCTCAAGACGCAAGGCGCGTCCAACGACACGGTGCTGCGTCCGCAGTCGGTCGCCAGCGTCGGCACGCAGCGTACGTGGAACCACCAGCAGCCGGACGGCACCGCCACCGTGCGTACGGCCACGCTGCGCCAGCAAGCCACGGCCACCGACGGCCGCATCGTCAACCTGTGGGTGGAAAACACCGAATACGGCACCAGCAAGATCACCGACGGCATCATCAACACGCTCATCAGCAAGTTTGCTTCGGGCACGCAGTCGGTTTACACGCTGGCTACTTCGCTGGTCGGCCAGCCGTGGGGCAGCTACTCCAGCTCCGCCAGCCTGATCGATCCGAACCAGGCGCTCGACATCGTGGTGCTGAACATCCAGCCCGATAGCCAGCCCTATGGTCGCGTCGGCTATTTCTGGGCGCGCAACAACTTCACCACCAGCTCGCAGCCGCTGTCGAATCAGTCGCTGTCACTGTATGTGGATTCGGAAACCATCTACCTGGGCGGCACTGATGGGCTGAATACCGTCGTCTCGACGCTCGGCCATGAGTTCACGCACATGGCCAACTTCTACCAGCGCGGCGTGCTGCACGGCTCGCAGTACATGTACGGCACGTGGCTGGAAGAAATGACGGCGATGACGATGGAAGACGTGCTCTCCAGCCAGATCGATCCGACCTTCAACAACGTGCGCGACAGCCGCTTCCCGGCCTGGCTGCAAAGCGCGTACGACTGCTCGCTGACGGCGTTTGATCCGTCGCTGTCTTCGTCGTGCCCGGGGTATCCGATTTCGGGCAGCCTGGGCGGCTTCCTGCTGCGCCAGTACGGCATTGCGTACTACACGAACCTGCTGCAGAACTTCTCGTCCACAGATTCGGCTGCGGTACTCAACAGCGCCATCCAAGCCGGCGGCGGCGCAGGCCTGGGCGATGCAACGGGCCGTTGGGGCACGGCGGTCGCGCTGCTGCCGGTGCCAGGCAGCCCATCGGGCTTTGCGTATCCGGCTCGCTCGGACAGCGGTTTTTCGATCCCTGCGCTGAACGGCCCGAGCTACAGCAGCCAGCGCACCATGCCGACGTCCGTACCGGCCACGCTGCAAAGCTTCGGCCAGTTCCCGGTCGCGCGCGGCATGAAGGCAGGCACGTACAGCGAGACGATCACGGTGCCAGCGTATTCAACGGTGTCCATCATCATCCACTGACAACGCTGGTTGAGGGAGCGTGCTCCCTTTTGGTTTCAGCCCGTGCTGGAATCTTGAGAAGCACCAAAAAGAAAAGGCGCCGAGGGCATTCAACCCTCGGCGCCTTTTCATTTGACTACGGCGGGAACGACCCACCGCAGTCGCGAAACACCTTTACATCTGCACGGTGTCGGCCACTTCCTTGAAGTCTTCGATCTGGTCGAAGTTCATGTACTGGTAGATCTTGTCGCCGTTCGCGGTGAGCACGCCCATGTCGGCCATGTACTCTTCCTTGCTCGGAATCTTGCCCAGACGCGAGCAGATTGCCGCCAGTTCCGCCGAGCCCAGATACACATTCGTGTTCTTGCCCAGGCGGTTCGGGAAGTTACGGGTCGACGTCGACATGACCGTCGCGCCTTCGCGCACCTGTGCCTGGTTGCCCATGCACAGCGAGCAGCCCGGCATTTCGGTGCGGGCACCGGCCGTGCCGAACACGCCGTAGTGGCCTTCTTCGGTCAGTTGCTTCTGGTCCATCTTGGTCGGCGGCGCGACCCACAGCTTGACCGGAATGTCGCGCTTGCCTTCCAGCAGCTTCGACGCGGCACGGAAGTGACCAATGTTGGTCATGCACGAGCCGATGAACACTTCGTCGATCTTGGCGCCGGCCACGTCGGACAGCGTCTTCACGTCGTCCGGATCGTTCGGGCAAGCAACGATCGGCTCGTGGATGTCGGCCAGGTCGATCTCGATGACGGCGGCGTACTCGGCGTCGGCATCCGGCTGCAGCAGTTGCGGATCGGCCAGCCATTGCTCCATCGCCTTGATGCGGCGTTGCAGGCTGCGCGGGTCTTGGTAGCCCTGCGCGATCATCCACTTGAGCAGCGTGATGTTGCTGTTCAGGTATTCGATGATCGGTTCCTTGTTCAGGTGCACCGTGCAACCAGCGGCCGAACGCTCGGCAGACGCATCCGACAGCTCGAACGCTTGCTCGACCTTCAGGTCAGGCAGGCCTTCGATTTCGAGGATGCGGCCCGAGAAGATGTTCTTCTTGCCTTGCTTGGCGACCGTCAGCATGCCTTGCTTGATCGCGTACAGCGGAATCGCGTTGACGAGGTCACGCAGCGTAACGCCCGGCTGCATCTTGCCCTTGAAGCGAACCAGCACCGATTCCGGCATGTCCAGCGGCATCGTGCCGGTGGCCGCCGCGAACGCGACCAGGCCCGAGCCTGCCGGGAAGCTGATGCCGATTGGGAAGCGCGTGTGCGAGTCGCCGCCGGTGCCGACGGTGTCGGGCAGCAGCATGCGGTTCAGCCACGAGTGGATCACGCCATCGCCCGGGCGCAGCGCAATGCCGCCACGCGTGCTGATGAAGTTCGGCAGCGTCTGGTGCGTCTTCACGTCCACCGGCTTCGGATACGCAGCGGTGTGGCAGAACGACTGCATGACGAGGTCGGCCGAGAAGCCGAGGCAAGCCAGATCCTTCAGCTCGTCGCGGGTCATCGGGCCGGTGGTGTCCTGCGAACCCACCGAGGTCATCTTCGGTTCGCAGTACGTGCCCGGGCGAATGCCCTGGCCTTCCGGCAGGCCGCACGCGCGGCCAACCATCTTCTGCGCGAGCGAGAAGCCCTTGCCGCTGTCGGCCGGCTGATGCGGCAGGCGGAACAGCGTCGACGGTGCGAGGCCCAGCGCTTCACGCGCCTTGGCGGTCAGGCCACGGCCGATGATCAGCGGAATGCGGCCGCCGGCGCGCACTTCGTCGAACAGCACGTCGGACTTGACCTGGAATTCGGCGATCACGTTGCCGTCCTTCAGCGCCTTGCCTTCGTACGGGCGCAGTTCGACCACGTCGCCCATGTTCATCTGCGACACGTCGAGTTCGATCGGCAGCGCGCCGGCATCTTCCATCGTGTTGTAGAAGATCGGGGCGATCTTGCCGCCAAGGCACACGCCGCCGAAACGCTTGTTCGGAACGTAGGGAATGTCTTCGCCCGTGAACCACAGCACCGAGTTGGTGGCCGACTTGCGCGAAGAGCCGGTGCCGACCACGTCGCCCACGTAGGCAACCAGGTGGCCCTTTTCCTTCAGGGATTCAATGAATTTGACCGGGCCGCGCTTGCCGTCTTCTTCGGGCGTGATGCCGGGGCGCGCGTTCTTAAGCATCGCGAGCGCGTGCATCGGGATGTCCGGGCGGGTGGTGGCGTCCGGTGCCGGCGACAGGTCGTCGGTGTTGGTTTCGCCCGTCACCTTGAAGACGGTGATGGTCAGGCTTTCCGGCACTTCCGGACGGCTCGTGAACCATTCGGCGTCGGCCCAACTCTGCAGCACGGCTTTGGCGTGCACGTTGCCCTTGTCGGCGAGTTCCTTCACGTCATGGAACTGGTCGAACATCAGCAGGGTTTTCTTCAGCGCGTCGGCGGCCACAGCGGCCACGGCGTCATCGGACAGCAGCTCGATCAGCGGCTGGATGTTGTAGCCGCCCAGCATCGTGCCAAGCAGTTCGGTGGCGCGGCTGCGCGAGATCAGCGGGCAGGCAGTTTCACCCTTGGCCACGGCGGCCAGGAAGCCGGCCTTGACGCGAGCGGCTTCGTCCACGCCAGCGGGCACGCGATGGGTAATCAGATCGAGCAGCGTCTGCTCTTCGCCTGCGGGCGGGTTCGTCAGCAGTTCGACCAGTTCGGCGGTCTGCTGAGCCGTCAGCGGCAGGGGAGGAATACCGAGCGCGGCGCGGGCGGCCACGTGAGCGCGAAAGTTTTCAAGCATGGGAGACCTGCTGAGATGACGTTACAGGGAATCTTTTCAGGCACCCCGAGGCTGGTCCGGGCGCCGCTTGGGCGCGATTCTAATCGCAATACCCCACACGGTCAAATGTCTTATATCTTATATAAGAGTCAAGCAAACCCGCCGTCTTCCGCGGCCCGATGCTGCTTGTTGGAACGATTTCCTGCACAGCATGCAGCGCCCGGAAGCACCTCAAGGCGTGCCAAGTGTCGCCTCGTCCACGTCTGCATTGTCTACGTTGACGCGTTCGGCGCGGCCCACGATACTGTATAAACATACAGTGTCTGAACCATGCCCTATCCCCTTCGCATCGAATACCCCGCGCCCACGAACGCGCAGCTCGCGCTCATTGGCGATCGCTACGGCCATGACCCGGTCGTGCGGCGGTTGCTAATGGAAGTGCAGGCGCTGCGCAACCTCGTCTGGCGCGCACATCAGGTGGCAGAGGCAGCTGGCCCGGGCGGTCGAACAGACGCCTTCAGCATTGCCGTCGAGGCGCTGCATAGCGAACTCGCGGTGGAGACATGGTTCCACGAGGGCAAAGCTGCGCAGGAGGCGTACCGCGCGTCGCTCACCGACGAGCCCACCCCACATGAGCGCCGGACGATGCGCGTCGCTCGCAAGTGGTGACGGTGCGCCCATGTCGAAACCCATCCGCGAGCGCTTTCCCGCGCTGACCCTTGCCGAACTCAAAACGCTGGCCCAAGAGCACCGCGACAACGAAACCGTGATCCGTCTGCTGTGGGAGATCCGCGCCCTCCACGTCGTCGCATACAACGCCTGGCGCGTGGAGGCTGAGCACTACTTCGTCTACCCTGACAACCCGCAGGGCGCCGCCCTGTACGCACTGCGCAGAGCGCTTCAAGAGGAGCGCTGGCTCTCGGAAATGGTCGACAAGCTGAACGGCAAAGGCACCTACGACCAGCACTGGTGAAGACCGGGAGGTGGCAGCGTCCTTCCCCCGGAGCGCCATCGGCTTCTGAGCAATGCCCGCAGTGAAGCCGCTTCAGCCTTCCTCAAGTTCCAGGCGAACATGCCGAAGAAGAGTCCGATGTATAGCGGCAAGCACATCACGCCTGCCGACATTCAAACAAGAAGAATCAGCTATGCGAGTCGATCCCTCACTCACGCCCAACGCCGTGCCGCCTGCGGCGAGCCGCCCATCTAGCGCCTCAGCAGGGAATGAAGCTGCGGCCACATCCACCTCGAAAGGCAACGACACCCGCTCGAACAAGGACCAAGCGCAATCATCGACTGGCCTGAATCCAACATCGAGCGACGCGGGCACGTCCAGCGACAGCCCCGTGGTCAAGCAGTTGAAAGCGCAGATCAATGCGCTGCGGCAGCGGCTTTCAGCATTGCAACGCCAGATGGAAGCCGAATGGAAACAAGCCACTGTCGACAAGGAAGCGGCTGCGCGGCTGCAGGCGCTGTCGACGGAGGCAAGCTCGGTCTCTGCGGCACTTGAAACCGCAATCGGCCAACTTGCACAGGCACAGCAAGCGGAAGGCAAGAGCTCGGGAAGCCTGTTCTCCGCGACTGCCTGAGAAGACGGCAATACATCTCGAACGCAGCGACAAGCCCTATCCCGCCGTCGCGCGGAGTTTCGGCGATGCATGGCGGCATGGGCGGACGTCCGCATATTTTGGGTACCGGCCCCCAAGCGAACACACGCGCCCTGTCCAGCGATAACGGTCTACCTGCCTTCAGCGCGTATCTCGAGCGGATTCTGCGGATATGCCACCCGGCACAGCTCTAGAACTTCAGTGCGAAACCATTGATGCGCCGGATCGTGGTCAAGGCGCGGGTGCCAGATCTCTGAAATGGTGAAAGCAGGTATAGCCAGCGGCAGTTCGAAATACTGCAACCCGTTGGCCGCCGCGAAATCCGCTACAAAGGCATTCCCAAGGCAGGAATGCGGAACGGCGGCGAACAAGTCCGAATGGCGCGCCAGTTGCATCGCGCTCAAATAGGACGGCACCACGACTGCCACCTTCCGCCGAAGGTTTGGCGGCTCCAATGACACGTCGATCGCATTTTCCGTTTGGCCTGTACGCGAAACCATGACGTGGCCGCATGCTGCCCATTGTTCCAGGCTGATGCGCGCAGCGCCCAGGAGAGGATGGCCCGCGCGACACACGCCGACATAGCGATCGCGGAAAAGCGGCCGCGTACGGACTTCGGGGGCAGCCGTCCGGACAATACCGATCTCCAGATCAATCGCACCGTCCCGCAACGGCTGCGCGTTCCAGTCCGGCTTGGGCGTGAAGCGGACTTGCACGCCGGGCGCGGCGCGTTGGAGGCGATCCATCAACGCCGCGCCAAGCAGATCGACGAAGCCCTCACCCGCGCGCACGGTGAAGCATTGCTCAAGGGTGGCCACGTCGAACCGATGTTCAGCACGGCTGAGCGCCGCCTCCGCTTCACGGGCCAGAGCAGGAATACGCTGGCTCAGTTGCTCGGCATAAGGTGTCAGCACCAGCGCGCGGCCAGCCTGCAACAGCAAGCGATCGCCCGTTGCGACGCGCAAGCGCGAAAGCGTGCGGCTCATGGCCGAGACGCTCAGATTCAGACGCCGGGCCGCACCGGTAACGCTACGCTCGCTGAGCAATGCGTCCAGTGCGGGCAGGAGGTTGAGATCGACGCGTGACATGCGGCCAGAATAATCGAAAACGCATCCAACCATGGCGTCTGATGCAATCGTGGATTGTCTACCAGGCGTCTGGTGCAAGACGCGAGTTCTCTCGACAATGCATTGCATCACCTGTGCACAACGGAGAACGCCTTGCCCAACGCCCCCATCCACACGCCCACCATCTTGTTGATCGGCGCCTCACGGGGTCTTGGTCATGCCATGGCCGCCGAATTCCTGAAAAACGGATGGAATGTCGTGGGCACGGTTCGCGCCGGCAGCAGCCGGACGCTCTTGCATGATCTCGCCAATGCGCATCCGGGCCGGGTCGCGATCGAAACGCTGGATATCACGCGGCCCGAGCAGATCCAGGCCCTGCGTGAGCGCCTGTCCGGCCGGATGTTCGACGTTCTGTTCGTCAATGCGGGGACGACCAATCCGGATCCGACGCAGACCATCGGCGAGGTCTCCACAGAGGATTTCGTAGCGCTGATGATTACCAATGCGCTCAGCCCGATGCGCGTGGTCGAACGCATGGCCGATCTTGTTCCGCCGGCCGGCCTGATCGGGATCATGTCGTCAGGGCAAGGCAGCATTGCCGACAACGAATCCGGCCAGCGCGAACTCTATCGTGGCAGCAAAGCGGCGCTGAACCAGTTCATGCGCAGCTTCGCAGCGCGCCAGGCGCACACGCCGTTGGCCATGCTGCTGATCGCCCCGGGTTGGGTACGCACCGACCTCGGTGGCCCCGAGGGCCGATTGTCAGTCGAGGAAAGCGTTCCGGGCGTCGTGAACGTGATTTTGAACAAACTGGGGCGGCCCGGCCTCGAATATCTCGACTATCGCGGCAGGACTGTCCGCTGGTGATTGGGATCGGCTGTTTTGGAGAAAACGGCTTTCCACGTGCTTGCCCCACGATGCCAGAGGATGCGCTCAACGATCCGACCGCTCGACCACGACCTCGCTGACCTGAATCACCGGTGCGATGTCGGTGTAATTGGCAATGTCGCCCAGGATCTCGGCGCCGTGCTCTTGCATGGCGGCCTGAAAGCCTTCGGTCGAATCACAGATCAACGCGCACATCGCCACGAAGGCGGGCGGCGTGCCCGGCGCTCCACCGGCCAAGCCTTTTTCGACGGTGTAGTAGGCGCAGACACTGCCCAACCTCGCCTTCACCATCGGCATGTGCCGGTCGCGGTAATAGGCGTGGTCGAAACGCGCGCCTTCGGAGTACGGGTACATCACGGTGACCTTGATCATGCGGCTCTCCTTGCCATCATTGGCATCGTCGCCGAGAGATTCTCGTGACTGCTGGCGATCATACCGTCTTGAGTTCGGCGGGGCTTGGGGCGTCCGTTCGGGCCAAACTGGAAAGCCCGCTACGCCAGCATGCTCATCGTCCTGAAGACCGACGATGCCAAAGAGCCGGTCGTGGCTCGGGCGATCAAGCTGCGCAAGTCAACAGACATCTGCGCTGAGGTCGTTCCATAAGGCGCCGGCTAAGCATTCATGTGCCGCCCGCCAGCGTCATCTGGCTCGCTTCAGCACAATTTCTCCGGAGCCCCCTCCCGAGGCGGCGGGCGTGGTCCATCGCAATTCATCTCCCGAGAGAACGAACGGCCTGCGCTGCTCTACCCCGTTCCAGTTCGGGAATGTGCTCGTCTCAATGCGGAAGGTGATGGTTCTGTCCGCTTCATTTACGACGTACCTCCCAAAGTGCGCAATCGAACCTTGCGCTACCGCGCGATACTCGTCCGCACTGCCCTTCATGCGGTCGTTGGCGACGTACCTTGGCAGGTCGGCGCGTGAGTTCACCAGCGCGTAGTGACCGTGGCCGTCAAAGATGACAAGGCCCTGCGGATTTGGCCCATACATGGGTGCGCGACTGCCATCTGGGCGGACGGTATCGACCGAGACATACGTCTAGGCGCCGGCCAGTTGCTCATCAAGCGGCTTTTCGCCCAATGCGACGCAGGATTGAAGCGCTAGTCCCGTAAGCACAAACATTGAAACCGTGATGAAGGTGTACAAGCGTTTCATTGGGCCCTCCGCTCGAGCAATGCCGACCGTAACACCCAATATAGGCCGCAAGCCGGAAAAGACGAACGCGAGCCGGCCCCGTTGCGCCTCCTCGGCCCGCCGGAGGGACTGTCATAAGCGGTACGCTGCACTCCTCACGCCAAGGCAAGCAGAAGCTGTAAGCCTCTGCCTCCTGTCGATACTCACGACGACGTCTACGTGCCGAACGACGATAGCTGGTCCGTCCGTGTCGTATCGAGCGCAGGCATGGAGGCACTTTCTTCAGGACGCGTTGCCAGCAGCAGCGAAAGCGGCATATCTGGCGGTGCAATCAAACCCGAGCCACAGCATCAACTACGTCATCTTGATCGGACCATTGGTCGGCCTCAATCGGCTGGACGAAGCGCGAATTGCCGCGGCACGCGTGCTTGAATTGCACCCGACTTTCCGCTTCGAGCGACAGTTCAGCGGAGCCGACTGCGCGCCCGCGCTCGCCTCGAAACTCGGCCATGCCTTGAGCTTGGCCGGATTGCCCGGATAGCTGCAAGAGCGCTCCAGATGCTTCTGCGCTGCGCGCCCACCGGAATCGCCGATGTGGGCGTTTCTTCGCTGCAACGCATCGGCCCCACGACAAGACCGTGCGCACGACTTCGATGCGCCTGATGCGATCCTTGACGACAAACTCCGGCCTTATTTTGTGCATTGAGCAGCCACGTACGATAGGTCTGCGGAACACCGCCGTAACTTACCGTCACGATTTCAGAGGTTTGACCATCAGTCGTCGCGGCCCCGCCCCCTCCTGGGCTAGCTTATCCAGCGGATTGCGCAGGCGACACCGGTCGATCGACAAGCAGCCACAGCCAATACAATCGTCCAATGTGTCGCGCAGCTTCTTGAGTTGAGCGATGCGCTCATCAAGATCGCTGCGCCATGTCGTCGACAATCGCGACCACGCTTCGCGGTCCGGAATGCTGCCCTTGGGCAGTTCGTCCAGCCCGGCCGCTATCTCACCCAAAGAAATTCCGACACGCTGCGCCACACGCACAAACGCTACGCGGCGCAGGACGTCGCGCGAATATCGGCGCTGGTTGCCTGTCGTGCGGTGACTCTCGATGAGGCCTTTGGCCTCATAGAAATGCAGTGTCGACACAGGTACGCCGCTGCGGCGGGATACCTCACCCACGCTCAACGTGAGCGGAATACCCATTTCTTCCAAGGGATGCTTTTTCATGCGCGAACCTCTTGACCTCAACCTTACTTGAGATTTTAGAGTACGGCGGTATCTTTTATCCACGCCTAAGGACAAGGTTCAGCATGACATCCGCAAAAGCTTCCGACGACTCACACATGGCGGTTTTCCGCATTGGTCGCTTCGCCGTACCGGCTGCCGCCATGCCGGCTTTCATGGAGCGCATCCAGCAAGCGAGGGCCCTGCTCGCCGCCCAACCAGGTTGCCTGAAAAGCTCAGTGCTGACGCACACCGCTGGCGCCACCGAGTTCAACGTGGTGTCCATCGTCGAATGGACCAGCCTCCAAGCGATGGAGGCCGCGAAATCCGCAATCGAGACGCAGCAGATTCAGGAAGGGTTCGATCCGGAAACGTTCCGTCGTGACCTCGGCATCAGGGCCGATACGGCTGTGTATACGGTCGCGCCAAGTTAAGAAAGGCGCAGTATTGAGCGCCTCACCTTGCCATTCTCACCGCGCTGACCAGGGCTTTAGCCCGTTCCGACCGGCGCCGCAATCATGTGCCCGCTGCTGTCCAAGCGGAAGAATGCGACTGAATCGCGAAGCTGGCGCCCATGATCCTCTAACGAAGCAGACGCTGACGCAGCCTGCTCCACGAGCGCGGCATTCTGCTGCGTCATCTCATCCATCTGGGCAATCGCAAGGTTGATCTGCTCGGTACCTCTGCTCTGTTCAACTGAAGCTACGGCGATCTCGCTCATGATGCCTGTAACGCGCGCAATAGCGGTTGTCACCTCAGACATTGTCGCCCGGCCTCAGACGCCAATTGGGCACCATCTTCAAGCTCACGACCTTCCCAACCACGACACTGCCCTTCTGAGCGATGTTGCCAGCGCTGCTCGCCAGCGTGCTTCCCTGCTGGGCGTTGTCGGCGTTCTGCCGGACAGTCGCAGTGGGCTCTTCCATGCTGGAGGCTGTTTCTTCCAGCAAGCCCGCCTGTTCTTCTGTGCGCGTCGATAGTTCGAGATTGCCCGCTGCGATTTGGCCGGTTGCAGACGCCATCGTGTCAGCACCCCGTGCGCACATGACCGACGAAGCGCAAGAGGCTTGCGCTCATCTCACTCAGTGCACGCAAGAGGCGACCGGTTTCATCTTTGCCGTGGGTATTGAATTGCTGCGTAAAATCTCCGCGCGCCACAGCCTCGGTTGCCGAGACAGCAAAGCTGAGCGGCACAGTAATGCTGCGCGTGATGAAGAATGCAAGCATGACTGCGGCAACGATGGCAACAATCGTCACCACGATAATCGTTTGCTCTGCGATTTGCGCAAGATGGGTGACCGTCTCGCCCTGCGCAGGCACCGAATCGGCAAGGCAATGGACAAATGCGCCTATACAGTGGCCGTAGGAGCCGCTGGGGCAGCAGCAGGCACCTTGTATCGGTTGTAGCCCCACAGGTATTGCTGAGGAAACCGCCTGACCATCTCTTCCATTTCTGCATTGATCCAGGCAGCCTGAGCTTCGGCGCCGTCGGGAAGCGGCCCGGTCAGGCGCTTCACGTGCATCCGCCAGCCGCGCCCGCCGGGCAGGCGCTCGCCGGCGGCGATGATCAGGGGCGCGTTCGTCTGCTTGGCGAGCTTGCCTGGCAGCGTCATGGTGTACGCCGGCCGGCCAAAGAACGGGACCCATACACCATCGCCCTTCGGGGCTTGATCGGGAAGAAGGCCGACCGCGTCCCCCTGGCGCAAGGCGCGTACGAACGATCGAACGCCTTCAGAGGTTGCTGGCACCGCCTTCAGGTTCGAAGTCGCGCGCACGGCATCCAGCAGGCCGCGCAGCACGGCTTTGCGGTGCGGGCGAAACATGATCGTCAATGGAATGCGTTGTGCCATATAGCGTGCAGCCAGCTCAAAGCAACCCAGGTGGGGCGTGAGCATGATGAGTCCATTGCGCTCGGCCAGAGCCTCCTCGATGACGTGCCTGTCCTCGCAAGTCACCTGGGCCATGCATGCATCGCTACGAAACCAGACCCGTGGCAGTTCGCTCATCATTGCACCGGTTTCTGCTGCTGCCTGCCGCGCAAAGCGGGGCGCGTTGAATCCGGCCTGCGCAGCGTTGCGCTGGACATGGCGGCGATATCCACCGGGTAAGGCATAGAGGAGCCGCCCGCCCGCGCGTCCGATGCTGTGGATGACAGCTAGCGACAGCGAGGAGAACAGCCTCAAGAGAACAGGTAGCGCGCGCTGAGCGAACTGGGATGGGTGATGCACGGTGTTGCACTCCTGGTGCCAGTTGCCTGACGCGCCGCCAGGCGTTTCTCGGAGCCTCGGCCAAGACACCGGAGGCTAGCGAACCAATGAAGGCGCTTACTCTTCCAGCGACCATCCCGGGTTGGGCACGTTTTTCCCTTCGCGGTAGGTCCAGTTTGCGCCGCACGTGCGGCATGCAAACGTGCTCACCGTGACGGCCGCTGTCTTGGAAGCTTTGATGCGCTGGGTGTCGGTGATTCGTAAGAAGGCATGGCCTGACGCACCAAGTCGGTGGACTTCAATCGCAAGGCAAGCGCGGCAGAGTGTCATGCCAGTTTCTCTCTCAAATAACGTGGGCGCGATGTAGTGCGCGAGCATTCGTCCGCTTCGTCTGCGGCCTAGACGCCAAAGACAGGAGCGCCGTACTTCAACAGCAATTGCTCGATCTGGCTCAGGTCATCAGTGCGCGGTGTTCTGTCTTCTGTCACGCGTGACGGCCCGCCATAGACGGCAGCAACATGCCTGCGCACGGTCAGTACATCATTGGCCGGCGGCGCGACGATGACGGCATCACCAGGTACGTGTCGATAGCTGCCATCTTTCCAGCCCTCGGGCGTCAGATGCAGTTCTTCCCACTCTTCGCTAATAGACATGGTGATTTCCTTCCTGTTGACTGCTGGGTTGCGCCTGCTCTTGCCGCAAGCGGAAAAAAGCCGCGCGGGGCGGCTTGAGCGGTTCAGTTCTTGTGATGGGGTGCCAGACGTGCGATGGCTGCTCTTCCTGCAACCCGGGCAGCATTCGTTGCGAGTGCTTCCGTTCCATGTACGTTGTGGCGCATCGAGACGTTGGCGAGGATACGTTCCGTGCCGTCCCTATACTCATTGATGAGATAGGTGGCAAACCAGACGCCGGGTTCTTGTTCAATTGGGTACACGGACACCGTGTACGGGGAGTCGATTTTGTTCAATACACTGCTGAATTTCGGGCGAGAGCTGATGCAGGCGTGGAACGCCTGAGCAAACCAGTTCCTGCTGATGAGCTACGCCACGATGGGTAGGGCCAACGCCTTTGGGTCATGCATACAAATGCATGGCGCAAGCTATTGGCAACGAGGTGACCGTACTTGCGTAGGCTGGCACGCCTAGTACATGCGCGCTGCGTACGGAGCGGATAAACCGCCGGTCAGGTAGGTGATGGACCGTGTGGTCCAAGATGACTCGGGTGTACGCCCGACGGGTGGCCAGCGATTGATTAGTCTTCTTGCCAGGCACCCAGCCCGATCAATTCGAAGAACGGGTAAAGGTTGCGCATGGTAACAGCTTCTCGCAATTCCTGCTCTGTGAGCCGCCTCAATGGCTCGCGTGAATGCGACTGCTCGACTGTTACAACCAAACGCGGCGGTGTATGGGCAACATGGAACGTTTGCAAAGCGCGGTCGCATCCACATTCACGGCTTATTTCCGGGTTCATCGCCTTTTTGATTGACAGGACCTTGTGAGCCCGGTACAAGTTGCGCCGCAGGCTTTTGAAGTAGTTACTCCGATGTTTTGGGTTGTCACGTTAGGCGATACCTTTTCTCATTGTTCCTTCCTTGATTGTCATGCTTGGTGAGCATGGGCTCGACCAGAACATTTAGGGAATCCAACATGGAAACCGGTATCGTAAAGTGGTTCAACGACTCCAAGGGCTTCGGCTTCATCACCCCTGACGCAGGCGGCAACGATCTGTTTGCTCATTTCTCTGAGGTTCAGGGCAATGGCTTCAAGTCGCTCCAAGAGGGGCAGAAAGTCAGCTTTGTATCGGGCGTAGGCCAGAAAGGCCCGGTCGCGACCAAGATTACGGCGAACTGATCCGTCTCGCGCGCAATAAAAAAACCCCGCCACGCGGGGTTTTTTTTCGTCGCTCACTCATCTGGCGCCAGCCCCGACACGCAGCCGTGCATATATGGGAGTACAGTGGGCCCCACCATCCTCCTGTTCCGCACACGGACGTTCGCCCGTTGATGCTCCGACTGACGATGTAAGTCATGGAGATCCGTGATGCTCGACCTTGTCGCATTTACCAAGCCGGTGCTCGATGAAATTACCGGGCAGGATGTGCGGACCTGGCACTCCGAATCGAGTGTGCTCGGCGCAAACTGGCAAGTGCCTCAGTTCGATAGCCGTATCTGGCACGTGAGGACGTTGACGATCACGTTTACGCACGATGCCATGAATCAGTTGATGCACGCAGACCGGCAAGACCTCGGTCAGTTGCAGCGCATGCTTGACCGTTTTCTACGGGCGCAGTTGGGCGTGCATACCCAAGCGGATCGTGGAGATCGGATGCTCGTGATCACCGTCGATCATTTGGGGACGGACTCATAACTGCCCCCGGCCAATCAGCAGATTGCTGTGGCCAGTCAATGTCGATATCCAGCCGGGTATCGATCACGCCCACCATCGGTTGGAGCCATTCATGAACGCAAGCCCGTCAGCCACGTACAAAGGTTTCGACCTGTATCCATTGGTGTACAGGACCGAGATTGCCCAGTCTTGGCCGCGCAAGCGTGCCGATCGTACATTCAACGCATCTGTAGTGATCTGCCTAGCAGGTCATCAACCTGGAGCCGAGCATTCGCGCGTTTTTCGAATGACACCCACCGCTTGGGAGAATGTCGGGACCGCGAGGCGGGGGGCGCTGAAGTTCGGCGAAGACGTCATCAATGGCCTGGTACCCGGCGAATCGGTGGCGTCGCTGTGACAGGCGCGGCGTATTTCTGAAGCCCCTGCTTTTTTGATATTGCGTTGGCGAGGCGTATTGCTCGCATGACAAGCCAGGAAGCAAGATGATTCATGCGACCGACAAGACCAGCTTTCTCTGCACACTTCCCGGAGCGGCAAAAGACATGGCGTACTCCATCACTGTGGGCTTTGTCCGCGATGGAGAGCCGAACTGTGTCCAATTCACCAGTTTCGTGGGGGAAGGAAGGCGGTCCTTCAGGGTGTTGGCGAACGCGACGGATTTAGCCTCGGCAGCCAGGGGCGGCATTGAAAGCTTGTGTCGCCTGGCCATCGCGCAAGTTATCCGAGACAGCCTCCACGCGAAAACCGCACAAGGTGACCATACCCTCGATATGCACGTGCAGCCTTGGCAAGGAGATCTCAAACCAGCGGGATCACGTGGCGAATAAATGGCCGCACCGTCCGCATTCGCTCGTTCGCGGATAGTCCAATGGAGCAAGCGGAAAGAGCGTACAGTGAGGCCACCCCTTTCAACGGAGATTGCTGTGGATGCCTATCCGACTTGCCGCTACAAGGGGTTCGATGTTTACCCCCTGATCTATCTCTTTGACCCGCCTCGTGAATGGCATGAGCGGCGTCCTGATCGGTCTTACAGTGCCTCCGTGTTGATTTGCCAGGAAGGGATGCCGCCCAGTAACGAGCATTCTCGTATTTTCGCGCTGCAGGCCGATCATTGGGAGAGCATTGGTATCGCCAGACGGGCGGCAACGAAGATGGCGGAGTCCATCATTGATGGATTTATCCCGGGCAAGTCAATGGTTTCCGCGTAGTTTCGCCGATCGGCACTCCGGGGCAGCATCTTTACGGCTGGATGCACGCACCCGTGGCCTCCAGGGCCCGTTCCCGCCCCCGCAACCACCTCAGCTTCTCAGCATCCCTCCGCCCCGCCGAAGAGATCGGGACGATCCGCCGTATCCTCTCCTTGCAGCTCACACATCGGCCGGCGGTTCCATCGCCCATGCTGGCGCGGGGCTGATCCTCAACTGCGCGGGCACTGGCGTCGGCGCGGCATGGGGCGCGCTCTGGCAAGCGAACACGGCTTCAGCGTCACTCTCAAACAATCACCACGTCACTGTCGGGATACCTGCACCACGCATAGGCGTGAAGGGCGTCTTGTATGGTTGATGTGCGGAAATCGCCGGGATAGACTGCGCCGACGTTTACAACAAGGTAGGAGTGCAGACGTGGCGTCGATGCCTTCGGAGCTGTTGCGGGTGGTGGTGCTGGGAGGATCGGCGGGTAGCCTGGATGCGTTGCGTACGATTGCGGCCGCGCTGCCAGAAAACCCCGGGTTCGCGGTACTCGTCATTACGCATCTCGACCCGAACCAAGAGAGCCAACTGGCCGGCATCCTCCAAGCGGATTCGAGCATGCCGGTTGAAAGACTCGTTCATCTGCGCAAAATTGAACACGACCGGTTCTATGTGCTGCCCGAGAACGCCGGTGTGATTGCACTGGACGGTCATTTCCGGCTCACGCGCCGGCAGGCTGGCCTTCACCTGCCGATCGATGCCTGCTTGGCGTCGCTCGCCCAGGATCCCGACGTCAACGGCGCAGCGGTCATCCTTTCCGGCATTGGTCAAGATGGAGCCAGCGGCCTCGTTGACCTTAAAGCCTCCGGCGGCTTCGTCATCGCCCAGCTGCCGCAGTCGGCCAGCCAGCAAAGCATGCCGGCCGCGGCAATCGACACCGGTCTGGTCGACGAGGTTTTACCACCGGAAGACATAGCGCAATGCCTGGTCAGGCGCTTTGGTGAAGCGCCCCAGCCCGAGACCGCTAACGCCCAGGCAGGCGATGCCGACGCCCTCGGCACTGCGCTCGCCGTCGTGCAGCAAAAGACCGGTATCAACCTCAGCTACGTCAAGGACGTCAACCTGCGCCGGCGATTCTTGCGCCGTGTGCTGCTACAGAAGGACCGCGACGTAGGCGGCTATCTGCAGTTGCTGCGCGGGGATGCGCGGGAAGCCGAAGCACTGCGAGATGACATTCTCATTGGCGTAACCGCCTTCTTCCGCGATGTCGAGTTCGTCAACGTGCTCAGGCAAACGGTGATACCAGCCCTCCTGGAACTGAAGCACGATCCGATCCGCGTATGGGTGCCTGCTTGCTCGACAGGCGAGGAGGTCTACACCATCGCCACGCTGCTGAAAGATGCGCTTGACCGGGAAGCGCCACACCGCCGCGTTCAAATCTTCGGCACCGACATCAACGAGGCGTCCATCGAGATTGCGCGCGCTGGCCGGTATGGCATTGCCTCGATGGACGACGTGCCGGAGGCGTTTCGCGAGCGCACCTTCGCAGCGACGTCCGGAGGCTACGTCGTGCGCAAGTCGATCCGGGATATGTGTGTCTTCGCACGGCACAACGTGCTGACCCACGCACCCTTCTCCGGCATGGGGCTCATCAGTTGCCGCAATCTTCTTATCTACTTGCGCAAAGAAGCACAGCAGCATGTGCTCGAGATGCTGCACTACGCCTGTCGGCCAGATGGCTTCGTTTTGCTTGGCCGGGCCGAGGCAGCATCGGGAGTCGATGGCTTCGAGCATGCCGGCGCACCGCACCTCTACCGTAAGGTGCCCGTAGCAAAGCGGCAGCAGGCGACCTTCCCGATCGATGCACTGCGGCCATGGGCGAGCCAAGGCGGGACACCTCCTGTGCGCCGTGTGCAGCCGGTCGATCCGGTTATTGAGGCCGCCAATCGGGTCGCGCTCGAACGGTATGCGCCACCCGGCTTCATCGTCGATGAGAACGGTAACGTAGTGCACTTTTGCGGCGACGTGTCGGGCTTCGTCGCGCCCGCGAGCGGCGAAGCGTCGCTGGCGCTGCCGCGCCTGTTGCAGCCGGAACTCAACGTGACGGTGCGCACCGCGCTGATCGAAGCGAAGCGCACAAGTCAGCCGGTGCGGCGAGAGCGCGTGGCGCTTGGCGACACACGCTTCGCGCTGGACGTGCTGCCGCTAGTTGCCGAAGACCTGGTACCGCATTTCTTGGTCACGCTGGAGCGCTTGCCAGACGACGCGATCGCCGTTCAGAGCACCAGCCCAGGCTCACCCCACACCCGCGTTCAGGAACTTGAGCGTACCGTCACCACGTTGTCAGATGAACTCGAAGCTGCCCAGGCGCAGCTCAAGACAGTGGTTGCAGAGTTCGAGTCGGCCAACGAGGAGCTCAGGACTGCCAACGAGGAGATGCTCAGCACCAACGAAGAACTCCAGAGCGCCAATGAAGAGTTATTGCTGGCAAAGCAAGAGCTGGAGTCAGCCAACCAGGAGCTGGGCTCCCTGAACGTCGAACTGAAATCGCGCAACGATCAACTCGACAGGGCGAATGACGACTTGAGCAATCTTGTCGAAGGCATCCCGCTGCCCGTCCTGCTACTTGATCGGCAATTGTGCCTGCGCCATTTCTCGCCGCAGGCCCAGACGCTGTTTGGCTTGCCCGAAGACAGCGTCGGGCGGCCGTTGGCACAGCTGAACCGCCTCTTCTCGGCCGCTGATGTCGAGCACATTGTGCAGTCCGCCGTCCAAGGCCTGGCAGGCTTGGAGCAGGAGTACCAGGACAGCGAGGGCCGCTGGTGGCTGGTCAACGTGCGCGCCTACCGTACCGCAGATGATCGCATCGACGGCGCAGTGCTCGCCTTCCAGGACATAGACGAGCTCAAGCGGGCAGTCAGCACGGCGCAGGCCGCTCGGTGTGAAGCCGAACGCGCTAACACTGCCAAGGACAATTTTCTCGGCCTCGTTTCGCACGAACTGCGGGCGCCCCTCAACGTAATCTCAACTTGGGCTGCGGTGCTCATGGCCGCCAGCGAGCGCAATCCGGCGGCCAGCGAAGACAAGGATCAACATGCCATCAAGACTATCCTGCGCCATTGCCAGTTGCAGGCCGAACTGATCGACGACCTGCTGGATGTGTCCCGGATCTCTTCCGGCCGATTCTCGCTCGATGTGAAGCCCATCGACTTTGCAGCCGCCGTCCGTACCGTGGTGGAAGGCCATCGGCCCGCAGCGGCAAAGAAGGAAATCACACTGATCACCTCCGGCTTGCAAACCAAGGCCGTCGTCAGTGGCGATGCGCGCCGTCTGCAACAGGTGGCGTCCAATCTGATCGGCAATGCTTTGAAGTTCACGCCGGAGGGTGGCCGGGTCGAAGTCGCCTTAACCCGCCTCGGAACGCTGGTCGAACTCTCCGTCACTGACAACGGCATCGGCGTGAAACCCGAACTGCTGCCGCAGCTGTTCGACCGCTTCATGCAGTCCGATACCAGTCGGACGCGTGAATACGGCGGGCTCGGGTTGGGTCTGTCGATCGTCAAACATCTGGTTGCGGCGCACGGGGGCACCGTGACAGCGAGCAGCGAGGGCGAAGGTCGAGGCACTAGGCTGACGGTTCGCCTGCCGCTCATTCAGGCCCAGGTTGATGAGCATGCGTTCACTGCGCGCGCGGCGAACGGAGCCCAGCGGCTGGATGGTTTGTCGGTGCTGCTGGTCGACGACGACACGCAGTCTCAGGAAGCCCTGACCTATCTGCTTCGCAGTCTGGGTGCGCAGGTACAGACAGCCTCCGGGGCCAAAGAGGCACTGACGTGCATCGGGGCTGGTTCGTTCGACATTCTGGTGAGCGATCTCGCGATGCCAGGAACGGATGGCCACGCGCTGCTGCGAAGTATTCGGCAACAAGAAGGCGGGCGACGACGGATCTACGCGTTGGCGCTTACCGGCCTGGCCTCCCTACAGGATCGGGACGCCGCGATTGCCGCCGGATTCGACGACCACCTGCCCAAGCCGGTCAACGTTGAATTGTTGTTGGAAAAGCTATCGCTCGGACGGGGGCGTCAGCCGCAATAAACCGAGGCACGAGCTTCAGGCCTTCGGCCGATTAGCTCACTGGATTAACCGCTCGCGTGCGCGAACCGGAAGGTGTGACAGCGTCCTCAGGGCTGGGCACAAACACCGGCCCCGTCAAGCGTCTGCCCCCTCCCCCGCAAATACCTCGATTTCTCCGTATCCCGCTCTGCTCCGGCGCCGGGGTCGCGCTGGCAACTCGCGGGCACGGACTTTCGCACATCACAAGCAGCGAGAGCGCGCTGCAGGATTGCCATCAATGGACTTAGGCTCGTCGCCCCAAAACACTCCGCTAGGGCCACACCTCAGATGAAATGGCAGCCGTATATGCAAGCTCACGCAGGGTGCCCCTGACGGGGTTCAGCTTGATGCTGCATAATTTTGGACGAATTCAGAACAGGTTTTGAACAGCCCACGTAGTTATGCCATATGTAGTTACTGAGTCTTGCATCCAGTGCAAATACACCGACTGCGTCGCCGTCTGCCCCATGGACTGCTTCCACGCCGGCCCGAATTTCCTGGTGATCGATCCGGATGAATGCATCGATTGCTCGATCTGCGTGCCGGAGTGCCCGGTGGGCGCGATCTATCCGGTGGCCGAAGTCCCAGCGGACCAGCAGGACTTCATCGCCTTGAACGCACAACTCTCCCGTCGCGCCGACTGGCCCCGCCTGACCAAGGTGCAGCCGCCGCTGCCCGATCATGCGCACTGGGCGCAAGTGAAGGACAAGCGCGATGTTTTGGTCATCGCTCCCGACTGATTCGACGCCGACCTCACACGGACACTTTTTCATGACTGAACGCATCCTGCTCAACATCGACGCCGGCGTGGCCGAAGTCCGGCTCAACCGCCCCGAGAAGATGAACGCCATCGACCCGGCCATGTTCGAAGCGCTCGTCACCATCGGCGAGCGCCTGATGAACGAGGCAGATCTACGCGCCGTGGTGCTTTCGGGTGAGGGGCGTGCCTTCTGCGCGGGGCTGGACATGGCCAGCATGGCGAGCCTCGGCAGCAACAATGCGGATTCGGATGTCAGCGCTGGCCGACTTGCCAAGCGCACGCATGGGGCCAGTACGCCTGCACGGTATGGCGCGACTTGCCGGTGCCGGTATTGGCTGCGGTGCATGGCGTCGCGTATGGCGGCGGTTTGCAGATTGCGCTGGGCGCAGACGTGCGCTACGTAGCCGCCGACACGCGCCTGTCGGTCATGGAAATCAAATGGGGCTTGGTGCCCGACATGGGCGGCATTGTGCTCATGCGCGGCCTGGTCCGCCCGGATCGACTGCGCGAGCTGATCTACAGCGGCCGCGTCGTCAATGGCGAAGAAGCCTGCGCCCTGGGGCTGGCGACGCACGTCGTGGACGATCCGCACGCTGCAGCGCTGGCGGCAGCCCGTGACATTGCGCAGAAGAGCCCCGACGCCATCCGCGCCGGCAAGCGCTTGATGCGCGTTGCGGAAAATAGCGACACCGCCGCGATTCTGCTGGCCGAGTCGGTCGAGCAAGACCGGCTGATCGGCGCGGCCAATCAGCGCGAGGCGGTGCTGGCGGGCATGCAGAATCGCGCACCGGTCTTTCAGCCGGCCGCGAAGTTCGCAGAGAAATAACCCCGCGCGGTGGGCTCAGGCGGCGGCGTGCTTGCCGCCCATCGAGGCACGCATGGCGTGCGAACGGCTGACCACCTCATCGCGCAACTTCGCGCGCAAACCCAGGGCAAATGCCGTCTCGGCCACGAGGAACAGCGGGCCGATCACCAGACCCGCCAGGTCATCAACAAACGCCGGCTTGCGTCCTTCGTAGTAGTGACCAACAAACTGGATGATCCAGCCGATCACGAACAAGCCAACGCCCACTGACAACCAAGCCGCCGTCGAATGCGCGGCCACATGGTTGCCGGCCCATACGCACACGCCGATCAAGGCAAACATCACCACGCCGAACACCGCATCCAAGCGCAGGTAGAACAACGTCGTGAGGGCCAACACGGCCAGCGCGGGCGTCAGAGGCACACCTGACAGGTCAGCCAGCACGGGCCGCGACAGCAGCACCGCTACGGCCAGCACAATCGCCGGAATGCCGACAAAGTGCGTGGCGATATTGCGACCGTCCAGGTGATAGGCAGCGTAGTTGGAAAGATGGTCAGACAGGGTCCGCATGAGGGTCTCCGGATTTTTTGTGCGTTTGCAGCATGGACGCTCCAGCCGCACGCTCGTTATGATCATTTCATCGTAGTCAGTGGATGGCACGTCGTTCTGTCGCGTAGCCGACAAATTCCACGTGTCCGAAGCGTTCCTCAGTCGCCCCTCATGGACCACCCTGTCGCCACATCCGGCGCGCTGGACGCCGCCTCGTACCGCGAACGCCTGCACGCCAGCAGTTGGTTCGGCACGCTCGACGCGGCCTTGCAGGACGCATTGATAGACATTGCGGCGGTGCGTCGCCTGGGCGCTGGCGAGATCCTCTTTCAGCGGGGCGACGCGCCCGACGGGCTGTACTGCGTGGTGGAAGGCACGATCCGCATCGGCGCCACCAGTGCGGACGGCCGCGAAGCCTTGCTGGCCGTGCTGGAACCCGTCAACTGGTTTGGCGAGATCGGGGCGTTCGATCGCCAACCGCGCACGCACGATGCCCGCGCCGACGGCAATACGACATTGCTGCACATGCCGCAAGCGGCGCTGATTGCGTTGCTGGAGAGCTCACCCGCGCTGCTGCATGCGTTTGCCTTGCTGCTGACCCACAAGCTGCGCCTGACCTTTATCGTCCTCGAAGAGACTGCCCTGCTGCCCGCCACCGTGCGCGTGGCGCGGCGCCTGCTACTGATGGCCGACGGCTACGGCGACCTGCGCCTGGGCACCCGGCGTGTGCTGCACGTGCCACAGGAGCAGCTTGCGCAATTGCTTGCGCTGTCTCGCCAAACCGTGAACCAGGTTTTGAAGGATTTCCAGGCGCGCGGCATCCTCAGGCTGGCGTACGGAGAAATCGAGCTGCTCGACTTTGCGGGCCTGCACCAACTCGCATATGAGGTGGCAAGGGGGTGAAATCTCATCCAATACCCCTACATGCGATGGGTTAGGACCGATCCTATAATGTGTTCCCACTCGCACATTCGCCCTTCGCATGGTGCGGAGTCGGCGATGCGAGTGTCCTTCAACGGAAGAGAAACATCATGCCCCGCCAGACCCCCATCGAGCGCTATCGCAACATCGGCATCTCGGCGCACATCGACGCCGGCAAAACCACCACGACCGAGCGCATCCTGTTCTACACCGGGGTCAATCACAAGATAGGCGAGGTGCATGACGGCGCGGCCACGATGGACTGGATGGAGCAGGAGCAGGAGCGCGGCATCACCATCACGTCTGCCGCGACGCACTGCATGTGGCGCGGCATGGCGGGGGACCGCCAGGAATACCGCATCAACATCATCGACACCCCGGGCCACGTCGATTTCACCATCGAGGTGGAGCGCTCCATGCGCGTGCTCGACGGCGCGTGCATGGTCTACGACTCCGTGGGCGGCGTGCAGCCGCAGTCCGAAACGGTCTGGCGCCAGGCCAACAAATACAAGGTGCCGCGCATTGCGTTCGTCAACAAGATGGACCGCATCGGTGCGGATTTCTTCCGCGTCGAGCGCCAGATGCGCGACCGCCTCAAAGGCAACCCGGTACCGATCCAGATTCCCGTCGGTGCGGAAGATCATTTCCGCGGCGTGGTCGACCTCGTCAAGATGAAGGCCATCGTCTGGGATGACGCCAGCCAGGGCGTCAAGTTCGAGTACGTCGACATCCCCGACGAGCTGAAGGCCACCGCGCAGGAATGGCACGACAAGATGGTCGAAGCCGCGGCCGAAGCCGATGAAGCCCTACTCGACAAATACCTTGGCGGCGAGACGCTCTCCGAAGCCGAGATCAAGCGCGCCCTACGCCAGCGCACCATCGCCGGCGAGATCGTGCCGATGCTGTGCGGCTCCGCGTTCAAGAACAAGGGCGTGCAAGCGATGCTCGATGCGGTGGTCGACTACCTGCCCTCGCCGGTGGACATTCCGTCCATCCAGGGCCACGGCGAAAAGGACGAACCGCTCGAGCGCCATGCTAGCGACAGCGAGCCCTTCGCCGCCCTCGCCTTCAAGATCATGACCGACCCGTTCGTCGGCCAGCTGGCGTTCTTCCGCGTGTATTCGGGCAAGATCAACTCCGGCGACACGGTCTACAACTCGGTCAAGGGTAAGCGCGAGCGCCTGGGCCGGATCCTGCAGATGCACGCCAACCAGCGCGAAGAGATCAAGGAAGTGCTGGCCGGTGACATCGCCGCCGCGGTGGGCCTGAAAGATGTGACGACGGGCGAAACGCTGTGCGACCCGGAGCACGTCATTGTGCTGGAGCGCATGGAATTTCCCGAGCCCGTCATCAGCCAAGCTGTCGAGCCCAAGACCAAGGCCGACCAGGAAAAGATGGGCATCGCCCTGAACCGACTGGCACAGGAAGACCCTTCGTTCCGTGTGAAGACGGATGAAGAATCCGGCCAGACCATTATTTCTGGCATGGGCGAACTGCACCTGGAAATCCTGGTCGACCGCATGAAGCGCGAGTTTGGCGTGGAAGCGACCGTCGGCAAGCCGCAGGTGGCTTACCGCGAAACCATCAAGAAGGCCGCTGAAGACGTCGAAGGCAAGTTCGTCAAGCAATCGGGCGGACGGGGCCAATACGGCCACGCAGTCATCACGCTGGAGCCGAACGACGGCAAGGGCTACGAGTTCGTCGACGAGATCAAGGGCGGTGTGATTCCGCGCGAATTCATCCCGGCAGTGGACAAGGGCATCCGTGACACGCTCAACACGGGCGTGCTGGCGGGCTACCCGGTGGTGGATGTGAAGGTACGCCTGACCTTCGGCTCATACCACGACGTGGATTCGAACGAAAACGCCTTCCGCATGGCTGGCTCAATGGCCTTCAAGGACGCCATGCGCAAGGCCGGCCCCATCCTGCTCGAACCGATGATGGCCGTGGAAGTGGAAACGCCGGAAGACTACATGGGCAACGTGATCGGCGATCTGTCGTCACGACGCGGCATGGTGCAAGGCACGGAAGACATTCCGGGCGGCGGCGGCAAGGTCGTGCATGCCGAGGTGCCGCTGGCTGAAATGTTCGGCTACTCCACCAACCTGCGTTCGCTCAGTCAGGGCCGTGCAACGTACACGATGGAGTTCAAGCATTACGCTGAGGCGCCGCGCAACGTGTCGGAAGCCGTGATGGCGGCCAAGAAGGTCTGACGCTTTCTTGCTTCACTGCTTGCGGCCGCCTAGTGCGGCCGCAGTACTTTACGGGCTAGCCTGCGGGCAGGTTCTCGACGCAGAAATCGATGAATGCATGCACCTTGGCAGGCAGGTAGCGCGCGATGGATACAGTGCGTAGAGCGCAAAGCGCTCCTCCGACCAATTAGGAAACAGATCGGCCAGCTGACCGCTACGCCGCAGCTGTGCTTTCGTACCGAGCGCCATCACCTGGACCAGCGTCGCGCCCGATTAGGATGCCGTGCCAGCCTAACGCAGCCACATCAGCCACGCGTACACGATGCCTGCCGCAGCCAAGAGAAACGGCATCGAGTACGCGTGAAACACCCACCAGGCACGGCGGTCGCCCAGCATGCGTAACGCAATCAGGTTGGCCAATGACCCAATCAGCGTGCCAAATCCGCCCACGCTGACTGCAAAGGCAATCATCGGCCAGTCATGCGAATACTCGGCCAGCAGGATCGCCGCCGGCACGTTGCTAATGATCTGCGACACGCCAATGCCAGCCCAGTACAGATGCATTGGATTGCTCAACGCCAACGCGTCCAGCGCCTGCCGCACGATGCCAAGCTGCGCCACCAGCCGCAAGTCAATGAACATCAGCATGAACACGAGGAGGAGGCCCCAGTCCACCCGGGCCAGCACATAGCGCGCCCCGATCAGGTACAGCCCGATCAACCCGGCCGCCGCCACCAGCGGATGGCCCAGATCGGTCAGCACCAGAAATGGCACGTACAGCACGAGCGCCGGCACCAGCAGGCGCTTGTGCAATTCCACGTCGGTGGCTTCAGCATGCAGATGGATTTCGTGCGAGGCGAACGCCAGCCACGTCACCAGCAGAAGCAACGCCATCAGGAGCACGACCATCGGCGTCATCTGCCAGACAAATGCGCCAAACGACAGCCCGGATTGATGCCACAGGAAGAGGTTTTGCGGATTGCCGATCGGCGTGAGCGCGGAACCCGCGTTGACCGCCAGCGCCTCGAATATCACTAGCCGCGCCACCGGCAGGCTGGCGACCTGCCGCAAACCGACGGTGAGCGGCACGATCACGAACAACGCCACATCGTTGGTCAATACGGTCGACAACGCCGCCGAAGCCGCTACCAGACTGAGCGCCAGCACACGCTCGCTGCTGACGACTTCGACGAGGCGCCGGCCGAGCAACTGCAGCATGCCGCTGGCCTCTACCGCCTTGGTCAGGATGAGCAAACCAGCCAATGCGGCAATGGTGTGCCAGTCAATCAGCGCCGGATATTCAACGATGCGCTTGGGAGCCGCGAGCGTTAGTGCGCCGCAGATGGCCAACAGCGCCCAGAAGAAAACGTCTTGTTTGAGGTTGTGCCAGAACGGCGGATGTTGCGGTACGGCTTGCGCCATGTGCGTGCGTGGCGGATCGCCGTGCATAGGAAAGGAGAAGGAAACGTTAGCGCAAACGCGCACAAACCAACCGGGCGCGGTTTGCCGGGCCGATTGTAGTGCGACTGCTTCCTGCGCTCAATCGCAAGCCGGGCGCTTGCGTGCCCGGCCTATACCAGAGGGATCCGCTTACGACTCGCGCGAACCCGAACCGCCGCCCGGGCGATCTGAACCACTGGACGAACCGCCAGCGCCCGGCTTGTCCGAAGACGTCATGCGCGAGCGATCCTCGGCGCCGCTGCCCGCATGGGGGGCACCTTGCTGGCCCGCTTGGCTGTGCGAGGCACCTGGGTGATAGGCGGACTGCGGATGGCGCTCCGGCCCACGATACTGCCCTGCCAGGCCATGTCCGCCGCCCGTGCCGCCCATCGAGCCATGCTCCGAACGCTCGTGGCCAGCTTCCGCTGCGCCGCCCGCTTGCGTTGGCTGAGTCGGATGATTGGCAATCACGCGCTCGATCTCGGCAACGGCTTCTCGCGGCGCCAGAACGACCTCCAGCCCCAGCGCGCCGGCCACGGCCATCAGCGTCGACAGGCGGGGATCGGCACGACCGGATTCCGCGCGCAAATACGCTTCGCGAGAGATACCGGCCATCTTGGCGACATCTTCCTGTTTGAGCTTGCGCGACTTGCGCAGACTGTGTAACTGCTTGAAAGGCTGTTCCATCTGTTCGCTCCTGCACCTGAGATGGGAAACACCGCCGGGTCTGGACCCGATCGATGGGCTGAAAATATGCGGGTCGGGTGGCTGCACCTTCGTCCGCGGTCATACACAGCAGCACGGCAACGGTGGCGGTGTCATCTATGCACGCCGTTGCACACGTTTTTGGGGGCGGCCTCCGTGATGTGTTTTCTACAGAGTAGACGTAATTTCGACTGCACCCAATATTGACGCGTGATGAAAGCGCATCTCGTCAACCCTGCTTATGGTGACAAGGCGCCTTGAGGGTCAGTTCCCTTACAGATGCCGTTTTCTTCGCTTGCTGGGGGTTTTTGTGACGCCTCAAGCGCAAATCCTTGCATCCGCACTACGTTTCGTCGATCCGCGCTTGCCCTATCCGCCAATTGGAGGGTGCACGGCGGAAGAGAACCGCCCGAGCCCTCTGCATCACGGTGAGGCGACTGCGCGTGCCTCTCGTCACGCAATTGCCGTGCCGAAGGTGACGCGGCGGTCAGTTGGCGGTCGGACAGAAATTAATGGAAGTCGCGACTGAAAGTGGCAAGGCGCCCCAGAAGTGGGGTCAAATCCACCAGATGCTGAGCGACAAGGTGTCGGGTCTCGCGCTCACATTGCCATTTGCCGTAAACGCCCAGCAACTGGGCGTTCAGCACTTCACGTCGCTGACGCTCGATCAAGTGCGGCCAGAGGATGACGTTGATGGCGCCCGTCTCGTCTTCAATGGAAACGAAGATGGTGCCGTTGGCCGTGCCCGGCCGCTGCCGAACCGTGACAATGCCGCAAGCGCGCGCCAGTTGCCCGTTGCGATAGCCAGCCAGCGTGGCGGCGGTGGCAAAACGCATGCGTTCGAGCCGTGCGCGCAGCAGCCCTACCGGATGGCTCTGCAGCGACAACCCCAGGCTGCCGTAATCGGCCATCACCTCTTCACCAATGGGCGGCGCTGGCAGCTCGAGCGGCGCCTCCACCGGCCGGGCCTGGCGCAGCAGCGCGTGATCCTGGCCGGGCTCCTGCAGTGCGAGCGTTTGCCATAGCGCCTGACGACGGTGGCCGGCCAGCGGCTTGAGCGCATTGGCTGCAGCCAGCACGTTCAGGTCATGGCGGTCGAGCGCGGCGCGATGGGCCAGATCCTCCACGCTGGTAAATGGCGCCTGGGCGCGAGCCGCTTCGATGCGTTCGGCGGCCGGTTTGCGCATGCCCCGAATGCGATTCAACCCGAGGCGGATGTCGGGCTGCACAATGCCGCCGTCACCGGCCTCGCCGTCGGTGCGGGGATGAAGCGTGCTGTCCCATACGCTGGCCGTCACGTCCGCCGGCAGCACGCGCACATGGTTGCGCCGGGCTTCCTGCACCAGTTGCGACGGTGAATAGAAGCCCATGGGCTGACTGTTGAGCAACGCCGCAAAGAACGCCGCCGGCTCGTGGCACTTCAGGAAGCTGCTGACGTAGGCCAGCTTGGCAAAACCTGCCGCGTGGCTTTCGGGGAAGCCGTATTCGGCAAAACCTTCCATCTGCTTGCACAGCGCTTCAACAAAAGCGGGGTCGTAGCGCCTCTTCTCGACCATCGCATGCACCAGGCGCTCCTGATGCTGTGTGAGATTGCCCTTGCGCTTCCAGGCAGCCATGTCGCGGCGTAAGCGGTCAGCATCGTCCGGAGTGAAATCGCCGGCCTTCATGGCGATCTCCATCACCTGCTCCTGGAAGATCGGCACACCCAGCGTGCGTTCAAGCACGGCTTTCACCTCGGGCCCTGGGTATGTCACGCAATCGGTGTTGCCATTGCGCTTCGCCTCGCGCCGCTGCAGATACGGGTGCACCATGCCGCCCTGGATCGGCCCGGGCCGTACGATGGCCACCTGGATCACCAAGTCGTAATACTCGCGTGGACGCAGACGTGGCAGCATCGATTGCTGCGCGCGCGATTCGATCTGGAACACGCCGATGGTTTCGGCGCGGCAAATCATGTCGTAGGTTTTCTCGTCGTCATCGCGCAGGTGCTGCATGGCGAGCTTGCCGGTTGCACCATAGTGCTCGCGCCTTCCGGGTAACGCGTCAAGCATGTCCAGCGTGCGGCGAATGGCCGTCAGCATGCCCAACGCCAGCACGTCAACCTTTAGCAGGCGCAGCGATTCAAGATCGTCTTTATCCCACTGGATGACGCGACGGTTTTCCATCGCCGCATTCTCGATTGGCACCAGGCGTGAAAGCTTGCCCTGCGCAATCACGAACCCGCCCACGTGTTGCGACAGATGGCGCGGAAAACCACGCAACTGGTCCACCAGTTGCGCCCAGCGCAGCACCAACGGCGATTCCGGATCCAGACCCTGCTGGCCTGCCCGCTGCGCAAATTCCTTGCGGCTATCCCACCACGCCTGCCCCTTGGCCACCTGCTCGATGATCCCAAGATCAATGCCCAACGCGCGACCTACGTCACGCAGTGCGCTACGCGTGCGATACGTGATGAGCGCGGCCGCCAGCGCGGTACGTGTCACGCCGTACTTGTTGTAGATGTACTGGATGACCTCTTCGCGGCGCTGGTGCTCGAAATCGACATCGATGTCGGGCGGCTCATTGCGTGCACGCGAAAGAAAGCGCGCGAACAGCGTGTTGCCGCTGTCCGGGTTCACCTCGGTAATCCCCAGGCAATAGCACACCGCCGAGTTGGCCGCCGAGCCACGCCCCTGGCACAGGATCCCCTTGCTGCGCGCAAATTTCACCACGTCATAGACCGTGAGGAAGAAGGGCTCGTAACCCAAGTCGGCAATTAGTCCGAGTTCATCCTGGATCTGCGCGCTCACCTTCTCCGACACGCCGTTTGGATAACGCTTTGCGGCACCGGCCAACGTTTCAGCAAGCAGGTATTCGGCCGGCGTCATGCCTTCCGGCACGACTTCGCTCGGATATTCGTATTCGATCTCGTCAAGGGAAAAATTGCACAACGCCGCCAACTCCACCGTCCGGCGCAGGATCTTGGCACCGCGCTTGCCTTGATAAAGAAACGCGAGTTGCATGCGCGTGCGCATCGCCTGTTCAGCGCTGGGCGCAAGTTCCAAGCCGCATTCAGAAAGCGGCTTGGACAGGCGGATGGCGGTCAGCACGTCGTGCAGCGGCTTGCGTTGACGCGTGTGCATCTGCACGCCGCCGGTCGCGACCATGGACACATCGATCTGCTCCGACACCGCCGCGACCGTTCCGCGATGGCGGTCATCCGCGTGCCGTAGCGGCAACTCCAGCGCAATCGATAGCCGATCACCGAACACGCGCTGACACCACCATGCCTGAGCCAGCAGTTGCTGCGGGTCGGGATCGTAGTCCGGCAGCAGAATCGCCAGACAATCGGGCACGCCGCGCAGGTGAGCGAGTTCACCTTGGGGCGCGGCCAAATCGTCAGCCAGCAAACGATATTCGCCCTTCGGTGCTGCCAGCCGCGCGTGCGTGATGATCTCGCTCAGGTTGCCGTAACCCTCGATGTTCTGCGCCAGCAGCACCAGCCGCAGCCAGGGTTCACCATCGGCATTGCGCACCGTAAAGCGGCTGCCGATGATGAGCTTCAGTTCGTGTTCCTTGGAAGCCACAAGCGCTCGCGCGGTGCCCGCCACAGAGCATTCGTCGGTCAGCGCCAGCGCTTGATAACCATACAGCTTGGCGCGCTCCACCAGTTCGTGCGGATGCGACGCGCCGGTCAGGAACGTGAAGTTGCTGATGCAATGCAGCTCGGCATAGTCGGGCAGACCGGGGAGTGGCGTGGGCGAAGTCATGACGTGCTTAGCCAAACAAGCCGTGCAGATACCAGCGGGCGTCCTCGTCTGCCGCATTGGCTTTGCCAGCGGAAACGCGTTCGCGATACACCCAGTAACGCTCGCCTTTTTCTCCGGCGGCGATGAAGTAATCGCGCTTGATGAGGTCGTCGTCCCACCAGCCGGATTCAATGCGCTCGGGCATCGACACCAGCCGCAACAGCCCGCGGTAATACGGATAATTCTGACGTGTCAGCAGCGGGATGGGCTTCTCCAGCAGCCACAGCGGGCGCTCCGGCTGCTGCGCATGCCACTGCGCCAATGCTTGACGCGCGCCCGCACGGCTCTGCGCGGTGGTTGCGGCATTTACCTCGACCCAGTGGTTGGCGCGCTCAGGGCGATGGTCGGCACACGGCTGCGGATGACGCACGTTCTCAGCACCCAGGCGGGCGATCAGCGTGTCGATCAGGCGTGCTGCATCTTCAGCGCGACCACCGGGCTCGGGAAACAGCGATTCCGTAGGCGGCGCGAGCGGCGTAGCGTCGGTCACCGTCAAGCGCAGTTCGACCACCGGGGCGATCAGCGTGAGCCGATGCACACGTTCATGCAGTACCCGTGACAAGTGCGCCAGCGTGCGAACCGGCTGTGCCAGCGCGATCTCCACCGGCGTAGACGAAGCGGCATCTTCACTGCTCCGGCCGCGCCGGCGTTCGTGCTCCAGCGTGAGCCGATACGTCTTGGCACCCAACTGAAGTGCCGACAGCCAGCCGACCAGCTGCAACAACAATTGCTCCGAGGCTGCCAGCACACCTTCCGCGTTATCGATGCGGCCTGATAATTCCAGCTGCACATCGAAGCGCAACGGCGCGGTAAACCAGGTGAAGCTTTCGTGCCCGTTGCCATACGCCGCGTCGAGCGTATCCACGAGCAACGGCCCGCAGCGCCGCCGCAGGCCGCTACGTGGTAACTCACGCAAATCGGCCAGCGTGCGGCAGCCGAGGCCTTCAAGCCAATCGGGCCGTGTGAGTCGCGCCACCGCATCAATCGACAATTGATCAAGTAATACCGACAACCGCTCCTGCCGCACCGCCCTCCGCGCGCGCCCTTGACGTGCTGTCGTGCGACGACGCCCACGTATCGGCGCCGGCTGTGCGCTGGCAAGCCACGCCGCACCGCGTGCCGTCGGTCCGGCGCCAAGCTGCGGCATAGCGCCCAATCGAACCGCGCAATACTTCACTGCCCGACACAGCGCGCGATGTCCGCCGAACAGGCGCAAGCTGGCCTCGACTTCCAACAACACCGTCGCCTCATCCACCACATCCAACGTGACATGCGGCGTGAATGCCAGCAGCGCCAGCGCCAGCGATTGCAGCAACCGTGCCTCGGCCGCCAGATCACGATCAAGCTGTATGGCGTGCGGCACCAACGCCTGCGCACCTGCCCGGCGCAGGCCTGCGTGTACGCCTTCGCGCATCGCTAAGCGATTGGCCGACACCACGCGCTCCTGCTCCAGCACCACGACCGGCAAAGGCAGCGCGGTTGGGTCAGACCACCGGGGTCGAAGCGCGTCGAGTGGGAGACGGGGCAGATGCACCGCGATCCAGAACGGCATGATCGGGAGTGTTTTGATCGGAAACGTCCGACAAAGCGTTGAACGCAACAGAAGACGAAGGAGACGAAAGCGCGGCCAGCAATTTCGCCGTGGCCGGATCCATGATGAACGGCTCGACGGGCGGCACAGGCAACGGTCGCACGGAAGCGCGACCGGCCCGAAGCGGATCCGCCAACGGCAGTAGCAACGGAGATTCACGCAACGGCCCACGCCGCTTGTGGAAGAGAATGGACAGCGAATCGGCGCCAGCCGGTTCCAGCCCCAGCCTCAGCACCGCTGGCGACGACTCACGCTGCGCCTGAGCCGGCCGGAACACCCAGATGGCGCTCTCTCCCGCCTGGGCCAACACTTGCAGCCTGCGCAACTCTCCTGGGCGCACCCTGTTCAGCCAGATCAACACACCATCGAAAGCCTTGCAGCGTAGAACCTGCTCGGCTGCCCACAGAAGATCAGCCGGCTTGTCAGCGCGCACCCAGACGATTTGTTCAGGAGAGAAATCCCAGCCCACCAGTCTCACTGCATTCGGCAGATGCGGCGGAGCAATCAGCGCAATGCGCCCTGCACCCGCGCACAACGTAGACAACGCCGGGCGCAGCAACCTGCATTCACCAATACCGGATTGGGGGCACAGCAGTTCGGTCAATCCGCCGAGGGGCCAGCCACCACCGGGCAGCTCGACATTCAGCGAGTCATACCCAGTGGTCAAAACGCGCCCGTCGCTTCGCGCCAGACGGCCTGCGCTCCACAGAGCCGGATGCAGCGCCTCCGGCAATGGCACCGTCGAGGCTTTCGGCATAAGCGAACGCTCCCCAGACACCGCGCGTCCAGCGAGAACGGGACATTCCGCCACATCTTCGGCGATGACAAGAGACGGGGACAACGTAAACATGGAAACGCCAAAGCAAGCCAGTGAATACTGTATGAATATACAGTATCACAACTTCTCTTCAACGCGATCTAGTTTTGCTTGTGCGTTGCAAGGCGGCGATAGCAACCTCAAACACTAGCTTGAAGAGACTGTGAAGTAGGCTTCGTCCAAATATTGATAGGGGGACGCGATCAAAAAGCGATCTATAAACCTCTTATTCGAGGCCTTTTGTTTTTTGTGCGAGGGAGGGGTTGTTGCGGGGTGTTGCGGAGCCTTGCAGGCGGGACGTGTGCGAAGCGTTCGCGCAAAGACAAACACCCCAGCTCTTTGATGGAGCTGGGGTGTTGAT